>NC_003910.7:2686590-4029885 GCF_000012325.1 Colwellia psychrerythraea 34H | reverse complement strand
GAAGGTGGCAAGTTAGTCAGTGGCGGTGATGTTATCACTGAAGAAACTGAGGGTTATTACTTAACGCCAGCTTTATTCACTGAAACTACCAATGCCATGACGATTAACCGTGACGAAGCTTTTGCGCCTATCGCTTGTGTGATTAAAGTGAAAGATTACGACGAAGCGTTAGCCACACTGAACGACACCAATTATGGTTTGGTTGGCGGTATTTGTACGCAATCTCTTAAATATGCAACGCACTTCAAACGCAATGCTCAAACAGGTTGTGCAATGGTTAACTTGCCAACAGCAGGTACTGATTATCACGTACCTTTTGGTGGCCGTAAAGATTCTAGTTTTGGCTCACGTGAAATGGGTAGCTACGCAAAAGAATTTTACACTATCGTAAAAACCACTTATATCCGTTCATAAATCGAGTAGTCATTATGCATAACGATCTTATTGTCATTGACGGCCTGCAGTACTCAAATTGGAACCGGGCTATTTTTCAGCAGCTTAAAGAAGGTGGTGTAACTATGGTGCATGTCACCGTTGTTTACCACGAACAAATTAGAGAAACATTATTGCGAATAGGTGAATGGAATCGCCAGTTTGAGATCCATCATGATTTGATCATGCCGGTGAAAAGCGCGGCGGATATTCGTCTTGCCAAACAATTAGGTAAGGTCGGCATCATGTTTGGTGCGCAGAACTGTTCACCCATTGAAGATGATATTGGCATGGTTGAGATCATGCGTGAACTCAACTTGATGATTATGCAGCTTACTTATAACAATCAAAGCTTATTGGCTTGTGGTTGTTATGAAGCAGAAGATAGTGGCGTTACTCGCTTTGGTAAACAAGTAATCAAGGAAATGAACCGTGTTGGTATGGTGGTAGATATGAGCCACAGTGCAGAGCGCAGTACTTTAGAGGCGATAGATATATCAGAGCGTCCTATTGTGATCTCACATGCCAACCCGAACAGTTTTCATGAAGCCAAGCGCAATAAGTCGGACACAGTGCTAAAAGCATTGGGAGAATCAGGTGGGTTATTAGGTTTTAGCCTTTACCCGTTTCATCTTAAAAATGGCCCTGATTGTAGCTTGGATGATTTTTGCGACATGGTGGCTAATACCGCAGATTTAATGGGCATTGATCATATTGGAATCGGTACAGATTTGTGTCAAGAACAACCCTTATCTGTACTTGAATGGATGCGTAATGGACGTTGGTCAAAGGAAATGGATTATGGAGAAGGCTCAAAAGCAAATGCTGATTGGCCTCGTCCGTTATCCTGGTTTCGTGATAGCCGTGACTTTCCAAATATTACAAAAGGTTTACAAAACCGAGGCTTTAGGACGGAAGATATCGCCAAAGTCATGGGCATGAACTGGTTGAACTTACTCGATGAGGGTTTAAAACCACAAGTGTTAAAGCGCTAGTTTGTATTGAGCAATACCAAATAGATTGAATGATTGATCATGTAAAGTTGATCAAAAAAGTTAGTTTGTTTGGTATGAAATCAATATAGGGATAGTGACATATAAATTATAACGATAAGAGATCTATCAGGAGACTATAATAATGAATACTTCTAAAGCTATTGCGGAAGAGAGCGAGGTTAAAATGCCTAAAATCAAATTCCTAGAAGGGGTAGATATACCCGTATTTTTGATCAGTGGTGGCGCGCTTGTGCTATTTTGTATCCTCGCATTGTACGATATCAAAATGGTGTCTAACTGGGTTAATTCAACCTTTGCAGCATCAACTAAAATCTTTGGCGCTTACTGGCAAGTACTCCTGCTCCTGACTTTTGTTATTGGGATCTTTATGGCGGTAAGTCGAACTGGTGGCGTTGTGTTAGGGGGACTAAAGTCGCCTGAGATGTCGACCTTTAAATGGATTTCTATCATCATGTGTACGCTACTTGCGGGTGGCGGTGTCTTTTGGGCTGCTGCTGAGCCAATGGCGCATTTTACTTCCCCATCTCCTTATTTTGGTGGGGAAACAGGAACAACTGAAGCGGCTTATAATGCGTTAGCACAAAGCTTTATGCATTGGGGCTTTTTAGCTTGGGCCATTCTAGGTAGTTTGACTGGCGTAGTGCTTATGTATTTGCATTATGAAAAGGGCTTACCGTTAAAACCGCGTACTTTACTTTATCCTGTTTTTGGTGACAAGGTAATGAAAGGTGCTTTTGGTACTCTGGTTGACTCTTGTTGTGTACTCGCTGTAGTGGCAGGTACGGTTGGACCTATTGGTTTCCTTGGTTTACAGGTAAGCTTTGGCTTAGAAAAACTGTTTGGTATTCCTGATACCTACGTAACACAAGTATCCATATTAGTTGGTCTTATTTGTATCTATACTATTTCTGCTGTGAGTGGTGTTACTAAAGGCATCCAACTTTTAAGTAGTATCAATATTATTTTAGCAATTTTCTTAATGGCATTTATTTTAATATTTGGCCCTACTGCTTTTATCTTTGACAGTTACTTGCACTCTTTTGGTCTTTACCTAAATAACTTTATTCCAATGGCGACTTATCGTGCAAATACTGCATGGCTTGACTGGTGGACTGTGTTCTTTTGGGGATGGTTCTTAGGTTACGGTCCGTTAATGGCGATGTTTGTTGCGCGTATCTCTCGCGGTCGTACTATCCGTCAGATGATCTTAACTATTTCAGTGGTTGCGCCGGTTATCACCTGTTTTTGGTTCACTATTGTAGGTGGCAGTGGTTTAGCGTTTGAGTTAGCGACACCAGGTGTTATTTCAGAACCTTTCACTGGTTTTAATTTACCAGCAGCATTACTGGCTATTACAGAGCAGTTGCCATTTGGTTGGATAATATCATTCTTGTTCTTGATATTAACGACTATCTTTGTAGCGACTACGGGCGATTCAATGACATTCTCAGTATCTATGGTAATGACTGGTACTGATTCACCACAGAGTTCTTTACGTGTGTTCTGGGGCGTTATGATGGGGGTTATGGCAGCTTTGCTTATCTCTATTGGCTCAGGTGGTATATCGGCATTGCAATCCTTTATTGTAGTAACGGCAGTACCTGTATCCCTGGTCTTATTACCGTCCTTATGGAATGCACCGCAAATTGCTCGCAAGATGGCTGACGAGCAAGGGTTATAAGTCAAATTAATTAATCATGGTAGGTACCTTAATTTAAGGGGGCTTATCATGATGGTTAATCCCCGCATTATGAAGACAAACGCTTCCTACGCTAATAAGCTATTTATTGTTAAAGCGTTACGTTATCGATTAAATTTAATTACAGAGTAAAATTATGAAAACACCAGTAAAAACAGAACTATTTGCTTCGAAAGCACCGTTAGAATGGGCAATTATTGCTAATAACACTTTATCAACAGCTCAGATCCCAATTAATGCAGAAGGGCAGGTAGTTGAAGGTGGTATTGAAGCGCAAGCACGTCAAACAATGGAAAACTTTAAGCACACTATTGAAGCTGCCAATTTGACTATGGACGATGTGACGCAAGTACTTATTTATGTCACTGCGCGCGACCAATTACCGGTGTTTAACAAAGTGTATGCTGAGTACTTTCAAGCACCATATCCTAACCGAGCCGCAATGATTGTTGCCGGTTTGGCACGTGAAGAAATGTTGTGTGAAGTTGTTGCTTATGCGGCAGTACCACAATAAGTATCTTTAAAAAGTGTGATTAATATTTTGAATCGCACTTAGATTAAAATAAAAAGCCGGCACTTTGCCGGTTTTTTATTATTAAAAATCGTAATACTTTGGAAGGACGTCTTCAGAGCGTCGAACTTGTTATACCTCTGTTCTGTTCTGTTCTGTTCCCTTCTATTTGGTGCTGCTTGTTTTTAACCGATTAACACTCTGTGTTCCTCAACTATTATATTGTTGCTAAATTTCTCACTTTAGTGGATACAACCCATTCAATTTTATATTGCCAGTGGCACAAGTTTGGATGGTGTTAGTGGTGTTATTAGTGGGATTGATGGTAAATAACAGTGAGCAAACGATGGGAAGCTAAGTGCAAAAGTACTCAATGCCTCAATGACCACACCTTAATATTTGTCGCACTAACATAATGAGGAACATGTTAATTTGGAGCACTTTATTTAGGAAAATGATATTCAGGGGGAGAGCTCAAACATAGTAGCCTTGATGTTAATTGATGCATCTTTTAGTCATTTATTTCATAACAATACTCTTTAGTGTTTCATTTATTAAAACCTTTAGTAAATGCTTCAATAAAGGAAGGCTTTTAGCAAAATAATGCCACAGGACGTCAGCGAAAGCGTAGCAATTAATGGTTTTAAATAACGCTGCCCTAAGTACTTATCCAAATAAAATGAAGAAGCAAACCCGACAAATAACGCAGGGATCAAAGGCAAGGTCAGTTGCAGTTGAGCATAATTTATATTGCCTGATACCAGTAACATAGCCAGAGATACCAGTGTTCCAATAAGAAAAAAAAGCCCAAGTTCTGCTCTTAACGTATTGAGATTACTATTTTGGTAAACCAACGCAATAGGGGGGCCACCGACTGACGTTGTGGTGCCCATGAGTCCTGAAAAAAATCCCGCTAATACTAAGTTTCTCGGACAATGGTGGATATCTACACGCCGATAAGTCAGGAACACTGAGAGTATTATAAGGAAGGAGAAACCGACGGAAAAAAATATTGACGGTAATAAAGCTAACAATACAATTCCCAGTACTGAACCAGGAATTCGCGCCAAAAGCGCTAGTTTTATATTGCTAAAATGTAATTGCTGCCGATAACGAATGCAATTTAACAGTGATAAAATACAACCTAATGCCAGTATAGGCGCAGGTAAGAATTCAGGATTAATGATGACTAAAATAGGTGAGGCGATAACCGCTAATCCAAAGCCTGACATACTTTGAAGAGCAGAGCCTGCTATAACTGCAATTAAAGCTACTACTAATAAGGATGGTTCAATGAGCATGGTGGTATTTTAGAGGGTAAGTATTACTGTTAGGCATGATGCAAGTATAAATCCGATAATAAAGGAAGGTATCAAAGGGACCTTCCAATCAAGAACCCTATGGAAAATCTAGTTATACCAAGTCCATTAAGTTATTTCCCACTCAGCGAGAATTAAAAGGTTT
Source organism: Colwellia psychrerythraea 34H (assembly GCF_000012325.1). Taxonomy (NCBI): domain Bacteria; kingdom Pseudomonadati; phylum Pseudomonadota; class Gammaproteobacteria; order Alteromonadales; family Colwelliaceae; genus Colwellia; species Colwellia psychrerythraea. Next base: position 4,024,763 of record NC_003910.7, on the reverse strand, counting down.
AAAGGCAAGGCATTGATTGAAGAGAATGGTTATTCAGGAGATATGCTCCTGCATTCTCTAATAAGCTGCATCCATACAGCGTCCTTATCAAAATCAATAATACAGCATTTAAGCCTTTACTTTTTATTAGGTACTCGCCCTTGGGAGCTTTTCAGAAAAGAAATAACTGCACAAATTTGTGAGATATAGAATGACTATACCAGCAAAAATCTTGTTTGTTATGACTCTTCTGACATAGCTCTGAGGTGGGAATAAATTTAATGGAATTGGTTTTAGTATTAATTATTGGATCATCGCAGTCTAATGAAAATATATTACTGGTTGATAAGTATTTTAAATTGTCTAATTAATCCACTAGTAGCTTGCCCAATAATCTGAACTGTGAGTATTTTAAAATTAGTGCTAATAGATCATCTTAAGATCCTGCTACAAATAATTCACGGACGAAATAGGGGTGCTTTAGCGGATGTTTTTGTTTGAATATAATTTATTTTTCTCATTGTTTAATTACTTATGATGTAATGATTTTGTAACTATATTGTTTAATAACAATGTGTTAATCGGTAGTTTAACGTTTGTTTTTTTTCTTGATATAAGATTCTCTTATTAAGTGATTAAGTTAATTGACTACAATGTTAGTTGATATCTCCTTAGTATTATTTTGGAAGTTAACAAGAACATATTGAAGCAGCTTTAACGCTGTTAAGCATTCTGAATATGTTCTAAGAAATAAAAATATAAAAATAATAATATAAAAACAAATGCAAATTATCTTTTGGAGAATAACAAATGAAAACATCCATCCCATTACTTGGTTTATTGTTAGCAAGCTCAACAACGGCTTGGGCGGCAACAGAAAACACTAAAATTGAGCGACTAGAACAACTTGAGAAACAAGTTGCTGAGCTTAAAAAAGAAGTTAATACCAATACAAAAACTACTACAGATTTAACGCCTAAAATCAAAATTGGCGGTGCTGTACGTTTTCAGTATAGCTATGAAGACTATGATGATGATAATAAAGATCGTGGTGGAGATTTTGATTTTGACGTCTTTCGTCTAGATGTAAACGGCAGTATTGGTGATGTTAAATTGTCAGCTCAATATCGCTGGTATCAATACATGAATGTAATTCACCACGCCGATGTAGGCTACCAGTTCAGTGATAACTGGGAAGGAAAAGTGGGTATTACTCAAGTTCCTTTTGGTAACTTAAATTATAACTCTAACAACTTCTTCTTTAGCTCTGGTTATTATGCTGGATTAGAAGATGACTATGACGCAGGTTTATCATTTACAGGTAAGTATGACAAACATGATATCCGTGTTGCCTATTTTTTAAATGACGAAAAAGGTGGTGTTGACGGTTATTCAGGTGACAAAACTCACCGCTATTCTTATGATGTAGTTGGTATCCGCGACTTTGCTGCTGGTGAAGGTATTTACAGTGCTCCTGCTCAACAAATGGGCGAGAGTAATACGATAAACTTAAGATATACTTATAATTTCTTCTCTAATACTGAAGTGGGTGTCTCATTATTATCAGGTGATCTTGAAGGTGGCTCAGGTGTTGGCTCTGTAGGTGATCACACAGCATACGCTTTTCATGTAAAAAGCAAAATTGAAAACATCGGTATTATGTTCCAAGCTTCAGAGTATGAATATGACCTAGACAACGGCTCTGATGCTGTTGCTGTAGGCGCTTGGGCATTCTATGACACAATTCCAACGGAAGCTACGGCATATAACCTTAACCTATCTTATAGCCAGTCAGTGTCTCTTGGGCCTATCACTAACCTGACTTACTATAACGATTACAACTTAATAACTGATAAATCAGCCGGATTAGACGATACAACAATGAATGCAACGGGCGTTGCAATTAGTGCTGGTGGCGTCTACGCTTATGTTGACTTTGTTATTGCTAAAAACCAGCCATTTCTCGGTGGTACTTTAGTTGGCAATGCTGATGATTGGAATAAGCGATTGAACATTAATATCGGCTATTACTTCTAAGCCGTTTCTAAGCCTAAACTTGGCACCTTCTATATTAAATAAAGTGCTTGAGGCGATGAAGGAGAAGCAGTATATGCAGCATCTGATAAAGTCGCATTAGGTTACAAACTTAATTTCTAAGACAATGTAATGTCAGTACTTTGCTATAAAAGAACTGACATTACAAAATACGCTGTAAAATATTTAAGCCATGGATGGCGACTTTAATAACCTCTGCTTTACCCCCCCCCCCCCCATAATATCGATTAACTTCATTATTTAAAACACTATATCTTCTGGATAGAAACAATACTCCTTCGCTAATCTAAATACACAATAGATAGTTAATTTTCATGCGCTTTTATTGATCTATATCCTTGTCTTATTGAGCAGGGGTTTTACAATGAATTAGAAGCTAAATCCCATCATTACTGAAAAAGGAGTTCAACTATGAAAGCAGCAGTTAATCATCAATTTAAGGGTAAACTTGAAATTGAGCAACTAGACAAGCCAACAATTTCAAGTCATGAAGTATTAGTTAAGATCCATGCCTGTGGAGTGTGCCATACCGATTTACATGCGTGTCACGGAGACTGGCCGGTAAAACCTAAAATGCCATTAGTGCCGGGCCATGAAGGCGTTGGCGAAATAGTTGAAGTAGGCGATCAGGTCAGTCATTGTAAATTAGGCGACCGCGTAGGCATTCCTTGGCTTTATAGTGCGTGTGGTCATTGTGATTACTGTTTAACAGGTGATGAAAACTTATGTTTATCGCAACAAAATGCTGGTTATTCAGTGGACGGCAGTTATGCCGAATACTGTAAAGCAGATGGCAATTATGTGGTAAAAATTCCAGATGGTATTAGTTATGTTGATGCCGCTCCCTTATTTTGCGCAGGTGTTACTACGTATAAAGCACTTAAAGTTTCTACCGCAAAACCGGGTGAATGGGTCGCTATTTTTGGTATCGGTGGTTTAGGGCATTTAGCCGTACAGTATGCCGTTGCCATGGGGTTAAATGTTATTGCGGTTGATACAGGTGAGGCCAAGTTAGACCTTGCTAAAAAATTGGGTGCTTCACTTTGTTTAGACTTTAAACGAGATGATGTTGTTGCTAAGGTCCTCGCTGAAACCGGAGGCGTTCATGCCAGTATTTGCACTGCGGTAAGTAAAAGCGGTTTTGAACAAAGCTATAAAGTTATTCGTCGCGGTGGTAAGTGTGTGTTAGTTGGCTTACCCCCTGAAGATATGCCATTACCTATTTTTGATACTGTGCTTAATGGCGTTAGTGTTGTTGGCTCTATTGTTGGCACACGTAAAGATTTGATTGAATGTTTAGACTTTGCTGCCCGCGGAAAAGTAAAAGCTATTACTATTGAAAAGTCCCTTGAAGATATTAATGATATTTTTGAAGAGATGATAAATGGTGAAATTACTGGTCGTGTGGTAATGAAGTTCTAATTTCCAAATGTTATGACTGTCAGTGTTAACAGTGAGTTATAAAGCCCTTTATCGATAATGTCGGTAAAGGGCTTTTTTATGTGCAGATTTTCATGCCACAGTCTTTATAGAGAGGTGTTTGATATCTGCAATAAAATGAACAATATAAAAAGCATGATTAAAAAAACATTAAATTTTTTCAAACTATTTTGCTAACCAACACTACTTTATAGTTGAACCCAAGTAACAATGAAGCTTATGTTGTTAACAATGGCATAATCAAAATATTACTAATAATTATAAAAAAGGAGCCTTTGTGTTTGAAAGAAGCGATGAAACGCTCATAGCGCAAGCGCTAAAAGGTAAAAAATCTGCATGGTTAACGCTGGTAAAGCGTTATGAGAAAAATCTCTATAACTACGCTTTACGCATGGTGAATAATCCAGCAGATGCCATGGATTTGATGCAAGATATTTTCATCGCATTATTTCGAAATTTATCTAAATTTCGCGGTGAATGTCCTTTTAAGAATTGGCTATTTAAAATTGCTCATTATCGTTGTCTCGAATATTACCGACGAAAACGGCCGATGCAATCACTTGATGATGTGCCAGAGCAAGAGGATGAAGAGTCAGTCTGTCTAGAGAAAAACTTACAAATTCAGCAACAAAGTAGTGCTTTGTTAGAGGCTATGCAGCATTTACCCGTTAAACAGAAATTAGTCGTTGAGTTAAAGTTTTTTCAACAATGCACTTTCGAAGATATTAGCCAGCAGTTAGGTATTTCAACCAATACAGCAAAGTCACAACTGTATAGCGCACTCGACAAATTAAAGCTGCACTTAGTCGATGATCAAATTATCAAGGTAGGGGTGGAGTATGTCTAAGCCAAAATCAACGAATGCTCAAATGAGTGAAGATGAACGAGCATTATTTAGTGAAAGTCTTGCCCATCAAGCAAGTGTTGAAGCTGAGCAAGAAGTGCCTGATTGGCATAGAGCACAAGCATTTGAACAGCATTTTGAGACGGAAAATAACAAGACTAAAGGTCACTCCATTAATTGGGGACTGTGGTTAGGTGTTCCCTCGTTATCAATGGTGTGCTCAGCAGTTGCTATCACCATTGTAATGACCTTTATGCAGGATAAAGGCTTTGATCAACAAGCATTTGATCAGCAAGTAACAGCGATGATTGATCAACAAGTTCAGCAAAAAGTAGCTGCCCAGTTAACCAGCACTTTAGCAAACAAAGACAACAGTGACATCGAAAGATTAGTAAATTTAAAATTACGTGAATTTGCGGCGGAGCAACAAGTTATTTTAGCTAATTACCGTACTGATATTAGCGAGCAACAACAAAGTAATAACCTTGCTTTGGTCGGTTACGTGATTGGCGCGTCTAGAAAAGAACGTAAAGAAGATATGAGTGACTTCATCAGCTTTTTTAATGCACAGCGGCAAGATGAACAATTAGCACAGAAAATTAAATTTAAACAACTTGAACGAGAAATTAGTTTTCAAAATATCAGCCTAGAGCAAAACGGCAAAATAGATAGCAGCACAACTCAACCCGTTAACACTAAAGGTTAGGTATAAAGTCTTGGTTTAGAAAATCATCACCAATTAGAACTAAGTTAGCTTTGGCTAACTCAGGCATATAAACAGATATCAGTACTATCTATAAAGAGGAAATTTATGAAAACATCAGCAACATTTTTACCAACGACAAATTTTCGAAGCAACGTAGCTAACCTAAAAGCAAAAGTTGCCGTGGTAAGCGCCACATTACTACTCGCGTTTAGCGCTCAAAGCGCAGATAAAAACTATGACCATTTGCACAAGCAACTATCGATTATGAATGACATTATATTGTCATCGGCCAAAGCGACACAAAACTCGCATCAATCATTGATTCGTTCAATTGATAGCGTTTATTTACAAGGGCAAGGGGCTATTTTTACAATAAATTCTGCTCATAGAGGGTCTTCGCATCGTCAGTTTTTTCAAACGGTGGCGCCATTAGAGTCACTAGCACCTTTAGCGGCATTAGAAGCATTAGCACCAGTGAGTGGTGCAGATAGAATTATAATTTCAAATGATGAAGAAATGGTTATTGATTTTGGCGATGTTGATTTTGAAGAGCATGAAGATGAAATCGAACGAGTCATTGAAGTTTTTGAGCAACAACGAGAAGGGGCTAGAGAGATACGTAGTGAGCAACGAGAAATTGCTTACGAAATGCGTGATATTGACCGACAACGTAAAGATATTGAGTATCAATTACAACGTGCTGAGAAAAAGACTCAAAATGAGTTAAAGGCTGAACTTAAAAATCTTGAAGTAAACCGTGTAGCTCTAAATAAAAATAAAATTAAGCTTGAGCAAAAAGTCACTAAATTAAATAAGCAACGAGAAGCGCAACAAATTGCTCAAACCAAAGCTAGAAAAGAACATTTTTCGGCACTGAATAATGCGCTAGTTGAAACTCTATGTTTATACGGTAATGGCTTACGAGAAGTACCGAGTAAAGAGTACGTTAGTTTCATCATTAAAGGTGCAGGTAAGCAGCAGGACCGAGGTTTCAAAGATCAAATTTTGGTGTTTAATAAAAAAGATATTAATGCATGTGCTAACAGTAAGTTGACCGCTAAAAAATTATTAGCCGCAGCAGAGCAATATCAATTTTAATTAAGTTAGCTAACCACTAGTTAACTTTAACGCCATAAATAGCCTAGATAACATCTGCTATTTATGGCTTTTTCTTTACTACTATTTCACCTTCCAGTGGGCAAGTTTTTGATTGATAAAATAAAAGCGTAATGTTTGAGTATAGGTTTTTGTTTCATCATTATTATTTGCGGCTAAAAGATATTGCTGCTGGTAAGTAAATTCATAAATCGTATTTTTCATATTGTCTGAAGCGACGACCATCTCGGGAAATTGTTTAGCAACATAATCGATATAGTCACCAATGTGTATATTAGCTAATTCATCTGCGTACTGTTTTTGGATACTGGTTAACTCAACATTAGGGTCATCTATCGTGGGGAAATCAGAGGTGCTGGTACAGCTAACCAGTAGCATTACGGTCAGCGCTATAACTATATACTTCATGTTTTTTAATCCATTAAAATCTTACCTTTAAGCTCATTAATTTAGGCTATCTTGATGTATTAAGCAATCTAATAAGGTTGACCTTAATCAATAGAAAGGCAAACAAGTTAATAAGCTAATTTGAAGCTTTTGAACTAGTAAATTAGTGAAGAATTAAGTAGCATGCATTTTTACATAAGCGACTCTACAAAGGAGTTAATAAAGGTGTTATTAAATGAGTAAATTTATATTATTAGCGATTGTTATTGCTATTGTTGTGTTCAGCTTGATGCGATCAAATAACAACAAAAAAGCGGCCCAGTTAAATGCAACTTTAGGCAGTGATTTTCTTGTGTCTAATAAGAGTGAAGAAGGGGTATTAGAAACAGCTTCTGGCTTGCAATACAAAGTGCTAACTGAAGGCAGTGGCACTGAGCACCCAAGTGCTTCTTCAAAAGTTACAGTGCATTATCACGGGACTTTACTCAATGGAAAAGTATTTGATAGCTCGGTAGATAGAGGTGAGCCAATTGGCTTTGGTTTACAGCAAGTCATCAAAGGTTGGACTGAAGGTGTTCAGTTGATGGTTGTTGGTGAAAAAACACGTTTTTATATTCCATCAAATTTAGCTTATGGCGATAGTGCGGCAGGAAAAATAGCGCCAGGTTCATTATTAATTTTTGATGTTGAATTGTTAGCGATAAACTAAGAACTATTGTTTCCGTTCTGTTTTATCACTATTTCAGCGCTCGCGTGATATCAGTGATAAAGATCAAAAAAGTCATTGTTAAATATAGCTTAACAATGACTTTTTTATTACAAAACTTATTTATTCGATATGTTACCTAGACCACATTGGTAACATATCTAACTTTCTTTAAGTTTAAACAATCCTGATAGGACTGCTTAAACTATCTTAAAAGCTATAATCGAAGTTGTAACGCATACCTACGATAAATTGATTGCTGTCTTCTTTATTACCTGCAACTTCATCATCATAGCTATTGTTTTGAACTTCAGCAAATAAGTAGAAATCTGGGCTACCGTGCCATTCTACTGTGGCATTGATGCGAGTGATTTCTTTACTAGCTACAGGTACTAAATCGTCTGAAAATATAGAATAGCCCATTTTAACTTTGTAGATTTCATTAATTTTGTATGCACCAACTAAATCAATAGTCGTTCTATCTTGACCATTACCACCACGGTCAATGTCTTGATAAGCTGCGGCAATATATAAGTCACCAAATGATTTTGAACCAGATACACCTACTGTGTTTTCATCAGTACCAGGCATGTCTCTAGTTAGGTAAGCAGCAGCTAAAGTAAAGCTATCACCAGAATATTTAAAACCACCGTTAACTAAATCACTACCTTCAATATCTGTTTCGCCTTTGAATTGACCTTCAATGCGAAATTCTAAGTTACCAAAGTTCTTTCTGTAGCTAACCATTTCTTGTTGACGGAATGGGCTAGCGTCATCATAGGCAAGTGGTGTTGATGCACGGTTGAAAATATCAACTGGGTCACCAATGATTGCGTATTGAGTTGTATCCTGTTTACCAATGGCAACACGACCAAAATCACCCTTTATACCAACATATGCTTTACGTGCATCGCCAAAACTCGCATCACCTTGAATTTGAACTTTAAACTCACCTTTTGCAAAACCAGTCATACCATTGCTTAATTTATGCTCTGCTGCGATACCGATACGTGATAATGCATCACCAACATCCCAGCTATCAGCAGAATCAGTGCTTGTTAGACCAAAAGTAGGACGTAAAGAACCGTAAAAATTAATAGAGGTATTGTCTGAAGTAGCCGCTGGCTCTTTAGACTCTTCTAATTGTGCTAAACGCGTTTGAATTTCAGTAAGCTGTTTTTTCAAGTTTTCTTCAGACGTTTCTGCATAAGAAGCAAAGGCTGGTAAAACAAGTGCTAAAGCGATTAATGATTTTTTGATTTTAAAGTTATTCATGGTTTTCCCCGTATTCATGTTGTAGTTGTAGTTATTTATTCAAGCGAATAACTTATATTAGCTAAGTTACGCGCTAGTTTATTATAGATACTTATGTATCAGTTGATTGGTAGCTCTCAATCGGAGGACAGCTACAAATTAGGTTTCGATCCCCGTAGACATTGTCAATACGGTTAGTTGTTGGCCAAAATTTTGGTTGGCTCGGACAACTACTCGGATAACAAGCGGTTAAGCGTGAATAAGCACGAGGCCAGTCACTACCGGTCAGATCGTTTAATGTGTGAGGTGCATTGACTAGTGGGTTATCGGCAAGTGTCCAAGTTCCCTCTTCAACTTTCGCTATTTCATGGCGAATCGTAATCAGTGCATCAATAAATTTATCTAATTCTTCTAAAGACTCACTCTCAGTTGGTTCAATCATCAAGGTGCCAGCGACAGGAAATGACATGGTTGGTGCATGAAAGCCAAAATCCATTAAACGTTTCGCAACATCTTCTTCACTGATACCGGAAGACTCTTTCAATGGTCTGAGGTCAATAATACATTCATGAGCAACACGTCCTTGCTTACCTCTGAATAATATAGGGTAGTGCGGGCTGAGTTTTTCCATAATGTAGTTAGCATTTAAAATAGCGAGCTCAGTGGCTGATTTTAGTCCTTCAGCGCCCATTAAAGCAATGTAGGCCCAAGAAATAGGTAAAATAGAAGCACTACCTAGTGCGGTTGCTGATACTGCGCCTACTGTATTAGTAACACTGTGCCCTGGCAAAAAGTCGGCTAAGTGTGATTTAACACCTATAGGTCCCATACCTGGGCCACCGCCGCCGTGCGGAATACAAAATGTTTTATGTAGGTTGAGATGAGAGACATCAGCGCCAATGAAACCAGGCGAAGTTAACCCTACTTGAGCATTCATATTGGCACCATCAAGATAAACTTGACCACCAGCTTCGTGAATAAGCTCGCAAATTTCTTTGATGCTTTCTTCATAAACGCCATGTGTTGAAGGATAAGTGATCATCATTGCAGAGAGTTGATCACGATGAAGGTTTATTTTTTCCTTCAAATCATCTAGGTCAACATTGCCTTCTTTATCACAATTAACCAGCACAATACGCATTGATACCATGGAAGCACTGGCAGGGTTAGTACCGTGTGCAGAGCTAGGAATTAAGCAGATATTTCGATAATCTTCACCGCGAGAGGCGTGGTAACGTTGAATGGCGATAAGTCCGGCATATTCACCTTGCGCACCAGAGTTTGGCTGTAATGAAAAAGCGTCATATCCAGTGATTTCTATTAGCATGTCGCTAAAGCTTTCAGCTAAGGTTTCATATCCTGTACATTGATCGCTTGGTGCAAAAGGGTGCATGCGTGAAAATTCAGGCCAGGTAACAGGGATCATTTGCGCGGTAGCATTGAGTTTCATTGTACAAGAGCCCAGCGGTATCATGCCGTGAGTTAATGAAAAGTCTTTATTTTCAAGACTTTTTAAATAACGCAACATACGTGTTTCACTGTGATAACTATTAAACACTGGGTGACTTAAATACTCACTAGTACGCTGACAATCTGCAGGTATGTTACAAAACTCTGCACTTAGTGTTTGTTCAATATCATCGACGTTAAAAGATTGTTCAGTAATGGCTAACCATAATGCTTCAACGTCAGCAGACGTTGTGGTTTCATCTAAACTGATACCAAGTTGATCAGGTAATAAGCGCAAATTAAGGTCTGCAGCTAATGCGCGTTGATAAATAGCATCAGTTTTTTCATTTGTTTGTAGGGTAATCGTATCGAAGAAATCATTATGGACCAGTTCAATACCTGCTTTTTGCAAACCTGCAGCGAGCACTGATGTTAAACGATTCACGCGTCGACCCATTTTTCGCAACCCTTGCGGGCCATGATATACGGCATAAAATGATGCCATATTGGCAAGTAATGCTTGCGCGGTACAAATATTCGAATTGGCTTTTTCTCGCCTAATATGTTGTTCTCGAGTTTGCATCGCCATACGTAAAGCAGGTTTACCCTTTGAGTCAATTGAAACACCAATAACTCGACCAGGGATGGTACGTTTATACTTTTCTTTAGTGGCCATGAATGCAGCATGTGGACCACCGTAACCCATTGGAACGCCAAAGCGTTGAGCACTACCTATAACAACATCCGCGCCCATTTCGCCAGGGGCTTTAAGTACGGTTAACGCCAGTAAGTCAGCGGCAACTGCAACTAAGGTTTTTTTGCTATGGGCTTGTTCTATGATTTTTTCTAAATTATGTACTTGTCCTGTTGTGCCGGGATATTGCAACAAAGCGCCAAACACATCATGATTTTCTAGTTCTGAGCAGGGGGCTACCACAACCTCAAAAGAGAAATACTTTGCTCGGGTATTGATGACGTCTAATGTTTGCGGGTGAACATCGTCACTAACAAAAAAGACATTACTTTTATTTTTACTGGCACGCTTACATAAGCTCATTGCTTCTGCAGCTGCAGTGGCTTCATCTAGCAAAGACGCATTGGATAATTCCATTGCGGTAAGATCTGTGATCATTTGTTGAAAATTAAGCAGTGCTTCTAAACGACCTTGTGAAATTTCTGGCTGATAAGGCGTATAAGCGGTATACCAGCCAGGGTTTTCGAAGACATTACGTAAAATAACGTGAGGGACATGGGTATCATAATACCCTTGTCCAATATAACTTCTGTTTACTTTGTTTTTTGACGCTATACCTTTGAGTGTAGCTAACATTTCAATTTCGCTTTGCGGTTTTGCTAATGCCATTGGCTGCAAAAGGCGAATATTATCGGGTACTGTTTTATCGATCATTTGTTCGATAGAGTCTACTTTCAGCGTGTCTAACATATGCTGTTGTTGGGTTCGATCAGGGCCATTATGTCGACTGATAAAATCTAAGTTATCATTCAGTTGTGCTAATAAATTATTGTTAGTCATGAAAGCTCCAGTATAACGTCTAGTAAATGTTAAGCATGTGCAGATATCTAATTATTCTTCGATACCGGCATTATATGCCTCATAACTGAGTAAGTTTTCTAACTGCTCAGGCTCTGAAAGCTTAACTTTTACAATCCAGCCTTCAACAAATGCCGATTGGTTAATTGACTCTGGTGAGTCTTCTAGTGCTTCATTAATTTCAATGATTTCACCCGAAACAGGCGCATATACGTCTGAAGCGGCTTTTACTGATTCTACGAGGGTAAATTGTTCGCCTGCCGTTATTTCATCGCCTTGTTCTGGTAATTCAATGAAAACAACATCACCTAGCAATTCTTGCGCGTGGTTTGAAATACCGATAGTAACAGTACCGTCGTTGTTATTTTTAACCCACTCGTGACTTGGGGCAAATTGATAATCTTTTTCTACTGTGCTCATGGTAATAATCCTATTTTTATAGTTGAACTTATTGTGGAATTAATTAGTTGCTTAGCTATATAAAGGGAATCTCAAGCACAGTTGTTGAACTTGCTGTAAAACTTTTTGTTCTGCTACGCTATTGTCCTCGGGATTTGCAACTAAACCATCAAGAACATCACCAATCCACTGTCCAATTAATTCAAACTCATCATTACCAAAACCACGGCTAGTACCTGCTGGTGTACCTAAGCGAATACCAGAAGTTACCATAGGTTTTTCTGAATCGAATGGGATACCATTTTTGTTACAGGTAATACCTGCTCGTTCTAAACTTTCTTCTGTGGTATTTCCTTTCAATCCTTTAGGACGTAAGTCAACCAGCATTAAATGGGTGTCAGTACCATCGGTAACTATGTCACAACCTCGTTGTTGCAATGTGCTAGCTAGGACTCTAGCGTTACTTAATACTTGTTTAATATAGGCACCAAAAGAAGGCTCTAGTACTTCGCCTAAAGCGACTGCTTTTGCCGCAATAACGTGCATTAATGGGCCACCTTGCAAACCAGGGAATACGGCCGAATTAATTTTCTTCGCGACATCTGGGTTGTTGGTTAAAATTAAGCCGCCACGAGGGCCTCTTAATGTTTTATGCGTTGTTGTAGTAACTACATCGGCGAAAGGGAGTGGATTTTGATGTGCACCCGCAGCGACTAAACCAGCAATATGGGCCATATCAACCATTAAGATGGCACCAACTTGATCGGCAATTTCACGGAACTTAGCAAAATCTATTTGACGAGGAATTGCTGAGCCACCAGCAATGATCATTTTTGGCTGATGTTCTATAGCCAGGGCTAATACTTGGTCATAATCGATACGCATATCATCTTTGCGCACGCCGTAATGAATAGCATTGAACCACTTGCCTGATTGGGCAGGTTTAGCGCCATGGGTTAAATGGCCGCCAGCATCAAGTGACATGCCTAAAATTGTATCGCCCGGCTTAACTAAAGCAAGCATTACTGCGCCATTAGCTTGTGCGCCTGAATGAGGTTGTACGTTAACGAAATCAGCTTTAAAAATAAGTTTGGCTCTATCAATCGCCAATGTTTCAACTAGATCAACATGCTCACAACCACCATAGTAACGACGGCCAGGGTAACCTTCAGCGTATTTATTTGTTAATACCGTGCCTTGAGCTTCCATAACTGCTTTTGAAACAATGTTCTCTGAAGCGATTAATTCTATTTGTTGATTTTGACGCGCTTCTTCAAGGTCTATAGCCACTTGAACTGCGCCATCAGTAGAAGATAGATCGCTTGAAAAAAATTGTTCTAGTTCACCAGATGTGTAAGTGTTTTTCATTGTTGTATTCCTCAATAGTTAAGCGTTATGAATATGCATTCAGTAACCTAATGATTATGTTTGATAGTCTTTATTTACAGGTTACTGCGTTTATTGCTAAACCACCCTGAGACTTTTCGTTATATTTATTTATCATATCTATGCCTGTTTGATGCATCGTAAGACTGCTTTATCAAAGGCGGAGATATTGTCGGTGCTATACCTTTTATCTATTAGTGTTCACGAATCAACTACCTTTCTAGTACTGATTTTTCTATTGATTGAATTTCGAACACGTATAAAACATAACAGGCAATATTTATAAATGCAAATAAAAGTTTCCTATAGGAAACTTTTTTTCAATAAAGTCTAGTCAATGTCGCACTATCCCCTTGATAGTTTCCTAAAAGAGTTCTGTATAGGATATTAATGTGCCACTATTGTTGAAACAAAATATTATAGCTAGGTGGTACGATGAGCGAGCAAGATAAGGTTGATAAGTATCCTTCAATGACTATTGGAGACCATGAGAACAATAAGCGAGTAGTAGAGAAAGCTACTATAGGCGTGCAGCTTAAAGCTATTCGTACTGAAAACAAATTGACGCTTGAAGAAGCAAGCAAGCGTACGGGATTGGCGCGCTCTACCTTGTCTAAGATTGAAAATGAGCAAATTTCACCAACCTTTAGTGTCATGCAAAAGTTGGCTTCAGGGCTTAATATTGAATTACCTCAGCTATTTACCAAACCCAAAGAAACGAAAGTTACTGGTAGACGAGACGTAACTTTAGGCGGGCAAGGCAGACCTCATGCCACGTTAACTTATGAGCACGAGCTGTTGTCTACACAGCTTAGAAACAAGAAGATGATGCCCTACAAGAGTAGGGTGCATGCGAGAAACTTTGAACACTTCGGAGAGTGGGTTCGTCATGAAGGTGAAGAATTCCTGCTGGTTTTAGAAGGTGAAGTTCAGCTATTGACCGAGTTTTATGAGCCTGCAGCCTTAGTGGTGGGAGATAGCGCCTATTACGATGCGACCATGGGACATCTAGTCATATCTACTAGCAAAGAGGATGCACTGATATTGTGGATTACTGCAGAATAACTCTTGCCCGCCAGATTAAGTCAATTGTCTTTAGTCTCTGCTAAAGTCAATTGAACCCCACAAAGACACATCTCGTAATGCCTTGTATTCAAAGTTATTAATGCTTTTTTTAGAACAAGTGTTTTATTTTGTAATCACTATAATTACAAAAAATAAAGCTCAACTATTCCAATTTAAAACTTGCAATTCCTCATATTTTTAGCTAGCTTGTTTCCTATTGGAAACTTTTGTTCATCTTCTTTGAAAGTCTTCGATTATTTACTAAATAATAAAATCAACACTAGGTTGATACATAAATATAAACAAAATATTACAACAGAGAGAAATTATTATGGAATTTTTAACGGGTTTAATTTCCAGTCTCAATAGCTTGGTTTGGGGCGTCCCAATGCTAGTTATGATACTTGGTGTTGGTTTATTCTTAATGGTCGGTTTACGATTTATGCCAATCCTTAAGTTAGGTACAGGCTTTAGATTACTTTGGACTGGCCGTATCCCAGATGAAGATAAAAGTGCAAAAGGTGAAATAAGCCCTTTTAATGCATTAATGACCTCACTATCTGCAACTATCGGTACTGGTAATATCGCAGGTGTTGCAACTGCTATATTCCTAGGTGGCCCAGGTGCTCTATTTTGGATGTGGTGTACTGCCTTAGTAGGTATGGCAACTAAATTCGCTGAAGCGGTACTTGCTGTACGCTATCGTGAAGTAGATGCTAACGGAAACCACATTGGTGGTCCGATGTACTACATCAAAAATGGTTTATCAAGCAGATGGGGTTGGTTAGGTGGTGCATTCGCACTCTTCGGTTCTATCGCCGCTTTTGGTATTGGTAACACAGTACAATCAAACTCAGTTGCCAATGCACTTGAAAGTAGCTTTGGTGTTCCGCCTGTTGCTACCGGTATTATCTTAATGGTACTTGTAGGTTTAGTGCTTATGGGTGGTATTAAACGTATTGGTGATGTTGCTGGTAAACTTGTTCCTCTAATGGCAATCTTCTACATCAGTTGTGGTATTGTTGTGTTGATGGTACATGCCGCTGAACTTCCTGCTGCTATCGCTCTAATTTTTGAAAGTGCATTTACAGAAACTGCTGCTGAAGGTGGATTCGCCGGTGCTGCTGTTTGGGCTGCTATTCGTTTCGGTGTGGCTCGTGGTGTATTCTCAAATGAAGCTGGTCTAGGTAGTGCTCCTATCGCTCATGCCGCGGCTAAAACTAATAACCCTGTAGCTCAAGGCCTTGTTGGCATGTTAGGTACGTTCATTGATACATTAGTTGTTTGTTCAATTACTGGTTTAGCTATTGTAGTTTCTGGTGAGTGGACATCTGGTTCAACGGGTGCTGAATTAACATCCAATGCTTTCGCCACAGCGATCCCATATGGTAACTACATTGTAGCTATTGCTCTTACTGTTTTTGCATTTACAACTATCCTAGGTTGGAGTGTATACGGTGAGAAATGTGTACAGTACTTCTTTGGTGTTAAAGCGATTATGCCTTTCCGTATTCTTTGGATTTTAGTAGTACCTGTTGGCGCTATTGGTTCATTAGAATTCATCTGGTTACTTGCTGATACAATGAACGCGTTAATGGCAATTCCTAACTTAATCGCACTAGTATTACTAAGTCCGATAGTGATTAAATTAACCCGCGAATATTTTGTTAGCGGCGGCAAAGCTCCTGCTGAAATGACAAAACAAGCAGACTAATTACCTGCTATTTCAAACTATACTTTGGACCGCCCTTTATGGGCGGTTTACGGAGATCTTATGACTGAATCAAATCAAGAACTGCTCAAAACTCCATGTTATGACCTTCATATTGAAGCTGGTGGTAAAATGGTACCATTTGCTGGTTATGATATGCCGGTACAGTACGAAATGGGCGTTAAGAAAGAGCATTTACATACACGTGCTCAAGCAGGGTTGTTCGATGTCTCTCATATGGGGCAATTAAAACTAGTTGGAAAAAATGCTGCCGCCGCATTAGAAACATTAGTGCCGGTTGATATTATCGATTTACCTCAGGGTAAACAGCGTTATGCACTATTTACCAATGATCAAGGTGGTTTGCTTGATGATTTAATGGTGAGCAACTTTGGTGACCATTTATTTGTTGTCGTCAATGCCGCCTGTAAAGCGCAAGATATTGCGCACATGCAAAAACACCTACCTGCAGATGTTGAAATAGAAATACTAGAAGGCCGCGCTTTATTGGCTTTACAGGGACCAAAAGCGGGTGAAGTATTAAAACGCTTATTACCTGAGTCTGCTGATATGGTATTCATGGATTCTCGTGTGGTAGATTTCGCTGGCGCTCAATGTATTATCGGCCGAGCTGGTTATACCGGTGAAGATGGTTTTGAAATCTCAATTCCTGGTGAACATGCAGAGCGTATTACTCGCTTAAT
Organism: Colwellia psychrerythraea 34H; assembly: GCF_000012325.1. Classification (NCBI taxonomy): domain Bacteria; kingdom Pseudomonadati; phylum Pseudomonadota; class Gammaproteobacteria; order Alteromonadales; family Colwelliaceae; genus Colwellia; species Colwellia psychrerythraea. Next base: position 4,008,010 of record NC_003910.7, on the reverse strand, counting down.
GTTAGCTGAGGAAGAAATTGAGTGGATTGGTTTAGGTGCACGTGATTCTCTTCGTTTAGAGTCAGGTTTATGTTTATATGGCCATGATATTGACCAAACAACAACGCCAGTAGAAGCAAGTTTGTTATGGGCAATTAGCAAGATAAGACGCACTGATGGTGCACGTGCTGGTGGTTTCCCAGGCGCAGATATCATTCTTGATCAAATCGCAACAAAAGACGTTGCGCGTAAACGCATCGGTATGGTTGGTTTAGGAAAAGCCCCTGTACGAGAAGGCATCAAGTTATTCAATGCCCAAGGCGACGAAATTGGCGTAGTAACTAGTGGTACAGCAGGGCCAACTAAAGGCTCTCCTATTGCCATGGGTTATGTTCAAACTCAATATGCAGTATTAGATACGGAAATTTTTGCCGAAGTTCGTGGTAAAAAACTACCAATGCTAATTCAAAAAATGCCATTTGTTGAGCAGCGCTATTTTAGAGGCTGAAGTTAGTGATATAAGATAACGTCCACAGTTAGCCTATCTTAATTCAAGTTCTAAACAGGATTGAACGATATTCATCGTTTAATCCTGTCAATTTTTATCATCATACCTGTTAAACCAATCAAGTTTTAAGCACCTATAATATTCGTTAACTTCTCAAGCTTCAGAGCAAATAATACAGCACTGATGGCCAGTAAGAGAATAGAGATGAAATTATACTTAACTATAGGTAATCTTTGACTATACTTAATTTTTGAAATATCAATTCAATTGTTTTTACCTCGTATACTAGGATGTTTTTATAAAGCAAAGGAAGCAAATTAAAAATGACAATTGATTGTTTGGTTAGGGCACTTAATGAGCCTACAAATAACTTATACCGAATGGATCAATAAAGACGTCCGACTGGTATTACACTCAGGCAATTTTAAATGATAAAATTTTTAACTGGTTTAATACTATTATTATTCGCTTCATCAACCTTTGCGTGTACAGAAAGTAAAAGTAAGTTATTTTTATCTAAACTTCATTGGGTAACAGAAGATTATCCTCCTTATAACTATCTTGATGAATCAGGTCGTTTAGTGGGAGCTGTACCTGAAATTTTAGCTATGATCTACAATGAACTTAGCATAAAAAAAAGAGGTAATAATATCATTGTTTTACCCTGGGCTAGGTTGATAATGTATATGGAACGTTATTCTGATTATGGTGCTTTTTCTATGGTGACAACACCAGAGCGAGCAAATAAGTTTCAACTTGTGCCTCTACCTATCACTACAAAAATATCTGTTTTGGCTTTAACGTCAAATATTGACACCTTGAAAAACAAAACTTTTGATGAATTAACTATTGCTGTTGTAAGAGGAGATATCGGTCAAAAATTACTAAATATTCAAAAAAATCCAGCGAAGCAGGTTGAAACAATATCTGCTGTCAGCATGTTGGAAATGTTACTACGCAAACGTGTAGATGCCATTGCTTACTCAGAAGATGTAACGTATTACCAACTGAAAAAATTAGGGGTTGAAAAAAGTACTATTACGTCTCTTCATTTATTAAAAGATGATTCAGATGTTAACTTCGTCTTTCACAAAGATACATCAAACTGTGTCATTGAACTATTTACAAAAGAGCTTGCAACACTGAACAAAAATGGAAAATTGCAACCCGTATGGAAAAAGTACATTCAGGACTAAATTATTTTGCGTTGTCCTAAACCTGAATGTCGTTTATAAAAAAAATTAATCGAGAGTTATAATATGAAAAAAATGCTTGGATTTAGAAGTGCTCTGATTGTATCAATGAGTGGCTTAATCGTCTTTTGTTTATTAGTCTCCAATTGGATGTCTTATAATGAAATTCGAAATAATACGGTTGAAAACGTGAATGAAACATCCCAAGGCATGATTCGTTATGAAGCCGATAAAGTTGAAACATGGTTTCAGTCTAAAGCTAAATTAATTGATGAATTGGCTAATAATTATGTTAATGGCTCTTATCAAGATAATTTTGTTGGTATTGCTAAATTAGCGCAAACTGCAGGTGATGTTACTGCAATATATATTGGTTTTGATGATGGTAGAGCATATTCAACATCGGTTGGTGATGCGTGGGTTGATGGTGTTGCAAAACCTGAATTATATGACCCAACAAAGCGTCCTTGGTACAGTCAAGCTAAAGCCAGTAATGTATTGGATATAACAGCAGTTTACCCTGATGCAACTACAGGGAATGATGTTGTTTCAATTATTAAAGTGATGAATGATGGTGTCGCTTTAGCAGATATTGAACTTACTATTTTAGGTGATACTGTCAAAGGCATTAACCAGCCGGGTGCGATATCAGTTATTACTGATGAAGAAGGAAATGTACTGGCTTCGACTTCTAAGATTGTGGTCGTGGGAACACCTTTTCGTAATGCGGGCATGGCAGAGCTTGAAAGAGAAATGCTGTCACAAGATGAAATGATGAAAGACTATACCTTGAATGGTGTAGATAAAATTGCCTTTACTAAATCAATAGAGCTGGTTAATGGTAAAAAATGGTACTTGTTCGTTGGTATTGATAAATCGGTTGCTTATGCTTCTTTAGACACCGCGCTTAATCAAGCCGTGATCTCTTCTATTGTAATGATTATTATTGGAATTGCAGTACTGCTACTGGTTTTACAAGCGCTGTACCGACCTATTTTATTGCTTAAAGAAATGGTTCATGACTTGTCTAAAGGTAATGGTGACTTAACGTCTCGCTTACCTGTGAAGAATAATGATGACCTAGGTCTTATTTCTGAAAATATAAATTTATTTATTGAAAAACTACAACGACTAATGCTTGATGTTTCGCAATCGAGTACAGAAATTGACGTTAGTATAAAAAAACTTAGAGATGAAGTTGATTCAAATGGCACCATTCTCAATGCACACATGATTGAAACTGATCAAATCGTTTCCGCTATCGAAGAGATGAGTGTTACCGCAAAAGATGTTGCTCAAAATAGTAATGATACAGCAGCGTTTACGCAAACAACCAATACTCAGGCATTGAAATCTAAAGAATCGGTTGGAGAAGCCACAGCAATCGTTGCAAGGTTAGTTAACGAAGTTGAAAATACGGCTAACAGCATTTCAGAAATTGAACGAAATACCTCTGATATCAATAATGTATTGAAAGTCATTGGAGATATTGCTGATCAAACAAATTTATTAGCGTTAAATGCAGCCATTGAAGCCGCGCGAGCGGGTGAATATGGCAGAGGTTTTGCAGTGGTTGCTGATGAGGTTAGAGCTCTTGCTGCTAAGACTCAAGACAGTACAACAGAAATTGAGCATACCCTTTTACAATTGCGAGAAGGCTCTAGTTCTGCCATTTCTACCATGGGCTCAACTAAATCCACCTGTTTAGAAGTTGCTAAATCAACAGAAGTGGTTGCGGGGGATTTAGGCTCAATTAATGAATCTGTAAGCCAAATAAACGATTTAAATCTACAAATTGCTACGGCGGCGGAAGAGCAAAGTTGTGTCTCTGATGAAATAGCCCGAAATATGACGGCAATTAGTGATATGGCAAATGAACTCGTGGTAAATGGTAATAATAGTCTTGATCAAACGATAGAGTTAGCCAATGCCAATGTTAACTTGAAAGCGTTAGTTGCTCAGTTTAAATTAAGCTAACGTGACGTAAGCATTAATAGTCGTTGAGCGTACAACCAAGTAATTTTTTTGCTTGGTTGTACCTATTGTTCAAAAGTATTTTTGCTCTCAATTACTTAGCTACTTAGCTACTTAGCTATTTAGGTAATCTTACCCCTCTCTTGCTAGCCATTCTCTTATACTACTTCACTACCAGAGATACGCTGTCAGAACAGCTGCTCAATGAACGTCATTTTTAATCGTGACTTAATGATATCTCAACTCCTGCACCTTTCCCCAAAATACACGATATGAAAATACGGTATAACTGATGATCACAGGGACTACTATGATTGCTCCCCAAAGAATAAAGCTTAGTGACTCGGGCGCTGCTGCAGATTGCCAAATGGTTAACTTACCCGGCACAATGTAAGGGAAGAAGCTAAAAGCTAAGCCAAAAAAGCATAAGGCAAAAATAATGACAGCGGCAACAAACGGTCGCCAGCAACCTTTATCATTTTGAGCTGGTAAGAGTTTTAGCTGCTGTTGACTATAAACAAATAAGGCAAAGCACAGTATTGGCAAAGGTAAAATATATAAGGTTGTGGGCCAAGCAAACCATTTCGCGTAGACATCAGGGTTAATTAATGGGTTTACTGCAGAAACCGCTACTACGCCAATAAAACATAGAATCCCAGTCCTTTTGGCCCAGTTAACTGCTTGAACTTGTAACGCGCCCTCTGTTTTCATGATTAACCAACAGGCACCAATATAAGCATATGCTGCAGCGACACCAAAAGCACTCAGTAAACTAAAAACATAAGCAGCTAGTGTGTCTTCAAAGCCCATCACATACATACCAAGCATATAACCTTGGCTCATGGCAGCAAGTAATGAGCCCACCTTAAATACTTTGTTCCAGGTAGGTTTGTGGCTAAATGCCGCCTTAGCTCTAAAATCAAATGCCACGCCGCGCAATACTAAGCTAATTAATAAAACCGCGGTTGGTAAATAGAGTTCTTTAAATATATGACTATGGGCTGCAGGAAAAGCAATTAATAACAAACCAATTGCTAGTACTAGCCAAGTTTCGTTAGCATCCCAAAAAGGCCCTATTGAGGCGATCATAGTATCGCTATCATCTTTTTGTGTTAGTGGCAGCAGTATACCAACACCTAGGTCATAACCATCTAAAATGGCGTATAACAAGATAGAAAATCCCATCAGTGAAACAAAAATTACCGCCAGTGAATTAGCTTCAAACATAATTATTCTCCTTTGCTGTCATTGAGATAATCACAGGTTTAACTTTTTCGTCATCTGTTATTTCTTCAATTTCAACCGCACGATTTGCCATGGTAAATAGTGTGTGTAAATAAGCGGTCATTAACACCACATATAAAATGAGATATAGGGAGAGTGATAAAGCAACATTACCTGGTGCTATATCGGTGGCGGCATCTTTCACTGTTAAAATGCCCGTCACTAGCCAAGGCTGTCTTCCTATTTCGGTTACATACCAGCCAGCTAACGTCGCTAACCATCCCGAGAAACTCATGGCCACTAAAACTTTTAATAACCACCGTGGCAAAGGTTTATTCCGCCAAAGTTGTATGCGACCCGCCCACGAAATTATTAGCATTAACATGCCAACACCAACCATAACTCGAAAGGCATAAAATAGTGGTGCCACCGGTGGGTGATTACCTTCAAACTCATTTAAGCCTTTAATTTCTCCTTGAAGATCATGGGTTAAAATGAAACTTGCCATGTTGGGTATTGCTAGCTCGAAATGATTAGTTTTTTCCTGTTCATCTGGAATAGCGAAAAGTAATAGCGGAGCCCCTTTTTCGGTATGCCACACGCCTTCCATCGCTGCAATTTTTTGTGGCTGATGCTCAAGTGTATTTAACCCGTGCATATCACCAATAAAAATTTGTAGGGGCGTTAAAAACATTGCCACTGTTAAAGCTATTTTTAGTGTCAGTTTTGGCGCTTGTTTATCGTCACCTTTAAGTAATCTATAAGCACTGATGCCGGCGACTAGAAAGGCTGCAGTTAAGCCTGATGCAACAACCATATGCGATAATCGATAAGGAAATGATGGGTTAAAAATAATAGCCAACCAATCGACAGGAAAAGCAACACCATCGCGCATTTCATGACCTTGAGGGGTTTGCATCCAAGAGTTAAGGGCCAAAATCCAAAAGGCAGACAAGGTTGTCCCTATGGCAACAATAAGGGTCGCTAAAGTGTGTACTCTTGCTGAAACCCTATTCATACCAAATAACATAATACCGAGAAAACCAGCTTCGAGGAAAAATGCGGTTAATACTTCATAACCTAATAACGGGCCAGCAATATTCCCAACCGTTTCCATGAATTTAGGCCAGTTAGTACCAAACTGGAACGACATAGTAATGCCCGTAACGACACCAATGGCAAAAGTGATGGCGAATATTTTCACCCAAAATCGATAGGCGCGCATCCAAACCGGCTCACCAGTTTGAACAAAACGTAATTTGAAAAAAAATAGAAACCAACTTAACGCTATAGTGATTGTTGGAAAGAGAATATGAAAACTTATATTGGCGGCAAACTGAATGCGTGACAGCATTAGCGTTTCAAGCATAACGGACTCCATTAGCCCACCACTTATATGTTTATAAGTATCGGACTGTAAATTGAAAATGTTCTTTGAATGGTGACAATAAAGTTAAACGGACACTTAACTTTTATTAATTAATTTGTCTTTAAGGTTGATGACTTTACTTACCCCAGCACCTAATTTCATCAGGGTATTAAGCTTCTCTGGACTCATGCTTTGTAACTCACCAGCCCAATGGGTGACGGTCTCTAGTAAGTCATGAATTTCATGCATCTTCTCTTGTGCGTACACTTCTTTTTGATTGGCAGGCTCATCCAATAAATTATCGCGTAAGAGTGAAAGGGTAGGGTCAATTTCGCGTTTACGACGTTCTTCAAATACTCGGGTAGCCATCTCCCAAATTGTTCCTGCTGGAGAGTAATACTCTTTTCTATCTTTAGGCTTATGCTGAACTTGCACTAAACGCCATGATTGCAGTTCTTTGATTCCCATGCTGACATTGCCGCGAGATATATTAAGTGCTTCAGAAATATCTACAGCGGTTAATGGCTCTTGATGAATAATAAGCAAGCCATACATTTGACCGACAGTACGGTTAAAGCCCCAACGGCTGCCCATTTCGCCACAATGCATTACAAAGGATTCAATTTTTGAAGTAAGTATCATAATAGTGTTCTGAGGTTTCAGTAATTTCTGAAAGTTTAAACTTATATTGATATAGATCAAGTTTTAATTATATTTATTTTTGTTCAGCATCAATTTATTGAGTGATAATTAGGGAAGTCTGAAAAAAGTTACCTTGCGGGTTTTTATCATTTTCGATGATAAAGAGCGAATAAAGCAACATGATTGCAGAAATTCAAGTGATAAGGATGTATTGAAAGAAGGTGGTTATTGACCAGGGGAACTTTTATTGGCCAAAAAAAAGCATGTCATCAAGACATGCTTTTAATCATTTATCTAGAGCTAGATAAGTCGCCGTTAAACTAATAAATCCTGAATATTGGCTAAATCTTTTTTACCGTTGATGATTTCATCAGGTGTTAACCCTGATAATTCATGCGGGAAAACTAACCATTCATCAGAAGTATGAATGTAGTAATCAGGAGCAAAATCAACTCTTGAGTTTTGAGGCTTATACCAAGGACAAGCAACACGAACATCAAGAGGCATATTGTTACGCATGTTTTGCTTTAACTGTTTAATTAAGGCATCAATACTGCGACCAGAATCAAAAACATCATCAACGATTAATAAACCATCGCCTGAATTAGCATTTTCAATAATGTAATGTAGGCCGTGAACTTTGATCTCTTTACTTTGCTGGTTAATGCCGTAATAAGATGAAGTACGAACAGCAATGTGATCCGTTTCTATTTTTTTGAAATCGAAATACTCTTGAACAGCGATACCAATTGGTGCACCGCCACGCCAAATACCTACAATAAACTGAGGGCGAAAGCCATCTTCAAATACTTTAGCGGCTACACGAAAAGAATCTTCTAATAATTCTTGCGCAGTAATAAAACGTTTTTCCATTGCCGAGGAAACCTTGTTAACAAATTATAAATTAAGGACTGATTATAACCCGACAATTAAAAATAGTGTACTGCTTGAGTGCTTATAAATAACAAGGGTATCGATTATATCAAACTGAAGCGCTTTAAAAGGGAAGTACTGAGCTAGTTTTTTAAGCTGTAGGCGTAGAGGAGGATGCTCTGAACATAATTTTATTCGTGCTTAATAGTTTGTGAAAAAGGAATAAAAACTCCCGTTTATTCTTCGGGATTAAATGATATCCCAACCCTCATAAAGTTCATTAATCAATTATTAGCTAATGCATTCAAGATCCTTCAGGGTTACAAATGATCACAATGCATAACTAGACTGACTGATTTATTTTGGATGTAGTGTTATTGTTCTTTTAGGGAATTTAAGCAAATAACTATTTATTTAAGGGATATTATGCCTAACCGTTTATCAATCGTACTAGCTGGCGCGACTGGGCTCATCGGTAAATCAACTGTAGAGATAGCACTAGCCAATGATAGTGTTGAACACATCTACTCTCTATCACGTCGCCCTATAACAATAGCGCATAGCAAGCTGACTCAATGGTTGAGTCCTGATTTATCAATACCCTCTGAAGGTGATGTAACTAACTCGCCAATTATCGGTGTGATCACATTAGGAACAACTTTGAAAAAAGCAGGAAGCAAAGAAAAACTTAGAGTGATTGATGTCGATTTAGTGGTTAAAGTCGCCAAAGACATGTACTCGTTCGGGGTGAAACATATTATTGTTGTCTCTTGTTTAGGTGCCTCTGTTAGCTCTCGTTCGCACTACCTTCGTTGCAAAGGTGAAATGGAGGCAGAGTTACAACAACTTGAGTTTGAAAAAATCACATTTATGCACCCTGGCTCATTAGTCGGCTCTCGTGAAGAAACAAGAAAAGATGAGAAAGTACTTCAATGTGTTTTGAATATGGTAAGTCCTTTAATGATTGGTGTGTTGGCTGATTTTAAACCAGTAAAAGCACATGATGTCGCAGAGGCTATTATTCAGTTAGCGACTCAACGAAGTAATAATATTAGCAAACGGATAGAACACATAAGAACACCTCAAATACTTAATTTATGCATGTAATTAGATCCCACTTCATACTTTCAACAAGAAGTTGAAAGAATAACAAGCGTTGACCAAAATTGGGCTCTTTATAAAAGAAGGAGCTTTTAGTTATTGCGGCCTCTCTAATTGCTACCATGATATTTCCAGATAAGTCTGCTCTTTTGGGGTTGGCTTTGACGCCAATTTTGATCGGTCTTCCTCTCGGAATTTTAATTGCGGTACGCCTAGGCACTACCAAGCTTAAGGTCGCAGTGACCGTCTTGTTTATATCACTTTGTTGGTCAAGTTTATCTTACATTGTGACGTTAAATGGAGTAGATCAACTAGGCATATAAATGATCAGAGCGTAAGGCTATGGTTTATCTCTTGTCTTTTTTATACATGTGATCAAATTGCTTTTATTAAAGGTTATGTCACTGTGATTTTTTTTGGAGGCTTTATGTCTAGAAACTCTGATTATGAAAATATGAAATTTAAAATATATCTATAATTACTTATAGATAGTACGAAATCTTTCGTTTTTGTATGCTATAAAAGGTAATAGCATTATTTCAGATACTTAATTTACCATAAGGTTAAAAAGGAAATATGAGACGAACTTCATCAATTTTAAAAAAACATAGATCAGGGGAGCGAGTATATGTACCAAGTGACTCGCGTGATAATCAATATATTTTAGCTGAGATCCCGCTAACGGATAATTTAATAGACTTAGTCTGCGGTGGTATTGATAAAACGGCAGACAAACCCTATCAAAAATTCTATCAATCCTTGTCTCATAAAGTTTTTGATATCGTCGAGGAACATGGACTTTCACACGTAAACTTTGTTGCGAATAACCGTTTAGTTAGAGTGCGTTATAGTGGTGAACAACAAGTTTTACATACAGAACAGCAGTCATTTTTCTTTTACTGCCCTGAGCATAATAGTACTTTTAAAGGGTATTTTGATGGCGCTGTTCGCGCTAGAAAAGTTAAAATACTTTTCTTAGCCACAGGACAAGAATTAAGAGTAAACTCCGGTAAATTCCATTTTAAAGTTTCTCAAGCAATCAAAGATATCTCGAAAAAAATTGGTTTAGCTGAAAATGAAATTAAGCTGCGAGATCACCAACATTTAACCTTTGACGTTTTTGCCAAAGAAAAAGGCGATACTAACTCTATTAGCCATACCTTTAGAGAAATAGCTGACAGGTATGAAAGTCAAAACCAGAGTATTTCCAAGGATCATACTTCGATAACTTATGTAGTTGCGAGTATACCTATGGCACGTCGTTTATTAAAAGGCGCAGACATTGATTATTTGTCGGATGAACCATTTAGCAAGCTTTATCAAAAAATTGAAAGTGCTTTTAATAACTCCTGTAATGCCAATCAAATTAACCAAGCTGCGATGATAGCTAACGGTGTATCACCCTTTGTTCGTTATGATGAAGATGAGACAACAAACGTTGCCGGTGAGCTAATATCGATAGGGGTTAATCCAAACAATGCTGAAAGACGTTTTTGTGTGCATTGGGAAGCTGATCGGTTAGTTGATACCTTACGCTTTGTATTTTTTGCTGATAAAAGTGATGAAACTCACCATAATTATGGCAAGTTCGTCAATCAAGCTATTACGGCAGTAAGAGCGTTTTCTGATGAAGTAAATTGGAAAAAAGAAAGTGATGATATTATTGTTCGAGTACACCAACATATTATGTTGAATGTTTAATTCATCTCAGCTCGGAATAAGCAAGGTTACTCAATAAGTAACATAGTGCCTGCTTAAGTTGGCTCTGTTAATGAATAAATAGCTAACAAACAAAAATCCAATACAAGTGTTGGATTTTTTATTTTTAGAGCTCGAATAGTCTTAAATCAGGGGTGTTTTATGGGTATTCTTTGCTTTACCCTTTAGATAACCCCAATCAAAACCTTTTAAAATAAAGGCCTGTACGGCATATTTCAGACAATAAAAAAGAATGCCGAAGCATCCTTTTCTTTTTATTCTCTATTTTTTTATGTATTCCCATATACGCTAGGGACGTAAATGGGACATCGATAAAATATTCTTTTGCAATCTATTGATTTTCAAAAGGTTTCTTTGGTGGAGCGGGGGGGAATCGAACCCCCGTCCAAAAAGCCTACGTTCTCGGTACTACATGCTTAGTCGCTCATTTATTTAACCAATTAGACGCCAAGCGACAGGCTTCGTCATGGTGAGCTTGATACTATTTCGCGGTTCAGCCTCAAGCGTGCTTCCCTCGCTATCCTATTTGGGGTGACCATCGATCCTCTAACCAATAGGAGAGATTTCAAGGCGATGGCTAGCCTAAGCGGCTAGTGCGAACGTATCGTCGTTAGCAATTATAGTTTTGCGGCTTTTTACCAGGCAAACCGCCCCTGGGCATGCACCTTGAGTTTCATGAATCTTGTCGAATCCTAGATCCGCCCCAAAGTTTAACATTTCTACATTTTCTATTATTTTTACAATTATAGGTTCGATATACCTATGGATCGCATTATACAACGCTTAAGTTAAATAGACAACGTGGTATTTTTTAACCACTTACCTAACAAACAGCCTAACAAATTATCGATCTAAGTTTTTATTCTTCATTAAACGACCTTTATCAACAGCCCATTCTCTGTCTTTAATATCGGAACGTTTGTCGTGATCTTTCTTACCTTTACCCAAGTAAAACTCGAGTTTCACCCAACAGGCTTTCCAGTACATAGCCGTTGCAATCAAAGAGTAACCATCACGTTCAACAGCTGCAATGATTTTATCTAGCTCTCTTCGGTTAAGTAATAATTTTCTATCACGGTTTGGATCACATACAACGTGACTAGAAGCAGCATTCAGAGGAGATATTTCAGCTCCTAATAAATAAGCTTCACGGTCTTTAATATGTACGTAACAGTCAGAAATATTTACTTTGCCACTTCTAATACTCTTAATTTCCCAACCTTGTAAGCTCATTCCGCCTTCAAACTTGTCCGTTAAGCTATAGTTGTGCCTCGCTTTTTTATTTAAAGCGATAGTATTACTGTTAGAGCTTTTTGATTTTTTCTTAGCCATCTTTATCATCCATTCCTTTGCCGCAATAAGCAGCAAACGCGGTGATTATACTGAGAATAAATTTCTTTTGCATGAGAAAATCCTATTTAGGATGAAAATTTATGGATTTAGACCAAATCTATTAAGATATCTCTCACTCAGCGAGAATTAAAAGTCTTAGAGGCAAGGCATTGATTGAAGAGAATGGTTGTTCAGGATAATTGCTCCTGCATTATCTAATAAGCTTCATCCACGCAGCGTCCTTGTCGAAATTAATAACACCGCATGTAAGCCTTTACTCTTGATTAGGTACTCGCCCTTCGGGAACTCATTAGTAAACTGATAACATCACAAAATGAATGAAATATAGAATAACTATGTTTAAATAATTTTTCTTGTTTTAAGCTCACTACTGTAGTTCTGAGTTATGAATATATTTAATAGAATTGGTCTGATGCGCTTTTTGTGAGGTTTTGCTATCATGTCGGGCATTGAATGGGGGCAACATGCGGAGTAGTAATGCCAACCATAAGTCGTAGTGCTTTAGTTATGTACAGTGTTGATCAGATGTACCAGTTAATAAACGATATCCCAGCCTATCCTAAGTTCTTACCAGATTGTAATGACAGTAAGGTTATAGACCAAGATGAGCAGTCAGTAACAGCAGCGTTACTTGTCTCTAAAGGTGGGTTAAGTAAGTGGTTCACAACTAAAAACACCTTGATATCTAATGAAAAAATTCATTTGTCACTTGTTGATGGCCCTTTTAAAAAACTTGAAGGTTATTGGTTACTCACGCCTTTATCAGATGAAGCTTGTAAGGTTAGTTTAGAGTTAGAGTATGAGTTTTCTAATAAACTTGTTTCTTTGGCTTTTGGTAAAGTATTTGGCCATTTTAGTAATAGCTTAGTGCAAGTTTTTACCCAGCGAGCAAAAGAAATTTACGGAGTTAATGTGTAATTATGACTTTCGAAAACAGCGAGTTAAGTAGTCTTGATGATTCAGTGAACAATGACAGGGTAACCATAGAAGTTGTTTATGGTGTTCCACACAAACAAAAAATATTAACCTTATTGGTTGCAGAAGGTTCTACTGTAGAGCAAGCCATTCTCGATTCGGGCGTTATCACTTTATTTCCTGAAATTGACCTTAAAGTTAACAAAGTAGGTGTTTGGAATAGGGCAGTAAAACTATCTGAAGTCGTTAACGATCTCGATAGAATTGAAGTCTATCGTCCATTGATAGCTGATCCTAAGGATGTTAGAAAGCGTCGAGCGGAAAAAGCGAAATTAGAAGGGCGAGCTGATAAAACAACAGGTGGTCGTGTAAACCCTTTGAGAGTTGACGCCAATAAATAGCTCTACAAATATTTAGTTTGTAATAGGCATAAAAAAAACGGCATTCATGCCGTTTTTTTGTACCCAAGTTTTACCAAGGTAAAGAGCTCATTAACTGTTTGTTATCTATTTACCGTTAATAGTCTTACTTTTAACAACAGCCTTTGCTTCTTCATTGAGCTCAGTGTCATTTGCCGCTTCAGTTTCTACTACAGGCGCATTGAAAGGGGTATTAAAATTATCAGATACCTCAAAGTCTCCTGAAGCTGAGACTAACTTGTCATTAGAAAAGTTAATAATAAATTGCTTTTTCATATCGAAATCTTTGCTTCGGCCAGACTTCAACTTGTAGACATAATTCCAAGTATCATTATTGAAAGCATCTACAACAACAGGGCTACCCAAAATAAATTTAACCTGTTCCTTGGTCATACCTACTTGTAATTTATCAATGCTCTTTTGTTCAAGGTAATTACCTTGGGGAACATCGTAACGAAAAACCCAACTAGAACAGGCTGATAAGGTTAGGGCAGTAATAACAATGGCAACGCGAAAATACATAAAATCTATTTACCTTTAAGTAGCTCAAAAAAACAGGCTAAAAGTGTGAGCAGGGATAATACCCAAGCCCAGCACGGATTCAAAGCTATTTATTACATCAGTTAAAAAAACTCTATTTGCATCACGACAATGAAAGTAGGTAGTTCACCTGTTATCGGATCCCTTTTTACTAAAACGGTGTGTGTAAATGAGCTTAGCTGGCTAATAGCTCTTGCGCATTTGCTAAACTGTGTTGAGATATTTTATCTCCTGCAAGCAAACGAGCAATTTCTTTGACCCGATTTGATTCACTTAGTTCACTTACTTTAGTTTCAGTGAGTTCGCCATCAGTCAATTTGCTCACAAAGAGTTGTTGATGTCCCTTACATGCCACTTGGGGTAAATGGGTAACACAAATTACTTGAGTATTTTTAGATAGCTGCTTTAACTTTTTACCTACCATAGCCGCTGTTGGGCCACTAATTCCGACATCAACTTCATCAAATATTAGTGTTGGCGTGATCACTTTATCGGCCAAAATAACCTGCATAGCTAAACTGATGCGAGATAGTTCACCACCGGAGGCAACCTTATGCATAGCCTCAAGCGCTTGCCCTGGGTTAATGCTAACTTGAAAGCTAATAGTATCACTACCATTGGTATTGATAGTTTCTTTGCCATTTTCTTGTTTTTTATTATTCTCAACGGCAATAAAGAATTGTCCGTGGGGCATGTTCAGTTCTTGCATGCTTTTACTGATCAGCTTGCTCAGGCTTTTACCTGATTTTTCTCTTGATGCTGATAACAGTTCAGCGCTTTCATTATAATGAATTCTAGTCTGCTCTAATTCTTCAATAATTGTATCAATGCGGGTTTCATCATTAGATATTGAAGCGAGCTGTTGTTTTAATTCACTATGGAAGTTAACTAGATTTTCTGGTGACAGTTGGTGTTTTTTGGCCAACTGCACTGCGGTAGAGTAACGCTCTTCAATGATCGCATAATTTTGAGGGTCTAGTTCTAATTGCTGATAATAGTGCGTTAAATCGTTATTTGCTTCATCTAATTGAATTAAGGTATCTGATAATATAGTGGCTACATCAGTTAATTGATTATCAACGCGTGCGATTGAATTGATATTTTCGCTACACTCTCTAAGTGCATCTAAGATATTGAAATTATCATTTTCGGATAGGCTTTGTAATGTGCTTAGCGTTGAGTCCAATAAATCTTGCGCATTACTATGGCGTTTATAATCTTTTTCTAGTGTTGAAAACTCATCAGGTTGTAATGAAAATTCGTCCAGTTCAGTTACTTGGTACTGGATGAGTTGTTGTTCAGCTTCACGTTGTTGTTTGCTTTGCTGCAGCATTTCTAATTCTTTATTAAGCTTATTCCACTGCTGGGCATAATGTTTTACTGCACTTAACAAAGGTGTGTGGTTGGCATAATTATCAAGCAAACGACACTGTTGATTCGCTTTAACGATAAGCTGGTGATCATGTTGACCATGGATATTAATTAACAGCTGTCCAATTTCTTTTAATTGCACTAAAGGCACTTGGCTGCCATTGATATATGATTTTGAGCGGCCTTCAGCGGAGATAACACGGCGAAGAATACATTCGCTATCATGCTCAGAAACGAGTTCATGTTGTTTTAGCCAAGCGCGCGCCATTTTATTTTTCTTTATTTCAAATGTGGCGGCTAAATCAGCCTTTTTGCAGTTTGGTCTAACCACATTAGTGGTTGCTCTATCACCTAAACATAAGCCCAGCGCATCAATAGCAATTGATTTTCCCGCGCCAGTCTCACCGGTAATTGTCGTCATACCTGATTGCCAATCAATATCTAATGAACGGACAATGGCAAAATTTTGAATGTTAAGTTGCAGCAGCATAGTTAACCTTTGGCAATAAGCATGAATAAAAAACCAGTAACTGTTAATTTATACAGTAAATGGCTTTTATTCAAGTTTATTTGAAACTATTTGCTTATTTTTTGATAGTAATGCTGGCTACTACTCATAGTTAAGTAGCAACAGGAGGTTAATAAAGTTTGTTACCCCAGCTTAATTTATTTCGTAATACGTTAAAGTATTCATGATCTAATGGGTGGATTAAACGAATGCTGCACTCACTCTTTTTGATGATAACTTCGTCACCAGGCATTACCGTTAAAATAACATGACCATCACAACTCACTTGCAAGTTTTCATGGTTATCGTTGGCTAGTATCAATTTGATTTCACTATTTCCATCAACAACAATTGGTCTACTTGTTAAGGTATGAGGAAACATAGGTACGAGCGATAGTGCATTTAAGTTGGGCGTTAAAATAGGTCCACCAGCAGACATCGAATAGGCCGTTGAGCCAGTAGGTGTGGAAATAATTAACCCGTCTGAACGCTGGCTAAACATAAAGGTGCCATCAATATAAACTTCAAACTCAATCATGCTGGCAACTTTACCGGCATGGAGTACCGCTTCATTAACCGCGCTATTTGAACTTTTTAGTTTTCCGTGACGATAAACTTCAGCCTCTATAATAAAGCGTTGTTCACTACGTGACTTGCCTGATAATATTTGCTCTAAAGGTTTTATGATTTCAGAAGGAGAAAGATCGGTTAAAAAGCCTAGGTTACCGCGGTTTACACCAATGACGCCAATATCGAAACAGGCGAGTACGCGCGCTGCGCCAAGCATGTAACCATCACCACCAATAACAATGGCGAGATCTGCTTGTTCGCCAATATCAGTTAATGTGCCGGTTTTCATCTTTTTGATATCGAGAGATTGCGCTACTGAAACTTCGACAATAACTTTATACTCATTCGCTAATAAGTATTTGTGCAATGTTTGTATGGTGGCACTGGCGCCATCATGATTAGGTTTGCCAATAAGGCCAATAGTTTTATAGTGTTGAGCCATAACGGTAATTTACTTATTTTGCTAGGGTTAAGAGCAGTTTCGCTGGATTTTGCTCACTTGTAAAGTTCACTTTTTACAAAATGTTTTTAAATCAAGCTTGAATCATTTTAGAGAGTCCCCATAATGTCACCAAGAGTTATAAAATTGAGGTTTTTCCATGACAACAGAATCAACAAGTAATAAAGAAGAGTTAAGTGCTGAGCAATTAGCAGATGACATAGTACAACAAGCTGAAGAGCAGGTAGAAGATCAACATGATCATGCCCATGAAGTGATTAGTGCTGAACAAGAAAAAATTAACGAGTTAGAGCTAGCATTAGCTACAGCTCAATCTACCGTTGCGGATCAAAAAGATTCAGTTATTCGCGCTAAAGCAGAAGTAGACAACATTCGTCGTCGGGCTGCTCAAGATGTAGAAAAAGCACGTAAGTTTGCTTTAGAAAAATTTGCTGGTGAAATGCTAACAAGCGTTGATAACTTGGAGCGAGCGCTTCAAAATATTGATAAAGAAGATGAAAGTAATAAAGGTGTTATTGAAGGCGTTGAATTAACGTTACAAGGCTTAATTACTTCTTTAGATAAATTTGGTGTAAAGGCTGTTGATCCACAAGATCAACCTTTTAACCCTGAACTTCATCAAGCAATGTCAATGCAAGAAGTACCTGGAGTAGCGCCAAATACTGTTATTGCAGTAATGCAAAAAGGTTATGAGTTAAATGGTCGTTTAATTCGACCTGCGATGGTGATGGTATCTAAAGCTGCACCAACTGTTGATGCTACCGCGTAGTAAATAAATCAAACTGACAATGATTGAATAAAAAAGTAAAGAGCTTAGCTCTTTACTTTTTTTTTGCCTGAATTTTGGTCTTTTTGAAAAAAAGTTTCTATTTTTGAAATAACTTCGGGGAAACAAGGTCTTTTACAATACCATTCTTTTATTTATCCCCTGTTTATTATGAATCATATTTTTAGAACGATGTTTTTTGTTTTTGTTAGCCTTATTATTGGGGCAAGTTTTACGGTAAACGCAAATGAAACAGCTAAACCTTGGCAATTAAAAACTCAAAATGGCGAAGTGATTAGTTTAGAGCAGTATAAAAACAAGCCAGTCATTTTACATTTTTGGGCAACTTGGTGTCCTTATTGTAAAAAACTACAACCGACGTTAGTTGCCTTGCAGAAAAAATATCAAGCACAAGGTGTAGAACTCATCTCAATTAGCTTTAATGAAGACGAGGGTGCAAAGCCTCAAGATGAAATTAATCGCAGAGGTTACTCTTTTTTAACAGGAGTAATGGGGGAAGAGGTTGCTAAACTTTATGGCGTTAGAGGAACACCAACAACATTTTTCATTAATCGTAAAAATGAAATAATTTGGAAAACATCAAGTTCAGACAAAGCTGATCCTCGTTTTGATCTAGCGCTACAAGAAATAATTAAAAATAATTGATAATGTAAATTTCGAGTCAAAACTCCACTAAAGGTAATGTTCTCTAGTAACATTGCCTGTTTCCCTTCATTTTTTGCTTAAATCTTAACAAAAAGCCATTTTTTTTAAATTTATCTATTGAAAAGCATTTTGCTGACCCCACTTATTATTCAACAAACAATTTAATCAAAATTACTTTATCTATGTAGATAAAGTTAAATGAATAGGAGCTCCCAAGATGGGCAAAATTATTGGTATTGACCTAGGAACAACTAACTCATGTGTTGCTGTTTTAGATGGCGACAGTGTACGTGTTATTGAAAATGCAGAAGGCGATCGTACAACTCCTTCTATTATTGGTTATACAGCCGAAGGCGAAACATTAGTAGGTCAACCTGCTAAGCGTCAATCTGTAACTAACCCAGAAAACACTTTATATGCAATTAAACGCTTAATCGGTCGTCGTTTCGAAGATAAAGAAACACAACGTGACATCGATATTATGCCATTTGGTATTGTTAAAGCGGATAACGGTGATGCTTGGGTTCAAGTAAAAGGCGAGAAAATTGCTCCGCCACAAGTTTCAGCTGAAGTTCTTAAGAAAATGAAAAAGACTGCTGAAGACTTCTTAGGTGAAACCGTAACTGAAGCTGTTATTACTGTACCTGCTTACTTTAACGATTCACAACGCCAAGCAACGAAAGATGCTGGTCGTATTGCTGGTCTTGAAGTCAAACGTATTATCAACGAACCTACTGCTGCTGCCCTTGCTTACGGCATGGACAAACAAGAAGGTGACAAAGTTGTTGCAGTTTACGATTTAGGTGGTGGTACATTCGATATTTCAATCATTGAAATTGATGAAATGGATGGCGAACACACTTTTGAAGTATTAGCGACTAACGGTGATACTCACTTAGGTGGTGAAGATTTTGATAACCGTTTAATCAACTACCTTGTAGCTGAATTCAAAAAAGACCAAGGCATGGACTTAACGTCTGATCCTTTAGCAATGCAGCGTTTAAAAGAAGCAGCAGAAAAAGCTAAATGTGAACTTTCTTCAGCACAACAAACAGATGTAAACTTACCTTACATCACTGCTGATGGTTCAGGTCCTAAGCACATGAACATCAAAGTGACTCGTGCTAAGTTAGAATCACTAGTTGAAGATATGGTTAAAGCAACATTAGAGCCGCTTAAACAAGCGCTTAAAGATGCAGACTTATCAGTAAGCAAGATTGATGATGTTATTTTAGTTGGTGGTCAATCTCGTATGCCACTAGTTCAAAAAACTGTTACTGATTTCTTCGGTAAAGAGCCACGTAAAGATGTTAACCCTGATGAAGCAGTAGCTTCTGGTGCGGCGATTCAAGCGGGTGTTCTTTCTGGTGATGTGACTGACGTTCTTTTATTAGACGTTACACCACTATCATTAGGTATCGAAACTATGGGCGGTGTGATGACTAAGGTTATCGACAAAAACACTACTATCCCAACTAAGCAATCACAAACTTTCTCTACAGCTGATGATAACCAAGCTGCAGTAACTGTTCATGTTTGTCAGGGTGAGCGTAAGCAAGCTTCAGCAAACAAATCTTTAGGTCAATTTAACCTTGAAGGTATTGAACCAGCACAACGTGGTACACCACAAATCGAAGTAACTTTTGATATTGATGCTGATGGTATCTTGCACGTTACGGCTAAAGATAAGAATACTGGTAAAGAGCAAAAAATCACTATCAAAGCCTCTTCTGGTTTATCTGATGAAGAAGTAGAGCAGATGGTACGTGATGCAGAAGCTAACGCTGATGCTGATGCTAAATTTGAAGAGCTAGTAACTGCACGTAATCAAGCTGATGGCATGATTCACGCGACTCGCAAGCAAGTTGAAGAAGCAGGCGAAGAGTTACCAAGCGAAGATAAAGAAAAAATTGAAGCAGCATTAACTGAGCTTGAAGAAGCAGTTAAAGGTGATGATAAAGAAGTAATTGAAGCTAAAACTCAAGCACTTATGGAAGCATCAGCTAAGTTAATGGAAATTGCTCAAGCTAAAGAACAAGCTCAAAGCGCTCCTGAAGGTGCTCAAGAAGCTGACGCAGCTCCTGCAGACGATGTTGTTGATGCTGAGTTTGAAGAAGTTAAAGACGACAAGTAATTTTTGATTCGCTAAGGTTAGGTTTTATTACTTAATCTTAGCAAGCAAAAGAGTTAGACTATGTCATCAAAATAAAGCGTCGATATTTCTCGACGCTTTTTGTATGTAAAGTATTCGAACATAATTTTAACTTGGTGCTAATTTTCTTGATTTTTATTGTGTAGCTCACCAAAAAATGAAGAAAATTAGTCTCAATCAACTTGAAGTAAAGAAACCGATTTATGTCAAAACGTGATTATTATGAAACATTAGGGGTTAGCCAAGACGCCTCTGAGAAAGAAGTTAAAAAAGCCTATAAAAAATTAGCAATGAAATATCACCCAGACCGTACTCAAGGTGATAAGTCTAAAGAAGAAACGTTTAAAGAAGTTAAAGAGGCCTATGAAATCCTCAATGACGACCAAAAGCGTGCTGCTTACGACCAGTATGGTCATGCTGCTTTTGAACAAGGTGGTAACGGTGGCGGCGGCGGTGGTCATGGTGGTGGATTTGGTCAAGACTTCGGCGATATTTTTGGTGATATTTTTGGAGGCGGCGGCGGTGGTCGTGGACGTCAGCGTCAGCAACGTGGTTCAGATTTACGTTATAACGTAGATTTATCACTTGAAGATGCGGTTAAGGGTAAAAGCTTAGAAATTAAAGTACCGACGTATGTTAGCTGTGAACCTTGTGATGGCTCTGGAGCTAAGAAAGGCACTTCAGCTAAAACATGTAGCACTTGTCATGGCCACGGCCAAGTACAAATGCGTCAAGGGTTATTTGCTGTTCAGCAAACGTGTCCTACTTGTAGTGGCAAGGGTAAAGTTATTGCTGATAAGTGTACTTCATGTCGTGGTCAAGGGCGTGTGGAGAAAACGAAAACGTTATCAGTTAAAATTCCAGCGGGCGTTGATACTGGCGATAGAATTCGTTTATCAGGTGAAGGTGAAGCCGGAGAACATGGCGCACCAGCAGGCGATTTATATGTACAAGTAAATGTACGAGACCACGAAATATTTGTTCGTGATGAAAATCACTTATATTGTGAAGTGCCTATTAGCTTTGTTACTGCTGCCTTAGGTGGTGATATTGAAGTACCGACGCTTGGTGGTAAAGTTAAGCTGAAAGTGCCTAAAGAAACACAAACAGGTAAGATGTTCCGTTTGCGTGGTAAAGGCGTTAAGTCTGTACGTAGTTCTACTACCGGTGATTTGATGTGTAAAGTCGTTATTGAAACGCCTGTTAACTTATCAGGTGATCAGGCTGACTTATTACGTCAATTAGAAGAAAAAATGGCGAGTAGCAGCAAGAAACACAGTCCAAAAGAAACCGGTTTTTTTGACGGTGTTAAGAAATTTTTTGATGATCTTAAAAGCTAGTACTTATAGCTAATTAGAGCGTCAAAATAAAAATCCCGCAGTTATTGTTAAATAACGCGGGATTTTTTATGAGGCACTTTTAACAATTATGGGTTAATAGTTACTCGTCAAAATTGGGTAAAATACCACTGCGACTGTGTTCAAAGACTAATGATGTTTCTACGGTCGTCACTTCATCACGAGAAGTAATATTTTTAAAAACAAACTGACGTAAATGCTCACTATCTTTTACTGACATATGAATGTAGTAATCATAACTACCACCCATGTGGTATAAATTGAGTATCTCAGGGTGCATTAATAAATCGTCACGCAGTCCATTAACAATCTGCTCAGAATAGGGTTGTAAACGAATTGCTGCAATTGCTTCTATATTACCGCCGATAGTTTTTAAATTAACATCGATAAACGCACCTTTAATTACACCACTTAGTTTTAAGCGCTTAACACGCTCTAAACATGTAGATGGGGCAATACCTATTTTGGCTGCAAGTTCTTTATTCGTAATATCTGCATCATCATATAGTATGGTCAATACTTGTAAATCGATGCTATCGAGCTTCTTCATTTATCACCTATAAGTTTATTACTGCTTCATTAAAGTAAATACTACACTTAATGCAGGTAGTGCGACTAGTGAAATAAGTGTATTATTTGAATTATTGACGTAAATAATTAAATTATCCGAATTATTTTTAGACTTAAGTCTAAAATCTTGTGTTATGTCGTGATAAAGTCGTTACAAAATTTCACATTTATAATGTTTGCCACTGCTATGTAATTTGACATATTATGGCTACATCTCTCGATACGATTACTTCTCATTATAAAAACTATAAGGTTTACTCTATGACTTTGCTTTGGATACCCTTGCTATCCTTACTTGGCAGTATTATTTCTTCAATGACGGGTAAATTAACGCGTAATCAATCGACTGGTTTGACCATGTTAATGCCGATCATCGCATTATTAATGACGATTAGCTTAGCGCCAGCAGTTTTTTCTGGTGAAGTTATTCGTCGAACTATTTCGTGGATCCCTTTACTGGGTATAGACATCGCCTTTCGTTTAGATGGCTTAGCGCTGTTGTTTGTTTTTATGATATTAGGCATAGGCATATTAGTTATCTTTTATGCTCGTTATTACCTAAGCAGTAAAGACTCTATGCCCAAGCTTTATGCTTATCTGATGCTGTTTATGACCGCGATGCTTGGTATTGTCATGTCAAACAATATCATACAGCTGTGGTTTTTTTGGGAACTTACCAGTATTAGCTCGTTTTTGTTAATTAGTTATTGGTGGCATAAAGCTGAAGCACGTAAAGGTGCAATAATGGCCTTAGCCATAACTGGTGGTGGCGGTTTGGCATTACTCGCTGGTTTGCTTTTATTGGGTAATATCGTTGGTAGTTATAATTTAGATATTATTTTAGAGAGTAAAGACATTATTCAAGCACATGCTTGGTATGAAGTAACCTTGATATTAGTACTGCTAGGTGCTTTTACTAAGTCAGCACAATTTCCTTTTCATTTTTGGTTGCCACATGCGATGGCCGCGCCAACTCCGGTAAGTGCTTACCTGCATTCGGCCACCATGGTTAAAGCGGGTATCTTCTTATTAGCACGTTTTTATCCTGCTTTAGCTGGTACAGACCTATGGTTTATTCTTGTCAGTTTAACCGGACTAACCACCTTATTATTTGGCGCTTATGTAGCGTTATTTAAACATGATTTAAAAGGTTTATTAGCCTATTCGACCATCAGTCATTTAGGTTTAATCACATTATTATTAGGATTGGATACTCAGCTTGCAGCAGTAGCCGCTATATTCCATATAATTAATCATGCAACATTTAAAGCCTCTTTGTTTATGGCGACCGGTATTATTGACCATGAAACAGGTACGCGTGACATGCGAAAACTCAACGGTATGTGGCGATTTATGCCTTATACTGCAACGTTGGCAATGGTGGCAGCGGCGGCGATGGCTGGTGTGCCATTATTAAACGGCTTCTTATCTAAAGAAATGTTTTTTGCTGAAACGCTACATCAACAATTACTTGGGTCTATGTCTTGGCTTATTCCAGTTCTTGCTACTGTTGCAGGTGCTTTAGCGGTGGCTTATTCGGCACGCTTTATTCACGATGTTTTCTTCAATGGTGACCCGATTGATCTACCAAGACAACCCAGTGAACCGCCTCGTTATATGAGAGTGCCAATTGAGATACTGGTTGCTTTATGTTTAGTCGTGGGGATATTTCCAAATTTTATTGTTGACGATATTTTAAAAGCAGCGTCCTTTGCTGTAATCGGTGGATATGTACCTGAGTTTAAAGTTGCTCTATGGCACGGTTTTAACTTACCACTCTTGATGAGCGCCATCGCAGTAACCGGTGGTGTATTACTGTATACACAGCGCCGTTATTTATATCAATATCATGCTTCATTGCCTAATTTGGACGCTAAAAAAGCCTTCGATAGCAGCATTTATGTCGTGACAAAGTGGTGCCAACGTAAAATATGCGCCATTGAAAACGGTTCTTTACAACGCTATTTAATCTTAATGTTTGTTGTTGTCTTGTTTTTCGCTGGTTGGCCATTATTTGAAATGAGCCAGTTAGGCGGACAAAAACAACTTACTCCAATTGATGTTCATAACGCAATTGGTGCTTCATTGTTAATGATTGGTGCTATTAGTACTGTGATTTGGTATCGCACTCGTATGATATCGCTGTTGATGATTTCGGTTGTTGGTTTAATGGTGTCTGTCGCGTTTACTCGTTTCTCAGCACCTGATTTAGCATTGACCCAATTAACAGTTGAAGTAGTCACCATTGTTTTACTGATGCTGGCATTATTTTTCTTACCGCAACGCTCGCCAAAAGAGTCTAGCTCGATTCGTGTATTACGCGATTTAGGCATCTCAGCCGGTTTGGGTATCGTGGTTAGTAGTATTTGTTATGCCTTAATTACCCGTCCTCTCGAATCTATCTCTGATTTCTTTTTAGCGAATGCTAAAACAGGTGGCGGTGGAACTAACGTTGTTAATGTTATTTTGGTCGATTTTCGTGGCTTTGATACTTTAGGTGAGATCTGTGTACTAGGTATTGCAGCATTAGGTATTTCAAAACTGTTAGTCAACTTACCATTAATTATGCCAAGTCATGATAGTGAAGGGCGGCCTTGGGCGAAAGAACGCTACCCTATTTTATTAGCGAGTATTTCTCAGTCATTACTGCCGTTGGCATTAATGGTGTCGTTTTATATTTTCCTACGCGGACATAATCTGCCCGGTGGTGGATTTATCGCAGGTTTAGTGACGGCAATCGCTTTTATCTTGCAGTATATAGCGCATGGTTCAAACTGGATTGCAGAGCGCTTAACCATTAATTACCGCAAGATTATTGCATCAGGGATTATTATTGCGTTATTTACCGGGGTTGGCAGTTGGTTCTTTGGAAGACCTTTCATGACAACGTGGTTTGATTACTTTGATATTCCTTTTATTGGGGAAATAGAACTCGCTAGTGCTTTGATATTTGATGTAGGTGTTTATTTTACGGTCGTTGGTGCGACATTAATGATTTTAGCAAGTCTAGGTCAATTAACAACAAATGCGCCTAAAGAAGGGGTGAAGATTTAATGGAGTTACTTTACGCATCTTGCGTTGGGATTTTAGTGTCTTGTGGCGTATTTTTAATATTACGTTCTAGAACTTTCCCTGTTGTATTAGGGCTAACTATGCTCTCTTACGCGGTTAATTTATTCTTGTTTTCTTCAGGGCGACTTAGCCTTAATAAAGCTGCTGTACTAGGAACTAGTCCTCAATATGCTGATCCACTGCCACAAGCTTTAGTGTTAACTGCGATTGTTATTGGTTTTGCTATGACGGCCTTTGTGGTTATTTTAGCCATCAGAGGGCGAGCAGATTTAGGAAGTGATCATGTAGATGGTCTGGTGCTCGATAAGAATAGTGATAAAAATAACGATAAAAATAAAAAGGGTAAAGTATGATCCAGCATTTGACATCTTTCCCCGTATTATTGCCGATGTTGGCAGCGGTTATTTTATTAATGCCGCCCTGCGGTAAAAGTATAGCTATCAGAAGAGTTGCCTCGGTCGTATTAAGTATAATTACCTTTTTAGCATCGTTGGCTTTGTTATTAAAAGTTCAAGTTGACGGTACGCAAGTTTATGCAATCGGCGATTGGAGTGCCCCTTTTGGTATTGTTTTAGTAGCCGACCCTTTATCTACTTTGTTAGCTTGCTTAACCGCACTACTTGGTATTGTATGTGTTTTATATGCATGTGCAGGAGATGATGATAAAGGCAGTTTCTTCCATCCACTGGTACATTTTCTAGTTTTAGGGGTAAATGGCGCATTTTTAACGGGTGATGCTTTTAATCTATTTGTATTTTTTGAAGTATTGCTCATTGCCTCGTATTCATTACTAATGCACGGTGGAGATAAAAAGAATACCCGTGCGGCTTTACAATATGTGATTATGAACCTTGTTGGCTCGGCGGTTTTCTTGATTGCGCTGGGTATTCTATATGGGGTCTTAGGGACTCTGAACATGGCTGACATGGCTCAGAAAGTTGCACTTTTACAAGGTGATGATGTTTACCTAGCTAAAATAGGTGGCTTGTTGCTGTTGGTGGTTTTTGCTTTAAAAGGCGCCTTGTTACCGCTACATTTATGGCTACCGAATACTTACGCTACAGCGATGCCTATTGTCGCTGCATTATTTGCAATAATGACAAAAGTTGGCGTGTACTCAATGATGCGTGTTTATACGTTAATCTTTGGCGATGAAGCCGGTGAATTGAGTCATATGGCGCAAAGTTGGTTGTGGTGGTTAGCACTCGCTACTATTGCTATGGGTACCATAGGGGTTATAGCAAGTAAGGATTTAAGGAAATTAGCCGCCAATTTAGTGATTGTGTCGGTGGGAACCTTAGTCGCTTTAGTTGCTGTTCAAACCGTTGAGGCCAGCTCTGCAGCTATTTATTACTTAGTCCACTCAACGTTGGTCACTGCAGCACTATTCATCTTAGCTGACTTAATTGGTCGTCAAAGGGGGAACGTTGCTGATCGCATTACTGCTGGTCCTCCACTCACTCAACCAAGGCTTCTTGGTGTTTGCTTTTTGATTGCCGGTATTGCGGTGATAGGCATGCCACCATTGTCTGGTTTCATTGGTAAAGTATGGCTGCTTAAAGCTACATTAAATGCTGAATATACCTTTGTATTTTGGCCACTTTATTTACTGGCAAGTCTTGCGATTCTGATTGGTGTGTCTAAAGCAGGCAGCACTGTGTTTTGGCATCATCAAGTTCAAGCGACAGAGAATATAGGGCAAGAGCGCGTTCATCCAGCGCAGCTAGTAGCATTGATTATTCTTATTTCGGGAGCACCATTGATGAGCTTTTTTGCTGGACCTTTAAGTGAGTATGCAATTGATGCAGCTACCCAGTTACATGATTTTAATCACAACATTAAAGTTATCCTTTCAGGAGGTCAGTAATGCGGTTAGATACACGGTTTAAATGGCTACCCGCTCCAATATTGAGCATTTTACTATTTCTTGTCTGGTTATTATTAAATAACAGTGTATCGGCTGGGCATATTGTATTAGCTGTTATCTTAGCCATAGTGATTCCATTGGCGACTAGCCCATTTAGAACTAAGCAGCCATTAATTATCAAGCCAGGTTTAGCGATACGTCATCTACTGTTGGTTTTATATGACATCGTTACTGCGAATGTACAGGTTGCTATTTTGATCTTAGGTCCGACCAAAAAACTGACTCCTGGCTTCATCAAGGTGCCGTTAGACTTAACACACAGTATGCCAATTACCATTTTAGCTAGTACTGTGTCATTAACACCGGGCACAGTCAGCGCAGAGGTGCTGCCTTGGACAGAGACTTTCATCGAAGGACAGGATTCGGAACAACGATTTTTACTGATACACGTTTTAGATCTTAAAGACGAACAAGCCTTAATAAACACAATTAAGCAACGTTATGAAGCCCCTCTTATGGAGATATTTCAATGCTAGAAACTGTGATTTTAATTGTGTTCGCTATGATAGGTTTGTCATTATTACTAAATATATGGCGTTTATTGGTAGGGCCCTCTGTACCTGATAGGATACTTGCGCTAGATACTATGTATATAAATAGTATCGCATTGATTATTTTGTATGGCATGAGTATGGGCACAGCATTGTATTATGAAGCTGCACTGCTAATCGCTATGTTGGGCTTTGTTAGTACAGTGGCAGTATGTAAATACCTGCTACGCGGCGATATTATAGAATAAGGGTTAAGTTATGACTGAATGGATTATTTCAATATTATTATTAGTTGGCGGTTCTTTTGTACTCGTTGGCTCTATTGGTTTAGTGAAAATGCCTGATTTTTTTATGCGTCTTCATGGGCCAACTAAAGCGACAACACTCGGTATGGCAGCCTTGTTAACTGCTGCCATGATCTTTTTTAGCACTACGCAAGCAGGATTAAGTGTAAAAGAAATACTCATTTCTCTGTTTCTATTACTAACGGCACCGATTAGTGCCTATATGATGATTAAATCTGCCATTCATCATAAGCTTGAAAGTATAGAGAGAACCTCGGGTAAAGATAACATCGAAGATGATATTTAATCCTTTACCGTTTTTTGTTTTATCATGAGCCATTTATCGGCTCATGGCCTTTGAGAAAAACTCTAGTTCAATAGTTTTCCATTACGGATTAGATTAAGTATCTCAGGTTACTTTGTAATTAAGAGCGTGCGAATAAAACGATAAATACGACTATCAACCTGAGTAATTAATTAAGAATGGCAATGTAACAATCGCTATTTTTCGTTATAATAGCCGACAATAATTCCAGCTAATTAGCTTAGTTTATGCAGCACCACTATCAAGATCTTATTTCCCTGTTCGATGATGTCTTTTTTAAGCAATACAATACTCGTTTAATCAAAGGGGGTGATGAACCCTTGTATGCACCTGCCGATGATAACTGTACTTTCCATCAAATAATTTTTGCTCATGGTTATTACGCCAGTGCCTTTCATGAAATAGCGCATTGGTGTCAAGCGGGTGAGAAAAGACGTCTGTTAGAAGATTTTGGTTATTGGTATATTCCAGATGGTCGCAATGAGAAACAACAAAAGAAATTTGAGCAGGTTGAAGTTATTCCCCAAGCGATTGAATGGGCCTTTAATGTTGCAGCACAGAGAAAATTCCATACCTCAGCTGATAATCTCAATGGATATCAAGGTGACCTGAGTGGATTCAAAGCTAAGGTTCATCAACAAGTATTAATTTTTATCGAGAATGGCTTTCCATCTCGAGCACAGCAGTTTATTGAAGCACTAACTAACTTTTATCAAACACCTTACCCTTTAACGGCATTGCAGTTTGGTGAGAATGTAGGAAATAGTGAAAAGGAACATGAATATGAAACATTTTAAACTGGGGTTTATCATCAATCCTATTGCAGGCATCGGTGGTAGTGTTGCACTTAAGGGAAGTGACGGCATGGCAATGCACGCATTAGCCCTAGGAGCGAAACCTCAAGCAAACGCGAGGGCTACATTAGCGCTTGAGGTATTATTACCTTACAAAGATGACATCGTTATTTATACCGCCAATGATCTTATGGGTGAGCAATGCGCCCGTGATTTGGGTTTTAAAGTAGAAGTACTTTATCAAGCAAAGCAAAAGCATACCGAGAGTAACGATAGCCAATTAACGGTAGAAGCGTTATTAGAACATGGCGTGGACATTATTTTATTCGCCGGTGGTGATGGTACTGCTCGAGATATTGCTAATGTAGTGGCTAGTGATGATGATTACCAGCAAGTACCCGTTTTAGGTATACCTGCAGGTTGTAAAATTCACTCTGGTGTTTATGCTATTACGCCAAAAGCTGCAGGCCGTATTATTGAATTGATGGTTACCAAGGAATTAGTCACCTTAACTACTGGTGATGTGATGGATATAGACGAAAGTTTATTTAGACAAGGCATCGTCAAAGCAAAGCGATATAGTGAGATGAAAATTCCAAGTGAGCTGCGATACGTGCAAGCAGTTAAATCAGGCGGAAAAGAAAGTGACGAATTGGTGCTACAAGATATTGCTGCCAATGTTATTGAAGAAATGAATGAGTATGATGATCGACAGTTTATCATTGGATCTGGCTCTACCACTGCTTTTTTAATGAGTGAACTAGCCTTAGAAAATACTTTGCTAGGTGTTGATATTGTGAGTGAACAATCACTTGCTGCCTCTGATGTAACTGAAGCTGAACTCTATAAAGCTATTACAGATTATGACGGTTTAAGCAAACTTGTCATAACCCTCATTGGTGGACAGGGACATGTTTTTGGTCGCGGTAATCAGCAACTAAGTCCTCGTATTATTCGTACTATTTTAGCTCAATCCGGTGGTAGTGATAATATTACTATTCTGGCGACTAAGGCTAAATTAGAAGCTTTGAATAATAAGCCATTAATTAGTGATACTGGTGATATTGAACTCGATCAAGAGCTTTCTGGGTTTATGCCCATAACGACCGGTTATAAAGACCAAGTGCTTTATCCCCTTGCTAGTCCTCAATAATAATTAAATTATGAATCACTGTGCAGGTAAAAAGCTTCAAGACTGCGTTGCTCTCAACTCCAATAGCAAGCTATTGTAATATCGAGCAGCTTGCCCTGATTTTTATCGGTACAACTACTTCACAAACCTAAGGAAAGTGGTATAAGTCCACTTTAAGATTATGGTAAGTGATATATATTAATATCTAGGATAAAACTTTATGTCAGATAGTTCAGACAATACCTTAACGACAGTTGAGCAGTTATATAAATATTTGGATAGTTTATTTGAACAGGATATCGATAGTGATACTCTGTTTGCTAGCGGTTACTTACGTGGTTTAATTGCTTTGACAGCTACAGATTTTGGTGATGAACAACAATCACTAACGACAGAACTAATACAAGCGATTAATCATAAAATAGCGGCTGCTAAAGCAGAGTTATCTCCACAGGATAGCGTAATTGTCAGTAATTTTTGGTTGAAATTACAAGAGAAATTAGCCATTAATACCTAAATAAAAAAGCGATTAACAGTGCTGTTCATCGCTTTTATTTTTTATACGAACTAACTTACTTTATTTATTAGCTGGTTTTATCCAAGAAGCGTATTTGTTTTCACTTGTGCTAACTATCTCATAAAGTTTAGTGATGTCGTTCATTGCTTTTAACAAAGACTCGCTCACTACTTTAATCGTCTTAGGTGAAAATCTTCCTTTATCTGAACCATCAAAACGGGTTTTGTAAAAGCTCCATTGATTAGCAATATCTTGTAATGACTCTTTGATTTCTGGAGTATTCTCTCTCGATTTGATTAGTTTAGTTAAGGCTTGGTCAAATTGTCTTGCTGTTTTATGCATTTCTTGTTGAAATAATTTTTCCGTATAACCTGAGTTGCTTGCGTAATAAAGCATAGCTAAGCGCTGAGATAACATTCGTTGCCTACCAGATAAGTTAACTAAATGATCGCTATGAGATCTTGATGTAAATTCGATGCTTAACACTAATTCGTGTGCAGTTTTCAATAAAGAAGTGCTTTTCTTTACGACTCGTTCAGTGTTTTCTGTCTTAGCATTCTCTAAAGCAAACACACGAAAACCATACCATTCTCTTTTAAGTCTTTGCAGCGCAGTTTTCGATTTTTTATCTTTAATCGAACTCGTTAAGCTGAATAAGTTTTCTTCGAAAAGTGCTGCACTTTCATCTAATTCATCGGCAGCAGCATTCGCATCAATATTTTGGCTTAAGAGTATATAATTTTTAGCCATGCGTTGAGATAACATACGTTGTAAACCAGCTTGGTTAATGGCTTGTGATGTATTTAGCTGTTGGGCATCAACGGGATGAAAAGCGATGCTTAATAGCAATGCAATGATAATGATAGGCCATTGAGGCAAGCTGACTTTCATGTCTGGAACTCCTAAATATAATAAACCATTTTTTATCGACAGAAGTACCGTAAATTATTTTGCTGGTAAGGAGGTTGATTTAGCACAAGTTTTTTTGTTTATTTACGCTTTTATTTACTCCTTCTTTGATGTCTTAATTATTTAGTAGGTCGATTATACTTATGACTTTATTTTTCGTTTTATAATATCCCTGATGATAAAGCGGTTAGGACTTAAGTTGAATAACATTTGGCTATCTACAGGGTAAGGGGTATTACATAACTCTGCTGTTAAAATATCAGCAGCCAAAGGTGCGGAACACAAGCCACGGGCACCAAGCCCAAGTAGGACATAGAGGTTATCAATACACGGTGCTGCTTGGCTATATTTCCAATTTTTATCTTTGGCTAAATGAGAGTAAGTTGCTACATGTTCTTTAATATCAGGTACTGCGCCAACAAGAGGTAAGTGATCTTGTGACATACAACGTAGTCTTGCTTTACTTGATGAAATATCTTGTTCTTGCCAATCAATAGTTGACGATAACTCTGGTAAGCACTTAGTTAACATCGTTAAATTATAGTCATCATCAGCTTTGTTCGTGGTGATATTAGTATCATTTTTCTGGAACGTTGCCCCAATGCAATGGATGCCGTTATTCTCAGGGGTTAAATAACCCTTATGGCAAATAACGGTAGAAAGTTTATTTATCTTCTTATTACTCTTCATACTTGTTACTTGGCCACGAGTAGCCGTAAGCGGCAACGATTTTAGCTGTTCGATTTCAATCGCATCAGCACCTCCGCATATTACCAATACACTGGCGTTAAATTCACCTTGGTTACTCGTTAAAGACCAAGACGTGCCATTTTCATTTGAGCTGGGGTTAGCAACTTGTTGTATTTTAGTGATATGAGTGTCGGTCATTATTTTTAAACGGGTAGTTGATTTGGCCGCATTAAAAATTTGTTTGACTAAGTCTCGAGGTGACATCCAACCAGCGTTAGGCATAAAAAGACCACCATAAGGTAAATCTATATTTGCAAGTTCGCTGGCTTGCTTTGCATTGACTCCATGGATGAGCTCATTAGGCCAAGTATTCAAGCTTTCAAATGCCTGTTGTCTCTTAATCAATGCTTCCTTGTAGGATACTTCTAATAATCCACACCATTGGTGTGCGAATGAAAAACCTTGCTCGGCAATCTCTGTATATAACGCTTTAGCACGCCAGAAAGCTTGCTGGTAAAAAGAGCTTATATCATCTTCCTGTTGGTGTAATAAAGGATATAAAGCGCCAATCGCATTGCTAGACCCACCTTGCGCAAGAGAAGTATCTTTACAGTATAAAGTTACTTTTACTCCTTGCTTAGTTAATGCATAAGCAGCACAAGCAGAAGCGATACCACCCCCAATAATACTTACGTGTTGGGGTTTTGTAATAAGAGGTCTTAAATAGTAGCCTTTATTCGTTATCGGGTTACTTTGCATGACAGCAGACAGCATTTCTTTCTTTTTACCTTTCGCTAATAGTTTTTCAAGTCGAAAGCCGATATCACGCAATTGTCTTTTTACAAAGCCAGCAACAGTAAATGTGGTCAGTGTGGCTTGATCTTTAGAAAGTCTGCCAATTTGAGAGAATAAATCCTTACTCCACATGTCAGGGTTTTTTGCTGGAGTAAATCCATCTAAATACCAAGCATCGACTAAACCTTCTTTTGAACAGTTTAATGAAGAGAAACCTTGGGCGGCATCATCAAAGATAAGAGTTAACCGTACTTGGCCATTGAAAAAGGTTGTTTTAAATTCTTGACCAAACTCTTCGACAGGGCAATCAGGGTAACTATTAATGAATGTTAAGGCTAACGATTGTAGTTGCGGTAAAATAGACAAAGACTGGACTAGTTGCTCTTTTGTTAGTGGGTACTTTTCCACGCTGATGAAATGCAAAGGTGCTAGCTGGAACGATGAAACTTGTTGTGCTTTTTGGTACGCCTGTAAGGTTAATAAAAAATTTAACCCAGTGCCAAAACCTGTTTCTGCCACGGTAAATGTTTGTTTAGCAATTTGTAAACGTAATCCTATTTTATTTTTTTGAATAAAAACAAAATCACTTTGCTGATAACCTGACTCACTTTCAAAATAAATATCATCAAAGCGCTGGCAATAAGGGGTTCCATCTTTTTGGTAGGATAATTTATTGCTATTATTTGTTTTATCGAGTTTTTTCATGAAAAATTCTTTAGGTGAAGTGACAGTGTTAGAGGATAGTTCTATTCGCTTACCTTGCCTATTTTACGCGAAATATAGGTTTTGATCAGAAATAAAGGTAGATAAATTAAAATGTCATAGATATATTAGAATGGATATCATATTATAGTGTACAAGTGTACGCTGGTTTTTTGTTGTGATAAGCAACTAGTAATACCAGTTCAATCGCTATTACTTGTATAATAGCGCAAAATTTCATAATTATAGATGGTAGTTAAATGAAACGTGTCGTAATAACAGGCTTAGGTATAGTCTCAAGTATTGGTAACAATGCGGATGAAGTATTAGCCTCATTAAAAGCTGGTAAGTCAGGTATCTCTCATTCTGAAAGTTTTGCAGAGCAAGGTCTACGTAGTCAAGTTTGGGGTAAACCTGATATTGAAACTAAAGATCACATTGATCGTAAAGCCATCCGTTTCATGGGTGATGCTGCAGGTTATGCTTATATTGCTATGGATCAAGCTGTTAAAGATGCAAAATTAACTGAAGATCAAGTCTCAAATTTCCGTACTGGTATTGTTGCTGGATCTGGTGGAGCTTCATCTGAAAACATCGTTGCTTCAACTGATACGCTTCGTAACCGTGGTATTCGTCGTGTTGGTCCTTATGCCGTACCAAAAACTATGGGCAGCACAGTATCAGCTTGTTTAGCAACGCCTTTTAAAATTAAAGGCGTTAACTACTCAATTAGTTCAGCTTGTGCAACAAGTGCTCATTGTATTGGTAATGCGATGGAGCTTATTCAATTAGGCAAACAAGATATCGTTTTTGCTGGTGGTGGTGAAGAAGTTCATTGGTCACTTGCTATGATGTTTGATGGTATGGGGGCTTTATCAGCGGGTCGTAATGATACACCTGAATTAGCTTCTCGTACCTATGATGCAGACCGTGATGGTTTTGTTATTTCTGGCGGCGGCGGTATGGTTGTTGTTGAAGAATTAGAACATGCCCTTGCACGTGGCGCACATATTTACGCTGAACTTGTTGGCTATGGCGCAACCTCTGATGGTTATGACATGGTAGCTCCAAGTGGTGAAGGCGCAGTTCGTTGTATGCAACAAGCCATGCAAGGTGTTGAAGGTAAACTTGATTACTTAAATACTCACGGAACTTCTACACCGGTTGGCGATGTTAAAGAATTAGGCGCAATTCAAGAATTATTTGGTGAAGATTCACCAGCTATTAGTGCTACTAAAGCAATGACAGGTCATGCACTTGGTGCTGCTGGCGTTCACGAAGCTATTTACTCAATATTAATGATGGAAAACAACTTTGTTGCTCCTTCAATTAACATTGATAATTTAGATGAAAAAGCACAAGGCTTAGATATTGTTACTGAAAAGCGTGATGTTGAGCTAAACC
This sequence comes from Colwellia psychrerythraea 34H, assembly GCF_000012325.1. Classification (NCBI taxonomy): domain Bacteria; kingdom Pseudomonadati; phylum Pseudomonadota; class Gammaproteobacteria; order Alteromonadales; family Colwelliaceae; genus Colwellia; species Colwellia psychrerythraea. Next base: position 3,972,738 of record NC_003910.7, on the reverse strand, counting down.
TTGTTATGTCGAATAGCTTTGGTTTTGGTGGAACTAATGCCACCTTGGTAATGAAAAAATATAAATAAGCTTAAGTTCTGGAGTTAAGCTCCGACTTAATGCGCATTTTCTAACTAATAATAAACCACGCTAAATAATATTTAGCGTGGTTTTTTTATAAATAGTGACAAAATTTTAGCTCTGCTGGGTTAAATTTAGTACTTATGCTCTAAATGAGCGTATAATTGAGCACTTTAATGTCTTTAGTCAAATAGTTAGAATTTATGAAAATATATTTTGATGAAAATATGCCATTTGCCAAGGAGTTTTTTAGTGAACTCTGCCACCTTAATAACGGTATCGATGGCGAAGAGCAGGGAGAGTTAGTTCCTTTTTCAGGTCGGACGTTAACCGCAGCACAAGTTGCTGATGCAGATGTTTTATTAGTACGTTCAATTACTCAGGTTAATGAACAACTACTTCACTTGAACGATAAAATTTCTTTTGTTGGTAGTGCCACTATAGGTACTGATCATATCGACTTAAGTTATCTCGCCAAACGAAACATCACCTTCCAATCAGCGCCAGGTTGTAATGCCATTTCAGTTGCTGAGTATGTACTCAGCGCATTAGTCGTTTTAGCTGAGCGGTATTTACTCACTTTATCTTCATTAACCGTCGGTATTGTTGGCGGCGGCAATACAGGTACTCGTTTAAGTGAAAAACTCACTGCATTAGGTATTCAACATAAAATCTGTGATCCGTTACTAGCCGAAAAGCAAAAACAAGATAAAAGTCATCCCCCTACTGACCAACGACATTATGTACCCTTGGTGGATGTTTTAGCGTGTGATGTTATTTCTTTGCATGTGCCTAAAGTTGTTGGCGGTGAACATCCTACAAACAAATTGATAAATGCAGAGAACCTTGCCTTATTGCGTGAGGATCAAATATTAATCAGCGCTTGCCGTGGTGATGTTATTGATAACCACGCCTTATTAGCATTAAAAACGGCTGGTCATGGCGTAAAAATTGTACTCGATGTTTGGCAAGGAGAACCTGATGTTCTTGAAGCCTTAATTCCTTATACTGAAATAGCCACAGCACATATAGCAGGTTATAGCTTAGAAGGAAAAGCTCGTGGTAGTGAAATGCTCTATCAGGCATTATGTCAACAGTTAGCAATAACGCCTAAATATCAGTTGGCAAACTTTTTACCGTCGGCCAGTATCCCTGCAATTGAAATTAATCAAGATTTTAATCAAATATTACTAAACCAGTTAGTTAAAATGGTTTACGATGTTAGGCGGGACGATGCAATATTTCGTCAACAATTATTTGTACAAGGTTTCGACAGTTTAAGGAAAAATTATCCCGTTCGAAGGGAGTTTTCTGCTGTAACGGTCAACTTATCATCTACTACTTATAGCGATGTACCGCATCGTTTAGGTTTTAATAAAAATTAATTTAAACTATCGAGACGACTCATTTTTTTGAGAAAGTCTAATGAAGAGAGAGAGGAACATGGCACAAAAATTTGATGTATGCATACTTGGCGCAACAGGGTTAGTTGGCAAAACTATTATGGAGATTCTTGAAGAACGAAAATTTCCAATTAATAAATTATATCCCTTAGCCAGTGCTCGCTCTGCAGGTGAAATTATTGAATTTAATGGTCAGAGCATTGAAGTATTAAATGCAGATGATTTTGATTTTAGCCAAGTACAAATTGGTTTCTTTTCTGCCGGTGGTTCTACTTCAGCTAAATTTGCTCCAATAGCTGCTGAAGCTGGCTGTATTGTTATTGATAATACCTCTGAATTTCGCTATGACGCTGATATTCCTCTTGTTGTGCCTGAAGTTAATCCTGAAGCGCTGGCTGATTACCGTAATCGCAATATAATAGCTAACCCTAATTGCTCTACCATTCAAATGTTGGTAGCGTTAAAACCAATTTATGATGCTGTTGGTATTAGTCGTGTAAATGTTAGTACTTACCAATCGGTTTCTGGCGGTGGTAAAGAAGCGATGGATGAATTAGCGAAACAAACTGCTAATCTATTAAGTGGTAAGCCAGTAGAGAGTAAAAAGTTTTCACGTCAAATAGCATTTAATGTTATCCCACAAATTGATGATTTCTTAGAAAATGGTTACACCAAAGAAGAAATGAAAATGGTTTGGGAAACTAAAAAGATTTTAGGCGATGAAAACGTACTTGTTAACCCAACAGCTGTTCGTGTTCCTGTGTTTTTTGGACATGGCGAAGCCTTGCATATTGAAACGAATTCACCTATTTCAGCTGATGAAGTTAAAGATTTATTAGAGCAAGCTCCTGGTATTGTTGTTTGTCGTAATGATGAAGACTTCCCAACTCAAATTGGAGATGCGAGCGGAAAAGATGATACTTATGTTGGTCGTATTCGTGAAGATATTAGCCATAGTTGCGGCATTAATATGTGGATCGTTGCGGATAATGTTCGCAAGGGTGCGGCAACGAATAGCGTACAAATTGCTGAACTATTGGTAAAAGATCATTTAAGCTAACTTTTACTACAATAGTTAGTATATAAAAACTCGTCAATGATGGTAAATATACCGTTGTTGACGAGTTTTTTAGTTTTTAACTTTTAATTTTACTGTATCAGTCCTTTAAAAGCCCAATTGACTTTATAACAGGAATAAAGTTAATTAGTAGTATATTCCCCCTCAAAACAAAGTATAGATTTACACAAGAGTTACAATAAGAGGAGACTTATTGATTGAATTTGCTATTATCTTGTTAGTTAATGGTTTTTTGGAATAATTATTGCATTTTATCTTCCTGATAAGCTTTATCTCTTAGTCAGGTAAAGTAATGCGGTATTTTTTTGGCGCTATAAATATAATGAACAGTGCCATAACTTAAATTAGTTTATTAGGACATCCTTATGCAACATTTATTGCGCCTGTGCCTATGGCAGGCGGTTATTATTGGCATACTTACGGCTCACTTCCCCGTTAATGCAGAGGAAGAACGCGGCATTCGCATGCGAGGACCTAAAAGTAGTGATGTTTTTCCTTATGATAAATACGGCCCAATCACCTCTAAAGATACTTTATGGAACATCGCTACTCGAGTTCGCCCTGATAATCGCTTGAGCGTTTATCAAGTCATGCAGGCGTTATATCAAGAGAATCCACAAGCGTTTGTCGATAGCAACATCAATTATTTGGTTGAAGGGCAATATTTAAAAATACCATCGTTTAATAACATGATGGCAATAAATACTAACAGTGCGAAGAAAAAGTCTGAAAGTGATAGTAAAGCTTGGAAGAAAGCACAGCCAAAAACACCTAAGATACCAGTATTTATAGAGCCTAGCGTTAAGAAAAAAGACTTAGAGACGGTAAAAACTGAGATTAATGACCAATTGCAAAAAATTGATGGTCAGCAGCAGGAACGATTAGAACATATTCAAAATGATATCTCAGACTCAATTGATGGTTTACAAGCTATTTTAAAAGAAAATGATGATTTACGTCAGCAACTTACTTCCTTTAATGACAAGCTTGGCATCATGCAGGATGAGGTAGCGAAAGGTAAAGAAATCAAGCTGCAAATGGACGATATGATCAAGTTGCAGCAAGCCCTATTAGCAAAAGCTGAAGCCAGAGAAAAAGAACTTTTATTAGAGAGACAGCAGGCTGCACTTGCGGAACAAGATATCATGTCAAGCTTGTGGTTCAAAATTGCCATGGGCACTCTGCCAGCAATCCTGATACTACTTTTACTGGCTCTTTTGTTTAAACGCCGAAAACAGGCCTCGGATGAAGTTTTCTTCAACGAATTAGACAGTAAAAAACAAGAACCTGTCGCCAAAAAGGAGAGCACATCTGAAGAGTTATCACTTGATGATGAGTTAAACTTGGACGATGAGCTTGATTTATCACTTGATGGTGAGTTGAACTTGGACGATGAGCTTGATTTATCCCTTGATGATGAATTGAATTTAGACGATGAGCTTGATTTATCACTTGATGATGAATTGAATTTGGATGATGACCTGTCTATAGATTTAATAGAAAGTGATGATGACGTTATCCATTTGGATGAAGACGATAGCTTAGATGATCTTGAAGACATCCTACTAGATGATGAAAGTGACGTTGATATTCTTGATGGTGGTGAGTTGGATCAAGATGACTTAGATTCATTATTATCAGGTTTAGATGATGAAGCAGAAAATACAGAAAGTGAAGAACTTGAAGGGGGAGAGTTAAGTCAAGATGATCTAAATGATTTACTTGGTGGCTTAGACGATTTCGATGATGAAGACCTCGTACTTGAAGAATCTTCCGAAGAAAAGAACGAACCAGCAGAGGTAACGGACCCAGATGATATTGATGCGCTGCTTGATTCACTAAGTGATTCAGACAATGAGCCAGCAGAGGTAACGGACCCAGATGATATTGATGCGCTGCTTGATTCGGTAAGTGAACCAGACAATGAGACTGCAGAGGTAACAGACCCAGATGATATCGATGCGCTGCTTGATTCGGTAAGTGAATCAGTGAATGAGCCAGTTGATGTAACAGACCCAGATGATATTGATGCATTACTTGATTCTATAAATGATACCGCAGAGGTAACAGATCCAGATGATATCGATGCGCTGCTTGATTCGGTAAGTGAATCAGTGAATGAGCCAGTTGATGTAACAGACCCAGATGATATTGATGCATTACTTGATTCTATAAATGATACCGCAGAGGTAACAGATCCAGATGATATCGATGCGCTGCTTGATTCGGTAAGTGAATCAGTGGATGAGTCAGTCGATGTAACAGACCCAGATGATATCGATGCATTACTTGATTCTATAAATGATACCGCAGAGGTAACAGATCCAGATGATATTGATGCGCTGCTTGATTTAGTAAGTGAATCAGTGAATGAGCCAGTTGATGTAACAGACCCAGATGATATCGATGCATTACTTGATTCTATAAATGATACCGCAGAGGTAACAGATCCAGATGATATTGATGCGCTGCTTGATTCGGTAAATGAATCAGTGAATGAGCCAGTTGATGTAACAGACCCTGATGTTATCGATGCATTACTTGATTCTATCAATGATACCGCAGAGGTAACAGATCCAGATGATATTGATGCGCTGCTTGATTCGGTAAATGAATCAGTGAATGAGCCAGTTGATGTAACAGACCCTGATGATATCGATGCATTACTTGATTCTATCAATGATACCGCAGAGGTAACTGACCCAGATGATATTGATGCACTACTTGAATCAATGTCGGGTAATGCTCCAACACCTCAACACGTTGTAAAACAAGATTCATCAGAAGCAATGAATCCGTTGGAACTTGATGTGGGAATGGATGAAGAAAGTACTATTGATAAGGTAACTGATAGTACATTAAGTCCAGAAGACCATAAAATTCAAAATGAAAAAGCAGAGAATGAAGCTAAAATATCCGCATTTACCGCTGAATATGTAACACCATTTCTTACCGCTGACTTTACCGATATTATTGCTAAAGAAAGTGACGCTGAGTTAGCTTCAGAAACACTAATAAGTAATGAAAGTCATGAGTTGGATGATGAACTAGATATTGATGCACTTATTGCTGATACCATCAGTAAAGATGAAGCAACGAGAGACTTTCAAGAAGATAAAAGAGACGACGTTGGTGATGAGTTAACTGATTCATCAATTGATGAAACGTTCAATACTCAAATCGATGGTGGTTTTACTGAGGCTGAATTAAGTCAATTATTAGCAGATGATTCAATGGAAGATGATACTGAGCAAGCGGAAGATATTTCACCTGAGTCGATAGTTCTATCACCTGACTTTACCGATGAAGATGTGCTAGCTGGTTTGTTATCTGAAATGGCTGACGAAGAACCACTTGAAGAAGCTGATGAATTAGACGTTATAGATGAGTTAGCTAATGTTGATTTTGATGAGCTATTAGCCAATATTGAAGAGGAATCAGCGACTACGCCAACGAAACACGATGAGATTGAACTGATCTTTGAAGGTGATGACATAGGTGATGATTTAATTGATGATAGCCTTGGCGAAGAAAGTGTTCAAAACTCCCAGAAAACAGAGCCAACAGAAGATTATGTCTCTGTCGATGAGCTCATCTCTGATAGTTTAGATGAGGGTGATGCGTCAGAGCCTTATGAGAAAACCAATATTGACGTTGGTTTAGGTAAATTTTCTCAAAATGATAGTGGTGTGGATGTTGATGAAGATGGCTCAATGTCGAGTAAATTAGATTTAGCGAAAATGTATATAGAAATGAATGATGAAGAAAATGCCCAAGTAATCTTGCAAGAGGTAATCTCCAAGGGAGATAAAACTCAGCGAGCAGAGGCACAAGCATTATTAGATTCATTGTAAGGCGTTGATATATTCCCGTGACCATTCAAAATGCATATTTCAGTGGGAGAAAAAACGATTTAGGCAAGGCATTGATTGTAGGGAATGGTTGTTCCATTCTCAAAATCAATAACGATGTATAAATCGTTTTTAGCCCCATGGTAGAAGCGCTTGATCAATCCCATTTTATTGTTGCGTCAAAGAAATAGGGAATAACCCTAATTTAATTGACGCGCCTCAAACTGAAATTGCTCAAGCACTCTGAATCGAGCATTTTGAATGATTACGGGTATAAACTAACAAGCAATAGCCTAACGCTATAAAATAAAGGATAATGCGCAGCGAAAATAATCTCCTCATTAGAAAAGGTAGACTTGTATGCGTTATGCGTTAGGCATTGAGTATGATGGTAAAAACTATTGTGGCTGGCAACGCCAAAATAATGTTATCACTGTACAAGAAAAGTTAGAAAAAGCATTATCTAAAATTGCGGATGAAAAAATTGAAGTGGTTTGTGCCGGGAGAACCGATACAGGGGTTAATGCAACCAATCAAGTGATCCACTTTGACACCGAAAAAAAACGCAAAGATACCGCTTGGACGTTAGGCGTAAACACTCACTTACCTTCTGATGTAGCTGTTGCTTGGGTAAAGAAAGTTGATGATGACTTTCATGCTCGCTTTAGTGCCACAGCTAGAAATTATCGTTATATTATTTACAATAAACCCCTTCGTTCAGCAATATTGAGTCATGGTATTAGTCATTGTCATTTCGCTTTAGATGAAAATCTTATGCAACAAGGCGCTGATTATCTTCTCGGTAAACATGACTTTACCTCGTTTAGAACGGTGCATTGTCAATCTCATTCTGCGGTTCGGACTATAAAACATTGTCGGGTGACACGACAGGGTGATTATCTTGTAGTTGATATCAAAGCCAATGCTTTTTTACACCATATGGTGCGAAACGTTGTTGGTAGCTTAATGCGAGTTGGTCAATCACAAGAAACACCACACTGGATGAAAGAAGTTTTATTGGCTAAAAATCGTTGTGTTGCAGGTGTTACGGCACCACCAGAGGGGCTATATTTTGTCGATGTAGATTACCCTGAGAACTTTGAGTTACCTAAAAGCCGTTTAGGGCCATTGTTTTTATAGATAGAAAGTTTAATCAAATCACAATTATTTACTGAGCAGACCAGTTTTTTCTATATTCTATAGGTTATACTATGGTCTAATGTGCGGTTTAGAATAGAGTTTGATGGAGTGTCTCCATCAATAAACCGACAGATATTTCGTTGCAACAGGCCAAAATAAAATTATGAGCTGGATAGAAAAAATTCTCCCGAAAGCAAAAACGACTCAAAAAAGTAGCATTCCTGAAGGTGTATGGAGCAAATGTTCTTCATGTAATGCCGTGCTTTATAAAGCTGAATTAGAGCGTCAAATTTCAGTATGTCCTAAGTGTGATCACCATATGCGTATCAGTGCTCGTAAACGTATTGATAGCTTTCTTGACCATGATAATCGCATGGAGTTAGGTGAAGAGTTTGAAGCACAAGATATCTTGAAATTTAAAGATTCTAAACGATATAAAGATCGTCTTAGTGCTGCGCAAAAAAATACCGGTGAGAAAGATGCTCTCGTTGTAATGAAAGGTGAATTACACGGCATGCCAGTTGTTGTTGCTGCGTTTGAATTTGCATTCCTTGGCGGTTCAATGGCTTCTGTAGTCGGTGCTCGTTTTGTTAAGGGTGTAGAGTATTGTTTAGAGCATAATCTACCCTTTATATGTTTCTCTGCTAGTGGCGGTGCCCGTATGCAAGAAGCACTTTTCTCTTTAATGCAAATGGCAAAGACTAGTGCTGCGCTTGCTAAAATGAGTGAAAAAGGTCTTCCTTACGTTTCTGTATTAACCGATCCAACGATGGGCGGTGTATCAGCAAGTTTAGCTATGTTAGGTGACATCAATGTTGCTGAGCCAAAAGCGCTAATTGGTTTTGCTGGACCACGTGTTATTGAGCAAACCGTTAGAGAAAAATTACCTGAAGGTTTCCAACGCAGTGAATTTTTATTAGAAAAAGGCGCAATTGATATGATTATTGATCGCCGAGAAATGAAAATTACTTTAGCGCGTATGTTAGGTAAGTTTATGGGCCAAACTAGCGTTGTTTCGTAATTAGTATCAACGAATAATCGCTATTGTCTATTTAACTCAAATCACTTGTTGATGAATAAATGTCAAAATACAATTCAAGCCACTATCAAGATTTAACTAATCTCGATCAGTGGCTTTATTATTTAGAAAACTTACATAGTACTGAGATAGATCTTGGTTTATCTCGTGTTGGCAAAGTTGCAGAACGCTTAGCTATAAACTTGAATTTTGCTAAGGTTATTACTGTTGCGGGCACTAATGGTAAAGGTACCACCTGTGCTTTTATTGAAAACGCCTTACTCAATAGTAAAGAACTTGCTTCACCGCGAGGTGTTGCCGTTTACTCATCTCCTCATATTGAGCGCTTTAATGAACGTCTGCGGATAAATAAGCAAGATGTAGAAGATCAGGCCCTAATCAATGCTTTTAAACGTATTGAAGTTGCTCGAGAAGATATTTCGCTTAGTTACTATGAGTATACAACCTTAGCTGCATTACTCGTGTTAATGGAAGCTATGCCAAGCTTTATTATTCTTGAGGTTGGCCTGGGTGGTCGGTTAGATGCAACTAATATTATCGATGCTGATATAGCTGTCATCACAACAATAGATCTCGATCATCAAAGCTTTCTAGGCAATGATAGAGAAAGTATTGGTTTTGAAAAAGCAGGAATCATGCGACAAGAGCAAGACATTGTTATTGGTGATACTAATGCTCCCAAGTCAGTGATAAATCATGCTAACGAGTTACATAAAAACCAAGTTAATAGGATATTTTTACGAGACCAAGATTTTATCGTTCAAAATACTCAACCTCATTGGAACTGGAAAACTAAACAAACGCAGTTAACAGAACTAAAAGCTCCCCATATTCCACGCGACAATGTCGCAACAGCACTCATGGTATTAGAAAAGCTTAATTTGACGCTGACACCTGATTTTGTCAATGAAGTTATTGCTAAGACTAAGGTTGCAGGGCGGACTGAGTTAATCAAGCAGAAGGGCCTATGTGATGTTATTCTTGATGTCGGTCATAATCCACAAGCTACTCGTTATCTCGCTGGATATCTTAAGCAGATAAAAGAGCAAGCTAACTATCAAAATATTTATGCTGTGGTTGCTATGCTGGGCGATAAAGATATTAGTGCAAGTTTAGAATCACTAAAAGATGATATCGATTTTTGGTATACCGGTGCGTTAAGTGTGCCAAGAGCTGCTACAAAAGAAACAATGGCAAGTAAGTTAGCGTTATTTACAAATTCAGTTAATTGTTTTGACAATGTGGATGAGGCCTTTAGAATGGCGAATAAGCAGGCTAATTCGTCTGACTTAATTCTAGTCTTTGGTTCATTTTTTACTGTTTCGAAAATCAGAGCACAGTTAACTATTAGTTAGCTGAGTAGTATTAATTAGGAGTGTCTCTTGTCTACACCTTTTCAAAATCGCCTTGTCGGGACTATTATTGTTGCAGCCGTGGTTATTATTTTCTTACCAGATCTACTTGATGGAGAGAAAAAATCACACCAAGATGATTTTGAAGCTATCCCAAAGGCAGAGGTGTTTTCGGGTAAATTGACCAATAAACCATTCCCTGAAGATAAGCTCATACGACAAAAAGTGACACCCATCTCTAATGAACAAGCAATTGATGAACCTGGTATTGATAACTCTGCTTCAAAGCCAACTAAACAAGTTGATCAAGTAACAAAGAAAGTATCAAAGCCAGCAGTAAAGCCCCCAGTAAAAGTAGTTAGCAAACCAAAGAAGACGTTGCCTGAAAAAGCAGTAGCTAAAGAGGCCTGGGTTATCCATTTAGGTAGCTTTAAAAATAAAGACAATGTTGCCCAGTTATTAAAAAAATTAAAAGCTAAAGGTTATATCGCCTTCACCAAACCAATCAAAACTAAGCAAGGCACATTAACTAAGGTGATCATAGGACCGGAATTAATAAAGACCAGTATGGTTAAAAAGTTACCCGCTTTAAAAACGCTTACTGGCATCCAAGGTAAAGTTGCGTATTTTGAACCAAATAAGTAGCCGGCTTTTATAAAGTGCTAGGCATTATTTGGCTAATTCTGATAGAATGCGCGCCTCTAATTTAGATAAACTCAACGAGACATTCAAGTTATGGTTTGGATAGATTACGCCATTTTGGCCGTTATAGGCGTTTCAACACTAGTCAGTTTAATACGAGGTTTTGTAAAAGAAGCAGTATCTCTAGTTATTTGGATCAGTGCCTTCTTTATTGCCAGCACTTTTTACGCAAACCTTGCCAATCTTTTAACAAATATTTCTGATCCATTTTTGCGTAATGCCGCAGCCGTCGCCATTCTTTTCATATCAACCTTAGTGCTTGGTGCTTTGGTTAATTATCTTATTGGGCAATTGGTTAGCAAAACAGGACTATCTGGGACAGATCGTGTTTTAGGGCTTGTTTTTGGAGCACTTCGAGGTGTACTCATTATCAGTGCAGTGATATTTTTTGTTGATGCTTTTACCGGAGCAGAAAATACACAGTGGTGGAAAAGCTCAGAATTGATCCCTGAGTTTAAATTGGTAGTTGAATGGTTTTTTGAATACCTTAAAGGGTCATCAAGTTATATAACTTAGTTGTTACTAATAACGACTAAGCCCATGCGGAGTCAATCCGTATACGATAATTTATAAGATATTATTTCGATATCTTATAATTCAATATTTATTAGATGGCTCACACCATCCTAAGTTAATAATTTAGTGAAAATAAGTATTGTAAATATTTTTTTTGTGGAGAGAATTTCATGTGTGGTATTGTTGGTATTGTCGGTAAAACTCCTGTTAGTCAGCATATATATGATGGACTAACTGTACTTCAGCATCGTGGTCAAGATGCTGCTGGTATTGTAACAATTCATAATAATACTTTCAGGCTAAGAAAAGGTAATGGGTTAGTGAAAGATGTTTTTCATACCCGCCATATGCTTCGCCTACAAGGTAATATTGGTATTGGTCACATTCGCTATCCAACAGCGGGCACTTCTAGCTCTTCAGAAGCACAACCTTTTTATGCCAACTCACCTTTTGGTTTGTCATTGGCACATAATGGTAACTTAACCAACGCTGAAGAATTAAGAACATGGTTATTTGATGAAGCTCGTCGCCATGTGAACACAACTTCAGATTCTGAGGTTCTGTTAAATATCCTAGCGCATGAATTACAGCAAAGTGAAAACATTGCGCTAACACCGGAAGATATTTTCACTGCAGTTGCTAAAGTCCATAAACGTGTTCGTGGCGCATATGCTACTGTAGCGCTTATTGTTGGTCACGGTATGATTGCTTTTCGTGACCCTAACGGAATTCGTCCTTTAGTTTTTGGTAAAAGAGAAACTGAATTGGGCGTTGAGTATATGGTTGCGTCTGAATCAGTTGCGCTAGATGCATGTTCTTTTGAATTTGTACGTGATGTTGCTCCAGGTGAAACTATATTTTTCTCTGAAGATGGCCTAATTCACAGTCTGCAATGTGCTGAAAATCCTGTTTATAGCCCATGTATATTTGAATTTGTATACTTTGCTCGCCCTGATTCAACCATGGATAAAATGTCTGTTTATGCCTCTCGTGTAGAAATGGGAACTAAGTTAGGCGAGAAAATTGCCGAGGAATGGCAAGATATTGATATTGATGTTGTTATTCCTATCCCTGAAACATCTTGCGATATTGCCTTACAAATAGCAAAGCAGCTTAACTTACCTTACCGACAAGGTTTTGTTAAAAACCGATACATCGGTCGTACTTTTATTATGCCGGGTCAAGAGCAACGTAAAAAATCAGTTCGTCAAAAGCTTAACGCTATTGCAACGGAATTTAAGGGTAAAAATGTTTTACTAGTTGACGATTCTGTTGTTCGAGGCACTACCTCGGAGCAGATAATTGATATGGCGCGTGCCTCAGGTGCAAAAAATGTCTATTTTGCTTCAGCAGCACCTGAAGTAAGATTCCCTAATGTCTATGGTATAGATATGCCAAGTGCTAATGAACTCATTGCACATGGTCGTGAATTGGATGATATTTGTAGTTTAATTGGTGCAGATAAATTAATATTTCAATCTCTTGAGGACTTAATCTCTGCAGTTAGCGTTGGCAATCCAGACATCAAAACTTTTGATACTTCTGTATTTGATGGTAACTATGTCACCAATGATATCGACCAAGCATATTTAGAAAGATTAGATGCATTGCGTAATAATACGAGTAAAGAAGAATCAGACAAAAATGCTGATTCTATTATTGATATGCATAATGAAGGTGCAGAGTAGTACTTATACTTATTAGGTAACTATTGAGTTACTTATACCTGTTTCAAAATATAAAACACAAAAAAGCCTTATTTCTATTTTAGAAATAAGGCTTTTTATTTAACTATAAATTAATTCAGTTGTTATATTTTAGGTAAGTTATGCAACAAACTCAGGACCAAATCCCATAGTCCACATTACGGCGGTAAATGCCATTAAGCCAACTAACAAGACTAATCCGCAGGTCACTACTGAGCTTGAGTAGATAAAGCCTTTTTCCTCAGGGATATTCATCATAATAGGAACACCTGAATATAACAGATAGATAGAGTAAGCTACCGCAGCAATCCCCGCTAAAGCAACAAACCATAATACTGGAAATAATGCGGTAATACCTACCATAAGTAATGGTGTCGCAGTATATGCAGCAAGCTCAAGTGCTTGAACAAAGTCAGGTTTTGAGTCAAATGTTTTTGCCATCCACTGAATCAAGTAAGCTAAGGCGAATACGCCAAAAATAAGAGCGAAATACATGCTAACAGCCATGATTTGAGCACTTTCTACACTTATTTTAATTGGGTTACCTACACCAATAGTCCAGCCAATATGGGCAGCTGCATAGTAAGAACATATTGTCGGAATGAGCGCTATGGTCAAAATATGCATCAAACTATAACTTAAACTTTCATGGCGTTTTTCAATAACATGCCATTCTTCTTTAGGGTGAGCGTACAGCCCCCATATGTGATTTAGTATCATAATCAATCCTCTCGCACGTTAGTATTCGGAAAGTACTTTTTAGTCTAAAACAACAACAATAAATGATTAAGTCATTAGTACTCTTATTATTACACCCTTATTTATGCGAGATATAAGATGATTCGTCAAGTGTTGGTGGAAAAATAAACAATAAAGCTCTATAGAAAGTGTTTTTAATATTTTTATGCGATAAGGAGCTTGTTTATCTTTAGATTTCTAGCTGACTTTGACTCGTACCACTGACATAACTTCAATACTAAAGCCGGCAATAGTTTCAACTTCAGGATAATAAGTAAGGTTAATTCTTTGCCCTTGTAAACTTTGGTAAAGCTTCTTACGTTTGTATTTAAAGGGAACGTCGAGGTTATCAAGTATCAGTGTATTAATTATCCAGTCATCACATTCTCGTTGTACATGAGAAACCACTTTCATGTTTTCGCTATGCACCAGCTTATCGTGTTTTTTAACCAGTTTTTGGGCTGCATTTTTACTTGTAAGGTTTTTTTTATTATAGAAGGCATAAATTTGATCTATGTATGGTAAAAAACAGATTATGCTAGTATCTCAAGAAATAGACTTTTAAAATAGCGCAATAATTTAAATTACAATTCACTTAAAAGAATTTACTCGCTATTTAGCACTGAGATAAACAGATGACAGAAGCAGAGACGTTACTCATACCTATATTAAAATTTTTATCCTGTGAAACGCCTGATGCGTGGGTAAATAAAGCAAAGAAAAAAGAAAACTTACCGATAATTTTACGAGACCATTTAGCCTGCGAGCTTAAAGCAGGGCAAACCGCTATGTATCTCATTCGAAAATATGCCGTTGATAAAGACAGTACTAACGTATTACTTGAATGGTTTGAACCCTATGAAGATTTTTTATATCGAAAGAAGGGCGATTTAGCGTCACTTGCTAATAAAAACAATCTATCTAAAGCAATTTTACCTAAAAGCAGTAAGTCTCAGGGAACGTCGCCATTTAGCCAAAATCTTATTGATAAAATGGTGCTTTTAATAAAAGAAGAGTTACATCATTTTTATCAAGTATTAGAGATTATGGTTAAGCGAGATATTCCTTTTGATGGGATCACCGCGGGTCGTTATGCCAAAGGTATGCTAAAACATGTTAAAACTTTTGAACCTGATGCCTTGGTAGATAAGTTAATTATTGGTGCTTACATTGAGGCACGATCGTGTGAGCGATTTGCTAAGTTGGCACCGCATTTAGATGATGATTTGAATAAATTTTATGTGTCTCTACTTCGCTCAGAGGCTCGTCATTATCAAGATTATTTGACACTAGCTGGGCAAGTTGCGGGGAAGGACATTAGTGAACGGGTCGCTTACTTTGCTAACGTTGAAGCTGAGTTAATTTTATCACCCGATGAAGATTTCAAATTTCACTCTGGAACGCCAGTTTAATCTATTGGAATAGCTATAATTTTTTTAATAGTAACGGGCAACTTATGTTGTCCGTTATATTTTAGATAGGAAATAATAGTAAGGCATACAAACGTATATTAGGTTAACGATTGGTTGAGTAATTGAATAGAGTTAGCAGTTACTTTTAACCAAGCACCTTGCTCATACCAATCGCCTAAGACGATACGTTGAGCATTATCACCATTTACAGAAATTTCATGGATAGCTGGTCTGTGTGTATGACCATGAATTAACAGTTGGCTTCGATATTTTTGTAGACACTCAATTACCTCGCTTTCGGTAACATCCATGATCGCTTGTGATTTCACTGCCGTTGCAGTAGCACTTTTCTTTCTATAGTCAGCAGCTATCTTTTTGCGTATAAATAACGGTAGACTTTTAATTGCTGCTTGCCACCACCAAGAACGAGACTTTTTTCTAAACACTTGGTAGTCGACATCGCGAGTACATAAGGTATCACCATGCATAATGACTACATGTCGACCATAAAGGTCAATAGTCTCCACTTCAGGGAGAAGCTGCATACTTGCTTGTTTCGCATAACGCTTACCAATTAGAAAATCTCTATTACCATGAATGTAATAAATCATTGTCCCTGATTTGCTTAGCTTAGTGAGTGCATCAGCGATAGTTTTAAGGAAGGGACTATCATCATCATCACCAACCCAAGCTTCAAATAAGTCACCTAGGATATAAAGCTTTTCAGCTTGTACGGCATCACTTTCTAAAAATCGTAAAAAACAGGCACTGATATCAGGCCTGTTTTCGCTAAGGTGTAAATCAGCAATAAAATAAGTTATTGCTGTTTTATTATCTTCAATCATTACTGGCCGCTAAGGTTATTCAACAATCGCAGATTCAATTAAAATGTCGTCTTTTGGAACGTCACCATGACCATACATGTTGCCCGTTTCAACTAAAGCCATTTTATCGACTATATCCATACCTTCAACTACGTTACCAAAAACACAATAACCCCAACCTTGCATAGACTCACTAGTGAAATCTAAGAAGTTATTATCAGTTAGATTAATGAAGAACTGCGCAGAAGCTGAATGAGGCTCTTGAGTTCGTGCCATGGCTAAAGAGCCTAGTTTATTACTTAAGCCATTGTTTGCTTCATTCTTAATGCTTGCGCGAGTTTCTTTTTCTTCTAAGCCTGGAGCAAAGCCGCCGCCTTGTGCCATAAAACCTTTAATCACGCGATGAAAAATAGTGCCATTGTAATGTCCATCTTCAACATATTGTTGGAAATTTTTTGCTGTAACAGGAGCATTTTCAAAGTCTAATTCAATTTTAATATCGCCAAGGCTGGTTTTTAGTATGATCATAATTGTCTCTATTTAAGTTCTGATAAATTAATTGGCATAATTGTACGCTAACTTGCTATAAAGTGCATCAGTATTGATGATCCTTTAGATTTGTTCAGGTACAATCTACTCTTATTCAATCGAAACTATTCAATAAAAACTACTCAGTAGGAGTCATAAAATATCATGTTGCAGATTTACAACACGTTAAGTCGTCAAAAAGAAACCTTTACACCAATTAATGCAGGTAAAGTAGGCTTATATGTTTGTGGTTGCACGGTTTATGACTTATGCCATATAGGCCACGGTCGCACTTATATTAGCTTCGATAATATTGCTCGTTATCTTCGGTTTTCTGGCTACGATGTTAACTACGTCCGTAACATCACTGATGTTGAAGATAAGATAATCAATAGAGCCAATGAAAATAATGAAACGACTGAAGCGTTAACTGAACGAACAATTGCCGCAATGCATCAAGACTTCGATTCACTTAATATGGCTAGGCCTGATTTAGAGCCGAGAGTCACCACACATATGAATGAAATCATCGCGATGATTGAAACCTTAGTGACCAAGGAACATGCTTATGTAGCGGGTGCTAACGCAGCATCTACAGGGCAGGGTGATGTACTGTTTGATGTTTCTAGCTACAATGACTACGGTAAGCTTAGTGGGCAAAATCTGGAACAATTACAATCGGGTTCGCGCGTTGAAGTTGACCAGAATAAAAATAATCCGCTTGATTTTGTACTGTGGAAGTCAGCAAAACCGGGTGAACCAAGTTGGTCATCTCCTTGGGGAGAAGGCCGTCCGGGTTGGCATATTGAATGTTCAGCCATGAACGCTAAAGAGCTAGGTCATCATTTTGACATCCACGGTGGTGGTTCTGACTTAACTTTTCCTCATCATGAAAATGAAATAGCACAAAGCTGCTGTGCCCTTAATACTCCTTATGTTAACTACTGGATGCACACAGGTATGGTGCAAGTCGATCAAGAAAAAATGTCTAAATCCTTAGGTAATTTTTTTACGATACGTGATGTATTAGCGCAGTATGATGCTGAAACAGTAAGATTCTTCTTAACAACAGGTCACTATCGTAGTCAGTTAAATTATTCTACTGATAACTTAACGCAAGCAAGAGCGTCTGTAGAGCGTATTTATACTTCACTACGTGATGTGAACATCGAAAGTGATTATGTCATCAATAAAGACTCAAGCTTTGTTAAACAATTTTGCCAAGCAATGGATGATGACTTTAATACGCCACAAGCATTGGCGGTATTATTTGAAATATCGAAAGAGTTAAATGTGGCTAAGGCTGCAGCTAACAATGCCTTAGCGATTGATTTAGCTTCAACATTAGTTGCTCTGGGGGAGATTGTTGGTTTATTACAACTTGACCCCGCCGCTTTCTTACAAGGTGATAATGATAATGATGAAGTTGCAATAATTGAAGCACTTATTGTACAACGAAATCAAGCTCGTATTGATAAAGATTGGGCGATGGCTGACGATGCACGTGACAAACTTAATGCCATGAATATCGTTTTAGAAGATAGTGCGGGTAAAACTACGTGGCGTAAAGCTTAAAATATGGTTTAAGTACTTTTAACAAGTCATGATAATAAAAAGGGTGAGCACTAAGTGCTCACCCTTTTTATTGTTTAGCTCTAAATTTGATTAAGCTCTAAATTCTTTAATAGTGCTATTATTGAGATGATTGCTGACAAGCAATTAGCGTATTCTCAATTAGGCTTGCTACTGTCATTGGACCAACACCTCCGGGAACAGGAGTGATGAATGAAGCTCTTTCTTTAGCCGCACCGAAGTCAACGTCACCAACTAACTTGCCATTGTCTAAACGGTTAATGCCTACATCAATTACTATAGCGCCTTCTTTAATCCATTCTCCTGGTATAAAACCAGGCTTGCCAACGGCTACTACAAGAAGGTCTGCATTTCGCACTTTACCTTCTAAATCTTTAGTAAAGCGATGTGTTGTCGTTACAGTACACTTAGCTAATAACAGCTCTAAACCCATAGGTCGACCGACAATATTTGATGCACCGATAACAAGTGCATCTAAGCCTTTAGGGTCTATACCGGTTGATTCAATTAGTGTAACAATGCCTTTTGGTGTGCAAGGTCTCAAACCTGGCTGTCTTAACACTAATTTGCCAACATTTGATGGATGAAAGCCGTCAACATCTTTAAGTGGATTAATGTGTTCAATAATTAGATCAGCATTTAAATTTTTTGGTAAAGGTAGCTGTACTAGGATACCGTCTATAGAGTCATCATTATTTAATTCACTTACCAAAGCTAATAGTTCTTGCTCAGACGTAGTGTGGGGTAAATCATAAGAGCGAGAAATAAACCCAACTTCTTCACATGCTTTACGTTTACTTCCAACATAGACTTGAGAAGCAGGATCGCAACCCACTAAAATAACAGCTAAGCCAGGTACTCTTTGGCCATTACTAATACGTAAATTAACTTCTTCTTTAACTGAATCTCTAAGCTTTTTGGCAATTGCTTTGCCATCGATCAATGATGCTCTCATAACTCTACTGCTGACCTTGGTTTTAAGTGATAAAAAAAACACCGCTATTTTGCCATAAACGACACTCGTATTGTAGGTTTACTTTATTTAAAGGCTAAATGCTTTTTTATATAGATAAAATAGTAATAAAACTTGGTTTGCTTAAATAAACTACAGACATTACTGTGACTAGAAGAAGAATGCAGCTACTTGTGTTAAAAATGACCGAACAGTTATTTATTTAAAAAAAAGGTTTGACTGAAGTTAAGCAACTCGGTAATATCCGCATCCGTTGAAACGAGGCAGTTTACTGTTAGTTGAAACAGCATAAATCGGTGATTAGCGCAGCTTGGTAGCGCACTTGGTTTGGGTCCAAGGGGTCGCAAGTTCGAATCTTGCATCACCGACCACTTTTATTTTTTAGTTTAAGTGGATATGCTTTGTAGGAAAATGCGCGCCCTTAGCTCAGCTGGATAGAGCAACGCCCTTCTAAGGCGTGGGTCGTAGGTTCGAATCCTACAGGGCGCACCATACTTAGGTATGGAAAAAGAAAAGTGTTATGGTGGCTATAGCTCAGTTGGTAGAGCCCCGGATTGTGATTCCGGTTGTCGAGGGTTCAAGTCCCTTTAGCCACCCCATCTTTACTTTATTAATATCTCTTATTAATAAAATATTGAGAGAATATGTCGGTGATTAGCGCAGCTTGGTAGCGCACTTGGTTTGGGTCCAAGGGGTCGCAAGTTCGAATCTTGCATCACCGACCACTTTCTCTTCAATTAGTTATAACTTCAAAAATCTTCAGTTATTATTACAACAATCTTCATCTGCAATAAATTATCCATCTAAATCTATATTTATTTTTGCGATCTATTCTTTATTGTAAAATTTTATTTATAGCATCTTGTTTATTATGTGAAATTTTCCGTGCATAAATTCATTATCTATGTAAAACAATCCTAATAACCACTACCAAATCAAAGCTAAATTTACTCAAATGTTGTCAATGCAACTGAATAACGAAATAAATTATTCACAGGTTAAACTTACACCTTGCAACTTTTTTTTTGTCTCGCTATAATTCGTCGTCATAATTTTTGTAACAGGGCATCATATTGTCACCAATTTGGTAAGTTTTATCAAAAGTGTTGACTGTTAATTGATGCGTAAAAAGCGTAATACGCTAAGTTTTTGAGGTATTTAAATGCAAGTTTCAGTTGAGACTACACAAGGTTTGGAACGTCGTCTGACTATTTCTGTTCCGGCCGAAAAAGTAGATGTAGAAGTAAAGAATCGTCTTCGTCAAATCAGTAAAACACAGCGTATTAACGGTTTCCGTCCAGGTAAAGTACCACCGTCAGTAGTTCAAAAACGCTTCGGCAAATCAGTACGTCAAGAAGTTGCTGGTGAAATCATGCAGCGTAATTTCGTTGATGCTATTGTTGCAGAAAAAATCAATCCAGCTGGTCGTCCTTCATTTGTTGCTAAAAGCAATGAAGATGGTAAAGCATTAGAGTTTGAAGCAACTTTTGAAATTTACCCTGTAGTTGAATTAAAAGATTTAGAAAAGATCGCTATCGAACGTCCAGAAGTTGACGTGACTGATGCCGATTTAGATGAAATGTTTGTTACGCTACAAAAGCAACATCAAACATGGAAAGAAAACAAACGTAAAACTAAATCAGGCGATAAATTAACACTTGATTTCACTGGTCGTGTAGACGGTGAAGAGTTTGAAGGTGGTAAAGCCGAAGGTTTTGAATTAGAACTAGGCGCTGGTCGTATGATCCCTGGTTTTGAGAAAGAAGTTACTGGCATGAAAGCTGGTGATGAGGCAACTATCAAAGTTACTTTCCCTGAAGATTATCATGCTGAAAATCTTAAAGGTAAAGATGCTGAGTTTGATATTGTTATTCATAAAACTGAAGGTCCAATTTTACCTGAAATTGATGAAGAGTTTGCAAAACTTTTTGGCATTGAAGAAGGTGGTGTTGAAGCTTTACGTGTTGAAGTAAGTAAAAATATGGCACGTGAATTAACTCAAGCCGTTAAAGCTAAAGTTAAAACACAAGTTATTGATGGCTTATTAGCTGGACATGAAGTTGATTTACCTTCGGCACTTGTTACGCAAGAAGTTGATGTTTTACGTCAACAAGCTATGCAACGTTTCCAAGGCCAAATGGATCCTAAGAACTTACCACAATTACCTGCTGAAATGTTTACAGAGCAAGCAGAACGTCGTGTTAAAATCGGTTTGCTTTTAGGTGAAGTAATTAAAGTAAATGAACTTAAAGTTGATGAAACTAAAGTGAATGAACTAATTGCTTCTGCGGCTTCAGCTTATGAAGATCCTAAAGAAGTTATTGAATACTATGCTAACAACAACGAGCTTATGCAGCAGATGCAAAATGTTGCTTTAGAAGAGCAAGCTGTTGAGCTTTTAGTTGAAAAAGCTAAAGTTTCTGATAAAAAAGCTAGTTTCAATGAAATAATGAACCCAGAAGCTAAGTAAAGCTTACTTTTCATTAGTTTTACATTGACAACTAACTAAGCAATCGCTTAAATTTAATGGCTTGTATGGCAACATACAGGCCATTATTATTTATTAAGGGAAGGTATACTCTTGTTTAATTCTCAAATTACATCACAAAGATCATCTCAAGTTTCATCACAAAGCAGTGCGACAGGTATTGAAAGCGCGTTAGTGCCTATGGTTGTTGAACAAACAGCTAAAGGTGAACGTTCGTATGATATATACTCAAGGCTGTTAAAAGAGCGTGTAATCTTCCTTTGTGGTCAAGTTGAAGATCATATGGCTAATCTTATCATAGCGCAGTTATTATTCTTAGAATCTGAAAGCCCTGATAAAGACATATATTTATACATAAACTCACCAGGCGGTTCAGTAACTGCGGGTATGGCAATATACGATACCATGAAGTTTATCAAACCTAACATTAGCACTGTGTGTATTGGCCAAGCGGCAAGTATGGGCGCATTCCTATTGTCAGGTGGTGAAAAAGGCAAACGTTATTGTTTACCAAATGCTCGAGTCATGATTCATCAACCTTTAGGCGGTTTTCAAGGGCAAGCGTCAGATTTTGAAATTCATGCGAAAGAAATATTATTCATAAAAGACAAACTTAATAAATTAATGGCTGAACACACAGGTCAAACATTGGATAAAGTTTCTCAAGATACAGACAGAGATAATTTTTTAAGTGCAGAAGCAGCAGTTGAATATGGATTAGTTGACTCCATATTAGAACAACGTAACGATAAATAGGATTTCGGTGTATACTTAACGGTGTAGATTGAGTAATAAATGGATTTACTGGTATTAAAAGTTTAGAGGTAGGGCATGACCGATATTAAAAGTGGTGGCGATAATGGTAAATTACTTTACTGCTCATTTTGTGGCAAAAGCCAACATGAAGTACGTAAATTAATTGCTGGCCCATCAGTCTTTGTTTGTGATGAATGTGTAGAGTTATGTAATGACATTATTCGCGAAGAAATTTCTGAAATTTCGCCAAAAGAAAGTAAAGAAGCATTGCCTTCTCCTATCGAGATCCGTGAGAGCCTCGATGAATACGTTATTGGTCAAGACCATGCGAAAAAAGTTTTAGCAGTTGCTGTTTATAATCATTATAAGCGATTACGTAATGGTGATAATCATAATGGTATTGAACTTGGTAAAAGTAATATCTTGCTTATTGGGCCTACAGGTAGTGGTAAAACATTATTAGCGCAGACCCTTGCACGATTATTAGATGTTCCATTTACAATGGCAGATGCAACCACGTTAACTGAAGCTGGCTATGTTGGTGAAGACGTAGAGAACATCATTCAAAAATTATTACAGAAATGTGATTACGATGTTGAGAAAGCTCAACGTGGTATCGTTTACATTGATGAAATCGATAAGATCTCACGTAAGTCAGACAATCCATCTATAACCCGTGATGTTTCAGGTGAAGGTGTTCAACAAGCTTTGTTAAAGCTTATTGAAGGTACCGTCGCTTCTGTGCCGCCTCAAGGTGGACGCAAGCATCCGCAGCAAGAGTTTTTACAAGTAGATACGTCCAAAATACTCTTTATTTGTGGTGGAGCGTTTGCAGGTTTAGACAAAGTTGTTGAGCAGAGAAATCATACTGGTACTGGTATCGGTTTTGGCGCTGAAGTTCGTGGTAAAGATCAAGAGATATCATTGACGGATCGTTTAGCTGATGTTGAGCCACAAGATTTAGTTAAATATGGTTTGATTCCAGAATTTATTGGACGCTTACCTGTTTTAGCAACATTACGTGAACTAGATGAAGCTGCCCTTATTCAAATATTACAAGAGCCTAAAAATGCGCTAACTAAGCAATTTACGGCATTATTTGATATGGAAAATGTCGAATTGGAATTCAGAAGTGATGCGTTACATGCTATAGCCCGTAAAGCGATGGACCGAAAAACAGGTGCTCGTGGTTTACGCTCTATTGTTGAAGCTGTATTGCTTGACACCATGTATGAATTACCATCGATGGAAAATGTTAGCAAAATCGTTGTTGATGAAAATACAATCAAAGGTGAGAGCAAGCCGATTGTTATTTATGATAGTAAACAAGAACAAGCTGCTTCCGAGTAATTTCATCATATTGATGTAAAGCTTAGTTTTAATTATATTAGCCTCAAACAGTCAGTAATTATTAAGTACAATAATTACTGACTGTTTGAGGCTTTTTTGATCCTTAGATACAATTAATTACTTAATAATTAGTGAGTTTAGCGCTTTATTTATTATCTAATGTTGAAAGTTAACAGCCTAGCCCCATATAGATTCTATAGCTTTATTTTTTTCAATTAACACAATTCCCAAGAAGAGAAGCCAATGAGTAAAGAATTATCTGGTGTCGTTGAGATCCCCGTTTTAGCCTTAAGAGATGTTGTTGTTTACCCGCAAATGGTTATTCCACTTTTTGTTGGTCGTGAAAAATCAATTCGCTGTCTAGATTTAGCCATGGAAAACGATAAGCAAGTATTTCTTGTTGCACAAAAAGATGCTGCTATCGATGATCCTACTGCTGAAGACGTATACAGTACAGGTACCGTCGCCACTATTTTACAGATGCTAAAACTTCCCGATGGGACCGTAAAAGTATTGGTGGAAGGTGCCCAGCGTGCAACGATAAACAAGTTTGTTGAAACAGAAGAATACTTCAGCGCAGAAATTGAATATGTTGGTCCAACTGCTGAAGTTAATGACGATATTGAAGTATTAATTCGTTCGGCTATTTCTCAGTTTGAAGGATACGTAAAACTTAATAAAAAAATCCCACCTGAAGTACTGACTTCTGTTTCGGGCATTGATGACGCTGAGCAACTTGCTGATACGATGGCTGCTCATATGCCTTTAAAACTAGCAGACAAGCAAAAAATATTAGAAATTATTGATGTTAATGTGCGTTTAGAGCATTTGATGGCTCTAATGGAAGGTGAGATAGACTTACTGCAAATTGAAAAGAAAATTCGTACACGTGTTAAAAAGCAAATGGAAAAAAGTCAACGCGATTATTATTTGAATGAGCAAATGAAAGCCATTCAAAAAGAGCTGAATGAAGGTGAAGACACCCCCGATGAGCTTGAACAAATGGCTAAGCGTATTGAAGAAGCGCAAATGCCTGAAGAAGCTAAAGATAAAACTTTAGCTGAGTTTCAAAAGCTTAAAATGATGTCACCTATGTCTGCTGAAGCAACAGTAGTTCGTAGCTATATTGATTGCATGATAAATGTACCTTGGAAGAAGCGTAGTAAATTAAAACGTAATCTTGCGCTTGCTCAGGAAGTACTAGATAAAGATCATTATGGTTTAGATAAAGTTAAAGAGCGTATTTTAGAGTATTTAGCCGTACAGCAACGAGTAAGCCAGTTAAAAGGTCCTATTCTCTGTTTAGTTGGACCTCCAGGGGTTGGTAAAACCTCACTTGGCCAGTCAATTGCTAAATCTACCGGACGTAAATATGTTCGCATGGCCTTAGGTGGTGTTCGTGATGAAGCTGAAATTCGTGGGCATAGACGTACTTATATTGGCTCACTCCCAGGTAAACTCATTCAAAAAATATCGAAAGTAGGCGTT
Organism: Colwellia psychrerythraea 34H; assembly: GCF_000012325.1. Taxonomy (NCBI): domain Bacteria; kingdom Pseudomonadati; phylum Pseudomonadota; class Gammaproteobacteria; order Alteromonadales; family Colwelliaceae; genus Colwellia; species Colwellia psychrerythraea. Next base: position 3,947,741 of record NC_003910.7, on the reverse strand, counting down.
AAAAACCCACTTTTCTTATTGGATGAAATCGATAAAATGGCGTCTGATATGCGCGGCGATCCTGCATCAGCTTTGCTTGAGGTATTGGATCCAGAGCAAAATACGACGTTTAATGATCATTACCTTGAAGTTGATTATGATTTATCGGATGTGATGTTTGTTGCCACCTCTAATAGTATGGATATTCCAGGTCCCTTGTTAGATCGGATGGAAGTCATTCGTTTGTCAGGTTATACCGAAGATGAAAAGTTAAATATTGCGAAAAGCCACCTTCTTGACAAACAAATCGAACGTAATGGCTTAAAAGCCAAAGAAATTCAAATAGAAGATAGTGCTATTGTTGGTATTATTCGTTATTACACACGTGAAGCGGGTGTACGTAGTTTAGAGCGAGAAATATCTAAATTATGTCGTAAAGCGGTGAAGTCTATTTTACTTGATAAAAAACTAAGTAAAGTGACAATTAACCAAGAGAATCTTAATGAATTTTTAGGTGTACAACGTTTTGATTACGGTAAGGCAGATGATAAGAACCGAGTTGGCTTAGTAACTGGTTTGGCTTGGACGCAAGTGGGTGGAGAATTACTTACTATAGAAACAGCTTCTGTACCAGGTAAAGGAAAATTGACTTATACCGGTTCTCTAGGCGATGTCATGCAAGAGTCAATTCAAGCTGCGATGACCGTGGTGAGAAGTCGTACTGAGAAGCTTCGTATTAATGAAGATTTCTATGAGAAGCGTGATATTCATGTTCATGTACCTGAAGGTGCAACACCAAAAGATGGTCCTAGCGCAGGGGTTGGTATGTGTACCGCGTTAGTGTCAAGTTTAACTGGTAATCCGGTCAAAGCAGATGTTGCCATGACAGGTGAAATAACGCTTCGAGGTGAAGTATTAGCTATAGGTGGTTTGAAAGAGAAGTTACTTGCAGCACATCGCGGCGGTATAAAAACAGTCATAATACCGCATGAAAATGAACGTGATTTACAAGAAATTCCTGAAAATGTGAAAGCTGAATTGTCTATCCACCCAGTGAAATGGATAGATGAGGTATTGGCTCTAGCGCTTGAACAGCCTGTAGAACAATGGAAAGTAGAAAAATAATTTGCTTAAAGCTTGGCCTATTTTGATGATTTATATCAAAAAAGGTCAAAAAAGCTAAAAATATTGCAAAAAAAAGCAATTTTCGCTTTTCAAACGCTGAAACTATGGTAAGTTAACTACGCTTATATCGCTAGACCCCTTACTCTCTATGTTATATAGATGAATTGGTGGGAACTAGGGAGCATAATATTTTCTAAACTCAACGCTTCAAGTATTCAATCAAAATTTAATTTAGATTGAATACATTATTAAAAAGGATAGCGTTGCATAATAACAATTGAAGGGGTATACACTGTGAATAAATCTCAACTAATCGAGAAAATTGCTGCTGGTGCAGACATTTCAAAAGCTGCTGCGGGTCGTGCATTAGATTCATTTATTGGCGCTGTAACTGATGAATTAAAAGATGGCGAGCAAGTTGCTCTTGTTGGTTTTGGTACTTTCTCTGTACGTGACCGTGCTGCTCGTACTGGTCGTAACCCACAAACGGGTGCTACTATCCAAATCGCTGCTGCAAAAATTCCATCTTTCAAAGCTGGTAAAGCATTAAAAGACGCATGTAACTAGGCTCCAATTTGGGCTAAGTTATACCGCGTATTAGAAACCACCTTTTAGGTGGTTTTTTACTTTTATCTCCCAAGTAAAAATAAAAACATCATAATAAATTTGCATTTAGCTCATGTTGTGCTTCAAGCAATGCTTATCATCTGCTAAAATCGCGAGCAACTTTACTTTAAAGACACTTAAGTCTAGAACTTTTAGGCATAAAAAAAGAGAAATAAATGTTAGAAGATATTCGTGAAAAATCGCAGGGATTAACTGCCAAAATTATTCTTGGTTTGATTATCCTAACCTTCGCTGTTGCAGGTGTTGGAAGTTATACCAACTCAGTTGATACTTCAGTAGCAACGGTAAATGGTGAACCAATTAGCCAACAAGCATTTAATAAAGCTTATCAAGCACAGCGTGGTCGTATGGCGCAACAGTTTGGTGAAATGTTTGATACCTTATCAAATGATGCTAATTATATGGCTAACTTTCGTCAGGGCGTTTTAGATAACCTAATTAATGAAAAATTAATTGATCAAAACAGTGAAGCGCTTGCTATTCGTGTTTCTGATCTTCGTTTGAAAGAAACTATCCGCAAGATGCCTGAATTCCAAGTTGACGGTACTTTTGATAACAATCGCTATTTAGCCATTATTAATCAAGCTGGTTTCTTCCAATCATCAGACTTTCGTGATTATTTACGCGTTGAAATGACTCGTCGTCAGTTAAGCCAGGCATTAATTGCTACTGAGTTTAACTTGCCTTATCAAGAGAAATTACAACTTGCGTTGCAAAACCAAACGCGTGATATCCGATTCGCTACAATTTCTGCAGAGCAGTTTAAAGCAACTGTTGAATTAACGGATGAAGAAGTGAACAGCTACTACCTAGCTAATCAAGCTCGCTTTCAAAACAAAGAACAAGTTAAAGTTGACTATATCAGTTTAAATGTTGCTAACATTGCCAAAGGTATTAATGTTACTGATGAAGAAGTCGCTAAGTATTATCAAGAAAATTCAGCGAGTTTTACTGAATCTGCTCAGCGTCGAATCTCTCATATCCTTATTGAATTTAATGACGGCAATGCTGATGATGAAGCAGCGAAAATACAAGCACAAGCAGTACTAGCTCGTCTTGAACAAGGTGAAGATTTTGCCGTACTTGCCAAAGAAGTATCTAATGATACCTTTAGCGGTGAAAATGGTGGTGATCTAGAGTGGTTAGAACCAGGTGTAATGGAAGAAACTTTTGATGAAGCAGCGTTAGCCTTGGTTAATGTTGGTGATACTAGCCAATTAGTTAAAACTAGCTTTGGTTATCACGTACTGAAATTAACTGATTATAAAGAAGAAGTGGTAAAAGCTTTAATTGATGTACAGACTGAATTACGTAGTAAATTAAGTAATGATCAAGCACAAGAAAAATTCTTTACTTTACAGCAAGAAATGGCCCGTATTAGCTTTGAATTTCCTGATAGCCTAGAAGATGCTGCAGCAGAGGTAAATGTTACTATACAAACGTCTCCTTGGTTATTACGTGGTGGTAACAGTGCTCCTTTTGATCAAGCTAAAGCTGTTGAAGCCGCTTTTTCAGATATAGTTTTACAAGACAACATGAACTCTGATCTAATTGAAGTTAATGATGATGTTGCCCTTGTTCTACGCCTTAATACTTTCCAAGAAGCTAACGTTAAGCCTTTATCTGAAGTTGAAGCACAAATTAAAGATATTATAGTTAACCAAAAAGCGACTGAAAAGGCTCAACAGACAGTTGATTCATTACTCGCTGATTTTAATGCAGGCACCGATATTTCTACGCAACTAACAGCACTAAACACAAGTTTTGTTAGCAAAGAGAAAGTTGCCCGTTATAGCCCTGAAATTGACCAAAGTATTAGTCGTGCAGCCTTTGTTTTACCACACCCAGTTAGTGGTGTTATATCGGCGTCAACAGTTGCGTTGAGTAATGGTGACCTTGCTCTTATTGAAGTTACAGCAGTGGATGTGAACGACGTTGCGGCTACTCCTAACTTAGCTCAGCAACAAACTTCCCAGCTAGCGCAGTCAGCTTATCAAAGCTTTGTAAACTCATTAAAAGTGGGTGCTAAAATTACACGTAAGCAAGTTGCTGAGCCAGTAACTGCTTATTAATAATTCGTTATAGAAATTGAAGTAATGAATTGACTAATTTATAACTTCAGTAGAATTTTCGACTAAAAAAGCCAATCGTAGTAACCTGCGATTGGCTTTTTTGTGTTTTATATCTTATGGAAACTTAAGCTGATTAAATTAGTAAGCTGGAAAAATATAGCGGCTTAAAAGAAAAGTTGCAGTTTATTTTAACTTAAAGTTCTGGCTCATCATTAATTTCTGAGTCACTTTATGCTGAGGGTTACGCATTACCTCAATGGTTTTTCCTGATTCAACTACCTCACCTTGCGACATTATCATTACATCATCACTAAAGTGACGAACAATGCCTAAGTTGTGAGAAATCAATATATACGCTAATCCCATCTGCTGTTGCAAGTCGAGTAATAAGTTAATCATTTGCGAACGTAATGAAGGGTCTAACGCTGCTAAAGCTTCATCTAGGATGATAACCTGAGGTTGCAATATAATTGCTCTAGCTAGTGATATTCTTTGCTTCTGGCCACCAGAGAACATATGAGGATAAAAATTCATGTGATCTCCCAGCAGGCCAACTTTTTGTAGGGTAGTACGGATAAGCTGTTTACGCTGTTTTTCATTTAATACCGTATTAAGTATTAATGGCTCATCGAGTAACTCTTGAATGGTTAAACTAGGGTTCAAGGTCGTGCCAGAATCTTGGAATATCATCCTAATATGCTGGCATCTTTGTTTAAAATGCTGGTTCTGTAACAACTGGCCATTTAAATATATTTTCCCTGTGCTGGGCGTTTCTGCACCGACTAATATTTTTGCCAAAGTTGACTTACCTGAGCCTGTTTCGCCAACAATTGCTAGGGTCTTCTTTGCTTCAATGGCAAAAGATAACGGTGACAGGGCATTAAACTTACGTTTATGGTACCAGTGTCCTTTGAGTTTGTATGATTTTGCTATGTCCTTAACGTCTAATAAAACACTCATCTTAATTAGAACCCTTTATTTTTTTTCCTGTATCCCTAAGTAAAGGGAAATGACAACTTACTTTATGACCATGGTAATTACTCACTGTAGGGGCAGCTACACAAGTTTTTTGTGCTCTAGGGCATCGAGGCCCGAGTCTACAACCTATAGGTAAATGTTGAAGAACGGGAATACTACCAGGTAAGGTCATCAGTCGAGATTTTGTCGGTAGCTGTAAATTGGCCTTGGTACTGCTATCGACTAAAGCGCGAGTATAAGGATGCATAGGTTTATTAAATATTTGCTCAGTGCTACCAGCCTCGACAAACTGACCGCTATACATAACGGTAATGGTGTTGGTCCAATGGGTAAGGTTTTCTAAGTCATGGCTAATTAATAGGATAGACATGTTCTTTAATTGGTTTAGATTAGCAAGTAACCTAAATATTTGTCCTTGGGTTGTACTTTCCATTGCTGCAGTAGGTTCATCGGCAATTAATAGAATAGGTCTACCCGCAAGCGCAATTGCTATCATAACACGTTGACAAATTGCTTCAGTCAGTTGATGAGGGTAGCTATTAATGCATTGAACATGCTTCTTAATACCTACTTTGTGCAGTAACTTTATTACCGCTTCTTTACGTTGTTTCTTGCGTTGCCAAAAGAAGCCAGACAATTGCGAGGTATCAATGGCTTCACTTAACTGCTCACCTATCAACGTTGTGGGATCAAGGCAGCTCATCGGTTCTTGGAAGATCATCGCGATATCACGACATAATAAGGCCCTACGCTCACCTATGGATAGGCGCAATAAATCGATTCCTCGCCAATGGAATCGATCAGCATGAACATGCCACTTATCTTCTAAAACACCTATAATAGCTTGCGCTAACAGTGACTTTCCTGAGCCAGATTCTCCGACTAATCCGCGTACTTCACCTTCTTTTATCGATAAACTGACCCTATCTACTGCTAATACACGTCCGCTGGGTGTATCAAGCTCAATGGATAAATTTCGAATGTCGAGTAAATTCATAAGCTCTACTTACGCGCTCTTTTTAGGGGGATAGTTAATGTTAAAAAAGATAAATCAACATTCTCTGTTACTACCGAAATGGTTAATAATACCATTAATTTTCCTTGCGCACCTTGAGTGCATGGCGAATACCTTCACCCACTAAATTTGTCGCAACAACTGCAAATAAAATGGCTAAGCCAGGTAAGTAAACTGTCCAGGGCGCTATGTAAAAACGCTCAAGACCATTGGCTAAAATAGCGCCCCATTCAGGTAAGGGGATTTGTGCCCCTAAGCCTAAAAAGCCTAATGTCGCTATATCTAATATTGCAGCAGACTGTGCAAGAGTAGCTTGGCTCATTAAACGTTCAACAATATTAGGAAATACTGAGTAGTACAAAATACGGAAATTACTGGCCCCATCGAGACGTGATGCTAGCACATAGTCTTTTCTAAACTCTTCTTTTACCGCATACCGGGTAATGTGAATAAATTGCGGGATAAATACAATCGCTATTGCCCAGACGGTATTACTAATACCAGGCCCTAGAATAGCAACAATAATAATCGCGAGTAATAGTGAAGGAATAGATAGCACTACATCGAGAAAGTGATTCAAAAAGCTCGATTTAATACCCCTAGTTAACGCAGATAATGAACCGATAACCACGCCAATTACTAGAGAGAAAATGACGACTATAAAGCTTAAGCCAAAGGTTAGCGATGTACCGTACATTAGCCTAGATAACATATCACGGCCAAGTTCGTCAGTACCTAATAGATAACTAACATTGCCATCTGAATGCCACGCTGGTGGTAATAAAATCATGTCCAAATTACCATCTACTGGGGTGTAGGGGGCTAATATTGGCGCGAACATAGCTAATAAAATTAAAAATATGAAACAACAAAAACCAATCATGGCGACAGGCGTTTTACGAAAAATGCCCCATAATTGCATGAAAGGGGAGGGAAATACCTCCTCAAGGTATATTTTTTCACGAGCCATGATTATTACCTCGCGCTAATGGATTGAGAGCGGCATAAATAAAATCTGTTAAAATATGAACAATAAATATAAAACAAGAAAGCACTAACAAGCCACTTTGAATAGCAGTGTAATCACGCTGGTAAATACTATCTATAAGCCAACGACCAATGCCGGGCCAGCTAAAAATAACCTCAGTTACCATAGCAATAGTGACCAAATTGGCAAACTGTAAACCTACGTGGCGTATTATTTGTATTAGTGCATTTCGTATAGCGTGTCGAAATATGATCTGTTGAAAGCTTAAACCTTTAGCGCGAGCTGCTCTGATATAACTGGCGGCTAATACTTCAATCATAGATGCCCGTGATAAGCGGATGAAAATAGTTGCAGGTGCTAAGGCGATAACACAAGCGGGTAAAATCATATGGGCGCTAGCATCCCTAAATGCTTGCCATTTATAAGGACTATCGCTAAGTAAAATATCAAAAAATTGAATACCCGTGACAAACTCTATTTCAAACAGAAGACTGATTTGACCTGCTGATGGCAACCAACCAAGTCCTATTGAAAATACCAGAATTGCTAGTAGACCCAGCCAAAAAACCGGAATGGAATACCCAAGCATGGCGAGTGATAAAATGACATTGTCGCTGGTTTTATTATGCTTAATTGCTGCAATAAATCCTAAAGGAATACCCACTAACATGGCGATAAGCAAAGCGACTAGGCTTAGCTCTATGGTCGCAGGCAATAATTTTATTATTTCATTACTAATCGGTGATTGACTCGCCATAGATTGACCAAAATCACCATTAAGAATATGTGTTAAATATGCACCGTATTGATTAAATATACTTTTATCCATCTGGTAAACTTGATTCAGATGAGCTAGTTCTGTTGCTGATGCATTGATCTGGCCTGAGTGATTAATGACAGTATCACCGGGGAATAAAAAGCTTAAACTGAATGATAAAAGGGTTAATACCAACATGGTAAAAATGAATAAACTTAAGCGGCGTAAGGTAAAGGTAAGCATATTAGTTACTCGCCTTATCAGCTATCTCTGGCTGAACTTCGCTTTTAGCTTCATTATTTATCGCCTTTTTAGCCGCACTATAAAAACTGATACCGCCAAAGTTTGACAATATATCACCTTCGACATCTATTCCGCGGGCTTGAAAGCGTTTTGAATGGGCAATAGGCAATAAAGGCATTTCTTCATTAATTATTGCCATAGCTTTAGCATAATAGCTTTTTCTTTTACTCATATTCGTTGTTTTAAGCGCTTGTTGTAGTAGTTGGTCATATTCTTTATTACACCAAAATGTACGATTATTGCCGAGATCGCTCGCAGAGCAACTGAGTATCGGAGTAAAAAAATTATCAGGATCGGGATGATCTGCAGTCCAGCCGAGTAAAAAGCTTTGATGCTCACCCTGTGACAAACGACGTAAAAAGGTGCTCCATTCATAGCTAATTATCTTCACTGTTACGCCAATTTTCTTTAGGTCAGCTTGGATTAGTTTTGCCATCGTTACGGCATTTGGATTGTATGGTCTCTGCACAGGCATTGCCCATATATCCATCGTGAATCCTTGGGGATAACCAGCCACTTCTAATAAAGACTTTGCACGAACAGGATCATAACCTAATTCAGGTGTGTTTTTGTCATAAGCCCATGATGTTTCGGGTAATATAGATTTTGCCCATGCGGCTTGCCCTTGGTAGACTGTTTCAATTAATGCCTGCTTGTTAATCGCTAAACTGATGGCTTGGCGAACGATTTTATTATTGAATGGTTCTTTTTGAGTATTAAAACCAAAGTATCCGACATTTAATGAGGTAATCGACTCTAATTGTAAATCAGTTCTTTCTGCTATTTTTGCATGTGCTATAGGATAACTACTGACGTCACACTCTTTTGCTAAGAGCTTAGTCAAACGGCTGGTTTCTCTGGGCGATATATCATAAACAAGCTGTTCTATTTTTGCTTTTTCTTGCCAATATGAATCATGGCGATAGAAACGGATTAATGAACCAACACGATAATCTTTAAGCTTAAAAGGGCCGGTACCAATAGGAAATATATCAATTTCATGCTCTGAATTTTTCTCTTGGAGTATTTGTCCGTATTCTTCAGATAAAACTACTGCAAAATCAGTAGCTAAATTAGCTAAGAATGAACTATCGTTACGTTTTAGAATAAAACGAACAGTAAAGTCATTAATTTTTTCTATTTTATCAACAAGCTCTGAAAACTTTACACTTTGAAAAAAAGGATATTGATCACCAGAAACATGATGAAAAGCGTGATCTTTGTCTAAAATACGGTTAAAGCTAAATAAAACATCATCGGCATTAAGTAATCTGGTTGGGGTAAAGTAGCTTGTTTGATGAAAGCTAACATCTTGGCGTAAGTAGAAGGTTATTTTCTTACCATCACGGGTTACATGCCAAGACTTTGCTAAAGCAGGTCCTAACGTATTGCTTTTACCCTTATAAACAATCAGGCTGTTATATAGCTGCTTCGCGGTGGCATCAGACGTTGTGCCTGATGTGCTGAGTTGAGGGTTGAATGTTTCAGGAGAACCCTCAGAGCAATAGATAATACTACGCTCACTTAACGATAATTTATTACCTTCATTACAACCTGTTAAAAGGCTTACGAATGCTGCTACGGTTAACGAGAGTATCGATTTAAAGTTCATCGGTAATACTACCATCAAGCAAGTTATATTTTTTTAGATAGCCCCTTAATTGATGATATGTTAATTCGAGTGCTTCTGCGGTTTTCTTTTGATTAAATTGGCAATGAGCTAATGCTGTTTGTATTAATTCTATTTCATACTCTTGTGATAGTGTTTTTAATGACTGAGGGAATTGTTGAGTCACAACTTTCGGCGCTACTTTAGCTGTGTCGACTGCTGAAGGTTTTACTGTAACGCTATCATCAACTACATTATCACTCGTTGAAATATTATTTTTATTGAGTTCATTGACTCTATCATGAGTTTTAATTCGTTGGTTCGGTCTAAAAGGTGACTCGAACGGGTCAATGATTAGTTCATGTACGGGTAAATGTGGATTGTTACAACGATATACACTTCGCTCAACGACATTCTTTAACTCACGAATATTACCTGGCCAGTGATATTCAAGCAGGCTACGTTTAGCTTTTTCGGTAAAGCCACTAAATAATTCAAACTCAAGTTCGCGGGCCATGTTCATAGCAAAATGTTCTGCGAGCATTATTATGTCGTCTAAACGTTCTCTAAGTGGGGGGAGGGTTATAACATCAAAGGCTAAGCGGTCTAATAAATCCGCTCTAAATTGGCCTGATGCTGCTAACGTAGGTAAGTCTTCATTAGTTGCAGCGACCAAACGAACATCGCTATTAATTGTTCTTGAGCCCCCAACACGTTCAAATTCACCGTATTCAACTACGCGCAGTAACTTTTCTTGAATAAGGCCTGAGGTATTGGCAATTTCATCTAAAAAGAGTGTGCCTTTATCCGCACGTTCAAATCGTCCTTCATGACGTTTACTGGCACCAGTAAACGCGCCACTATCGTAACCAAACAATTCTGTTTCGAGTAAGTTTTCATTTAATGCGGCACAATTAAGCTTTAAATAGCTCTGTTCCCAGCGTTTCGATAGAAAGTGTAAACGTGCGGCAACAAGCTCTTTACCTGTACCTCGTTCACCAATAATAAGTACTGGTTTACTCAACGTTGCAACTTGGGATATTTGCTCGAGTACTTCTAAAAAGCTATTTGATTGGCCAAGAAGATTATCTTGTTGGTTAAAACTCGCCATAGTAAATTCAAATGTTGGTTTATTTCACTAACAAATAGTGTATTTTATTACTTGGAAGGTTGAAAGTCTTTTTTTAATAAAAAATAAATCATTTAAAAACAGTTGGTTAGGTTTGTTTTGAAAGTTGGCGTGAAACATGAATGTCTTAAAGAAGTAATTCAACGCTAAGTTAATGCTTAGTTTAAGCAAAGTAAATACAGTTTGGCATGATTTAGCCATTAGTTGAGGAAGTTGTTATGGGTATTTTTTCAAGATTCACCGACATTATTAATTCTAATATTAATAATTTATTAGATAAAGCTGAAGATCCAGCAAAAATGGTACGCTTGATCATTCAAGAGATGGAAGATACCTTAGTTGAAGTGCGTTCTAGCTCAGCAAAGACATTGGCAGATAAAAAGGAATTAGCTCGCCAAGTGAGCCGTCTTGAGCAAGATGCTGAGCAATGGCAAGCAAAAGCTGAATTGGCTTTGAGTAAAGATCGAGAAGACCTAGCTCGTGCTGCTTTAATGGAAAAGAAAAAGAGCAGTGAAAGTGCACAAGCGTTAGTCGATGAGTTAGCACATACCAATGAACATCTTAGCAAATTACAAGGTGAAATCTCGCAATTACAAGATAAGTTGAGCGATGCCAAGGTACGTCAAAAAGCTATTGTTATTCGTGAGAAATCTGCGAGCTCTCGTTTAAAAGTAAAAGAAAATATTCATAGTACTCGTGTTAATGATGCCCTAAGCCGTTTTGATCATTATGAGCGTAAAGTTGATGATATTGAAGCGGAAATTGAATCATATGATTTAGGTAGCAAGTCATTGGCAGATGAAATAGCAGGACTTGAATCAGATGAAATGGTTGATGATGAATTAGCGCAGTTGAAAGCTAAGATGAAAAACAAGCAAAAATAACATCACAACATCAAGAAAACACAAATAAAACTATCGGTAGAATAGAATAAAGGAGAAGTATTGTGGAAGAGATCATTGTCGCACCCGTCATTATTTTTATGATTATTGTTGCTCCAATATGGCTGGTTTTGCATTACCGCAGTAAAAAGCAAGTTAGCCAAGGTTTAAGCCAGGAAGAGTATATTCAATTATCAGAATTATCAGAAGTTGCAGATACCATGGCTGATAGGATTCAAACCCTCGAAGCGATTTTAGATGTGGAGACCCCAAACTGGAGAACCAAATTATGAATCGAAAAAGAGGTGAATTATATCGTAACGCCGAGCAAGGAAAGATAGCAGGGGTTTGTGCTGGCATAGCAGATTACTTCGGTTGGGAAACTTGGTTAGTTAGAATATTAGTGGTATCAGGTGTGTTGTTTGGCATGCCGTTTCTTATCTTAGGATATGTAGCGGCTTGGTTTATTCTGGATAAAGCGCCAGAGAAAGCAACGAATGCTAATCACGAACCAGGTGAAAGCCAGTATGCAAAGCGCCATCAACAAGGAAAGAAAAACGTTGATGTAAGCAATGAGTCAATCAAAGTGAAAGCTCGAATTTGGCAAGCAGGTGAACCACCTAAGCAAGCTCTCTATGATATTCGTCGTAAGTTTCGTTTGCTAGAAGGAAAAGTACAAGCGATGGAGCAATATGTTACATCAGCTGAGTATACGGTTTCTAGGGAAATTAATAAGCTGTAGATGTTAAGAAAGCTGTCAGTAGACAGCTTTTCTATTTATGAATAGTATACCCATGTTACCTCAAGATGCAGGATTCAGCTGGAATTAGAAACGCCTTTAGGCAAGGCATTGATTGAAAATAATGGTTGTTCTCTTATCGAAATCAATAACGTAGCATAAAGCGTTTCTAAACCAGCCCTACGGGGATGTCTGAGCAAATCATGCGCTTCGTTGCATCTACTTTTAAGGGAACAACCCTTAATAAAAAGAGGCGCCTCGATCATGAATCGCTCAGGCGTCCTGAAACACGCATCTTGAAGCATCATGGGTATAAGGCAATTCATTCCTTTAGCTAAGTGCTATATTTCTAATAAAAATCAATCAATCAGGTGTAATTTTAATTAAAAGACCTTATTATAAAATTACGTTCAAAGCAGATCTAAATTTATAAGTTATCAATTCGTTATGGCATTAATAAGTAAATCAACACTGAAAAAGCGTGGCTTAGATAAGCTAAAGCATAAAGCAAATGAGTTACTCAATCGCACTCTCGATCAGCATGTAACTTTGGCAGTTACTGGGTTAAGCCGTAGTGGTAAAACAGCCTTTATTACTTCACTGGTGAACCAATTAATCAATGAAGGTAATGGCACTAAACTTAGCTTTTTTGACCCTGTACATAATGGTAACTTTATTGCGGCTAAGCGTGTGCCACAAAAACACTACCATGTGCCAAGGTTTGATTATGACTCAGCAATTTCCGCTTTAACGTCAGAGCCTGCAACTTGGCCTGAACCGACTCACGGTATCAGCGAATTACGATTAGCTATTCGGTATCAGCCTAAAAATTCAATACTAAAATATGCCACGGACATGGCAACACTGACACTAGATATTACAGATTACCCAGGTGAGTGGTTACTTGATTTGCCTATGCTCAAACAAACGTATCAAGAATGGTCACAGCAAACCTATTCGTTAATGACAAGTTCTCCAAGGGCAGAGTATAGTAATAGTTTCTTAGCTAAGTTAAATGAAATAGATCCTTTTGCTTGTGCTAGTGAAGAGCTTTTATCTGAATTAGCACAAGAATATACCGCGTTATTACATACTTTTCGTCATCAACTTGGTTTGTCAGTTATCCAGCCTGGACGATTTATATTGCCTGGCGACTTAGCAGGAGCACCTATTTTAGAGTTTTTCCCTTTCCCTGGTTTAGATAAACTTGATGCTAATGACTATCAAAATGCACCCGATGATAGTTTTATTGGCATGCTGCGGTCACGGTACTTGGAATACAAAGAACAGGTTGTACGTAAATTCTATCGTGAGCACTTTCTTCGTTTCGATCGACAAATAGTACTTGCTGATTGTTTAAAGTCATTGAATAAAGGGAAAGAAAGTTTTGCCGATCTAGAGTTAGCGATGTCGATGATTTTAGAAAGTTATAATTATGGTAAGTCTGGCTTTTTTTCTCGTTTATTTTCACCAAAAATCGATAAACTACTTTTTGGTGCCACCAAAGCTGACCACGTTACTCCTGAGCAACATGGTCCATTGGTGGCATTACTAAATCAATTGATTCACCAGAATAAGCAGCATTTAAACTACGAGTCAGTACAAGTTAAAACGTTAGCTATTGCTTCTGTTAAAGCAACCCAGTCAGGTATGAGTAAACATAAAGGAATCGATGTTCCTGTCATTCAAGGTCAAAGTATAGGTCACGCTAATTTGGAAGAATCGGCAGGAATATTTGGTCAAAAAATCACTGTGTTTCCAGGCGCGGTTCCTAGTCAGTTACCTAACGATGATTATTGGCAATCGAATAGCTTTAATTTTATAGAGTTCGCACCATTAAGTGGACTTAATAAACAACAATGTTTACCACATGTACGAATGGACCAAGTCTTACAGTTTTTACTAGCAGATAAAATGATATGACCACTAAAGATAATGAAAACTTACAACAGCAGCAAATTCTTTTTAGCGAAAGTGATTCTGTCACAGAGCAAGGTAAAGGCCAGTTCAAAGACGGGGAGGCTGGTGCTACTTTCACCGAACAAGTTGTTTTTGATAACGATACCTACCTGCCTATGTCGCTTGATGAAAATGGACTCGATGAAGTAAGAAAAACTGAGCTTGACGATGAGCAACTTCATCAAGATATTGATGTTGTACAGGGCGGTAAACGTTCATGGTTGTGGCGAACAATAGGTACTTTATTTGTCATTTTACTCGCGATTGAAGCGGTTGATTTTTTTATCGTAGGATTCGAACAATCGCCAATAATTACTAGTCTTTATGCGTTGTTATTAGCTTCGTTAACCTTAGTAAGCACAAATTATCTATGGCGTGAGTTCATAGGGCTGAAACAATTTAAAAATCGTCAAAAAATGAAACAGCAAGCAACAGAGCTGTTGTTAATAGATTCAGAACAATTAACGGAGCATTCAAATAAACGAGGGAAAGATTTTTGTGAAAACATTAGCAATAACTTACCCTGCGATTTGGTTTTTGACTGCCCCAAAGAACAGCAAGTTTGGCATGATGCGTTAGCAGCTGATTATAGCTCTAGTGAATTAGTTCAACTGTACTCACGAGTGGTATTAAGTAAAGTTGATGAAAAAGCATTAAACGAAGTTGCAAAATTCTCTACCGAAGCGGTTGTTTTAATTGCGCTAAGCCCCGTCGCTTTAATAGATATGTTGATTATGTTATCGCGTAATTTACGTATGATAAATAAAATTGCAGGACTTTACGGCTTAAAATTAGGGTATTGGAGTCGTATTAAGTTAATAAAACAAGTCTTTGTTAATATGGCTTATGCTGGCGCTAGCGAGTTAGTTGCTGATTTTGGCAGTGATATGTTGGGTGCTGAATTGTTAGGTAAGTTATCTGCCCGGTTTGCCCAAGGATTGGGTGCTGGAATGCTCACTGCAAGATTAGGCGCTAAAACAATGGAGCTATGCAGACCTATACCTTTTAAAGAAAAACCAAAGTTAACACAAGTCCGTAAAAAAATTGCTCAGCAAATTAAAGCTTTAGTCAGCCCATCAAAAAAATAACAGCACAATAATATTGTGCTGTAATTAATCATGTAACCTTTCATGTACAACAAATGCCTTTGTTTGTTTTTTGACCGTTTCGTGTTGCTTTATTTTATCTCCCTAGATGTTTTAAGATGAATACAGTAACAAAACAAAAATTTAATTCGTTAACGCCTCAGCGTAAAGGCGTTAATGATAAAAATTATTATATAAAAACGATCACAACGTCGCTTAAGAAGAAAGGTAAATAACATGGCAAAAGGAACAAAGTATGTTTCGAAGGTACCTGATGAACATGGTTTCATAGAGTGGTCAACCGAAGAAAACTTAATTTGGCAAGAGCTATTCACTCGTCAAATTGCATGCATTAAAGATAAAGCGTGTGATGAATATCATGAAGGCTTAGCAAAATTAAACTTACCAACTGACCGCATACCTCAACTTGATGAGGTAAGTAAGGTCTTAAAAGTATCTACTGGTTGGGAATGTTACCCTGTGCCTGCATTAATAGGTTTTGGCGAATTCTTTAGATTACTTTCTGAAAAGAAATTTCCTGTAGCTACTTTTATACGTAGCAGGGAAGAAATGGATTACTTACAGGAACCCGATATTTTTCATGAAATATTTGGTCATTGTCCATTACTGACTAACTCTTCATTTGCAAATTACACTGAAGCTTATGGAAAAATGGGCTTGAATGCGACTAAAGAGCAACGCGTATTTTTAGCACGCTTGTATTGGTTTACTATTGAATTTGGTTTACTTGATACACCAAAAGGCCTACGTATATACGGCGGTGGGGTGCTATCTTCTCCTGGAGAAACCGATTACGCCATGAATAATACTGACGTTGACCGTAAGCCTTTTGATATATTAGATGTATTAAGAACACCTTATCGAATAGATATTATGCAGCCAATTTATTATATGTTAACCAAAGTTTCTGATTTAGATGAGATTCGAAAATTTGAAGTTGATGACATCATGGAACTGGTTGCCCAAGCAGAGGCACTCGGCTTGCACGAGGCTAAATTTCCGGTGAAAAAAGCCAGTTAATATTTCTATAAAAAAATGTAAAAAATGCCAACTCAGTGATGATTAAATAATAATTATTACTATAACCAAACTACATGAAGATGCAGGTTTTAGCTGGAATTAGAAACGTCTTTAGGCAAGGCATTGATTGAAGATAATAGTTATTCTATTGTCGAAATTAATAACGCAGCATAAAGTGTTTCAAAACCAGCCCTGTGAGGGATGTCTGAGCAAAACATGCTCTTCGTTGCCTCCTTTTTTAAGGGAATAACCCTTAATTAGATGAGGCGGCTTGATCAGGAATCGCTCAGGTGTCCTGAAACACGTACCTTTAAGTAGCTTAGGTATATAACCTAAAGAATTTATTAAGGATAAATAATGACTGTACAATCAAACAATAAATTAGCGAGCCAAGTTTGTGAAGCTTGTCATGTTGATGCGCCAAAAGTAAGTGACGAAGAACTCAAAGAGCTTATCGGATTAATTCCTGATTGGGTGCCACAAGTGCGCGATAATGTCATGATGCTTGAACGTGAATACAAGTTTAAAAATTATAAGTTAGCATGGGCGTTTGCTAATAAAGTTTCTGAGTTAGCAGAAAGTGAATTTCATCATCCGTCAATATTACTTGAATGGGGTAAAGTTACTGTCACTTGGTGGACACACTCAATTGGTGGTTTGCACAAGAATGATTTTATTTGTGCAGCAAAAACAGATCAGTTGGGTGATTAAATCATTCCAGTAGAATAACTAGCCAAATAATGCCACAACATATTATACAAAATGTAACTTGGTTAATGTTGTGCTTTATTATCGTAAAAATTAGTTTACAATAGCCCTTTCTTTAAACTCTAGATTTAAATTCTTGAGTTGAATTCTTGAGTTAAATTCTTGATTAAGGGCTATTGAATGCGTTTGGAAATTACTTGTCATGACCGTGTTGGCATGGGACAAAAAGTATTAGGTATATTTGTCGAACACGGCATTAATGTACGTGGCATTGAGTTAATGCAGCCTGGGCGTATTTTTATTAATATTCCCAGTTTAGACTTCTCTGATTTGCAAACATTTATGCCGCAATTACGCTTGCTTGAAGGAGTAGGTGATGTAAAAACTGCCCCTTACATGCCATCTGAGCGTGAAAGAAATGAACTTGCTACCTTAATTAAAACCTTTCCAGACCCCTTTATCTCAATTGACAGAAAGGGCAATATCCGAATTGTTAACACCATCGCCTCGAGTATTATTGGTGAGAGCGAAACGTCTCTAGTTGGTCAACACATTAGCTTGTGGTTGAAAGGTTTCAACTTTAATCGTTGGTTAGATGCCAATGATGTACTTGCTCAAACTCGACGGTTGAAATTCCAAGGCGATGACTTTGTCGCTGATATTATGCCAATTCACGTTGCTGATGAAGAACACAAGCAAGTACTTGCTGGCGCTGTGCTAATTTTAAAGTCTGAAGCACGACTTGGCCAGCAAATGAATGTTTTTAAACAGCCTAATGAGAATACTTTTTCAGGTATTCAAGCAAGTTCAAGCGCAATGCGAAAAGTCATTCGTGAAGCTAAACGTATGTCGTCACTCGACTCTTCAATTTTAATTATGGGTGAAACGGGTACCGGTAAAGAGTTATTAGCAAGAGCGTGTCATGGTGCTAGTGAACGCGCAGAAAATCCTTTTATGACGTTAAATTGTGCCGCATTGCCTGATGATGTTGCAGAGTCTGAATTATTTGGTGTCGGTGAAAAAGAGCAAGAGTCAAGTAAGCGTGGAATCTTTGAACTTGCCGATGGCGGTACTGTATTCCTTGATGAAATTGGCGAAATGTCAGCCAAATTACAAAGTAAATTATTGCGAGTAATTCAACACGGCAGTTTTAGACGTGTGGATTCTGAGCAAGAAGTTACGGTGAATGTACGTATCATTAGCTCTACCAACAAAGATCTACTTAATCTTGTTTCAATAGGGGATTTTAGAGAAGATCTCTATTATAGATTAAACGTATTTGGCCTCACATTACCCGCTCTTAGAGAGCGTCGTAGCGACATTTTACCACTTGCTGAGTTTTTTATTATCAAAGCCGCACAGCAAATTGGCCGTACCCATCTGAAGGTAAGCGATGACTGTCGTGATTTTATTGAACATTATCCATGGCCAGGTAATATCCGTCAGTTAGAAAATGTACTGACACGTGCTGCTTCGTTGCTGGAAGGGGATGAAATAGAAACTACACATCTACAGCTACCAGCTTATACCCGTGAACACGGTTATTTAGAACAAGAGTTCGAAGGAACACTAGATGCTGCAGTTAAAAGCTTTGAAGCAGATTTATTGCGTAAATTGTATCCAGCTTACCCAAGTACTAGACAACTCGCTAAAAAGCTTGGCCTTAGTCATACTGCAATTGCAAACAAGTTACGTGAATATGATATTAATAAAAAGACTGTGAAAATTTAATTTTAATTAATTGAGTTGGTATAACTTGGCATAAATGTGTGTGTTTTCGGCAGTTTGCTAGTGTAATAAAAGCCGTAAAGAAAATTTTCCGTATTGTTTTTACTAAGCTGCCACTATTGCTTGGTTGTCAGTGAAAAAATTCGTACCATACTTTTATGCTTTAAATGTATCGATAACTATTAGAAAGGTTTAAGAATGAAACTAGCAACACTTAAGAATAATACACGCGACGGTCAACTGGTAGTTGTTAACCGTGCTCTGGATAAAGCGGTAGTAGTTAGTCATATTGCTGCAACATTACAAGCTGCTCTTGATAATTGGAGTGAGATTTCACCAAAATTGGCTGAAGTTTATCAATCGCTAAATAATAATGAAATTACTGATACCTTAGTTTTTGAACAAGCAGCATGTGAATCACCGTTACCTAGAGCTTATCAATGGGCTGATGGTAGTGCTTATGTAAACCATGTTGAATTAGTACGTAAAGCAAGAAATGCTGAAATGCCTGCAACATTCTGGACAGATCCTCTAATGTACCAGGGCGGCTCAGACGCATTTATTGGTCCACGTGATGATATCTCAATTGCTAGCGAAGAGTATGGCATTGATTTTGAATCTGAAGTGGCTGTGATCACTGATGATGTGCCTATGGGGATATCGGTAGAGCAAGCAGCGAATCATATTAAGTTACTAATGTTGGTAAATGATGTTTCTTTGCGTAATCTTATTCCAGGTGAATTAGCGAAAGGTTTTGGCTTTTTCGCATCAAAACCTTCAAGTGCTTTTTCTCCAGTAGCAGTAACGCCTGATGAACTTGGCGATGCGTGGGATGGCAAAAAATTACACCTACCATTGACTACACATCTAAATGAAACGCTATTTGGCCAACCGAATTGCGGTGTAGACATGACATTTGATTTTCCAACGATTGTTGCCCATGCTGCAAAAACACGTCCACTTTCAACTGGTTGTGTTATTGGCTCAGGTACGATTTCAAACTATGACCGTTCAGTAGGCTCAAGCTGTTTAGCTGAAATACGTATGTTAGAGATAATTGCGGATGGTAAGCCAACTACCCCGTTTATGAGTTTTGGCGATACTGTTCGCATTGAAATGTTTGATAATGAAGGCGCAAGTATTTTTGGCTCAATTGATCAAAAAGTGGTTGAGTATAAAGCGCAGTAATTTTTAAGTTGCCGTAAGCTTATACATAGACTTTAAGTCAGCTTTTTAAAAATAATAAAAAAATGCTAATTATCAACACAGGGCTAACTATAGTAGTTAACTGGGTCAGGTAATTAGCATTTTTGTTTGTAAAGAATAATAATCATATGAAGGAAACACTATGAAACTTTATGGCTATTGGCGCTCAACAGCAGCGTATCGTGTCCGAATTGCACTGCACATGAAAGGTATTGCCTTTGAGTCAATCTCAGTACATCTTGTTAAAAATGGCGGAGAACAGCACCATAATACCTACAGTGAGCTCAACCCAAATCACTTAGTGCCAACCTTAGTTGATGGTGATTTTTCATTAAACCAATCTTTGGCTATTATTGATTACTTAGATCAAACCAACAGCGAAAACTATTTATATCCCAAAGAGGCAAAAAGTAGAGCGAAAGTACATGCTTTAGCGTTAGATATAGCTTGCGAGATTCACCCTCTCAATAACTTACGGGTGCAGCAATATTTAACTAACTCATTAAATATAACAGAAGAAGCGAAGCAGTTATGGGTTGAATACTGGATGAATGTTGGCTTTATCGCAATAGAAAAGCAATTAGCGAGCAGTGCAGGGCAGTTTTGTTTTGCCAATACCGTGAGTGTTGCTGATATTTGTTTAGTGGCGCAAGTTTATAATGCGCATCGATTTAACGTTGATATGAGCGCTTACCCGATAATTAATAAAATAGTCAAAAACTGTAATGAATTGCCTGCTTTTATTAATGCTTTACCAGAGAACCAGTCAGACGCAAAGTAATAGGGCTCAAGTCTCGTCGATACTTTAAAAATATTGATATTAAATGGCCTTCCGTAAAGAAGTCGGCTATTTTTAAGTAATACATATTTTGAAATAATAAATAATACAAAAAACCACATAAAAAACAATAAAAAAACGTTTTGATGGTTGCATCACAAGACAAAAAGCGTTGCAATAATACCTACTCAGCATTAACAAAAATAATTCGGATGGCAATGGACAATTCAGAACCTACACAACAACTAGAGCAGGGCAAGAGAGAGAGAAACTCGGGTCCACTTATTATTTTTATTGTTACTTTAATCTTAGTAGCTGTCGCTTTATGGCAATTTTCAGGCGGAAAAATTGAAAAGCGTCCTATAGATTCAAGTGAATTATTAAAACAAGAGCCAGTGATACCTGCTTCTCAGTCAACACAAAAGCAGGAAGATGATGAAGCGCTTATAGAGTTACCGGTTACAGTCGTTGTCGAAGATGTGGAGCCGATAGAACAAGAAGTGACTATCACTTTACCAAAATTAGATGAAAGTGATGATTGGTTGCAAACGAAATTACCTGATTTAACTTGGCGAAATGAATTGTTACCACTGCTGATTACGGAAGATATTATTCGCCGTTTTGTCGTTTTTACTGATAACTTTGCCCAAGGACAGCTGGCCTATGAACATAGCCTTTTTATTCAGCCTAAAGAGAAGTTCTCTGTTGATGAGCAATCAATCAATGTTGATAGCGAACAAAATGTATGGCAATGGGATAGTAAGACAAGCAAGCGTTTTGATCTATACGTTGATCTGCTCCGCTCTGTGGACAGCACAACGCTAGTTAATTGGTATATTGATATGAAGCCATTGATTGATGAGGCATACAATGAATTGGGGTATGAAGAAGATTTTACCTACACACTGCAAGATGCAATAACCAGAGTACTTGATATGGATTTGCCTAAATCAACCATGGATGTAACTCGAACCAGTGTAATGTATAAATATAAGGATCCTCAATTAGAAGCATTAGAGGATAGTGATAAACTTCTGTTGCGTATTGGCAAAGAAAATCTATTGATTATTAAGTCAGTATTATTAGAAATTAATGAAAAACTAGCTAAGCGAGTAGAAAAGAAAGATTAATTTCGATAATAAGAGTGAAAAACAATCAAGTAGTCGCTTTTTTCTAACTTCTACTTGCATCTGTTCGAATGATTAGCGATAATTTGCGCCGCTTTAAGGACAAGATGTTTTTAAAGCCTCTATGGTGACCCTTTCGGTCCCCTCGCAATGATACTCTGTGAACTCGGCCAGGTCCGGAAGGAAGCAACCGCAGCAGACGACTCATGTGCCGAGGTGTGGCTGATTGGGTTGCCACCCAATTTCTATATATCCCTCTATTCTGTTTACATCAAAAAAATTCAAAAAATACAGTAATAATTTTACTCTTCATATCAGAAAAATTCTGAGTATGATGAAAAATTCTATGTCGACTTTAATGTCAGATATGACGTTTTGGCATCGAGTTAAACCACAGATGTTACATCAACAATAAAATTAAATCGTAGTTTTGTTCAAAATTGGCCAAGATATCATTTTGTTTAATTTGTTTTACATAGTGATTATAAATATCATCTGAAGATTAGACAAAACTTCTTTAAAAAACCATTGAGCTAGTAATGCCCAATCGAGATAATAGCTTTTCTAAACTATTTAGCTCGTTTTCCGTTTTCAAAGCCCATCTATTAAATCCGCACCCTTTTCAACATATAGAAAACACCATCATTTTCAGTAGTAAATAAACTTTGTACTGCATTTAAACGTTACATTTGTAATTAAAAGTTTACGTAATATTGCTTTTTTATATTAAGTTATTGTTTTTGTTATATATATTTAACTTCTTGTTTGCCCATTAATTAATGCTGTAGCACTAATTAATGTCTTTTATAATTCATAAGCTTATGTTTTTACTATTTATTATTTTTAAAATTGATATTTGTTACTTAATTGTAACTATATTAATATTTTTTTTACAGTTGTTTCAGGTGATTAATTTTAATATCGTTTAAAATGATTTTTTATAATTAACTCATTGTAAATAATTAAGTTTTTTGTTTTTGTTTGTTGTGTTTAATTGTTTCTGATATGAGTATTAATGTATCTAAATGTTAAGGTTATTACTATTTTGTTACAAATAGTGTTGACGATTCCGCTAATCCCCGTTTACTATCTTAACTGACTGGTCAGGTCTTACGACTTGATAAGAGATAAACGAGGCAGTATAGCCTTGAGTCTTTTCGTAATAAAAACAAACAAACAAATAAACAACCAATCACCGATGTGATCCAGGGAGTAAACATGTATAACAATAGTAAAGTAGCTAAAGCAATACGACTAGCTATGATAGTGAGTGCAAGTGCAGCAGCAACAATTTCAGCGCCAGTTTTTGCAGCTGAAGCTGACGAACTTGAATCAGTAGAGCGTATTTCCGTTACTGGTTCTCGAATTAAAAGAGCTGAATTATCAACACCATCTCCGACACTCACGATTAATGCGCAAGAGTTAGTGCGCTTTGGTAACCCAGATCTTGGTAGTATGTTAGCCGAATTGCCTGCACTTGGTGCAACAAGTACTATTATTGGTAACAATAATGATGGCGCTGAAGCTGGTGTTAGCTCTGTTGATTTACGTCGTTTAGGGACTAAACGTACTTTAGTCTTAATTAATGGTAAACGTCATGTAGCCGGCTCTCCTGGTTCTTCTCAGGTTGATTTATCAACAATCCCAGCAGCTCTAATTGAACGTGTTGAAGTCATTACTGGTGGTGCTTCTGCTATCTATGGTTCAGATGCTGTTTCAGGTGTTGTAAACGTTATCTTGAAAAAAGACTTTGACGGTTTAGAGTTTAATTTGACCGGTGGTAATTCAACTGAAAGTGTTGGCAATGAAAACTATACTTTCAGTGTGTTAGGCGGTACCGATATAGCTGATGGTAGAGGTAATATTACTTTCTTCGCTGGTATTGAAGATACCACTGAAGTGATGTCTTCAGCTGTTCGTCAATGGGATAGCTGGGGATCTGTAATTAACCCTGATAATGAAGGCGAAGAAGACGGTGTTTTTGATAAGTTCCGTCGACCTAATGTCGGTTCTGAAATGATCAATGATTTCGGTGTCATGAATCCATTTAGCGGCGATCGTTTTACTTTTGATAAAAGTGGCAATAGACAAGATGCTTGTTCACGTAGTTTAGATAATAGTTTTGCTTTTGGTGAACTTGAAGCAAGTTGTGGTGATCGTGGTTTCTTCGGTGAGCAGTATGAAAACTATATTCCTGGCGTGCAACGTACTACAGTTGGTTCTACTATAAATTATGAAATTACTGAAAATATCAATTTCTTCGGTGACTTTAAATATACCAGAGCTGATATACAGCAGCAGTTTCAACCTAGCTTCCGATTCGGTAGTATTGATATCAATGTTGCAGATAACGCTTTCTTAAGTGATGAAGCAAGAGCTGAACTTGGTGGAACCGGTACTGCTTCTATGGCTAAGTTCTTTGGTGAACTTGGTAATCGCTCTTCTAATCATAATCGTGAATTGTTCCGTTTTGTTGGTGGTTTGGATGGTTTCTTCTCATTAGGAGATACTGATGTAGATTATGAGTTATTTTACATTTATGGTGAAACAAGCAACAACCGTGTAAGTGAAAACGACCTGATTCCAGGTAATTTAGCTGCGGGCATTGATTCAGTTATTGATCCAGCTACAGGACAAGCAGTTTGTCGTAGTCAACTTGAAAGTGCTCAAGATGCTGATTACAGTGATCCTGCTACGGTTGATGCTGGTAGTTGTGTTGCTTATAACCCATTTGGTTTTGCGCAATCTTCTCCTGAAGCATTAGATTGGGTTTCTGCCGATGTAACGCGTAAAGATGTTATTAAGCAAGAAGTTATTGGTGGTAGTTTAGCTGGTGATACAGGTGCATTCTTCGAGTTACCTGGTGGTGCTGTTGGTATAGCCGCTGGTTTTGAATATCGTACTGAATCATCATCAACGATTACTGATGAGTTAACTAAAAGTGGTGCAACTACTAACTCGGCAACACCCGATGAATTTGGTGAGTATGACGTAACTGAAATGTTCGTTGAAGTTAGCTTACCACTTATTTCAGGACAATTTTTAGCTGAAGAATTAACACTTGATGGTGCATACCGTTACTCTGATTATTCTCATGCAGGATCTGTTGATGCATGGAAAGTAGGTATGATGTATGCGCCTATTGCAGACTTACGCTTCCGTGGTACTTACGGTGCAGCGGTACGTGCGCCAAACATATCTGAAGCTTTTAGCCCACTATCGCCAGGTTTTGCACGTGTAAGCGATCCGTGTGATGCTGATAACATTCTTGACGATCCAGATCGTGTAAGTAACTGTGCTGCATTAGGTATTCCTGTTGGATTCGAAGCAAATGATAATGTAAGTATCGATACTTTCTCAGGTGGTAATGATGAGTTAACACCAGAAGAGTCAACTTCACTTACCATCGGTACAGTATGGACGCCTAGTTATTTAGAAAACTTCTCAATTACATTAGATTTCTACGATATTGAAATTAAAGATGCAATTATTGAAGTAGAATCACAAGATATTGCTGATAACTGTGTGGATGCAACTGGCGGTCCTGATGCTGTATATTGTGGTGCTGTAGATCGTAGTGCAACAACATATGATATTGACTTAGTTCGTTCTGGTTTCTTAAATGCTTCTGCTTATAATACTTCAGGCATTGATGTAGAAATGCGTTATAACTTTGCACTTGATAGTTTAGGTGTTCCAGGCGAGTTATATTTAAAATTATTCGTAAATAAACTGCTTGAATTAGAGCAATTTGAATTTCAAGATCGTCCTGATGAAATCAATGTTGAAGTTGGTGAAACAGGTGACCCTGAATTACAAGCAAGTTTTTCAGCGACTTATAACTTAGATGATTTATCAGTTACTTGGCAATCACGTTATATTGATCGTGTTGTAACTTATGATGTATCACCTGGTGGCGGTTCACCTGAAGATTTAGAACAAGGTTATATTCCTTCAGTTACCACCCATGATTTATCGTTTAATTACATTGTTAGCGAAAATGTTAAAGTGAATGCTGGTCTTCGTAATATTTTTGATAAATTACCGAAAGGCTGGACGAATGATCCATTGTATGATTTAGTTGGTCGTCGTGCCTATGCAGGTGTAACTGTTAACTTCTAATAGTCTTTGCAATGTATTTAGCTAGTTTTAAAGTCTAAATTTATTGCTAAAGTGAATAACGTGTCTGAATTATGGACTGTTATTCTAACTAAATAATAATCCCTAACCTCCATCAGGTTAGGGATTTTTTATGTTTAAAAATAAGTGGGTATAACAATGGCATACTTTGAAATCGAAGAACTATTTAACTGTTCACTTTTGGCTATCGATACACAATGGGTTGGATGGGTATTATGTTATGCGTGAGGAGATAAATTACTTCTAGGAAATAATCGAGGGATTTAAATTAATAAAGTATGTCATAGAAAAGGTGAGTCAGGATTATGTAACAACACTAGGACTAAGTCATTGCTCGCTTAACCGCTATAACTCACCAATAATTTCAAACTGTAGAATAAGTCAGTATATCTAACTTTGGGGGGTATTCATATGTGTCGAAGTGTGGCTGATTGGGTTGCCACCTAATTTCAGTATTCTACGTATTAATTCTATTTACATCCATAAATTCAAGGGCTTTAGCTATAGCTTTTTTCACTTTATTTTCCATCTCGAAACGTTCTGAAGGTGGTAAATAAAATGCCATGTCGACTTCATGTCGAATGTAACGAGTTGGCAGTTGATTTAAAACCACACAAGTTAAATCTGCAATAAAATCGATATCATACTTTTCATCAAACTTTGCCGAGACAAAATGTTGCATAACTAGTTTTTCATAATAGTTATGAATATCATCTGAAATTTTCATAAAACCTCTTTTTAAAAATGATTGAGCAAGTAATAGCCTATTTGAGCTTATACAAAGAGTAACCTTAGTTAAAACAAAATGCGAGTCTATAAGGTGATGATGTTGTTGCTATCTGAGTTTAGATTTCTCTGCTTGCTCAATACTTCGTTCAATTGAAGAGATAGCTTTACGACAGCGACCTAAACGCTGGTGTAGAGCAAGTACTTCCTGTGAAAGTTTTTCAGTATTTGCACTTTTAGAGCGAATTCGTTGTTGCTCGCGCTCGGTGATCATATCCCTTAATCTTCTTTCGAATTCATGATGTTCACTTAACTGTTGATATAACTGATGGCTTGTGAGTAAAACTGATTTAGCCATTTTATTATAGACATCGTTTTGCTTTAATTGAGCAGCTTTAGCCGCTTTTACTCGAACATTTTTTCTAGCGTCAAAGCTTGCTTGTGCTGCTTGATGCATAGTTTGGTTAGATTGAATGGCATTCATTAATGCTGAAATCTGTTGCTCTATTCGTTGTAGGGACGACTTTGCAAACTCAGCTTTGTTAGGGTTGTCTCCACTTAACGCATATAACCGTGAAAATTCATTCAATCGCTTTTTTACTTCTTCAACGTATATAAAAATTTTATCACTTTCAGTAGTGAATAAATGCTGGGAGAAAAGATTGTTATTTTCGATCAATCGATGAGACTTTTGTTTGCTGTTTAATTGATCCGTTTGTTTTGCTTGAACAGATATATGTTCTAGCAATGTTGATAAACGACTAATAGCAATTTCATGTCTATTTTGGGGCATATGTAGGGCAATAAAGTTATGTTAACCGTGATTATACCGTAGTTCTAAGCAAAGAAAAAACAGTAATAAGCGGATACATCAGTAGCCTAAAGTAACAATAAATGAAATTTGTCAGATAGCAAAAACTATAACTTTGTAATCATAAATGTACATAGCTATTGTTTATTTATTTTATGTCATTGTTTATTAAGAGTAAAATAAATTGGTTATATGTGCATTTTTATTTAGCATAGTGACAGGGGGAGATCTTGATACTTAATTAAGTAATTGTAATTAATGATCTTTTATGTTTGTTATGAATTTGTAAATATTTATAAGGTGTATTTTTTACATTTTTTAATAAAATAAATATTATCATTTTACTGAAATACTGAGTTTTTATTTAAATCATTTTAATTCAAAGGCTTATTGTTGTTTTGTCATGGGATTAAATGACGTTAATGTATGTCAGAATGTATGTCAGAATGTGTCCAGATGTTAAAAATATTACTATTAGGTTGCAATTGGTGTTGACGATTCCTGCAATTCCCGTTTACTATCTTAGCCGACAGATCAGGTATACAACTTGATAAAAGATTAACGAGGCAGCATAGCCTTGAGTCTTTACAAAATAAAAAACAAACAAATAAACAACCAATCACTTATGTGATCCAGGGAGTAAACATGTATAACAATAGTAAAGTAGCTAAAGCAATCCGCGTAGCGATGATGTTCGGAGCTGGTGCTGCTGCAGCCATTTCAGCACCAACTTTTGCAGCTGAAGAAGGCGTAGAAGAAGTTGAGAAAATTGAAGTAACTGGTTCTCGTATCAAACGTACTGATATGGAAGCAGCTAGCCCAGTAAGTATTTTTTCTGCAGCGGATATCGCAGCATCTGGTGTTACTTCATTAGAAGGTTTCATTAAACAAATCCCAGCAATCAACGGCGCGCAACTAGGTTCTAACGTAAACAACGCGAGTGCAGGTTTTGCTACAGCATCACTTCGTGGTTTAGGTTCAGGCCGTACATTGATTCTAATCAATGGTCGTCGCTTCAACTCTGGCGATTTGAACTCTATCCCTACCTCGTTTATCGAGCGTGTTGAAGTTGTACGTGATGGTGCTTCTACTGTATATGGTTCTGATGCTATCGCTGGTGTTATTAACTTTATCACTAAAAAAGATTTTGAAGGCCTTGAAGTTACAGCACAATATGATGTAACGGGTGAAGGCGACGGTGATACAGCTAAGTTTTCAATCGTAACAGGTGCCTCTAATGATAAAGGTAATGTTGTATTCTCTGTAGATTACACTGACCGTGAAGAAGTTACTCAAGCAGACAGAAAATACTCAGAATGTCCACTTTGGGATGATGGCGTAGGCTCTACAACATATTGTGGTGGTTCATCACATTCTGAATTTGGTCGTGTAAACTTGCCTAAAGGTTATATTATCAATGGTGAAGCAGTTGGCTCTAAAAGACCTGACGATTCAACTGTTGGTGGACGTTATGTGACGATTGATGGAGCAGGTGTTCCTTTTAGCACAGCTGATCATGGTTATAACTATGCTGCAACGAGTTACTTAGTTACTCCAGTTAAAATATTCTCTGTAAATGCTGCGTCTACTTATGAAATATCTGACTCAATCACAGCATTTGCTGAAGGTGGTTATTCAAACCGTCAATCAAGTCAACAAATGGCACCTGCAGCAACATTCTGGAGTGCTCCAGTACCCGCTGCTCACCCTGACAACATTTATGGTGTAGATGTTTCAATTAACCGTCGTATCACTGAAGGTGGTGGTCGTGGTTTTGAACAAGATACAAATGATTACCGCGTAGTTGGTGGTTTAGAAGGTGAATTTGACAATGGTTGGGGTTGGGATGTTTCATACAACTACTCTCGTTTTGTTGATACACGTGTTAACACCGGTGAATTAAACCGTCCAAATACAGAAACATTATTAGACCCAGCGTTATGTGCTGCTGATGAAGATTGTCCAGGTGTATGGAACCCGTTTGCTAAAGGGACTATGACTCCAGAACAAAGTGATTTTTCTACAGTAACGTTCTCTCCTGTACGTAAAGGTACAACAACTCAGTTTATGGCTAACTTATCTGGTGACCTTGGTGAACTTGAATTACCAGGTGGTGCTATTCAGTGGGCTGCTGGTTATGAGCGTCGTACCGAGTATTACTTAAATGAACCAGATGGTGCTGAAGCATTAGGTCAAGTATACGGTCAAGCTGGTATAAGAACGGAAGGTGATTATTCTGTAGAAGAAGTTTATGCAGAATTTAACTTCCCAATATTATCAGGCGTACCTTTTGCTGAACGTTTAACGTTTACAGCAGCGGTAAGAGCTTCTGATTATAGTAACCTTGATGATAACGCAACTAACACAAAGTTTGGTTTTGAGTGGGAACCTGTAGATGGTTTATTAACTCGTGCAACATTTGCAGAGGGCTTTAGAGCGCCAAGCATTACTGAGTTATTTGATCCTCAAGAACAATCTGCGCTTAGCTATACTGATCCTTGTTGGGATTATGGCCTAAGCTCAAATGAAACACTTAAAGCTAACTGTGCAGCAGATGGTATACCAGCAGACTTTGACTCTGATTCTCAATCAAACGCTATTGTTGGTGGTAACCCTGATTTACAAGCAGAAGAGTCAGAAAGTCTTACTGTGGGTATTGTATACTCAGGTATTGAAAACTTCTCGGTAGCTTTTGATTACTTTAATATCAAAATTGAGCAAGGTATCGGTACTTCTGGTGTAGATAATATTGCTAATGCATGTTACAACAGCGTTGGATTTTCAGACGAATTGTGTGATGATATTAAAGGTAGTAAATTCGGTCCTTTAGATACTCCTCCTCATCCTACATCACCTCGTCGTAATGTAAGTGAAGTACTTTCAGGTGTATTGGTAATTAATGATAACCTTTCAACGTTTGAAACTTCAGGTATTGATTTTGACTTTAGCTACAATATGGACCTTGCTGGTGGTACATTTACTACTACCTTAAATGGTACATATTTAATGGCTTATGACTACACGCTAACTGCTGGTAGTGAAACTATTGAAGCCGCAGGAATGGTTGCAGCTGACCAATGGGAAGGTAACCCAGCAGTATTCGCTGAATGGAGAACTAACTTAGGTTTTAACTTCGCAACAGATGACTACTCAGCTAACGTGACTTTCCGTTACCAATCTGAAGGTGATGATATTAGTGCAACAGATACTACGTTAGATACAGTAGCTGACTCTGTAGTTTATACTGATATCCAAGGTACTTATTACATCAATGATACTTACACCATCTCTGCTGGTGCACGTAACTTGTTCGATGTTAAACCTCCTTACATGTCTAACTACGATGATTCGAATACTGTAAACTATTCTTATGATTTAGCGGGTCAATATTTATATGTTAAAGCTACTGCTAGATTTTAATCTCTAGTTCGTATGATTTAACCAATAAATAGTGAAAAAATTACTAAGCCCTACTAAATAGTAGGGCTTTTTTTTTGTGATTTATTCGGTTTTTGTAAACATATCTTTATAATAATAAGTTCATAAGAACGAATGTTTTGGTCGTTTATCGAGCGTTTAACGCAAATAAATTTGACTTACTACGAAGATGTTAGTAAAACATACTTCTGCAAAATTTTTGTCCCTTAAATTATGATTTCGACTAATCTATATTTAAGTAATTTTGCTAGTATTTAAGATATATTTTTTTATTAGTCTATTACTTGCAGTAATTTGATAATGCTAAGTTATCGGCTTTCTTCTAAAGATAGTTTAATAAAAAACACATAATATCGTCTTTTAAAGTCTCACCTTGACAGCACTGCTGTCATTTGGGATTATTGATTTGTTGTATTCATAAAAATTTACATATAAAAACGACAGACTTTTATATTTGAGGTAATCAACGGATTTACAAAATTTGTTTAATTCGGATTATCAAAATTAAAATAGCAATGGTTGGGAACTATGTCCAAAGTAAGTAAGAAAAGCCTTATCGCAACAGCGATGGTTGGCGCACTGGCACTAGCGGGCAGCAATATAGCTGCTGCGGATGCACTAACAGACCTTCAAAAAGCTGAAGCGAAAATCTTCAAGCAATCTGCAAAGTCACAAGCTAAAATAAATAGCATTTACGAACAAACGCAAGACCTTCTTGCTGAATACCGTAATACTGTTGATGAAGCTGATGTATTACGTGGTTATAACGACCATGTTCAACGTATGGTTGATGATCAAAAAGCTAATGTTGTTTCATTGCAAAGACAAATTGATAGCATCGATGAGTTCAAACAAGGTGTTGTGCCATTAATGTACAAGATGATCGATACGCTTGAAACATTCATTAAATTAGATGTTCCAATGAACATTGACCGTCGTAATGCTCGTGTTGCTAATCTTCGCGCTGTAATGGATGATTCAAACGTTACAACGTCTGAGCAATTCCGTTTAGTACTTGAAGCCTATGAAATTGAAGCCGGTTACGGAACTATCTTTGACGCTTATCAAGGCGAGATTGATTTAGGCGGTCGCACACTTACTGCTGATTTCGTTCATATGGGCCGTATTGCATTTGTTGCACAATCACTAGATGCTAAGCATTCTTGGTTATGGAACAATGATACACGTGCATGGGAAGAGTTAGGCGATGAATACTTAAAGCCTGTTACAGATGCTATTCGTATGGCACGTAAACAACTTCCAATGGATTTAACTAAATTACCAGTATTTGCAGCAGGGGCAAAATAATGAAAAAAGTTATTAATTTTGTATTGCTAGCAGCGTCTTTGACGACTGGTTTTGTAGCAACAACTCAAGCAAATGAATTAGATGATTTACTAAAACAAGTTAAAGCTGACCGTGTATCAGAAGCTAAACTTGATAAAAAACGTGAAGCTGAATTTTTGTCTGCACGCGCTGATAAAACTGCTTTATTAAATAAAGCGAAAAAAGAATTATCAGATCAAAACGTACGTAACAAACGTTTAACTAAAGAATATGCTGCTAATGAAATTACGTTAGCACAAAAAGAAGTTGAATTAGATAATGCGACTGGTACTTTAGGTGAAATGTTTGGTGTTTCACGTGCTGCAGCAGCAAATGCATTTGGTCAAATTAGTACTTCAATTGTAAGTGCTGAATTTCCTAACCGTGGTGAAGCGCTTAATCGCATCGCTAACGCAAAAGAAATCCCAAGCATTTCTGATTTAGAAGAACTATGGTTTTCTTTACAAACCGAAATGACTGAATCAGGTAAAATCTCACAGTTTAGTGTTGATGTTACTAATTTAGATGGTACTAAATCTACTGAAACGATTACTCGTATCGGTACGTTTAACTTAGTATCAGCTAACGGTTACTTAACTTACAACGATGAAGTTTCTCAAGTACAGCCTTTACCTAAGCAACCTGCAGGTTACATAACTGATACGGCCTCAAACTTCTCTGGTGTAACTTCTGGTTATGCAGCTGTTTACGTGGATCCTTCACGTGGCGGTATCTTATCTCTAGAAACTCGTAAGAAAACGTTAGAAGAGTTTTTCCACGAAGGTAAAGAAGTTGGTTATGCCATCACGGTATTATTAATCTTTGGTGTTATCATTGCACTTGAACGTTTAATCGTTTTAGGTGGCATGAGCTCTAAAATTAAATCTCAAGAGAAAAATCTTGATAAGCCAAATGAAAACAACCCTCTTGGTCGTTTACTTAAAGTTTTCTATGATAACCAATCAGTAGATGCTGAAACGTTAGAGCTTAAACTTGATGAAGCTATTCTTCGTGAAACCCCTAAGGTTGACCGTGGTATTAACTTAATCAAAATGTTTGCCGCAATAGCTCCTCTAATGGGTCTATTAGGTACTGTTATTGGTATGATCATGACTTTCCAAACGATAACCTTGTTTGGTACTGGTGACCCGAAAATTATGGCTGGTAACATCTCTCTTGCTCTTGTAACTACAGCATTAGGTCTAATTTGTGCACTTCCACTTATCTTAATCCACTCAGTTGTTGCTGGTAAGAGTAAGTCAGTGTTACAAAAATTAGACGAGCAGAGCGCTGGTTTAATCGCTGCTATTGCAGAGAAGGGGTCTAAATAATGTTATTCCTGATAGAGCTTTGGGAATCTGTCAGGGGTTTTATTGCGACGGGTGGTAATGTACTTTATGTTGTTGCCTTCGCACTCTTATTGATGTGGATTTTGATGATAGAACGCTATTGGTTCTTAGCATCAGTCTACCCAACTATGAGAGATGATATCATCGCTCGTTGGGATGCACGCCGAGATACAACTTCTTGGTATGCACATCGAATTAGAGAGACTTGGATCTCCGAAGCAGACGAGTTACTTGAACAGCGAATGATTACCATTAGAACCTTAGTGGCAATGTGTCCTCTTATCGGCTTACTGGGAACAGTAACAGGTATGATTGGCGTATTTGAAGTTATGGCTGAACAAGGTACTGGTAATCCGCGTCTAATGGCCGCTGGTATATCGCAAGCAACTATCCCGACTATGGCCGGTATGGTAGCTGCATTATCAGGTGTGTTCTTTAGTTCAAGATTAGACGCTAAAGTTAAACTAGCAAAGGCTAAACTGGTTGACAGTTTACCTCACCACTAGAGAGATATATTCATGGCACGTAAACGTATTCGTGAAGACGAAGAAGCAGTAATTGATATGACACCGATGCTCGACATCGTGTTCATCATGCTGATCTTCTTCATCGTAACCACTTCTTTTGTAAAAGAAGCTGGTATTGAAGTAAATAAACCTAAAGCGGCTAATCAAACTAAGCAAAAAAATGCCAATATCTTTGTTGCAATCAAAGATAACGGTGAAATTTGGTTAGATAAAGGTCGAGTAGATATTGAGCGTGTTGGGGCAAGAATTGAGAAATTACTTGCTGAACAACCTACCGATGTTGTAATCATTCAAGCTGACAAAGATGCCAAACATGGTGTTGTTGTTAAAGTAATGGATGCAATTAAAGAGGCTGGTATAGATCGAATTTCTATCGCGGCTGCGAAGGGGTAAGATATGGTTCGCTTTTTAGTATCAATACTACTAGGCGTTGTAGTTACCTTTGGCTTATTTGCTTTTATGGCCTTTCTTGTTTCTAGCGGTGATAGAAACAAGGAAGAGCAACAAGAAAATATTATTGTAGAGGTAAATACTACTCCGCCAAAGTCTGCAGCAGAACAACGTCGACGTGTACCGCCGCCACCACCTCCGCCGCCAAAAGCTCCACCGAAGCAGCAAACACCGGAACCTGAAGCCAACAATAATACTGGTGGTTTAAACTTCAATATGCCGGGTGTTCAAATGGCAGGTGCTTCAACTGGCTTGTCAGCTCCTGGAGCTGGTATGGGACGTGATGGCGATGCTACACCGATAGTTCGTATCGAGCCTAAGTACCCGATTCAGGCTGCTCGAGATGGTAAAGAAGGTTATGTTATTCTTTCTTTTACGATTAACAAAATTGGTGGTGTTGAAGACGTTAAAGTACTTGAAGCTCAGCCTAAGCGTGTGTTTGATAAAGAAGCCAAACGTGCACTTAGAAAGTGGAAGTACAAACCTAAAGTTGTTGAGGGTAAACCTCTGAGACAACCAGGTTTAACGGTTCAACTTGACTTCAAAATGGGAGGTTAATAGTTATGTTTAATAAATTAGTGTTTAAAAATTTAAAACTTAAAAAATTATCAACTTCTCTTGTTGTTGTTGCCTCACTACTTGTTGCGCAAGCACCTTTTGCAAATTATGCAGAAGCTGCTGGTGCCGAGAAGGTTGAGAAGAAGAAGAAACGTCCTACACAATTAGTTGGCCCTCGTGTTGGTAAAAAAGTACAAAAGGCTTTTGAAGCTTATAGTGCTGATGATATCAAGGGTGCTCTAGTTATTTTGTTGGATATTGAGGCTTCAAAACCATACGACAAAGCTTATGTTTCGCGTATGGTTGCTGTTATGTATGCAACGTTAGGTGACAATGATCAAAAAACTATTGAATATCTTAAGAAAGCCTTAGAACCAGATATTCTTAATGAAGTTGATCAAAGTGAATCTTTAAAGTTATTGGGTGATATGCAGATGCAAACCAAAGACTATAAAGGCGCGCTTAAAAGTTTTTATGCCTGGATGGATTTCTCTGGTAAAGACGATGGTCCAACCTACGTCAAAATTGCAAATGCGTACTACTCATTAAAGCAATTAGATAAGGTTATTGAGCCTGCGGATAAAGCGATTGCTGCTTTTGGTGATAAACCAAATCAAAACCCATACATCTTAAAAATTACTTCTTACTATGAACGTAAAATGTATAAAGAAGCTGTAAAGGTTTTAGAAACAGTAATACAAGTTTTTCCAGAAAATAAGCAGTGGTGGACACAATTACCAATGTTTTATTTGCTGATTGAAGATTATGATAAGGCAGTTCAAACGCTGGATTTAGCTTATAAACTTGGTCACTTGGATAAAGAAAGTCAAATTAAAACATTAGCGAGTTTATACTCTCAAACTGAAGCGCCTTATAAGGCTGCCCAGTTGTTAGAAAAATACATCGCTTCTGGTTTAGTTAAACGTGATGATAAAAATATCTCTACGTTGGCTAATGCTTGGCATTCTGCACAACATATCGATAAAGCGGCAAGTTATTATGGTGAATTAGCCAAAATGACTAGTGATGCAAAGCATTATCGCAAACAAGGTATGTTGTTAAAGCAAGATGAGCAATTTTCTAAGGCAATTGTTGCTTTGAATAAAGCTATTGAACTTGGTGTTTCTAACCAAGGTCGTATTCATATGAGTATTGCAGAATCATATTTCTATTTAGAGAAGTATAAGAAGGCATACGCAGCAATTCAAAAAGCAATGAAAGATCCTAGTGCACGTAAGTCTGCAAAGGGTTGGAAAAGCTTTATTGTTGATACAGCAAGACGCAAAAACGTCACTATTTAGTTATTATTAACTAAAATAGAAGTGATTAAAAAAGCCAGTTATCTTTTTAAAATGATAACTGGCTTTTTATTGCATAATATACAAGATAGTTGAAATTTTTATTAACACTTGCAGGTCTATGTTAAAAGTCATATAACTAAATCTCAATAATAATGAGATCAATTCAAAATAAGCACAGATAAAAGGAAATAAATTATGAATATAGTTAAGAAATCATCAATTGCAGTGGTAATGAGTTTACTTGCCTTTGGCCTTTTCACTAGTAATATTGCTAAAGCAGAGTCAAATCCATTTGCTTCAGGTGAGTTAGTCACTATAGTTACTGACCATAAAGATGGAAAATGTGGCGAAGGAAAATGTGGCGAAGGTAAAATGAAAGACGCCAAAAAAGCTAAATGTGGTGAAGGAAAATGTGGCGAAGGCAAAATGAAAGACGCCAAAAAAGCTAAATGTGGTGAAGGAAAATGTGGCGAAGGCAAAATGAAAGACGCCAAAAAAGCTAAATGTGGTGAAGGAAAATGTGGCGAAGGTAAAATGAAAGACGCCAAAAAAGGTAAATGTGGTGAAGGTAAATGTGGCGAAGGTAAATCAAAAGATAAAAGTAAAAAATGTGGTGGTTAATCAACCTCTCATAAATGACTAAGATTCAAAAAACGGGCCATTGCCCGTTTTTTATTGCCTGCTAATGTCTTAATGTTTATTTATCTAACTTGAGCTAACTATTTATATTTTGACGTAGGCCTGTCCTAGGTAAGTATTTTAATAACATATAGGTTAGCCATTGCCTTAGCGTGTATAATGGCTTCATTGTGCTTATGTATTGGAAATTACCGTGAATAATAATGATGTTTTACGCAAGTTGCGTTATACCTTTAACTTTAATGATAAACAAATGGTAGCGATCTTTGCCTCTGCTGGTGAAGAAGTAAGTCGTGAGCAAGTCAGTCAGTGGCTGAAAAAAGACACCGATAGTGATTTTGTCGCCTTATTTGATACAAAATTAGCTGTATTTTTAAATGGTTTTATCAATGAAAAGCGCGGTAAAAAACCTGGACCTTTGGCGATACCTGAAAAACGTTTATCAAATAATATCATTTTGACTAAACTAAAAATTGCACTAAACCTACAAGCTGAACAAATAATTTCATTATTAGAAAGTGTTGACTTTAGAATCAGTAAGCCCGAATTGAGTGCCTTTTCACGTAAAGTTGACCATCAGCACTATCGAGAGTGTAAAGATCAAGTGTTACGAAATCTTTTACATGCTATAGATAAAACTTATCATGTTGAAAGAACGGGTAAAATAGCGAACCCTACTACATCATCAGCTCCTAAAGTAACGGCAAGTAACTCAAAACCGAGTAATAACAAAAAAGACTTCGTTAAAAAGAAAGCCAATAAAGCTGCACCGGCATCACCTTGGGTTGAAGGTGCAAGACCTAATGCAAGTAATATTTATGTTAACCCAAAGAGTACTACCGATTCCAAACGTCAAAAGCTTAAGCTGTCCAAATAAATACCGTATTGGCATCTAAACAATACGTTTGTGCTAATTTGACGTTACATTACGATCATTTTGTTACGTAATATATCTACGTTAGCCCTATATACTCAAATAATTATAGGGTAATATTCGCGCCAAATTAGCTTCGAAAATTTAAAAGTTGTATATGAATATATTAGTTGTAGATGATAATAAAACTGTTCAAGAAAAGCTTGCAGCGCTTATCATTTCACAAGGACACAATGTTGATTTAGCCATTAATGGTTTAGACGCATTAGGGAAAGCACAACAAGGAAACTATCAACTCTTTGTCATTGATCATTTAATGCCGTTGATGAATGGTGTACAACTTACTAAAAACCTAAAGGCTAATCAGTTATCCTCGTCGGTTCCTGTTTTTTTTATGACTACACAAGGTTCTCACACACTTAAGGATTTAGTTGAATTTAGCCTTTTCGATAAGATAATTGATAAACCAATTAATGAAGAACAGTTCCTTACCATTTTATCTGAATTTTCTGGTACTCACTTTGAGAGTGATACACGGCAAGCTAATTCATAATTTTGCCTGACTAACCGTTTTATCGCTATAAAAAGTAGGGAAATTGTTTTATGCTCAGCATATCTATCTATTAACTTACTTTTAGAAACCAGTACCACTGGTTTTACCTCGGTATTATGAATAAAACACAGCAACAACTACTTATCAATGCAATCCACACTATTCCAGATTACCCTGTTGAAGGCATCATGTTTCGTGATGTTACTAGTCTATTAGAAGACGCCGAAGCTTTTAAGCTTGTAATGGAGCTTTTAGAAAACAAATATAAAGGTAGAGGCTTTACTAAAATCGTTGGCACAGAAGCTCGTGGTTTCCTTTTTGGTGCGCCGTTAGCGTTAGCCTTGAATATTGGTTTTATTCCGGTCAGAAAGCCAGGGAAGCTCCCCCGTCCTACCTACTCTCAAGCTTATCAGTTAGAGTATGGTGAAGATATTCTAGAAATTCATCAAGATGCATTAACCCCTGAAGATAATGTATTGATTATTGATGATTTATTGGCGACGGGTGGTACCATTGAGGCGACAACTAAACTAATTCGCCGTCTAGGTGCACAAGTGCAAGAAGCAGGTTTTGTTATCTCTTTACCTGATTTAGGTGGAGAGGAACGTCTTGCAGAGCTAAATATTACTCCTTATTCTTTGATACAATATCAAGGTGAATAGTTTATCCAAGCATCTAAAAGTAATTTAATATGAGTTATCAAGTCCTAGCAAGAAAATGGCGCCCAAAGAACTTTCAGCAATTGATGGGGCAAGAACATGTCGTCAATGTACTTGCAAATGCTTTATCTCAAAAGCGTTTACATCATGCTTACCTTTTTACGGGTACGCGAGGTGTTGGTAAAACGACTATTGCACGGATTTTTGCTAAGAGTCTAAATTGCGAACTTGGAATAACAGATAAACCCTGTGGAAAATGTGATGCCTGTATTGATATCGACCAAGGGCGTTTCGTTGATCTTTTGGAAATAGATGCGGCTTCTAAAACGAAAGTTGATGATACCCGTGAAATTCTAGATAACGTCCAATATGCACCTAGTAGGGGCCGATTTAAGGTTTACCTGATTGATGAGGTACATATGTTATCTCGTCATAGCTTTAATGCGTTACTAAAAACGTTAGAAGAGCCACCTGAGCATGTTAAATTTATTTTAGCGACTACAGATCCTCAAAAATTACCTATTACAGTGTTGTCACGGTGTCTACAATTTCATTTAAAAGCGTTAACTGTCAAACAAATTGAAGATAAGCTTGCTGAAATACTTTCTCATGAACAAGTGAGTCACGAGCAAGGTTGTCTGACGTTATTAGCTAAAGCTGCTCGTGGCAGTATGCGAGATTCATTAAGTTTAACCGACCAGGCTATTGCTCAAGGGCAAGGTCATATTAACTTAACTAATATTCAACAGATGCTCGGTGGTATAGATCAAAACTGGGTTTACCAGTTGGTGATTACTTTACTAAAACAAGACAGCCAAGCGTTGATGACTTTATCTCAAGAGATAGCCTCTTATGCGCCAAGTTATAGCCGTTTATTTGCTGAATTAATTCAACTATTTCATCAAATAGCTCTAATGCAAATAGTTGAGCAACCTTTTGATTTACCGGCAGACTTATTGGCTTTATTGAAAAAGTTTAGTCAAGCCATGTCAGCTGAAGACGTTCAACTTTATTACCAAATAAGCCTTAATGGCCGAAAAGATTTACCGTACGCTTTTGACGAACAAGCTGCTTTTGATATGACGTTGTTGCGACTATTTGCTTTTAAACCAATGCAAAAGTCACAGCTTACCAATGAGTCTACTATAGATAATATTGAGCAAAACACAGCGATTAGCTTCGATGATGATAACTTGTCAAAAACCACTGAAACTCTTTCAAATAATGCTGACATAGCTAAAGCAGCGGTTACAGAGGCCGTTGTTGAGAGCTTTGCTGAAGTGGATATTAGTGACTCCGCTGCTGCTACGGACAATACTCAACAAACTGAGTTAAATGAGCAAATGCTTGCCATTGAGCAACAAGCTGATGAACTCAAACAGAGTGAGAATAACTCATTAAATCAAACCCCAGCGCAGCATGTGGTTTCTCAAGAAGTTAAAGCTCCACAACAAGTGCCTGTGGTAGAAAGTTATAAAGAAAAACAAAATACAGCGCCCATTGTGCCCAATGAACAAGTAGGGCAACTTAGTATCCATAGTCCGGTAGGCTCTGTGCTCGCGACTCGGAATATGCTACGTAGTCGAAAGAAAGAGTTGGAGAAGCAAACAAAAAAGTCCAGTGACGCAACTCTGCGTCAACCTAATAGGGCAGACAATAGTAAAAATAAAACTCAGGACAGTGTTAACGCTACAGTTAAGCCTCAAGTTGTATCAACTGAAAGCTTGGTCATTGCGCCAGAACCTGACTTACCGTTTCATCAAGATAGTATAGATCCCGCAAAAGTAACAAAAGCGAATCAAGTTGATAAATGGGCGCATATGATCGATTCAATGCAGCTTACCGCGCGTATTCGTCAATTAGCAATACATGCAACAATCAGTGAAAAATCTACTGATGATAATTTGATTCTTAAGCTAGATCAGGCAACTAGACATTTAAGTACTGAAATCGCTCATCAACATTTACAGAGCGCTATTTGTGAATTCTTAGCAAGACAAATCACGGTTACACTTGATATTGTGGAAGAAACGGTTGCCGACCCATATCAAATTCAAGGTCAAATTAATGATAAGCGTCTAGAGTACGCTAAGACTTTATTAAAAGAAGATGCCGTGGTGATTGCCTTGCAAGAAACTTTTCAAGCAAGTTTGAATGAAGAGAGTATTTCACCTCGCTAATGTTGAATGATAACTTTGAACGTTTCTTTTGGAACTGCCATTATTCTTTTAGAATAAATTCATTTCAAAACTTACAGTGTTTCAGGTAAAATACTTACATTGAGCATTTAAATATAATTTATAAACAGTCTACTTAGAAATATTGGAGAATAAATGATGAAAGGCGGAATGGGTAACTTAATGAAGCAAGCCCAACAAATGCAGGCTAAAATGGCTAAAGCGCAAGAAGAACTAGCGCAAATGGAAGTTGTTGGTGAAGCAGGCGCAGGTATGGTGAAAGTAACAATGACGGGTAGTCATAGTGTTCGTAAAGTTGAGCTTGATGACAGCTTAATGGAAGATGATAAAGACATGATTGAAGATTTACTAGCGGCTGCTGTAAATGATGCTGTACGTCGTGTTGAAGAGCAAAATAAAGATAAAATGGGCGCACTTACTGGCGGTATGCAATTACCACCAGGGATGAAAATGCCGTTTTAAATATAAATCCATTATATAACAGTGGTTTAATAGTTGTTTAAAGCTAAAAAGTGGAAGAGGGGACAATATTTAGTTCATTTCAAAAGCTCTTTCTAACCCAATAAAAAAGCTCGAGAGGTTCTTGAGTTTTTTTGATGGAAAATCTGTAGTAACAATCTAATTACTTTAGTTGGCCGAGTTTATTAGTTATCTGATTAATATAATCTGGTTCGTCATCGTCAATCGATTCCCCCGTATATTTTTTTATTAATCCTCTGTCTTTATACCCCATTTACTGTGCCAAAATTGTTTCCTGCCATTTTCATTGAACTTGGCTCAAAATAATAATTTCATATTGTTCAGCATCACTGAACAGTAGCTCTTTGCTTGATTTCAAGTTGACATGA
Source organism: Colwellia psychrerythraea 34H (assembly GCF_000012325.1). Classification (NCBI taxonomy): domain Bacteria; kingdom Pseudomonadati; phylum Pseudomonadota; class Gammaproteobacteria; order Alteromonadales; family Colwelliaceae; genus Colwellia; species Colwellia psychrerythraea. The sequence continues at coordinate 3,905,510 of NC_003910.7, read as the reverse complement.
ATAAATTTTGCATTAAGAATAAAAAGAAATGCTGATTTCTTTGGTACATTTATTTTTTGAAATATTCTACTTGAGAGTACGCTGGGATAATAAGGTGAAATAGGCATAGCAGAGCTATTTCTTACGTAATTATAAGAAATAATGTTACCTATCTCTTTAGAGATAAGCTCTCTCCCCATTCGTTTAGCAAAAAGATCTGACATAACTCTTACTGCCAGTGTCCAGTTTTCCTTAGGTATTAAGCAGGTTGGTGGTACTTTGTGACATACTCCACAATATTAATTTACAATATCGGGATTATTGGCTTATTTTATTGGTGCTTTAGAGGTTGGCATTAAGTTGTCTCTGACAACGATCTTTTACTTGATTTTAATAATGTAATCCAAAACCTTGAGGGAATAGTGGCAAAGAGCTTGTTACGGTGTTTTTAGGCCAATCAAAGGATAGTTTACCTTGAAAATTAACATCTCCAAATATAACATCACTAATTCCTTGTCCTTCAGTACCAGGCAACCAAGCGACAACAAATGCTGCTGACTCTTCAAGTTCTGAATTAATAATTAGTGTTCTACCCGATATTAAAATGACAACGACAGGTAATCCTTTATCAGTAAGTTCTTTAATTGTTGCATAATCTTCCGAGTGTAAGCTTTGTAATTCTATCGTGCTACCATAAGGCTCTGAAACATTAATTTGACCATTTATTTGTGATCCTGCTTCTATAATAAGATTATCGTCATTTCTAATATCACCAAATCCTTCAGCGTAGGGGGTTTCACCAATGACTACAATAGCAACATCGTGATCATTTGCATTTACATGTTCAACTTGTTCTCTTAAAAACGCATTAGGTGCAATTTTTTTAATACCGTGCCATATCGATGTTGCTTGCTCAAACTCATCATTTCCTGAAACACCTTGCCAAGCTATTGTAAATCCACCACATTGATGACCAATGTTATTAGCATTTTTTCCTGTTACTAAAATACGTGCCGCTTTATCTAAAGGTAGTGTGTTTTGATGGTTTTTAAGTAAAACGAGTGATTTTCTAACGGCTTTACGTGCAACTTCTCTGTGCTCCATAGAGCCAAAGCTATTATCATTTGCCCATTTTCGTTTACTTGGTTTAGGGGCTTCAAGTAAGCCCATTGCGACTTTTACTGTAAGAATTCTACGTACAGCGTCATTAACTCTTGAAATTGATACTGTCCCTAATTCTACGTGGTTACTTAAGTATCGAATAAATTGTTTCCAGTTTTCTGAAACCAAAAACATATCAATGCCCGAATTTACGCCTTGTGCAATTGATAAGTAGAAATCGTCTGAAAGATAGTCAATGCCGTTCATGTCGGAGACGACAAAACCAGAGAACTTAAGCTGTTTTTTTAAAATATCAGTAAGTAGAAACTTATGGCCATGGCATTTGTCACCATTCCAGCTATTGAACGATGCCATGACCGTCATCACTCCCGAGTTAATCGCTGTGATGTATGGACTTATATGAGTTTTATTTAACACTTGCCACGAAATTTTGGCATCACCTTGATCAATACCGTAAGACGTTGCTCCGTCGCCAACCCAATGTTTTGCACAAGCGAGAATACCTTCGGTGTGTAGTTGATTTTGCAGTCCCGTAATAATGTTATTGACATATTTATTAGTTATATCGGGTGATTGTGAAAAACTTTCGTAAAACCGACCCCAATGCTGGTTTTTTGCAACCGCAAGATTTGGTGCAAAGGTCCAGTCAAGGCCACTGGCCAATACTTCTTTACGGGTAATGATGGCTATTTCTTTAATCAGTGCGGGATCGTTAGCAGCGCCTAAGCCGATATTATGAGGAAAAATAGTGGCTTGACAAAGGTTATTATGACCATGAATAGCATCTACCCCGAAAAGTAAGGGTATGCCATGATGACATGCATCTTTTACTGATGAGCTTTGCCAATAGCTGTCAGCCATTGTTAACCAATCTTTAAGTTTGTTTTCCCCAGGGGTAGAGCCCGCACCACACATAACTGAACCTAAATGAAACTTTTTTGCTTCTGCGGGCGTACAGCTTTGCCGTTCAGCTTGTGTCATTTGTCCAATTTTTTGTGCTAATGTCATATTTGACATTAGTTCATCCACTTTAGTTTTTACCACTAAGTTATTAAGTAATGAGTGCATATTATTTTTATATCCAGTAATTTCTCAATCTGTCACTTCAAATTCTGTTTTTAGCGTCGTGCTTGAATCCCCGCCGATCCAAACATGGAATAGTCCGGCTTCGGGTTTATATTCCATTTGTTGGTTATAAAACGCAAGTTCATCAGTGTGTAGTTTAAATGTGACTACCATGCTTTCACCTTTTCCTAAAGTGATTCGTTGAAAACCCTTAAGCTCTTTTATAGGGCGAGTTACATTACCAACAATATCTCTAATATAGAGTTGAACTACCTCTTCTGCATTATAATTACCAACATTGTTAATCGTTGCACTTACTTCAACAGCGCCCCCCATAGGAATCACTTTATTATTTAATTTGATCTTTGTATAACAAAATTGACTATAGGATAGGCCAAAGCCAAAAGGAAATAATGGAGAGAAATGAGTATCTAAATAGGTTGCAGTCATACCAAAGGAAGTTTGTGGCGCTCTCATTTTAATATTATCTATATTAATAAATTTTTCATCAATGGGGGGTCTGCCAGAATTTTTTTGTGCATAATAAAGTGGAATTTGACCAACCGTTCGAGGAAAGGTAACCGGTAATTTTCCTGACGGACTTTCTACCCCAAACAATAAATCAGTGATAGCAGGACCTGCCATTGTTCCTGGGTGCCATGCAAACAAAATGGCATCTACTTTTGAAATGATTTTTTCCAAAGTAATGGGCCTTCCAGCCATTATCACCAAAATAATAGGTGTCCCCGTTGCGTGGATTACATTAATCAGTTGTTCCTGAGCACCGGGTAAATCGATGCTCGACCGACAATGAGCTTCTCCCGATAAAATAGCTTCTTCACCTAAAAACATCAACGCTATATCTGCATTTATTGCTGTATCAATCGCTTCAGCGAAACCGTCGTGATGGTTGCAACGCGTGGTTTCCATCCCTACAGCATAGTTTATATTAAATGCGTTTCTGGCTACTTCTTTTAATGCATTCAAACACGTATGGCTTTGGTTTTCTTTACCATCAAAAGCCCACGTGCCCATTTGTTCATAACCATCATCTGCAAGAGGCCCTATTACCGCAAGGGTATTAATTGTCGATTTAGCTATGGGTAATATTTGATTATCATTTTTTAACAAGACACAACTTTTTATTACTGCTTCTTTAGCAATGCTTAGATGGTCTGTATTTAAACTATTTGATGGTTGATTTGGGGATGTAATGGCAGATTCAAAAAGCCCTAAGTTAAATTTCAGTGTGAGTATTCGTTTTACAACACTGTCAATTTTATCTAGGGAGATAACGTTATTATTCATTAAATGCTTCATGTGTTTCAAGTAACAATCACTGGCCATTTCCATGTCGATCCCCGCAGTACATGCTTTACCTGCAGCGTCATAATCATCGAAGGCAAATCCATGTATGACTAACTGTGGAACGGCTTCCCAATCACTGACTACAGGGCCAGAATAGTTCCATTCGTCGCGGAGTACAGTCGTTAAAAGCCAGCTATTTCCTGTGACTGGTACACCATTTAAATCGCTGAAAGATGCCATAAATGTGGCAACTCCGGATTCGGCTATCGCTTTAAATGGGGGGAGATAAACGTTGCGTAGCTCGTTTTCTGGAATATTAGTTGTGTTGTAATCTTTTCCACCTTCACTTGCTCCGTAGCCTGCAAAATGTTTAGCACAAGCAGCAATTGAATTTGTGTCTGATAAACTGTCACCCTGAAACCCTTTTACCATTGAGTTTGCAAGGGTCTTACATAAATATGGGTCTTCTCCTAGACTTTCAGCAATTCTCCCCCAACGAGGATCTCGAGCAATATCGATCATGGGTGCAAAGGTCCAGTTTATACCACTATTTGAAGACTCTATTGCAGCAATCTTAGCGCACCGTTCAACAATTTTTGGCGACCATGTTGCGGCTTGAGCAAGTGGTATGGGAAAAATGGTGTTAAAGCCATGAATCACATCTCGACCAATTAATAATGGTATGCCTAGTCGTGATTCTTGTATAGCAATCCGTTGTAACTCGTTAATTGTGTCAAGGTCCACTTCATTAAGAATAGAACCTACATGTCCAGCTATGACCGCCTTGCGCAAGTTTTTTGACACAATACATCCATCTCCAGAAAGTTGACTCATTTGGCCAATTTTCTCTTCGATAGTCATTCTCGATAGCAGTGTAACTACTTCAGATTCTACATCCGAAAAATTTAACTCATGAACTTGTTGACACGATTTTGATAGCATTTACTTCCCTTAAATTTATTTGTTGGATTGCGTTGTTACGGATGAAAATATTATTCCGTATGTAAGTATGTTAGGAGAAGCTATATACCTACATTATTACTAATAATTCAGGATACAAGTTAAATACGACAAGGTGGACTTATCAGTAGATTATCTGGACTTTAAAAAGATTTTTTAGGGATAGTGGCGTTACGTTTCTAGGTGTTCATATTTGTATTAAATAGCATTATTGACCATTTCACCGTTTTTTGAAGGTCATCTCATCGTTTTAGTATTGAGTATTTTTCTTATCTATATAATGTGTTTTTTGTTCAATTATGCTCGGAGAACAAGGTGTAATTTTAGCATAGCACTCATAAAAATTAATATTGGAATAAAAATATGGCCCATACTGTAGAAACAAGTGATAGAGATAAGATTCCGTTTGTTCAAAAATTCATATATGGCTTAGGGGCATTTGTTAATAATTTATTGGGTGCTGCGATTGGCGGTATGCTTATTGTCTTGAATCTTGGTTTAGGGATGAACCCTGTTTTGGTAGGTCTTATTGGTGCCTTGCCTAGATTAACTGATGCTATAACAGATCCTTTAATGGGCTATATTTCTGACCACACTAAATCAAAATGGGGTCGTCGCAGGCCTTATATTTTCTTTGGCGCTATAGCAGCTGCAGTCATTTTTGCTTTACTGTGGCAACTTCCCCGAGATCAAAGTGAAAATTTTTATTTTTGGTTCTTTTTGATTGGTTCAATCATTTTTTATTTAGCTTATACCGTATTTGCAACACCTTGGGTAGCTTTGGGATATGAGTTAACGCCTGATTATCATGAACGAACTAGGCTCATGGCGGTACAAAATTTCATGGGACAAATGGCTTGGTTAGTGGCTCCTTGGTTCCTATGGTTTATGCAAAATGATATGTTATTTGAAGATATGATTGAAGGAGCAGGGTGGTTAGCTATTATTATTGGCGTTTTTACTGTCTGTGTTGGGATTTTACCCGCTATATTTTTGAAAGAACGTTCAAAACATCAAGAAGAAAAAACAAACAAAGAAAGTTTGAATGTCAGCTCAAGTGATAAAAATGAAGCTAACGAAGAATTCCCAGCTGGCTTCAAGGACTTTATCAAGGGCTTTTTAACAACCATTAAATTTAAGCCATTTCTTTATTTATGCGCTGCAACCTTTCTAGTATTTAACGGTTTTATGTTGGTCTCTTCGTTTCAAACTTACGTCATTATTTATTATGTTTTTGGTGGTGATCAATCATTAGGTGCTGAATTTGCTGGCTGGGCTGGAACGGTGTCAGCAATATCAACATTTTGTGTTATTTTTCTTGTCACTAAACTATCTACCATAATGGGAAAACGTAATGCCTTCTTTTTCTCGACAGGTGTTTCTATTATTGGTTATGCACTTAAATGGGTTTGCTATACACCAGAAAGTCCGATGTTGTTGTTAATCCCTTCAATTTTTATTGCTTTTGGTCTAGGTGGATTGTTCACCTTAATGGGATCTATGGTTGCAGATGTATGTGATCTTGATGAATTGAATACTAAACAAAGACGAGAGGGAATGTTTGGCTCAATTTATTGGTGGGTTGTAAAACTCGGAATGGCTGTAGCACTCGCTGCAGGTGGTTTTCTACTCAATGCGACAGGATTTGATGTTGCATTAGCAGGCCAACAGTCAGCAGACACTATTTTCTTCATGCGTTTATGCGACGTGATTATCCCGATAATAACCTCGTTAATCGCTATTTGGATGATAATGGCTTATCCATTAACTGAAGATAAAGCGCGTGAAGTGCGAGAAGCTCTAGAAGCTCGACGTGGAAAAATGACCGTCGATGATGACGAACCTATACAGAACGTTGAATTAAATCCTTCATCGTAAAGCTTCTTATATAATGCATACTCAAAGTCACTTGGGTATGCAGTTATAACAATCACACTAACTATACCCGTTACCAATCAAAGTGCAGGATTTCAGTGGGAATTAAAATGACTTTAGGCAAGGAAGATAATTTAAGCATAGTCATTCTATGCTTTGATTATTTAACGACGTATAAAGTTATTTTAAGCCCATCATAGAAGCGCTTGAGCAACATGCATCTTGAATGGTAACGGGTATATGTATTCATTTCTACTTGTTCAATAGAACAATCACTGTGTTATCTCTACTGAAACACTCATAAACTCTGTCCCCATAATACATTCAAAATGTATTGAAAAGCTTAAGCGTAAACTTAATACCCCCTAAGTTTACAGCGAAAACATTCCATCTAACCTCAATATTATTCACCATAGTACTAACATTGGCACGATCCTAAAAAGTATTACCAAAGATAATCAATGACTTTTTAAATTTAACGACAGGGATAAATATGGGGCTTAATAGATGTAAATGCCCTTTTTTTAACTAGTCCACTTTACCTTGTAAAAGGGGGCGTTTGAGCGTAAAGGCATAGGTTTTCTATTTTGAAAGAGTAGTATCATATTTGGGCAATATGTACGATTTATTGTATTAATGACTATTATTTTATTAAAAATAGTGTCAGCTCAGAGAACACATTCGTTTACGCATAAATTATAAGGTGTTGAATAAATAGCATCAAGGGGAACTAATATGATCCAGAAAACATTTACTAAAACAAGAATTGCAACGAGCTTGTCACTGATACTTGGAGCAACTGCTTTACCTGCACTATCAGCAGAAGAAGTAAGTTTAAAAGATAAAGAAAATGTTGAAGTAATAGCTGTCACAGGTATCCGCAGTAGCTTAGTCAAAGCGATGGATATCAAACGTAGCGCACAAGGTGTTGTTGATGCTATATCATCAGAGGATATGGGTAAATTTCCTGATTCTAACTTAGCTGAATCATTACAGCGCATCTCTGGTGTATCGATTGACAGATCTAACGGTGAAGGCTCTAAAGTTACTGTTCGTGGTTTAGGTCCAGACTTCAACTTAGTCACTTTAAATGGCCGTCAAATGCCTTCGTCTAACCTTGAATCTACCGTCATTAGTAACTCTCGTTCATTTGATTTTGCTAATCTTGCTTCTGAAGCTGTCAGCGGTGTAGAAGTTTATAAAACTGCTAAAGCAGAAGTGTCAAGTGGCGGTATCGGTGCAACTATCAACATTTTGACAGCAAGACCACTTAATACACCAGGACAAAAAGCGTCTCTTGGGGTCAAAGCTGTGATGGACCAGTCAACTGACGAAGGTGATAGCGTCACCCCTGAAATTTCAGGTCTTTATAGTAATACTTTTGCCGATGATACCATTGGTTTTGGTATTTCATTTAGTCACCAAGAAAGAAATGGTGCAACTAAAGAGGCTGTTGTTCCGCAATGGCATACTCAAGCCATTGCCCCCGTTGACGGCTGGAATGGCGGTATCAATAATACGGACTGGGAAGATGGTGATACATTCAACCGTCCACAACAATTTCGTTACAACTTTACCGAATTTGATCGCACCAGAGATAATGGACAACTTGTTTTTCAATATGCTCCAAGTGACCGCATCACTATTACTGCTGATTATACTTTTTCAGAACAAACGGTTGAGTCTACATCAAACGGCATTGGTGCTTGGTTTTGGGAAGGTGAAACTATTGATGGCAGCTTAAATGAATTTACAACAGGCACAAACCACTCTCCTGTTGTTTGGCATTCAGGCGCAGGTCCTGATTTATCATTCTCTACGTCATCAGATGCTTCAATAAATAAAAATGAATCAATTGGTTTAAATCTAGAATGGCAAGCTACTGATAACCTAAGATTTGAACTTGATTATCACGACTCTTCAGCAAAATCGAAAGCAGATAGCCCTTACGGTAATAGCTCAACTATGGAGTATGCCGTTAACTCTCGTCAGAGTACCACGATTGATTTTAGGCCTGACTTCCCTGTAATGTCTATTTCACAATTGGACGGTTTAACAGGCAGTCCCGCTGAATTAATTACAACAGGTAGTTCTTTAAGAAACAGCCAATTTGAAAATGATTTGTCTCAAATTCAGTTAAGAGGGCAATACGTTTTTGATGAGGGTGTTATCACGAGTGTAGATTTTGGTATCTCAAAAACTGAGAATGATATTAGAGCTTCGATTATGACTGCTCAGCGAGATACTTGGGGCGGTGAAGGCAGTGTAGATGATGTTACCGATAGTTTGTTTACGCCGGGTAGCAGCTCCTCTCAATTAGATAACTTACCAAGTACAGGGACTAACGCAGCAGGAGAAACAATTGACCTTTTTGACTTGTTTTACAATTTTAGTTTTGTCGATGCATCGAATGAAGTAGCTTCTTATGCTGCGCCAGCTAATAGTAATAACGAAGTTTCACCTGGTATTTGGCCATGCGCAGATCGTTTTTGTGTGAATGATCAATGGACAACTGATGAACTTATATCAGAAGAATATACTGCTATTTATGCTCAAATAAATATGGAATTTGAAATTGCAGATATGCCCTTAGATATATCTGCGGGTTTCCGTTATGAAGAAACTGATGTTAAAGCAAGCGCAATGGTACCTGCATACACAGGTGTGGATTGGGTTTCTAACAATGAATTTGCAACAGTTGATACTGGAGAAAGCGCCTTTACTAACTTTGATGGCGATTATAATAACTTTTTACCTAACCTTGATATCAGTTTAGAGATTGATGATGATTGGGTAGCAAGAGCCTCATTCGGTAAAACACTTTCAAGACCTACCTACAATAATATTCGAGGTGGTGTTGGTATTGGTGAAATCAGACAAGGTTTTGCGACAGCTAGCAGTGGTGATCCGGGCTTAATTCCTTTTGAGTCTGTCAATGTTGATTTATCATTAGAATGGTACTTTGACGAAGGAAGTTATGCGTCTGTAGGTTATTTTAGAAAAGATATAGAAAACTTCATTGGCACAACGAAAAATAAAAGTGAATTATTCGGCCTTAGAAGTCCTACAAGTGGACCTCGCTTTGATGAAGCTATGGCTGCCGTAGGTAGTAGTGACAATACTGCCATTAGACAATATATTTTTGATAACTATCCAGAGTCAAGCACCATAACCGGCGTAGACGCAAGCGGAACCACAACAGGGCAAATACACTCTGTTGCCGAAGATGAACTAATTCAGTTTGATGTCACGGTGCCATTTAATGAGCGTGATGCTACTATCGACGGTTTTGAAATAGCTTTCCAACATGCACTTGAAAGTGGCTTTGGTATACAAGCCAACTTAACTTTCGTAGATAGTGATGCTGAATATGACCCAACCGTTTTTGACAGTCAATTTGCCCTTCCTGGCTTAAGTGATACTGCCAACTTAGTCGCATTTTACGATAAAAATGGCATACAAGTTCGTATCGCTTATAACTGGCGTGATGAATTCTTAGTGAAAACAGACAACAACCTTAATAACCCGCGCATCAATGAGTCATACTCACAAATTGATATCAATGCGAGTTATAACATCAATGAAGACTTAGTTGTGTTTTTTGAAGGAATTAACATAACGGATGAAACTCAACGTATGTATAGCCGTAGCAGAAACGAACTGTTAAATGCTATTCAATCAGGTCCTCGTTACAATATCGGCGCTCGCTATACTTTCTAACGACGTCTTTATAATTTAAAAAACCGCCATTGGGCGGTTTTTTATCAATTAAAACTAAATATGTCTATGCTTTAATGTATATAGATAATTGTTTATGCGTAATATTTCAAATAAAAAAGAGATAAATTATGTCAAATCATCAAATGTTGAATAATGAACAACATAGAAACTTAAAGGTTGATACACAAAGAAGCTCTGAGTTAGGCGATAATATAATGCTTACACTTACCTTTCCTAATGAGTTTTATGATATTCAAGCTTATTATCCTATTGTTTTTCATAAAGATGAAGCAACAGAAAAATTTCAATCATACGCACTACTTGGCTTGGAAAAGAAAGAAAATTTATTTTTAACTAATGGCGATTGGGATTGTGGTTACCTTCCTCATACAATTAAGGCACAACCTTTCTTAATTGGTTTTCAGAACCAAGAAATAAATGGCAATGTACAAAAACAAAGAGTTATCCACCTTGATGTCGATAGTCCTAGAATTAATAAAGAACGAGGTGAGAGCATATTCACAGAGTTTGGTCAAAACACTCCTTTTATAGAGCATATAGGCGACGTTTTGGGAGAGATAGATAAAGGTTTTGCAGAGAGTCAAGATTTTCTAAACTTCTTAAATGAGTATAACTTACTAGAAAAATTTGTTTTTGATATAGAACTTAACGATAAAAGTCATAATAGATTATCTGGATTCTATACTATCAATGAAGAATCATTAAATAACTTAACATCTCAACAGCTGGCTGAATTAAGTCAGAAAGGCTTTTTAAAACCACTCTATATGGCAATAGCATCACTTCTAAATATGGGTGATTTAATCAAAAGAAAAAACAAGTTATTACAAACAACGTAGAGAAATAAAATGTTAGGAACTCTTAAAAAAATTGCCAGTGTAGAGGGTATATCTGCTTGTGATGTTCCTTCTTTTATAATCGAATCAAAACAGCCACTTATTTTAAAGGGCTTTATTAAAGATTGGCCCATGGTTAAAAAAGGGCAAGAATCTGAAACCGCATTACAACGTTATCTTTTGAAATATGCTAGTGGCCAAGATTTAGTCGTTGGTTGCGGAACACCTGATATTGACGGGCGCATATTCTATAACAAAGCACTCACAGCGCTTAACTGCAAAGCCTATAAAATGTCATTAGCAGACTTGTTTGGACAAATAAATAAGTCCCAAGGTGATACACCTCCTTCTCTTTATTATATGGGTACAACACCTGTAGATGCATACTTCCCCAACTTAAGAAAAGAAAACAATATTCATATAGCAGGTAAATCACCCGCTATGAATATGTGGATGGGCAATGAAAGTACAATACCTGCCCATTACGATGTACCTAATAATATAGCCTGTAATATCTATGGCAAAAGACGTTTTACGTTATTCCCACCAGAACAAATTGAAAACCTTTATATTGGCCCACTTGATTTCACCCCTGCGGGACAATCAATAAGCCTAGTTGACTTTAAAAAATCCGATTTTATTAAATACCCTAAGTTCAAACAAGCATTAGCACATGCCCAAGTTGGGGAATTAGAAGCGGGTGATGCACTATTTTTACCCAGTATGTGGTGGCACCATGTTGAAGGTTTAGCACATTTTAATTTGTTAACCACATTTTGGTGGTCATCCACCGACCATCTTACTGATGAGTCTGGTAACGCTTTGCTTTATGCCGTTATGGCGCTTAGGAACTTGCCAAAAGATAAAAAAGATATTTGGTTCAATTTATTCAAACATTATATTTTTGAAGCGACGCCATTAGATCACATTCCAGAACATGCAAAAGGGATGCTCAATCCTCAAAGTGAAAAAGCATTACGAAAGTTTAAAGATTACCTAATTAAACGTTTACGCTATTAGTAAGGAATTACAAATGAATAATCTATCAGAAGTAAAAAATGTTGTTATTGCTGGCGGAGGAACCGCTGGCTGGATGGCTGCAACAGCATTAGCAAAACTTATTGGTAATAACTTAAATATTACCTTAGTTGAGTCCGATGAAATATCAACGGTTGGTGTTGGCGAAGCAACAATTCCCCCTCTGTTAACATTTCATAAAATGTTAAAGATTAATGAAGCTGAATTTATGAGTAGTGTAAACGCAACATTTAAACTAGGCATCAATTTTGAAAATTGGAAAGATAACGATAGCGAATATTTTCACTCTTTTGGCACTACTGGTAGGGATTGTTGGGCAACAACATTTTTACAATTTTACAATCGAAGTAAAAAAGAAGGCTATCAGGCAAAGTATGAAGAATATTGCTTAGAACTCCAAGCTGGACTAAATGAAAAATTCGCTCACCTGCCAAATAGTGGCTTGAAATACGCTTACCATATGGATGCAACATTATACGCAAAATTTTTACGTAAACTATCTGAAAAAAATGGCGTAAAAAGAATAGAAGGTAAAATAGAGCAAGTAAATATCGATGAGAAATCAGGTTTTATAAAATCTCTTACCTTGCTTTCAGGCGTAACTATAGAAGGTGATTTATTCATTGACTGTACGGGCTTTAGAGGTGTACTGATTGAGCAAGCTTTACATACAGGCTACGATGATTGGTCACACTGGCTGCCATGTGATCGCGCTGTTGCAGTGCAAACAGAAAGTACTGAAGAGCCTAAACCTTATACGCGTTCTATTGCCCATGAATCTGGATGGCAATGGAAGATTCCATTACAAAATAGAACAGGAAACGGCCTCGTCTATTGTAGTAAATATTTGAATGATGAAAACGCTGAGAAACTGTTGCTTGAAAATGTTGAAGGTAAAACATTAAAGAAACCTTTATTTATTAAATTTACCCCCGGCCAGCGCCGAAAACATTGGAATAAAAACTGTGTAGCCTTAGGTTTATCAAGCGGTTTCATTGAGCCTTTAGAGTCTACCAGTATACATTTAATTCAACGAGGTATTATTAGACTGATGCAAATGTTCCCTAAAATGGGGATAACTGACTCAGTAATAAATGAATATAATTATCAATCTGAAGAAGAAATTCGATACATTAGAGATTTTATCATTTTGCATTACCATGTTACCAATAGAAACGATTCAACTTTTTGGCGTTATTGTAGCAAAATGGATGTTCCAAGTTCATTGAGTCATCGTATTGAATTATTTAAAGAACATGGTTATGTCTTTAAAGCACCATGGGATTTATTTGCTGAGAATTCTTGGGTTCAAGTCATGTTAGGGCAAGGTTTGTCCCCACAAAATCACCATCCAATAGCTGATATGATGTCAACGAATGAACAAGACATGTTTTTAAATGGTATTAAAAATTCGATAGAGCAAACGGTCAAATCACTACCTACGCATAAACAATACTTAGATCAATATTGTAATTCTAAAGCCTAATTGATGTGTTGATGAACACTGAGACCTGCGCTACTTCAAGATGCCTGTTTCAGTATTTAAGCAGTATTGCTGAAAAATAGAGCAACAACAGCTTGATGCTTAATCTCTTCCAGTGTCAGGGCTAACAGTGACAATAATGATAAAAAGACAACAGTATTTTCAGCTTTACCTTTCATGGTAAATAACCGAAAAAAGTATGATGGTAATATCACCCAAGTATTGAATTCATTAATTCAACTATCATCATACCAAAGAATTAGAAGTGAGATTTTATGTTAACAATACGAGAAAAAATTGCCTATGGCTTAGGTGATACTGCCAGTAATATCATTTTTCAAACAGTGATGATGTTTTTGCTGATATTTTATACCGATGTCGTTGGTCTTTCTCCCGCGCTGGTGGGTACTTTATTTTTAGTGGTTCGACTTTTTGATGCGATTACTGACCCCTTAATGGGGGCTATGGCAGATAGAACTAAAACCCGATGGGGACAGTTTAGGCCTTATATTTTATGGTTAGCGGTGCCTTTTGGCATAATCTCAGTCATGGCATTTACTACACCGGATTTTTCCTATAATGGAAAAGTTGTTTATGCCTTTGCCACCTACACTTTACTTATGATTGCGTATACGGCGATTAATATCCCGTATTCTGCATTAGGCGGTGTATTAACAGCAGAGCCTTCTGAGCGTGTTTCTGTGCAATCTTATCGCTTTGTTTTAGGCATGTTAGGCGGGCTTATTGTCGCAGCCAGTACACTTCCGTTAGTTGAGTGGTTTGGTGAAGGTGATAAAGCCAAAGGTTATCAATTAACCATGATGGCGATGAGTCTTTTAGGTGTGGTGTTATTTTTATTATGCTTTAGTGGCACTAATGAAAGGGTCTCCACGCCTGCAGAGCAAAAAACGTCATTTTTTGATGACTTAAGATCACTTTGGAAAAATGACCAGTGGCGAATCTTATGCTTAGCCGGTCTCTTTTTATTAACGGGACAAGTATTAAGAGCGACTTTAGCTATTTATTATGTGAAATATGTTCTTAATCTCGAACAGTATATAACTTTGTTTATTACACTCGGAATGATTGGTAGTATTTTAGGGTGTGCTTTGGCTCAACCCCTGGCCAAAAAAGTTTGTAAGATCAAAGCGTATATAACGCTTCAATTAATCGCAGCATTCATATGTGTCATCAGTTATTTTGTCCCTAAAGAATATGACATCATGGCCTTTGCATTGTTTTTCCTTTGGAGTTTCTTTTTACAAATGGCGACACCATTGTTATGGGCCAAAATGGCCGATACCATTGACTATGGCCACTGGAAAACTGGTGTTCGTATTACGGGAATGGTTTATTCTGCCGTGGTGTTTTTTATTAAGCTGGGTGTCGCTTTTGGTGGCGCTTTTGCCGGTTGGTTGCTTGCTTATTATGGCTACCAAGCCGATGTTGAACAGACGGAGGCGACTCAGCAAGGGATCTTATTGTCCTTTACTGTTTATCCTGCAATTGGCTCAATTCTAGTAGCTTTAGTGATGCGTTGGTATGTTCTTGATAATAAAAGGGTAGAGCAGATTCATGGTGAGCTCAATGAAGCACAACAAGCGTAATATATACCCGTTACCAATCAAAGTGCAGGATTTCAATGGGAATTAAAAGGACTTTAGGCAAGGAAGATAATTTAAGCATAGTCATTCTATGGTTTGATTATTTAACGACGTATAAAGTGATTTTAAGTCCATCATAGAAGCGCTTGAGCAACATCACTTCATCGTTGCTGTGATTTATAATGGCGCTACATGGATGGTGTTATTAGAGAATGCAGACGGTACAGGAAGTACCTTATTAGATAATGCAGGAGCAATTATCCTGAGCATATTCTCCTGAATAACCATTATTTCATCACAGCGCCTTGAATTGAAATTGCTTAAGCACTTTGAAACATGCATCTTGAATGGTAATGGGTATATAGCTACTATTTATAAGGTTTAAACTTGCAGACGTATCAATAGCTATATTTTCATGAGTGTTAGTAATCAAGTTAATTATACCGAGGAAATGGCTACAAACTGGGTGTTATAAAATGTTAGCAAGAGTGGCTGGAAGATATTGACTATATACTTAAGCCTCAATTAATTAATTGAGGCTTGGTCTCGACCCGTTAATTGAATTCATTATGTTGATTGGTTTTTGTATCGATAATGACTTTTGTTGCACTTAAAACTTGATATTAAGAGGGGGGAAATTTCGCGAGTCTGCATACATTCATGGAATAATTATTCCATGTTACCTACATATTTCATCAAATTTATATATGAATCTACATAATAGGCATCCCGATTATTCGCTAAGAAAGTTAATAACGCGGCATGAGCCTCTGATGAAACAGATAAATAATCTCCCCCCACACCATGAAAAATAATATTAACTAATAATATTTCAGCAGGGATATTTTTAATATAATCAATTAGTTCCTTTCCTGTTGAATTTGTTGGATCCCATATAAGAGAAAACCTTTTGTCAGCCCCGTGACCTTTAATCGCAGTAAAAAGATGATTTACTTTACTGAGGTACTCTTCACCACCGACGAGTAAATCACCACAGGGAACGGTATAAGTACGTTCGGTTTTACCATCAATAGCTTTAAGAAAGGTATTAGCAATTGTCAGTTCCTCAACCATTTGTGAGGCGCTGTAATTATCAAGGTCATGATGTTCTTGAACCCACTCCCTATTTGGTAGTGAGGCACTGCATGGATGATAGATACTATGATTGCCTAGTTCATGGCCATTTTTTGCTGCTGCTCTCCATTCCCCCATTCGTGCATTCATCACAGGGGAGTTTGGAATGACATAAAAGGATGCTTTTAGATTATATTTATCCAGCTCAGGAATCACATTGTCCAATTGGCTGTTTAGGGCATCATCATAGGAAAGACTTACAGCTAATTTATTCCCTTTAGGCCAAGTGAAATCATTATTTTTAGCATGAGAGTTACTAGATACTGAAAATAGTAATGCTAAAAGTAGAAAGGTAGTTTTTATCTTAAAAATCATTTGAATTTCGCTCCAAAACGTAAATATTATAGTGCAGGTTTTTTAGTCGTTGTAGTCTCTACTTAGTGCTATAAAGTTGATTAGTTTTTGTATTGATGACGTCCAGTTTTTAGATCATTATTTTATGATTAGACTTCCATCTTCATTGAACTCCCAACAATCACCAAATGCTATCTCCCATAAATATCCATCTGGATCTGAAAAGTAACCACTATAGCCACCCCAAAAAACATTTTGAGCTGGTTTTTCGATATTGCCACCAGCAGTCTTGGCTAATTCCAATATAGAATCGACCTCTACTTTAGATCGAGTATTGTGAGCAAATGTAACACCTGAAAATCCTGAAGGATTTGAATTAAGACTAGGAAATACATCTTCTGCTAGTTTATCTAAAGGGTATAAAGCTAAACATACACCACTAGTTTTAAAAAAAATAATACCATCTTCAGGGTTTCTCGATGATGGAAACCCAAGAGTTGTATAAAAATCAAAAGACTTTTTTAGGTTTTTTACACCTAACGTGATGATGCTGATACGTGGTTCCATGACTCAATTCTCTTTTAATAACTTAAACTATATAAGCTTTAATATTTCATTAAAGTACGGATTTACTACTATTTTTCAGTGACTTATTAATCCGGTTAAGTCCAAATCTAAACACTAAACATCTTGTGCCGTTAAAGGGCGTGGTTGCTCTCCATTGATGTCAGTGAAACCATATTCTTGGGCAAGCTTTGCGGCAACCAATACCCGTCCCGATTTTTTCATGATATCAGTATCGCTAGCAAGTGCTACAACTGCCCGTCCAATAAATTGTGGTGATTCAGAATTGGATAAATCTAAATGCTTTGCGGCTTTCATTACCGACTCAGTACGTACAAGGCCAGGATACAGAGAAACAGCAGCAATATTATGTTCTCGTAACTCTTCTGCCATACACGCTACCATATGATCGGAGGCGGCTTTAGCAGTACCGTATGCTACTCCTTTGTCATTACGTTGAGCGGCGAAAAATGAAAGAGTAATTATAAGGGAATCTTCTTGCTGCATTAATAGCGGTACAGCAAGTACGCTGGATATATAATTGGCTCGAACTCCAGAGTGAAACATAGCGTCCCAACGTGAAATTGGTACAGTCCAAAATCCATTTTCATGCCAGAACTCGGTACCATCAGTATAATGTTCGTAACCACCCCAAACATTATTAACCAGAATATTCAGTCGCTTATTCTCTGCATTAATACGATTAAACGCGGCTTCCACTTCAGAATCAATGCTATGGTCACATTGAATAGCCACACATTCTCCCCCTAATTTAATGACCTCTTCAACTGTCTGGTGGATTGTTCCGGACAGGCATGAAGCAGATTTCCCTTCCTCGACAGTTCTTCCCGTAATATAGACTTTCGCGCCTGCTTCGCCCAAGCTAAGCGCAATACCTTTTCCAATACCACGGCTTGCTCCAGTAACAAGTGCAACCTTACCGAATAGAGGTTTCATTCAAATTCCTGAAAATTAATCCTTTTGAATAGTCGGATATTACTAAAACAGAGGTCTCAAAAAGACAGTGCCAATAGCCGAGCTAAAAGGAGGGGTGATATGGATACAAACAGACATCAACACATGTTCAGTGCCATTGGAATATAGGTAATAGCAACCGGCCATAAACAAGGCGATTCACCTGTAAATGATCAAGGGATGCGATAAAGGTATCCCTGTACATGGTTAATGAAAAGCTACTATTAATACCAGGCTTCGTGCTTCACCCAATCGACTTCCATAACCCAGTTAGCTGTCATGGCTGAATCATTGATCTTGGCAAAATTCAAGATGGCGAAGAAGGGCTCAGCAAGTTTATCTGCTTCACCAGGGAGTCGATATACTTCAACTTCATCTAGGCGGAAAATAACATCATCGCCAACCCATTCCACTGAATAATCATGGTATTCGTCTAGCTTGGCTTCTTGTACCAACATCAGGGCTTGCCAATCACCGTCTCCACACTTGCCATTACTTTTAATGGCTCGTGCTGCATAATGATCTGGGCCGCCATCACTGTGATGCTCAAAAATATCAATTTCACCCGAGCCGACCATAGGCCAACACACGTTTTCATCAGGCTGTTGTACGGGGGGCTCATTATTTTGAGCACCGAGGAGCCACCAAGCAGGGAACATGCCGGATTGACCACTGTTTTCGACTTTTAAGCGAGCGGTCCATTTGCCTTTAACAAATTCCTTAAGATTTTTAGAAGCTATACGACCTGCAACATATTGGGTATCCGGATGTTGTTTGCCATGTTTGTCAAAATTATCACAACTGCGTTTCTCGCCAGTATCGATAACTTTCAGCTTGATGCTGCCATTGCTCACTTCACGCGTGCCAAACTGGTTGTCTGGAACATAACATTGGGTCTCATTATTAACCCATATGCGCTGATCTTGCCAGTTGTCGGGGTTGAACGTATCGAAACCATCGAAAAAATCAACGTGCCAATTGCTCACTGTGCTTTGTTGTTTTGTTGACTCGTTAGTTGTTACTTCGCCAGAGCATGCAATCAATAGTAATGCTGATGCAAGTGGGATCAGGGGTAAAGTAGACTTCATATATTCTCCAAGAGTTTAAATTGTTATATTCTGTTAAATTGGTTATTTCTGGTTAAGTAAAGGCGTTTTACCGACGTTAATAATCTTGTAAACCATAGCCAAATTTAAATAAAGCATGTTCTGCGTTCGGTGCCAGTGGTATATCGGTCACGGCAACCGGCCATGAATAAGGTGACTTACCTGTTGGTTTGAAGCCATTGGTGGCAAACAAGAAATCGGCAACACCAGCACCTTCAGAGCCGGGTAACCAAGCTGCTATAAACGCATCACTCTTGTCTAAATCTTCGCTAATCGCCAAGACCCGACCTGAAATAAGTATCACAATGACTTTTTTACCGAGATTTTTGCAGCCAGTAATGAGTTTTTTGTGGGCATCACTTAGCCATAACTCATCACTATCGCCAAGAGCCTCGGCATAAGGGGCTTCTCCGACAACCACAATGGCTTTGCTTGCAGGCATATCCGGATAGCAGCCATGTTCAGCATATTCAACCTGTGTTCCTTGCGCTTTGATACCGTCAAAAATGGTCGTTGCCCCGCGATAACTTTCTGCTTGTCCCTGCCAGTGAATAGACCAACCACCACTTTGCAGACCACTGTTGTTACCATGGCTACCAATCACGGCAATCGAATCAGATGAGCTTAGTGGCAATGCATCATTGTCGCTTTTCAACAGCACCAATGATTCTCGCACCGCTTGTCGGGCAACCGCTCGATGGGCAGGGGAACCAACACTTTCGGCGAATTCTTTTTTGGCAAAGGGATCTGAAAACAGGCCAAGGTTAAATTTCATGGTTAAAATTCTGCGCACGGCATCATCAATGCGGCTCATTGGGACAGTTTGATCAAAGACCGATGCTTTAAGTTTTGCCATGAACTCATTGTGATTGCCCGGTTGCATGGCTATATCAATACCAGCGTTGATAACGGTATGGGGATCTCCAAAGCGCAATCCGCCATTCCAGTCGCTAACAACAACGCCTTCAAAGCCCAGTTCACCTTTTAATACATCGGTGACTAAGTGAGTATGTTGATGCATATTATGGCCATTATAAGAGTTAAACCCAACCATGATAGACGCAACGCCCTCGTTAACGGCCGCGGTGTATGGGGGTAAATAGTGTTCGCGCATGACTTGGTCAGTCATTATCGCATTTCCGCCTTCAACCCCGCCGTCAGTGGCGCCGTCACCGATAAAATGTTTTGCGGTGGCTGCTACCGTATCACGGTGGGCAAGGCTCGTTCCTTGATGTCCCTGAACAGACGCGATAACGGCCGCTGTGGTTAAATCTCTGTCTTCAGTATATCCCTCATAGACCCGGCCCCAATGCTCATGTTGCGGCATGGCAATGCAGGGAGAGAATGTCCAGTTAAATCCCGTTCCGGCTACTTCTAGTGCTGTGATTTGAGCGGCCTGCTTGATCAGGTTCAGGTTTCTGGTGGCAGCCATACCAATGTTATGAGGAAAAATTACCGCACC
The DNA here is from genome assembly GCF_000012325.1 of Colwellia psychrerythraea 34H. Taxonomy (NCBI): domain Bacteria; kingdom Pseudomonadati; phylum Pseudomonadota; class Gammaproteobacteria; order Alteromonadales; family Colwelliaceae; genus Colwellia; species Colwellia psychrerythraea. The sequence continues at coordinate 3,884,964 of NC_003910.7, read as the reverse complement.
CTCAAAGGTATTTTGACCATGAACGGCATCGACTGCAATCAGTAGCGGAATACCCAGACGGGTTTGCAATGCACTCGCTTGAAATTCATTAAATTTATTGACCCAGTCCATGGCATTGGGCCCTGGTGTGGGGCCTTCAGTATGAATGATAGAGCCGATAGCTTTATCACGGATGGTTTCAGGAGACACATTATTGTGCCAAACCGACTGAGTCATTTGGCCAATTTTTTCGTCCAGAACCATCGCCAGTAACAGCGCATCAATCATCTGTTCCTGATTTTTGTATTGGCACAAATCAAACTGCTGTGTTCCCCATTTACAGATCACATTTACGTCGACTTTAGTATTGTTTGTCCCAAAAGTTGTGCATCCAAAGATCACTAAGGATAAAATTAATAACCACAATGTTTTCATCTCAGTCCTTTTTTATACTCTTCTTTACAGAACTTTGTTCTGGTTTCATTTTGTAAGATCAATGTAGACTAATCCAACTTACTTAATACTTTTTGTGGTGTTCTATCTACATTAAATAATCCCCAATGCTTTTCTACACCCTTTAAATTATCCGGCTTTCCCTTCCATGGTTCATCAAATTCCTCGAAAAAGAAGAAAGTGGTGTTGCTTGATTTAGCTCATTGTTTAATTTCATCAAAGTACTGTTTTTAATTTGCTTCGCTGGCGTGTTCACCAAATTCATTTGCACTAAGTGCCCAACCTCCTTCAGTAATGCTAAGCAGCTTGGCTAAAGCGTTTTACGGCGAGAGCTGTAGAATTATCATCAACCCTATAATTAATAGCGATATTAAATTTTTATTTAGTAAAAATGTTAGCTGTTTTTTTTTTATAAAACGGATTAAGTTTCATCAGTTTTTTTCATATAAATTAAATGTTAGACCTAGGCTAAGGGAATATCGACAATAGGTAACATATTGTTTAAATATTGAGCGCTGTTGGCCCTGCTATATATCAGCATTAATAAATAACACTAATAATTATAATTTCAGGGTTGGTGAAATAATAATAGTTAAAAGCGGTCAAGCGGACTATCTGGAGGATGAAACGAACTACTGGCCCTGTTCTTATCTTATATTTCAATTGTATGGGTCAAAGGACTATTTTACTGGCTTCATAGGAGTAATTTCTTAGATATATATTCTCGCTGAAAATAACTATTTGTCGTATTTACCGCACCCTCAGTCCGTTTTAACTCGTTTTGATTGTCATTATTTCAGGCTACTTTATTGTTGAATGTAATTATTTAATACCAAATAACAAATGTATTGTTTATTTACACTTGTTTAAGGTTTGAGAACAAATGAAAAAAAATTTAAACATTAATCGCTTGAAAAGCACTTTGCTTTCAATGTCAGCCATCCTAGTTTTATGTGCATGCACTTCGGAGGAAAGTATAAAAACCATCCCAGCAACTAAACAGTCTTCTCAGCTATCCACTGAAAATGCAGTTAAAGAAAAATCGAACTCTCATGCTTTTAATCGCAATATTGTCTGGGCCGTTAATATCGGTGGAGAGCAGTATCAAGGTTCTGATGGGATCACATATCAAACTGACAGCTTAGTGTTAGGAGACAATAAAGGCACTATATTTGAGGCAATTAAAGGATCGCAAGATAGTGCTCTGTTTCAAAGCTATCGTTTTGGCGATTTAACCATACAACAGCCAGTAGAAAATGGCAGCTACGAAGTTACTTTTAAATTTGCAGAGCCAGAAAACCCTGCTATTGGAGAGCGCGTTTTTGATGTGTACGCTCAGGGGCAGTTAGTTATTGATGAGCTTGATATAAAACTGGCACGCGATGGTAAAAATAACTCTGAGCTGGTACGTGCTGTTCATGATGTCACCGTCACTGATGGATTGCTTAATATTGAACTAAAGGCATCTAAAGGGCAGGCTATTCTAAATGCGCTCGTAGTACGTAAAACCACCACCACATCAGTTGACATACAAACCTCAAATGATTGGGAGTTAGTTTGGAACGATGAGTTCGACTATGAAGGTAAACCGGATCCAAACAAATGGAGCTATGACATCTGGCCTGCTGGTAAGGTAAATGATGAAGACCAAACGTACACTGACCTTCTTGAAAACGTTCAGGTTAAAGATGGAAACCTTATTATTACCGCTCACAAAGAAGACTATGGTAATGCTAAATACACGTCGGGCAGAATTCATTCCCAAGGAAAAGGTGATTTATTATATGGGCGTGTTGAAGTAAGAGCCAAACTACCTAAAGGGCAAGGCACATGGTCTGCTATTTGGATGTTACCTAGTGATCCCTTTAAGTACGAAACAACTTGCTCACAAGATGAAGACTGGCAAGGAAATTCAACTTGTGATGCTTGGCCTAATTCTGGTGAAATTGACATCATGGAACATGTTGGTTACGACATGCAAACAATTCATGGCACTGTACATAATAAGGCATATTATTGGGTTAATTCGGAACAAAGAAAAGCAAGTTTTGAAGGTGAAACTGTTGACCAAGCTTTTCATGTTTACTCCATAGAATGGACACCAGAACATATTATTGTGTTCTTTGATGAAACCCCATATTTCTTTTATTCAAACGAGTCAACTGGTTGGGAGGCTTGGCCCTTTGATCACCCTTACCACGTTATTCTCAATCTAGCGATTGGTGGTTCGTGGGGTACGGCTGGGGGACCAATTGATGACAGTATTTTTCCTGTATCAATGGAAGTCGACTACGTGAGAGTTTTTAAACCATTACCTTGAAAGAATTAACTTTGAATCCATTAACAAAATAACGAGTAGATACAGACGTAAGAATAAAACTGTACTGACTAATTTAAATATTTAAGTAGCACATAGGCCGCTAGTTAAGGTAGGAATTAACATGAAAAATTGTAAAACAGATAACAATCAAACAACCGGTGAATTCATTATGTTAGATGATGAGCGATATTACGCCATCAATAATGTTAACAACATGGCACCCTTTTTTATCAGTGTCATTTCAAATAGTGATCATTGGTTATTTGTATCATCAACGGGTGGATTAACTGCCGGAAGAGTTTCTCCAGAAACAGCATTATTTCCGTATATCACAGTAGATAGAATACATGAAAGTGATCTTCATACGGGTTGTAAAACGCTATTACGTGTTGATCACAAAGGCGAGATTGTAAATTGGGAACCCTTTAACCGAGAACATGACAATCGTTATAAAATCACGCGTAATTTATATAAAAACTTATTGGGCAATAAGCTTTGTTTTGAAGAAATAAATAATGATCTTCAGCTTAAATATAAATACACATGGGCGACAAGTGAAGAGTATGGTTTTGTTCGTCAATGTGAATTGGTGAACTTATCAGACAAGCCTGCAAATGTTGAACTTATTGATGGTTTTCAAAATATCCTACCTGCAGGCACGCCACGTTTTACGCAAACTAATTCAAGTAATTTAGTTGATGCATATAAGTGGACTGAATTGGATGAAAGTTCAGGATTGGCATTTTTTACTGTTTACTCAGGTATTACTGATAGAGCAGAGCCTTGTGAGTCATTAAAAACAAATACGGTATTTTGTTCAGGTTTAGAGCAGTCAAAAATATTACTGTCGTCTGAACAGCTAGCTAATTTTCGCACAGGAATGCCAATAAAACAGGAAACACATAAACGTGGTATTCGTGGCGCATTCTTAGTGAATTCAACTATAACACTAGAGCCGCTTAAGAATAAAACTTGGCAATTTGTTGCTAATGTTGAACAAAGTCAAAGCCAAGCGACAGAACTGCGTAGTCAACTATCTAGTACCTCAACATTGGAAAATAACATACTTTCGTCTATTGCGCAGGGCTCTGATGGCTTAGCCCGCATTATGGCAACAGCAGATGGCTTTCAAGTCACTGCAGAAGAAAATGTTTCTGTACACCATTACGCTAACGTGCAGTTTAATGTGTTGCGTGGTGGTGCTTTTGATGAACATTATCAAATATCGTCAAAAGATTTCTCAAGTACCGTTAACTTGTTTAATAGTGATGTTTATTTACGTCACCAAGAGTTTTTTAGATGTTTGCCCGAAAGCATCAATATAGAGCAATTACTTACACTGGTTAAGCAACAAGAAGATCAACAGCTTGAACGTCTTTGTTATGAATATCTGCCGATATTTTTTGGTCGAAGACATGGAGACCCAAGTCGTCCATGGAACCAATTTGCCATTAAACTAAAAGATGACAACAACAATAGTTTGTTGACCTATCAAGGTAATTGGCGAGACATTTTTCAAAATTGGGAAGCGTTAACATTCAGCTACCCTAAGTTTATTGAAAATGTGATAGCCAAATTCGTTAACGCTTCCACCATTGATGGCTATAACCCTTACCGTATTACTAAAGAGGGAATTGACTGGGAAGTTGAAGAGCCAGATGACCCGTGGAGTTATATCGGTTATTGGGGTGATCATCAGATCATTTATTTACAAAAAATGTTGGAACTTTCAAAAGCGTTTCATCCAGATAAACTGAGCGAATTGTTACGTCAACCACTGTTTAGTTACGCTAATGTGCCCTATAGAATAAAACCATTTGATGCCTTAGTTAAAAATGCTAAAAGCACCGTTACTTATGATGAAGAGTTAGCTGAACGAATTGAAAAACGTGTTAGCAAAATAGGTGCTGATGGTAAATTGATGCTCGACTCAAGTGGTGAAGTTTATCAAGTTAACTTGCTTGAAAAGTTAATGGTACCACTACTTTGTAAGTTGGGTAATTTAGTGATAGACGGAGGCATTTGGTTAAATACCCAAAGACCTGAATGGAATGATGCCAATAATGCCTTAGTGGGTCAGGGGGTATCTGTCGTGACTTTATATTATTTACGCAGATATGTTTGTTTCTTGCAAAAGCTATTAGCGAAAGAGTCAGAATCGACCATTATTTCTAAAGAAGTAAACGATTGGATCGTTGAAACGGCCAATGCATTGAAGAAAGTGCGTCCGTTATTAAATAATGCACCAATAAGTGCTGATGAACGTTATCAATGTGCATCTGAACTAGGGCAGGCATCAAGTCGATACCGCGAAACAATTTATAGTCAAGAAGCATTCTCTGGAAAAATGTTGCAACCAATTGAGCAAATTAAGTCAATGCTTGAAGATGCGTTGGCTGCAATTGAGCATACTATTCACACCAATGAGCGTGAAGATGGCCTTTATAATGCCTATAACTTACTTGCCTTTGAACAGGAAAGTTTAACTATTGATGATCTTTATCCTATGTTAGAAGGGCAAGTGGCAGCGTTAAGTTCCGGAGCATTTAGCTCAGAGAAAGTTATCTCTGTAGTAGAGGCATTGTTTAAAAGCGATGTTTATCGTAAAGACCAAGATACCTTTATGCTATATCCAGACAGAAAGTTACCTAGCTTTTTGCAAAAAAACTGTGTTGATACTAATAAAGTTCAAACAAATCCATTGTTAAAGCAAATGCTTAGAGAGCAGGATGAACGCATCATTTTGCAAGATAGTGATGGCGTATATCGCTTTAATGCAGACTTAACCAATGGTGATGATTTAATGACACAGTTAGATGCGCTGTCTGGTGTTTATGGCGATCTAGTTGAAATGTCGAGATCTCCCTTAGTCGCTATTTATGAAGAAGTTTTTAATCATCAGGAGTTTACTGGGCGTTCTGGTGGCATGTTTGGTTTTGAAGGTTTAGGTTGTATTTATTGGCATATGGTCGCTAAGTTATTACTAGCGGTAGAAGAAAACTTTTTCACTGCGGTAGATAATGGTGAAGATGAAGGTACTTGCAGCCATTTAGGTAAGTTGTATTACCGAGTGCGTGAAGGATTAGGCTTTAATAAAACACCGAGTGAATATGGTGCATTCCCTGCGGACCCTTATTCTCATACCCCAAAACATGCAGGCGCTCAACAACCAGGGATGACTGGACAAGTTAAAGAAGAAATCCTTGCCCGTTTTGGCGAGTTGGGGATTAGGGTCAAAGCAGGCACAGTTCAATTTCAAACTAATTTACTACGCCCATGTGAGTTTGTTAAAGAAGTAACCCCATTTACTTATTTGGATGTTGATGATAATTGGCAAGAAATTACAGTACCTGAATCGGGGTTAGCCTTTACTTGGTGTCAGGTTCCCATTGTTTATCAAGTCAGTGATCGTGAAGAGTCAACATTGACGATTACATGGGAAGATGGGAGACAGCAAATCTTAAATCAATTGACGTTACCAGAGAAAGAAAGCTCAAACTTGTTCTTACGCAATGGTCATATTCGTCAAATTTCACTTAACCTAAATTCAACTCAGCTCTTCTCTGAATGAGATTGCTGAGTAAATAATACTAATAAAACGTTATTTGAATAATAAAACGAAATTTTTTGGAGTACAAAATGTCGAGTAAATACAATAAGTATATGTCATTGGCAGGTGTGAATTTTTCAAACTTGTCAGTTGATGAATTGCGAGCTTTAGCAAGCAATATTTTAACTGAGAAAATTCATGGCATATCTTTTAGTCCCTATGTTGAAGGACAAGGACCGGGTACACAAATTGAAGCGGAACAAATATCTGAGCGTTTAAACATAATTAAGCCCAATATAAATTGGGTACGCTCTTTTTCTTGTACAGAAGGTAATGAAAAAATCCCCGCTATTTCAAAAGCCAATGGCCTTAATACTATGGTAGGTGTTTGGTTAGATAGCGATCTAGAAAACAATGAAAAAGAGCTCGCTAATGCCATTTGTGCTGCAACAGAAGGACATGTAGATATTTTGGCGGTAGGCAATGAAGTACTACTGCGTGGTGATTTATCGGAAGAGCAATTGTTGGACTATATCAATCGCGCCAAACAAGCCTTGCCGAATGTTGAAGTGGGTTATGTTGATGCTTACTTTGAATTTGAAGATTACCCACGGATAGCCGATGCCTGTGATGTTATTTTAGCCAATTGTTACCCATTCTGGGAAGGCTGCTCAGCGGATTATGCGTTACTTTATATGAAAGATATGTATCGACGTGCCGTGAAAGCAGGTAAGGGCAAAAGAGTCATTATCACCGAAACCGGTTGGCCTAATGTTGGTACTGCTGAAAGAGGTGCAGAGCCATCGTATGAAAATGCCTTGAAGTATTTTATAAATACTTACTTATGGGCGGAAGAAGATGGTATCGAAATTTTCTATTTTTCATCATTTGATGAAACATGGAAAGTCGCTGATGAAGGCGATGTAGGTGCTTATTGGGGACTTTGGGATAAAGACGGGAAAATGAAATATGTTTAAGAAACACAGTGATAAAGTAGCAACAATTAGTTCAATGAATTTAAGCCATGCCAATGCTATTTGTTATTCTGGCTATCGTGAGGGACAAAATCCAAGAGAGGGCATTTATCCAACGTATGACGAAGTTAAGGAAGACTTACTTATACTAGCAAGCAATTGGAATTACCTTCGTATTTACGATTGTGGACCACATGCTGAAATTGTTTTAGATGTTATTCGTATAGAAGCATTACATTTCAAAGTAATGCTCGGTGTTGATATGGCTGCTGAAATGAGTAACCCTCATTGTCCATGGGGTGCTGAATTTAGCGAAGAAACTCTTAGTGCTAACCGACAGAATAACTGTAATGAAATACATAAAATGATCGAGTTATCATTAAAGTATGATGACATTGTTTTCTCAGTATCTGTCGGTAATGAAGCTAGTGTTGAATGGACCGATCATATGGTGCCAGTAGATAGACTAGTGAATTATGTTCGTCAAATCAAAAAAGAAATTAAACAACCTGTTACTTTTTGCGAAAACTACGTTCCATGGACGTACAAATTGGAGCCTTTGGTTGCTGAATTAGATTTTATTTCCATTCATACTTATCCTGCATGGGAATTTAGAACGATGGAAGATGCGCTCGAATATACCAAACAAAATTATTATAGTGTGGCAAATCATTACCCTGATAAGCCAGTGATTATTACTGAAGCGGGTTGGACAACGGCATCAAATGGCAGGGGTATAGAACCGTGGAATGCTAACGAAGACTTACAGGCTCATTATTATGAACAATTGCTTGCATGGACAACACAAGAGAAAATATTAACGTTTGTCTTTGAAGCTTTTGATGAACCATGGAAGGGCTCGTCAGATCCACTAGAGCCAGAAAAACATTGGGGATTGTTTTATGTTGATCGCACACCTAAGTTAGTCATGAAAGACATATTCCCCAGAAAAACAACTCATGCAGATACAATCGTTAATATTAATACAAAGGATGAAGTGGCCTAATTTCATTTAGCGGTGTAGCTTATTTAATAACCCTCGTTTTTTAAACGGGGGTTATTGCTTTTATAGACTAAGATAATGACTTAATGGTATTTATTATTTTTTACTGTTTGCGTTAAGGTGGGTCATACATGCGACGGATAGGAATTTTACGATCGATCCGGTTGATAATAAGTTGTAACATAATAAGTTGAAACGCCAGGAGACACTATGTCCGAACATTTTTTACAACAAAAATACAACTCTATATCAGAAAATCCTATCTACCTATTTTGGTTTTTACAGTTCTGTTTTTGGTCTTTTGTTTCTTTAATCAGTCTAGTTTCCTTAACACTTTGGTATGTTCAAATAGATGTTGCACACCTAAATCACACCTTTTTACAATCTTTTGTTGGTGTAGTATTCTCACTGCCCTTGTATTGGGCTTTTATGAGGTGTTGGAATACCTCCATTTTTATACGTGTATTCGTTAGTATTACTTCGGTATTATTGATTTCTTTTATCTGGACAGTTATTAGAGTAGAACTCTACATAAGACTGACGGGCACTGATGAAATTTGGACTCAATTTGGCGGTTGGTATTTTAGTAGTATCTTTATTTATTTTTGTTGGACAGGTTTTTTCCATGGCATCCGCTATTATCAATTATTGCAATTTGAGCATGAAATCATGCTTAAAAAAGAAGCTGAAGCAAAAACAGAACAATTAAAAAGGTTAAGTGCTCAGACCGTTGCAAGAGATGCCAAAATCAAAATGCTTAGGTATCAGTTAAATCCACATTTTCTTTGTAATACATTGAATGCAATTAATTCCTTGATTGAATGTGAGCTTCCAGAAAAAGCACAGCTGATGACGGTTCAGTTGAGTAAATTCTTACGTTATTCACTAGATAATGACCCTGATACTAAAATAGCGTTAGAATTTGAATTAAAAGCATTAGAACTTTATTTAGAAATAGAAAAAACTCGCTTTGGAGAGCGACTACAACTTGATTTTCAAATATCAGAAGCAGCAAAAGCCGCGTTCATTCCTAGTTTATTACTGCAACCTCTTATTGAAAATTCGATGAAACATGTTATTGCACAAAATGAAGAAGGTGGAGTCATAAGTTTATCGGCTGATGTAATTGATAATATGTTGGTACTAGAATTAAGTGATACAGGGTCAGCAAAACGAGTTGATATAAATAAAATTAAGAGCAAAACAGGCCGAGGTGTTGGACTGCGTAATATCGATGAACGCCTTAAAGCGTTGTATACCGATAATTATGTATATAACCTTAATGTTAGACCTTCTGGTGGTTTAAAAACTACCATTAAATTACCACTAGATAGTCAGGGTGAACCTGATATAGTTAATCAAGCATATAATTCAATGAAGGTTTGTTAGGTTTATGCATAAATTAAGAACAATAATAGTTGATGATGAGCCATTGGCACTTAATTTATTACGTGCCAAATTAAATAAAGTTCCTGAAATCGAAATAATTGCTGAGTGTAAGAACGGTAGAGAAGCAATTGAGAAGACAATGGACTTGGCACCCGATCTGATCTTTTTGGATATCCAAATGCCGGGTGTTGACGGTTTTGGTGTTATTAAAAAACTCCAATCAGATATTGTACCCTTGGTCATTTTTACAACGGCCTTTGAGCAATACGCATTAGATGCTTTTGATGTGCATGCTGTTGACTATATTCTTAAGCCAATAGATGAAGAACGAATTACTCGGGCAGTTAGTCGAGCGATTGTCCGCTTTGAAACCGAAGAAGAAACTGAGCATAAATCAAGAATTATTGGTGCAATAGATACCATTAATGAAAGAGAAAATAGTGCTAGTTCAAGCCAAAGCTCACAAGGGCAAAGTTCATTAGGCCAAAACAAGGGTAACCTTGAGCATAAAATAATCATTAAAGATAGAGATGATATTACTTTGCTAAAACAGGCTGATATTGAGTGGGTTGACGCCGCAGGTGATTATTGCTGTGTTCACGCTCAAGGTGTTACTCATATTAAGCGAAGTACGCTAAAAAACTTGTTAGATGATTTAGATCCATCAATATTTAAACGAGTTCACCGTTCAACAATAGTAAATCTTAACTATATTCAAAAAGTTATACCTCATACCAAAGGCGAATATTTTCTAAAGCTTGGAGAGTATGATCAAGTCAAAGTTAGTCGAAACTACCGAGACGTGATCAAGGACTTTTTATCTGACTGGTAGCGGAATATCCCTATATTTCGCAATCGATGACAGTTATTAAATTGAATTATGACCCGGTAATTCAACTTATGCATCTAGCTTTTACCGCTTGTCCTTAAACTGTCATACCCATATTCACCTTACTCCTTATAAAAAGTAATCATTACTGCGGTTAATTATTTCATAAATTGTGAATATTTGAAATTTGAGCCTCACTGTATCCTTTAATTGATGTCATCAATTTCCCATTCATCGCTGCTAAAGTCCATGTTGGCGCATTGTCATTTTAACTTATCCGATTCGTCTTTGACAAAGTCCATGTTAGCGCATTGTCGTTGTTTAATTAATCACCTAATAAGATGATTAATTGTCGTCTATATTTCAGGATTTATTGTCTTTACTTGATTGATTTTAATAGGCGAACAGAAAACCAGTACTGTGAAAAAATACGATTAGTACGGTCATGTTCAAAAACATTCAAATTATTCCGATAACGTTGAATGTCTATTTATCAATTATAAAGCTGGAATGCACTAACAAAAATATTGAGGTAAATGATGAATAAAATAATAAAAAGTTTAGCGTTAGTGGGGATGTTTGCGGTAGCACCACAATCGCTTGCAATGCCCAATACCGTTGGTTCTGTTCAAAGTAATATCGGTACGGATAATACTCAAAAAATAAGCAGCGTTGATAAAAAAAATGAAAAAATAATCAAGAAAGCTAATAAACAGATTCGAAGATCAGAAAAAGAAATAAATAAACTAGAAAAGATGATCGTTAAAGAAGAAGGGAAAATTGCTAAGTATGAAGAAAAGATCGAGAAACAAGAAGAAAAAATAGCCAAGGCAAAAGGTAAAAATAAAGAAAATAAAATAGCGAAAGCTATGAATGAAATTGAAAAATCAAATAGAAAAATTGAAAGGTCTATTGAGAAAATTACTCAAGCATTGAGTAAAATAGAAAGTGAAAAAGAAAAAATTTCTGTTGCTAAAGCTATAATTGAAGACTTAAATACTCCCGTTCTACAAGACAGCGACAATGATGGTGTCGTAGATGATTTTGATTCTTGTCCAAATACTTTTGCTGAAACGTTAGTCGATGCTAATGGTTGCTCACTTGGACAATTAGATAGTGATAATGACGGCGTAAATGATGACATTGATCAGTGTCCAGATACTGCTGTAGATGCTGTAGTTGATACCAATGGCTGTCTTTCAATTCCACCTACAAGCGATAATGGTCTTCCAATTATCAATTTTGAGGTAGGTGGTACCGGCGAAAGCTTTTCTTGGAACGTATTTGAAAATGTTGATAACCCCGCAGTACAATTTGTTACTAATCCAGAATCTTCAGGTGTAAATTCTTCTACAACAGTCGCTATGTTTACCGCGAGAGTCGATGGTGCTCCATGGGCAGGTGCTGAAACGGCACACGGTAATATTGGACCAATTACGCTAGATGCCACTAACAGCATCATAAAAATAATGGTGTATAAAACCGTTATCAGTGATGTTGGACTTAAACTGGCCATTGCCAATGGCGGTGCTCAACCAGAAATTAAAGTGGCTAATACTTTAATCAATGAATGGGAAGAATTAACCTTTGATTTTTCAGGTAACATCGGTTTATTTGAGTCTATTAATGTAGATCAAATCATCGTCTTCCCAGATTTTAATTTGGCGGGTAGAGCACAAGAGAATGTGGTTTATTTTGACAACATTACTTTTAACGGTAATGGTGCTGATACAGGTGGCGGTGATACCGGTACGGGTGGTGATGGCGACACTAGCGGTACTATTGAAACTATCACTTTTGAAGCTAGTGGCACAGGCACGGCTTATAGCTGGAATGTTTTTGAAAACCTCGACAACCCAGCAGTAGAAATTGTCACTAACCCTGATGCAACGGGTACAAACACATCAACCAGCGTAGCTAAATTTATCGCTAGACAAGGAAGTGCTCCTTGGGCAGGTGCTGAATCAGCACATGGCGATTTCGGACCATTAACGTTAGATGCTTCAAACAGCATTGTAAAAATTATGGTTTATAAAACAGTCATCAGTGATGTCGGACTTAAATTTTCTATCGCTAGTGGCGGTGCACAAGGTGAAATTAAAGTAGCGAATACCTTAGTTAACCAATGGGAAGAATTAACCTTTGATTTCTCAGGTAACATAGGTGCAGTCGAAAGCATTAATATTGACCAAATCATCGTATTCCCTGATTTTGACTTTGCTCGTAGTCAAGAGAATGTGGTTTATTTTGATAATATTAGCTTTTCAGACGGCACAGGCGGTGGTGACACTGGTACTGGCGGTGGCGATAATGGCACAGGCGGTGGTGACACGGGTACTGATGGCGGCGATACTGGCACTGAAGGTGAGTTATTAACGAACAGCTCTTTTGACAACGGTACTGAAGGTTGGAGTGGAGGAACTGTTATTGTTGAAGGTGATAATAATATCTTTACTGCAGATGTTGCTGCACCAGGTAACCCTTGGGATGTTAACTTAAGCCAAGTAATGACACTCGTTCCAGATGCAACTTATGTTTTAAGTTTTAAGGCAAAAGCATCAGTGGCACGTACTATTATTGCAGGACTTGGTCTAGCGCACGACCCATGGACTAATACCACTGAAACAGCAACATTATCTACACAATGGCAGAGTTTCACTTACACTTTGACCACATCAGGTTTTGGTGATGATAACAGTCGCGCACTGTTTGATATGGGTAGCGAAGCTGGTACGGTTTATCTAGATGATATCAGTGTAATCCTACAAAATTCTGATGGTGGCGACACTGGCACTGATGGAACCGCGCCAAGTGAAGATTGGTCGATGGTATGGAACGATGAATTTGATGGTAGCGACATTGACTTAAGCAAATGGGAACATGAAGTTAACTGTAGTGGTGGTGGTAATAACGAGAAACAATGTTATACCAGCAACCCTGAAAATTCATTTGTAGAAAATGGTGCTTTAAAAATTGTTGCTAAACCAGAATCTGGTCAAGCATTACCTTATAGTTCAGCACGTTTACGTACTAAATATAAAGGTGACTGGAAATATGGCCGAGTTGAAGTAAGAGCTAAACCTCCACGTGGTCAAGGTTCGTTCCCGGCAATATGGATGTTACCAACTGAAGACGTTTATGGTGGTTGGCCGCATTCGGGGGAAATTGATATTTTTGAATCCGTTAACTTGAAAACCATTAATAATCAAGGTATTGAAGAGGCAGGAGTACATGGTAATCTTTGGTATGGTCGTAGCTGGCCAAATCAATCAAACAGTGGTGCTCACTTTAGTTTACCTGGAGAAGCAAACCCTGCTGACGGCTTCCATATTTATGCAATAGAATGGGAAGAAGGCGAAATTCGCTGGTATGTCGATGGTTACTTATATCAAACACAATTAAGGTCACAAGTGAATATTGACAGTGACGGCGATGCTAATGGTTTATTACACCGTGGTTGGTTTGCTGACTATGAGAATGAATTCCATTGGGATAACTCGCCATTCAACCAAGACTTCCATTTGATATTAAACTTTGCCGTGGGGGGAAGTTGGTCTGAAAATGTTAATAATGGCGGTATCGATGCCTCAGCCTTTAATGCTGACAATGCTTTTGAGTTTGATTACGTTCGCGTTTATGAGTGTTCAGTTGACCCTATAACTGGTCAAGGTTGTGCAAGTGTTCGTGATGGTTATTTAGATCCTATTAGCGAGGGTGGTTCATTAGTTGATGGTGATGCACCAACACCAATAAAACCTTCAACAGGTGAAGCAATTGATCTCGTTGTATTTGATAATGCTAATAATGAAAGTTGGCCTGCATGGAGCAGTAATGAAGAAACAACATTTGCTGTTGTTACCGATGATGTCGACCATGACCAAGTGGTTGAATTTTCAATGGGAGCAGCACCGGCTGTCGTTGGTTTTAATACCTCTCAAGCGGATATTCCAGTAGCGTATGACGGTTCACCGATGTTAAATAACGGTTGGTTGGAATTTGACATGAAATTGGTGACGCCACCAAATAATGCCAATGCCAACTGGAATTTGAAAGTTGAACAAGGTGGTACAACGACTGAAGCGCTTATTCAAATATCTACACCCACCGCAGAATGGCAGCATTATGCAATATCACTAAACGATTTAAGTAATGCTGGTTTAGAGCTAAACGGTATTGACGTTATCATGATTTTTCCAGATTGGGCTCAAGGTGAAGGTGCTGTCTTTAGAGTAGATAATATCACTATTTTGCAAGGTGAAAACACTGGCGGCGATAGCGGCTCTGGTGGAGACACAGGTGACGGAGATTCTGGTCCAGTTGCAGGTGAAGAAATTCTAAGCAATGGTTCTTTTGATAATGGCACTGAAGGTTGGATAGGCGCTGTTGCTGTTAATACCGAAGGTGATAATACTTTCTATCAAGCGGATATTGCAGTAGCAGGTAACCCATGGGATGTTAACTTAAGTCAAATAATGACTTTAATTCCCGGTGAAACTTATGTTTTATCGTTTAAAGCAAAAGCATCTATAGCGCGGAGTATGATTGCCGGTCTTGGTCTTAATTCAGACCCATGGACAAATGTTACGGAAACCGTAGCATTAACGACGGAGTGGCAAACCTATAACTATGTGTTCACTATTGCAGGTTTTGGTGATGATAACAGCCGGGTGTTGTTTGATTTAGGCGCTGAAGCAGGTTCAGTTTATATTGATGATGTTAGTGTTTCTATTCAAGCTAATACCGACGGAAATACTGGTGGTGGAGATACTGGAGGTCAAGTAGTTGACGATGAGTTTGTTATTATTTCTTCTACGGATGACACTGATGTTAGCCTTACCCCAGATACTATTGGTGAATGGAGCACTGGCACGGTAATTCAAGCTGATGTTACTTTTGATGGCTTAATGGGGTGGGAGCTTACTTCTAGTGCTAACTCACCAGAACAAGGTAACTGGGGCACTGTATTAGCTTTCCAAAACGGTATTTTGGGTGACTTTAGTTTATTCAACCGTGTTGAATTAACACTAGCGACTAGTGGCGGTTATGATGGTGGCTTTAAAGTGGCGATATCAGCTAACGGAGTTAGTAAAGAAATTAGCCTGCCTCTAGATCAAAGTATTGCAACTTGGCAAACAATTTCAATTGATGCTGCTGATATCCCATTGAACTTATCATCAATTGATTGGATTGCCGTCTATGGTATTGGTGGCCAAACAGGCGTTTCAACTATTAATGTGACTGACTTCTCGCTTATTAAAAATGAAGCCATTGCCTTTGATAGTGAAACGAATGATGACTTTGTCTTTATTTCATCCGATGCAGATATCACCAGCGACTTAATTGTTGATGATGACAACAATAGTGCTGCTGGCAACATTATCTTTGGTGAGTGGAGCACAGGTACGGCAATAAGCGAAATTAACTATTCAGGTTTAGATGCTATTCAACTTACCGCTGGTGGTGGTTGGGGTGCAGTACTTGCCCTACAAGGTGATATTTCTGATGGCGTAAATGTTGATAACTATGATGTTGATATGGCTAATTATACTAACATTAAGTTTAAAGTCGCTTCACAAGGGACTTTCGAGCGTTATGCGTTATCTATTGTTTCTAAAGTCGGTGCAAATGAAACTGCTCAAGAAGTTAGCTTTAGCTTAGCAAATCCCGCTGATTGGAATAGCATTGATATAGATTTAGCACAGTACGGTGTTAATTTATCAACTGTAAATCAAATGGCAGTGTTTGGGGTTTATGCAGGCGGCTCTGCTAGTCAAAAAATCTATATCACCGATATGGTGCTTTATGACACTGGTAAAGTTACGCCAGCAAAAGAAAGCTCAGATGATAAATTTGTATTCTTCTCATCTAGCGGCGAGAGTTCAGATATGATCTTTGATGGAGATGACTCAGCGCATAATGGCAATACCACTATTAGCGAATGGTCAACTGGCACCACGCTAACATCTGATGTTGTTTACAATGGCTTAAATGCTTTTGAATTAACAAAAGGTGCAGGTTGGGGCGCGGTACTTGCGTTAATGGGAGATACTTATGGAGGTGTGCAAGAGTACAAATTAGATGTGGCTAAATATAGCACCATTAATTTCAAAATTGCTGCTCAAGGTGCCTTCTCTGCTTATTTTATCGATTTTATTGTTGATGGTGCAGAATTCAAAGTACCGGTTACGGTTAATAGTAACTGGACAGAGGTAAGCATCAATGTGGCTGATATACCACTTAACTTATCTAAAATTACACAAATAGCGATATTTGGTGAAGGTGGTGGTGTAGGTAATAAAATTTACATTACTGATTTAAATATTTCAAAATAAATAGCTAATTTATTAACTTCCTAGCCCTACTTACCTTTTGGTCAGTAGGGCTTTTTTATGTCTATACACATAACTACCTGCATACTTTCCAACTTACCGCAGCATTAATCCGCTTTAGCGTAATACAGTTGTCTTGTTGAAATCATCATTAGATGATGAATCATCAGGTTGTTAATTTCAGGGATTGTCTTGGGGATGAACTTCCACTAAAAGAGAGAATAATAATGACAAAAATAAAAGTTCTAAATGTTAGTTTAACAACACTTTTTATGTTGTTTGTTTTTCAGGCTCACAGTGCATATTCCAAAGAGTCTCATGCTCCTGAACGAACAGAATATTTTGCTCCTTACGCAGGAAAAGCGATTAAAGTTGATGGGATCGCTGACGAAAGTATATGGCAATCAGCTAAATGGCAAAACTTAGACCAACGTTGGTTAGGTCCAGAGTTTTCAAAAGAAGACTTTCAAGGCCGCTACAAAGTTGTTTGGAGCAAATCCAAGTTATATATTTTGACTGAAATTGTGGATGATATTTTAATTGATACCCATCGTGACCCATTAACTCAGTATTGGGATGATGACACGTTAGAGATATTTTTAGACGAAGATTTCTCTGGCGGTGATCATCAGTATAACCATAATGCTTTTGCCTACCATATGTCTTTGGACAATCAAGCGATAGATATAGGGACAAATAAACTTGCTCAAAGTTATTCACACCATGTTGAAAGCCGTTGGTTACAGCAGGGTAACAAGCTGTTCTGGGAGCTAGGCATTGAGATCTATCAAGATAATTACCAGGACGTTCTACAAGGAAAGGACGATAACAATAAAGCTATTGAGTTATTTGCAGGTAAAGTCATGGGCTTAATGGTTGCTTATTGCGATAACGATGGCAGCGAACTAAGAGAAAATTTTATTGGCTCTGAATCAGCCGCAGGTAAATCGCCTGACCGTGGTTGGAAAGATGCGGGCATGTTTGGCAAGTTAATTCTATCCAAGTAGATAGGTTAACTAAATTACCCATTAATAAATCTTTAAATAGTGGAAAGTGAGTCATGAAAAACAAAGCGATACTCATCGGGCTCATATCTTCTATAACGTTGACTGGCTGTATGTTTCAAGATCAAGGATCTCAAGTGAATAACAAGACGAAAGAAATTAGTTATCATTTATCAACAACAAGTGAAATTCTGTTAACGAGTGAGGCGGGTGCTAAAGTTTCACCACAGCCAAACTTGACCTTTCAACAAGGTAAAGCTCAAGGCAAAGTGATTACCATTAGACCTGATATTATTAAACAGAACATATTGGGTATTGGTACTTCTTTTACCGAATCTTCTGCTTTTGTTCTTGCGCATTTAAGCAAAGAAAAAAGAGCAGAAGTCATGGAAAATATTTATGGTGAAAAAGGGGCTAATTTTTCCATTGCTCGAACTCATATTGGCGCGACAGACTTTGCTGTGGATGGTAAGTATTCTTATGCACCAGTTAAAGATGATGTAGCACTCTCGTCTTTTAGTATCGCTGTTGATCAAGATGGTTTTAAACAGCAAGACCATGCAGGTATTAAAGATGAGCAATTCGATTTATTGCCAATGATCAAACAAGCCTATGAAATTAAAAGTAAACAAAGTGATAAAGATTTAAGAATAGTAGCATCAGCATGGACAGCACCACCATGGATGAAAGACATTGAAGACTATTATATTAAACCTACAGCGAAAAATAACCATCAGGGAACAGGTGGGGAATTAAAGCAGCAATATAGAGCAACGTATGCTGATTACCTTATTAAATACCTTGATGCCTATAAAAAAGAAGGCATTGATATTTGGGGACTAACTCCGGTAAATGAACCTCATGGTAATAGTGGTCAGTGGGAAAGTATGCATTTCACGCCTAAAACACAAAGTGCTTTTATTAAAGATCATTTGGGACCAAAATTAAAAGTAAGTGCTCATGAGCAGGTAAAATTACTCATTTATGATCAAAATCGTGATGAAATGGAGCATTGGACAGATGAAATATTAGCGGATAAAGAAACGGCTCAGTATGTTTATGGTACGGCGGTTCATTGGTATGAAAGTACAAATAAGGTTAACGAAGAAGTCTTTGACCGCGTTCATAATAAATTCCCCGAGTTTTCGATTATTCACACAGAAGGCACCATTGATGATTTAGGTAAAGATGCACCAGAAGGTATTTTAGATCCCATCCGATTTAAAGAGTCTAACTGGTTTAATAATGATAACTTTTGGTGGAATGAAAATGCGACCGATTGGGCATATACCGCGACATGGGCACCAAAGCCAGAAGAACACCCAATTTATACACCAGTGCATCGTTATGCCCGAAACATTATTGTGAGTTTAGATCACTGGCTTGAAGGCTGGATTGATTGGAACATTGTACTCGATAGTAATGGTGGACCTAATCATGTTGGAAACTTCTGTGGTGCACCGATTATGATAGATACTGAAACGGGAGAGGTGTATTACACGCCAATTTATCATGTACTGGCTCAGTTTAGTCGAACGATCCGCCCTGGCGATAAAGCATTGCAAGTAGAAACTCAATTAGCTGGGCTAGATAGTGATGCATTGCATGCAAGTGCGGCCATGAGTAAAAGCAATTTAGTTAGTACACAATTGTTAAACACAACCAAAGCAGCTATTAACTTTTCACTACAAATTGGTGATCAATTTGTAGAAGTGTCAATTCCTGCTAATTCTGTTCAAACAATTCAAGCTCAATTATAAGTGCTTATATACAAGAGCATACTAAATGCTCTTGTATATATTAAATGTGAGAAAATTTAATGAATATACATCCCTTCGAAACCTTAGCACTGTCAAATGGGGCAAAGCTATTATTTACACCTTGCCCCGGAACTAAAGCTGTTAACCTTGAGCAGTCAATACTGCAACTCAAGCAACAGGGCGTATCTATGTTGCTTACCCTAATGTTTGATAAAGAAATGCTAGAAAATAATGCCATTAAGCTGCCACTGCTTTGCCATAAATATAAGATCCAGTGGCTACAACTCCCCATTATTGATGATGAAGCCCCGCAAGAGGCGTTTCATCAAGAGTGGCAAAAGAAGAAAGATCGAATCCTGAATGAGATTAAGAATAAAGGGGTGGTAGCTGTACATTGCAAGGGGGGGACAGGACGAACAGGCACTGTTATTTCTTTATTACTATTACAACTTGGCTGGTCAGCAGATAAAATTAAACAAGAAGTACAATTAATAAAACCCAAAGCATTAAGAATTCAAAAGCAAATTAACTATTTAAATAGTCAGTTGAAAAACTCGGCAGATAAGTTTTGATTACTATTAAAAAGGTTTTTAATAGTAAAGGACAGTAACCGCGTTAAGTTAATTAAGCGTAGTGCCAACTACGCCATACTTTCAGCGGTTAGGTTTTTTAACCAGTGCCTAGTTTTCATTCTGAAAATAAACATAACTGCTTTAATTATTTCCTCAGAGTAAGCGATGAGAGCGACCCAATACAGGGGTAACATAAAGTAGAATGCTGCCATAAATGTTAATGGTATGCTTATTATCCACATCCCCGATATATCTATGAACATACAATACTTATTATCACCTCCAGCACGCAATATCCCCATAGCAATAGTCATGTTGAATACTTTTAAACAGGTTCCAAAGCAAATCAATACCAAAATTTCTTGGGATAATGTGATTGTTTCTGATGATAAATTACTGAATGGCATAAAGACCAAATATTGATATTGGAGTAATATTAACGCAAGTAAAAAGGTAATGATTGGCGCACTGATAGCGTAGTTCTTGGCTAAAGACCATGCATTTGAAAACTCATTTTTACCTAAACGCTGACCAACTAAAATTGCGCACGCGGAAGCGAAGCCGAAAAAGAACGAAACGAGTAAACCTTCGATAGGGGCTAATAGACTCATGACAGCAAGCTCTTGTGTACCAATTCGTCCATATATCAGTTGATATACAAAAGTGCCTAAAGACCAAACGCCAAAGCTCAACATCATTGGCCAAACTAAGGTAAGTAATTTAGTCCACGCTTGTTTGTTATAAAAATCAGCACAAAAGAACGTTGTTGGAAAAATACTGTGCTTAACTTTTGCTAAGTAAGTAAGTATTAATAAAGCATGAAGTGCTCGAGCAAGCAGTGTGGCTAAAGCAGCCCCAATGACACCCATTGGCTCTATACCTAAGCCACCTTTGATTAACCAATAGTTTAAAATAATATTAGTAATAATGGCGATGATACTAATAAACATAGGGAAAATTACTTGTCCAAGTCCCCTTAAGGCATTTTCAAATATCATCACAACGACAACAAAAATCAAACTAGGCATTGTTAACCACAAATAGCTGGTCCCTGTGTTTATAACGCTGGGATCTGTTGTGGCAATACCCATTATATTGCCAGCGAATAAGAAGGTAATCAGTAATATAGGCAGTAATATTCCGGCAGCAATGACAAGCGTTTTAACAATTATTTGTCTAATCACACCTATTTGCCCTGCACCAAAGTGCTGCGCAGATAAAGTGCCAACACCAGAGGCAAGTCCCGCTAAGATTATTAAAAAAACAAATTGAATTCGGTTACCAAGCCCAACAGAAGCGACGGCAGTATCACCTAAGTGGCCCACCATCATAATGTCGCTCATACCTAGCATGGTGACCAATATGCTCTGTAAAGAGATAGGCCAAGCTAATTTAATACTTTGCTTTAATGATGAAGGTTCATTATTACTCATTGGTTTTAGTCATTATAGTTTACTAGAATATTGCATAGAATTATAAAATATAGTGATAAAATAAACATAAGTGAAATTGTCATGTATCATGTTTAAAACTATCCTTTTGGTAATTTTATGTGGCAAGATATTTTAAATATTCATCCTGATTGTATAGAGGATTTCATTAATTTTGATAAATTACCAGGCCAAGCAGCTAGTCTTATAGCCTTTGCAGGAATGTCGTATTTACAAACAGAGTATAAAATTGGAAAAACAGGTAAAGGAAATATTTGTTTAAATAATGAAAATAACAGCGGGCATGTTCATTACTTAATTTCTACTCATGCAGGAGAGGGAAAGATCAAGCTTGGTAATAACGAATATTTAGTTAAACCCGGTAGTATTGTTTTACTGCCAGCAGGAACTCCTTTTTTGTATGAACTTTCGGGTGAATATTGGGAAATGTGTTGGTTGTTATTGCATGATTGCTCTGAATATAAGTTTGTTCATCAACTACATCCTTCAGTTTATTCCAGTATAAATGCGGAACGACTGTATCAAACAATGTCACTTATTAGAGAATTCCAACACGGTGAAAGTATTTATCAGTCAGATATTATATTGCGCTTAGTAGAAGTCTTAGTTTATCAAATTGCGCAAACACTGAATATGGGGCAACAACTAACAAAGCAACAACAAAAGTTTCACTCCCTAATACGACGTGTAAATAAGCAATTACAACTGTCTTGGACTGTTAAGCAATTAGCTGCAGAAATGCATATGTCTGAGCCGCATTTTTTTCGTTTATGTAAGAAAGAAATGGGAATGACACCAATCAAATTATTAACTCACACTCGCTTAGAATATGCTTGCTACTTACTTCGTTATACCCAATATAATTTAGACCAAATAGCTGACACAGTAGGCTATGGCGATAGTGCAAGCTTTGCTCACCGTTTTAAGAAAGACTATGGTTTAAGCCCTGGTCGCTGGCGTAAGGAACAGATTAATAATTTTCAATCTAATGACATTGAAAATGGTGAGAAAAGATAATTTTTATGTATAACAATCATTACTATAAGAGCTCTTAAGTTCTATCTCGTAAAGGGAAATGTCATTAACTTAAGGTAAAAAATGCCCTTATAAGTGGGTAGAAAGTTAGGTAATTGTTAAATCAAACTCTGCTGCGGTACCTGTTAGTTCAACGCAATAATCCTGACTACTAGTTTAGCTGTCTTGGCGAGATCCATACATAGAGGGTCCCAACTTGGAATTTGAATTTGTTTCATATTATATACTCCACTTAGTTGTTTATTGTGAGCCACTTTTCATCAGACTGATGGTTTTCAACCAGCCCTTCAATTATTGCCATACCGTGTACGCCGTCATTTATACCCGGATAATCGAATGTATGAGGACTCGCATCTTTACCTTGTTGATAGGCTCTTACCGCTTGTGAAGAGTTATGTTATATATCAGCGAAGCGTCTAAATATTCTTCAGGGTGTTCCATAGGCGTGCGAATATTAGCTAGTGGTAATGAGGTATGATTACCACCCGTTCTTAGTATTTGTATTGGCTCCTTTAACCATTTTAGTATCACGCTTTTAGGTTCTTGTTGTTGCCATTCTACGCGGTATTTTTCACCATAAATACGAATCGTTAAGTTATTCTCTTCGCCAGTAGCAACTTGATTTAAATAGTTTGAGCCGTTTTTTTAGGGGACAAATAGGGGGGCATTTGCAGATTAATAATGATGAAATTTGAATACCAATAATACTTTTTACGTCAATGAAAACGAGATCTAATGATAGTTAATAACAAATAATCAAGGTACCTTCATTTGGGATGAAAATGCCGTTTTAAGTCGCTTTGACAATCGAGTCTTTGTAATAAAAAAGCTCAAGTAATCTTGAGCTTTTTATTTTTATAGTTCAACTGCTTACTTGAACTATGGGAAAACTTGATTAAGGTAAGCAGCCGCACCGAGTAATCCTGGTTGGCTTTCGGTAATGATGTAAGTAGGTATCTGCTCGTTTAAATGAGACATACGTCCTTTAGTTTCAAACCTTGCTCTAAACTCACTGTTTTTCAGATAATCGATAAACCTAGGCACTATGCCACCCGCTATGTACACGCCACCAAAAGAGCCCGTGGTTAATGCTAAGTTACCCGAAAAGCTTCCTAAAATTTTGCAAAATTGTGACAACGCTTGTTGGCATATAGGACAAGTTCCAGCTATTGCTTGAGTACTAATTTCTTTAGCGGATAACTTACTTTGCTCAGCGTTTGTCGCTTCTTGATTATTGATTATTACTAATGCTTGGTATATTTGTTCTAATCCATAGCCAGAAAGTAACTGTTCATAAGAGAGTCGTTTTTTAGTTGTTTTTAATTGTTGAAATATTTTTACATCAAGTTCATCTACCGGTGCAAAATCGGTATGTCCCCCTTCGCCACCTAAACAGTACCAGTGATTGTTAATGTTTACTAAATTAGCAACACCGAGACCAGTTCCTGGGCCACATACCGCAATAGGCTGTTTATTTTCGGCTTCGCCGTGGCCAATTTTTACTTTTTGCTTATCACTCAATAACGGAATAGCCATTGCAATAGCAGTATAATCATTTATTAGCGTTAAACTATGTAATTTAAGCTCTTCCTTAAGCTGTTTTTGTGAAAACTTCCAGGGCAAGTTTGTCATTGAGATTGAGTCTGTATCAACAGGACAAGCTATAGCTAAACAAGCATTAACTTGGGAGTTAAGTAAGCCATTTTCCTTTAAATAATGATAAATCACATTACTTAAATGTGGAAAGTCCTTGCATTGATAAGTCTTAATTTCGTTGATATTATTGTCTTTATCAGTGATTGCTAGTCTGATATTGGTACCACCAATATCAGCCACTAAATTAATTACTTGAGTATCTTGTGAATTTTTCATTTTTTGTGTTACTTCTCTTTCAAATGTATTTATTTTTTAACTGTAATGACCGTAGCGCTAAGTTTTGGAAATAATGGAATCTCTAGTGATAAGTGTCGGCTCAAAGAAGTGAGTAATAGAGATATTCTTTTGTTGATAAATATTTTTTAACACCAATTTCGCAGTCATATGCCCCATCGAATTTACCGGATTGTCTATCGTCGTTAGTTTGGGATAGGTATGGCGTGCAAAAATGATATTATCAAAGCCTATTATGGATAGATCTCTAGGTAGAGAAAGTCCTTGCTCTCGGGCATAAGTTATCGCGCCTGAAGCCATTTCATCATTGGCACAAATTAATGCACTAAATCCTTTATTACTCTCATTGAAGTATTTTAAACCGTCGCTACCGCCTTTTTCTTTGAAGTCACCTTCAAAATATAAGGTGTCATTAAAAGAAATATTATTTTCTGCTAATGCTCGTTTATGACCTACTAATCTGTCTTTTGAATCGGCTTTAAATTGTGGTCCACCGATATAAGCAATAGCAGAGTGACCTAATTCTATTACTGATTGGGTGGCAAGATATCCACCTAATTCATTATTTAAGCTAATACAATTTTCACTGATCTCATCGACGTACCGACTCATTAAATAAACTGGTGTGTGGCCTTTACACAAATCAATGAGGTATTCATCGCTAACCGCTTCTACATGCAAAATAATAGCATCGCAATTTCGGCTAATTAAAAACTCGATACCGTCTTTCTCTTTATCTTCTTCACTGTGCCCAGTGGTAATAATGACATGTTTGCCCGCCGCTCTTAATTCGGACTCTATGCCAGCCATCATTTGGCCAAAGAATGGACCATGTAATTCTGACACTAAAATTCCCACACTATTGGTTCTGTTTGATGCTAATGATTGCGCAATAGAATTAGGACGGTAACCAAGCTCTGCCATCGCATCCATAACTTTTTGGCGTGTTTTATCGCTAACTTGTGGGCTTTTATTTATCACACGAGAAACGGTTGCTAAAGAGACTCTAGCAAGTTTTGAAACTTCGTATATTGTCGCCATGTTATTCCTAGGTTGTGCAATTAAATTGTAAATAATTTGAGTAGTAACGGCAAAATTCTAGCATATTCGTCAATAAGTTACTTAGTCTCCGTGCTTAATTCTACCTGTATTTGAACGACTCTTTGTTCGGTTAAGGTATATTTTCGCATTACCCAAGCTACAGCAAATGAACCTAATGCAGGTAAAACGGTAAATGATAATAATAAACCTTGCTTGGTAGCCTCACTCTGTTCTAAATCAGCTTGGTAACCGTAAAAAGTTAATAACCATCCAGCAAGTGCACCACCAATAGCAATACCCATTTTGATAAAAAATATTACGCCAGAATAAACAAGGCCTGTTACCCTAATACCTGTTTTTTTATGACCATAGTCAATGGTATCTGCCATTTTTGCCCACAGTAGTGGTGAAGCCATATCAAGAAAAAACTTCCAAGAAATAAAGGCGACAAACGCAAGAATAATTTGGTTGGGGGAAATAAGAAAACTCGCTAGGCATATAACTGCGGATAAACTTTGCAGTGCTATATAGGCTTTTATTTTACATACACGTTTAGCGAGCGGCTGTGCTACCGCGCAACCTATCATACTTGCCACTACGCCTAGTGTTAAAAATGACGTGATTAAATCTTCGCGCCCGAGAAAGTACTTAACATAATAAACAGCAAGGGTAAGGCGTAAAACTTGCCCCGTGAGTAAATAAAAAGAAGCAATACATAATATGCGCCATTGGTCATTCTTCCATAATGATTGCAGATTTTCTTTCATCGATGAGTCTTGGTTTTCTGGTGGTTTTACTCGTTCTTTTGTTCCTAAGAAACATAACAAAAACAAGACGACGCCTAAGCTGCTCATTGCGACCATTGTATATTGGTAGCCTTTTGCAGTATCGCCTTGGCCAAACCATTCCACCATTGGCATAGTTGCGCCTGCAACAATGACGCCGCCTAACATACCAAATACAAAACGATATGATTGTACCGTGACTCGCTCTTTTGCATCAGCAGTAATAACACCACCTAAACCACAATAAGGAATATTGATTGCCGTATAAGCAATCATAAGAAGGGTATAAGTGACAAAAGCATAGATAACTTTATTATTACCGGTTAAGTCGGGTGTGGTGAAAGCTAATATACTGATCAAAGCAAAAGGTAGCGCTAACCACAGCAGATAAGGACGGAACTGTCCCCACTTAGTGCGGGTTTTATCGGCTAAGTTGCCCATGATTGGATCGGTAACCGCATCGATTAGTCGTACGAATAAAAACATAGTACCAACCACAGCAGGAGATAAACCAACAACGTCAGTGTAAAACAGTAATAAGAACATCATTACCGTTTGAAAGATTATATTACTGGCAGTA
Source organism: Colwellia psychrerythraea 34H (assembly GCF_000012325.1). NCBI lineage: Bacteria > Pseudomonadati > Pseudomonadota > Gammaproteobacteria > Alteromonadales > Colwelliaceae > Colwellia > Colwellia psychrerythraea. The sequence continues at coordinate 3,858,020 of NC_003910.7, read as the reverse complement.
TCACCTAAACCATAAGCAATTTTTTCTCTTACACTAATCATTAATATCCCACTTTTTTATCATCTAAATTTGTTCATGTAAGCTTAAAATAAAACTATTGAAAATTATTAAGCTGCAGCTAAAGGTGTTCTACGTAGGATTAATTCATTACCAATTTGTTGATTTTGCTTACAAGTTAGCGGGTAAAAAATCATTAAGGCAGCGCCAGCAAAGGCAAAGGAAGCTGGAATCCAGCTCATTAATAATTGCATGCCAGGCAGTGACGATGCGATAGTTGATTTGTCCATGCCATCATAGCCATAGCCAGCAAGCACAACCAATACTAGTGCACCAGCAAAACCACCGCCGGTTTTTTGCACGAACGTTCCAGCAGAATAAATGAGGCCGGTTGCACGGCGACCATTTTTCCATTCAGAGTAATCCGCTGAATCACCTAGCATGGTAAAGAATAATGTTGGCATTATGGCTGCAAAAAATTCAGCACTACAACCTAAAGCAAAAATAGCACTAACATTGCCCTTAGGTACCCAATAAAAAGCAGTAGTAAGCAAACCACTTAGCAGAAGTGAGACAATAAATAATTGTCGTTTACCTAATTTTTTTGATAAATAACTTGTTGATAATGCGCCTAATATAGAAACGAGTAATAAGGCAATAAAGTATTTCCCTGCCATGAGTTCATCACCCACTTGGTATTTGAAATAGTAGGCAATAGTGCCGTATTTAATGCCATTAAACATCATAGTTAGAAAACCAATGCCGAGTAATATTAACCAAGGTTTATTGGTAAGTAAGTCCACCATATCTCTTTGAGTACCACCTAAGTTTTTAGGTGTTTTTTTGATTAACCTCTTAATGAGAATTAACATGGAGCCCATGATAATAACAAAAAATATGCCGCTATAAATATCACGGTAATAGAAGAATAATGTCATCGCTAATAGTGGTAGAACAATAAAAGGTAGGTTTTTACTTAAATCGAGCAAGTCAGATTTTAAATTACTTGATTCATCAGTGTTTGGCGTAACACGTTCTTTGGTACTCGCAAAAGTAATTAACATTAAGGCTATCAAAATTGCGGCAAATAAGTACATGCTATATTGATAACCTATGGCATCATTACCCTCACCAAAATAGGCAACTAAGTCAGGTAGAAAACCCATTACAAGCAAACCACCTGCAAAGGCACCAGCAAAACGAAAGCCAGATAAACTAGTACGCTCTGTATCACTTGGCGTCATCACGCCCATTAACGCCGAATAAGGTACGTTGTTTACTGTGTATGCAAGCGTCAAACCGATATAGGTTACATAAGCATAAATAAGTTTGTTGCTATAACTTAAGTCAGGAGTAGTGAAACTTAGTACCATAAACAAGGCTAAAAAAGGTGTTGACCATAATATCCAAGGGCGAAACTTTCCCCAACGAGTATTGGTTCTATCGCCAATCATACCCATTATTATGTCGGTTACACCATCTGATAAACGTACCACCAAAAATAGCATGGCGGCAGCGGCAGCGGTTAAACCAAAAGTATCAGTATAAAATACGGCTAAGTAAGCTAAAGCACCGCGCCAAACTAAATTAGCTGCAGCATCGCCCATGGCGTAACCTACTTTTTCATAAAAGGGGAGTTTAGTCATTTGGTTTCCTATCATTTAACTGCAATTCTTAGCTAATACATTCAGTTATCTATTCGTTATTAACGCTTTATAAGCAAATCCGCTAGCTTTAATTGTTCTTACTTGTGTTTCATAATCGACATAAACAATGCCAAAGCGTTTCAAATAACCTTCAGCCCATTCAAAGTTGTCCATTAAACTCCAGGCAAAATAACCATCAACTTTTACACCCTGTTCAATAGCGTCATTAACGGCATTTAAGTGTTGTTGATAATAATCTACTCTATCTTGATCATTTACTACACCATCGATAATCTTGTCAGCCATTGCCGCACCGTTCTCAGTGATATAGACAGGGGGGAGTCTGTATTTTTCATTAAGAGAAACTAAGAGTTCGGTAAAGGCTTTGGGATATATTTCCCAACCAATATCTGTACGAGGTTCTGGGGGATCTATTTGTAAGAAGTGCTCATCAACATCGGCGCGATAAATCGCTCGTGTATAGAAATTGACACCTAAATAATCCATAGAATGAGCAATGATTGCCATATCCCCCTCATGAATATCAGGTTGATGGGCAGCTGGCAGTGTCGATAAGATTTCTGGATACTTGCCATCAAACAATGGCTTTATATACCATTGATTAAAATAATCATCTGCAAAGGCTGCAGCATTTATGTCAGCTAAAGATTCCGATTCAGGATAACAAGGCGTAAAGTTAAGTACGATACCATTTAACGTATTAGGACTATTTTTAGCTAATACTTCCATTGCTAAGCCATGAGCAAGTAATAAATGGTGCGCTGCTTTTTTGCCAAATTCTTTTCCGATTATACCCGGTGCATGAGTACCTACTTCATATCCTAAAAAGGCACTACAAAAAGGTTCATTTAGTGTTGCGTAAGCATGAACACGATTACCAAAAACCTTTGAAATTAAATTAGCGTAATTTCTGAATTCATATGCGGTTTCTCGATTTAACCAGCCACCTTTATCTTCAAGATGCTGTGGCAAATCCCAATGATATAGTGTAACAAATGCTTTAATACGTTTGGACTTTAGCGTATCTAAAATGTTCATATAGTAAGCGACACCTTCTTGGTTTAGCTCACCTGACTCTGTTATTACGCGTGGCCATGAAATAGATAACCGATAGGCATCAACACCTATTGAATCAATTAATTCAATATCGTCTTGCCAACGATTGAAATGATCACAAGCCATTTCACCATTTGACCCATCAGCAATTGTATTTGGTGTGTCACAAAAAGTGTCCCAAATACAGGGAAGTCTTGATGCTTTTCCACCTTCAATTTGAAATGAAGCGGTTGCTACACCGTATACAAAATCTTTTGAAAGCATTTTAGATTGAGTGGGTAGAGTCAGTTTGACAGTCATTAACTAAATACCTATTTCTTAAGCCAATTAATTTTGGCAATTATCTTTTTTTTATGTGAGCGCTTACAAAAAAGGTTGATAAATGTATCTGGATGCTCTTTAATATGGATGTAAGCGCTTACATTTAGGTTAGAGCTTTATAAGACTTAGGTCAACCATTTTCATGGTATTTCAATTTAAATTTATTTAAAGTATTGAAATATAACGGTTTATTTATATTTTATTAGTCAGTGACAAGTTAAGTAATAACAACAAAGTAATTTAAGAAGAGGGAATTATGGCAACGCATTCAAATTCAGGTACTTTTAATCAGGTGAACGATATGCCAGACAATAAAAATTTTGCATTCGCTCTAACGTCATTAACGTCGTTATTTTTTATGTGGGGGTTTATAACGTGTCTAAATGATATTTTAATTCCGCATTTGAAAGGCGTTTTTGATTTATCTTATAGTCAGGCTATGTTGGTACAATTTTGCTTTTTTGGTGCATATTTCCTTTTTTCATTACCCGCAGGCGCAATCGTGAAAAAGCTGGGTTATCAAAAAGGTATTGTTTTAGGGCTGCTCATCGCTGCTATTGGTTGCTTATTTTTCTATCCTGCTGCATCTATGCATAGTTATCCCGTTTTCTTGATGGCTTTATTTATATTGGCTAGTGGTATTACCTTACTTCAAGTATCAGCTAACCCATATGTAAGTATGTTAGGTGATGCTAAAACTGCATCATCTCGTTTGACCATGACACAAGCGTTTAACGCTTTAGGCACAACAGTAGCACCATTTTTTGGCGCCTTTCTAATTTTAAATGAAGCAGCTGATGCCCTGTCGCCCCAAACGTCAGCAGAATCAGTTCAAATGCCTTATGTTTTTCTAGCAGCTATGTTATTAGTTCTGGCTGCCGTTTTTGCTTGGTTAAAATTACCCAATTTATCCTTGGTCGAAGAAGACGCTCAAAAAGATGAACAAGAGGATAGTGGCAGTGCATGGCAATATCGTCACTTGGTACTCGGTGCTGTTGGTATCTTCGTCTATGTTGGTGCTGAAGTTGCTATTGGTAGCTTTTTGGTCAGCTTTTTTGCCGAGCCTTCGATTGCTGGTTTAGAAGAATACCAAGCAGCAAAGTATATTGCTTATTATTGGGGAGGAGCTATGGTAGGACGTTTTATTGGTGCTGCTGTTATGCAAAAAGTTGCTGCGGGTAGAGCACTATTTTTTAACGCAACGCTCGCCGTTATATTGATTTTAGTTGCTGTATTCTCTTCAGGTACACTTGCCATGGTGGCAATTTTGCTTGTTGGTTTATGTAATTCAATTATGTTTCCGACAATTTTTAGTTTAGCCATTCAAGGCTTAGGTAAGCATACCAGTCAAGGTTCGGGTATCTTATGTTTAGCAATTGTTGGCGGTGCAATTATTCCTCTTTTTCAAGGTGTTTTAGCAGACAATATTGGTGTACAACCTGCCTTTTTATTACCTATATTCTGCTATTTTTTTATTGCTTATTACGGTCTATCAGGCAGTAAAGTAAAAGCGATTGCCAACTAATAAATTGTTATCTATTTAACCTTTTGATTAAAAATTCAAAATTCAAAATTAGAAATTAAAATAAACAAGAAACAACATAATGAAAAAAAGATAAAAAATAGTCCAGGTGCCAGCATACTTTGCATGGCTATGGCATCTTTATTTGTTGGTTGGTTGGTTGGTTGGTTAGTTGGCTGGCTGTAATGGAAATAAACAAAAACAAGTAACGGACATAAAGCAGGATAAAACAGCTGGGTCATCACAAGTCTCAATAGCTTCATCTAACATTGATATCTGGCCGACACTTGATATAGCCGTTAAAACTGATGCTGATAATGAAGGAAAATAGTCTCGCTATTAAGCACAATGACGCTTGAGCAAAAAGTAGCATAAATGATCCAACCCGAAATACGAGATATCACGGTTGAAGATATGCGTAAATATGGCTTTGGGTCTTATTTAAATGGCGGTGGCGCTTTTCCTAATAATGATAAACATGCCACGCATGATGATTGGGTCAACCTAGCTGAGACCATGTATCAAACATCAATCGATGATTCTTTAGATGGTAATCGAATTTCTACTGTGTGGGGCAGAGATGCAGTGCACGGACATAAGAATGTTATTGGTGCTACTTTGTTCCTTCATAATATTGCTTTAGGGGCGATCAAGGTAATACTCTCTCATCGGAGCAAGAATTACTTGATGTACATGGCCAAGGTTATGTAGGTGGTTTAACCGCGGGCGCTCAATCTGTGATGGCTTCATTCAACAGTTGGCATGGTAAAAAATCATGGCTATAAATATTTATTAACGGATTTTTTAAAAGATAAATGGGTTTTGACGGTTTTGTTGTTGGTGACTGGAATGGTCATGGACAAATGAAAGGCTGTTCAAATGAAAGTTGTCCACAAGCGATAAATGCAGCTTTAAATATTTTTATGGTACCTATGGATACTTGGAAAATACTTTATGAAAGTACTCTTGCACAAGTTAACAGTGGTGAAATTGCACAAACGCGTATTGATGATACCGTTAGCAGAATTTTGCGTGTTAAATTCAGAACCGGCCTTTTTTGAAAAGCCAGGTCCGTTAAATATAGACTTTACTGATGTTTATATTCGACCTAATAGCCTTGAACAAGCTAATATTTCTTGTCAATAACGCAATAAATTGTAGCTAACAAAATAAAAATTAACCGGTAGGTTTATTAAAGTTTATCGATATATTGCTCTAATCCATTTTTAGACAAGGCAACTGCTGCTAAAGAACTCATGCCATTGGGGTATACATCTTGCTCAACAACTATCCATTTTGTCCCGCCAACATTTATATTAGCCTTTAACAGCCTCAGCCAATCAATTGTATCTCGACCAATAATAGGTTGTTTACCTTTAACTCCTTCGGGAATACATACTCTATAATGCGTGGTAAAGCTTCTATTAGGGTACTTATAAACATACTCTACGGCATCTTTACCTGCATATGTTGTCCAACCTACGTCCTGTTGTAATACGACGGAATCCTTAGTATTCATGGCTAGATAGTCCCAGTAAGTAGTGCCTTTAAAGTTATCAAATTCGTGTTCATGATTATGAAAACCGGTTTTTATATTATAAGGATCTAGCTTTGTATCAAGTTGATTGAGTAATTTTACCACCTCTTCTATACCTTGCGGATGCCAAGATCTGTCATCCAAACCAATGATCAAGGTATCAACTTGCAATTGATGATAAAAATCTACAGTTTTTTGAAAGTTGTCTTGATCCAATTGTTCAAAAGATACGTGAGCGCCGCTGGCTTTTAGGTCAATTGAATCTAAAAAGAGTTTTAATGCTTTGGCATCATTCGCATATGAGCCTAATTCACCGGCGAACTCAACACCGTCAAAACCCATGTTAGATAACGTCTTAAGTGTGCCATTAAAGTCTTGGTTAATGGCATCTTTGACAGACCAAAGTTGCACACTGAGTTTAGGTGTTTTTTTCATAGACTTCTCAACTGTGTGAGTGTTGATATTAACTAGCAAAAACTATTAACAATACAATGCTAGTCGCTTGTACATAAGCAGTATTTTTTAATAGTCTGATTTACAATAACTTTGTATAAATTCTGTGTGACTAGGTAATTGTTCAACAGCATTAGTTATCGATGCTTTCAGGTTACTCATGAAGTTCTCCAGCTCTTTATCATTCATTATTTCAGCTATTTTGTGGTACTGCGTTGGCATAATGCCTTGGCCGAGCATTACTTGGGTCCAAGAGTCTACGCGGAAAATATCGCCATCATCTAAAAAGACACGACCTGTATCTTTAAATAATTGCATTTTATGCACTAGGGAAGGGGGGATTTCCATATTCTTACAATGTAACCAAAAATTACTATCTTCACGCTGAGTTGCTTTGTAATGTAGTATGATAAAGTCACGAACGGCGTTTAATTCTGAATCGAGTTTGTTATTGTATTCATTAATAGCTGATTGATGGATGCCATCAAAAGGAAATAAACGTAATAAGCGGATAATTCCAGACATAATTAAATGAATACTTGTTGACTCAAGAGGTTCGATAAAACCACTTGATAAACCTAAAGCTACACAGTTTTTATTCCAACCCTTTCGACGGCGGCCGGTGTTAAATTTTATGATTCGTGGCTCTGTAAGTAACTCCCCTTCGATGTTTGCTGTTAACGTACTTATCGCTTCTTCATCTGAGCAATATTTACTACAAAAAACCAGGCCATTACCAACACGATTTTGTAATGGTATTCTCCATTGCCAGCCACTTTTCCGGGCTATTGAACGTGTGTAAGGTAAAGGTGCTGCAACCGCTTTGGTTTGCACTGCTACCGCTCTATCACAGGGTAACCAGTGTGACCAATCATCAAATCCAGTGTGAAGAGCTTGTTCAATTAAAAGCCCCTGAAAACCAGTACAATCTATAAAAAAGTCACCTTCAATGACTTGTCCTGAAGCTAGTGTAAGTGAGTTTATTTCGCCTGTTTTATTACCTTTATTTACCTGTTGAATTTTTCCTTCGACACGAGTTACGCCCAGTTTTTTACTAAATTCTTGTAAATATTTTGCGTAGCGTGTGGCATCAAGGTGATACGCATAATTAATCGGCGTGTTCTTTGATAAAGCAAACTTATTTGCTTTCGCTGCTTGTAACTCATAACAATAATCACCAAAGTCGGCTTTAATACCCTTGCGAAGACCATGTAACCAAAAATGATGGAATTCACCTGCCCAACATTCTTTACCTGTGACGCCAAAGGAGTGAATGTAATGATCACCTTGTTGTCCCCAGTTTTCAAATCCTATACCGAGTTTAAAAGTGGCATGCGTGGCTCGCATAACTTCTTGCTCATTAATACCGAGTAATTTATGGAATGTTTTTATCGGAGGTATGGTGGCTTCACCTACGCCTACTGAGGCAATGTCATCTGACTCAACTAAGGTGATATTTAAGTTCTTCCCTAGTAGTTTTGAAAAAGCTGCTGCCGCCATCCAACCAGCGGTGCCGCCACCAGCAATAACAATATTTTCAATTTTATCTTTCATAATAACTACCTTTCACTGATGTTTATCTTATTACTTCTCTTTTAACTTATTGAGTAACTCTCTATTAGTGGGCAAACCCGTAAGATATTTATCTATTTTTTTTTGTGTCTCTGCAATCGTTTTTTCCGCTAGGGGATTAGCCTCAAATTTTCTTGGGTTAGCGCGTTGCTCTGTTTCAAACCCCATACCATAGAGTACATATTGATAACTTGCTGAAGGAAATACTTCTTCATTTTGAACAAAATCATAACGGCTTGGAGGTTGATATTGCCATAATTTTATCAGCTCCTGAAGTTCTTCACTAATGCTGTTAGGTTGTTGGTTATCTCTCCAGTAGTGTGAATCAGTGCGTTTACTTAAAATGTAATGTAATTTTAAAAAATCGATAATACGCTGCCAGCGATAGTTAAACCTCTCATTGAATCGCTTAGCAATAATATCCATATGGGCACGCGTCACGGGTAACTCTTCACTGACCATAGTTGATGATAATTCAACCATGGCTAAGGCAGAAGCTTCAAGAGGCTCAAGAAACCCTGCAGACATTCCTATGGCAACACAGTTTTTATGCCAAAACTTTTCTCTATGACCGGGTTCAAAAATTAATTTTTTGGGCTTGAGTAAATTAGCTTGCTCTTCGCCAACGGAATTGATTAGATATTGTCTTAATGATTTTTCAGCCTCTGCATCGCTGATATACTGACTCGAGTAGGTGTAACCAACACCTCGTCGTGTCTGTAAACCAATATCCCAAATCCAGCCAGCACTTTGTGCTGTTGATAACGTGGCTGAATTTATTGGGTTTACTTGATCAGGGTAGGGAACTTGTACAGCAAGGGCGGAATCATTAAATAAAATGTGCTGTTTATTGATAAAGCCAATATTAAAATGCTTTCCCAGCAGCAATGATGCGCTACCGGTACAATCAATAAATAAATCACCGGCTATATGACCATGTTCTTTGGTACTTATGGCGTTAATATCACCATTGTCTGCAGAAATAATACCGTCCATATGATCAACAATATGCTGAACATTTAATTTCTGAGTACAGTGTTTATGTAGAAGTGAGGCAAATTTCTTTGCATCAAGGTGATAGCCATAATTGGTAACTGCAGCGTAACTTGGTGTTGCCAGTTGTTTAGGTGCGAGACCTGCTTGGCAAACATGGCTTTGAATATTAACCGCATCACCAAAAGCTTGCTCTGAATGGTTAGCTTGCCATGCGGCATGTAAATCTATGTGGCCATAACCATCAGGTGTCATAAAGGGATGATAGTAAGAGTCGGTGTCATCACCGGTTGTCCAACCTATAAACTTTGACCCCTGTTTAAATGAGGCATCACATTGTTGCAAAAACTCTTTTTCATCTATGCCAATTTTTTCTAAAGTATTACGCATTGAGGGCCAAGTGCCTTCTCCAACACCGATACTATTAACCTCAGGTGATTCAATCAAAATAACTTCTATACTACTCGCTGCATCGACGCAATGCTCTGCTGCGAGGCTTCCGGCGGTAATCCAACCCGCGGATCCTCCACCAACAATAACAATTTTTTTAATAGCTTTGCCCATGTTAGTTCCTGCCGAATAGTAATAATATTATAAAGTGTCATGCAATAAATGCCGTGCAAGTGCACGGCATTTATAAGCATAGTCTACTCTCTACTTTGAATTAGAAAGTATAACGACCACCTAAAGCATAACGTGCTTCTTGCTCTGATAAATTCCACAATTGTGCTGTGGTACGACCGTGAGTTCGAGTATCTTCACCAGTAATATTAATACCTTCGAAGAAGACAGATAGCTGTTCAGTAACTTGATAAGCCACATTAAAGTCTACCTGTGCGTATTCTTCTGTATAACCAGGCTCATTTATATATTGAGCTTGTGTATTTAAGAACTTGTCTCGCCAGTTATAAGCAATACGTGCTTGGAAGTCATCGTTTTCATACATTAGTATTAAGTTAGCTGTATCACTTAAACCCACTAGGGCAAACTGAGTTACTGAGGGGTCACCGTTGTTATCAAAACCTACATCACCATTAACAGTGGTGTAGTTCGCTTGAAAACCAAAACCTGTTTCGCCAAAAAAGTGTTGAACAGCAAACTCAAAACCATCGATTTTAGCTTCTTTATTGTTTACAAACTTAGTTACCGTAAAGTCCATTAAGGGATCTTCACCGTTAGGTAAAACATCATATTGAACTTCAAAATCTTCAGCTGGCATCGAATAGAAATCAACATTATTTTCGGTTGCAGCAACCATAGCAAATAAGTTGGTATCAGTTATTTCTTCACCTAATGCAGTTAACGCTAAAGCGGCCGCTTGAGCACGAGGGCCTGCAGTTGCATCACGTAAACCGTATACATTTTCTTCAACAGGTTGACGACCAGCGAAGTTATTAACACGCTTTTCATAATAACCAATCGATACATAACTCGTCTCTGCAAAGTACCATTCAGCAGATAAATCGATATTATTTGACTCTAATGGTAATAAACCAGGGTTACCATTAGAAGCCGTACCTAGTTGAACACCTGGCAAGCTAGTTGGGCCGGTCGGTCCGCTAACATCAGAAGCGGCTGCACTTAATTGATCATAAGTAGGTCGAGCAATAGTTTTACTGAAAGAGAACCGCGCTACAACATTATCAACAACTTCGATGTCAAAATCAAAACTTGGTAATGCATGGTCATAACTTGCATCGGCAGAGAAGTCTTGCATTCCATTACCGAAACGTACGTTAAAGTCATTATTACCCTCCCATGCAACGGCATTAGGTAGTGCTACATTAGCTGAAGAAGTGACGTCAGTACTTTCAAGACGTAGACCAGCAGATATGTTATATGGACGACCGCCTAACTCACCTGAAAGGTCCAGTTGAAAAAATGCGGCGGTAATATCTTCTTTAATAGTACGGTTAGTTGCGGACGCTCCATTGGCTACAAAATCAAAGCCATATTCGCCAGCAGCCCAAGCACCAATTTGTGAAGCACTACCAGTGAAACCTTGATTGAAGGCACCATTTTTATCAAAATCATTAATTTCTTTGGTGAAGTTAACAGGAGTTAAGAAATCAGCAGGTAACTCGCCAGGGTTTTCAACACCCCAGTTACCCATAGTGTGCCGTGTTAAGCTTTGTACAGAATGACTCTCCATAGAACGAGACTCAACACCAAATTCGATACTGCCTTCCTCGAACTCATAAGCACCAATCAGGCGAAATTCATTAATATCGGTTTTTTGAGATGCATAGTTCATATCAAGAATTGATGTACCGACATCATCTTGATCAAGTATGCCGTTACAATTTAAACCTCTTCTTGGGTCACAATCGTCAAAATCGACTCGCATAGTAGGGTAGTCATTACTAAAATCAACACCTTGACCAGCAGAAATGTTTGCACCTAACCCTGCATTAACCCAACTACCATATTCTGCATCAGGAGAGCTATCAGCTGTTGAGCTATGACCATCAAAAGTGATGTTAAAATAGTCATTAACGTCGTAACTAATGTTTAAACCAATTGAATCATTTTCATTTACTTGGTTTAGCTCTTGTTGCGCTAAACCTAAATCACGTGGGGGTTGATCACCACGATCTTCATTATAATCGATTGGAGTGGCTGTCGTTTCATCGTCAAAACCTAAACTAGATTTGTAGGTGTCCATCCAAATAGATTGTTCAGCGCGTGCCTGAAAAGTATCCTGTTTTGAATAGGTGTAATCAAGCGTTGCAGTTAAAGATTCGACAGGTCTGAACTGTAAGGTAAGTTGAGCATTAGTACGCTCACGTTCTTGGTCGGTAATAAAGTAGCGTAAATCTGATGGCATTGAATAAAGTTGACCAATATCAGGTGCATTGTTTAATTGAATATCATCAGCTGCTTGTGGGATTGTGCCATCGAAGGCACCGGTTCGCCATTGATTAACAAATGCACCAGAGGTAGAACTATGTCGTTCTTGTGTATTAACTGTTAATGAGGCGCCAAACATCTCATCATCATCAGTCCAGCTGAATAAACCGGATAACTCAGGTGTAACATCATCACCTACACGGTTACTTGTATCCATGAGTGCTTTTGCACCAACACTAACATGCATGCCCGGGTTATCTAAGGGTTTGCCTGTTACTATGTCAATAACTGCGCCAATACCACCAGTAGCTATGTTAGCTTTACCTGTTTTATAGACAGAAACAGATTTAACAGCATCAGATGCTAAATTTGAGAATTCAAAGGCTCGTGAATTTGCGACACCACCACCAGCAGGTAAGCCAGATGCTGGCATTGTACGGCCATTGAGGGTAACCATATTAAAGTCGGGACCAAAACCACGTACGGTTACTTTACTACCTTCACCATTAGTACGATCAATTGATACACCCGTAATGCGTTGTAAAGATTCTGCTAAATTGGTATCAGGAAATTTACCAATATCCTCAGCTGAGATAGCATCAACGACACCAGAAGCATCACGCTTAATTCTTGTCGATTCTTTAATACTTGAAAGCATGCCAGTTACGGCAATGATTTCAATTTCATCACTGTCTTTCAAGCTTGCTTCTTCTGCTGATATTGCTGGCAGTGCTGTTACTCCAAGTATCAGTGATAAACTTGTCGCTATTCTTGTCTTAGTGAATATTTTCTTACTCATGTTACATCCCCAGTCGAGTGGACCATATTATATTATAATTATGTGTTGGTGTAAGCGCTTACATAATGATACAAAAAAATAAAACAAACCAGTATTTTTTAACAAGTTACAAATTAAAGTAAAATGTAAGCGCTTACATAAAGGTAAGTTAATAATAAAAATTGGTCAATAAATATTTCAATTTAAATTAAAGTTTATACACTAAACGAAGGTTTTACATACAATCGCATTTTTAATTTTTTATATTAAAACTGTTACTAAACAAATCTTTATTCATTACTTTTTATCTTTAGACAAAATTCACATTGAAAAAATTATAAATAACAGTATATTTGTAAGCGCTTACATTTAATTGTGAAATGGTTAAAAACTAAATGTAATACGTTTTTTGTGCCTTAAAGAATCAATGTGAATTTTTTCAATAACAGCGAACCTATAATGATAAAAAAAATAAAACAGCATCAACTTAACTTAGGCGAGAAAATGGGTTACGCCTGTGGTGATATCGCCTCAAATTTTTATTGGCGGGTCTTTGATGTATTCCTGTTTATCTTTTATACCGATGTATTTGGCCTTTCTCCGGCTGCTGTCGGTACTATGATGCTGGTTACCCGGCTTATAGATGCCTTCTCTGATCCACTGATGGGCGCAATAGCTGATCGCACTAAAACAAAATTTGGTAAATTCAGACCCTATTTACTTTGGGGAATTATCCCTATGGTGGCCGCAGGCGTACTTACTTTCACCGTACCCGATGTCAGTGATGGTAATAAGTTAATTTGGGCTTACGGCACTTACATCTTTATGATGTTGGCTTACACCTTCATTAATGTGCCCTATGGCGCTTTATTGGGTGTTATCACCCCTGATAGCCAACAAAGAACTACGTTAACAAGCTTTCGTTTTATTGGTGCGTTTTCAGGAGGAAGTCTCGTTGCTTATATGACGCCTGAATTGGTCAATTATTTGGGGCAGGGCAATGAAGCCTTAGGTTGGCAGTATACTATGTTGGTTTATGGTTTAATTGCAGCGGTACTTTTTGTAATTACCTTCTTATCCACTACTGAGCGTGTTTCCCCGCCGGCAGAGCAAAAAACACCGGTATTGCAGGATTTAAAAGACTTAACGCAGAATAAACCTTGGAAAGTCTTGTTTGTTTTAGCCCTTATTATCATGATGACCATTTCATTAAGAGGTAGCACGGGCACTTTTTATTTTAAATATTACGTTGAACGTCCTGACTTAATTGGCAGCTTTGCCATGGCTTATATGATTGCGTTAGCCATTGGTGCAGCATCCACGCCCCTATTAACCAAGTTTGTTGATAAACGTCGCTTGTTGATGATATTGATGACTATTGTTGCGCTACTTTCGATCATTTTCTATTTTGTACCAAACGACAGTATTACCTTGATGTACGTTTTACAAATAATGATTGGTTTAGCATTGGGACCAAAATCACCGTTAGTTTTTTCTATGTATGCCGATACGGCGGATTACTCGCAGTGGCGAACAGGAAGACGGGCAACCGCGATGATTTTTTCAGCGGCAGCATTTGCTCAAAAGCTTGGCGGTGCCTTGGCTGGGGCTATGATTGGTTGGTTACTCGCCTCTATGGGGTATGTGGCTAATCAAGTACAAACGGGTGTCTCCCAAGAGGGAATTGTGTTGTTGATGACTTTGATCCCGGCAATTTTTGCTGCTATTGCCGTACCGTTAATCTACTTTTATCCGTTAGGTGATCAACAATTAGAAAAAATTCAGCAGGAATTATTAGCTCAACAAGACAAATCTAATACTGATGATGGTCAGCCAGCTATAACAGGAGCTGTTAATGTCTAAATTACCTTTATTCAGTATTGATACTGCAGTTGATGGCTTGAGCAATATAAAGCTTACCAGTCCAACGACGTTACCTAATGCAACCGGGTTTTTATGGAACCGCGCCATGGTTATGCAAGTGAATTGTCGGGGTTATGTCAATTCACAGTTTATGCAGCCAGAGCCTGCTAAATACTCTTACGCGCCGAACATGGAAGCTAAAAGCTTTATTCAACCAGAGCATAGTTATTTCAGTCATCACCCTGGGCGATTTTTTTACCTTAAGGATGAAGACAGTGGTGAGATCATTTCACTGCCTTACGAGCCGATGCGCGTTCAACTTGATAAGTTTTCTTTCGAGTTAGGCAATAGTGATATTATTTGGTCAATTGAACACCATGGTTTGAAGATAACCATTAAAGTTAATTTAACAGAGGATGATTTAGTTGAATGCTGGTTTTTTTCGGTAACCAATTTAACGGATACCGTTAGAAATATTAGTCTCTATCCGTATTTCTCTATTGGTTATATGTCATGGATGAATCAATCGGCTTGTTATAACGAAGCGTTAAATGCCATTGTTGCTGAGTCTGTTACGCCCTATCAAAAAGTGGCGGATTACTTTACTAATAAGCAGTTAAAAGATAAAACCTTTTTTTTGAGTGATACCATTCCTACGGCGTGGCATGCCAATCAAAAAGACTTTGAAGGGGAAGGTGGCCTGCATCAACCGAGTGCATTACAGGCTGCGCTATTAGAAAATGTTGAAGCGCGTTATGAAACCCCAGTTGCTGTTATGCAGTTTCAACAGACGTTATTACCTAGTGAACAGAAAAACTATCAATTTCTCTTTGGACCCGCAAAAAATGAGTTAGAAATAGCTGATATTAAAGAAAAGTATCTGGGTCATCAGCAACGAAATAAAGCAGAACAATCCTATCGAGATTATATTGCTAAAGGCAAAGCATGTTTAAGCATTAATAGTGGTAATGACGGCTTTGATGATTTTTTTAATCACTGGTTACCAAGACAGATGTTTTATCATGGTGAGGTTAACCGATTAAGCACGGACCCTCAAACGAGAAACTATATCCAAGATAATATGGGCATGGCTTTTATTAATCCAGAGCGAACTCGTCAAGCTTATATCTTAGCGGTTTCCCAACAAACCATTAATGGTGCTATGCCAGAGGGGGTGTTGTTACATGCAGATGCGAAACTTAAATATATTAATCAAGTACCGCATGCGGACCATGGTGTTTGGTTGCCGATATGCCTGTCAGTTTATTTAAACGAAACGGCTGATGTCAGCTTACTCAGTGAAATGATTACTTTTGCTGATTCAGAAGAGAAGCAATCTTTTGCTCGTCATATAGAGTTAGCATTGGATTATCTGATTAATGCTAGCGATCATCGCGGTTTGAGTTTTATTGAGCAAGGTGATTGGTGCGATCCAATGAATATGGTTGGTTATAAAGGCAAGGGCGTTTCTACTTGGTTATCTTTAGCAACAGCCTATGCACTAAACACTTGGTGCGAACTTTGTGAAGAATACGACATTTCCATTAGCCGACAAAAATATAATGAATATCGTTTTGCAGCCAAAGCCATTAATAGCTCAGTAAATAAGCACTTATGGCATGGTCAATGGTTCGCTCGTGGTATTACCGATGATGGCCGTGTTTTTGGTACTGATGAGGATGTTGAAGGAAAAATATTTCTTAACCCTCAAAGTTGGGCCATGCTCAGCGGGGCCTCAAATGAGTTTCAGCAAGTCGAGATGATTACGGCTATCGCTAAGCAGTTAATTTCACCGCAAGGCGTAATGATGCTGGCGCCAAGTTATACCAGTATGGTGGAAGATATTGGTCGTATTACGCAAAAACATCCAGGGGTGTCTGAAAATGGCTCCGTTTATAATCACGCGGCAATATTTTATATTTACGCGCTTTATCAAGCCGGGCACAATAATTTAGCGTTTGAAATGCTCAGTAAAATGTTGCCATCCCTTGATAATGCTGAAGTAACCGGGCAGTTACCTATCTATGTACCTAACTATTATCGCGGGGCTTATCACCAGTTTCCGAAAAAAGCAGGTCGTTCGAGTCATTTATTTAATACCGGTACCACATCTTGGTTATATCGTTGTTTAGTGGAGGAGTTGTGTGGCTTAAAGGGCTGTGCTCGCGGTTTACACCTAGCGCCGAAAATGCCAGTAACCTTGCCAAATTTATCTGGTCAGCGGCTGTTTAGGGGAGCAATGGTAAATTTTGATATTGAGCAAACCAGCGATATTAGCATCATGGAAGTATTACTCGATAAGCAAGTCATCGTTGGCAATATATTAACTGGCTTACAGGCAGGACAACATTATCAGTTACAAGTGAGGGTTCCCATGACCAATGAGGATGACGTTAAATGACAAAGTCCTCACAGCCGTTGCCGTATTTGTTTATTGTTATGGGCGTTAGCGGCACGGGTAAGTCAAGCTTAGCCAAACAAATCTCCGATGAATTTTCATTGGTTTTTATTGATGCAGATGACTTTCACAGCGCTGAAGCTAAAAAGCATATGGCAGCAAATAAACCTTTAACAGATGAAATGAGATCTCCTTGGTTATCAAGTATCACTGATCACTTAGTTTTGCTTTCACAGCAAGGTCAGTCGATTGCGCTTGCTTACTCAGGGTTAAAATCGGTCCACCGAAACTTATTTAGAGACTTGCCTTTTTATTGCCATTTCTTCTATCTGATTGCTAATAAGAATGTTATTGCGAACCGAATTTCTCAGCGTAAAAATCATTTCTTTTCATCCGATCTTCTTGATAGCCAATTTGAGGCAATGGAACCACCCTTGTTAAGTGAACTAGACGTTAGCACTATCAACATAGAACGACCTTTTGTATTGGTTGCTGATGAAATTAATAAGCTCACCAAGCAAATCACTAGGAAAAAGAATAATGCAAAAATATGTTAGTTGTTTTACACCGTTGAAGTTTATCACCGCAATATTAGTGGCAATCTCACTTAATGTGTCTGCCCTTGAAGCGCTCAAATCATCAGAAAAAATGCTGATTGATGGATTAGCTGATGAGGCCAGTTGGCAGCTAGCTAAATGGCAGCCAATAGATAAGCTTATTCTGGGCATGCAACCCAGTGCTGAGGATTTTTCTGGGCAATTTAAAATTATGTGGGATGAAAAGCAATTATATTTACTGGTAGAAATCACCGATGATATTTTATTCGATCAACATGCCGACCCACGACATTTATATTGGGATGATGATTGCTTAGAAATTTTTCTAGATGAAGATGCTTCCGGCGGAAATCATCAGTTTAATTTTAATGCCTTTGCATACCATATAGCGCTTGATAATCAGGCTGTAGATATTGGCGAGAAGAACGCCGCTGGCTCAGATAACTTTGTGTTATTAAATGATCATATTACCAGTGTGTGGCGACGTAACGAAAGTGCACCAAATAAAGTTATTTGGGAAGTGGCTGTGCGAGTTTATGACGATAGTTTTACTATGGCGATTAAAAACCCAGTGGCAGTGACATTATTTGAGGGTAAAAAATTGGGTTTCATGCTGGCTTACTGTGATAACGATGGCAGTAAAGAACGGGAACATTTTATCGGTTCAATAGATATCAAAGCAGTAAATGGTAGTAAAAATTTAGGTTATATCACCGCTGACGTATTTCAAAAGCTGACCCTAATAAGGTAATTAAATTTCTTACTGAAAACTCTACAGATATTCCGGTAATAACAAAACAGAGGCGCTTACATTTAATTGTGTGCCCAAAATTAACAAGTTGAAAAGGTTAGGTAATGAACAATACATTTATGACAAAAAAGCTGAAAAACAAGTTAAAAAATACCCTGTTGGTTTCTGTAATACTCACGCTTAGTGCTGGCCTTACTGCGTGTGTTAATGACAATAAAACCTTAATTACAAAGCAGGATGTTGCAGCGCCGGAGGATCGTTTAGTGACAGTAGAGCAAGATGTGGAAACGCTCCTGTCAAAAATGACGCTGCCAGAAAAAGTATCTTTGGCGCATGCCAGTGGTAAATTCCACGTGAATGCAATTGAGCGTGTCGGCATTCCTGAAATGTGGTTGTCTGATGGGCCTCATGGGGTGCGTCATCAAATTGAGCGTCATACTTGGGCATCGGCTGGTTGGACAGATGATCATGCCACTTATTTGCCTCACCTTACCTCTGTTGCGGCCAGTTGGGATGTTGAAATGGCCCACTTACACGGTCAAGTCTTGGGCGCTGAAGCACGCGACAGAAAAAAAGATTTTATTCTAGGTCCGGGCGTTAATTTAGCGCGTTTGCCTTTATATGGCAGAAATTTTGAGTATATGGGGGAAGATCCTATCTTAGCGGCAAAGTTGGTAGTACCTCAGATTAAAGCTATTCAAGCAAATGATGTGGCCGCTACTGTTAAACATTATGCGTTAAACACGCAGGAGTTAAATAGAGTCGGCGTCAATGCTAAGCCAGATGAGCGTACCTTAAGAGAAGTTTATTTACCTGCCTTTGAAGCTGCGGTTAAAGAGGGCGGCGTGCTTGGCATGATGGGTTCATATAATCAATACTATGGCACTAATGCTAATCAGAGTAAGCATTTAGTGATGGATATTTTAAAAGGCGAGTGGGGTTATCAAGGGGTATTACTTACCGACTGGCATGTTGATATTAATACCTATGATGCTGCTGTTAATGGTTTAGATTTAGAAATGGGTACAGATGTTGCTGATTATCAAGATTACTTTTTGGCGAAGCCTTTTTTAGCAATGATCCAAGCAGGAAAAATTCCTGAATCAGTGGCAGATGAAAAGGCTAGACGTATTTTAAGAGTGCAACATACCATAGGTATGTATGACGATAATCGTTCTCCTGGGGCAAGGAATACTAAAGCGCATCAAGCTGCGGCACGTAAGATTGCTACCGAAGGTGTGGTGTTATTAAAAAATGAAGTTGTCGGCTCTAAAACGGTATTACCGTTAGATAAAAAACAAGTCAAAAATATTTTAGTGCTTGGTCCTAATGCAGATAAAAAACACGGCACGGGTGGCGGTTCATCAGAAGTTAAATCTTTGTATGAAATCACGCCACTAGAAGGTTTAAAAGCAAAGTTTGGTGAAAATGTAAATATTACCGTGATGCGAGCACGTAGTAGTGAACTGTCTGCAATTGCCAGTGATTATGTTGTGAGTCGTCACTGGACTGGAACGCCAGCCTGGAATATAGCTTACTTTAATGAATCAGCAAGGGTGAATTTACAGGAGCAATCTTGGATAGTTGATTCTAACTTTACGGCCAAAAATTCAGCCAATACTCAGTTCATTACGATGACGGCAACAATCAAACCTTTAAGCACAGGTTCACATCAATTGAACGTTGAAACATTAGGTGATTTTCAATTAAAAATAAATGACCAAATTGTCATTACTCATCAAGTTGATGATACTGATTCAACATCATCAACATCATCGACTAATGAAAGTAAAGTTACCGAGTTGTCGCATGATATAGAGTTAACGGCGGGTGAAAGCTACTCGTTTGAAATTGAATATGATGGTAGTGAACATTTTACTTTAGGTTGGAATGCGCCAGGTGAATTATTCAGTAGTGAGGCCGAGTATATTGCTGCTGCTAAAGCTGCCGATGTTGTGATCTATTTTGGTGGCTTGAGTCACGGTGACGACAGAGAGTCAATTGATCGCGTGGATATGAAGCTACCTAACTCGCAAGATGAAATTATTAGTAAGTTGATTGCAGCCAATAAAAAAACAGTCATATTCCTTGTCGCTGGCTCAGCCGTTGAAATGCCTTGGGCAAAACAAGCCAACGCGATTGTTTGGGGTTGGTATGGCGGGATGGAAGCGGGCCATGCGTTTGCTGATATCTTAACAGGTGATGTTAACCCGAGTGGTAAAATGCCGATTACCTTACCAGCTCATTTGGAAGACACCGCACCCATTGCGCTTAATGATTATAATGCTAAAGAAAGTTTATATAGTGAAGGAGTCTTTATTGGCTATCGCTGGTTTGAACAACAACAGATCAAACCAACCTTTACCTTTGGTCATGGTCTTTCATATACCCAGTTTACGTTAACTAACGTTAACTTATCAGCATCAACGATAGTGGCTGATGAAAGTATTACTGTGACTGTGGAGGTTAAGAATACTGGTGTTGTCGCTGGTGCTGAGGTGGTGCAGTTATACCTACACGATAAAAAGGCTAGTGTCTCAAGACCGATAAAAGAGTTAAAAGGGTTTGCCAAAGTTTATTTAGCGCCAGGAGAAAGTAAGCGAGTTAGTATTTCCTTAAATAAACGTGACTTATCTTTTTGGGATGTTCACACCAATGACTGGTTGGCTGAAGTGGGGGAATTTGAAGTACTGTTGGGAACTTCACTTGATAACATTCGCCAAAAAGCGACTTTTACTTACCAAAATAAATATGAGCAATAGTTACTGGTGTTATAGCAAATGGATTCATGGTTCTAAAGACTGGACTAGCTAAGTATTAGCTAGTCATACCAATTTGATTAAACTTCTTCCCAACTCAGAGCTATGTTAAATGTTCAATAAGAAGGCAAATTTGTTTAGATCTAGTTATTCTAAATCAAATAAATTTAATGATGTTAATAGGCATTGAACAAACTCCCAAAGGGCGAGTTTAAAAGGCTTATATGCTGCGTTATTGACTTTGACAAGGGAATAACCATTCTCTTCAATCAATGTCTTGCCTCTAAGCCTTTTAATTCTCGCTGAGTGGGAAAGAACTTAATCAACTTGGTATCATTAAATGATGTGTATATATTTCAAGAAGTCACTACTATTTACCGGTTAAGTTGATTAAAATTAGCCATTAAATAGTGGTGAATCATTAATTTTTGTTTGTGTTTGCGAATAAATTTTCAGATTCACGTATTACAATATAAAATTAAATGGTTAGTTATGAAATTTAGTCCACTGGTTCAAGAGTTAATTGATTCATTAAAATGTTTACCTGGCGTTGGCGCAAAATCAGCGCAGCGCATGGCATTTCAGTTACTTGAACGTAATCGTCGTGGTGGTAGTAAGCTTGCCAATACCTTAGCGAAAGCCATGACTGATATTGGTCATTGTCAGCAGTGTCGAAACTTTACTGAAGAAGCACTATGTGAAATATGCCAAAGCCCAAAGCGACAACTTTCAACTACTTTGTGTATTGTAGAAACGCCGGGTGACGTTATTGCTATTGAACAAACAGGTGAGTTCTTTGGGAAGTATTTTGTCTTGATGGGGCATTTATCTCCTATTGATGGCATAGGACCAGATGATCTAGGCTTAGATATATTAGCGAAGCAATTTGCTACAGGTCAGTTTAGTGAAGTTATTTTGGCAACTAATCCGACGGTGGAAGGGGAGGCAACAGCACACTTTATTGCTGAGTTGGCTCAGCAACATCAAGTGAATATCTCTAGAATTGCCCACGGAGTCCCTGTTGGGGGGGAATTAGAATATGTAGATGGCAATACACTCTCACATGCTTTATCTGGCAGAAAAAGCTATCAGATCTAACACCTTTATTCAGACATCTATTGATATAGCTTACGTTAAGGAAAGCGTTAACCGCCGGTAAATTTAACTTTAAATCCGGCCTTTTCGAGTACTTGCTGTATAACGTCGCGTTTGTCGCCTTGAACTTCAATGGTTTCATCAACGACGGAGCCACCGCTACCGCAAGTTTTTTTAAGTTTCTTTGCTAACTCTTTTAATGCTTTATTATCTAAGCCTAAGCCACTAATAACAATAACGCCTTTGCCTTTTCGGCCTTTAGTTTCGCGCCTTACCCTGGCATAACCATCACTTGGCGTAATGCTTTTTTCTTTTTGTTGGTTGATGCGACCTGATCCTGTTGAGTAGACTAATGAGTCATCACTCACGGGTGTAGGTTTATCCTGCTCAATTGGCGCTTTACCAAATGCAGCAGCTAAATCACTTAAACTCGATAAATTATTTTTCATAAATCACTCAATATTCTTAAATTTCACTATTAACTAAACTTACTTCACAAATTTTAGACAAAATAAAACCACGTCTTATTTCCATAAGCGTGGTTTTATTATATCAATATTACTTTGTGCTTAGTACTGTTTAAAGGACTGCTTGAAAGTAATGACTAATGTTTGAGTTATAACTTGCTTTCTAACTCTGGTAACGCATCAAATAAGTCAGCAACAATACCATAATCAGCGACTTGAAAGATTGGTGCTTCAGGATCTTTATTGATAGCAACAATAACTTTTGAATCTTTCATACCCGCTAAATGCTGAATAGCACCACTAATACCTACCGCAATATATAAGTCTGGAGCAACAATTTTACCTGTTTGTCCAACTTGCATATCATTAGGAACAAAGCCTGCATCAACAGCAGCACGTGATGCGCCAATAGCCGCGCCTAGTTTGTCGGCAATACCATCAAGTAATTTAAAGTTATCGCCATTTTGCATGCCACGACCACCAGAAATAATAACGCCTGCTGCGCCTAAGTCAGGTCGCTCAGATACGGTTAATTCGTCGCTTACATGGCTTGAGATACCTGCATCAGTTACCGTATCAAGATTAACTACTTCAGCAGTACCATCTGTCGCAACGGCATCAAAGCCAGTAGTACGAACAGTGATAACCTTTTTGTTATCTAAGCTTTGTACTGTTGCAATAGCATTACCTGCATAAATAGGACGAACAAAAGTATCACTACTCTCAACGTCAATAATGTCAGAAATTTGAGACACATCTAACAAAGCAGCAACTCTAGGCATAAAATTTTTGCCGGTAGTTAGCGCTGTTGCTAAAATATGTTCATAGTCAGCGGCTAACTCAGTAACTAACAAACTAACATTTTCAGCAAGTTGATGTTCATAAGCGGCATTGTCACAAACTAAAACTTTGCTTACGCCATTTACTTTTGAGGCAGCTTCAACAACATTTTGGCAATTAAAACCAGCAACTAGTAATGTTATATCACCACCAATTTTTTGTGCTGCGCCAACTGTTTTTAGAGTTTCAGCTTTTAACGAGCTGTTATCGTGTTCAGCAATTACTAAAATACTCATGAGATCACCTTGGCTTCATTTTTTAATTTTTCAACTAATTCATCAATGCTTTCTACTACAATACCTGCTTGACGCTGTGCAGGAGGAGTAACTTTTAATAATTTAGTACGAGCTGTTAAATCAATGCCAAAATCTGCTGCAGGTTTCACTGCTAATGGTTTACGTTTAGCTTTCATAATATTAGGTAATGAAGCGTAACGAGGTTCATTTAAACGTAAATCTGTGGTCACAATAGCAGGTAAGTTAAGCGCAACAGTTTGTAAACCGCCATCTACTTCACGGGTAACATTAACTTTTTCGCCTTCAACTTTTACAACTGAAGCAAATGTGCCTTGTGGCATACCTGTTAAAGCAGCAAGCATTTGACCTGTTTGGTTATTATCACTATCAATAGATTGCTTACCTAAAATTATAAGTTGCGGTTGTTCTTCTTCAACAACTTTTTGTAATAATTTAGCAATATTTAGTGCGTCTAAGCTTTCATCAGTGTCAATTTGTATGGCGCGATCTGCACCTAAAGCTAATGCAGTACGCAACTGCTCTTGACAAGATTTATTACCGACAGAAATTGCAATTACTTCTGTTGCTATACCCGCTTCTTTTAAACGAACAGCTTCTTCAACGGCAATTTCACAAAAGGGGTTTATAGCCATTTTTGTATTGGCAAGATCTACATTTGATTGATCGGGTTTTACCCGAACTTTGACGTTATAGTCAATAACACGTTTTATCGGAACTAATACTTTCATCGTAGCCTCTGAAAAGGGTTGTTAATTTAAAAATAAATAATAGTTAAAAGATACTCTTGCTTTACGTCAACGTCAACGTAAACTTGGTTAAAACTTTTAAACTAAGATACAATCTAACGAAATGCTTTAACAGTGTCTTGCTTGGACATCTGTTGTAGGATACTATCAAACACTTGTTTGAATATCAAACGCACGTTTGAAATTTAGTATAGACTTTTAAGATATAAATTAAAATATAAATATAATCACACTGGGAGATCTTATGGAACGCGAATCGATGGAATTTGACGTAGTCATTGTTGGAGCAGGGCCCGCAGGTCTATCAACTGCTTGTCGATTAATGCAATTAGCACAAGAAAAACAGCAAGAATTAATGGTTTGTGTTGTTGAAAAGGGATCTGAAGTTGGAGCCCACATTCTTTCGGGTGCTGTGTTTGAACCAAGATCTTTGAATGAACTATTTCCGGATTGGCAAGAACGAAATGCGCCATTAACGACTAAAGTTACCGGCGATGATATTTATCTATTGAATAATGAAAATTCAGGTATCAAATTACCTAATTTTTCTGTGCCTAAAACTATGCACAATGACGGAAATTACATTGTTAGTATGGGCAATGTTTGTCGTTGGTTAGCTGAACAAGCTGAACAGCTAGGTGTTGAAATTTTCCCTGGTTTCCCGGCACAAAGTGTTATTTATAATGACGATGGTAGTGTCGGTGGTGTTATCACTGGCGACATGGGTTTAGATGCTGAAGGCAAAGAAAAAGATTCGTTCATGCCGGGTATGGAATTACGCGCTAAATACACGGTTTTTGCTGAAGGCTGTCGAGGTCATTTGGGTAAAGAGTTAATCGAAAAATTCAACCTTGATGAGCAAAGTTCTCCACAACATTATGGTTTAGGTTTTAAAGAAATTTGGGATATTGACCCAGCAAAACATCAGCCAGGACTTGTTGTACATACAGCCGGTTGGCCATTAGATAAAAAGACTAATGGTGGTGGTTACCTATATCATGCCGAAAACAACCAAGTTTTTGTTGGTTTAATTATCGACTTAAATTATAGCAACCCGCATTTAAGTCCTTTTGATGAATTCCAACGTTACAAACATCATCCTAAGATTAGTCAGTACCTTGAAGGTGGTAAACGTGTTTCCTATGGCGCTCGAGCTATGGCCAAAGGCGGTTTTAATTCTTTACCTAAAATGACGATGCCAGGAGCATTATTAGTAGGTTGTGATGCTGGTACTATTAACTTTGCGAAAATTAAAGGTAATCACACAGCGATGAAGTCTGGCATGATTGCCGCTGAAGCTATTGCTCAAGCATTGATTGTTGGAGAAGCTATCGCAGAAGAAGGTAAGCAAGATTTAACTCAATTTACGCAGTTATATAAAGACTCTTGGTTATATGAAGAGTTATACAATACCCGTAACTTCGGTCCAGCTATGCATAAGTTTGGTACCATGTTGGGCGGCGCGTACAATACGTTAGACCAAAACTTTTTTGCTGGTAAATTACCGTTTAATTTTAAAGATGATAGTGTAGATTATGCTCAATTAAAGCCGGCTGCCGATATGCCAGTTATTAATTATAGTAAGCCAGATAATAAATTAAGCTTTGATAAACTCTCTTCAGTTTTTTTGTCAAATACTAACCATGAAGAAGAGCAGCCTTGTCATTTAAAACTTAAAGATGCAGATATTCCTATCAGAGTTAATTTAACTAAATACAATGAACCTGCACAGCTTTACTGTCCTGCTGGTGTGTATGAGGTTGAAAAAACTGAAGAGGGCGACAAGTTTGTCATCAATGCTCAAAACTGTATTCACTGTAAAACATGTGATATTAAAGATCCAAGTCAAAATATTACTTGGGTTACACCTGAGGGCACTGGTGGTCCAAACTACCCGAACATGTAATATTCGCTAATCAACTGATTATAAAAGCCCAATGTACCTTACTAAGTATCTTGGGCTTTTTGCTGCTAAGATTTGATAAATCAGAAGTGCACTATTTGAGAAGTTATAGTCGCTATAAAATAAAACAACCTGTGTAAGGGAATCCTTACTTATAAAGGTTGTTATGAGTTAAATTGTGTCGATGTGAGGGGATAAATATATCGAGCTAGTTCGATGATTCGATTAGGTTATACTCTTTTAATGCTGGTATGGCTTGGTGAAGTTTTGTTTCTAGTTGATCTAGGTAAGTCAGTTGTTGACAAAAGTTTTCTGCTTTTATATCTAATGCTTTAGCTCTTTCTGCGACTTCTAACTCCAAACCTTTACTGAGTGTTGTTAAGCGTTTATCAAAAGTGGTTATACGTGTTTCACCATCGAATTCATTGCTATTATCATTAGCTAAAATTGATTGGCCAACCGCTTCTAATATTGTACCGATAGATGTTGAAATCATTGCTTCAATTTCTTGTTCAAACTCCCCAGTAAACATTTCATCCAAGTTATTTAAATCTTGTGGGGCTATATAATAATTATTAGCACTTTGATTAAATCGCGCTCGAATTCGCCATTTTAGTTCTTCAAATTTGGCCTGTACTTTTTGTTGTGAAGCGCTATTTTCACCTGTTAAGCCGGCAACTACTTCGTTTACTGCTTTTAAGCCGATATCAACGCCTTCAATAGCAATAGATACAATTTCAGGTACTTGTTGACGAATGCCAACACTAAAGCTAGTCAGCAATTGCTGTTGCTCACTAGATAAGGCGATCTCTCTACCTTTAATGAACAGTTGTGTGGCATTATTTATTTGTACTTGGGTTTTCGCTTTATCGACAATCCGGATATGTTTAGGGTCAATGATGACCCCATAATTAAGGTTGATAGAGCATTGTTGAGCGTATGCTTGCTGGCTGAACGGTATAAGTGCTAGCGCAAAGAAACTGGATTTAAGTACAGATTTGTTAGCCATAGCCATTATGTATTCACTATTGGATCAATCAGTATTTTTCGCTCTCGATATCTCATTTTGCTTGGACCATATTCACGACGAGATCTGTCATTATAGTCGCCAACAATTAACTCTACGCCATGATAAAGCTTCTCCGTTGCTTCAACATAAATACTGACTATATATCCTTGAAAACTGTCTTCGAGGATTAGCTTTTCGTTAAGTATTTCACCCATTTGATTAGCATGATATTGATAGGTTGGTACAATTTTAGCTACTAATTCTGGCCTGGCTTTTTCTTTTGGTAATTTTTTTAATTTATTGATTGCTACTTTCAATTCGTTTGTTTTATCAGACTCTATTTTAAGTCGCTCTTCTAATTGGTGAATTTCATCTTTAAACTTGAGTATTTTATGCTCAAAATTAATAATGGTATTACTACCCGCTGTTGCGCCAATAATACCTGCATGAACCGATGTCCCTGCTTTGGTGTAGCCACCAATTAGTTTTCCGTTAGCTTGCTCATTTTTTCCTATCCATAATCGGCCACTTATATCTAAAATGCTGTGCAGTAATTGATTTTCAATACGAACATCTTGGTAACAAGTAATTTGGGCATATTGCCCATACTTTGCATAGATACTGCCTTTTGCACTGATATTGACACTCATGGTGATATTGGTAATATGTTTTTTTTCAACATCATGTTTTCGGCCAATAATCCCACCAGATATAGTGATGTCACCACCGGCTTCAAGGGTTGCTGACTCAACAAAACCACCTACCGTAATATCACCTGAAGCAGTTACTTTCATACCTTCAGTAACATCACCATCAATAATAACACTACCGGTAAAGTTGATATTACCGGTGGCAACAGTGACATTTTTAATTTTATAAATCTCATCAACTTCCATACCATTATTAATAAGTTTAGGTAAGCCAACTTTTTCAGAAACCAGAATATTAGTATTTTGAGGACTTATGTTTGTTCCTTCTCCCGCGACGAGTTCAACATCATTACCAGGCTCTGGTGATAGAGGGGTAGCAGTAACAGTATAGCCTTGCTTCCCTTGGGTTAAAGGCACTTTTTTTGCAATAGCATCACCTATATTTACACAGATAATATCGCCTAAGTCTCGCATGTCGACACTACCATCTTCTCGTTTTTTAGGCTTTAAAATTCTGGCTTGGGCACTTTCAACTAAAGGCTGTATTAGGGCATCTTTGCCATTAACTGCGATTTTCCCGGTAGCAATTTGCATATCAATCTGGCTATTGGGAATTTGTTTTGCAGCAAGTTGTGCAAGTTGAATTAAATGCTCTTTACTAAAGCCTTTTTTTACACCTGCCTCTTGTGCGGCGTTTAATATCGCTTTTGCAGAAAGATGTTTACCACCTTGAGCGCTAGTAATTTCAGCGGTAGCCCCCATCTCATCGGATTCTATAGTGATACTAATTTTCGCATCAACCCGTTCGAGTACTTGATAGCGAATTGTTCTGCCTACTTTTTTATCTTGTAGGGGTTTTAAAACATCATTTAACTCAGCAACAGCATTTTTAATATTACCGTTATTAATGCGAAGTTTTGCAAATTCTGATGCATCAATTAATTCTTTGATACTCAAGGTGGATATAGTGTCACCACCTTTGATTGGCTCTAAGACTAAATCTATATTATTTTTTTTATTACAGATTAAACTGGCTTTGGTCATTGCGCGGGCTCCCCCAAACCGTTAAGTACTGCTGAGCCAAATAACGGTTAGGTGCTGTTCTTTTACTATATAATTATTATGAGTATGTAGTTTATGGACTTTGTTACATATAATGATTTTGATGAATTTTAATGAAGCTGCTAGTACCTTCTTTAGAGTAATCTATTTTATATTCAATGCCATCAAGTGCCTGAACAAACAAAAGTGTTTTTTCTTCACCAAATAATTCTGAGGACGAAATATCCACAATATCTTGGTAAGCCTTCTTAGCAATAGAGCGTTTTGCAGGTATTTCACCCTTATATATGCCTATACCGCGGTGGCTAATAATAACAATGGACTTATCACCATTGATTATAAGTAAATCGAACTTTTTTACTTTGTGAATAACGGTATTTCGACCACTGGTTATAAAATTTCTCTCTATCAAAATAGGCTCCTGAAATTAATCTATCATTTCTATTTGTTATTAGTCTTAATATATAAATTTTTACTAAACTAAGCAATGGATAAGCAGGCTTCTATCCGGCTATACATTATTCTAGTTCATCAATTTGTTAACTTTTTGTCTATCCTTGTTGACACTTCACTGATCGGTAAAGGCGCGCTCTGCTATATAGTTAGGAATCGACGTTATGTTTTGTTGATAACGGCGGAGTAAATCTAAGCCAATGGCCGCTACAAACTCTTGAAATTTAACTCTTTTGTAAGGTAGAAGTAAACATTGAGTTTTGATGTTATCAATGCTACCCCAAGCAAGCCACACGGTACCTACCGGTTTTTCTTCAGTTCCGCCGTTTGGACCTGCGACACCTGATACTGCAATAGTAAGATCTGCAGTAGATTTTATCAATGAACCTTTTGCCATAGCAACAACCACCTGCTCACTCACAGCACCATATTGCTCAAACAGCTTCGCGGGGACATCAAGCATGGCTGTTTTCATTTTGTTACTGTAGGTCACATAACCTGCTTCAAAGTTCATGGATGAACCGCTAATCTCGGTTAACTTACTAGCAATCAAGCCACCAGTACATGACTCTGCGGTGGTGACCTTTAAATTATGTTGTTGTAATTGATGAAGAAGATGTTCTGCAAGCGATTTGGGTTTGTCTTGAATTTCAGAGATTAAATGATCTCCAAGAACGTCGGCTAGTTTGTTGTGCCATATTGGCTTCAACGCTAAACCTTTTTTAGTATTTGTGGTGAGTTTAACTTCAAGTAACGGCATTCCTGCGCGAAAGCCCAAATCAATTGCTGTTGGCCATTGGGGGAGTTGTTCATTAATTATTTTTTGCAAACTAGATTCGCCAAGGCCAAAAACCTGTAAGCGCGTAACGTCAGTGATCAAATCGCTTGGTAAGTCTGCAGAGATAGCAGGTACTATTTGCTTTATAAGCATTGTTTCTAGCTCATGAGGAACGCCCGGTGTGCAGTAAATATCACAATGATTAAAACGTACGTAAAAACCAACAGCACTACCATTTTTATTCGCTATTATTTGGCAACTTTTAGGTAATATAGCTTGTTTCAAGTTAGGGCCATTTAACTCCGCGCCCCGTTGGTGACACCAGTTGGTTAAATGAGTAAGCGCCTGTGGGTGTTGGCTTAATTCGTCTTCAATGGCTAGTGCTAAAGCTTGTGCGGTTAAATCGTCCACTGTTGGTCCTAAGCCACCGTTGATAATTAATATATCACTGGTACTAGCCATGTAAGTTATCTCATTAACAAGGAGCGCTAAATCATCAGCTACCGTCACCTTACGGTTGACCCCAAGTCCAATGTCTTTCAGTACTTGTGCCATCATAGCTGAGTTACTGTCAACAATATCACCTGTCATCAACTCATTGCCTGTTAATAATAACTGTACTTTTGGGGCCGACATAGTTCATTTTCCTAAATGGTTTAATTGCTGATAAATTTAAACCTTTTTTAGTTAAACTTATATCTAATTTTTCTGTGAGGATCATGAAAGTGTCAAATGGATTAAGTTATTGTATAACGAGTAAGTGCAGCAACAAGTGTTGAACGAGATAAGAATTGAAATAAGCTAAACATAGAGACATAACATTTAATTAATTTCAGGATATTTCAGTTTGTTATTGAGTTCCCTAAATGAAACTTGTCTAATAAGAAAATACAGTGTTATCTACTTTGACAATATAATAACTTTTCACAACACCACTTTTTACATTAAAATAGTCACAAACTTGTTGATAAGAACTGTGGTTTTTAGATGGTTAAGTAATAACTTAATCTTTTAGTTCCACATTGCAAAATATTAGGAAAACACATAGTGAGTAAATCTAGTTATCCCCGAGCCTTGCTCTTTGGACGCTGGTATCGAAATGATATTGATGAGCATGGCAATGAAACCGTTGAATATGCTCAACTTAGTAGCGATGGTAGTTTTGAGTTTACCTTTATAACACTTGATAAAAAAGGGAATGTTATTGAACAAATCACTGAGTTGGGTGATTGGGGACTCGTGGCAGACATTCATTTTACACTCACTAAGAATGAACTTATTAATGAAGAACTCTATGCTGCTGATTTAAATAATGATGATAATTATCAAGCATATAAGGTATTATCATTAGACCATCAGATATTCCATTACCAGCATAGGTTAACGAATGATGAATATATCATGAGACGGGTTGTTGATAACCCCGGTCATTGCTAGAATGTTCGACAAGAATTTACTGATTTATACCAATCGGACTCATTTATTGGTCACTTAGCGAGAATTAAAAGGCTTATTAGGCAAGGCATTGATTGAAGAGAATGGTTATTCCTTTGTCAAAATTAATAACGCCGCATATAAAGCTTTTAAACTCGCCCTTCGGGAGCGTATTAGCAAACTGATAACATCACAAAATTAATGAAATATAGAATAACTATGTTTACATTATTTTACTTGTTATAAGCTCGCTACTAACACTCTAAGTTGTACAATAAACGAATCCGTTTGGTATTACCCTATTGAAGTTAAATAAAAGAATTAGAGATAGTTAATGAAACGATTAAAAGCAGCAAGTTTAATGACCGCAATAAAAACTCCTTACACAGATAAAGGAGAGGTTTGTTTAAAAACTTATGATTTCTTGATAGAACAACAAATTTCTGCTGGTGTAGACGGCATAATTGTTGGCGGTACTACCGGTGAAGGGCATTTACTTAGCTGGGAAGAGCATTTAATGCTAATTGCTCATTGTGTAAATAACTTTGGTGATAAATTAATTATTGTTGGTAATACTGGCAGTAATAATACCCGCGAAGCAATAAAAGCCACTGAAAATGGGTTTGCTATGGGTATGGATGCCGCTCTACAAATTAATCCTTACTATGGTCGTACTTCAATTAGAGGTGTTAGCGAGCACTTTAAACGTGTTCTTGATATAGGCCCTGCCTTTATCTATAACGTGCCAGGAAGAACAGGACAAGATTTAACACCAGAAATTATCGAACCGTTATCAACGCATAAAAACTTTATTGGTGTGAAAGAATGTTCTGGTAACGATCGCATTGCCTATTATGAAAAACGAGGTATTTCTTGTTGGTCAGGTAACGATGATGAATGTTATGTAGGACGTCATGTGCACGGTTCTCATGGCGTTATTTCTGTTGCTTCTAATATCATTCCTGGTTTTATGCGCCAATTAATGGATAAAGATAATGTAGAAGAATCAGCTAAGCTTAATGATAAATTGCAGGGGTTAATGAAATGGCTATTTTGTGAGCCTAATCCTATTGCCATTAACACCGCCATGATCATGACTGATGCTGTTCCTAATAACTTCCGCTTACCTTACATCGCGCTTACGAAGGAGCAACGTGAGGTTGGTCTTGAATTATTAAAAGCGATAGAAACAAAAGACTTGGTTGGTGACAGCTTGTCTTTACTTGAAGACAGTGATTTTAACTACTGTATTTAGTCGCTATACCCTAGTAAGTTAGGTATACGTATAAAGTTAAAGCCTCAGTCATAACTGGGGCTTTAATGTTTCTGGCAATTCAAATAAACGTTTTTGTTCGATTAATGCTTTGTCATTTTCGGGCGAAATTTCGGTGGCTAGAGGGCAAACAAAGCGTAAGCTTACTGCGCACAATTGCAAATTACGCTGTTCATCTTTATCAGCTATTCCATGTAATCTATCTCCAACTACGGGCATTGCAATACTTGCAGCATGTAGTCGTATTTGATGCTTTCTGCCGCTATCAATTTTAACCTTAATTAATGATTGGTCTGTCATTTCATCATAGGCCAAACAAGTAAAAGTACTTCGTGCTTTTTTACCATCAACGTCACTATCAATAATGTCTGGTTGGGCTCTTTTGCGGTGATCACCATGGACAATAATTTGGTAATGCTTTTCAAGTTGATGATGCTCAAACATATGAGACAACGCCCTTGCTGCGCTTTTACTATGAGCAACAATAATTAAGCCAGTTGCCGCTCTATCTAATCGATGCACAATAAAGGCAGGGCGTTCGTTCGGTAAGTTTTGCTGAGCGAAACGAGCGATGGTGCAATGATCACTCCATTTAGAGCCTTGTGACAACATACCGTAGGGCTTATACCAGACACTGTAATCAATTAAATCGGCAATTAACAATGCTTGTGGAACAGGTGATGAGAGCACTTCACTATTAAAATAAAAGTGCAGTTCATCGCCTTTTACTAACTGCTTCTTAATGCGGCGTAGTCGCTGTGTTTGTTTTTTATTTTTAGCAGGCGTTAACCATAATGCGCCTTTAGTTATTGCCTGTTTTAGCTGCGCTTTTGACAAAGAAATATTTTGCTCATAACCATAGTTTTCTAATAATGCAATGGCAGTAGTATTAACTTGTTCGTCAATTTTAATATGCCATTCAAACTTTTCATGGTTTTGAGTCGGGTTTTGACCTTGGGTGTCTGAACACTTGTTATCTACGGGCATATTTCAAATGAGTAACGTGGGCTTTGCACTTATTTTACTAGGTTTATTCACTTAGCAAAGCTAAAATATCCAAATGAGGATAATAATCCTAAATAATATTAAATATAAATAAATGAGAATAACTATGACACGTGATTTAGCGCTTTACCCTGAAGATGAAATTGGCAATACCCTTTGGCAGATGCAAGAAAGTGGTGAAGATTTACTTAGTGAGCGTGAAATAGAATTCTCAATATTATTTCCCAATCAGGAGCTCGCGCTTAAGTTCGGCCAGTTATTATTAGAAAATAACCAAAAACTGTCTTTTACACCATCAGAAGCACATCCAGATTTACCCTGGGAAATTACCGCTTACCCACAAATGCCGGTGAGCTATGAAAATATTACCAGTTATCAAGAGTTGTTAGAATCAAGCGCTGCACCTTTAAAAGGGCAGTTTGATGGTGTTTACTTTGTTTAGAGTCAACGACTCTAAAGAGGTTAAAGCCACTACCTTTTCGTTTAGTAACTTTATTCAAGTTAAATAAATAGGTTGTTGGCTTCATTATGTATAAGTTTGGAAGGTTATGAATATAGATCTTAAACAGTTCGCAGCGTTACAAAAGGCGAGTAAAGAGTCATTCTTTGAGCAAAAAAAGTTGCTTAAGCAAGTCATGTCAGGAAGAACAGTCCCGTGTAGTACTTGCAAGCAACCATTAAAACTTTATACGCCAGAGCAAGGTGAACTTACTGGCATTCGTTGCGCAAAAGGTTGCACTGATATTGCGTTAGATTTTGCTTAGCTGAGTATCAGGCATTATAAAAAAGTTGCTATATCTTCCAAGCCCTTTTTAACTTGTGCATGAGCAGGTACGGTAGCATCATCGGCAGGATAGCCAGCAATGAGTAACATATAAACACGCTCATTATCGCCACGTTGGCAAACCTTATTTAAAAAAGACATCGGCTTAGGTGTATGCGTTAAAGTAGCTAAACCGGCATTATGCAGTGCGGTAATCAATACTCCAGTGGCGATACCCACTGATTCATGGACGTAATAATTAGTGTGTTTATCTTCTTCACATACGCCGCCCTTTTTTTGACTAAAAATAGCTATTAACCAAGGTGCATGCTCTAAATAAGGTTTATTAGCATCGGTACCTAAGTCTTTTAAAGCATCAAGCCATTCTTTACCTGCTCGGCCCTCATAAAAACCACGTTCGTGAAATTCTGCTTGCTCTCTGATCTGTTTTTTAATCTCTATAGAATTAACCGCAACAAAGTGCCAAGGTTGATGGTTAGCGCCACTAGGGGCTGTTCCAGCAGTTTTTAAGCAGTTCTCAATAACTTGTTTATCGACTGCTCTATCACTGAAGCTACGAATAGAATGACGGCGTTTAACCAGATCATAGAAACTTTGCGATCTACTTAGCATTTCAGCTTCTGGGTATTCAATGAAATCATCAAGGGGAGAGCAGTCATGTTGTTGCATACGTTAGATGGCCTTTATTGTTTTTATTTTATGAGTCCGATTGGTCTTAATCGCTTACGGTAACAATATTTTAGCCAGGAACAAAAGGCAATAAAAAACCGGAAATCTCTTATTAGAAATTTCCGGCTATATTTTATTGTTTATCTTGCAGCTAGTTAGTCCAAATCAAAGGAAAAAGCACGGAGCTGACGAATGTCAGTGAGTACTTTTGACAAATGATTTGGGCTTAATAGCAAAAAGATTAACCAATGAAAGCACGCGCGTTACGGAACATGCGCACCCAAGGTGAATCTTCACCCCAGCTATCTGGATGCCAAGAGTTAGCAACCGTTCTAAATACACGCTCAGGATGAGGCATCATAATAGTTACACGACCATCAGTGGTTGTTAATGAGGTTATACCATCAACAGAGCCATTCGGGTTAGCTGGGTAAGTTTCTGTAACGTCACCGTAGTTATTTACATAACGCATTGATACCGTACCTGAGTTGTTTGCAGCATCAATAGCAGCATCAGAGCTAAACTCGGCATGACCTTCACCGTGTGAAACAGCGATAGGCATACGTGAACCTTCCATGCCTTTAAACAACACTGAAGGACTCTCTTGAATTTCAACTAATGAGAAGCGTGCTTCAAAACGCTCAGATTTGTTTTGTACAAAGTGAGGCCAATGTTCTGAGCCTGGGATAATGTCTTTTAAGTTAGACAACATCTGACAACCGTTACAAACACCTAAGGTGAAAGTATCTTCACGCTCAAAGAATGTTTTAAACATAGTGCGTGCGTTAGCATTAAATAAGATTGATTTTGCCCAACCTTCACCAGCACCTAATACATCACCGTATGAGAAACCACCACAAGCTACTAAACCGTTAAAGTCTGCTAAATCAGCGCGGCCAGATAAAATGTCAGACATATGCACGTCGATTGCAACAAAGCCTGCTCTATCAAAAGCGGCTGCCATTTCAACATGTGAGTTAACACCTTGCTCACGTAAAATAGCAACACGTGGGTTAGTTATGTCGTTTGCAGAGTTTTCTGCATCTTTAACAGCATCTCTAATAATAAGGTCGGCAACAATATCTTCGTTGATATCAAAGGTTAATTCAGTGTTTAAACCTGGATCTTCAGTATCAAATTTAACATCATGCTCTTGCTGTGCACATTCTGGGTTATCACGAAGCGACTGCATTCTGTAAGTCGTTTGTGCCCAAACGGTACGATAATATGTACGAGAGTTTTCTAGAACCACTTCACCATCACGGCTAAAGCGAATAGTATCTTCGTTATTAAGGCGACCAATATCAGTACAGTTCTCTAAAATGCCGTGCTGAGCTAAAATAGCGTGAATGGCATCAACATCGCTTTCACGAATTTGAATTACACCACCAAGCTCTTCATTAAATAAAGTGGCTAAATCATCGTTTGCACCGTTTGATAACTTGCTGATGTCAATATCAACACCGGTATGACCAGCAAAAGCCATTTCAGTAACGGTAGTGAATAAACCACCATCAGAAATATCATGATAAGCAATAACCTTTTCAGCGCGAACAAGTGTTTGCATCGCATTGAAGAAACCTTTTAAGACTTCTGCATCGTCAACATCAGGAGTTTCACTACCAAGTTGTTTATAAACTTGTGCTAAACATGAACCACCTAAACGTTTTTTACCTTTTGACAAGTCGATAGCAACAAGGCGAGTGTCACCTTTATCAGTTCTTAGCTCAGGTGTAACTGTTTTACGGATATCTTCAACAACACCAAAAGCAGTAATAACTAAAGAAAGAGGAGAGGTTACAGATTTTTGTTCGCCATTTTCTTCCCATTGGGTTTTCATCGACATAGAGTCTTTACCCACTGGAATAGTTAAACCAAGGGCTGGACAAAGCTCTTCACCAATCGCTTTAACTGCTTCATAAAGACCAGCATCTTCGCCTGGGTGACCTGCTGGAGACATCCAGTTAGCTGAAAGCTTAATACGGTTTAAATCACCAATATCAGTACCAGCAATATTCGTTAGTGATTCAGCTACGGCTAAACGAGCAGAAGCGCCAAAGTTTAGTAAAGCAACGGGAGTACGTTCACCTAAAGACATTGCTTCGCCGTGGTATGAATCAAGTGCTGAGGCAGTGACACCACAGTCAGCAACAGGAACCTGCCAAGGACCAACCATTTGATCTCGATTAACCATACCGGTTACCGAGCGATCGCCAATGGTAATTAAGAACGTTTTTTCAGCTACGGTTGGTAAGCTTAAAATTCTGTCAGCAGCATCAGCTAATGTCACTGTACTAAGATCTAATGAATCACCAGCCGCCGTTGCTGTTTTAACGTCTTTATATATTTTAGGTGTTTTACCTAGTAATACGTCAAGAGGTAAATCAATTGGCGTATTTAATTTTTCATTGTCGCTAAAATGTGAATCAGTAACGGTTAAGTGTTCTTCTTCTGTAGCACGGCCAACAACTGAATAAGGCGCACGTTCACGTTGACATATTTGTTCAAAAGTTGCT
Organism: Colwellia psychrerythraea 34H; assembly: GCF_000012325.1. Lineage (NCBI taxonomy): Bacteria > Pseudomonadati > Pseudomonadota > Gammaproteobacteria > Alteromonadales > Colwelliaceae > Colwellia > Colwellia psychrerythraea. The sequence goes on along the minus strand of NC_003910.7, from coordinate 3,820,005 downwards.
AAATTTTTGTCAGATACCGCAATAACATAACGTTCTTGAGACTCGTTACACCAGATTTCATGAGGCGCCATGCTACGCTCGTCATTTGGTACGTTACGAAGTTCAAAAATACCACCACGGCCGCCATCAGCAACTAACTCAGGGAAAGCATTTGATAAACCGCCCGCGCCAACATCATGAATGAAAGCTATTGGGTTCTCTTCGCCTAGCTGCCAACATTTATCGATAACTTCTTGGCAACGACGTTCCATCTCAGGATTTTCACGTTGAACAGAAGCAAAATCTAAACTTTCAGCTGATTGACCAGATGCCATTGATGAAGCAGCACCGCCACCTAAACCAATGTTCATGGCAGGGCCACCTAAAGCAATAAGGTTAGCGCCAACGATGATTTCACGTTTTTGTACATGTTCATCACGAATGTTGCCTAAACCACCCGCAAGCATAATTGGTTTGTGGTAACCACGTACTTCTTTACCGTTAAACGAGTTAACTTCTTCTTCATAGGTACGGAAGTAACCTAAAATAGCAGGACGACCAAATTCATTGTTAAATGCTGCCCCGCCTAATGGGCCTTCAATCATGATATCAAAAGCAGTAACAATACGGCTTGGTTTGCCAAAATCAGTTTCCCAAGGTTGTACAAAGTCAGGAATACGTAAGTTAGATACAGAAAAGCCTACTAAACCAGCTTTAGGTTTTGAACCAATACCGGTTGCGCCTTCATCACGAATCTCACCACCGGAGCCTGTTGCAGCACCTGGGTAAGGTGAAATTGCCGTTGGATGGTTATGGGTTTCAACCTTCATTAATATTTGAATGTCTTCATGGTTATAACCATAAACATTTGTTTCAGGATTAGGGAAGAAACGACCACCCTTATTGCCAACCATTACTGCAGCATTATCTTTGTAAGCACTAAGAACATAATCAGGATTGATTTCATGAGTATTACGGATCATTTTAAACAAAGATTTTTCTTGTTTAACGCCGTCAATAGTCCATTCTGCGTTGAAAATTTTATGGCGACAGTGCTCAGAGTTTGCTTGTGCAAACATATAAAGCTCAATGTCGTGAGGGTTGCGACCTAATTTGGTGAAGTTTTCGAATAAATAATTAACTTCGTCTTCTGCTAAGGCGAGACCTAATTCAATATTGGCTTGAACTAACGCATTTTTTCCGCCGCTTTCAATATCAATTGCCGTTAGCTCGCCTGGTTCACTGCTTGCGAATAAGGTGCTTGCCTGGGCGAAGTCATTAAAAATACTTTCCATCATACGGTCGTGTAATAGCGTGTTTAACTGTGCTTCTTGACTGGTGCTTAATTGTGCATCATTTTCTAATGTCACGTAATAAGCAATACCACGCTCTAAACGCTCCACTTTAGCTAAACCACAATTGTGCGCTATATCGGTAGATTTTGATGACCAAGGAGAAATAGTGCCTGGACGAGGAGTCACTAATAAAAACAAACCAGCAGGTTGATGTTCTTCAATTGTTGGGCCGTAAGTAAGTAATTGCTGTAAAACTTTCTCTTCACTTGTGCTTAATTCTTCATTAAGTTTAGTGAAATGGGCAAATTCAGCATAAATATCATTTACTGGCAGTTGTAACTGTTCACATTGAGCTAATAGTTTTTTAACTCTGAAGTCAGATAGTGCTGGAGCGCCACGAAGGTTTTTAATCAACATCGTCATAGGGTAATCACCAAGTTTTATGTAAGGTTTGGATTGGCTTCTATATGCTAAATTTGCATAGTAAATGCTAATCGAAAATTTCGCGCGTATTATAGTTGAAAATAAGGCTTTTGTTAACGGAAAAAGTCAAGTAATAACTTAACACTAGTGTCAGGTAAAAAGTACTTGGCTAATAGAACAATACACGACACAATTGAGACCATGACTAAATATTTATCTTTTTCAATAAAAACTAAGCTCACTAGTAAGTTAGTGACTAAGTTTACCTCGTTGCTCTTGGTTATTTTCACCACAGTACTATTAAGTGCTTGTGATAAAGAAAATGATTCTTCAAGTTTATCTCGAATTTTGGCTAGAGGTTATATCAATGTAGGCACAATTTTTGGCCCAACAAATTATTACACTACAGCTAATGGCTTTGCTGGTTTTGAATATGAGTTAGCAAAACAGTATGCAGATTCACTTAATGTTGAATTACGCATTGTCCCAACGTATAGCCTTGATGAACTTTTTATTAAATTAAATACCGGAGAGGTAGATTTACTTGCTTCGGGATTATCAATTACGGATAAACGCTTACAACGTTTTAGGTTTGCGCCTAGCTATGAAACCATTAGTCAAAAGTTAGTGTTTAAACAAGGCAATGTTAGACCTAGGAAAGTGGCTGATTTAACAGGTACGCTGATGGTTACTTCAGGGTCAAGTTACGTAGAAAATCTTGAAAAGTTAAAACAAACAAATAGCGAATTAGCTTGGCAAGAATCAACGGAGTTTGATAGTGAAGAACTACTGAGAAAGGTTTTAAGCGGCGAGATAGATTATACCATTATTGATAGTAATAATTTAGCGATTAACCGTCGTTATTACCCTGAGATAAGTATTGGCTTTAGTATTAATGAACCTGAGCCGTTAGCTTGGATGGTAAGTGAAAATAGCCACGATGATATCTTAGCAAGCTTGGTTGAGTTTTTTGGCACCGTTCATCACGATGGCACTTTGCTGGCGCTGGATGATAAATACTATGGTCATATTGAACAGTTTAATTATGTGGAAACGAGAACCTTTATTAAAGCGGTGGCTGGAACCTTACCTGAGTATCAACCGCTGTTTGAGAAGTATGCGCAAGAGCTCGATTGGCGTTTATTAGCCGCTATTAGCTATCAAGAGTCACACTGGAACCCAACAGCACGTTCATACACGGGAGTTCGCGGTATGATGATGTTGACATTAGCAACAGCGAAACAAATGGGTATAAAAAGCCGTTTAGACACTGAGCAAAGCATTCAAGGGGGGGCAAAGTACTTTAAACGTATGATTGCCATGATGCCTGATAGAATTCCGACGCCAGATCGAATTTGGTTTGCGCTAGCTTCTTATAATATTGGTTTTGGTCACTTAAATGATGCGAGAATTATCACCCAACGCCAAGGTGGTGATCCAGACCGTTGGGTTGAAGTGAAAAGTCGATTGCCATTATTACAACAGAAAAAATATTACAAGAACACTAAACACGGTTATGCTCGCGGTGAGGAGCCAGTTCAATACGTCGATAATATTCGTCGATATTACGATACCTTAAGTTGGCTAGATGAAAAAGCCAAAGAGCAAGCAATTGCATTACAGCTAGCACAAGAGAAGTCACAAGCTTTATTATTAAATGACATTGTAAATGACTCAGTCAATGAATCGACTTCAGAGGAAAATGCTACTGAAAGTATTTTAAAAGAGGAAGAGGTAACAGCTGAAACGGCTCAATAAATCGCAGTTTCCCTGCTATACTTTTCATTGTCGATGTCATAAAACTGTCATGATAGCAGGCTATAGTTATCTGACTATTTAACAGCCAATTGGAAATAATTAACATGAAAAGACCATTAAAAAGTAATCAACGTAGAAAACAGTTAAACCGCCAGCATCATAAAATGATCTCACGTAGACAGTCTCATTTTAACCAAGCAATAACTGAATTACATGAATCACCAGTCAGTAACCCAGCAAACTAGAGAAAAACTTAAAGCAAAGAGTACTTAATCAACCTTAGTTGATAGCTATTCCATCAGATGGAATTAGCTAAAGCTTGTGGTAGGTATTTATCAATATTGATTTTTCGCCAGATTGAATATCATCGCTATTTAAACACCTGATAAGTAAAACATCTTCGAACAACTGCCTTTATTATTGATGACATCATCACCACTTAGGTTAAATAAACCAAATAAATGCCTAATTAATCTATATTCAATTGTTCAAATAGATCAAACCTACCGTGAGATTATCTCTACTATTTTGGGCTATAGCTTGCTCAACCATATCATCACATACGTTTTTTTCAGTAGAGAATTCAGATAAGTAGTGATTGATTTCTCGATCAGTTAAATAATCGTGTAAGCCATCGGTCGAAAGCATAATAGTATCACCACTCTCTATCGCAATAGTTGCAGTATCGACAGATATTTTTTCTCGAACACCTATTGCTTGTGAAAGTAAGTTTTTAGTCTTAGCACTCTTTGCTGTTTCAGCGCTGATCGCACCTTTATTGACTAATTCTTGTAGCATGGAGTGATCAATGGTTTCTTGTACTAAGTTTTTATTTTTTAATGTGTATGCTCGAGAGTCACCAACCCAACCAAGGTGGCATTTATTATTTTCGATAACCATTAATACGCCTGTCGTCCCCATTCCTTGCTGCCCTACTGTGTTTTTGGCTTGCTTAAAAATACTCAAGTTAGCGGCATTAAGTTGCTCTGTAATCCATGTCAGCCAATTAGCTTGTTTAGTTATGGATACTTTACCCCAGGCATATTTGATATGGTCGACTAACATGGCGCTAGCAATTTCACCGGCATTGTGGCCGCCCATACCGTCAGCAATTAGCATCCAAACAACATCTAGCTCTTTATGAATGCCGTAACTAATAGCATCTTCGTTATTGTCTCGAATCGAGCCCTGATGACAAAGGGATTTAATGTGATAATTCATAGGGGTTAACTGTTTACCTTTACCTTATTATGCAAGCGTGGATGTTTAATCTATTCGTAAGCAAGTTAGTTTGCTGTGATCTTAAAATCACGTTTAAGTGCATTGGTTAATGCCAATTTAAATTCTGACATTGATTGGAAACGCTTATCAATATCTTTATGCATGGCTTTACTACAAATACGCATCGCACTTGTTGGCAAATTAGTATTGCGTTGATTAACGGCAATAGCCTTCGCTTTAGTTATTTGATAGGCCACCGTTGCTATGGACTCTCCTTCAAAAGGTAAGTGGCCACAAAGCAATTGATAAAAAGTCACGCCTAAGCTGAAAATGTCGCTGCGACCATCCACTTTTAAGCCTAATATTTGTTCTGGAGACATATAATAGGGGCTACCCATAATGATACCTGTTCGGGTATTACTGTTATCACTGACATAAGCTATTCCAAAATCAGTAACCGTAACTTTGAGCAAATCGTCATCATAAATAATATTAGCGGGTTTGATATCACGGTGAACAACATTTTGATTATGGGCATATTCTAGCGCATCAGTTATCTGAATCAATAACTGATAAACCAATGGCGTAGGGAGTATTTTGTCCGCTTGGGTAAATAATGATAATGGCGCGCCTGTGAGTAAATCCATAGCGATGTAACCTAGGTGATTATCTTCACCTACGTCATAAATCGTGACTATATTGGCATGGCTTAAACCACCTGCTGTTTGCGCTTCTCTGAAGAAACGCGCTTTAGCTTCACCAAATTCAGGCGAATCAATGTCATCACTTAATTGTAATGTTTTTATAGCTACATGACGGTTGATTTTAGGATCAACGCCTTGATAAACGATGCCCATCGCACCTTTTCCTAAAACCCCTTCGACTTGGTAGCGGCCAAAATTTTCAACCCTAGTTTGATGAGTTGTCGAGATAGTATTTGTTACTGGGTTATCAACGATAACTAATGTTTGTTTAATATCATTCCCAGATACGGGTGAAGGTTTATTTATCGGTGGAAATTGATTATGACTCGCTGCATTGGTATTTTCTTCTGGTAAAAAGCTGCTGTGTTTTACTTGAGGAGATTTCACTCGTTTGTTAGTTAGTAGGCTTTTTAGCTTAGCTCTTATCTTGGACTTCACTTTGGACTCAACAGTGGAATTAGGCGGTACTAAAAATTCGTTAGTCTCTTTATAAGGCGTTTTTTGGGAATTAAGTGCAGCTAAAAATAGCTTATATTCTTTTTGATAAGCAAGAAGTAATAGCCATGTCCCCATTATCGAGATTATTATCGGGGGAACTTCAAGCCATTGTCCTTGATTGAAAAAGACATATTGTAAAATGAAAAGCAATACGACGTAACTAAGTACACTGATCGATTGCTGCTTTAAGGATAATTGACCTATGAACCAGGTTAGGGAAATGCCTAGTAGCAAGAGCAGCCAAGCAAATAAAATAATAACCAGACTCTGATAAACATAATCTTCTTGAAGCAATTTACCAAGTAATGTTTTGAGTACTTTATCCTGAGAGTAGTTATTATCGGTAATGAAGATGACTTTGTAGTTAGGCCTAGAGTTAGTGTTAGCGCTTGAAGAGTATTGTTGAATAAACTGGCTTACAGAGCTTAACTTAGGTAAAACAGTCTCCGATCTTTCTTGACGTTCTTGATTTATTTGATTAACCCTGGGTAAGTTCTCTGAAATAAATACCTCACCAAAAAAACCCAAAGGATATTTTTTAGGAGCTAAAGTATTCACCTGCGTGAGTAAACTCAATTGCCAATCTTGTTTGATGGATAGTTCGGTATTTGAACTTAGCTGTTTTATTATTTCGCCTGGTAAAGTGAGATATAACATCCCATCTTTTCGCCATATCAACGGAAAAGTTTGTCGTTTACTTTGCAAGAAAGGTGAAAAAATAAAGTACTTTGAACTCAACAATTCAGTGTCAATTTTTGACGAAAAGCGAAACCAATTAAGTAATGGTGAAAAATGCATTGTTGCCTGAGACTTTAATGGTGATGCAGAGCTAACTTGGCTTGAGCCAATAACAATCTTACTGTTACGGGGTTTTGAGGATAGGTAAGCCTCAAGTTTATTCATAAAACTGCTTGATTGTTGACCTAACAGGGTTATCTGACTATTGGGGTAATACGACAAAAGAGTTGTTACTGATTTTATATCTTGTCCATTGAACTCGGAATGTAACGTTAAAATGTCATTAGCATTTAAGGTCGGTTTTTTATCTGATAAAACAGGAGATGATTCAAGTTGGCTTAGCCATTGAATATTTAATAGATTTATCTGGTTTAGGCCGCCGATAGAAGCATACCAAAAGGAAAATCCCCAGAATAATAAAAGTAGATAAAACCAACCCGTATGATAGATGGGCAGAAAACGTTTGATCATGTGTAGTGATAACCTTTAGCTATTTCTTAGTATTATTATTATTTTGCTGTTGTTATGCCTCTATTAATACCTGAAAGCGTGTGGCATATCAAATTTTAGCTGACAAGTTAGCAAAATGGCTCATTAACATTACAATGTAATTTATTGAGATTACAGCGAGCTATCTTTAGCGGCTTTTTTGGCTAGTTTTTTTTCTTTTCTACGTCGTTTAAAAAATGCAGATAACAACTGGCTGCACTCTTCTTCTAGGATATTTGAGCATACTTCTAATTGGTGATTTAACTGTGGGTTATTTACTAAATTAAAAGCACTGCCTGCGGCACCTGTTTTCAGATCGCTACAAGCATAAACTAAGCGATTGATTCGACTATGCACTAACAGACCAGCACACATAGGGCAGGGCTCGAGAGTTACGTACAAAGTGCAGTCAAGCAAGCGATAGTTATTAAGAAACTCTCCTGCCTGTCTGATGGCATTCATTTCAGCATGACTTGATGGGTCGTTAAGCATGATTGATTGGTTAAAACCTTCACCGATGATTTTACCTTGATGCACTACCACGGCGCCAACAGGAATTTCATCATGTTGCTCAGCTTGTTGCGCTAGTTCAAAGGCCCTTCGCATAAACGTTAAATCAAGTCGCTCTTGGTCTTCTATACTTTGCGTCAATGGTGAGTGTACTGAGGATTGCTCTGTCACAAGAATATCTCCAGTAAATCATTTAAATATCGTTGTCCTAGCTGAGTTACCAGCCAATATTCTTCATTGTCTATCACTTCACAGGTCATGAGGTTTTTTTGTTGAGCTTCTTTAAGCAAAGGTAATACTACCTTTATATTAAGCCCTGTGCTTGTTTGGAACTGCTCAATGCTAAAAGCGCTGTGCAGTCTTAGCTGATTCATCATGAACTCAAAAGGACGTTCACTTTCATCAACTTCAGATAATTTATCTAAGAAATCACGATTATCATCTAAATAGCCTTTAGGGTGTTTTACTTTAATGGTACGCATTATTTTCTGGCTTCGACTATCAGTGATTTTTCCATGGGCACCACAGCCAATGCCAAGGTAATCACCATATTGCCAATAATTTAAATTATGCTGACATTGATAGCCTAGCTTAGCGTATGCAGAAATCTCATACTGCTGATAACCCGCTTCATTGAGTAACTTAACGCCCTGGTCCTGAATCTCCCATAAAATATCATCAACAGGTAACTTAGGCGGTTTAGAGTGAAAAATAGTATTGGGTTCAATCGTTAATTGATACCAAGAAATATGATTCGGATTTAGGCTGATAGCCGTTTTTAGATCATCAAGGGCATTATCTAACGATTGATTGGGTAAGCCATGCATTAGATCTAAATTAAAACTGCTGACACCACTTTCTGTAGCCAATTTTGCTGCTATTTTAGCTTGGTTACTATCATGAATACGGCCAAGCTTAATTAATTTATCAGAGGCAAAGCTCTGTACGCCGATAGAGAGTCTATTAACACCGGCCTTGAAAAAGCCTATAAATTTATCTGCTTCAACAGTGCCAGGATTTGCTTCTAAAGTGATTTCTATATCTGCTTTATGGTCAAAACGATTGAGTACTTGTTCTAGCAAGTCTTTAATAGACGCAGCAGAAAATAAACTCGGCGTACCACCACCAATGAATATCGAATGTAAGGAGCGAGTGCTTAACCCAAAACGTGCAATATCTGCGTCTAAATCTCTGATCAGCGCTGCGACATAATCTTGCTCAGGGATAGCACTTTTAACGGCATGTGAATTAAAGTCACAATAAGGGCATTTTTCCACACACCATGGAATATGAATATAAAGTGATAAGGGCTGATTTTCTAACAGTTCTAACATAAGTAAAGGACTCGAACTTACTTTGATGAGGTAGCTAGCGCTAGTTTTTCAACTAACTTAGCTAATGCTTGACCACGGTGACTTAGTTTATTTTTCACTTCGCGTGATAGCTGCGCGGAAGACATTTGTAAATCGTGTTGCCAAAAAACAGGATCATAGCCAAAGCCTTGCTCACCTTGCTTAGTTCTAGAGATAGTTCCTTCCCATATACCATGACAGATAAGTGGTGTTGGGTCATTCTCATGTTTCATATAAACCAAAACACAGTGGAAACGCGCAGTGCGTAATTCGTCGGGAGTAGTGGCTAACGCAGTTAAGAGTTTGTTGGTATTGTCATCATCAGTGACCTCACCTTCAGTGATATCTGCCGCGTATCTAGCCGAATAAACACCAGGAGCACCATTTAGTGCATCAACTTCCAAACCAGAATCATCAGCAATAGCGGGTAAACCAGTGATCTTTGCTGCATGGCGCGCTTTAATAATGGCATTTTCTACAAAGGTGCTGCCAGTTTCGGCAACTTCAGGAACATCAAACTCACTCTGCGGTACTATTTCTATTGATTGCTCAGCCAGTAAATGGGCTAATTCTTTAACTTTACCTTGATTTCCTGTGGCTAATACAACTTTTGACATGATGGGTACCTGTGGCTATTTTGAGTTTTATTGATGGGGCTTATACCAATTTAATAAACTTGGTATTAATCGCGCTATTCTATCCTAGAATTGGATGTTTCGCTAAAGTTAACAGCAAAAAAAAGAGCTTTTAAAAGCTCTTTTAATCTGAATATATGTTAATAATTAAACTATGTCAGACTATTAATCCACGTAGAAAGTTTGCGAGAATTTTAATTGCTGTTTTTCTTTGCCATCATTAATCATGATATCAAAATGAATTGTCTCTTCATTGCTATAGTTAACCTGTGCAAGGTAATAAATAGCGCCACCTTCTTTGACTTCTTTAAACGCTAAATCTTTAAATTGGCCTAGATTGTTTTTGGCTTTACCCGTAATACTAACCGTTTTCGATGGTGTGTTTTTCTGGGTATTATCTAATACTGAAATATTGATTAAACCATTATATCGACTACGCGTAATGCCATAGACTTTAGCTATTTCAGGCGTAAAAAAAGTTGAACCAATAGCCATATAATGCACATTCATATTGCCTAGTTTTTTCATGTTTTCAGCACTAACATTGCTCATCAAAAACAAGCTAAGGCTAAAGGCAATAAGTAATTTGATGATTGACGTTTTCATGTGGTGCTCCAAAGAAATATAGAGGAATCGGTACTGTTCTATTACATATCTTTAGTATAGAACAGACCAAAAAAAATACTATTGTTTTACAACGCACCCCAGTAAGGTAATGAGTTTGAAAGTAAGATATTGATGACATTCATCAGCAAAAAGGCCAGCAACATTGATAAATCTAAACCACCCATATTTGGTATTATTTTGCGAATAGGATTTAAAAAAGGTTCAGTCAATTGGCTAAGCACCATTAACGTTGAATTATAACCTTGAACAACCCAACTCATGATCGCCATAATAATCATGATAACAAAAAGTAGAAATCCAGCTTGTTTTAATAACACTAATAAACCGATATAAAAAGCTAACACCCCTAAACTCTCACCGGATAAAGCGGCGAGGGAAACAAACTTCAGCGTTGCTACTACATAAGCAATGAGTATTGTTGCTAAGTCAAAACCACCTAAGCCTGGAATAACTCGACGCAGTGGTATCACTAATGGATTACTTACTTTGACAATAAACTGACTTAATGGATTATAAAAGTCAGCTTTAACCCATTGTAGCCATACACGCATGATTAAAATCATTAACAAGGCGTCGAAGGCGAATCTAAGCAAATAAATAATTGCTTCCATTTTTTTTCCTCTACTTAATTTTGGTTACTTTGAATTCGTTAGAATTAGTTTAATACGTTTTTATTTAGCCATTTCTACAGCACGAGCAATTGCAGCATTCATGGCATTTTTAACTATTTCTTCTATACCATCAGCCTTAAAACGTTCTATTGCGGCATGTGTTGTACCGCCTTTTGAGGTGACATTAGCGCGCAACTCACTGATAGGGGCGCTGTTGTGAGCGACCATTTGGGCAGCACCAAGCGCGGTCTGTTGCACTAGCATACGGCTTTCTTCTGCAGAAAAACCATACTGCTTTGCTTGCTGTTCCATCGCTTCCATAAATAAGAAATAGTAGGCTGGAGCAGAACCAGCAACAGCGATAATATTATTAATCTTATCTTCTGTGTCGAGCCAAATACTTTTGCCAACCGCGTTAGTAATTTTTTCTGCATTAGCCTTTTGCTCTACCGCCACTTCTTTTGAAGCAAATAGACCACTCATGCCTAAACCAAGTTGAGAAGGGGTATTTGGCATGACACGGACTACAGGAGCAAGGTTTAAAGTGTCGTCTTTTGATAACGCTGATTGAATTTGTGCAACGGTAGTACCTGCGGCAACAGAAATGAATAGTTTTCCTGCTATATCGATTGCTTGGCTTATTTGAAAACAAACATCAGTGATAAAGTGTGGTTTAACACAAAGCACAATAACATCGGCGAACTCACTGGCTTTGATATTATCGTTTGTTTGTAACACTCCAAACTCTGTCGCTAAATTGAGTCTCTTAGTTTCAGAAGGGTTGGCTACTATAATGTCTTGGGGAGTGATACCAGAATTAACTAAACCAATAATTATGGCACGTGCCATATTGCCGGCACCTATAAAGGCTATTTTATTCATAAAAGGGATTCCTAAACGATTAATGGTTAAATTTTATTTTCTCTGGCGCCAAAAATGGCGGTGCCAATTCTCACCATGGTTGAACCGTGGGCTACAGCGTTATCTAAATCATTAGACATGCCAAGAGAGAGAGTATCAACGCTGGGATATTGCTTTTTAAGTTGGGTAAACAATTGCTGCATTTGCTCATAACAGGCTTTAGGGGCATTTTTTTCAGGAACAGCCATTAAGCCTCTTAGGGTGAGTTTATCACAACTATCAACAATTTTAGCAAGAGAAAAAACCTGCTCAATACTTATACCTGACTTTGACTCTTCATTGCTAATATTGACTTGTAAACAAATGTTTAGCGGAGTATCGTGACAATTATCATCCGTGAGATGTTGATTAAGACGCAAGGCTATTTTTTCTCTGTCAACACTATGAACCCAAGAGAAGTTACTGGCAATTTGTTTTGTTTTATTTGATTGGATAGGACCAATAAAGTGCCAAACTATCTCAGGTAAATTTGCTAACTCTGCTATTTTCTCTACTGCTTCTTGCAGGTAGTTTTCACCAAAATCGTGTTGACCAGCCAGGTACGCTTGTTCAACAAGTGAAGTTGGCTTAGTTTTACTCACGGCTAGTAGCGATACTGGAGATGATTGTTTTGATAATTCTGCAAGGGGAGTTAATCGACCACTTTGTTGACAAGCTTGCTGAATTTGCGCTTTAACTTTATTAAGATTATCTTTTACATTTATCATATTAAATATTGAGCTATGTTAACTTATCTTATTTTCTGGTTAGTATAACCTATTAAATTATTACCGATAAAAGATAATATTATTATTTTTTATCACTTTATAAAAAGAGGCTTTTATGGATATTACCGAACTACTCGCATTTAGTGTGGAGCATAACGCATCAGATTTACATTTATCAACAGGTACACCGCCCGCTATTCGTGTTGATGGTGACGTACGTAAACTGAATATTCCAGCCTTTGATGGCAAAGATGTTAATGCGTTAGTTTATGACATTATGAATGATCGTCAACGTAAAGAATATGAAGAAAACTTGGAAGTCGATTTCTCATTTGAAGTACCAAACTTAGCACGTTTCAGGGTTAATGCTTTTAATCAAAATAGAGGCCCCGCAGCCGTATTTCGTACAATCCCGAGTAAAATCCTTTCACTTGATGATTTAGGGTGTCCTGAAATATTTCGTGAAATATCAGATACACCACGTGGCTTGGTGTTAGTTACTGGGCCTACCGGCTCAGGAAAATCAACCACGTTAGCTGCGATGGTTGATTATATTAATGATCATAAACACGATCATATTCTCACCATTGAAGATCCAATAGAATTTGTACATGAAAATAAAAAGTGTCTTATTAATCAGCGTGAAGTTCACCGCGATACGTTAAGCTTTTCAGCTGCATTACGTTCAGCCTTGCGTGAAGATCCAGATGTGATCTTAGTCGGTGAAATGCGAGATTTAGAAACGATTCGCTTAGCTATGACAGCAGCAGAAACAGGCCATTTAGTCTTTGGCACCTTGCATACAACCTCAGCACCAAAAACTATTGACCGTATTATTGATGTATTTCCAGGCGAAGAAAAATCTATGGTTCGCTCAATGCTGTCAGAGTCACTTCGCGCGGTAATTTCACAATGCCTAATTAAAAGAGTCGGTGGTGGTCGTGTTGCTGCTCATGAAATTATGATTGGGGTTCCCGCTATTCGAAACCTTATTCGTGAAGATAAAATTGCCCAAATGTACTCAGCGATTCAAACAGGTATGCAACATGGCATGCAGACTATGGATCAATGTCTACAGGGCCTTGTTAACAGAGGCATGATTACTAAACAAGATGCGATGGAAAAAGCAGTTGATAAAAATCAATTTTCAGGCTTTTAACATGGTGTTTTGTAAATGTAGAACTGACAGGAATAGAGGGTAATAAATGAATCTTCATGAATTATTAGAAAGGATGGTAAAGCAAGACGCCTCAGATATGTTCGTTACGGCAAAATTACCAGTGAGCGCTAAAATAAATGGTGATTTACAGCCTATAGATGACGTGGTACTGACTGCTGAACAGTCATTAGCTTTAGTTTATGACTCCATGAATGAGAAGCAAAAAAATCAATTTGATACTGAAAAAGAATGTAATTTTGCCATTCAAATTGATGACATCGGTCGTTTTCGTATTTCTGCTTTTTGGCAACGAGATATGGCGGGCATGGTTGTTCGTCGTATTGTTACAGATATTCCTGATGTTGATGATTTAGGCTTACCTCCGATTTTAAAAGATGTGGTTATGTCTAAACGTGGTTTAGTGCTTTTTGTGGGTGGTACCGGTACTGGTAAATCGACATCGATGGCTTCATTGATAGGTTATCGTAACCGTAACTCTTGTGGGCATATTCTTACTATTGAAGACCCAGTGGAGTTTGTTCATGAGCACGGAAAGAGTATGGTCACTCAGCGTGAAGTTGGCTTAGATACCGTATCCTTTGATGCGGCACTGCAAAGCTCATTACGCCAAGCACCTGATGTCATTTTAATTGGTGAGATTCGAAACCAAGAGATAATGGAGCATGCGCTTAGTTTTGCAGAAACGGGGCATTTATGTATAGCTACCTTGCATGCAAACAATGCTAACCAAGCTATTGACCGGATTATGCACTTAGTGCCAGCGGACCAGCATGGAAAGTTGTTGTTTGATTTAGCGTTAAATCTGCGCGGTATTATTGCCCAGCAACTGGTACCGACAAAAGATGGTCATAGCCGAGTTGCCGCCATCGAAGTATTGCTTAATTCTCCTTATATTAGTGAACTCATTAAAAAAGGTGACATTGGTGGTATTAAAGAGGTGATGGAAAAATCAAATGAATTAGGTATGCAAACGTTTGACCAAGCATTATTCAACCATTACCAACAGGGTATGATTACTTATGCGGATGCATTACATCATGCGGACTCGCCGAATGATTTACGTTTAATGATTAAATTGCGCAGTAATGAGCAGGGTGGTACAGGCGGCTTATCAGGTGTCACATTAGATGGCTTCGACTCTACAGATAACTAGAAACGAGTAAGTTTTTAGATTATGAATGAAAAAAGCTGATATTTACCCAGTATAACTTAGGTAAATATCAGCTTTTTACTCTATGAAATACGTATGCTTATATCATAGAGTATCTTTAGATAATCATTAGCCTACGTTTTAAAATCAAATTCATGATTACTTATTATTACTTGGCTTTGAGCTATTGCCAACATAATAGTAAACTGTCCATGTTGTGGAAAATAAACCTGAAGTAGGTACTAAGTGCGTTGAAAAAGTCACTTTCTCATTCGGTTTAGCATCATGGTTGGTAAAGGTCGTTTTCATACCATCGTCATGTTTTCTTTTACTTTCTTCCAACTGCCATTGTTCACCTAAACACTCTTGGGTGACTCTTTTAGCACTTTGGTAATAGCTTTTAGCCGTTTCTTCATTCGGCGCTACTAAGTTGCAAGAATAGGTATGCTGTTTTCCACCCCATGAGAACACCTGGCAGTTTTCACCAAAAAGCTGATATTTAGCTTTCCATATATTACTGGCTCTCCCTGAAACCTTAATCTCTTTTAATGAAGAAAAATCATCATAATAAGCACTCTTAAGTAAATCGAGTTTAGTACAAGCATTAGTGGTGGGCATGATGTTTGTGGCAATTTTTGTATTTTGATTAACGCAACTTGTTAATAAAATGCTAGAAAGGATAAGGGTATATTTTGCATATTTTTTCATAAAACTATATCAGCCTGACGTAAAATTTTAAGGTAATACCAATAAGTAATACCACTTGTATTAATTAAGGTTACATAATTCAGTGAGGATAAATTTGCAAGAACAAGGCGCTTGATTGAGTAATAGCTGGCTATTGGGATTGAAAGCAACAATGTTATTGGATATTTAGACCTCTTGAAAATGATCAATTATTTAGTGCAATTGGTATTTGTTTGATTGGTATAAATACTTTCTAGTACTGATGGTACAGAGTTTTAACAGTTTTTCCTAGTTAACATCGGAGTAAATGTTATTAGGTAAAATATTAACATCTTATGTCAGAACATAAAATTATGATGTATTTAACGACATATCATAGTGAAAAAGAATTATATTTTTAGTGATTTAAATAGCTTAAAATACTGTCATTATTTTTTCTATATCCAACAACTATTTAGACTATCCCAATGATCCCCATCACGCCTTTAAATGTAAAAAGCATAGAATTTATACAAGCCCAAATTGATAACAAAACTAAACCATTAGGTGCATTAGGGGCACTAGAGCCTTTGGCGCTGCAACTTGCTTTGATCACTAATCAAAGGCATCAAAAAAATTCAGATTGTAATGACTCAGACTTTAGTCATTCTGAGCTAGAGAGTTCTAGCCAAATCAGTATAAATAATCCTGTTATGTTAGTTTTTTCTGGTGACCACGGTATTAATGATAATAATGTTAGTATTGCGCCCAGTGCAGTTACTAAACAGATGGTACTAAATTTTTTAATGGGTGGTGCTGCGATAAATTGTTTTTGTCAAAGTAATGATATCGCTTTAACTGTGGTCGACTGCGGTATATTACAGCCTATTTCCGCTGATGAAGTCCCTCAAGTTGCAAGCAAAACAATGAATAGTGTTAACTTTATTGAGCAACGACTTGGTGCAGGAACAAATGATTTCTCAGTTGAAAGCGCTATGTCTATCATAGCGGTAGAGCAAGGATTCGACTATGCAAGACAACTGGTTGAAGCACAAGTTAAGCAAGGTGCTGAGATATTGTTATTAGGTGAAATGGGCATTGCCAATACCAGTTCAGCTGCTGCATTAATGTCGGCTTTAACTTTATCTAGTGTTCCTGAGTGTGTTGGTCGGGGTACCGGTATTACTGATGAGCAATTAGAGAAAAAAATAGCCTTAATTGAAAGCGCACTTCAACGCGTTAAAGTATCAGAGAAGAATGTTGAAAATTTAACTCAAGATGAGATTATATTGCTGTTATCTGAGTTAGGCGGTTTTGAGATAGTTCAAATGGTCTCTGCTATATTATCAGCGGCGACTGCTAGTATACCGGTTGTTATTGATGGCTTTATTGTCAGTGTCGCTGCTTTAGTTGCACTGCGCTTAGATAAAGATGTGGCTAACTATTTAATTTTCTCTCACGTTTCTCAAGAAAATGCCCACCAAAAATTGCTTGAAGAACTGATCTCGGCGCAAACATTTAATGAGTCAAGCAGCCAACCTTTATTGAATTTAGGTCTTCGCTTAGGAGAGGGAACAGGTGCCGCACTTGCTTTTCCTTTAATAAAAGCCTCTGCAAGTTTTTATAATAATATGGCCAGCTTTGAAAGTGCAGGTGTTACGGTATGAGTGTATCAGTGAATGAGCCGCTAAAAAATAAAGTAGCTGCGCAGCTGAATTTATTTTATTTAGCGTTAAGCTTTTTTACTCGTTTGCCTGTTCCTAAAACCATGCATTATTCAGAAGCATTATTAAATAAAGCTAATCGATACTTCTCCTTAGTAGGCTTAGTCACTGGTTTACTGCTCGCGTTAAGTTATGTCTGTTTTAGTACCTTTTTACCCGCCAATATATCTATATTGTTAACTATGACGATAAGCTTGTTATTAACAGGCGCTTTTCATGAAGATGGTTTAGCTGATATGGCTGACGGTATCGGTGGTGCTTTCACCATAGAAAAACGACTGACTATTATGAAAGATAGTCGTATCGGCACTTATGGTGCCGTTACCTTAGTGATGGCTTTATTATTAAAATTTACATTACTGGTAAAACTAGCTGAGCAAGATAGTAATCACTTACTTTTAGCTATTTTATTAGCAGAGGTTTTATCCCGAGCGGTTGCTGGCAGCTTAATCTCATCTATGCCCTATGTAAGTGATATTGAACAAAGTAAGAGTAAACCATTAGCCCAAGCACAATCCTCATCAGAATTAACTATTTTGCTCTTGATAGGTCTCGCTCCGCTCATTTTTTATTCTAGTGAAGTGATTTTCTCGTTGTTGATCGTTTTAGTGTTGTTTCGTTGGCTTTTTAAGCAATGGCTTATGGCGAGGATAGGAGGTTTTACTGGTGACTGTTTAGGTGCCGGGCAGCAACTCTCTGAGTTACTTATCTATTTAACGATCGTTTCTTATATTAATAAAGATGTATTCATAGAAGTTGCTCTTACGGGGCACAACTTTATGGGACATAGCCTCACAGGACACAGTTTTATGGGAATAGTCGGATGATTCATCTTGTTTTAGGTGGAGCTAGATCGGGCAAGTCTCGATTTGCCGAGCAACAGACACTCGAGTTATCAGTAAAGCAGGGAAAACAAGCGGTTTATATTGCAACAGCAACCGCCATTGATCCAGAAATGGACAATAGAATAGCCCAACATCAAAGTGATAGAGGTGCTCGGGGTGAAAGTTGGCAATTAATTGAATGCCCATTAGCCCTCGCAGAAACATTGAGTGATCTTGATAACAATAATGTCTACTTGCTGGATTGCTTAACGCTGTGGTTAAACAATCAACTT
The DNA here is from genome assembly GCF_000012325.1 of Colwellia psychrerythraea 34H. Taxonomy (NCBI): domain Bacteria; kingdom Pseudomonadati; phylum Pseudomonadota; class Gammaproteobacteria; order Alteromonadales; family Colwelliaceae; genus Colwellia; species Colwellia psychrerythraea. Next base: position 3,801,700 of record NC_003910.7, on the reverse strand, counting down.
TATGCGGTTCATGAAGAGAATCGTGGTCAGCAATCCCAACATTTACAAACTGAAATAGACAAATTAGCCACGGGCTTAGCCTCAGTAAATGCTGACATTATTATTGTTAGTAATGAGATAGGGTTAGGTGTAATACCCATGGGTGAATCTACCCGATTATATGTTGATTATTGTGGCTGGTTAAACCAGAAAGTTGCAGAAGTTTCAGATAAAGTCACCTTGGTTACTGCGGGTATCCCGCTTTGTATAAAAAGTAATGGTGAGTAATATAGTGAGCTTTCAATATGCTTGAAATTGACTTAATAAGACATGTTAAAGTCTTGGGCAAGCCAGCCTTATACGGCTCTACTAACGTTGCCCCTATCGCTGCAGAAAATGCGCGTTTGCTTGGACGTTTACTGGCACAACAAAAAACCTCTAACGCCTATCAAGGAGTTATTTCTTCTCCGTTGATACGTTGCCAAAACCTAGCAAGAGAATTTTCACAGTTAGGCCAATTATCCTTAGAAATATCACCTGAGTTACAAGAGATGAACTTCGGCAGTTTTGATGGTGTGCCTTTTGATGATCTTCTGTTCGAAGAAAGTGTTTTCGAAGGTAGTGTTGTTGAAACTGAACAAGAGGGTGTAGAGAAAACTCAACTGCATTGGTCACAACTTGAAGGCTTTTTTCAGGCACCTGCAAACATTGTATTACCACAAGCTGAAGCGTTGCCTGATTTTCATCTTCGCGTGAAACTGGCTTGGAAAAAGCTGATAGAACAGCAAGTCAGCATTGCCACTAAGCAAAAAGAAGCACTTATATTAGCGCAAGGCCAGGGGAAAAAAGAATCACAAAAAAATAAGCGAATTTTAGTTATCGTGCATGGCGGCGTTATTCGCATGATTTTAGCGCATATATTGCAGTTAGATTGGCAACAAGCCAGTTGGCATCAAAAACTACAGATTGGCCATGGCAGCATTTCCCGCATTTTAATTAGTCAGCCTTATCAAGATAAACAACTAGATCAAGCCGTAAAGCAAACTCAAACCAAAGACCAAGTACAGTACCAACAATTAACCCAACAAGTGACGACCATTGCTATGCCGTTTCTTGAGGAAATATCAGATGAACACTAAGCAAAGTAACAGCCATTCTACACCGAGTACTTTTGAGGGAGCTCAAATTAGGCAAGGCAAAGCGAGTCAATGTAAAACCTTGATGGTACAAGGAACGACATCTGATGCGGGAAAAACAACTCTCGTGGCAGGGCTATGCCGTGTGTTTGCTGATTTACAGGTTAAGGTCGCACCCTTTAAACCACAGAATATGGCGCTTAATAGTGCCGTGACACCATGTGGCGGTGAAATTGGACGAGCACAAGCGTTGCAAGCTAAAGCGGCGCGTTTAGCGTTAGATGTAGACTTCAACCCCATATTGCTCAAACCTAATAGTGATACTGGCGCGCAAGTTATTGTGCACGGTAAAGCACTTATGCATAGATCATCGTCTAATATGGAGGCTAGTGAGTACCAAGATTATAAAAAAGTGGCTATGCAAGCGGTATTGAGTTCGCACCAACGCTTAACACAGCAGTACGATTTAGTTGTTGTTGAGGGGGCAGGAAGTCCAGCAGAAATAAACTTACGCAAGGGTGATATTGCTAATATGGGCTTTGCCGAAGCCGTTGATTGTCCTGTATTGATTATTGCTGATATTGATAAGGGGGGCGTTTTTGCTCAGCTCGTTGGTACCTTGATGTTGCTGTCACAATCAGAGCAAGACAGAGTGGTTGGTTTTGTGATTAATCGCTTTCGCGGGGACATTAAATTACTTGAATCTGGGCTGACATGGTTAGAAGAAAGGACCAATAAACCTGTGCTGGGAGTTTTACCCTATTTACATGGCTTAGATATATCTTCTGAAGATGCCTTAGTCACACAACAGGCGCTAGTTGAGGGAACATCGACTTCATCAAAAGTGCGTATTGTAGTTTTAGTTTATCCACATATGAGTAATCATACCGACTTTGATGCTCTGCGCCATCATGAAGATATTGATTGCCAGTTCCTTTTTGCTAAGGGGTCGAAAGATGAGATTAATCCCGAAAAAATAGCTATCCCAGCGTGTGATCTTATTATTTTACCCGGTAGTAAAAATGTCCGTGGCGACCTTGATTTTTTAAGGCAACGAGGCTGGGATGACGATATTGCCAAACATCTACGCTATCAAGGCAAGGTAATTGGTGTTTGTGGTGGTTATCAAATGTTAGGGGCGTTGATTGCAGACCCCGAAGGATTGGAAGGACAACCTGGCGTAAGCGAAGGGTTAAGTTATTTTGCGATGAATACCGTTTTAGAGTCGAAAAAAACGTTAATTAATGTTTCAGGTATTTTGGAATTAACAGACAAAAAGGCTGATATTAGTGGTTATGAGATTCATGCTGGTGTGAGCACACTCAATAACTCTGGCGCGAAACTGTCTCATTTAATTACTATCGCAGGAGAAGGGCAAGGGTTAATAAGCGATGATGGTCAAATCGCTGGTTGCTATTTACATGGACTATTTGATCAACCTGAAGCGTTACAACTCTTTATGGGTTGGCTTGGTTATGATGTAAAAAAAGCGCCCAGCATAGAAATACTTGAAGAGCAGGCCATTGAGCGGGTAAGTAAAGCCTGTCAAGTACACTTAGATATGGTGAAAATAAAACAAATAGTTACAGAATGGTACAAATAACCACAGATATATCATGGGTATTATTTACTGTAATGATCTAAATCAATTCGTCGTTATGTTTACTTGTTAAAATACTCCTATTGGTCATGTTGCCAGCGCTAGTAAGGTAACTATAGGTAGCTTAGGAGTGACTTAAATGTCGAATGTACATAAATTATCGAAAATAATCAGTGACGAAAAAAATTGTAAACCAATAGTTTACTCTTGTTCTGGGTGCTCAAACCTTGCACAAATGGCGCATAATATTTCATTAACTCTAGATGGTGATGGTATTGCTGAAATGTCTTGTGTTGCTGGCGTAGTAGGTAAAATAGAGCCTATTATGGCGATGGCTAATTCAGGTCGACCTATTATAGCCATTGATGGTTGTGCGTTAGGTTGTACAAAAGCTTGTTTAGATAAAAGTGGCATAAAAACCGATCACTATTTTAAAATTAGTGATTTAGGATTCGAGAAACGTGACAAATGGGATGACTCTCTTACCGAGAACACCGTTGCGATGAAAAGTGTCTATGCGAGTTTAATAGAAGCAGGTATTGGCTTTACTCAATAAGTATTTTATACCAATTACACTAATTAATTGCCCATCTTCAAATGGTCTACATCTACAATTTCTGCGTTGCGCTCAATCCCAATAGCCAGCTATTGCTCAATCACGCGCCTTGAACTTGAAGATTTATCCTCGTTGAATTTAGATCACTAAATTAATGTAAATGGTATTATTAAAAGTTATTTTTAGCCTAAAGAACATTAAAAAAGCTGCCAAATATATTGAGCAGCTTTTTTTGTATCTTTTTTTGGAGTAAACCGCTTATTTAAGCGTCTTGTTCTAAGAAAGGTGCGTATAGGTTGTGCTTACCCAATACCGCTTGGCTGCCTTTAAGAGAAAAGCTATAACCACACAGCGAAAATTTACCGCGAAAAGCTAGCGCTTGAATTAACTCGCCACTATCAAGAGGAGAAAAACTAGCAAAATATTCACTACCATTTTCAACCAATACAGTTAAAGGACGTATTGAAGAGCCCTTGTTAAACTTAATACTTTGACAACTTTTATCACCGTTTGTGGATAATTGTGACCATAGCTCGCCATTAGCAACTTGATCGGCTTGCCAGTGAATAATTACGCCTTGGTATTCTGATAAGTATAAATTGAAATTATCAGGCATCGCGAGCAAATGATTTTTATTGGCAAGAATGGTAACGGATACATTGTTAGATACTACTTGCGGCTCACTCAACTCGGTGTTGTTAGTATTATTCTGCTCTGTGGGGATAGCATTAATTGCACTATTAACTAGTACACCGATAAAAATTAACGCGACACTGGCGATAAGCCCAAGCTGTATTTTGCGGTTACCAAGGAATTTTAAGCGAATAAGTTCGCCAATATCAGCTTGTTTACCATCAACCTCACGATCAATTTCATCATTAAATGTGTCGTTAGGTGTAATACTTTGTTCAGCAGTAGTGTTATACGCATAAAGCTGCTCACTAGCACCATCAGCAGCTAATGTTGGCTCAATGCGTTGATTATGAGTTTTCATGACGACGGTTTTTTGTTTATAACTACTAAGGTCAACAGGACCGTAATAACCCAAGATATAATTATTTTTTTCTTTTGTATTTTTACTTGGGTAGGTAAGTAGAAGGGCGGCGCTTAATAGAGGTAATATCAATAAATAATAACTACCACTGTTTTCAAGAAGTAAACTCAAGATACCAGTAAGTAACAGTAAACCACCAGGCACTAATTGCCAGTTTTTATTAAGTTTAGCGTCATGTAATCGACGTTTAGCGCTGCAGCTCAGTACCGCGGTTAATATTAATAACATGATAAAATTTACTGCCAAATAATTAGATAAAATGGCAGAGCAAAAGATAAAGCCCAAAATAGTAAGTATTGATGTTGCAAAAAATCGATTACGATCATCAAATCCTTTTAGACAAAAAGCGGCTTGTAAAAATGGCACGAAAACTCCAAAAAGATAAATTGAACTAGGTGTTAATTGCTCATAGCATAACACTAGTTGATGGTACTTATGACCGAGAATAACCATAACAATGGTTATTCTCGGGCAGTATTAACTCACTCGATAAGCGGGTAAGTCGATTTTTTCTAGTTTTAAGCCATAAAGTGTTAGGCAGCCCTGATTGTTGGATTCACCGTCACCACTAAAATCAAAGTCAAAAATGCTATAAATACAGGGGCCGTGTTTCTTGGTAAACTTTAATCTACTAGAACGTCTAGCGAGGGAAATAAACTGCAAACCACCGTCTTTACAGTAACGATGAATATGACGTTTAGCTGCTTCAGAGACCTGTCTTAAGTAAACAAAGTACCAGCAGAATAAACAAAAGAGTAATAAATAATAAATATTTTCCATAAATGATACTTTCCACAATTAATAATAACTAAGTTTGGCTCAATAATTGCCCAATGGCTTGTGCTAATGCTGGTGAGCGATCCTCACTACGAATACACTGGAAAGCAACAGGTCTAATTAATGGGATAGTCACTAAGTCTTTAAAAATGCTAGAAAATAGGGGTAAGTTATTATTACTGAGTAAATGTTCAAAATAACACATAAGCATTTTTTCATCAGCTAACGCTTGCCAGCATCTACCAGACAAAGTGATAAGTAATTCGCTGCTGACTTCTTGATTGCTCAACAGTTGTCCTACGACTTTTCTCACATGAGTATGGTCACTATTAGCGGCTAGTGATCGCAGTAATTGCATCGTTTTTACTGAATTATCAGGGATTATTAATGCGTTTTCTAATGCAGATACCAAAGCGTCAATTAAAACGACTGGATATTGCTCATTTTCTAAGGCGCTACAAACGGGAGATAGCACTTCATCAGGCAAGTGCGGTAGCGCGTTGAGTAACAACTCACTATGATTATCATGTTTAATTCTCGCAATAAAATCGGTGATACCTTGTACGCCGACACCTTGCCAATTACCCCAATCAGAACCATGGCTGAGATATTCTCTAAAAGGGGAGAAATACGCACTCGGTTGCTGTTTTAAATCCACTTTTATTTTGCTGTTTAAGCTAGCTAATTTATATTGTGCTGGGGTGAAAAGGTAAGGATTACTGCTGAGTAATTCTTCCTGTTTTTTAGAGGTTTCTTGAGTTAAGTCAGCGCCTAAAGCCTCAACAATAATAGCAATAAAGTGATTTCTTGCCCCTTGGTTTAATAAACCACGTTCATCAAGTGGTAATTTCAATAACCATAAATAAGGCTGAGAAGATTGTTTCTGCCAAAATGCTATAGCAATACAAGCACACCCTTGAGTAGGAGTAGGGTATGGCAATTGATTCAATTCAACTTTTTCAAATTGCTCTTTAGGTAATTCACTAACTAGTCGACCAATATCATAAAGGCGGTATTGTGAACCTGAAAGTTTAAGTAATTCTGATAGGGTAGCTATGTTAGCTGCTGGTGCTGTGTCAGTCATAAAGTCAAAAATATTGCTGCTTGTTATAGCGCGTTATTATAAGGATAATGACGCCATTAACATAGTAAATTATTTATCTGAGATAATTTACTGGTAATTATCGACATTGACTAATCACCTTAAAGAACCGACCTAAAATAATCACAGATGATGATAAAAACTGACCCTGAACATATCAGCACTTTGCTGGCTGACCTAGCTTTTGAGCTTAAATCACTTAATCTTTGGCAAATACCGCAGCCAAGTGCTGCAGAGCTTTCAAGTAACGCTCCTTTTTGCTGTGATACTTTAGCATTTGGTCAATGGTTACAGTTTATATTTATTCCTAAGATAACTATGATGATACATCAACAACAATCGTTGCCGACAAAGATTTCTTTAACGCCAATGGCTGAAGAGGCTTTTACACACTTATCAACGAGTGCTAAGCCTTTGATTGATGTTATCCAAAAAATCGATAAAGCATTAGCAGAAAAAGTAAGTAAAGGTGAATGATATGAATAATTCTACTTTAGAAGTAGCAATTTCCGAGGATATAGAGCCGGAAAAACCTGTACTTGATATCCTATATCAAGATGAGTATATGGTAGCGGTTGATAAACCTGCGGGGTTATTTGTACATCGAAGTTATATGGATAAAGATGAAATTTATTTTGCTTTGCAGTTAGTTCGAGATCAGGTAGGGCAATATGTTTATCCCGTTCATCGATTAGACAGACCAACTTCGGGTGTACTTCTTTTTGCTTTAACTAAAGACGTAGCGACTAAACTAAGTGAAGCTTTTGCCAATAAAAGTAGCCAAGCTGAGTTTAAGTCTGACACTGAGCTTGAGGGCAAGGTTCATGATAAGACTCAGACGGGTCAACAAGGCCAGCAGAGTATGACCGAAGGACTTACTACGGATAAAAATATCGATGGCAGTGATTTAGCTATGGTGAAAACCTATTATGCCTTAGCACGTGGTCACTTGGCAGTACCGGTAGATTTAATCGATCATCCACTGAAAGAGAAGCTAGATAAATTGGGGGATAAAAATGTTAGCCGTGACAAGCCAGCACAATCGGCGCAGAGTTATTATCAAGTAAAGCAGCAAGCGAGTTTGCCGATAAAAGTCGGTAAGTTTGATAGTGTGAGGTATTCTTTAATTGAAGTACGCCCTATTACTGGCAGACGTCATCAAATTCGTCGTCACTTAGCGCATTTACGTCACCCTATTCTAGGGGATATCAACTACGGCGATAACAAGCAAAACCCATTTTTCATCGAACACTTTGGTTTTAAACGCTTGATGTTAATAGCCAAGTCATTAGAATTTAACCACCCCATCAACAATGATAGAATTAAAATATCAGCGCCGTTTGATGAACAATGGCAGCAGGTTTTTACTACATTTGAATGGCCACTAAGTTAGGAAAATACTTTTGGTTACTGCTAATAGCCAAGCTAGCTAAACACATCATTGACTGATGTATAGCCTAAAATAGTCGGGCTTTAATTTGTATGCTAGCAATTAACTTGCACGAATAAAATATCGACTCCCTCCTGATATTGCTAAATAAATCGATAGTTTTTACTTGGCGTAATTATTTCAGGTAAGGGAATGTCCCAACCTTCTACTGGCACAGTATCGACCAGCTGGCAATCATGGGCTAAGCCGAGCGGGTATGTTTTATTTTGTTGCCAGTGAGCTAGGCTGCGGTCATAAAAGCCGCCACCCATGCCTAACCTTGCGCCTGAGTTATCAAAAGCGACTAAAGGCGTACATATAATATCAAGCTGCTCAAGTGGACAAACCAAAGTAACGTCTAACTTTGGCTCTAAAATGCCATACCTGTTGCTAACTAGCTCAGTATCTTGCTGGTAATGCAAGAATAGTAGGTTTCCCTTACTGAAAGGATGTACTACTGGTAAGTAGACCTCTTTGTTATTCTGCCAACACCAACTTATAAAGTTATCCGTTGATAATTCGCCATCATTACTTAAGTAGATTGCGATGCGTTTAGCTAGCAGAAGCTGACTATGACTAGACAATCTTTTGGTCAAAGCTATCGCTGCATTAGACTGTTCCGTTACGGATAGCGCATTACGGCGTTGTCTAATTTCTTTTCGCAATTGTGAACGTGCATTCATTAGAGGGGTCATCATTAAATAGTTAACGGCTATTAATTATCGACTATTATTACCAACATTAACATCTGCTTTAACGTCTGTTTTCAAATATAAAAAAAGCTGGGAGATTGCTCACCCAGCTTAATATTATTCTGTAACCTGTAACGTAAACTAATTAGTTATGAGTTTCAGCAACACCTTCGTGAGTACCGGTAACTGATATTTCTTGTTCGATTTTCTCTTCTAAATTAGAAGGAATATCGCCTTCTGCACCATGCATCCATTCAACTAACTTACCAGCAGATAGGTAGATGATAAGACCAGTAATTAAAGCACCGACACCAACACCCATAAAGATGTTTGCTGCATTATTAACCATTTCTTCACCTTCACCAACGAATGAACCAATAAATGCGGCTAAGAAGTTAGATAAGGCTGTAAAGAAGAACCAAATACCCATTAATAATGACGTAAATTTAAGTGGGGCTAATTTCGTTACCAGCGATAAACCAATTGGTGATAAACATAATTCACCCAAGGTATGAAATAGGTAAGCAAAAACAAGAAACAACATGCTCACTTTAACAGCAACATCACCACCTTGAACCATAGTAGCCCAGAACATAACGAAGAAACCTAAGGCTAAAAACAACATCGCCAAAGCAAATTTCTTCGGAGAAGTCGGTTCATTTGAACCCATCTTAACCCAAACTGAGGCAACAAAAGGTGCTAATAAAATAATGAACATAGCGTTTAATGATTGAAATGAAGAAGCAGCGATTTCAAAACCAAAGAGAGTACGGTCAGTAAAATCAGAAGCATAGATAGTGAATAAGCCACCTGCTTGCTCAAAACCCGCCCAGAAAACAACTGAGAACATGCTCATGATCAAGATAACTTTCATGCGGTCCATATCTTGAGACGTTAATGGTGCATGAGATTTTTGCTCTCCTTTAGTGCGCTTAGCTGATGGAACTACGCCAATATCACCTAAATATTTGTTAGCTAAAGTAAGCTGAAGGGCCAAACCAATCAACATACCACAACCTGCTAAGATGAAGCCGTAGTGCCAGTTAACTTGCTCACCTAATATACCGACAGTTATTGGCGCTAAAAAAGCACCTAAATTGATGCCCATATAAAAAATAGTGAAAGCAGCATCACGTCTGTGATCGCCATCGTCATAAAGCTCGCCCACCAAACTAGAAACATTGGCTTTAAATAAACCATTACCCGTAATAATAAGTGCTAAACCAAGGTAAAATACCGTTTCTTCCATGCCAACAATCATTGACTTTGGAATACCTAGGGTAAAATAACCTAATGAAAAAATTATCCCGCCCCAGATAATTGCTTTACGCTGACCAATATAGTTATCAGCTAACCAGCCACCTATTACCGGTGTTAAATAAACAGCCATAGTGAAAAAGCCATAGAGCCTTAACGCTTCTTGATTGGTCCAGCCAAAACCGCCGTCTTGAACAGAGGCAATAAGATAAAGTACCAATAGGGCACGCATGCCGTAATAACCGAAACGTTCCCACATTTCAGTACCAAATAAAAGGAAAAGTCCTTTTGGGTGGCCAAACAAGGTACCTGCATTAGGTTGAGTCATATCATTATCCTAGATTTTATTTTTATAATCATTAGCGTTAGTTTTTACCGTAACTTTTTAAGTTTAGTTTTTTTAGTTACGCGAGTGTTATACCCGTGTGAACAAATAAAGGCAAGTTTTGGCATAAATCAATGAATACCTTGCTTTGGGAGGTGTAGAGAAATCTTTCCTCGTGCTCACTGAATGACAACTCGATAATAAGGGCGGCTAGCTTAGTTAACATATTGTTTGCATAACGATATACTGGTAAACTTTGTCGTCACTAAATTTAGTGATTAAACTTAGGGTTCTTGGCATTAGCTTCTTGGAATTATTCAGGGATAGATTGAAACCTTCGCTTTATATGTATTACGCACGGGCCATATAGGAACTCTTTGTTAAAATGATAACCGCTATTGAAAATTTTTTTAAGAATAACAACGTTAATGTTGTAAAATCTTTATTTGGTATTTTACTGATATCGACTTTCCTCCTTGCTAATTTACCTTTGAAAGCGCTTGCTGCAAATCAGATAAGCCAACAGCAAATGGAGCAATTTAAAAAATTACCTCCTTCGCAACAAGAAGCGCTTGCTAAAAGTATGGGCGTTGATCTAAACAGTATAAAAGGTCAATTATCGAAAGGGGGTTCTAGTGAAGAAAAAAAGAATACAGAGACCTTCCCACGTGGAACTCAATTTGATGCTGAAGGAAACCCTATTTCTGAAGAAGAATTAGAGAAGCTAGAAAATAGCGATGAACTCAAACCTTTTGGTTATGATGTTTTTGCTAATTCACCGCAAACCTTTGCCCCTATGATGGATATTGCTATTCCTGCAGACTATATCATTGGTCCAGGTGATAACATTTCTATTCAAGTATTTGGTAAAGAAAAAGATGAACTTGAATTAACGGTAAACCGTGAGGGACAAATTATTTTTCCTTCTCACGGGCCTTTTACTGTTTCAGGTTTATCATTTAATGAAATGAAGCGTTTGTTGACCGCACGAATTAAAGAAAAAGTTATTGGTGTTGATGTTGTTGTCGGTATCGCTTCTTTGCGCTCTATGCGTGTTTTTGTTTTAGGTGACGCTCATAAACCAGGGCCTTATACTTTAAGTTCATTATCTAGTATTACCCATGCTATTTTTGCGGCTGGCGGTATTAGTGATATCGGTAGTTTACGTAATATACAACTTAAACGTGCTGGTAAGTTAGTTACCACCCTAGACCTATATGACTTGTTGATTAAAGGTGATTCACGTAGCGATGTACTATTGCAATCTGGTGATGTTATTTTCATTGCACCTAAAGGCAATACTATCAGTATTGAAGGTGAAGTTCGACGCCCAGCTATTTATGAATTAAGCCAAAACGAAAACTTTAATGATGTTTTGGCTATGTCCGGTGGGCTTTTACCTACAGCCTTTGCTAAAACAACTCGTGTTGAACGTTATAATCAAGACTCCTTACGTACTGTTGTTAATATTGATCTGACTAAAAAAAATGACTTAGCTAAAAAAGCACATGCAGGTGATGCGGTTTATGTGATGAAAGCTGCTGAGATGTTTGAACAGTCTATCACTGTTATCGGTGCAGTAACCCGTCCTGGAAAATACCAATGGCAAACCGGTCAGCGTATCACGGATATCTTCCCTAATATCGACTCTCATTTATTACATTCGGCCGACCTTAATTATTCTATTGTTGTGCGTGAAATTGATATTGCCCGTAATATTGAAATCTTACAATTTGATTTAGCTAAAGCTATTTCAGCGTCAAACTCAAAAGATAATATTATTTTACAAGGCAACGATAAGATCATAGTTTTTGCCAACATCATTAAATTAATTGACAGTAAAATCAACTTAGATTCTTTGGCTTTTACTCAAGATAACCTCACCAAAAAAGAACAAGATTTAGCGAAAGAGAAATATAAACAAAAACAATTTTGGTTGAAATACGGCGATAGTGAGCAAGTCGCTCAATTTGATAGTGAAGAAGCTGCTGCAGCTAAATTAGTTGAACAATCTATAGCTCAGTTTAGTGGTGGAGAATTAGAAGAAGAACTTGATCCTAAAGAATTAACAATTTTTTCTCGTCAACGTTTATTAATGCCTATTATTGAAAAATTAAAACGTCAAGGCAAGTCCGGTCAACCAATTCAATTAGTTGAAGCGGACGGTGAAGTGAAGTTTCCAGGGATATATCCTTTAGCTAAAAATGCCCGTGTATCTGATTTAATTGCCGCTGCAGGCGGCTTAACTGAGTCGGCTTATGTGGTACGTGCTGAGGTTTCTCGTAATCAGATTATTAATAATAGAGCACAACAAACGTCGCTAATGTTTAGTTTAAGTGGGGCTCTTGCTGGTGATGAAAAAGATAATGTTATATTAAACTCAAAAGATAGGTTGAATATTCATCAAGTTCCAGCCTGGAGTGAAAACAGCGTTGTTGAGCTACGAGGTGAATTTGTCTTTCCGGGTAAATATACCGTACGTCGTGGTGAGAGTTTGGCCGACTTAATAACTAAGGCCGGTGGTTTTACCAAATTTGCCCATCAAGAAGGCTCTGTTTTTACGCGGGTGCAATTACGCGAAATTGAGCAACAGAACTTGTTAAAATTGACCGCAGATTTACGTATAGAAATGGCCTCTAAATCCATGTCTGATCAAAACTATTCGCAATCTTATGCTGAAGTACAGCAAATGTTAGCAGATATGGCTAATGTACAGCCCGTTGGACGTCTAGTGCTTGATTTACCTAGGGTAATGAATAACAAAAGCTATGACGTTCTTCTTGAAGGTGGTGATGTGTTATATGTTCCTACTTTGAAAAATTCTATTAACGTTGTCGGCCAAGTACAAGTCACTTCATCACATATATACGATATTAATTTATCAGCAGATGATTATTTATCTCAAAGTGGTGGTAGCAAAAAACGTGCAGATGAAGACCGAATTTATATTATTTCTGCCAATGGTAGTATTAAAATGATGGACAGCGGTAATTGGTTTAGCAGTGATTCCGGTGATAACTTAAGACCAGGTGATACCATCGTTGTACCACTTGATGCTGAGTATATGAATAACTTAGCATTGTGGACCAGTGTAACAGGCATCATCTACAATTCGGCAGTGGCAATTGCTGCTATCAGCGGTATTTAAATAAAGCGACAATAGATAATGCTCAACTTATAGCATTATCTATTACCAAAAATTTAAAAGAAAGATTAATCAAAATACAATAAATGGACATAGTATGTTGCACTCATTAAAAAACGTGAAGCTAGGCATTATAGGTTTAGGTTATGTTGGTTTACCTCTCGCAGTAGAGTTTGGTAAAAAATACCCTACTTTGGGGTTTGATATCAACACCAAACGTGTTGGCGAATTAAAGCAAGGACATGACTTTACTTTAGAAGTATCGAGTGAAGAATTAGCTGATTCTGAATTTATTTCATATTCTGCTGACGTTGACGATTTAAAAAATTGTAATATCTATATTGTTACCGTGCCGACGCCTATCGACAAACATAAACAACCTGATTTAACCCCATTAGTAAAGGCGAGTGCTATGCTTGCTAAAGTGATTAATAAAGGTGATATCGTCATTTATGAATCTACGGTATATCCGGGAGCAACCGAAGAAGTTTGTTTACCGGAAGTTGAGCGTCACTCTGGTTTAGTGTTTAACCAAGATTTTTATGCCGGTTATAGCCCTGAACGCATTAACCCGGGTGATAAAGAACATCGAGTAACGAATATCCTTAAGGTAACTTCGGGCTCAACGCCAGAGATTAGCGACTTTATTGACAGTTTATATAAATCAATTATTACAGCAGGTACCTATCAAGCATCAAGTATTCAAGTGGCTGAAGCGGCAAAAGTCATTGAAAATACTCAGCGAGATCTAAATATTGCTTTGATCAATGAGCTTGCCGTCATTTTTAATAAATTGAATATTGATACTGAAGAAGTATTAAAAGCAGCCGGTACTAAATGGAACTTCTTACCATTTAGACCTGGTCTTGTCGGCGGTCACTGCATTGGTGTTGATCCTTATTATTTGACTCATAAAGCACAATCTATAGGTTACAATCCCGAGGTCATACTTGCTGGTCGTCGCATTAATGACTCTATGGGCGAATATGTGGTTTCACAGTTAGTGAAAACTATGCTTAAAAGGAAGTTACCAGTTAATGGCGCTAATGTTCTCGTTATGGGTTTGACCTTTAAAGAGAACTGCCCTGATGTGCGAAATACCAAAGTTGTTGATATTTTGTCTGAGTTAGCTGAATTTGATATTAATGTTGATGTATACGATCCTTGGGTTAATCCTAAAGACGCAAAACATGAATATGATGTTGACTTAATATCAGCACCTAAGCATAGCTTCTATGACGCGGTTATTTTTGCAGTAGCTCATGATCAATTTAAAGCATTATCCGCAGATGATATTAAGTTATTGATGAAAAAAGATCATGTGATTTATGATTTGAAATATATGCTAGACAAAGAATTAGCTGATATTCGCTTATAAATTATTTGACTATAACTTACTTAGATATAGATAAAACACCCTTAGTTGAAGATTCAGCTAAGGGTGTCTTTTTAAAGAAAGGACTATTTAAACAAATGACTCAATTTAAAAAAATTAAACAAGAACTACTCAATTCACCAAAGACTTGGCTTATCACAGGTTGTGCTGGTTTTATTGGTTCGAATCTTTTAGAAACATTACTTTTATTAAATCAGAAAGTTGTCGGTTTAGATAACTTCGCTACGGGTCATCAGCACAACTTTGATGAAGTTCAAACACAGGTTTCGGCTGAGCAATGGCAAAATTTTTATTTTGTTAAAGGTGATATTCGCCAATTGGAAGACTGTCAAACCGCGTTAAGCCATTACAAAAGTGGTGTTGATTATATCCTTCATCAAGCAGCGTTAGGCTCAGTACCTAGATCAATTGCTGATCCCCTATTAACTAACTCAGCAAATATTACCGGTTTTTTGACTATGTTAACGGCAGCGAAAGAAACTCAAGTTAAAAGCTTCGTTTACGCTGCATCAAGTTCTACTTATGGAGATCACCCAGCATTACCTAAAGTTGAAGATGCTATCGGTAAACCGCTATCTCCTTATGCAGTAACTAAATATGTAAATGAGCTTTATGCCGATGTGTTTCATAAAACCTATGGTTTGAATTGCACTGGCTTACGCTACTTTAATGTTTTTGGTAAAAGACAAGACCCTGACGGCGCTTATGCTGCGGTAATCCCTAAGTGGACAGTTGCAATGATCGCTAATGAAGAATTACTTATAAATGGTGATGGTGAAACGAGTCGCGATTTCTGTTTTGTTGAAAATGCCGTACAAGCTAATATTTTAGCTGCAACGGCCAATGATGCAGGTAAAAACCAAGTGTATAATGTTGCCCTCGGTGATAGAACGAGTTTAAATACCTTATTTAATAGCTTGAAAGTTGCCTTACAAGCAAATGGTGTTGATTATCAAAAGTCGCCAACGTATCAAGATTTTAGAGCAGGTGATGTTAGACATTCACAGGCTGATATTTCTAAAGCAAAATCTTTGATTGGCTTTGAGCCTGAGTTTAAAATTCAACAAGGTATAGACAAAGCGATGCCTTGGTATATTAAATTCTTGAATTAAAGGGGCTTAATACCCCCTAACATCGTTGAAATCAACCACAATAGCCAACTATTACTCAATCAAGCTCCTTGTTTTGGAACATTTATTTTCATTACTTATGTAAAACGAATAACTCCCTGTTAATTCATAGTCGCAAGGCTAGGTAGTCATAATATTAAAAAAGCAGCTCTCATTTAAAGCTGCTTTTTTATTCCCCCTGGTACTCCCAAAACAATTTTTTATCTAATCGATTTTCCGTTGTAATAAAATTGTCACATAACTGACTTATACTTCGCTCAGTTATTTTTATCATATTCTCTATATTGAATGAGCTATTTTTTAGCTTGTTGATAATAAGGTTAATTAAGTGGCAAGTCTTATTAGTTCGAACCGAAGCCGTGGGGTTAAAAATTCATTGGCAAAATGGTTAATAACCCTCGGTGGTATTAGCGTTTTATTTACCCTAGTGCTGATTTTTTTGTATTTACTTTACGTAGTAAAACCTATTTTTGACTCTGCTAAAATTGAGCCAAAGGTTAGTATTAGTCTAGACTTAACAAGTAATGAAAAAGTGTTAAGTACTGGCGTTGATGAGTTACAAGAAGTGGCTTATGAAATTACAGAAGCTGGTAACATTGATTTCTATTATTTAAAAGCCAGCGCCTCTGAATCAGACAACCAGTTTGCTGTTGGTGATAATGCGCTTTCTATGTCTTTATTTTCAAGTGAAGACTTCAATCAAGAACAAGTGGTTAATGTAGTTAATTCTTTTTCAGCGAATAAATTACTTCATACCATCAAGGGTAAAACGTTATTAATTCAGCCAAGCTTTTATGCTAAATACGCTAATGATACCCGTGAAATAATCCCTCAAGTAAATTATCCTCTCGGTCAAAATTCACTAGTTATTGATGAACAACAAACACCGCTTTCTCAATTAGCCTTTGCAATGGATGATGAAAGAATTGTTTTTGTTGCTTTTACTGAAGATAAACGTTTAATAAAAACAAGCTTTATTGCTGAAGATGACTTCAGTTCTTCTAGTGATGGTGATGATGTTGAATACGAAACTATTTTTCAACAAATTGAGCTTACTGATGATGTCATTGATGAAATAAAAGTGACACCTGACTTAAGTTTAGCTTTTATTCGAAGTGCTTCAACGGTGTATGTATATTCGCTAAATGATGACGAAGAAGTCAGCCTTAAAGCAACAATTACACCGACTCTCGATAATAGCAATACTTACCTTACCTCAATGGCACTGCTTTCAGGGAGTAGTTCTGTTTTATTAGGTGATAGTAGTGGTCGAATCAGTCAGTGGTTTGAAGTCGCAACGGAATCAGGTCGCCAGTTTAAGCAAATTCGAAGCTTCAACGCTAATGATGGCGAAGCGAGTTATGACAAAAACAACAAAACATCAAGTGCGATAACCGCTATTTATACTGAGCAATACAGAAAGAGTTTTTACACCATGACCAATTCAGGTATGGTTAATGTTTTCTATACCACCAGCTCAGCACATCTTTGGCAAGGCAAACTTGCCTCAACTCAACCCGAAGCATTTTCGATAGCGCCTCGTGCTAATGGTTTGATTATTATTGGTAATGACCCTCTTGATGCTTCTAATAAAAGTTTACAGGCTTTTAGTGTTCATAATGAGCATCCAGAAGTTACTTGGCAAGCGCTATGGCAGGAGGTTTGGTATGAAGGTTACCCTGAGCCAGACTATATCTGGCAATCAACATCAGGCTCTGATGACTTTGAAGGTAAGTTTTCTCTAGTACCTATTTCTTTTGGTACTATTAAAGCGGCTTTATATGCGATGTTATTTGCAGTACCTATTGCCTTAACTGCTGCGATATATACCGCCTACTTTATGACACCGGGAATGCGTAAAAAAGTTAAACCGACCATTGAAATGATGGAAGCATTACCTACCGTTATTTTAGGGTTTTTAGCAGGTTTATGGTTAGCGCCGTTAATGGAAGAATATTTACCAGCAATATTCCTGTTATTTATTTTCTTACCTTTAGCAACACTAATCACTGCGTTTTCTTGGCATAAATTACCAAACCAGCTCAAAGACAAACTGCCAGAAACATTAGCACCCATTTTGTTAATTCCTGTGATAATACTAGCCACCTATGCGGCCTTTTCTTTATCACCACTGCTTGAAAACAGTTTCTTTAATGGTGATATGCGCCAATACCTAACCAATGACCTAGGTATCAACTTTGATCAACGTAACGCTCTAGTTGTTGGTATTGCGATGGGATTTGCTGTTATACCTACTATTTTCTCTATGGCTGAAGATGCTATTTTCAGTGTGCCAGGTCATTTAACAAGCGGTTCATTAGCATTAGGGGCAACACAATGGCAAACATTAATCGGTGTGGTACTTCTAACTGCCAGTCCCGGCATATTTTCTGCTGTGATGATGGGCCTTGGTCGTGCAGTTGGTGAAACAATGATTGTCTTGATGGCAACGGGTAATACGCCGATTTTAGATTGGAGTATCTTCCAAGGTATGAGAACACTTGCAGCAAACATTGCGGTAGAAATGCCCGAATCTGAAGTAGGCAGTTCCCATTACCGAATATTATTCTTGGCAGCATTTGTACTCTTTATCTTCACCTTTATTTTCAATACCGCAGCAGAATTTGTTCGTCAACGATTACGCGAAAAATACAGCTCAATGTAGTTAATCGTATTGAATTTAGAAAACAAACAATAATTTATATATAAGTGGCTAGTCAGCTTTAAGCTGTAGAGTTCAATTTAAAGGAAAATGTACGGAGTTGATAAGTATCAATGAGTACATTTGACGCATAAGTTGGGCTTTACAGCAACAAGATGAAAAGTCACTCACCAATGACGAGTTACTTTATGAATAAGTGGTTTAAATCAGGTTCACCGTGGATATGGTTATCGGCAGGTGGCGTAAGTATCAGTTTAATTTCAGTGTTAGGCCTATTATGGCTTATCGCTTCACGGGGCTTGTCATATTTTTGGCCAAGTGAGTTATATCAATTTGATCTTACCGATCAACATGGCGCTAAGAGTGTTGTCATTGGTGAAATCTACGATAGAGAGCAAATTCCGGTAAGCCAATTAGCACATTTAAATTTGGCGCTTGATCCAGAACAAGAAATATTAGAGCGACTGTTAATCAAAACAGGTAACCGCGAGCTGGTGAGTTTAGATTTTCGTTGGTTGTTAAGTCATAACATTCAAAAGACACAAACACCAAAAGATTTAGTTGTGGTTGAACGTCGTACTCATGGTAACTTTTACGGTTTCATTGAAAGTGTAGTGGTTGATGGAAAAGAAGTAGATAAAAACAAGTTGGATGAATTATTAACGCGTGTTGATAATTTTCAAGACCAGATCGATGATTTACAAAAGTCAGATATTGGTGCTATCAACTATCAATTAGAACGTTTGCGATTAAAAACGCGTAAATATCAATTGCAAGATAAGCTAACGGCTGAGTTACAAGTAAAAATTGATAGCGAAATAGCGGCACTGAACCAGGACTACGAAATACTAGAAAACGAGCTGATGGGATATCGAGAG
Organism: Colwellia psychrerythraea 34H; assembly: GCF_000012325.1. Taxonomy (NCBI): domain Bacteria; kingdom Pseudomonadati; phylum Pseudomonadota; class Gammaproteobacteria; order Alteromonadales; family Colwelliaceae; genus Colwellia; species Colwellia psychrerythraea. The sequence continues at coordinate 3,782,582 of NC_003910.7, read as the reverse complement.
CAGATATCACGTGATCATATCGTGATGCGTGCTATGGACGGTCAACTCGTTACTATTAACTTTGAATATATTCTTAAAGTCACATTTAATAATCAACTTAATACCTTTGAGAAAACGGCATTATTCTTTAGCCATATTGGTTCATTTCTCATCGAAGACCCTCGCGAAGCTAATACAGAAGGCGGTGTATTCCCTGCTATTTTTGGTACCGTGCTTATGGTGTTATTAATGACAGTCATTGTTTCACCGTTTGGTGTTATCGCGGCTATCTACCTACATGAGTATGCCGGTAAAAATGCATTTACTAAGCTGCTACGCATTGCGGTTATCAACTTAGCCGGCGTTCCCTCTATTGTTTACGGGGTATTTGGTTTAGGGTTCTTTGTTTATATGGTGGGTGGCTCACTCGACCAACTATTTTATTCAGAAAACTTACCTAGCCCTACTTTTGGTACGCCGGGTGTTTTATGGTCAGCGTTAACGTTAGCCATATTAACCTTACCGGTAGTTATTGTTTCAACAGAGGAAGGCTTATCACGCATTCCATCGACTATGCGTCATGGTTCATTAGCGTTAGGAGCAACCAAGGCCGAAACGTTGTGGCGAATTATTTTACCTATTGCCAGTCCTGCTATTATGACGGGTATTATTTTAGCGATTGCTAGAGCAGCTGGTGAGGTTGCGCCATTAATGTTGGTTGGTGTAGTTAAGATGGCACCTAACCTACCTTTGGATGGTAACTTCCCATTCTTACACTTAGATAGAAAGTTCATGCATCTAGGCTTTCATATTTATGATGTTGGTTTCCAAAGTCCTAATGTTGAAGCCGCACGTCCATTGGTTTTTGCAACAGCCTTACTATTAGTAACTATCATTGTTGCTTTAAATATGACCGCCGTTTCAATCCGTAATAAATTACGTGAAAGATATAAGATGCTAGAGCACTAGTTTGCTCTCACAACAGTTAGCAATGAGTAATGGATAGTTATTCATTGCAGTTATTAATAGTAAATTAGTAACGAGCAATTAATAATTTTAAATTCATAACGATCAATTAGTAAATAAAGATTAATCAAAAGTAATTAGAGAAACACCTATTATGATTTCTATTAGCCCAAAGGCGTTAGCGCCTGGCTCAGATAAAGCAATTGAAAAAAAGCTAGATTTAACCAATTTAACACCAGAACAAGTTGCCTTAGATATTAATAAATTAAATTTATTCTATGGTAAAAAACAAGCGCTAAATAATATTACTATGTCTATTCCCAAAGGGCAGGTAACAGCGTTCATTGGTCCAAGTGGTTGTGGTAAATCTACGTTATTACGCTCTATTAACCGTATGAATGATTTAGTTGATAATTGCCATATAAGTGGCGAGATAAACCTTCATGGCAGCAACATCTATGATAAACATGTTGATGTCGCTGAGCTAAGACGCAAAGTTGGCATGGTATTTCAACGACCGAACCCTTTTCCGAAAACCATTTATGAAAATGTAGTCTATGGTTTACGTATTATGGGGGAAAATAACCGTAGAAGGCTTGATGAAGCTGCCGAACAATCACTTCGTAGCGCGGCGCTTTGGAATGAAGTAAAAGACAGGTTGCACGAGAGTGCATTAGGTTTATCGGGCGGTCAGCAACAACGTTTAGTCATTGCTCGTGCTATTGCTATTCAACCTGAGGTTTTATTACTTGATGAACCTACTTCAGCACTCGATCCTATTTCAACCTTGACCATTGAAGAGCTAATCAATGATCTTAAAAAGCAATTTACCGTGGTCATTGTTACCCATAATATGCAACAAGCAGCACGGGTGTCAGATCAAACAGCATTTATGTATATGGGAGATTTAATAGAGTACAGTGACACCAATACTTTGTTTACCACGCCATTGAAAAAGAAAACTGAAGATTACATTACTGGCCGTTACGGTTAATTATAAATTAATAAAAGATGCAAGCACATACCTTTGAAAGGATATCCCATGGATAATTTACAAATTGGTCGTCATATTTCCGGCCAGTTCAATGAAGATTTAGAACGCGTTATAAATAATGTTATGCATATGGGCGGCTTAGTTGAGAAGCAATTAACTGACGCACTTATTGCTGTAGGTCAATCTGATGTTGATTTAGCCAAACAAGTGTTGAGCAACGATTACCAAATTAATGCTTATGAAGTCAGTATTGATGATGAATGTACACGTATTATTGCAAAGCGCCAACCGGCTGCTGGTGACTTACGTTTGATTATGGCTGTTGTAAAAACGATTGCTGACTTGGAGAGAATAGGTGATGAGGCAGAGAAAATTGCTAAAGTTGCGCTAGAAAGCTTTTCTTCATCACAGCAAGATTTACTGGTTAATCTAGATAACCTAGGACGACGAGTACTGGAGTTTTTACAGGCTAGCCTTGATGCATTCACTCGAATGGATTGTGAAACAGCGATTAAAATTCACCAAATGGATGACAAAATAAATCGTGAATATGAAGCGCTTATGCGTCAATTGATGACATATATGATGGAAGACCCACGCTCAATTCCGCAAGTTATGACGGTTATTTGGTCAGCACGCGCACTGGAACGTATTGGTGATCGTTGTCAAAACATCTGTGAATACATCATTTACTTTGTTAAAGGTAAGGTTGTACGTCATACCACAGCAGAAGATATGAAAAACTTATAACTCGCTTGCGCGCCAACTGAGTAATTAAAATTATAATAAATTCAATTAATTAACTATGCACTATACTAGTGTTTAGCAAAAAATAAATCACACTATTGCGCTGAGTTAATAAAGGCATGCGTTTAAGCTGATATTAGCATTTAACATTAGAAGTTAAATGGGGTACTATCCGCGGCGAATAGCAATGACGAGAGTTAGACTGACTGGAAACACAATTATGGCTAAAAATTCAATCTTAGGTGTATTTGCAAAATCACCGATTAAACCGTTAGTAAAACATATTCAAATAGTTGTTAAATGTAGTAAACAACTAATCCCATTTTTTGAAGCATGTACTGCAGAAGACTGGAGTGAAGCGGCTAAAGTTCGTCGTAAACTCTCAAAATTAGAGCAAGATGCTGACGCCTTAAAACGTCAATTACGTCTAGAGCTTCCAGGTGGCTTATTTATGCCAGTTGATCGAGCTGACTTACTTGAACTCGTTTCTCAACAAGACAAAATAGCGAACAAAGCAAAAGACATTGCTGGTCGCGTTCTTGGACGAAAACTTGAAATACCTGTCACCTTACAAGCAGAATTCACTGTTTATTTAGCACGTTGCATTGATGCTACCGAAAAAGCAGCTGAAGCGATTAATGAATTAGATGATTTATTAGAAACAGGCTTCCGTGGACGTGAAGTGGTATTGGTAGAAAAAATGATCAGCCAGTTAGATGCTATCGAAGATGATACTGATGACTTGCAAGTTATTTTGCGTAAAAACTTATTAGCGATTGAAAAGGATTTGAATCCAGTTGATGTAATGTTCTTATATCAAATTATTGATTGGGTCGGTGATTTAGCCGATCTTGCTGAATGTGTAGGTGCACGTTTAGAAATTCTTCTCGCTAGAAAATAGGGTTTATTTGATGGAAATTATACTTAACTCAGGCGGCACTTTTGTAATTCTTGCTGCCGTTGTTGGCTTCTTCATGGCGTGGGGCATTGGTGCCAATGATGTTGCTAATGCAATGGGAACCTCTGTTGGATCGAAAGCATTAACGATTAAACAAGCCATTATTATTGCGATGATTTTTGAGTTTGCGGGTGCTTACCTTGCCGGTGGCGAAGTAACTTCAACCATTCGTAAAGGCATTATAGATGCCAGTTACTTTGTCGATAGCCCAGAATTACTGGTTTACGGTATGATCTCAGCACTTTTTGCTGCAGCTACATGGTTATTAATAGCCTCAGCTTTAGGTTGGCCTGTATCGACTACCCACTCAATTGTTGGTGCTATTGTTGGTTTTGCTGCAGTTGGTGTTAGTACTGATGCTGTAGAATGGGGCAAAGTAGTTGGCATCGTTGGTAGCTGGATTATCACACCGCTAATATCAGGAATTATCGCCTTTATTATCTTTAATAGTGCGCAAAAGCTTATTTTTGATACGGATAAACCATTGCAACAAGCTAAGCGTTGGGTTCCTGCTTATATGTTCCTTGCTGGCTTTGTATTATCACTGGTTACTATCAAAAAAGGTCTTAAGCATATCGGCCTAGAAAACGTCAATTTAGGCTTTGTTAACTTTGAAATTAAAGGCGCTGGTGGTTTCTATTTGGCAGCCATTGTCGCAATTATTGTTGCTATTATTGGTAAATTCTTTATTAGCCGCTTAAAGTTTGATGAAAACCTTGCTAAAGAAGCTCATTACGTAAACGTTGAGAAAGTATTCGCAATATTGATGATTGTTACTGCGTGTGCAATGGCGTTTGCTCATGGTTCAAATGATGTTGCCAATGCTATTGGCCCATTAGCTGCCGTGGTTAGTATTGTTGAACATGATGGACAAATTGCCGCTAAATCAGCAATAGCTTGGTGGATATTACCACTGGGTGGTTTTGGTATTGTTGCCGGCCTTGCCTTGTTTGGCCATAAAGTTATTGCAACTATCGGCCAAGGTATTACACATTTAACACCAAGTCGTGGTTTTGCAGCTGAGTTAGCGGCTGCTAGTACTGTTGTTATTGCTTCAGGTGCAGGCTTACCTATCTCTACCACACAAACTCTTGTTGGTGCTGTGTTAGGTGTAGGTATGGCACGTGGTATCGCAGCTATTAATTTAGGTGTTGTACGTAACATTGTTGTATCTTGGGTTATAACCTTACCTGTTGGTGCTGGTTTATCTATTGTTTTCTTCTGGATTATGCAGGCAACATTTAGTTAGTCTCTTACTCCTGAAAAACAGAATTAAAAAAGCCGCAACTTGTTGCGGCTTTTTTATTTTCTTTATTTAATCACGACTTCTAAAGTACCTTGATTAAATAGCTACCTATTTAACTCTTTAGTTAACTAGATTTAGTTACGTGCAGTAACTTCTAATAAGTGGTAACCAAACTGAGTTTGTACAGGGCCTTGTACTGTATTTAAAGGAGCTGAAAAAACAACTTTATCAAATTCAGGAACCATTTGACCTGGGCCAAAGCTACCTAAATCACCACCTTGGGCATTTGATGGGCAGTTCGAATGTTCTTTAGCCACTTCAGCAAAATCTTTACCTGCTTCAATTTCTGCTTTTAAGGCTAAACATTTTTCTTCTGTATCCACTAAAAGGTGGCGTGCACTTGCTTGAGACATACTTCTTTCCTATTTCTGTATTATGAAATTATAACTATTTTAAAATATTTATAATTGAGCAAAGCTACATTAACGCATTTAATTAATAATTGAAAGTCAGGTAAATATAAGTAATTTATTAGCCCTTGAATTCATTGAACTATTAGCTGTAGTAGAGATATATTTAAAACGGATAAAACTAAGGTAAAGTCCTTATACCACGGGCTTCGTACTTTAAAAGAACGATAGTGGAAATAAGTAAAAAGTTAACTTAACCGTTAAGAGTAAAGTAGCCATATTAATAGAGAGGATAAATTATCCTGCGTTAGCTATTACGAGAGTAGATTCGCACTTTAACTTATACCAATTCCATTAAATTTATTCCCACCTCAGAGCTATGTCAGAAGAGTTATAACAAACAAAATTTTTGCTGGTATAGTCATGTCTATATCTCAAAAATTTGTACAGTTATTGCTTTTATGACAAGCTCCCAAGGGCGAGTTTAAAAGGCTTACATGCTGTGTTATTGATTTTGACAAGGGAATAACCATTCTCTTCAATCAATACCTTGCCTTTAAACCTTTTAATTCTCGCTGAGTGGGAAATAACTTAATGGACTTGGTATTAAAAATAGGTAGAATAGCGGCAATTTTTGATTCACCTATTGTACTGATTCTGTACTCATATCGTACTAATACCAATAAATAGTACGATTGGTATAACACAGTAAGGATTACCGATGGCCTCTCTCCAAGATCAATTGCTCAAAGCCGGATTAACCACTAAACAAAAAACGCGGCAAGCTAATGCTGACAAGCGTAAGAAAAACAAACAACAACGCAGTGGTGTTGAGCATGGTGCAAGCTTGCAAGAGCAAGTAAAGCAAGACTTAGCACTATCAAAAGCAGATAAGCTTGCTAAAGATAGTGCGCTTAATGATGCAAAAAATATTGAGATCGCTAATAAAGAACAACAATTACGCATCAAACAGATTCTTGAGCATCACCAACTAACTGGTGTGAGAGGGGAAAGTGAATATAATTACACTTTCGATAATAAAGTTAAAAAATTAGCGCTAGATAGCAAAACGCATAAAGCGTTAGTCAATGGTCGTTTGGCACTGTGTGGTTTGAATGAAACTACCTATCTTGTTACCAGTGAAACGGCAGAAAAAGTCGCAGAACTTGATAAAAACATCATACTTGTTCAGAACGATAAAGTTGATGCTGAAGAAACAGATGAAAATGATCCGTACGCTGATTATCAAATTCCAGATGATTTGATGTGGTAGGACGAATCAGGAATGCATTTTATGTAAACTGTTTCCCCGGTTAATAGCGGACAGATAAATGTTCGTTGCATGTGTTAGAATACTGCGAAATTAGGTGTCGAACACACCAATAAAACTAACGCTATTACAATGGCTAGCATAAACAATATGTTAGCTTTTTTTAGATTTATTTGATTTACAAGAGTTGTTATTTATTATGTTGATGAAAGCTATCCGTTGGCCAATAGGTCAATTAATTTTGTTACTAAACCTTACTTTTTCACCACGATCGCCAAAACGCGCCGCAGACGAGCAAGCCAAAATTGACGATAAAACACGAACACTCAGTTTATATCAACTACCATCGTGTCCATTTTGTGTGAAGGTCCGTCGTACAATGAAGCGTGAAGGGTTGAAAATTGAGCTGCGTAATATCAATGGTAATAATGACTACAGTGCAGAGCTTGTGCGTGAAGGCGGTAAACGTAAAGTGCCTTGTTTACGTATTGAAAAAGAAGATGGCCAAGTGCAATGGTTATATGAGTCAAGTGATGTAGTTAGCCACTTACAAGCGTTAACTAAGGCTGCCTAACCTTGATTATTTTTATACTCACTAACATTTGATTGAAAAGTTAATGGGTGTTGATCTCCTTAGGGTGATTATAAAGTTATTATTGAAATTATTTATCAAAAAAATGTGTCTATTAAGTTAATCACTTGTTCTGAAAACTTAGTAGGCCCTTTATGTTGATAAAAACCCCACCAAAATCCGCACTAAAAACATCCGACATTACTGATGAGTCAGTTTATATACAGCGCCGTCAACTTATCAAAAGTATGGGATTTCTCGGTGCAGGTGCTCTATTAGGCTCAGTAATATCTAAAACAGCCAATGCTGGTTTTTTTGATAATAAAGACGCTGATGCGAGTAGTTTTAAAACAACGCCTTTAAAGTTTACTGCGGATAAAGATAATGTTTCGTTAATTAAAACTCCGGAACAAAAAGTTATTAGCCACAATAATTTTTATGAGTTTGGCGCTCAGAAAAATCAACCCGCTGAATTGTCTCAAAATTTTAAAGTGAACCCTTGGCAACTATCTATTTCCGGTGAATGTGATAACCCCATTACCTTAGATTATGATGATTTAACGACTATGTTTGCCCTAGAAGAGCGCATTTACCGACTTCGTTGTGTAGAAGCTTGGTCAATGGTGGTCCCTTGGATTGGTTTTTCTTTAGCTGATTTATTAAAAAAAGTTGCGCCAAACTCATCGGCTAAATACGTGCTTTTTGAAACACTGCATGATCCTGAGCAAATGCCAGGTCAAAGCGATAGACGTTTGGGTGGCGGTATTGCTTACCCTTATATAGAAGGATTACGTATCGACGAAGCGATGAATCCACTCACTTTAATGAGTGTAGGTTTGTATGGTAAAACGTTACCCCCACAAAATGGTGCGCCAATTCGCTTGGTTGTTCCATGGAAATACGGTTTTAAGAGTATTAAATCGATAGTATCAATTAAGTTGGTACGTGAAAAACCCCAAACAACGTGGAATAAACTCGCTGCTAATGAATATGGTTTTTATGCCAATGTAAACCCAGCGCACGATCATCCAAGATGGAGTCAAGCCAGCGAAAGGCGGATAACCTCTGGCGGGTTATTTGCTCGAAACCGCATTGAGACCTTACCTTTTAATGGCTATGGTGAACAAGTAGCGCATATGTATAAAGATATGGATTTAACTAAGTATTACTAGGGACTGTTTATCTTTAGCGGTTAAGTTTTGTTCGAGGTAAAAGGGATTTAATCGCGGCGAGTAGTGTGTAGCCTAGTAATTCTAAGCAAATACTACTCAACAAAGAGTAAAACACTTTTAGCCGAATCCTTCGGACAGCGTTTGTTGGTTGTTTTTACTTCGTTATCGCTTTTTTATGTAGAATAACCACATGACAAAAGTTCTGCCTTGTATAAACATCCAACAAATCACTGCAAAAATAATCTCAAAAGTTCAACAGTCCCTAAGGCCTTATTGTTATATGCTTTTCACTACATCGAATAAAGTTTTACTGTTAAAAGTCGTTATTCATCTAGCTGCGTTTTTACCTTTACTAAATTTATACTACCTTGCCTTTAATGATCAGCTTGGCGCTGATCCCGTGCAGGAAGTCATACATTTTACCGGTATTGGCGCTTTTAACTTGTTATTAGTAACACTGACTGTGTCACCTATAGCCAAAAAATTTAAACTGGGCTATCTATTACAGATAAGACGTTTACTCGGTATATATACTTTCAGTTATGCGTTGATGCATTTATTTAACTTTTTGGTCTTTGATTTACAGCTTGCTTGGTCTTTATTTTTTAGCGAAGTGGTTAAACGGCCATATATCACTATTGGCATGATTGCTTTTGTTTTATTAACTACGCTGGCCATTACTTCCCTTAATAGTATTAAACGTAATATGGGGAAATCATGGCAAAGTTTGCATAACTACAGTTATTTTATTGCCATGTTAGTGTCAGTGCACTTTTATTGGTCGGTTAAATCAGAAATCATTTCACCCTTATTCTACATGCTGTTAACGGTTGCCTTATTAGCATTTCGCTATAAAAAAATTAAAACTTTGATCCTGTCTATATTTGTTAAAAAAATAAGGACTAAATAACTCTTTTTACATTGGTATAACATTGCTTTTTTCTATAATCTACCCGTCCTAATCGGATAATAAATATACAAGCTACTGTTTTACTACAGTGAAGTGTAATTAAAGGGAAGTTTAAGATTTTATGGCAGAGCTAGTTTGGGACGAGGGAATGAGTGTCGGCATTGATAGCCTAGATAACGACCATAAAAAGCTCATTGCCATTTTAGCGCAATTGATGTCTGCCAAAAATGAAAAGCTTGGACAGGATGATATTGATGTTATTTTTGAAAGACTTGAAGGTTATTGCCTATCACACTTTGCTCGAGAAGAAGCCTTACTAGCTAAAATTGACTATAAGCAGCTTGAGGCTCATAAATTGAGTCACCAAGCGTTTATTAAAAAAATACCACAGTTGAAAGAGCAGTGGTTTGCCAAGGTTACGGAATCTGAGGCAGTAAAAGATAAAATTATCTTATTTTTACAGCAATGGTTAATAAAGCATATTTTAGAAGAAGATCTAGACTATGTACCTGCCATACATTGCTTTCAAGAGTTCAGTCGTTATGAAAAAGATAAAAAAGCCAAACACCCTTGGTTAAGATTTTTCTCCATAAAACTGTCTCACTGTCTTATTTTAAGCCACCGAGTTTTAATCACAACACTACTGCCTGTTGCAGCAGTGTTACTACTTTGTTTCTTTATACTTAAAGACAACTACCAACGCTATGACAGTATTTCTAAGGTATTAGGTCTTAATTCTGTTATCGAGCAAGTCAATGGTATTAGTCACTCATTACAAGCCGAGCGAGGTTTATCTACCGGTTACACCAGTTCAAACTATAGAAGTTTTGCTAAACAACTAAGACAACGCCGAAAAAGTACAGATGCTAAAATCCAATACTTTTTATGGTTACTAGAGCAGTCTGCTAACCAAGAAATAAAAGTAAGTGTTAGTCGTTATATGACTAATTTTCAGGAAATAGTAGCGAACTTGTCGCGTCACAGAATGCATTTAGACCAGAAAATTGTTGGTTTTGAAGAAACTTATCATGCTTATACCCAATTAATTGGACAACTTCTGTCGGTATCTGACCATTTGGTCCATATAGAAATAGGCTCAAGTCACGCCAATGATATTTCAGCCATTAATGCCATACTACGTTATAAAGAGTTTATGGGGCAAATCCGTGCTATTGGTATGAAAATGGCTGAAAACCATCAAGAAAATATTTATGGAAATGTTGAAGTTAGTTTATTGATAGGAAAACAATTAAATACCTTGCTCATATTTAAAAATGCAGCAAATTCAGCTCAAAAGTCAATCTGTGGCCACTATTGTGATGCTTTTGCGCTGCGACAACACTTAGAGTCTTCTTATCTAGAAACAATGCAGTTTGAAGATAAAGATGTCAGAGCCGCAAGATGGTTCAAGGTGATGTCAGCAAAAGTCGATAATTTAAATAGCGTGGTTCAAAGACTCATTAACGAATTTGATGGGCAAATATACATTGAAAGTCAAAAATTGAAAAAAGAAGGTTATTTGATCATTCTTGCCATGTTGATATTTTTGTTGGTGGCTATATTCTTTGCGTTAGTGCTTAATTACAGCATTATTAGCCCAGTAAGAAAACTCACCTACGCATTAAATGATATGTCTGAAGGGCAGAATAACATTCACTTTAACCATATTGATAGCAAAGATGAAATTGGATCTATGCAATTAGCTTTTGAAAAGCTTCGCCGGAAATTGCTTCAAGGTGATGTGTATAAAGCGACAGTCAGTCAGCAGCAGAAAGAGATTAAATACCGAAAGTCTCAACAGGATCATTTTCAGCAACTAGCCTTGACTGATGCTTTAACCGGTGCTGTTAATCGCCACCACTTTAACGAGGTACTTGATCAAGAAATAGCCAATGTTAATAACCATGGCAGCCCATTATCTATTATGCTGTTAGATATTGATCACTTCAAAAGTGTCAATGACCGTTATGGTCATGGTGTAGGAGATGAGGTCTTGGTAATGTTCTATCAAACGTGCGTTGAAGCAGTTCGAAGTAGTGACGTTGTTGCCCGTATTGGTGGTGAAGAGTTCGTGATTATTATGCCAAATACTCAGTTGGTCAATGCCCAAAAGTTTGCTGAACGTTTACGCCAAAAAATAGCAAAACTTGAATTAAATATTGCCAATAATCAAATATCTGTAACGGTTAGCATTGGGGTGAGTCAGTGGCAAAGTGAATATTTTACCAATGCTGAAACTTTTGTAGCCCATGCGGATAAATCTCTCTATCAAGCAAAAAATAGTGGCAGAAATAAGGTTGTCGTTGCTCAACAGTGATCAATTAACGTATATATGTAAATAAACGTAGATAAGTGACTACTTATCGTCATTACCTTGTTGTTTTATCAAAATAAATTTATGGTGTTAGGCATTATTTTTCGTTACAGGAATTACAATGCTTAAAACGTCATTACCGCGTAATTTAGTTACCTTAGATTCATATAATAAGCCAATTCAGAAACCTATTAGTCAGCCTATTAGTCAATTTATTAGTAAAAAAACTACGTTTACTCTGCTCACCACCACTATGCTATCGTTGGGCTTAACGGCTTGTTTACCCAATGAAAAACAAGATGCAAAAGTAGTTATCAATAAAAATCCTTACCCGAGCACCTATCAAGCATTACCTAGTGAAAGTACTTTATTAACTAATGCCACAATTTTAACCGGTACCGGTGAGCGTATCAATAATGGGGATATTTTGTTAGTTAATGGCAAGGTCACTCAGGTGGGCAATAATTTGTCAGTAGAGCAGGCCACTGTTATTGATATGAAAGGTAAATGGATCACGCCAGGCATTATTGATGTTCATTCTCATTTAGGCGTTTATCCTAATCCAGAAGTAGAGTCACACTCCGATGGTAATGAGATGACGTCTCCTAATACGTCAGAAGTATGGGCTGAACATAGTGTTTGGCCACAAGATCCTGCTTTTCAAGCAGCGCGTGCTGGCGGTATAACAAGCTTACAGATTTTACCTGGTTCAGCTAATTTATTTGGTGGTCGCGGCGTTACATTACGCAACGTACCGAGTGAAACTATGCAAGGCATGAAGTTCTCGGGTGCGCCTTACGGCTTGAAAATGGCGTGTGGTGAAAACCCTAAACGTGTTTATGGGAGTCGAAAAGTTTTACCTTCAACGCGAATGGGTAATGTTGCTGGTTACCGCAGCGCTTGGCTTGCCGCTACAGAATACAAACGTGATTGGGATAAATATGACAGTGACTACAGTGCAGGGAAAAATCCTGATGCACCTAAACGTGATTTAGCACTCGATACCTTAATGGGCGTTTTAGACGGCGAAATTTTAATTCATAACCATTGTTATAAAGCGGAAGAAATGGCGGTAATGATTGATCTTGGTAATGAATTTAATTATCACTCAGGTACCTTTCATCATGCAATTGAAGGTTACAAAGTCGCCGATTTATTAGCGGCTAATGGTAACTGTGCTGCTATGTGGCCAGATTGGTGGGGATTCAAAATGGAAGCCTATGACATGGTTGAAGAAAATGTTGCCATTGTTGATGCCGTTAAAAATTCTTGTGCTGTTGTTCATTCAGATTCAGCAACAACTATTCAGCGTTTAAACCAAGAAGCGGCGAAAGTGATGTACCGCGCCAATGAAAATGGTTTTGCCTTAAAAGAAGAAGATGCCATAAAGTGGATTACCGCTAATGCAGCCAAATCTTTAGGTATTAACGATGAAGTAGGTAGCCTAGAAGCTGGCAAGAATGCTGATGTTGTGGTTTGGAATATGAACCCATTTAGTGTTTATGCCCAAGCTGAACAAGTGTTTATTGATGGTGCTAAAGTTTATGATCGTTTTGATGATAAATACCAAGCTAAAAGTGACTTTTTACTTGGTCAACAGCTAGATAATCACGTGAGTAAAGTGGTTACTCAATTAGAAAAAAAATCAGCTACTAATCCGGCAACTCATCCGGCAATTAAGCCAGCAAATAAAAAATAGGAATCACAATGAAAAATACTCAATTACTTACTTCATTGCGCTATGTTTTGCTTGGCGCACTTACTGTAACAACTAGTGTTGTTCAGGCTGAATCAATCGCAATTACCAATGCTACTGTTTATACCGTAGCTAAAAAAGGTGTTTTATTTCAAGCAACCGTTATGGTCGATGAAGGAAAAATTACCGCCGTATATGGTAAAGATGAAGTGCCTGAATCGCTTAGTGCGGACACTATTATCGATGCTAAAGAACGTATTCTAACGCCTGGTTTTATTGCAACGCATAACTTACTTGGTTTAGTGGAAGTCGGTGCAGTGTCCGATACTCGCGATAGCTCGGATAAAGATGCTGATATTACTTTTGATGCCAGTTTAGCGTTTAACCCTAAATCTACGTTAATCGCCTATGCTCGAAAGGGCGGTATTACCAGTAGTTTAGTTATGCCCTATGGTGGTGAAGATGTTATTACGGGCCAAAGCTTCGTTGTTAACTTATCAGGAGACTTTGACAGTGTGATCATGCCACAAAATGCCGTGATCGTTTCGCTGGGTGCTTCGGGCAAAGGCTCTCGGGCAACAAAACTTCAAACGTTAAGCAATGAACTTGAAGATGCGCAAAAAGCGTTAGCTAAAGCAGAAAAAGTTAAAGCTAGCAGTAAAAAAGAGAAAGAAGAAAAAGAAGCCGAAACACCATCACGATCTGAGCTGGTTCTAAATGAGCTATTATCGGGAGATAAGCCTTTAATTGCTTATGCTGATAGGGCGACTGATATCTTAGCTTTACTTAAGTTAAAACAGAAGTTTAACCTTAATTTGATACTCGCTGGCGCCAGTGATGCGGTATTAGTTAGCGATGAAATAGCTAAAGCCAATGTTGTTGTGATGATGAGTGCTATCGATAATTTACCTAGCAGTTTTGACTCCTTGCATAACTCACTTACTAACGTTGCTAAACTGACTGATGCTGGTGTGAAGGTGATTATCAGTAATAGTGGTGAAAGCTATAATATTAATCAATTACGTTTTGATGCGGGTGTGGCGGTTGCCAATGGTGTCGCTGCAACTACTGCTTTAGCAGCCGTTACAGCTAATGTTGCCGATAGTTTTAACTTAAACTCTGGTCGTATTGCGGTTGGTAAAAATGCTGATTTAGTTTTATGGAGTAGTGACCCTTTTGAAATAAGCACCAAAGTGGATGCTATGTGGATTAACGGTCAAGCCATGTCATTAAAATCACGTCAAGATGCATTACGCCAGCGTTACATTGTCGAAACGGATATGCCACGTGCGTACACTAAATGATTTATTAAGCGTGTAATCATTCACAAAAAGTTTATGTACGATTAAATAAATCCTGTATTTTAAGAAGCATTTAAAATCCAGGATTTTTTATTTTAATCGCTTCAATGATTGAAATAACCACACTGATCACCTAGCGCTTCGCAATCAGGACATGGCATCAAGAGAATAAACTTGTATTTTAACCTCCATTCTCTATCATTGGAGTAATTCTCATACTTAACTAACTCTTTTATAAGCAACTATCATGCGTTTCATTATTACTTTATTTTTAATACTTCAACTTACTACTTTGGCTTTTTCGGCCCACTCTAGAGACAAGATTGGTCTGGTGTTAAGTGGTGGCGGTGCTAAAGGCTCAGCCCATATTGGCGTACTTAAAGTACTCGAACAGCATAATATTCCTATCGATTATGTGGTCGGTACGAGTATTGGCGCCTATGTTGGTGGAATGTACGCGTTAGGTTATGAAGTGAGTGAAATTGAAGCCATTATGCTTGGCATGCCTTGGGATGAGAGCTATTCAGACTTTATACCCAGAGAATCATTGGCTTATGATAAAAAACAGCATAGAGATAGGTATAACATATCAATACGATTAGGTTATAGCGATGGTGAATTTAAAGTTCCACATGGGTTGTTGTTAGGTCAGAGTGCTTACCAAATTCTACAGCGTTCAACGGATACTGTTCGCTCTTTTGACAGTTTTGATGATTTGGCAATCCCTTATCGCGCTGTTGCTTCTGATATCGCCACAGCAAAAATGGTCGTTCTCGATTCTGGCAGCATTAATGAGGCTATGAAAGCATCAGCAGCGGTACCAGGTATTGTAGCAGCCGTTGAAATTGATGGTAAAACGCTAGTTGATGGCGGCATCACCAATAACATGCCAATTGATGTAATCAAAGCAATGGGCGCCGATATTGTTATTGCTATTGATATAGGTTCGCCGCTCGCTGAACAAAGTGAGCTAACCAGTACGGTATCTGTACTCAATCAGCTATCTACAATTCTCACCAACAATACCAGTTTGGCGCAAAAGGCGTTACTTACTGATAAAGATATTTTGTTGCGTCCCGCTATCGATAAATTAAGTACCACTGACTGGTCTGTTATGCCTGAAGCTTTGAAGTTAGGTGAGCAGGAAGCACAGGCACAATCACAAGCGTTGATGAAATTAGCAATCAGTGATGTTGATTATCAAGCCTATAAAAATCAAAAAAAGCTGAAGGCAAAAAAATGGTTTGATGCTTTACCCAGACATATTACTAAAATTAAAATTAACAATAACTCTAAAGTAGAAAACGACATAATAGAGAAAGTTTTTGCGGTTGAACTAGGAAAAAAGCTCACTAAAGAAGCCTTAGATTTAGCTATAAATAGAGTCTATGCGTTAGATAAATTTGAACAAGTCACCGTTGAATTTGATGATTCGCCAGAAGGACGAATTATCACCTTAACTACGCAAGCTAAGTCTTGGGGGCCAAATTATTTTGATTTTGGCTTTAACTTAAAAACAGATTTCTCTGATCAGTCTATTACGTCAATCAATATGTCTTATTTGATGACAAATGTTTCGATGAATGGTGGACGTTGGTTAAACGAGCTTGAATTGGGGTGGGAAAGTTTACTCGCGAGTGAGTTCTATCAACCGCTTGATCACAGTCATGATATATATAGTAGAGCAAGAGTCTCTTTTGCCCAAGATAAGTGGGAGAAAACAAGTTTTCGTGAAGAGCTCAGAAATGAGTATTATCAAGCGACACTAGCATTGGGCTATGATTATTCTTTTAAAGGGATTATTGAGTTAGGCGTTATTGCTGAAACAGGTGATCTTTCTCTTGATAAACCAGGTACTGATGATTTTGATTATGACAGTTACGGGAGTTTTATAACGTTTGGTTACGATACCCTAGATAGTATTAATTTCCCCACCAATGGTAATAAATTATTAATTGAAGTGAAGTGGTTAAAAGATGAATATTCACCTCAATTAAGTGATGTAGAAAAAGATACTGCGACTACCTTTGCCCTTGATTGGCGAGGCGCTATAGGGATTAGAGGTCATACTTTTGTTGGAATAGCCTCTTTTGCCACTATCGACAATGAAAGCGACTTTAGTGTCCATGTAACTGAATTAGGTGGATTTCTAAACCTTTCAGGTTACCAAGAAGATGCGCTAATTGGCGTACATAAAGTCTTTGCTGCAGTTGTTTATCAATATGATTTAGGTCGTGAAATACCCGGTGGCTCAGGCTTACCTATTTATTTAGGCACAAGTTTAGAAGCCGGGAATGTTTGGGGGGGAGAAGACAGGATTAGGTATAATGATTTAATCAGTTCAGGCAGTATTTACCTAGGTACAGATACCAGTTTTGGGCCTGCAGTTTTAGGGATGGGCTTTGCGACAAGTGGAGAACATTCATTCTTCTTATCAATAGGTAAAAACTGGTAGTGATAAAGGTGAATATTTTTATACGGCTTGTTATCAAGTAAAAGCAGAGAGGTAACATTTTATGCTATCAAACAACCTCTTCTTTTTATAGAATTTAACTGCTTATAGAATTTACCGTTTCATAACCTAACCATATTAGTTTACGCCATGACAAAAATACCACTAAATAATGATTTTGCTCAAGTTACTTCAATTACACTAAACCAAGAAAGTGGTGAAGAGCGGTTTGAGGGACTTAATATTTCTCATGCCTATTGCCAAGCAAAGGTAAGTTTATACGGTGGGCAAGTCTTAAGCTTTAAACCCAGTGGTCATAGGGATGTTTTGTGGTTAAGTGAACAAGCTAGTTATCAAATGGGTAAAGCTATTCGTGGTGGTATCCCTTTGTGCTGGCCTTGGTTTGGTGCTAATGATAAACAAAGTCAATATCTCACAGAAAATCCAAACACAGCATTAAAACCAGTGAATCATGGTTTTGCTCGTCAATTGCCATGGCACATAACAAGCATTAATGCTGATGAGAGCGGTGTTACTTTAGTTTTAGTGTTAAGTGGTGATAAGCAACACCCGCTCTGGCCTAATGCGTATACCTTAACGCAAACCTTATTTTTTGGTAAAAACCTTAAACAAACACTGACGATGAGCAATGACTCTTTAGAGGATGCACAATACTCTGCTGCCCTACATAGCTACTTTACGGTCAGTAATCCAGGCAATGTGAGTATCGATGCCTTAACAGGAGTTCGTTATAGTGACAAACTCACGGGCAATTCAAGTACTCAACAAGAGGCTGTAAGTTGTGTTGGTGAAATAGATCGTGAATATCATAGCAGTGAAAAAATGACGGTTATTGATAATCATTGGCAGCGTAAAATTGACATAATAAGCAGTAATTGTCAGCAATGGGTATTGTGGAATCCCGGTACGGAACTAGCAAACACTATGGCAGATATTCACCCTCAAGGTGAGCAAGAGTATGTTTGTTTAGAAGCAGCAAATACTAGCTGGCAAATAATACCAGCGGGTGAAACGGTTGTTATTTCACAAGAAATAACTGTCACTAACTGTTAATACTAAAAAGATCATCCAATATTAATTGATACGCAAATAACGATGTAGTAAACCTTGCGTGAAGTTAATCTTAAGGTAAAAACCACGGGGTAAGGTCATAAAAGGTTTACCATTACGATCGAATGCTTGGGTTCTTGCTTTGTTGTTAGCCGCTTTGGGTCTCAGCTGCATTACTTGTCCATGCTTACCATGAATATTCTCTACTTCACCGAGTACAATCATATCGGTGAGTTCTTGCCAGTCCTGAGCTAATAAGGCTTCTTCTTCAGCGTTAGGTGACCACAAAAAAGGTGTGCCCACTATACGCTCACTAATTGGTACATCTTTAGGCGAGATCACTGGCACCCATAATACTCGTGCTAATTTTTTGCGTACATAGCAATTATGCCAATTTACACCGACAAGGCCTGTTAAGGGCGCAACACTGACAAAGGTTGTCTCAAGTGGTTTAGCTTGCTCATTAATAGGCAATGATTTTAACTCTATGCCTAAGTGGGGGAAGTCAGGCTCAGGCCTAGAGCCTGCGCTAGCACCTAAAACATGCTCCAGTAATAAACCGATCCAACCTTTATTACGGGTTAAGTCTTTTGGAATGACAATACCCGCTTGCTTAGCCAAGTCACCTAACGTTAAACCAGCTAAATTTTGGGCGTTGTGCATGAGTGCTTGTTCAGAAGAGGGTATGTTCATAAAAGAAACGACATTAACCAGGAAATATTTTCTTACTAAGGTTAGTGACTATTATCATAGATTTACTAAAAAAATTAAAGTAATCATTTGCTCCACTGACGTTAATATGGTTGAATTGAGGCAAGTATTTTATATATTGTCAGGAGTTCCTGTGATCGATGCCGAAGGCTATCGCGCCAACGTCGGCATAGTAATAATTAATGACATGGGACAAGTATTTTGGGCAAGGCGGTATGGACAACATTCATGGCAATATCCACAAGGTGGAGTTGATGAAGGTGAGACTGCTGAACAAACCATGTATCGAGAACTACATGAGGAAGTTGGTTTAAAACCTGAACACGTGAAAATTGTTGCTTCAACTAAGCATTGGCTAAAATATAAATTACCAAAACGTTATATTAGGCATGACTCTAAACCCGTTTGTATTGGTCAAAAGCAAAAGTGGTTTTTATTAAAGCTCACTGCAGCTGAGTCATCAGTTGATTTACTTCATAGCTCGCATCCTGAATTTGATGACTGGCGATGGGTAAGTTATTGGTATCCAGTCAGACAGGTAGTATCTTTTAAACGAGATGTTTATCGAATGGTCATGAAAGAATTTGCTAATTTTGCTTTACCTCTTACGTATGAAAGGCGACCTGATCGCCGTAAACGTAGGGCTTAATAACAATAACACCTAATTATTACTATGATTGTAAATCCTAATAGCCCACTTTATTGTGGGCTATTTTTTTATAAACTTTCACTCTACAGTAACCACTAATTAGTTCGTTCGAACGATCTTATTGGCCCGTATCGAATTACAGAGGAATTAAATGTTAACTACCTTGCGTCGAATAGTATTAGAGTTTAGTCAAGAAGCTGAACTGCAAAATGCGCTTGAACGTATGGTTTACAATGTAAAGAAAGCGATGAAAACAGATTGTTGTTCAATTTATCTCGCTGATTATCACCAACAACATTTTTTATTAATGGCGTCTGATGGTTTGGCTAAAACGTCAGTAGGGGAAACGAGTATCGGTTTCTCTGAAGGATTAGTCGGTTTAGTGGGCCAGCGAGAAGAGCCGTTAAATATTGCTGATGCTCAGCAGCATCAAGACTATATGCATGCGCCAGAAGTAGAAGAAGATGATTTTAATGCCTTTTTAGGCACACCCATTATTCACCAACGTAAAGTGCTTGGTATTTTAGCTATTCAGCAAAAAGAGTCTCGTCATTATACTGAAAATGATGAAGCTTTTTTAGTGACACTGTCGGCGCAACTTGCCAGTGCTTTAGCAAATGCTGAAGTTAAAAATTTATTAAGTCACCAACAGCAAAAAAATCAAGGCGTAAAACAGCTACATGGTATTGCTGGTGCTCCCGGCATTGCCCTAAGTGAAATTATTGTCTGCCAGCCGCAAGCGGATCTTGCTGCGGTCTCATTAAAAAAATCTCCAGACAGCCAAAAACAGTTATTGCGCTTTGAGCAAGCCGTTGAAAAAACGCGTATAGAATTTGATGTTTTAAGTAGTCAGTTAAGTGAAGCTATTGATGACGATAGCTTAGCTATTTTTGATGTGTATAAGCAATTGTTAGAGCAAGCCAGTTTAGGTCACGAAGTCGCGGCTAAAATATCAAAAGGTTGGCGCGCCGATAGTGCATTAAAGCTAGTGATTGAACATTATATCAGTCAGTTTGAAGCCATTGAAGACAGCTATTTTCGCGAGCGCGCGAGTGATATTCGAGATTTAGGTACTCGTTTATTGGTTAATATTCAGCAACAAGCAAAAGAAGAGCTGGAGTTACCTAAAGAATTTATTTTATTAGCACAAGATGTCAGTGCATCCTTGGTTGCTCAATATCAGCACCAAGGGTTGTTAGGAATTATTTCTTTAACAGGCTCTAATAACTCTCACGCCGCAATTTTAGCGCGTTCATTAGGCTTACCAGCCATCATGGGAGTTAATGCATTAGTGCTTGGTCAGTTGCATCAGCAACAGGCTATCATTGATGGTTATAGTGGTGAGTTATTTATTAACCCAGATGAAGGGTTAATACGAGAGTATCAATATTTATTAAGCCAAGAAAAAGCGCTTACCGATAAAGTGATGGAAGTAGCGCAATTACCTTGTATTACCCAAGATGGTAGAGCCATTGAAGTATTACTTAATGCTGGGTTATCAGCTGGTTTCGAACACTCAGCTAAACTTGGTGCTTTAGGTATTGGTTTATACCGTACTGAAATACCTTTTATGAATCGTAACTGTTTTCCATCAGAGCAAGAGCAAACTCAGCTGTATCGTAAAGTGTTACAGGTTTTTCCTAAACACGGCGTTACCATGCGAACTCTGGATGTTGGTGGCGACAAATCATTACCCTATTTCCCTATTAACGAAGAAAATCCTTTTCTTGGTTGGCGCGGCATACGAATCACCTTAGATCACCCTGAAATATTTCTGGTACAAGTACGTGCCATGTTACGGGCAAATCAAGGATTAAATAACTTAGAGATCATGTTGCCTATGATCTCGGGTGTTGAAGAAATTGATGAAGCGAATAGATTAATTAATCAGGCATTTTTTGAGCTTAAAGCTGAATTGACCAAAGATATAACGACAGAACTTATGTCAGCGAGGAATGAAGATGGTCATTTAACGCTACAACAGGCACAGCAAAAGGCGCAGGCGGTCTCTGCCAAATTAGTACGACCCAAAATCGGTATTATGTTGGAAGTGCCTTCTGTTATTTTTCAAATGGAAGCCTTAGCTAAACGCGTTGATTTCTTTTCCGTTGGTAGTAATGATTTAACACAGTACTTATTAGCTGTTGATCGAAATAATAGCCAAGTCGCTAATTTATATGATGCTTTTCATCCAGCAGTCTTAAATGCTTTAAATAGTATTGCGCAACAATCAGCGAAATATTTAACACCCATTAGTTTATGTGGAGAACTTGCCTCACAACCTGCAGGGGCCATTTTATTATTGGCGATGGGCTTTGATAAAATTAGTATGAATGGCCATAACGTTCCCCGTATTAAGTGGGTTATTCGTCATATTTCTTTTGAACAAGCACAGAATATTTTAAATAAAACATTAACATTAACTACAGCTAAAGAAGTGCACAGTTACCTCAACGAACAGCTTGAAGTGCTCGGTCTTGGTGGATTTATTCGGGCAGGTTTTTAGTTTATAGCCATAACTAATAAAGACCAACGATCAACCACGCATAGTTTTATTCCATATTTAGGAGCGGGTTTTCCGCAAAACAGAATGATTTTAACAGTATTAATTTCTTGTATCGTTTTAGGTAGTGTTGTTGGTTTTTTAGCGGGCTTATTGGGTATTGGCGGCGGTCTCATCATAGTACCTGCCTTGGTGTATTTACTTCCTATGGTGGGCGTTAGTAGCGATGTGGTTATGCCCATGGCGTTAGGCACTTCTTTAGGGGCGATTGTTATCACCTCAACCAGTGCTGCCTATGCTCATCATCGAAAAAGCAATATTCCGTGGCAGTTGGCAAAACAGTTAATGATCTTAGTTGCAGTAGGGGCATTGGTAGGAGCTTTTATTGCTGATTCACTTTCGAGTGAAGCATTAACGAGATTTTTCTCTTTCGTCGTTATTTTACTCGCCGCTTATATGTTGCTCTCAATAAACGCCTCCAAAGAAAGGTCGTTGCCCGCCACTTACGTATTGCAATTACTAAGCTTTATTACGGGTATCATTTCAAGTTTAATGGGCATTGCCGGTGGGGCTATTTTAGTCCCATCCTTGAGCTTTTTTGGCGTACCGGTTCGACACGCAATAGGCATTGCAACCGCTTGTGGTGTAATGGTTGCGCTATTCGGCTCCCTTGGATACATTATTACCGGATTTAATTTACCTAATCTTCCTGATTTGAGCTTAGGGTATCTTTATTTACCTGCTTTATTAGGCATTGTAATAAGTTCATCAATATTTGCGCCAATAGGTGTTAAATACGCGAGTAAACTACCGGTAAAAACCTTGAAGAAATTCTTTGCGGTTTTTCTTATTTTCGTCGCTATCAAAATGATGATAGGTTAATGTTTTTTCTGTGAGTACTTTGCGGTTTAACAGCGTATAATATTGCGCAATAAAAGATCTCGTTTTAATCGTATATTATGACGACATTTAACAGCTCAATTTTAGAAATATAACTTTATATACCAAAACTACCTGAAGATGCGTCTTCAAGTGGCTTGGGTATAGTAATATTTAGTTTTTAATTTTCTACTTTAAGCTCTACTTTTTAGAGATGGACAAGCAATGACAGACAAGTTTTTACAATTTCCGGTGATAGACCCGATCATATTTAGCATTGGCCCGGTATCTTTACGTTGGTATGGCACCATGTACTTAATTGGCTTTCTTGCCGCTATGTTTATGGCAAACAAGGCTGCTGATAGAAGTAACGGTTTATGGACGCGAGATCAAGTTAGTGACGTATTATTTTATGGATTCTTAGGTGTCATTCTAGGTGGCCGTGTTGGTTATGTACTATTTTACCAATTCGAATATTTCTTATCAGATCCACTCTATTTATTTGAAATATGGCAAGGAGGCATGTCCTTCCATGGCGGGTTATTGGGCGTCATTCTTGCGGTGTTTATTTTTGCCCGTAAAACCAATAAATCCTTTTTAGCGGTAGGCGATTTTGTTGTACCCCTAGTACCCATTGGTTTAGGAATGGGCCGTTTAGGTAACTTTATTAACGCTGAACTTTGGGGACGTCAAACCGATGTTTCTTGGGCTATGGTCTTTCCAACCGATCCATTACAAGTGCCACGTCATCCATCGCAATTGTATGAGTTTGCTTTAGAAGGGGTCGTGCTCTTTGCTATCTTATATATTATTAGCCGTAAAACACGCAGCCTAGGACTAGCATCAGGTACTTTCTTAATTGGTTATGGCGTATTTAGAAGTATTGTCGAATTCTTCCGTGAGCCTGACGCGCACCTTGGTTTGTATTTCTCCTTTATTTCAAAAGGCCAAATTTTGAGTATCCCGATGATCTTAGCAGGTATACTTATTATCTATTTAGGCTATTTATCGCAACAAAAATCAGCCATTGCTCAAGGTGATAAAGCTCTAGCAGCTGGCGGAAAATCAGGTAAAAAAACAGTAAAAGGAAATAACTAATGCGCGCTTATTTAGATTTATGTCAACGTATTATTGACCAAGGTACTTGGGTTGAAAATGAGCGTACAGGCAAACGTTGTTTGACTGTGATTAATGCTGATTTAGAATACAATGTGGGTAATAACGAATTTCCTTTAATTACCACACGTAAAAGTTTTTTTAAATCAGCCATTGCTGAATTTATTGGTTATATTCGTGGTTATGATAGTGCGGCCGATTTTCGTAAATTGGGCACGAAAACGTGGGATGCTAATGCCAACTTAAATGATGCTTGGCTTAATAATACTCACCGTAAAGGTGAAGATGACATGGGGCGAGTATATGGTATTCAAGGCCGAGCATGGGCAAAACCAGACGGTGGAACTATTGACCAGCTGAAAAAAATTGTTGATAACCTTAAAGATGGTATTGATGATCGTGCTGAGATTATGACCTTTTACAATCCTGGTGAGTTTCACATGGGTTGTTTAAGACCTTGCATGCATACCCATAATTTTTCTTTGCTTGGCGATACCTTGCATTTAACTAGCTTTCAACGTTCATGTGATGTTCCATTAGGGCTTAACTTTAACCAAGTGCAAGTCTTTGTTTTTCTAGCGCTAATGGCTCAAATAACGGGTAAGAAAGCCGGAATGGCATATCATAAAATAGTGAATGCTCATATTTATGAAGATCAGTTACCGCTGATGAAAGAAGTCCAGCTCAAGCGTGAACCGTTAGCTTTACCAAAACTTATTATTAACCCAGAAATTAAATCGTTAGAAGATCTTGAAACCTGGGTAACTATGGATGATTTTAAAGTTGAAGGTTATGAATGCCATGAAGCGATTAAGTATCCATTTGCAGTGTAGTTATTAATAATACTTGTCAATTATTAATGTAAAAAAGGCCACTTTATGAAGTGGCCTTTTTTTCTCTGCAGTGCGAGGAAAAGTCGTTAACCCAGCACAGAAACAAGTAAAGTTGTTGTTATTTAATTTATATTAAAGATATAAATATCAATTTTTTACCTGATTTTTTGGTGTTACTTAGCAAATACGACGGATTTTTTACCGTGTAAGAAAATTCGATGCTCAATATGGCAGCGTACCGCGCGAGCTAGCGTTAAACATTCTATATCACGTCCTTTAGCGGCTAGATCTTGAGGGTAATAACTGTGGTCAACAGTTTCAACACCTTGGCTAATAATTGGACCTTCATCAAGATCATCACTGACATAATGCGCAGTAGCGCCGACTAATTTAATACCACGATCATAGGCTTGATAATAAGGTCTAGCGCCCTTAAAACCAGGTAATAACGAGTGGTGAATATTAATCGCTTTACCGGACAGTTTTTTACACATATCACTAGAGAGTACTTGCATGTAACGTGCTAATACCACTAAATCTGCTTCAGAATCTTGAATGATCTGAAAAACTTTAGCTTCTTGTTCTGGTTTAGTTTCTTTAGTGATAGGTAGATGGTAATAAGGAATATCATGCCATTTGGCCAGATCTTCTAAATCAGGATGATTAGAAATAATTGCTGGAATTTCAATATTAAGATCACCAGTGCGATAACGATATAATAAGTCATTAAGACAATGATCGTGCTTCGACACCATGATCACAACTTTAGATTTATAAGGACTCGACGCCAGTTCCCATTTCATTTCAAATTCACTTGCCCGTTCACCGAACTGTTGGCAAAAGTCATCTCTATTAAAGTTTGTTGCTGTATCGGCTCTAAACTCTATACGGATGAAGAAACGATCTTGATCGGTATCATCGAACGAATGAATTTCATTAATATAAAAGCCTTGTTCAAACAAAAAACGGGTAACAACATCAACCGTTCCAGGCTGGCTAGGGCAGCTTGCGGTGATAACGTGGGTTTGCGATACTGGTTTGATATCGGACATTTTCGATCCTCTATTTTAATTTTAAAAGCGCTGAGTCTGATAAATTCAAATTTGAGCGGCTTTATTATTGTCGGTATTTATTCCCTTAAGTGGTTGAAAAAAGGCTTAAGGGGCTGTTGGTGTTATGTAAATAATGGTTAACCCGTATTATTGACTGCCTTGCGGATCCATAACCAAATATAGTCAAAAAAACTAATGTGAACAACTCATTATAACGTATCTTCACCTAGACGAAAATGTGATTAATAGCCTTAACGAAGATAGTTTTAACAATTTTTACTAGGAAACTGTCTATGCAGATTATAGTCAGTTAATTTGTGCTTGAGTTTGGACATATTCATCCAAAACCTTCTAGAAACGTATCACTGCTACTGTTGAGTTGATATAAAAAAACACTGTTCAAAACACCTCCATTATTTGTTATTTATCATTTATATTTCACAGCAGAAAAAATAAACACTTGTTGTTTTAGGTGAACTCTGGTTGAATCGATTTAATTAAACACCTGTATGATTTATCTCGTGAGACTTATGATTACCATTGAAGTGACACAGAAAGTATTAGCCCCAGCAGAGCAAGTAAACCAAGTTTTATTAGATCATCTACAGTTAGGCCGATTTTTTAATGCCAAGTTTAAATTAATAAAAATACAAAATAAGGGTGAATTAATTGGTGGTAAAGGTGCTATTCGCCAAATATCTATCGGAAAAATAGTCTTTGAGGAAGAAATTATTAGTGCAACCAATGAGCACATTTGTTATCGCATTGTTGGTAATTGGCCAGTATCAGATCATCAAGGCGATATTCAATTAACATCATTTGACGTTGATAATCAAACCACACAACTTGACTACGTTATTAAATTTAATGGACCTAAATGGTTACCTGCATTTTTGTTAAAGTTCTTTGTTGCCAGTGATATTAGCAAAGCCATGAAAAAGTTAGCGGAGCACTTTGCCGATAGGCACATTTCAGTGGAGAACATTGCATGACTATTGAAGTGATTTTATTGGCATTAAGTCCAATATTTTTAACCTTTGTTATTTACGAGTTTGTTAAACACCGTAAGCTTTATGATATTAAAGACAGTTTAACAAATACAGCGTTAGCACTTTTACATCAAGGATCCGATGCGCTTGCTTTAGTATTATTGATGCCTTTTTTTTACTGGCTACATCAATTTGCAATGTTTGAATTATCACTCAGTTTCACTAGCATTTTTATCGCTTTTTTATTACAAGATTTTCTTTATTATTGGTTTCATAAAGCGTCACATCACATCCATTGGCTGTGGGCAGCACATGTTGTGCATCACAGTTCAACCAAGATGAACTTTTCAACTGCTTTTAGACAATCGTTAATGTATCCATTAGCAGGTATGTGGATTTTTTGGATGCCAATGATTATTGTTGGTTTCGATCCGAACACCGTTTTTACCGTGGTTGCACTTAATTTGGCATATCAATTCTTTGTTCATACGCAAATTGTTTATAAACTAGGGTGGTTTGAAAAAATATTTAATACGCCTTCACATCATCGGGTGCATCATTCAACCAATAAAGCCTATTTAGACAGAAACTTTGCCGGTGTATTAATTATTTGGGATAAAATTTTTGGTACCTATATTGAAGAAAACGCTGAAAAAAATGGTCCTTGTCGCTATGGTATCGTTGGTCAAATCAAATCTAATAATCCGTTTTATATTAGTTTTCATCAGTGGATTTATATGTTTAAAAAGGCCTTTGAGGCAAAAGGGCTAAAAGCTAAGAGTCGTGTATTATTTACCTACCCAACAAGTTCAGTTGAAAAATAAAAGTACGAAACAAAAGTGCTAAACAAAAATGCTCCACTAAGTATGACTTACTGGAGCTTTTAAATTTTTAACTAATCGTTCTAACCGATAGCTTCAACTAAATATTTTAAAATAGACTGACTAACACTCGATAATATTAACCGCTAAACCACCACGTGAAGTTTCTTTATATTTAGTTTTCATATCATTACCAGTTTCCCACATAGTTTTGATTACTTTATCTAAAGATACTTTTGATGTGCCATTACCACGAAGTGCTAAACGAGAAGCATTAATTGCTTTTACTGAGCCCATCGCATTACGTTCAATACAAGGTACTTGTACTAAGCCGCCAACTGGATCGCATGTTAATCCTAAGTTATGTTCCATACCTATTTCAGCTGCATTTTCTACTTGAATGGGAGTACCACCCAAAATTTCAGTTAATGCGCCAGCAGCCATTGAACAAGCTACACCAACTTCACCCTGGCAGCCAACTTCTGCGCCAGAAATAGAAGCGTTAGTCTTGTATAAAATACCAATGGCTGCTGCGGTAAGTAAGTAACGAATACAATCATCATCAGATACTGGCTTAACAAACTTGTCGTAGTAACAAAGTACAGCAGGAATAATACCTGCTGCGCCGTTTGTTGGTGCTGTAACTACGCGGCTTCCGGCAGCATTTTCTTCATTTACCGCCATTGCGAACAAGTTAACCCAATCCATAGCGGTAAGTGGATCGTTAGAATTTTCTACCATCAAGGAGCGATGAAGAGCAGGGGCTCTACGATTTAAGTTTAGACCACCAGGTAGAATACCTTCAGTAGCAATACCGCGGTCAACACTCGCTTTCATCGCATCCCAAATTTCAATTAATTTAGTGCGTATGGTCGCTTCATCGTTTAAGCACTTTTCATTATTCATCATAATGGTACTAATGCTTAAACCATGCACTTTAGCTTCATGGAGTAATTTATCGCCAGTAGTAAAAACATGCGGAGGATTGATATTGGTGTGTAGAGATAATGCTTTATCTTTTTCTTTTTCGAAGTCACAGTCTTCTACAATAAAGCCACCGCCAATAGAATAATAAGTCTTTTCTAATACCAAGGTATCGCCTTGATAGGCATACAAAGTCATGGCATTAGAATGAGCGGGCAATGTTTTCTTACGATGATAAATAATAGCGTCATCTTTAGGGAAATCGACTTCATGAGTACCATTGAGTGATATTTTTTGGCTGCTTACAACTTCGGCTAAGGTCGACTCTATTGACTCAACAGGGATATTTTCCGGTGTTTGACCAGAAAAGCCTAAAATTACAGCTTTACCCGTACCATGGCCAATACCTGTTTGTCCTAATGAGCCGAATAGTTCACATTTAGCTCTGTCGACACTAGTTAATAAATTTTGTTTAACTAATTCATCAACGAAAAGTTTCGCGGCTTTCATAGGGCCCACTGTATGTGAGCTTGATGGACCTATGCCAATAGAAAACATATCAAATACACTGATCATAATTTTTACCTTTGCTCTGCTTATGTAATAGACACTATTCTTTAATTATAGACTCAATTCTCTCTAAGCGATAGCTCGGTGAAATGGACCGCTACAATATCAAATA
The DNA here is from genome assembly GCF_000012325.1 of Colwellia psychrerythraea 34H. NCBI lineage: Bacteria > Pseudomonadati > Pseudomonadota > Gammaproteobacteria > Alteromonadales > Colwelliaceae > Colwellia > Colwellia psychrerythraea. The sequence goes on along the minus strand of NC_003910.7, from coordinate 3,753,366 downwards.
TGGGCTGTGCCGTCATATTCCGAATTATAGTTGGTATTTATTAGAATAATGGGATTATTGTCGATTGCTTGTATCGATAGTAATTCTAGCTGAAAGTGAACAAATAAAGAACCAAAATATTCAACTATCAAAGAACTAAATGCACTAACAAGGGGACATATACCCGTCACCATTCAAAGAACTCGATTTCAGAGGGTGTTAAAAACGATTTAGGCAAGGTGCTTATGGTAAAGAATGATTATTACATTGTTCAAAGGAATAACGCAGCGTAAATCCTTTTTAAACCCATCTTATAAGGTTGTGAGCCATTCCATTTTGTTGTTACAGCAATAACATAGGGGGTAACCACAATTTAACCATTGCGCCTAAAACTGAAATGGCTTACAACCTCTGAAACGTGCGTCTAAATTGTTAACGGGTATATTGAAGAACTAGCGAATTGACTAGTTTATGTGGGCAACTAAATCTTTGAGCATTACCGCGGTAGCACCCCAAATATTGTATTCTTTATAGGGAAGGAAATGCACATTGTGTTGTTTTCCACCTTTATGGGCAACAAAAACATGATGGTCTGTAGTGGTTAAAAAATGCTGTAGGGGTACCTGAAATACTTCAGTGACTTCATTTGTATCTATCTGATAAATTTGTGAACTGGCAACAATGGCGATAATAGGTGTAACTTGAAAACCACTAATGGTCTCATAGGGGGGTAGTTGACCAGCCACAGTTACTGCTTCACGAGACAAACCTATTTCTTCAAAAGCTTCTCGAAGGGCGGTATCTATAAGTGATTTATCTTCTCGTTCTACTTTTCCACCGGGGAAACTTACTTGAGATGGGTGATGTTTTAAGTGGCTAGCTCGTTTAGTTAATAAAACTTGCAAACCTTCACCACTATCTGATTCGACTAAAGCGATGAGTACAGCTGCCGATCTTAGAGGTGAAGGGTGCTGATAGTTATGCTCAGACTCGGCCAACTGTAATAAATTAAAGCGTAATAAAAATTCATCTTTTGTCATTGGTACTACTCTTTAAAAGTACTCTTTAACAGTACTACTTTTAGTATCGATTTTAGTTGTCTTAGCTAAGGTATGAATTAAGGCGTTAGCTAAGGTGTTATACCCGCTCCACTTGAATATGCTCGTTTCAGGAAGTCTGAGCGATTCATAATTAAGGCACTTTTATTTATTAAGGGTTATTCCCTTAAAAAGAAAGGTAACGCAGAGTATGATTTGCCCAGCCTTCCCCCAAGGCGTTTCTAATTCCAGCTGAATCATGCATCTTCAAGTGGAACGGGTATAGTTAAAGCCTACACCTGATTGAGTTTTGATAATACCGGTAAAATGCAATTAACTTTGTCAAAAGTTTCTTGATACTCACTTTCTGCAGTTGAATCAGCGACCAACCCGCCACCAGCCCAGCAATGAATCGTCTTCTCGCTGTTAGACGATTCCTTTGAAGTCTTTTCGCTTGGCTGACAAATTAAGGTACGAATGGTAATACTGGTATCCATAGTGCCACAATTGGAGAGGTAGCCAATTGAGCCGCAATAAACACTGCGACGGTGTGGCTCTAGCTCTTCAATGATTTCCATCGCGCGTATTTTAGGAGCACCTGTAATAGAGCCTCCCGGAAAGGCACCGCGCAGTAAATCAGTGGCATGTTTATCACTAGCAAGTATGCCTTCAACGGTACTCACTAAATGATGTACCGCAGGGAAGCTTTCAATATCAAAAAGTTTAGGTACCTTGACCGAGCCAGCTTGACAACTTTTACTGATGTCATTACGCAGTAAATCAACAATCATTAAGTTTTCAGCATTATCTTTACTTGAATGCCTTAGTATTTCGGCATTTTTAGCATCTTGAACTTTATCATCACTACGCGGCATTGTGCCTTTAATGGGTTTACTTTGTACCTTACCTTGCGATAACTGTAAAAATCGCTCAGGGGATACACTTAAAATGGCAGCATGGTCTAAGCGAATAAAAGCAGAGAATGGCGCTTTATTTGCCGATTTTAAGGCTAAGTAAGCTTCAAACTCATCACCTTGGTATTGGGCACTAAAGCGTTGCGCTAAATTAATTTGGTAACAATCACCGCTCAATAAATAAATTTGCACCTTATCAAATTTTTCAATGTAATCGGCTTTATCCATGTTTGATTGCCAGCTACTGGTTAAGTGAAAATTATCAGTTGTGACATCAGCTTTTGCTGGCGGTATATTTGAACTCACAGTTGAATTAATAAGTGCTACTTCAATCTCGGCTCGCTTGTCATCAGGGCAAACTAAGTAAAACTTTGCTGAGTTTTTATCAAAAATAACGGCGCGATCATAAAGACCAACGGCCATCTCAGGTAAATCAATGTCCTGTTTTGCTAAATTAGGTAGTTGCTCAAATCGACGACCTAAATCATAGGAGAAATAACCTAATGCACCACCTAAAAAAGGCAGGAACTCATGTGGAGACTGAAGTGTTGTAAATAACTGTGCCTGAAGCTGCTTAAGCAATAATAGTGGGTCTTTAGTACTTTTTTCACTAATACTCTTTTCAGGGGTATAGACATCAGGAAAACAGATTTCGGTGCTATTACCTTGTGCAGTTAGGGTTGCAATGGGCTGCCACACTAAAATATCAAAACGGCTATCAATATGTTCACTATTACCTGAATCTAGCCACATAGCCCAAGCTTGTTGAGCCATAGGGGCAAATATGGCTTCTGCTGTAGTGCCACTTTTTAGGGACAGTTCTTTAGCTGAGATAACAGTAGTTGGGTGTTTGGCAGTGATTGTCTGGAACAAGGTTTTTATTACTCTAAGTATTCGCTAGTTAAATAGTTATTATCAGTAACAAGAGACTGGCAGCACTTTCAATAGCGGGTTATTATGTGTAGTAGAATTATTATAACTTTCAACCACGCATTATTAAAGCTAATAGAGAGCACTATGGCCATCATTAAACAACAAGACGTAATCGATAGTATTGAAGATGCATTGCAATATATTTCTTATTATCACCCGATTGATTTTATTCAGGCACTAGAAAAAGCCTATAACAAAGAAGAATCAACGGCGGCGAAAGACGCAATAGCACAAATTTTAATTAACTCACGTATGTCAGCACAGGGTAAACGCCCAATCTGTCAAGATACCGGTATTGTTACCTGTTTTGTTAAAGTAGGTATGGAAGTTCAGTGGGATAAAACTGACATGACCGTACAGCAAATGGTTGATGAAGGTACGCGTCGTGCGTATTTAAATCCTGATAATCCATTACGCGCCTCAATAGTTAAAGACCCAGCAGGAAAGCGTATAAATACTAAAGATAATACGCCGGCCGTTGTTCATATCGACATGGTTCCGGGCGCTGGTCTTGAAATCATGATTGCTGCTAAAGGCGGCGGTAGTGAAAACAAAACTAAAATGGCGATGTTAAACCCATCTGACTCAATTGCTGATTGGGTTGTTAAAACTCTACCTACAATGGGCGCAGGTTGGTGTCCACCAGGAATGTTAGGTATAGGTATTGGTGGTACTGCTGAAAAAGCAGGCGTATTAGCGAAAGAAAGCTTAATGGACCCAGTAAACATTCAAGACTTAATTGAACGTGGTCCACAAAATGCAGAAGAAGAATTACGCCTTGAAATTTTTGAACGTGTAAATAAATTAGGTATTGGCGCGCAAGGTTTAGGTGGTTTAACAACCGTAGTTGATGTGAAAATTAACTCAGTACCAACGCATGCGGCTTCTAAACCTGTTGTTATGATCCCGAATTGTGCCGCTACACGCCATGTACACTTCCACCTTGACGGTTCTGGTCCTGCTGATTTAACGCCACCTAAGCTTGAAGAGTGGCCAGAAATCACCTGGGAAGTTGGTGAAAATGTTCGTCGTGTCAATGTTGATGATTTAGGTAAAGCGGATATTAGCGATTGGAAAACTGGTGAAACTGTTTTACTTAGCGGTACCATCTTAACGGGTCGTGATGCTGCGCATAAACGTATTCAAGATATGTTAGCTAAGGGCGAAAAACTGCCGGTAGACTTTACTGACAAGTTTATTTATTACGTAGGCCCTGTAGATGCCATTGGTGATGAAGCGGTTGGTCCTGCGGGCCCTACAACAGCAACACGTATGGATAAATTTACTGAGATGATGTTAGCTGAGACAGGTCTTTTAGGCACAATCGGTAAAGCCGAACGTGGTGCTCAAACTTGTGAAAGCATTAAAAACCATAAGTCTGTGTACTTAATGGCTGTCGGTGGTGCTGCTTACCTTGTATCAAAAGCAATCAAAAAAGCGAAAGTGGTTGCCTTTGAAGACATGGGTATGGAAGCTATCTATGAATTTGTAGTAGAAGACATGCCAGTCACTGTTGCTGTTGATAGCACCGGCGAATCTGCTCATGTAACAGGCCCTGAAATTTGGAAAGTTAAAATCCAAGAAGCTGAAGACAAAGCAAAGACTTAATTTAAGGGGGAGTTAGTAAAAACTAGTTACCACTTAATGACACTTTATGAAAAGGCGCTTATAGCGCCTTTTTTGTGCCTGACTCCTTAAAATGTGATGATTGAAGTGTGGGGCATGAGGTATCGTTATATAAAATGTTAAGTTGCGATGTAACTTTTCACTCCACGCTTTTCAGTCTTTGTTCGGACTAATATTTTCATGGTGATGGGCATCACAATATAAGAAATAATAGGCACAATAATACCGACTACAATACATACATGCAGTAGTTTGTTATCAGGTAGATACGGACTAATCCATGTAGGAATAAAATACACTAAAGGAACCAGTGCGAAATAGTTAATGAGTGCAAGTAAGTGTTTGTTAGGCGGTATCATAAATTACTCCGAAGACTATAGCCTATAAAATATTGTGAACTAATAAATACTGGCCGATGTTGATACATCGACCGATATTCAATTATTGTGTCTTATGTTTAACCTTGACCAACCACTATTATTTCTACATCGCTAGTGGCGATAATATCGGTTTTATAGCTACGAATTAAATCGCCATCTTCTGCACTAAAGTTGTTATTTTCATCTGAAAAATCAGCGGTGCCTTTACTGACATAAGCTAATACCTCTTCGCTAAAGCTAATGTTTTCACCTGATGATAAGCGCACAATATCTATGGTTGTTTTGCTGGAAAAAGTTTTATTCTGATTTTTTTGTCCACCAGAGTCTTTACCTCCATAAATACGGCTGACACCTTTTGCCTTTAATGGATAATGTTTATAACCAGCCGGTTCTCCTGCTACTTCAGGTAATACCCACAATTGCAACAGACGGTTTTTAGTGTTGTCAGGGTTTATCTCATTATGTGAGAAACCTTCACCACCAGCACGTTGAACCTGTACTTCACCTGCGGTCAAACTTTGGCCATGCTTTAAAGAACCTTCATGAGTTACTCGACCCGTCAGCATGATTGAAATAACATCAATCTCTTTGTGAGGATGCATGTGGGTTTCACCATGAGGGTTAAACTGTGCGTCAGCTAGATAGACAAAACTGCCGATACCATCAAAAGTATTAGGCGCTTTACGTGAGCCAAAAAGACGACGGTCTGTTACTAAGCGGTGTTCGGTTAAACCGGCAAAACCGCCTAAAGGTAATGATTTTCTGCTGAGTACTTGCATGTTCTACTCCTAATAATTGGGGACTGTGTTTCAGTGATTACAATCATAAGTGTTAAGCATTGTTTGATAAATGCCACTTTGTTGATATGATAATCTCATTATCAACAACAATAATGATTTATTGAAGAGCGTGTGAACGAGTCTTTTTATTTCACGCTCTATATAACGCTTTGTGTTTAGGAAATACAGCAATGGAACATGATTTAAATGACATGATGGTTTTCTTAGCCGTCGTTGAGACTGGCAGCTTTACCCTAGCCGCAGACAGGCTTGGTATGCCTAAAGCCAATGTCAGCCGAAAAGTGTCGCGCTTAGAGAAAAACCTTGCCGTTACTTTACTCGAGCGCTCAACACGCTCTCAGCATCTAACTGAAGCAGGGCGCCGTTATTTAGCCCACTGTAAACGCATTCATGAAGAGCTTGATTTAGCGACCGCCTCAGTCTGTGAACTTTTTCATAGCTATACAGGTGAACTAAAAATTGGGGCATCTGTTGCTAGCGGGCAACAAGTCTTAAGGCCAGCACTTGGCAAGTTTATGCGCCAGTATCCAGATCTTAAAGTACAGCTTAACTTAGTGAATAGACGGGTTGATTTTATTGAAGAGGGCTTTGATGTAGTCATTCGCATAGGGCAATTAAATGACTCGATGTTAATTGCAAAAAAGTTGGGTGCCATTAACCGAAAAATATTCGCCAGCCCAAGCTATTTAGCCAAACAAGGTAATCCAGATAAGGTTGAGCAGCTAACCGAGCATCAGTTGCTGATAATGAATCCACTTAATATTTCAGGGAATAAAGACTTAAAGTTACCGTTAACCTCAACGGATCACGAGACATTCACTTTAGATTGTCAGCCACGCTTACTTGTCGATGATTTTTCCATGCTCAAACAAGCTATTGTCGATGGTTTAGGCATAGGGGTGCTCCCTGATTACATGTGTCGTCAAGAAGTGGCTTCAGGTCAATTAGTTAATATACTACCTGACTGGGGCATGGCAAAAGTTGACATTTATGCACTATACCCAAAACATCGAGCAAAAATCCCTAAAGTCAAAGCCTTCATCGATTTTGTGAGTGAACTCTATGGTGAAGTCCTGTAGTAATGCTACGTTATCTATTGATTTTTATATCAGTTATGGGTTTAATCAATTAAGTACTAAACTGGATTAATGTAATTAGCACTTTAGTTATATTATTAAAAATAATGGGGATATTATGCAAGGATCTATATATACAGCATTCTCAGATATGATTGTTGAGCAAATGGGAATGGAGCAGTGGAATGAATTAATTGAACAAACCAAGCCACCGTCACATGGAATATATACAAGCGGAGAGCAATACCAAGACAGTGAACTGATAAACATGGTGAAAGCACTATCGATTAAAACCGGTATTGAAGTTGATCAGTTAATTGAAAAATTTGGCCGATATTTATTTAAAAAATTATACGATACCAGCCCAGTAGACATCTCCACAATAGGTAGCTTAAAGAGCTTTTTACTTGCGATAGATAACCTCATTCATGTCGAAGTAAAACGTCTTCATCCCAAAGCTTATTTACCCACCTTTGAATATGAAACGGTAGATGATAATACCCTTATTATGTATTACAGCTCTAAGCGTAAATTATGTCATGTCAGTATCGGCTTAATTTTTGGTGCCGCGGATCAATTCAATGAAAAAATATCAATAGCGCACCCCGAATGTATGCATCATGGGGCTTCACGTTGTAAATTAGTGGTAACGTTTGAAGGTCACAATGAATAAGCCAGACCCCTATAGAGTTGCCTATGAGCGAGAGCGAAAAGCGAGATTACTTGCTGAGCACTTATTAGATAACAAAACGCGTAGTCTTTATGACAATTGTATTAAGCTTGAGTCAACCGTAAAAGCACTTAAAACAACTCAGCAACAGCTCATACAATCTGAAAAAATGGCCTCTATAGGTCAGCTTGCGGCAGGCGTTGCTCATGAAATAAATAATCCTATAGGTTATTCAATCAGCAACTTATCTATGCTGTCTGAATATGTCGATTCATTTCTTCTGTTAGATGATTTCATGATCTCTAATTTACCTGCATTAGCATCACAAGATGTTGCTCAATCCTATCAACAATTGAGGGAACAAGAAGACATTGATTATATTAGAGGTGATGTAAAATCTATGATGGCTGAAACAGGCAAAGGGCTGAATAGAGTTAAAGAAATCGTTAGTAATTTGAATAAAGTGAGTCACTCTGGCTCTTTTGAAAAAGAGCTTTGCGATATTAATATGCTCATTGAAGAGTCTCTTAAAGTTGTATGGAATGAGTTGAAATATTGCTTAACGGTAAATAAACACTTTACAGGATTACCTAAAATTTATTGTCATCCAGGTGAAATTAACCAAGTGTTGTTGAATATGTTTATAAACGCGGCCCACGCAACAAAAGACAAAGGTGCTTTAGATATAACGACCGGAATTAAGCAGGAGAAGGGAAGGGAGTACCTGACTATTGAAATAAGCGATCAAGGTGAAGGTATACCTCAGAAGGTAATTAATAAAATTTTCGACCCCTTTTTTACCACTAAACCAGTAGGTGTTGGCACCGGATTAGGTTTATCAGTCTCTTTTGGGATTATTGAAAAACACAAAGGTAAAATAGAGGTGGCTAGTGAGGAAAATCAAGGCACTACCTTTACTATTTACTTACCATATTAGCCATTAACTCAATAATTGACTTAGCTACAGCATGGCTACAAATGCTGTATCCGTTATAATTCAAACCTCTGAGACATGCATCTTGATTGATAACGGGTATATAATGATGCCGTGTCTAGCCAATTAAATAGCGAACTATGAAAGATTGTAATCAATGCGGAAAATGTTGTATCAAATATGGGGGAGAAGATCTTTCGGCCACAAAAGAAGAAATTGACCTGTGGGAGATATTTAACCCAGATATATTCAAATACGTGATAAACAATGAGATATGGTTCGACCCTGAATCAGGTGCAAGGTTAACAAGTTGTCCTTTTCTCGATATTGCTCCCAAGAAAAATCCGCTCGACCCAAACATGTATACCTGCAGCATTTACTTAGACAGACCAGAAGACTGTCGTCATTACCCTAGTCTTATTCCTGAAATGATTAGAGATGAATGTGAAATGATTGAAGTAATAGATTTAGCTAATCCAAAAAAAGCGCAAATAAAATTAGACATAATGATGGAAGATAGTCGCCCGGCAAGTTTTACTTAAAGTTCATCTAAATATAGTTACCTCCTCAATACATTGAGGAGGTAACTAACCTACGTGACATGACGTCACTTGCCATGCTTAGTTAGCTTGTAAGTTTTATGCGGTTGTAACAGACTTAGGGTTAACACCATAATCATTCGCATCATGTCCATCTTGTGCTAAGAAATAGATTAAAACAATCAAACCAATGATAGGAATTAATACTATTAATTGCCACCATCCAGAACGGCCAGTGTCATGTAATCTTCTTGCCGCTATGCTAATACTTGGGATTAGTAGTCCAAGACCGACCAATGCAGAAATGGCATCCAAACCAAGAACCGCTAAAACAACATTGATGATCATATAAATAAGTATGTACATCCAATACTCTTCTCTGCGTGCTCTGCCAGTGAAATCAGCATATTTTTTTAGTGCGCCTGTAAAATAATCCATTTTTGGACTCTCCTTGTTGTTAATAAACTTTTTAAAACTAATATTTGTTAGTTTGCGTGGATACTCTAATTAATCAAATACATAAGGGCAAGCACTATACTCATTAAAAGCATCATCCCAACGCTGAACGTCATTAGCACGTCTCCAACGAGCATGATAAAACTGCATCAAACAAGTGCCTTGTTTTAATTCTATGACAAGCGTATCAAATTCATTTACCTCACCATAATTGGGGTATGTATCGGCAACGCCCCATGATTTAGCTTTGTTTGTTTTTGCAAAATTTTGCCAAAATAAATCAATATCACTCCACTCATTTTTTTCGGCGTTCCAAGCTTGAAGCGTGCCTGAATCACTCTTTTTAACAAAACCATGCTCTGGTGCTGCAGCGTGAACATTGGTAATGATAAAACAAAGCATGAAAATAAATAATGTTTTCATTGGTGACTCCTAATAACTAAATGCCTCATTGAGAGGCGAGTAATTGTTTTCAAAAATGAGAGGCTGAACGAGATATAGCCAACTTATGTCAAGACTATAGTTATTATGATTTACGCGTCAACTTTAATTTATCTTAATTAACCGAGGTATCAAACTGTTAAACAGTAAATAACCTGAATTTATCTGGAAAAGTTTTAACCGTAACTAGAGCAACAGAGATATTTATTTATTCAGAATAGAGGGTTTTTCACTCTTGATTACTTGGGATAACCAGCGGGTAAAAGCGACCATGGGAGCATAGTTAAGTTTGTCATTGGGGGTGACTAAGTAATAGCCATTATCGGTACGTTGGGGTTTATTGCAAATCACCTGTAACTCACCACGTTGCAATTCACTTTCAACCAAAAACTTCGGCAATAAGGCCACGCCTAATCCTGCCACAGCAGCATTAGTTACTATGGAGAACTGCTCAAAATGCATGTCTTGTAGTGTTTTTTTCTTTGGCTGTTCTTTTGTTGTTGAGTCGACATTATGTTCATCAAACCAGTGCTGCCAAGCATTAGGCCGGGTTGCGATATGCAATAGCGGTAAATTAATTAAACGGGCACAAACATTATCGACCTTTGCCAATTCAGCCTGTTCGAATAATTTAGGTGAGCATACAGGTACGCTTTCTTCGGCCATTAAAAAAGTACAGTTGGCTTGCGACCAATCCGCTTTGCCAAAATGAATAGCGCAATGAATATCCTCATGAGAAAAATCAAATTGTGACAGCTTACATACCGTATTGATGGTGATTCGTGGGTGTTTTGCTAAAAAATCAGCCAGTCTTGGCATTAACCACCGAGAGCCAAACGTGGGTAATATCGCAATATTAAGTATGCCACCATCGGGGTTTGTCATGAGGTTTAGTGTTGCAGAACGAATATGACTTAATGCCGAATTGACTTCTTTAGCGTAGGTTTTTCCGGCTTCGGTCAGCGATATATTCTGTTTATGACGATGAAATAAATTAACACTTATCTGCATCTCTAGTGCATTCACTTGGCGGCTAATAGCCCCTTGCGTTAATGCTAAATCTTTTGCTGCCGCAGTAAAACTGCCTGTTCTTGCTGCAGCATCAAAGGCGGCCAACATACTGGTACTGGGTAATGATTTTTTAGATTGAGGACTTTCAGTAGGCAGTGAGTTCATTGGCTAAATAGTTCATTAGGTATGGTTAATTGGGTAATAGCTTAATATTGAGCGGTTTTTACATGCTTGTCAGTATAGCTAAGGGAAGGTTTCACTTTATTACTTAACATCAAACTAACGCTATAAATTAACGCAATAAAGGCATTCTTTTATTAAGGTTATTACCAAAGCTCATGACTTGGTGATTTTTACTCGTTTGATTCACGTCGCGCTTTCTTTGAAAATCACATCATAAAATATTTATTCGACCTCAATCTTTAACTTATCACCTTATAAAAAAGCGTGAACTCATCAATGTATTGAGCTTCTGCTAGAGAGCCTTATTATGACCGATTCCACCTCTAAAATTTCAGTAAGTAAAGCGCAGCATATTGATGTTGCGGTACTTAACCCAAAACAGCTTGATCCTAAGTTAGATGGCAATGTTCATGTTCGAAATAGTGGTATTAGTGATGTGAGCGAAATTGATATTAACGACATGATGGACGTATATCACTACAGTGATGATGTGCGTAAAACGATTAAAGATGAACAGCTACTGTCACCAGGTTTACTTAGCCGTTTACATGCGTCGTACCCACAGCATTCAGGCTTGCTAGATAAAGAAGCGCATATGTTCGATGAGAAAGATCAATACACAGGGCTTTCAGGCTTTCGCCGTGTGGTTGAAATTCTTGTAGCTAATAATATTGATATTGGTGATATTGAAGAGCGGGAACTTTTTATTGAGGTTTACCGATTTTTAGCCACTAAGCACAGTTTAAATAGCATTGACTGGACTAACTTTTATGAAGATTCTGTTTTTCAGTTAGTGATGCCACAACCTAATATGATTAACAAAATTACGGTGGCTGAATACTTAGCGGCAAGCGTGGCAGAGAAAAAAGTCATTGTTGAAGAATACCAAGAGAAAACCAGTCCGCATGATGGTAACCAACAACTCAATAAACCTTGGTTTGAAAACGAGCAAGGTGAAATAGAGTTTCTTGATGGTAGTCAGCATAAATATCCTCAGTGTCAGTTGATTTTTGATAAAACCACCCAAAACTGCTTTTCGTTTTGTACTTACTGTTTCCGTCATGCGCAAGTTCGTGGTGATGAAGATATGTTTATCCAAAAAGAAATTGACCAAATTCATCGTTACTTAAAAGTGCATGAAGAAGTCACTGATATGTTAATTACCGGTGGCGATGGCGGTTATATGCCTGCTAGTCGTTTTGAGCAATATGTCACGCCATTATTGGAAGACCGAGACTTATTGCACATAAAAACGGTTCGCCTTGCTACACGTGCGTTAACTTTCCAACCAGAAATGATTTTAAGCAGTAAGTACGACAAGATGTTAGCCGTATTTGATAAAATGCATGATAATGGTATTCAATTGGCATGGATGGCGCACTTTTCTACGCCACGTGAATTGTTAAACCCAACCACTATTGCCGCTATTCGTCGCTTGCAGCGTCACGGTGTGGTTATTCGTAGTCAAAGCCCAATGATGAATCACATCAGTTTATTCGAGAACAAAGATGGCTCAATTGATATCGATCGCAGCGCGCAAAACTGGATAGATTTATCTAATATCCTAGGGACTATGTTAATTAGTTTTCACTCTATGTATTGCGCCAGACCGACAGGTGAACATCATTATTTTACTGCGCCGCTTAGTGCCGTTAGTCAAATATTTGATAAAATATACCGTGAATTACCGTCGATTAACCGCCCATCTCGTCATCTTTCTATGACCACTTCTGCAGGGAAAATCTCGATAATGGGTGAATGTGAAGTTGGCGGAGAACGAGCCTTTGCTTTGATGTTCACCGAAGGGCGTAACATGAAATGGATGGACAAAGTATTTTTAGCTAAATATGATGAAACCACTAATGATGTGAAATTACTCAAACCGTTTGATACCGACAAGTTTTTCTTTGAAGAAGAGTTGGCCACGATTGAACATGATTTAGCGACAGCATTAACCAATCGATTAAAACCATAGATTTAACTTACAGAGTAGAGTTATAAAATAAAAGATTAATGCTAGTAACACGCTAATTTTGACTTTTGAATCAGCTCAAATAAAAGCCCTGTTGAATTAGCAGGGCTTTTATATTTTAAACTCAGCTTGAACCTAATTATCTCAATTTGACTAAACTCTGCTTAATACAACTAAGTTGGGACATATTCAGTGCTAAGCTATGTCGCAAGATATTTTTTAGGCGAACAACCTAACTGTTTTTTAAAGGCGGTTATAAAGGCCGATGTAGATTCATAACCTAGCTCAAAAGCAATATCGACAAGTCGCGCATTGCTGTTTAGTAATTCTAATGACTTTAATATTCTCAGCTTTTGCTTCCATCGGCTAAAGCCCATGCCATAATTTTGATTAAATAATCTATTCAAGGTACGACTTGAAGCACCTACTTTAAGCGCCCATTGCTCAATAGTTAATTTATTTGCGGGTTCTTGATTCAAAGTTTCAATGATAGGAAAAAGTCTTTTATCTTGAATAGTTGGCATAAAAAGCTCATTACTTTTAGCTATTGCTAAGCGGTCCAATAATACCAGTAGAAAACGCTGTGTCTCTTCCGTTTCTTCATAGTCTTCAGACCAGTTTGAGATCTCTAATATCAATGACTTTAATAAAGGGTCAACTGTTAACGGGCGTACTTTATCCCCTAACATTTCACTCAAAACCGGGTCGAAATATAAACTACGGTAACTGACTTTATTTTTGCAAAAGTGTTGATGAGCCATGCCTGGTGGCAGCCACAATGCTTGTTCTGGCGGAATAACAAAAATACCTGCATCGGTTTCAATATGCATAACACCAACACATGAGTAAGAAAGCTGTGACCACGGGTGGGAGTGACTAGTGATCTGAGTCATAGGTTTAAATTCTGCTGACAAGGGTAATACCGAGCGAGGTAAACTTGAATAAAGCCTGTTAGAGCTTTTTTGATGCCATATACCTTTTGTCTGAATTGATAAACTAACTGTCATAATTGTCGCTATTGGTCATATTAAAATCATCATATAATGGTCATTGTAGTGACACAAGCCGAACGTTATAAAAGAGCTTGGATAGTTATTAATTTTTTTACACTTATTTACTCTTGGTGAACTACTTCATATGAGTTATCAAGTGTTAGTCACCTAGCGTTAGTTAATTAAGGCAATAGACCCACATGGAAAAAGTAACCGCAGAAAAAGCAATTCCACTTATAGCAGAGCAGGGTAATAAGTGGCATAGTCCCTTTGTTTTCTTAGCTATTGCTAGCATTGTAATGTCAGTTACTTTTGCTGGTTGGATGGCTATGCTCAATAATTTTGTTATTGAACAAGCTGCGTTTACGGGGGCTGAAATAGGCATGTTACAGTCTTTAAGAGAAATTCCCGGTTTCTTAGCATTTACCGCAATTTTTGTTTTATTGGTGTTTACCGAACAAGTATTTGCGTTGATTTCTTTGTGTCTATTATCCATAGGGGTTGCGGTTACAGGACTCTTCCCCAGTATTTACGGCCTTTATGCAACTACTGTATTGATGTCGATTGGTTTTCACTATTACGAAACCTTGAATACCTCATTAAGCTTACAGTGGTTTAAAAAAGATGAGGCTGCGGAAAAGCTTGGTCAATTAATGTCAATAAAATCTGCTGCTTCACTGACTTGTTACGCCTTGATTTGGTTGGGCTTCAGTGTTTTTGCTACTAGTTATCAAGTGATGTACCTATTTTTTGGTTTGAGTGGTTTATTACTGACGTTATGGTTGGCATTCTCTATGCCTAAGTTTGTAATGGATCATCCACAGCATAAAAAAATAATTTTAAGAAAACGTTATAGCTTGTATTACTTGCTGACTTTTTTAGCGGGCGCGCGCAGGCAGATATTTGTTGTTTTTGCTGGTTTTCTTATGGTTGAAAAGTTTGGCTACAGTGTTCAGGAAATTACAGTTTTGTATATGATTAACCATGTAATTAACTTCTTTTTAGCACCGAAAATAGGCCTTTGGATTGCAAAAGTAGGAGAGCGTAAAGCGCTGACTCTTGAGTATTTAGGCCTAATTACTATCTTTGTTGGTTATGCGCTGGTTGAATCTGCCAATGTGGCTGCTGTGCTTTACGTAGTAGACCACTTGTTTTTCGCAATGGCTATTGCTTTAAAAACTTACTTTCAAAAAATAGCAGACCCTAAAGATATTGCTTCAAGTGCAGGGGTTAGCTTTAGCATTAATCATATTGCCGCTGTTGTTATTCCTGCTACTTTTGGTTTAATTTGGCTTTATGATCATACGTTAGTATTTTATGCGGGTGCATTTATCGCATTACTCTCTTTAGCGGCTAGTCGCTTTGTTAATACTGACAAGTATTCGCCATCAAACGTTTCTGATTAAAGCTTTTCATTCAAGCTCATAATTATACGAACTACTGATAGAGAAAACTGACTTGCCGATGTAGAGAGCCGCTTCAACTCAAGTCACTTTTTCGTTTCAACAACGCTCTTGGCGAGGGGAGTTAGTCTTTATTAGTCTTGCTATCTGAAATGCGCAAGTGTTCTTGTTCAATATCTGATAGCGCGGCTTTTAAAAAGTGATAAAAACTTTGAATGCGGGCGCTATGCTTTAAATCTTTATGATAAACGAACCAGATAGACTCACCGTTTTTGGGAATGTCTAAGTCGATTTTAACCATAGATGGATTTAGGCTTGCTTGGTGATCGCTTAAAGGACCAATGCCCATACCTGCGATAACCGCGTCGTGAATATCAGAAAAGTTGTTACTTTGAAAAACTATTCTGTTTTTATCTATTTTATCAACAATGTAATTAACAAAAGGGATGCGGTATTTCTCAGGTGTTGGTAATACCCATTGGTGATCGTTAAACTCATTGATAGTTTTAGGCTGACCAAATTCATCGATGTAATCTTGTGTCGCATGATAGGCCGTCTCTAGTTTAATTAGATTTTTAACGACCAGGTCAACACCAACAGGGCTTGGACCTGCTCTTAAGGAGACATGCGCAGCACCTGAATCGAGCGGTACAATATCATCTGTAGAGATAAGTTTAAGGCGGATTTTTGGGTACTTAGCTCGAAATGCTTTTAATGCGGGTGTGATCACAGGAGAGAATGAACTTACTGTGGTGATCCTGAGTTCGCCACTAATATCACCCTCTACATTTTGTAGTTTATTTTCTAAACTAGAAAATTTTGCCAGCATCTCGGGCATTTCATCCATTAAAACACAACCAGCATCGGTAAGCTTATAACCTCGTTGGTGGCGAATAAATAGTTTCACTTCAAGCGCTTGCTCTAATTGATTGATGCGTCTTAATACGGTGGCATGGTTTATTCGTAATGATACGCCTGCTCTACTTAAGCTACCATCAAGTGCGACTTGATACGCTATTTTATAATCATCCCATGAAGTCTCTTTCATATTACACCCTATATAAAATGCATTTAGTTGTGCATATTTGCACAATAGTTTCGCATTTATTGTTATTTTTTAATAGGTTTTAGTTCGCTATAGTAGCTTTAACAATTTGACAAGGATATTGTTAGCTTTTTAAATAAAGCGTTAACACAAAAGATAGATTACACCATGAGTAATAGCATATTAAAGAATACTGAAAACAGCTATGGCCTTATTGCCATTATGTTTCATTGGCTTATGGCAATAAGCATCTTTTCCTTATTTGGCTTAGGTCTTTATATGGTTGAACTAACTTACTACGATGCTTGGTACAAAGGTTCGTTAGATTTACATAAGAATATTGGTATGACGCTTTTCGTCGCATTGATGCTAAGAATCGTTTGGCGTGTGGTTAATGTTACGCCAAAAAATGCTGATAGATCTGCAAGTGAAATTGAAGTTAAAGCGGCCCATTATGCGCATTTAGCACTTTATGGCTTGATGGTAGTGTTGATGATAAGTGGCTATTTAATCTCAACGGCAGATGGCAGAGCGATTGATGTTTTCGGTTTACTATCGATACCAGCATTGCCAATAGATTTTGCTAACCAAGAAGATATTGCAGGTATTATTCATGAAGTTTTAGCATGGATCTTAATTTTACTCAGTGCTGGTCATGCACTTGCCGCATTTAAACATCACTTTATTAATAAAAATGATACCTTAGTACGGATGGTCAAAGTACTACCTAGAAAATAACTAATTAATTATGTATCTAAAAACAATCTAAAAAATATCGAACTAAATCAATAAATAAAGAACTAATTAACTTACCTAATATAGACGCAACTAAGTTAACGCATTCAATATTAATTTACACTTCATTCTTATTAATTTGAGAAAAGACAAGGAACATCACATGAAAAAGACATTAATTACCACCACACTAGCAACCACGTTATTAGCAAGCTCATTATTTGCCGCTATAGCGCCAAACACAGCACTTGCCGCCGATTATAAAGTCGACGTGAAAGGTGCACATGCCTTTGTACAATTTAAAATTAAGCATCTTGGGTATAGCTGGTTATTAGGTCGTTTTAATACCTTTGATGGCGATTTTTCTTATGATGACAAGTCACCTAACAGTGCAAAAATTAATATCGAAATAGATACTAAAAGTATTGACTCGAATCATGCAGAACGTGATAAGCATCTTAAAAGCGAAGACTTCTTAAACGTTAGCAGCTTCCCAAAAGCAACTTTTGTTAGTAATAATATTAAATTTAGTGACGATGAAAACGCGATTGTTACAGGTGAATTTACCTTGAAAGGCGTGACTAAGACTATTTCATTTCCCGTTGTAAAAATTGGTGAAGGGCAAGATCCTTGGGGCGGCTATCGTGCTGGTTTCTCTGGTACTACTAGCTTTAAATTAGCCGATTATGGTATTACCTATAATTTAGGTCCAGCCTCAACGCAGGTTGAAATGGCATTACATATTGAAGGCGTAAGAATCTAGTCCAGAATTATTTCAACTACCTATCTTGAAGCCAGCTTATTGCTGGCTTTTTTAATTGCTCCCGTAATTATTATCCTGTAGTAAATAATCCTATTGCGGTTAATCAAATAAAATTAATTGAAACGTTATTATCCTCTTACCTTTTATTTTCTTGCATTGTTTTTTGCAAAAACCATCTCAATTTGAAAATACCAACATCAGTGTTGAACTTGTCTAAATAGATAGAGTATTGCCACGACTACCATAAATAAAGGGCTAAGGTTGTTAGAAGTTATTTCCTTACGTCTTGGTATATCAATTGCAGTTTAGCTATTAGTTAGGGCTTACTCGTTTGAACTGAACATAGCAAACTCTATTCAGTTACTTCCTTTTATATTTTCCAAGGTCAGGAGATCATATGTTAAAAGAAAAAAGTGTTCTCATAGTAGATGATGAAATAGGTGTTAGACAGGCGTTAAAAAGAGGTATACACCGTCAATTTAACAGGGAAGAAAATAGAGTTTCTATTAATGAGGCGAGCAACGGTAAAGAAGCAATAGCTTTGGCAAATAGTTTTCTTCCTGATTTGATTATAATGGATATGCGCATGCCCATAATGGATGGATTAAAAGCTTGCAGTATTTTAAGAAACGACAGTAAGTTTTCTGCGACTAAGATCATTATGCTAACGTGTGAAATATCTGAGGAAAGTGCAGGTTTACTCGCGGGTGCTGACGATTACATTATCAAACCTTTTGATATAAAAGCCTTACTTATTCGTGTAGAGAATGGCTTATTTAAGCAAAGAGCAGTTGATACTACAGCCGATATTGAAAGTGATGGTGTTTTAACTAAAAATCTTTTTGTTGAGTGTTGGTTAGACTATGAAATTGCACGAGCACGGCGCTTCCAGCATTCCTTAAGTTTGCTTATGATAAAAATAGAAACAATTGATAGAAAAGCATCATTTTTAAGTAAAGATAGAGAAGTGACAACGCTCTTAAAGCGCCGTAAATCAGACCTTTTAATAAAGTGGGGGGAAAATACCTTTGCTATTTTACTTATCGAAACGAGTGCCGATGATGCTATCTTACTGGCTAAGCGTATTAGCTGGTTAGCCAAAAAGAGCCCTAATCTTGCTCAGCCTAGTTTAGGTATTGCAAATTTAGAGGGTAGTCTCACTAATGATTTGATCATCAATGCTGAACATTCTTTAGCTGCATCAATATGTACCGGAAAAATTGTATTAAATAGGCTGGTCGTCAACCTTTAGTATAGTCACTTTTTTGTGTTTCTTCGCGCTAGGAAGAAGCTACAAAATATACCTTTTTACTTGGTATTACTCGTCATATGTTTGTTATGGTAACTTTGCTACAAATATTGTAGCATGATGTTTTACCATTTGTAGTAGTGACTATGACAATACCACTCCCTGGATTAGAAGTACGCGGTTCTAAAACTGGTAAACCTATTATGGCATTACTCGATTTACTAGGGCGAACGTGGTCGTTAGGTATTATTTGGAATTTACATAGTGGTCCTGCAACGTTTAGAGAATTACAGCAACGTTGTGAGAAAATTTCGCCTACCTTGTTAAATACTCGATTAAAAGAACTCAAAACACTGCAGCTTGTCGAATGCCAAGAAGCGGGTTATCAATTGACCCATCAAGGTCTTGACTTATTTGATATTATTTCTCCATTAGGAAGTTGGTCTTCTCAATGGGCACAAGGACTTAAGGAAGACAGTAAATAATGACATTAGCGTATGGCAATATGCCGTTAGATAGAGGGACTAATCAACGAAAAAATAAGCGCTGGTTAGCTACAGAATTTACCCGTGAAGATACTTTATTTTGCGTTATTAATGATGGTCAATGTCTCTTTGAAGAAGGCGATATTCTTTCGCCAATTTATCTTAGCAAGTCACAAGTGCCCACGGTAAGTGTTGATAGTTGCATTTATTTAGGTAAAGGGCACTTAAGCAAGAGAAAACTTGGTCTCGAAAGCATAGAAAATGACCGTTTAACTATTACTATTACCGGTAATAGTAATAGTATCCAGGCATCAGCTATTGCAATTTTTGCTATCGATTTTGATAAATTACGCTTTTCTACACAAGAAATATTAGGTGAAATGGGCCAATGGCAAGGGCTTAGAAAAGTGACGGCCAGTTTATCAGCCATTGATGCTTCAATATTAGCGTTAGCCAAAGGTTTGGTGCATTGGCATATAAGCCATCAATTTTGTGGTCAATGTGGGCATGCAAATCGTTCAGTTGAAGCTGGACACGCGAGGCGTTGCTCAGATTGTCGAAATATGAGCTTTCCACGTACCGATCCTGCAGTGATCATGTTGGTAGAAAAAATGTTTGCCGATGGTATTCCACGTTGTTTATTAGGTAGGCAAGCTAGCTGGGCTGAGGGAATGTATTCAACGCTAGCCGGTTTTGTTGACCCTGGTGAAACGCTCGAGCAAGCGGTCATTAGAGAAGTTGTTGAAGAAACGGCGATACATGTTGAAAAGCCACACTATATTACCTCACAGCCTTGGCCATTTCCTGCCTCGATAATGTTGGGATTTACCGCCGTTGCGACTTCAGAAAAAATTGATATTAGCCAAGATGATTTAGAAGATGCCCAGTGGTTTTCACGCGAGCAACTTGTCAATTTTGGCATTAATAATTCAGTTATAGCAGAGGACGGTGGCGCTGAGAAACCACAATATAAAATGAGTAGTGGTGATTCGATTTCGTCTTATTTGGTCACGGCATGGAAGAATAAGGAAATAGGGCAGTATTAGTAGCAAGCAAGCAAGCAAGACACTAAAACTAAAGTGAACAACAGCTAAAATCTTTTATAGGCTCAAAAAAAGAGCGGCTAATTAATAATTAGCCGCTCTTTTTATTTACATAGTTTTTTATCGCTTGAGTTATTGCTTGAGTTACCGCATCTTGCGATAGCTTTCATGTAATATATCACTGAAGGTATTTACTGTGTATTCTCACTGTATTTTTCACTATATCGCTCAATGACCATCGCAATGCCTTGGCCAACACCAACACACATAGCGCAGAGAGCATAACGTTTACCACTGCGCTCAAGCTGCTTCGTTGCCGTAATTAATAAACGTGTGCCACTCATGCCTAATGGATGACCCAGCGCAATGGCGCCGCCTTGTGGGTTTAAACGTGCATCATCATCTTTAAGACCCAATTCACGCGCACTGGCAAGTGCCTGTGCAGCAAAAGCTTCGTTGAACTCAATAATGTCCATATCATCAATACTAAGGCCTAAACGTTTTAATAGTTTGGCACTCGCTGGCGCGGGGCCAATACCCATAATTTCAGGAGTAACACCAATAACAGCAGAGCCAAGTATTCTCGCTTTTGGTGTTAAGCCATTTGCTAAAGCCGCTTCTTTACTCGCGAGAATAACCGCTGCAGCACCATCATTTACGCCAGAAGTATTACCTGCAGTGACTGAGCCTCCTTCTCGAAAGGGGGCTTTGAGGCTTGCTAGTTTATCTAACGGGCTAAGACGTAAATGTTCATCTTTTTCAACAATGACATCATCACCGCGACGTTTTGCAATAACCACAGGGACTATTTCTTCGGCAAATCGGCCGTCTTCTTGTGCGGCTTTTGCTTTACTTTGACTAGCAAAAGCGAATTTGTCTTGAGCTTCACGACTAATGTTAAATTGCTCAGCCACATTTTCTGCCGTTTCAGGCATAGAGTCTGTGCCATAGGCGGTGTGCAGTTTTTGATTAACAAAGCGCCAGCCTAATGTTGTATCGAATAATTCAGCACTGCGTGAAAAAGCCGCTTCAGCTTTAGCCATTACCATAGGTGCGCGCGACATGCTTTCGACACCGCCTGCAATTAACATATCCGCCTCGCCAGCTTTAATCGCATTTGTTGCCATCGCAATAGCATTCATACCTGAGCCACATAAACGGTTAATGGTGCAACCAGCGACTTGAGTTGGATAGCCTGCTAATAAAAGTGCCATACGAGAGACGTTGCGATTGTCTTCACCTGCCTGGTTGGCACAGCCCAAAATAACATCGTCTACTTGGGTTAAGTCTAATGTTGGGTTTCTGTCTTTTAATGCTTTAAGTGGAATAGCCGCTAGGTCATCGGCGCGCACTGATGATAAAGCACCAGCATATTTTCCAATTGGCGTGCGTACGCCGTCACAGATATATACGTCTTTCATTCTTTATTTCCTTTGTAGGTTTCACTCCTTCGCTATTTGAATCATTTCGTTGTCAAAAGTACTGATACCAATCAAATTAACCACTAATTAATCTAATTGGTATTATTGACCAACGTCAATTCCGTGCTTTTTTCTTGAAATTAGTTCAATTATCTTTGAGTTCAATTCGTTACTTTATCAATTATTTATTTTGAGTTATTCCCGAGTTTACAATAGGGAGTCAAGTTATTTCAACGCTAAGATTTCGGCTTTAGATACAAACCAAATAACAAAGCATGTTATGCCATTTCTGGTTTTATCAGTTCAAAGCCATCTTTTAATGCACAGACTAAATGATCTATTTCTTTTTTAGTCATGGCGGTTGATAACGTTGCAGTGCAAGTATTTATCATCATAATGCCATTATCGAATAAATGATCGAGTAATTTAGTGATTAATTGGCTTTCTTTTTTATCAACATAGCCGTCACGGTAGTTTTTAGGCGGCTGTGCTTTGAGGTGTATTCTAAACATACTACCTGCGCCAGTCACACATGCCTTAATGCCTACATCAGACATCGCCTGTGTAATCGCTTCTCTTGCATAACTGGCAAGTTGATTCAGTTTGGTAACGGCTGCTTGATCAAAGTCTTTCATGGCGGCTAAACCTGCTGTCATGGTAATTGGATTAGCCGAGAAAGTACCTGAGTGGGGTAATAAAACCTTAGGCTCAGTTGGATCGAGGACTTTCATCACCTTATCACAACCTGCTAAAGCGCCTGCAGGGAAACCACCACCAATTACTTTTCCCATCGCGGTTAAATCTGGCGCAACATCATAGTTTTGTTGGGCACCACTGTAATTAGTTCTAAAGGTAATGACTTCATCGAATACTAACAGTGATTTATTATCACGAGTCCACTGATGTAATGCATTAATAAATGCATTGCTGGCGGGAATTAAACCAACACGATGAGGTAATAAATCAACTAAAATACAGGCAATGTCATCTTTGTGTTGATCTAAGATTTTAATCGCTCGCTCAGGATCATTAAAAGGGATCACTACAACATCTTCTAATGCTTTTGGCGGAGTACCTACCGCTACAGGAATGCTATTTGGTTTATCAAGTTCACCCCAATTATTTGGGGTTGCTGTTTGGCTTACTTCAGCATAATCGTATGCACCATGGTAAGCACCTTCAACTTTGGCTATTTTAGCTTTACCTGTATAGGCACGTGATGCTTTTAACATTGCCATAACCGCTTCGGTTCCCGAATTTACAAACCTAATTTTATCGAAGCTAGGTACTCGATCGCATAAAAGCTGAGCATAGTTAACCTCAGCTTCAGTTGCCATGGTAAAACAACTGCCTTTAGCGAGTTGCTCTGTTACGGCATCAACAATTGCCGGGTAGGCGTGACCATGAATTAATGACGCCATGTTATTAGCAAAGTCGATGCGCGTAACACCTTCTACATCGGTAACATAACAACCTTCACCTTTGTCAGCGTAAAATGGATAGGGTTTTCTAAAAATGGTATTACGACTAACACCTCCAGGTAATACTTTCAGCGCTTTGTTAAATAGTTTTTCGCTTTTATTTGCCATTACTGCTTCGCCTTATACTGTGTACTTCTGACTGGCTTATTAGAGCTATTAACGGTTTTATTATTTGCAACTTCATCTTTTTGAGTCAGCCCATTAAGTAGCGCTACCCCTGTACGTTCTTGTACGTAATCAAAGCTAATACCGGGCGCTAGCTCTATAAGTACTAAACCGTTTGCTGTGACATCAATGACACATAAATCGCTATAAATACGATTAACAACTTGTTGTCCGGTGAGCGGGAAAGTACATTCAGGTAATATTTTAGCTGCCCCATTTTTGGTAGTGTGTTGGGTAATAATGTAGATGGTTTTAACACCCGCCACTAAGTCCATAGCACCGCCCACGGCGGGAATTGCATCAACAGCGCCGGTTGACCAATTGGCTAAATCGCCTTTCATTGAAACTTGCATAGCACCTAGCACACAAACATCTATATGATTGCCGCGGATCATGGCAAAGCTATCACCATGATGAAAATATGAAGCACCAGGAATAGCTGTTATTGCTTTTTTACCGGCATTGATTAAATCAGCATCAAACTCTTCATCGCTGGGAGAATTTCCCATGCCAAGTAAACCGTTTTCTGTGTGATAGATAACTTCTCTGCCATCAGGAACATATTGAGCGACTTTTTCTGGAATACCTATGCCAAGGTTTACATAGCTGCCATCTTCAATATCTTGTGCACAGCGTTGCGCCATTTGTTCTCGGTTCCAGCCAACTTGTGTCGTGGTTTCAAGGTTTTGTTGTTCTGTTAGTTGGCTCATGCTTGTGTTTCTCCGACATTTATCTTTTCTAGGTTACTTGGTGAAACGTTATTTTGTGCAGTGTTCTTTGCCGTCGGATTCTTTGTTGCTGGGGTTTTTGTTACTGGGCTTTTTGTTACTGGGTAAGTAATACCGTCTTTCACTAGTTGAGATTCTTGTTGAGGTTGAGTCACCTCAATTAACGCATTAACGAATATGCCGGGGGTAATGACGTTTTCGGGATCAAGATCACCCAATTCAACCATATTATTAACTTGCACTAAGGTGTTTGTTGCTGCCATGGCCATAATTGGCGCAAAGTTACGGGCAGTTTTGTTAAAGGTTAAATTACCGTATCTATCCGCTTGCTTGGCTTTGATAAGAGCGAAATCTGCTTTTAGGCTACGCTCCATAACATAATCATCGCCTTCAAAATTTCGCAGTTCTTTACCGTCCGCAAGTGGTGTTCCAACCGATGTTTTGGTGTAAAAAGCAGGGATCCCAGCGCCACCAGCACGAATTCGTTCGGCTAACGTTCCTTGAGGAACAAGTTCTAGATCAATTTTTCCACTGCGATATAACTCGGGAAAAACTAAAGAATTAGCCGTGCGCGGGTAGGAGCAGATCATTTTAGCCACTTGACCATTTTCAATTAGGGCAGCTAAACCTACTCGGCCACTGCCAGTATTGTTATTAATGACGGTTAAGTTCTTTGCACCATGATCTATTAATGCGTGAATTAACTCTATTGGGCTACCTGCTTCACCAAAACCACCAATCATTACCGTATCGCCGTCCTTTATATCGGCAACCGCACTGGCGCAACTCGCTACTCTTTTATCTATCATTTCGCACTACTCATATCATGTTCGTGTTATACCAAACGGAGCAATAAATTAGTCCTATTGAATTATTTAAGGATCTAGGTTATTTCATCTGGCAGTTATTTAACGTTAGCTAATGTAAAGTTAACTAAAACAAGTTGTGCGCTATGCGAACACTTGTTAGTATGCCGAACATTAGTGTAGGTTTGAGATTATTCAATGTCAAAGCAAGAACAAGAAAAACATGATGGTGATCAAGTTATGATCAAATCAACCGAAATTGTACAATCATTACTCAAAGGTTTGGTGGTGATTCAGGCCTTTGATCAACAAAGACCCACGATGACCTTGTCTGAAGTTGCGACCGCTACAGGTTATACGCGCGCAGCAGCAAGACGATTTCTACTAACCTTAGTTAGTGAAGGTTATGCTAAGCAAGAGGGAAAGCAGTTTTCGTTAACGGCGAAAATACTCAAGTTGGGTTTTTCATACCTTGCTTCTCAAGATGTTTGGCAAAGCGCAAAACCTTTGATGCAACAGTTAGTTGAGCAACTTAATGAGTCTTGCTCGGCAGCGGTATTAGACGGTGAAGATGTTGTCTACGTTGGGCGGGTTGCTACCACTAAACGCATCATGTCTGTTAGTTTAAATGTAGGTACTCGCTTACCGGCATTTGCAACCTCATTAGGTCGTGTACTGTTAGCGGACCTGAAAGATGAAGTATTAAATGACTTTTTAACAACCTGTCGCATAGAGCAATATACTGCCTTCACCCTTACTAACAAGGCGGAATTAGCCGCAGAAATTACACGGGTAAATCAGCAAGGTTATTCTTTGGTAGAACAAGAATTAGAGCTGGGCTTAACCTCTATTTCTGTCCCCGTACGAAATCAAGCAGGAAAAGTGCTTGGTGCGTTAAGTATCAGCACGCATATTTCTCAAACAACGAGACAGCAAGTATTAACGACCATTTTGCCCACGCTAAAAGCCTGTGCGGCTGCTATTGAACAGCTAACTTATTAAAATACTGGTTGAATATAGCTAGTTATGTTTTAATATATGAAAAGTACTGTAATAAAATACAGTACTCATTGCTGGTATTCTTCGAGAGTATTTGAGCCAGTTTAAGTGAGTAACAATTTAATGAATTTGGTATCAATTATGAACTTTTCCATAGAGCCACAACACCTTTTACCACTCGCACTCACATTAGCATTAGTATTTTTCTTAATGCTGATATGGGTGTTATTTCGATTAAGCAGCATCAAAAATGCAGTGCTAACACAAAATTCTGAGCAAGAAGAGCGTGTTCAAGCATTATTAAGCCAACATTTTTCAGAACAATTGTTACATTTACAGCAAAATTATCAACATGTTAACCAACAACAGTTATCACAAGCCCATGATAAGCAACAACTGCAGTTATCGAATAATATTGAACAGCAAATGGCTGATTTACGTATCAAGCTCATGCGGCAAATTAACGAATTACAAACTCAACTTGCCACCAATCAAAGCCAATCATTAGATCAGGTGATTAATCATCTAAATAATACGGGTCAAGCTAACCGAGAAGAGTTGGCTAAAACACTGGCACAAAGTAGTGATCAAATGAGTAAACGTATAGATGGTTTGACCCTAGCGACCGATAAACGTTTACAAGAGATTAGTGGTCAAGTAGAAAAACGCTTGGCTGAGGGGTTTGAAAAAACCACCAAAACCTTTAGTGATATTTTACAACGTTTGGCGTTAATTGATGACGCGCAGAAGAAAATTACTGAATTATCTACCAACGTAGTTAGCTTGCAAGAAGTACTCAATGATAAGCGCTCACGGGGCGCCTTTGGTGAAGTACAATTAAATAGCTTGATTAGAAATGTATTGCCGGAACAAAGCTTTAAACTTCAACATACGCTATCAAACGGTAAAATTGCCGATTGTGTGCTCTTTTTACCTAAACCAACGGGTAACGTTGTTGTTGACTCTAAATTCCCATTAGAAAACTATCGAAAAATGGTGGATTTTGAAACCCATGAGGCAGAGCGAAAATCAGCTATGCGCCAATTTAAAATAGATATCAAAAAACACATTAATGATATTAGTGATAAGTATTTGATTGATAACGAAACAGCTGATGGCGCTATTATGTTTATTCCTGCAGAAGCGATTTTTGCTGAGATCCATGGTCACCAAAGTGATCTCGTAGAATATGCTAATAAGAAACGCGTTTGGCTGACATCGCCCACGACCTTAATGGCAATATTAACAACCGCACGCTCGGTACTTAAAGATGAGGCGACGCGACAGCAAATTCATATTATTCAGGCACATTTGTCCGATTTAGCGCAAGACTTTAGTCGCTTTAAAGGTCGCTTTGCTAACCTTGCTAGGCATATAGATCAGGCGGCAACGGATGTGAAACAAATACATACCTCGGCAGATAAAATATCTACCCGTTTTGAGAAAATAGAGCAGGTGGATCTCAGTGAAAAAGAATCTTTAGAATTGCTTGACTAAAAGTACTGGCAGGAACATTTTCCTAACTTATCATAGAAACTAGCTACTATTTATCGTCTTTTTGTGTTTTATTGGTTATTGTGATTTATACAAAAAATGACTAATGTGGCTAATCAGTTGCTTTATTCTCGTTAATAACACTCTGTTAGTGGGCTATTTTATATGATTAAAATATTATGCCGTTTGCTCTTATTTTCACTATTATGTTCATCCAGTTTGATAATGGCTGAGCAAGACTTAAAGATAGGTATTGGCAATTTTGCACCTTTTCTTGATGAAGAAGATAATCAAGGTGTGTTTCTTGAACTGACCGAAGAAATATTTAAGCAATTACCAAGATATAATGTGCAGTTTATCTATATGAGTAACAATAGATTGTTACATGAAATCAATTCAGGACAACGAATTGATGTTGCCTGCAATATTTTCTCAAACTCATCAGTTAAAGGCTTTTTATCCTCGCCTGTTTTCCGTTATACCGATGTCGCAGTGTCAAAAAATTCAGCAAAAATTAAGGTTAACCAAATTTCCGATTTACAAGATTTCTCTATTGCTGCCTATCAGGGGGCTAAAGAAATGCTTGGTGACGATTATAAAAAAATGGCTCTTGCTAATCCTCATTACAGTGAGCATTCAAAGCCAGATGAGACTACTTATATGATGGTTGCTGGTGAGAAAGATATTCGTATCGGAGATATACATATTTTTCTAAATGACTTAGCAGATAAACGTTATATAAATGAAGATAAAATAGCAGCGAAAGACTTTACCATACATAGATTATGGCCAGACGTTTACTCACACATGGCTTTTAAAGATGAGATGCTACGAGACTCCGTTAACAAGGTAATCAAAGAATTAACGGCTAATGGTACGATAGAGGCCATTTACCGTAAACATCGCTAGTTTCGCTCACGACGCTAATCATTAGCACCAATGAGTATTGTTTAGCTGAACATGCACTTCACTTCAAATCAGTTCACATCATCTAGCCTCAATAGACAATCAGAGTATATATCCGCTCCACTTGAATACGCTCGTTTCAGGAAGTCTGAGCGATTCATAATCAAGGAACATTTTTTTATTAAGGGTCATTCCCTTAAAAAGAAATGTAACGCAGAGTATGATTTGTTCAGCCTTCCACAAGGGGGCTGGTTTAGTAGCGCTTTAATTTGCGTTATTGATTTCGACAATAGATATAACTATTCTCTTCAATCAATGCCTTGCCTAAAGGCGTTTCTAATTCCAGCTGAATCATGTATCTTCAAGTGGAACGGGTATAACGATTAAAAAGCCACATTAATAAAGACTACCACTAAAAGAATTGGGCAGATAAAGCGTAAATAAAAGCCAAGTAATTTTAGTGACATGTGTTTATTTAACTGAGCAATATCGGTAAGTTGATTCCCTCGTTTCCACAACCAACCAATAACGATGAAGTAAAACAATGACATTAGGGGTTGTAAAATAGTAGTTAAGAGCTGGATCACTAAGCCAAATAGTTGCTCAAAAAAGGCAATGAGAAACATACTGGCAATAAATACTAACCCAGAGACTAACCAAGTTGCACGTTTTCTTGTCATCGCTTTATCTTCAATGAGATAAGCAACGGGCACTTCAGTTGATGAAATTGTTGAGGTAAGGGCTGCAATTGATAACAGTGAGAAAAAAGCAAAAGAAACAAGTAATCCCATGCCTCCCATAGAGCTAAATAAGGTTGGTAAAATATTAAAAATAAGTTGCCCTTCACCAATGAGATGACCGTCTACAAAAACTTCTTGTCCACTATGTTGAGCGACAAAGAGAGCAGGGATAATCAGTAAACCAGCAATAAAAGCAATAAAGGTATCAAGTAACGTTATCGATAATACTAACTTACCTACACTTTGTCCTTTAGGCATATATGAGCCATAAGCCATCATAGCGCCAACACCAATAGCGAGTGAGAAAAATGCTTGCCCCATGGCCGAAATAATCAATTTTGGCTCAGTGACTTGACTAAAATCAGGGACTAAATAAAGCGTCAAACCTTCTTTCGCACCATCTTGCTGTAAGATGTAAATGATTAAACCAAACAACATCACTAATAACATTGGCATTAATCGCGCAGACCAACGCTCTATGCCACTGTGAACGCCTTGATGAACGATAGCAGCACCTAGCACGATAAATATGGGCGTAAATATTACATTTCGCAGCGTGCTTGAGGTCGATAGCCAATGCGATAAATCCAGTAAACCAACTAATTCAGCTAATGACGCTAGCGCATGCGACAACATCCAACCGGCTACTATGGTATAAAAACTGAGCATCATCATCGCACCAATAATCCCTATGATGCCAGCAGAGTGTCCGAGTTTATTAAAGCGCTTACCACATGCGTTAGCTAAGGCGGAAACAGGGTTAGTTTGTGCTTGATTGCCAATATAAATTTCTGCATAAAGTGCAGGCAAAGCAAGTAAAAAAGTCACCACTAAATAAACAACTAAAAAAGCACCACCGCCATTATTTGCCGCCTGAGTAGGGAACGCCCAAATATTGCCTAAACCTATAGCAGCACCTGCTGCAGCGAGAACAAAACCAAGACGAGAATGAAAAGAATCGCGAGAAGAAGCTGTGGTCATAAATAGTGAGTAGTCGATAAAATTAGTTGCGCAAAGCTTACCGAGTTAAGGCGCTTAGGGGAAGCACTATTCATTGCTTTTATTACATTTTTGTTAGCAATATAACGGAATAATTTATGGACACAGGAGAGACTGAAACTCGCATATTGAGGTGGCTTGAGTATATAATACTGTCATTTTGTAAATAGTAACAATTGAAGAGCAAGATATGTTGAAGCATGAAATTATTCCGGTAACCCCTTTTGAGCAAAACTGTACTTTATTTTGGTGTAGTGACACTAAAAAAGCTGCGGTAGTGGACCCTGGTGGTGATATCGAAAAAATTAAAGCGGGTATTACCAAACATGGCTTAACACTTGAAAAGATTCTAATTACGCATGCACATATTGATCATGCGGGTGCAACTGATGATCTTGCAAACCACTACGATGTGCTGATAGAAGGCCCACACAAAGAAGATCAGTTCTGGATAGATGGAATTGAAGATCAAAAGCAACGCTTTGGTGGTGCTTTCTCTTATGCGAAAAAATTTACGCCAAACCGTTTTTTAGATCAAGGTGATACCGTTAGTTTTGGTAATATTGTTATGGAAGTGTATTTTTGTCCGGGTCATACACCTGGGCATGTTGTGTTCTTTCATCGTGAGTCAAAACTTGCCCAAGTTGGCGATGTGCTATTTAGTGGCTCAATAGGGCGCACTGACTTTCCTCGTGGCGATCATGCAACGCTGATTAATTCTATTCGTAAAAATTTATTCCTTTTAGGTGATGATGTTCGTTTTATCCCTGGACATGGCCCAATGAGTACTTTTGGGCAAGAGCGCCGCAGTAATCCTCATGTAAGTGATGCTGCGGTAGGGATGAGATAATGGGGCTTTTGGTAGTCAAGGCTCAGCGCCAACTTAGAAAAATAGATAACAGCAAAGTATTTCAAGGTGTTGTCATTGCGGTTATTTTATTATCTGCGTTATTGATTGGCGCAAAAACACATAATCTATCCTCTAACGTAGTCGCTATTTTATTGCTTATGGATGTAGCGGTGACTGTATTTTTTGCTATAGAGATATCTATTCGTTATTTAGCGTGTCCCCAGAAAAAGAACTTCTTTAAAAGTGGCTGGAATATTTTTGATACGGTTATTGTTATTGGTAGCTTAGTTCCATCAGGTGGCTCAGGTGTGCTACTCGCTCGATTATTGCGAGTCTTTCGTGTTCTGCGTTTAGTATCCATGGTGCCAGAATTACGCTTACTGATTAATGCATTACTAAAAGCGATACCTCGTATGGGGTATATCGCGCTGCTTATGTTTGTAATTTTCTATATTTATGCCGCAATCGGTAGCATGTACTTTCACTCAATTAACGAAGTGTTATGGGGTGATGTTTCCATCTCTATGTTGACCTTATTTCGTGTTGCCACTTTTGAAGATTGGACCGATGTTATGTACGAAACCATGGCTGTACATCCACTAAGCTGGATTTATTATTTAACTTTTATCTTTTTAACCGCCTTTATCTTTTTAAATATGATGGTGGGTACGGTATTAGAAGTGATGAGTCAAGAACATGAGCAGTTTCGTGCAGAGCAACACGGTGAAAGTGGAGATGGCGGTGAGCCCGCTAGTCGCGCACAAATTGATAAATTAGAAAGTGAAATAGCAGAAATTAAAGCACTCTTGTTAGCCAAAACCTAAGAGTGAAATAGGCTTGTGTTACTTGCATAGTCTTAATTGAAAATCACTTAAAGTTAATTCGCAGATACTCACTTGAGTATCTGCCTATCCTCTAATCGCATGAGTATGCAGGTTCCAGCTAAAATACGTACTTTTATACCTATTGAGTTTTCTTAAATTGGGTAATAATACGGTCAAGGTGGTTAGCAAAATTTTGTCTATCTGTTTGATTTAAAGCAGGTGGCCCACCTGTATGCACGCCGCTAGCACGCATGGTGTCCATAAAGTCACGAATATTGAGACGCGATTTTATATTTTCCTTAGTATAAAGCTCGCCACGTGGACTAAGGGCAATACCCGACTTATCTATCACTTCATCTGCTAGTGGAATATCACTGGTGATAACTAAATCATTAGCTTCAATACGCTTAACTATTTCATCGTCGGCAACATCAAAGCCGCTACTTACCTGCATGAAACTTATAAAAGGCGAAGGAGGTATGCGGACATGATGATTAGCCACCAAGGTGATGGCTATTTTCGTTCTGTCAGCTGCTTTGAATAATATTTCTTTGATCACCACTGGACATGCATCAGCATCAACCCAAATTTTCATGTTTTTCCTCAGGGTCTATTGACCGCTCGCGTTATTTTTACTTATGCTGCTATGATACCGTAATTTATTCGGTAATTAACAATTCGGATGAAAAACAGGACTAATAACACAATGCTAAATCCTCATTACCAACAAATATGGCAAACGGTACAGTTAATTCCGCAAGGTAAGGTGGCTTGTTATGGGCAAATTGCGGATTTAGCCGGTTTGCCTGGTAGAGCGCGTCTGGTCGGTAAATCGCTTGGTAAAGTACCAAAAGATGGCTGGCGAGGGCAAAGGGTACCTTGGTTTAGAGTTATTAACTCACAGGGTAAGATTTCTTTCCCTCCAGGCAGTGAAAATTTTGATAAGCAAAAGCATCATTTGCAAGATGAGCAGGTCGTTGTGATTGGTAGCAGGATCAAACTAAAAGAATTCCAATGGAAGCCCGATTTATCAGAATTATTGTTTTCACTAGAATTTTAACTAATCGCTACTCTAAGGTTTTATTCTTAACTTATGCAAACCGGGCTATTTGAGTAAAGGGGCAAGTCTTGTTAAGGCCATTTTTTCTAACTCCTGGTATATGTGATCCTCCTGCCAACACTGGTGAATATTCTTAATTTGCATTATTTCAGCCATAATGCTCTTTTGTGCTACTGATATCTCTCTGGCTTTTACGTATGATATATCAGGAGAAAAACTGACCATTTGATCTAATGAAGGCCAAAGTTCGGGGTACTTTAATGCGAATTGATGAGCTATCTTTTTATTCAATTGCTCATCAATATTATCATCAAGACTGCTTATCTCAGTAAAATAGTCATTAGATAATTTACTAATAGCATCGTTATTTTTTTTACGTTGTAAGTAATAAGCGGGTAATATTTTTAGCCAGTCATCACGGTATAACTTGATAAGCTTTGCGAGTACGTGACAATCTTCAAAACTACTATTTAAACCTTGGCCATAGAAAGGCAGCATGGCATGCGCAGCATCGCCTATCAAAGCCACTTTGTTATTTATCACCCAAGGATCGACACTCACTAAAAATAGTGGACTAGGTGTTTTATTTAGGAATTCAGTGACAGGACTTTCTAATAGTGGCATAACATCAGTAAAATGATGGAGAAAAAAATCCTCTACAGCCTTTGCACTTGTCAGTGACGAAAATGAAATAGGTCCTTGGTAGTTTAAGTATAAGGTACAGGTAAAACTACCATCATTATTTGGCAGTGCAATCAATA
This sequence comes from Colwellia psychrerythraea 34H, assembly GCF_000012325.1. Taxonomy (NCBI): domain Bacteria; kingdom Pseudomonadati; phylum Pseudomonadota; class Gammaproteobacteria; order Alteromonadales; family Colwelliaceae; genus Colwellia; species Colwellia psychrerythraea. Next base: position 3,719,466 of record NC_003910.7, on the reverse strand, counting down.
AAAATCCCTTGCGAGGCCATAAATGACTAGCATGTGGCGATAATTTAGAACTACCATCTTTGTTCGGGGAAATGGTTAATTCTATGTATGATTGCTTCATATAACGTTGAGAATAGCTAAAACGTGGTGTTTCCTGCGCAAGACGACGTACTTTAGAAAAAGCACCATCGGCAGCAAAGACGTAATCTGCATCTATCTCTTTATGGCCTTTTCTACCTGCTTTCAAGTAGCTGAAAGAGGAGCAAGCAGTGCTAAAATCTACGTATGTTAATCGTTGCTCAAAGTGTAAGTTAACTTGTGCTTCTTGCTCAGCTTGACTGATCAGAATATCAGTCAATTTTTCTCGTGATATAGACCAGATAGCTTGATTTTTTTTGCCATAGTTTTGTTCTGATATAATCCCATCTTGCCCATGGAATACACGCTTATAAAGTGGCGTAGCATATTGACGAACTTTCTTATCAATGCCAATAATAGCCAGTGCCGCCCATGCTCTCTCTGATAAAGTAATATTAATAGATCTACCTTGCTGAGCAATGTGCGTTCTGGGGTCTGGGCGTGATTCAAAGACATCTACCTGATAATTGGCACGTGATAAAATAATGGCTAGCATGGCGCCTACAGGGCCAGATCCTGCGATGGTGATTTTATTTTTTAACTGTGGAAGTTCAGTCAATGGCTAACTACTTAAATAATTTTTATCACTATTTAAATAGCATAGTAAAACAAAAAAGCCCAGTCAAAGACTGGGCAAAAACAACAGATAAAACAAAAGGAGAAACATGAAATAAATTAGGAGTTATGAATTTCCATTCAATAAACTTTTACCATTTATAGCTATCTTTCGAGACTTTAATGCTTCTGGGATTTCTCGTTCTAAATCAACGTGTAGTAAACCATTTTCCATAAAGGCGCCAATGACTTTGACGTGTTCTCCTAGTTGGAATTTACGCTCAAAATTTCGCTCTGCAATACCTTGATGTAAAAAATGACGAGTGGTTGCTTCGCTTTCCTGTGTTGAATTAGCTGGGGGTTGCTTGGTACCAACAATGATTAAGCCATTGTCTTTAGATTCAATATCAATATCTTCTTCACGAAAGCCTGCGACAGCCATAGTAATCCGGTATTGATTTTCGGCCAATAACTCAATGTTATATGGCGGGTATGATGATTGTTTGCCCGGCTGGGAAGCTTTATCAATTAAACTAGCTAAATGGTCAAAGCCAATAAATGAACGATAAAGAGGGCTGTAGTCTGTAGAGTTACGCATAATAAGTTATCCTATAATATAGCAATAAAGTGATTATTATTTTAAATAGCGATGTTGATGTTATTAGTGATTTTATAGCAAAAATATTGCCTAGCGTTTAATCACAAAATCATATGTCATTTAAAATAATGCTGCCTTTCACAATGAACAGGCAATTTTTGTTGTGTAGCCCCTTACGGCGACTACACAATTAAAGATGGGATTGTTTATTGATTTTTCAAGAATAAAGTTGAATTAATTTGTGTTTTATTTTTCAAGTATTTGTTTTTAAGTGCTATTTTAAGTTTGTGCTTAAAGCATTATTTTTCGGTTTCTTTTACGGGAAGTTCTTTAGTCGCATCAACTTCGGCTTCAGGATCGATAACGATAACAGGCGCCGTATATCTAACTTTAGCTAGCGCTTTATCATAATTAGGATGTTGTGATATGTTAGCAACTAGCTCTTTGTAAACAATCTTTCCTTGGTTATTTATAACAAATATGGCACGGGTAAGTAGTCCCATATCCTTAATTAATAAACCATAGCTCGTGCCAAAATCACGCCAAACTGAATCGGATAGTACTTTAATATTGTCGACTTTTTCAGCATCACAAAAACGTTTTTGAGCAAAAGGCAAATCATTACTGATGGTTAAAATGGTAATATTCTCAGGGAGCTTTGCTGCTTCTTCATTAAATCGTTTTGTTTGGATAGAACAAACACCGGTATCTAAGCTTGGCACTACTGAAATAAGTACCGTTTGTCCTTGAAAGTCTGCCAATGTCACCGGTGCAAAGTTTTTATCTACAACTTTAAACTGCGGAGCTTGCTCGCCAACATTTACCTGTTCGCCTAACAGGGTGACATACTTATCTCCTGCTTTGACTAGGTTTTGTGTTGATTTAAGTTTTTTTGAGTCAAAATTATCACTATGGCTAGTGAAAGCAATCGTAAAACTGGCGATAAAAAATGCACATAAGGCAATGTTTGAAGTAGGAAAATTCATGGTTTATTGAAATTAATGGTTAAGGTGAAATTATATTAGCCGTTTAGCGATAAAAATTCTATAAATAGAACTTAATCATTGTGTTTTATGTTGGATACTTTAAGGTTATCAATAGAGGCTAGATATTTAATACTCGGCCATTGTTATCGTTTATGTAAGGCCTAAGATTAATATGACCACTAAATTATTAATTTGTGATGATTCTAATATGGCGCGCAAGCAAGTAGCGCGATCATTACCTGATGGTTGGGATGTTGAAATAAGTTTTGCCGCTGATGGTGTTGAGGGAATTGAAGCGATAAAGGCAGGGAAGGGCGACGTACTATTACTTGATCTTAACATGCCAAAGATGGATGGCTATCAAGTGCTTGAAGCCATTATGGCGCAAGATTTACCAACACTTACCATTGTAATATCAGGTGATATTCAACCTGAGGCTCATCAACGTGTGACGAGTTTAGGCGCACTAGGTTTTATTCAAAAACCGGTCAATAAAGATATTCTCACTGAAGTACTATCATCGTATGGACTTTTCTCTCATGAAATTCCAGCGACGAATCATGAATTAGACACATCGCATAATACGTCAATTAATATTCCTGCAACTACACCATCTGCTGTTATAAATACTCCTGAGAAACCCAAGGTTACTCAAATTAATGTCTCTACGGTTGAGAGTGAACCACAAGTTGCAGAGACAAATCTTACCTTATCAACGGATGTTCGCGATTGTTATCAAGAAATAGCCAATGTTGCTATGGGTCGAGCGGGTGATTTACTTGCTCGTTTACTCAACGTTTTTGTTGAATTACCTATTCCTAATGTTAATTTCATCGAAGTGAGTGAGCTTCGAATGGCGTTGAAAGATATCGAAAATCATGAAAGTACATCGGGTATTTGCCAAGGCTTTATTAGTGCAGGCATTTCAGGAGAAGCCTTGCTGATCCTTAACGACTCTAGCTTTAAAGATGTCGCATCACTGATGAATTATCAATACGATGCAGATATGGGGACTGAGTTAGAACTATTAATGGACTTAGCAAATGTACTTATTGGTGCCTGCTTAAAAGGAATATCAGAGCAGCTCGATATTCAGTTTAGTCAGGGACATCCTGAGGTCTTAGGGCAACATAGAAAAATTTCTGATTTAATTGCAAATAATGCCAATAAATGGAAAAAAACACTCGCAATAGAAATTAGTTATAGCATAGAGGACTATCCAATCAAGTGTGATTTGTTATTACTCTTTACGGAAAAGTCTATGCAAACACTTAATAATAAATTGGCCTATTTGATTGATTAACTCATGAGTTAACAGGTACAAATCACTTATGGCAAATGACATAAGTATAAGTTAGCGCGATTAAGCGACGACAGGAATTGGTTATGACGTTAGAAAAATCACAATTAAATGAATTACATTGGCTAATGGAAATGTTGCATAACATTGATGTTGGTCTAGTTGTGCTTGATAAAGAGTTCACCATTCAAATATTTAATGGTTTTATGGAAAACCATAGTGGTTTATTACCTCGTCAAGTAAAGGGAAAGTTGATATTTGATCTCTTTGAAGAAATCCCTAAAGATTGGTTTACTCGCAAGGCAGAATCAGTTTTTTTACTGAAAAATAAAGCCTTTACCATATGGGAACAAAGACCCTACTTGTTTAAGTTTGATAGTTATCGCCCTGTTACTGGCAGCGCTGATTTCATGTATCAAAACACCACGTTCATTCCGCTTTTATCTTCTACGGGTGACGTTAGCCACTTGTGTTTATTGGTTTATGATGTCACAGACAATGCTGTGCATAAGCAAGGCTTGAAAAAAGCGAATGAAGAATTGGCAATATTAAGTCAAACAGATGGCTTAACTCAATTGTTCAATCGTGCGCACTGGGAGACGTGTTTATTAGCTGAACATAAGCGTTGGGGCCGAAGTCAACATGCTAGCTCATTAGTGATGTTAGATATTGATCACTTTAAAAATGTAAATGATACTTATGGTCACGTGGTTGGTGATGTCGTTATTCGCCACCTTTCTAGCTTGATTCGCCACCATGTTAGGGAAACCGATATTTGTGGTCGTTATGGCGGTGAAGAGTTTGCCATTTTATTGGCAGATACCTCCCTTAAAAATGCCTACGTATTTGCTGAACGTCTTCGAAAAGAAGTGGCTAAGGCCACTGTGACTTACAATGATATTGATATTAATTACACTATAAGTGTTGGTGTAGCTGAAGTTGATGAGAGTATTACAAGCCATGAAGCTTGGGTTGAATGTGCTGATGCCGCTTTATATCAATCAAAAGAAACAGGTCGTAACAAAACGTCATTGCATCCGAAACAAAACAGATAGATAAGCTAGTAGAATAAATAAAGTGCCACTCTCTTCATTTTATTTATTCTACTGATGATTCAAGGCTTACCGTGAAAGCATCGTTAATAGTAAAGCGATTACTATGCAAATGACTAAATTTACGTGACTACAGTTTACGTTGCTAAAGTTTAAAAATTTTCATCAAGGTCAATGGTAACAGTATCATCAACCATAATATTAGATTTGGCCATTGGCTATAGGGAGTATCACCCTTAACAAACTCAACCGTTCCTTTAAGTACTACCTCTTCAAATTGTGGTGCAATCGCAGTAACTTCTCCCAAATGATTTATCATGCCTGTCACACCGTTATTTGTTGCCCTTACTAATGGGCGACCAAACTCTAACGCCCGCATTCGAGCAATTTCAAAGTGCTGGTGAGGACCATGAGAATCACCAAACCATGCATCATTACTGACTGTTAAAATCATATCGGTATCATCAGTGAAATTGGCTGCTAATTGCATTGGAAAAGCTATTTCAAAACAGTTTAACGGTAATATATGTAAGTTATTAGCGATTAAATTTGGTTGAATGTAGTTACCGGCAGTAAAAGAGGACATCGGTAGGTTGAAAAAGGGTGCTATTGGGCGAAGCAGTTCTTGGAACGGGACAAATTCACCGATAGGTAATAAGTGACTTTTATAGTATCTATTGCTGTGGTTATAATAATAACCTTGTTCATCTTCAGTATTTTTCTTACCTAGAACCACCAAAGCATTAAAGTACTCTTTGCTTTCAAAATTGTAGTTAATTAAACCCGTAATTATTGTGCTGTTGTTCAAAATCGCTGAGCTATTCACTGTACCTAAATAGTCTTGTACTGCAGGCTCTAGCGCTGGAATAGCCGACTCAGGCCAAACAATAAGATCGGCATCATAGTTTACACGCGTTAAATCTAGGTATTTCAACATGGTTGGCCACTCTTGCTCTGGCTGCCATTTTATTGATTGGGCTACATTACCTTGAATTAGCGCCACTTTAGTCGATTTACCGGTTAACTCGGTCCAGCTTACATGGGCGAAACTAAAGCTGGTAAGCATAATGCTTACCATTAAGCTGAGTGGTAAAAGTAAATTTTTGTGTGATAGCGTGATTGAGGATTTTTGATTTTTGTTATTGATATAATCTAAACAAAAACAGTAAATTTTTACCCAGCAAATATTTAATACTAAGATAATGCCTGTAAGACCTACTTCACCGATAACAGGTGCAAAGCTGGCCAACGGACTATCTATTTGACTATAACCAAGCGATAGCCAAGGAAAGCCTGTTAACACCACCGCGCGCAAGTATTCGCACAGTAACCAAATAGAAGGGAATAACCATAAATTAACGTGTTTATTCTTGGCTATTCTCGCCGTTAAGTAACCTGCAAGTGCTGGGAATAATGCCAGGTAAGCACATAACGCTAACATTAATAGCAAAGAAACTATTAGTGGCAGGCCACCAAATTGGTCGATACTGACATGAACCCAGCTAATACCACTGCTAAACCAGCCAAAGGCAAAAAGGGCTGTTTTTTTAGCGGCTACTCTTGGGGAGGAATTTTTGACTTGATATAACATGATGCTAGGTAACGTTAATGCCAACCACCAATAAGAAAAGGGGGCGTAAGCAAAAACCAAGAAAAAGCCACTAAGAAAACACAGCCAATTACTTGGGTTTGTTAGTTTGCTTTTTATTGATTGAAAAACAGAAGCCTTAATGATGTTAGTCACTCACTTTACCGTTAATTTCGTGACCTTTATCAACACTTACTTGTAGCATTTGCATACGTCTACTATCGGCTACTAGCACTTTAAATTCAAAGTTGCCTAAGCGAAATAGTTCACCTTTTTGTGGCATATGATTAAACTGACGCAAAACAATACCACCAATGGTATCGGCATTGGTGTCATTAAAATTACAGTTAAAGTAATCATTGAAGTCGCCAAGCTCGGTCAGCGCTTTTACTAGATAAACATTTCCTGCTAAGTGCTTAATTTCTTCTTCAATTTCATCATCGGTTTCATCTTCAATTTCACCAACAATTTGTTCTAAAATATCTTCGATGGTGATAACACCGGAAACACCACCGTATTCATCAACAACAATGGCCATATGGTAGCGATTTGAACGAAACTCTTTTAATAAAGGTTCGACCTTTTTACTTTCAGGAACAATAATAGCAGGTCGAATAACGTCACTTAAGCTAAAATTATCACTTTGAGAGTTAAAGCCAAAAGCAAGTAGATCTTTCGCTAATAAAATACCATCAACGTGATCGATATCCTCATTAACAACGGGAAAACGTGAATGACCAGACTCTAGAATAATAGGTAAGAACTCATCAAGGCTATGGTTTATATCAATCGTAACCATTTGAGAACGTGGGATCATAATCTCTCGTACGCGCATTTCAGATACGTCTAAGACACCTTTAATCATTTGCTTGGTTTCAGGATTGATTAATTCTCTGTCTTGAGCATCATTTAATATATCAATCAATTGATCTTTATTTTTCGGTTCAGGCGTTAATACTTGCATAACTTTATCTAAAAAGGACTTACTGGCTGAACCGTTACTAGAGTGGGGGGTGTCATCGCTCATAGAGCTATTTGTATTCCTGTATTATGGTATTGGGCATGTAATCGAACATGTTACTCATCAAATTATGAGTTAATTCTATTTCTATCGTTATAAACTAATGATTTACTGTTCTAAATAAGGATTACTAATCCCTAGTTTTTCTAAAATGGTAATCTCAATAGACTCCATTTCAAGTGCTTCAGTGTCACTTATATGATCAAAGCCAACTAAATGCAAGCAGCCATGAATAACAAGATGAGCCCAATGTTCAAACAAGGCTTTATTTTGCTCTTGCGCTTCTTGCTTCATTACTTCAATGCAAATAATCAAGTCGCCTAATAGGTTAAGTTCAATGCCATCAGGTACTTCAAAAGGAAAAGATAAAACATTGGTTGGTTTATCTTTGTCTCGATATTGTTTATTCAGCTGTTGGCTTTCTTCATTATTTACCAAGCGAATGGTAAGTTCAAAATCTTGATTTGGGCTACTGCTAACTTCGGCTAGGGCAGTATCAACCCATAACTGAAATTGCTCTTTAGTGGGTAATTTGGTGGGAGTACAGGCAACTTGAAGATCAATCACATGAGCCATTAGCTTACATCGCTTTTATCATTACTTGTTTGTTGAGCCTGTTTTTTTTCTTGTTTTTGTCTATTTATTTTTTGCTCATAACTATCATAGGCATCAACTACTCGGGCAACCACGGGATGACGAACGACGTCTTTTGATTGGAAGAAGTTAAAACTAATACCATTGATGTCTTGTAAAACTTCAATGGCATGACGAAGCCCTGACATCTGATGACGAGGTAAATCGACTTGCGTAATATCACCGGTAATAACAGCACGAGAGTTAAAACCAATACGCGTTAAGAACATTTTCATTTGTTCAACGGTAGTGTTTTGACTTTCATCTAAAATAATAAAGGCATCATTAAGTGTTCGGCCACGCATATAAGCCAGTGGAGCAATTTCTATAACATTACGCTCTATGAGTTTTTCGACTTTTTCAAAGCCAAGCATTTCAAAAAGAGCATCATAAAGCGGCCTTAAATAAGGATCTATCTTTTGTGATAAATCACCAGGTAAGAAACCTAATTTTTCACCCGCCTCTACAGCTGGTCTTGTGAGTAAAATACGACGCACTTCTTGACGTTCTAGCGCATCGACAGCACAAGCAACAGCTAAATAGGTTTTACCTGTGCCTGCAACACCAACACCAAAACTAATATCACTCGTTATTATGCTTTGTACATAAGCTTGTTGATTACCATTGCGGGGTTTAACGACACCACGCTTTGTTTTAATGGTTAGCATATCATCAAATTTATTATCTAATTGACTATTTATTTGTTTGCCTAATTCTGATGATACTTTATCGCTCGGTTGCTCTTGTTCGAGACAATCAGCTTCTAGAATGGCTAAATGAACCATCTCAGGAGTGATTATTTTGCCTTCACCTTTAACTTCTTGGCTTTCAATATACAAGTCTTTCAATACTTGAACAACGGCCTGAGAATTTGACGGCTGACCAACGACAGTAAACTCATGGCCACGATAGCTTATTTCTACACCTAAGCGGCGTTCAATGGTTTTCAGGTTATCGTCCATAGGGCCACATAAATTTGCTTGTCTATGGTTGTCTACAGGCGTCAAACTGAAAACGGCTCGGGTTAGTTTAGTCGCTGATGTCGTCAAATTCATTTCCGTTTTGTAAAAGTTAAAAGGCTATATAAACCCCAAAGGGTGTTTATGGTGTAAAAGTACCCACACCTAACTCGTCAAGATTACTTGGCGTTGCCATGTGATGGTTATTTGCCAAAATATCAGCAGGAGAATGAGCTATACGTAGACCCATTTCTTTTTCTTCTCTTACTAATTCACCACGTAAAGAGTTGGCAACTACATCAGTAATTTTGATATCGACAAATTGTCCAATAACGCTATGTGGGGCAACAAAGTTAACCGTACGGTTATTTTCTGTTTTACCACGTAATTCCATAGGATTTTTTCTTGAAGGACCTTCAACAAGAACACGTTGCTCTGTATTAAGCATTTGTCTGGCAATGCGTAATGCTTGATGTGTTATTTGCTCTTGTAGTAGCTTTAAACGATCTTTCTTAGTTTGATCACTAATATCATCAGGTAAATCGGCTGCTGGAGTACCAGGACGAGCGCTATAGATAAAGCTAAAACTTAAATCAAAATCAACCGCTTTAATTAAATCCATCGTTGCCGTGAAGTCTTCATCGGTTTCCCCTGGGAAGCCGATAATGAAATCAGAAGACATAGATAATTCAGGGCGTACTTTTTTCAATTTTCGAATTTGAGATTTATACTCAAGCGCGGTATGGCCACGTTTCATTTGCGTTAGAATGCGATCACAGCCACTTTGAACCGGAAGATGCAAGTGATTTACTAGTTCAGGAACATCGGTGTAGGCTTCAATAATATCGTCAGTAAACTCAACCGGGTGAGAAGTGGTATAACGAATACGATCGATACCATCTATGGTGGCAACCAAACGTACTAGATCAGCAAAGCGACAAATTGAACCATCATGTGTTTCACCACGATAAGCATTTACGTTTTGGCCTAATAGGTTTACTTCACGAACACCTTGCTCAGCAAGTTGCGCTATTTCGTATAATACATCATCAAGTGGACGACTAACTTCTTCGCCACGTGTGTAAGGCACTACACAGAAAGTACAATATTTACTACAGCCTTCCATAATAGAGACAAATGCACTGGCACCGTCAGCTTTAGGTTCAGGCAATCGGTCAAATTTTTCAATTTCTGGAAAGCTTACATCAATAATTGGACTCTTTGAGTGCTGCAATTGATTTAGCATTTCAGGTAAACGGTGCAATGTTTGTGGACCAAAAATCATATCGACAAAAGGAGCACGTTTACGTATAGAGTCACCTTCTTGTGAGGCAACACAACCACCAACACCAATGAGTAAATCTGGTTTTTTATCTTTTAGATTTTTCCAACGACCTAGTTGATGAAATACTTTTTCTTGAGCTTTCTCACGAATGGAGCAAGTATTAAGCAAAATAACATCAGCTTGTTCCGCTTCTTCAACCAACGAGAAACCATGGGTTGAATCCAACAATTCTGCCATCTTCTGCGAGTCATACTCGTTCATCTGACAGCCCCAAGTTTTGATATATAGCTTTTTACTCATTACTTCACTCTTTGCACACGAATTCGTACTGGAAATGCCTAAGCAAACCCCGTACAGATAAAAGGACGCGTATTTTATACCAATTGGTGACTAATTTCGAATGAATAAGGCAAATGTCTTCATTATTTTGTTTTATCAAAAAAAGAAGGGTCTAATTTAAGGTCATCAATGGGAAGCTAATGACTAGTTGGCTGCTACCGTCATCATTATCAAAAGTATTGAGTGAAGCGTGGTGTTTACTGGTAATTTGACGAATCGTATAACTAGCGAGATCGAAGTCGATTCTACTGTTGAGTTGGTTAAAAGAATCATTGTCGCTATTAACAGTGAGCCATAATTTTTGCTTAACCTCTTGTAACGTAAGATTGAAGTTTTGTGCTTCACTCTTAAATATGGCCGACATCAGTGCTTCAAATATGACTTTGTAGACATCTGATCTTAATTCATAATTTAAGCTATCGATTTTATCATCAAGAGTACAGTATAGTTTTACTTCGTATTTACTATGAATATAGTTAGCTAAAAAAGGAATCGCTACAGTTAAATCTTTGCCAGCAAGACTATCGGGTTCCTGTGAATCAAGGTTCTCTTTAAGCACTAATATACTTTTTTCAATCAATTGCTTACTTTGTTCTACTTCATTACTTGCTAGCGACGTAGAGGTGAGTTGTAAATTACGTTGAATAGTTTTCATCACTCGACCGCAATTTCTCATGTCATCTTTGAGCAAATTGTGAATGTTTCTAATTGATTTCGTCCGTAAATAAAGTAACCAAGAGGTCAACAACACGATAAACAAGATTAATATGATGTAAATAATTTTCAGTTCTACTGTCCAGTACCAAGGATAGGCGACATCTATCTCAGTATAAGCTTTTACATCACTCCAATGCCCTAAGCTATTAGTTGCCATAATCTCAATATTATAATGACCTGAAGCCAGGCCTGTTAAGGTTAATTGGTTATTACTAATTTGCTGCCATTGGCTATTATTAATTCGGTACTGATATTTTTTCGCTAACCCTGGGCGATAGTCCAAACTAGCCAAGTCAAAGGTGATGACATCGTTACCACTTTCAATCTTAATCGTTTTATTAAGTAAATAAGCTTTACCTGAAATAGTTGTTTTGCTGATAATAACATTCGGATTAAACTGTTTTTGTTCAGATAGATCGAGTGCCAAAATACCACTGTAGTGAATGGCATAAAGGGTGTCATTTTTTACTAACATACTGCTGACAAAAGAATACTGTTGGGTATTTTCTATCATAGTAACTTGATAATTTTTTGGCGATATACGATATAAACCTGGCTGGCCAGATACCCATACGTCACCATTAATTTTTATCATTTCGGTGAAGCTATGATCTTTAGAAAGCTGAGCTAATAAGTCACCTTGTTGATTAAACACTAAAATACCATCGCCGAGCGTTGAGGCAAAAATTTTGTTGTCAGCTAAAACAAATGAAACAACTTTACTTTTATTTGGCGACTTCAGTGTTGTGGTCACGTTGGTTGCTTGTTCGTAAATGCTAATGTGCCTGCTGTTTGCAATCCATATTTTTCCTTCCTCTAATGGTAAGACATCAATAATCTCAGGACTCAACAATCCCTTTTTAACATCGATATGATTTATAATTTTTTTACTATTTAAGTCATAGATATAGAGGCCATCATCATTAGTGGCTATGTAGAGTAAGTTGTTTTTATGCTTAAGTTTTAATACAAGTTGATCTGCAATAATATTCAGTTTACTCACTTTCTCTTGGTTTTTATCATAGCGCCATAAACCATCAAAACTTGCGATGTATAGGTTTTTGTTTACCTCTATGGCATCAAATATTTTTAGGCCTTTTTTAGTGAAGGCAGTATTTACGCTTGGTTTAAATATAGGTTTTAAGAAGTTTTGTAAACCAGCGCCATAACTGCCAATAATGATCTCATTATCAAATAGTTTGATTTCATTAGCATTGATTGGAATATCAAAAATAACTTCATGATTGGTAATGTAGTTCTCATTAACTTGTTCAATACCTTGATTACTCACTAACCATAAAACTCCCGATGCATCATGAAATATATCTCTAATACGTACGGTTTTACTTTGTCCATAGTGATGAGGAATTGTTGAAAGTGTCAGGCCATTATATTTGGTGATAATATTTTTTTTATTTACTGTAAAGAAATCATCACTATCAAACGCTTTAGTTAGCCCATAGATGGTCTCATTATGCCCTATATTTGATATTGTTCCGTCATCTGAAAAACGGTAAATCTTGTTCGCTGTTATGGCTATCACTGCATTAGATATGGCCGTTAATGCAGTAATCGGCTCATTAATGATAATAGAAAGGCGGTCACCTTGTAATTGAAATAAGCCTTTTTCATTCGATATGTATAGGTGCCTTTGATTATGAACAAGATGATCAATACTAATATCATTTTCAATAATATTAGTTTCTTTAGTACTTGGGTTATATCGATACAACTTATTTGGGGCATTGATGTAATATTTATCTTTAAACATTACTGCATCAAAGTGGTTCTGCCGTGGAATATCAACAGGGATTTTTGTAACAGTACCGGTTTGAGTGTGAAATAACCATAAGCCGTGAGTTTCTGTGGCAAGTAAAAGGTTGTCATCAATAAGGCTCATATTATGTATCCAAGAATATGGCAGTGGCCATTCTTGATTACTGAGCGAAAAAGTAATATTACTATTGGCATCAACGCGCGTTAACCCTTGTTGACCGGCTAACCAGATAAAACCGTCCTTGTCTTGGAGTATTTTATTAACGTTACTTAGGGTTTTAATCGATGTTGCATTGTTGGCTTCACTTAAAAAGCTAACGCATAAGAGGCTAAACACTAGAAGTATAGAAAGCTTAGCCTTAAACATTTTATTTAGCTGGATATTAAACGATACTTTGTGGTTTAGTTTTATTGTGCTCTTTTTCTCCACAGGCGACAAAAACTTGCGGCAAGCCATCATGAATGGTTGGCTTTTGTACCAGTAAGTAAGTGGGTTTTCGAGGATCATTTTGATGGTTTTTTTCTGCCCAAGCGTTAGATATTTTATCAGCAAATTGCTGCCCGTATTTTACTGCGAAGGCAGTGACTAGCATCTCAACACCAAAGTCATCCATAACCATCATAGTATTGTCATGGTAGCCGCTTGTACTATCAAAATCTATATCTACGGTTAGAATTTTATTGTTAGGTAATACTAAATCAGCGCGAAGCTTAGCAACCACAGCTCTATCACTATGTGCTTTTAAATGAGTTCGATTAGGTTTTTCAGTGAAATCATAGATTAAATTGATATCTTTACTTAATCGTTTTTCTTCGGTATTTCGGTCCGTGGTGGATTTCTGTAACAATGCAGACATAGTGCTTCCTTAATGATTTGATTAACCGTTTTATTCTCAACTAAGTTACCTAGATGATATCACTTGTTTTGAATAATTGTCCCAAAGTAAAAAAGTACAAATTTATATTTAACTTCAATGTCTTGGCTCTTTACTATAGCGGATATTTCAGGGTAAACAAGCATTGTCTGACTATCTTGATATCAAACAAATTTGTTTTTTAATACTCGTGATAGCATCCGTGCAATACGCCCAGTTCACCCTTTGCTTAAAATAAGTAGATCTATTGTAATGTTCCAAAATTTTGCTTGTCATTTTAGTATTCGAGCACGACTAAAAACGTTTTTATTGCTTCCTTGGCTAATCATTTTATGCTTTGGACTTAACCATACCAGTGAGTATTTAGAGGATATTAAACTGGCGCGTAAAGCTATTTTGTCTATAGAAATTTCGAGTGAAATTGACGACTTAATCCATGAACTACAAAAAGAACGAGGTTTATCTGCAGGTGTTATCGACCGAAATAGTAAGAAAAAGTTAGTTCAATTACAAAAACAAAGACTGCAAACAGACTCGCGTATCGAGCACACTATTGAGTTCATCCAACGTATTGAATTAACGCAGTTAGAGCTTAATACTATTGCCAGTCAGCAGGTAATAAATGACGTGCTTAAAGACATTTTTGTAAGTATTAAAGGATTATCAAAAGCACGGAGAAAAATTGATAATTCTGAGAGCCAAGATTACTTTGCTTACTACTCCCAGTTTAATGAAGACCTATTACGTTTAATATCACAAGTACAAGTTCATCTTAAAAGCACTGAACAAAATAGAGATAGTATCGACTTTCTTAATTTACTCAGACTAGAAGAAAAATCAGGACAGGAACGTGGTGCTTTAAACGCTTTTTTGAATACTAAACAGCTATACGCCAGCCAGCTCCAGCAAGTTATCTCTTATGGAAATGCACAAACAGAGCTCATTAGTGATTTATTTTCTGTATCAAAATCGCATCATCAACTGTGGTTACAGCGGCAACTTAATTCAGAAAATAACCAGCAAGTATTGCTCATTAGAGACCTACTCAATGAAAGATTAATACGCGCTGAGCAATTGGCACAACTTGAACGAGAAATAGGCTATGGCGGCTTAATACATGATTTTAAAAATTATGTATTAAGAGGAGAAACCAATTACTTTGACAGTTTTCTAACTCGCCTATCTTCCAGTCAAAACTATCTGACAACATTTAATGATATTGCCAACTTAACAAATGATGAAAAACAAGCGGTTGATATTATTGGGCAGACCTTAAATCGTTATCACCAGCATATCTTATTAGCAAAAATGTCAAGAGACAAAGGCAGACATGCTGAGCAAATAGATGACGAAATTCGCATTGATGATAGCCAAGCGGTAGCTGCGATTAAGAAGCTACAACAAAATGATGTCGGTATTGATACTGAGCAGTGGTGGCATTTGTCTTCGTTACGCATTGATGAATTTAGAGCAATAAGCAATCATATCCTTTCTGAAATGCAGAATTTAGCGAGTCATGAAGAGCAACAAGCAATCGATAGTTTAGTGCTCTACATAACAACATTTATTTTGGTCTTTATAACAACCTTATACCTCTCTTTCTTAGCGGTTAGGCGCATTGTTGCGAAAATTAAATATATCAGCACCGCAATGACAACAATGGAGGTTGAGCATAAATTTAATCAGCCATTGAAAGTCAAAGGAAAGGATGAAATATCCGATATGGTGATAGCTTTTAATCAAATGTTAGCCGAACGTATTAAATCAGAAGGCGAGCAAAGGATTTCTGCGGCAGTATTTAAGTATGCTTCAGAAGCAATCATGATCACGAATGCAGAGAATAGGATTGAAACGGTTAACCCTGCATTTTGTCATATCAGTGGTTTTAGCATAGAAGAGGTATTAGGTAAGTCACCTAATATTCTAAACTCAGGTAAGCATGACAATCATTTTTATCAAAAAATGTGGCAATCTCTTGAGCAAGATAATAGCTGGCAAGGTGAAATTTGGAATAAAAGAAAAAATGGTGAAATTTACCCTGAATTTTTAGCTATTTCAGTGGTGAGAGACCAAGATAAAAAGCCACTCCAATATATTAGTTTATTTTCAGACATCACTAAGCATAAAAAATATGAGGAAGATATTTGGTTACAAGCTAATTATGACTCACTCACCGGGCTACCTAACCGTGGTTTATGTGTCGAAAGATTACATAATAAGTTAAAGGGGGATAAAGCTGAAGATAGTGAAGTAGCTTTATTGTTCATTGATTTAGATCGGTTTAAATTTGTCAATGATACCTGGGGACACAGTAGTGGAGATGAGTTATTAAAGTTGGCGGCGATTCGGTTAAGAAACTGTATACGTGAAAAGGATACTGTAGCTCGATTTGGTGGCGATGAGTTTGTTGTTCTATTAGTAGGCCTATCTAATCGTTTTGCTATTGAACGAGTCGTTAAAAATATCCTGACTAGTTTATCGATGCCTTTTCATTTACGAAATAATAATGAAGCCGTTGTTTCTGCGAGTATAGGCGTTACGATTGGCCCTGTTGATGGTGACAATGTTGAATTACTGCTTAAAAATGCGGATACTGCTATGTATCAAGCAAAAGCTGCGGGCCGCAATACTTTTCAATTTTTTACGAAGAGTATGAATGAAACTGTCAGTAGACGGATGCATATAGAGCAAGCTTTAAGGCAAGCAATTAAGCGGCAAGAATTTGTCTTGCATTATCAACCGGTAGTTTCACTCGATACGGGGGAAATTATTGGCGCTGAAGCACTCATTCGCTGGCAACACCCAGATAAAGGATTAATTTACCCCGATAGTTTTATAGAAATAGCTGAGGAAGCTGGCTTGATTGAACCTATTGGACAATGGGTGATTGAACAGGCATGTACTGATTTAAGGTATTGGCACGATCTTGGTCTGAAAATACAAGTGGCCGTTAATGTCTCTAGTCGACAATGCAAACAAACAAGTCAAACGCCGATAAAAGACATCATAAAAAAAGCCCTGAAAGTTAATAATATTTCGCCATCTAGCTTGAAAGTTGAAATTACCGAAAGTTCATTGATGGATAATTCAGAAGAAATGATGACTACTTTACAAGATATTCGTAGTTTAGGCGTTGCTATTTATATGGATGATTTTGGTACGGGTTATTCATCGTTGAGTTATCTAAAACATTTTCCCATCGATGTAATGAAGATAGATCGTTCTTTTATCGCCGGATCTATTGATGATAAAACCGATGCAAGTTTAGTTGAAGCAGTCGTTTTAATTGGGCATAGCTTATCGTTAAAACTGGTTGGTGAAGGTATAGAAACTAAGCAGCACTACGACTACCTACGCTCATTAGGTTGCGATTACGGCCAAGGTTATTTTATCTCTAAACCGATAGCCTCAAAAGCGCTGATTACCTTATGCCAACAAGTGGGTAATCCGCCTAAATGGTTAGATTGATATTAATTAATTGATAAAGGGTCGAAATTATTCGCGTGCTTGGGTAAAATAACAGTCTATTCCGATATTGTTGTGAACATTAAAGTATGGAACATTTTGATTGTGTGGTTATTGGCGGTGGTATGGTTGGTGCAGCAAGTGCATTGACCTTAGCGCAACTTGGTTTAAAGGTTGCTTTGGTGGAGAAATTCACGCCCCAAGCTTTCAGTGCTGAGCAACCTCTTGATTTACGTGTATCAGCGATTTCTTTAGCTTCACAAAACTTACTCAATCAAGTTGGCGCATGGCAACAAGTTAAACAATGGCGCAGTTGTCCTTACAAACGTTTAGGTGTTTGGGAGTATGAAAGTGCTTATACTGAATTTAACGCTGACGACATTGAGCAGTCACATCTAGGACATATCGTAGAAAACCGTTTGATTCAACTCGCGCTATGGCAACAAGTTACTGCTATGAGTAATATTCACACATACTGCCCAGAAAGCTTACTCTCCCTAAACCAAGATGATGACTCCGGCAATAACAGAGCAACACTAACACTAACTAATAGCGTGGTAACGGCAAAGCTAGTTATTGGCGCTGATGGCGCTCAATCAAAAGTAAGGCAAATGTCTGCTATTGGCATGACAGGCTGGGACTATCAACAGTCAGCCATGTTGATTAATGTTGAAACGTCAATGTGCCAACAAGACATTACCTGGCAGAAATTTTCACCTACAGGGCCAGTAGCCTTTTTACCATTGCCAGGACAAAGTCCATTAGGTGGTTATGCCTCTTTAGTTTGGTATCACCAACGAGATGAAATAACCCGCTTAGCTTCGTTATCAAATAGCCAACTGCAACAAGAAGTACTTAAATGCTTTCCTGCACAATTGGGTGATATCAAGGTGCTGGCCAAAGGTGACTTTTCATTAACACGTAGACACGCTAATACCTATCAGCATAAGCGAGTTTTGTTATTAGGTGATGCAGCTCATACTATCAATCCAATGGCCGGGCAGGGGGTAAATTTAGGCTTTAAAGATGTACTGGCCTTGCAGCATGTTATCGCGGAAGCGATTGGCAATGGTGAAGCATGGCATGATGAGGCTGTGTTAGTTCGTTATGAAAAAATGAGACGCAAAGATAACTTACTTATGATGTCTACTATGGATGCTTTATATGCTGGTTTTAGTCATCCTTCACCACTTATTAAAGCTGCCCGTAATTTAGCCTTGTTAGCGGTTAACAAAGTACCTGTTCTAAACTCGACTATAAAAAACAAAGCATTGGCTTATGCGTGTGGTTTATAGATAAGTTACCGCAGGTTAAATAGGAAATTATTGTTCGGGGGAGTTGAACCCCAGCATTAGAATGAAAGAGTTATACAATGTACTTTTGATGAGCAGGAATGGCTCTTAAAGTGATAAACATTATGGAAGTAGCATTTATGAGTAAGATTACTAGTAGTTCATGCCGTGATTACTTATAAAACCTTACATATATAGCATAGAAGTATGGCTGATTTTTATAACGAGTAATTAGTAGCGAATAATTGAGTATAAGGTTTCAATTTGTAAGTATCATTTGTAGTGTACTTGACGTGTTATTTGAGATTCTAGATATTTTGAAAGGGTATGGTTCAAGAGGATTGAACGCATTTTTACAGAGGTAAAAATGGTGGCTACACCGGGACTCGAACCTGGGACCCCATCATTATGAGTGATGTGCTCTAACCAACTGAGCTATGTAGCCTTTGAAACACAAATAATTATCTAATATAAGCAGTGCTTAAGTTTTAGATAATAAGGGGAGTGTTTTGTTTTCTAGATATTTGAAATGGTGCGGGTCAAGAGACTTGAACTCTCACATCTTGCGATACTGGAACCTAAATCCAGCGCGTCTACCAATTCCGCCAAACCCGCATTACATTCAAGGTTTAAAGAGACTTGGCTCTGTGTACCATTTTTAAAAAAATGGCAGGGATAAGAGGATTTGAACCTCTGAATGACGGGATCAAAACCCGCTGCCTTACCGCTTGGCTATATCCCTCCAGGATAATAAGTTACATTGCATACTTTTTATTAAAATTGAATTAACAATGATGATAAAAAGTGGCAGGGATAAGAGGATTTGAACCTCTGAATGACGGGATCAAAACCCGCTGCCTTACCGCTTGGCTATATCCCTGCAATGTACTTACTTTTTACGTGCAACAACGTTGCTTTGAAATGGTGCGGGTCAAGAGACTTGAACTCTCACATCTTGCGATACTGGAACCTAAATCCAGCGCGTCTACCAATTCCGCCAAACCCGCATACATTCAATTTTTAAAGAGACTTGAACTCTCACATCTTGTAATACTGGAACCTACTCTCTATAAAAAAAAGTAGCGCGTGTATCGTTTTACCAATTCCGCCAAACCCGCATTACATTCAAGTTTTTAAAGAGACTTGAACTCTTTTTACTTAAGTATAAATACTGAAGTAAAATGGTGGCTACACCGGGACTCGAACCTGGGACCCCATCATTATGAGTGATGTGCTCTAACCAACTGAGCTATGTAGCCTTTACCAACCTGCTCTGTAGCAAGTGCGGCGTATTATGCTAATCTACTTGCCTTCCGTCAACAGTTATTTTCAAAAAAGTTGTACTTTTTATTTGTTTGGCTATTGCGTGTGCAGTTTGACGAATAACTATGCAGGGAAACAGTGAAAAAAGCAGTGAATTGATGAATTAGGTAATACATTTGTCTTTATAGCGAAAGAGATGAGATTGCCATTCTTTGGTTTACTAGGTTAGTTGCGTTGAATATTTTGTTAAATTATCTATTTCAAGCTAAATTATTTGTTTGTAAATTGCCAATGATGAAATGTTAGAGCGCTAATCAATAATTTTTTACGATGAAAACTAATAAATGTTCCCTATGTATGTCTGTTATAAATATCAGGAGTCAGCAGGACTTTTTAATAAGTACTTAAGCAATTATTATTACGAAGAGTAATGAACGGGGTAACAGCATACTACTATGCTCAATCAAGCGCCTTATTCTTAATATTTTCGATTATTTCACCTTTTACAGTAAACATTGCAACCTTACTTAATTCAATTGCCCTAGTTAGTGTTTTACAGGCACAAAAAAGGCCCATCATGATGAGCCTTTTTGAGAATATAATTTTTACAGCGTGTTAGACATTAAAGCGGAAGTGGATTACATCGCCATCTTTTACACGATACTCTTTACCTTCTAAGCGCCACTTGCCAGCTTCTTTAGCACCCGACTCACCATTAAATTCAATAAAGTCATCGTAGCTAATAATTTCGGCACGAATGAAACCTTTTTCAAAATCAGTGTGAATAACACCTGCTGCTTGAGGTGCGGTAGCATTTTGTTTTACTGTCCACGCGCGTACTTCTTTAACGCCGGCAGTAAAATAAGTTTGCAAGTGTAGTAAAGAATAACCGGCATTTATAACACGATTAAGTCCTGGTTCTTCTAAACCCAAATCAGCCATAAATTCAACACGGTCTTCGTCATCCATTTCAGACAACTCACTTTCAATCTCAGCACAAACAGCAACAACGATAGCACCTTCTGCATCCGCTATTTTTTGTACTTCATCAAGATAAGGATTATTTTCAAAACCATCATCGTTGACATTAGCTATATACATTGTTGGTTTTAGTGTCAAAAAGTTTAAGTAATCGACGGCTGCTTTTTCTTCTTTAGATAACTCTAAAGAACGTACCATGTGGCCTTCTTCAACATGCTTTAATATTTTCTCTAATACCGGCATTTCAAATTTAGCGTCTTTATCTCCACCTTTAGCTTTTTTGGCTAAACGAAAAATAGCACGTTCCGCTGTGTCCATATCAGATAAAGCTAATTCAGTATTGATCACATCGATATCATCAACAGGACTTACTTTATTAGCAACATGGATAATGTTGTCATTATCAAAACAACGTACAACATGGCCAATGGCATCGGTTTCACGAATGTTAGCTAAAAACTTATTACCTAAACCTTCACCTTTTGATGCTCCAGCAACAAGACCTGCGATATCTACAAATTCCATTGTTGTGGCTAATACACGCTCAGGTTTTACTATGGCTGTTAATTTATCTAAGCGAGGATCTGGTACTGGTACTACGCCAGTATTTGGCTCAATAGTACAAAAAGGGAAGTTTGCCGCATCAATACCTGCTTTGGTAAGTGCATTGAATAGTGTTGATTTACCGACGTTAGGCAAGCCAACGATACCACATTTAAAACCCATAATTTTTTACCTATTGATTATTTCTAGCGTGTATTTACTTGTGTATAATTACTCGGCTTTAAAAGAGTGTAAGCGATTTTGCGCTTTCTTTAAGTCGTCTTTTAGCCAAATATCTAAACATCGACTGGCTTCGTCGATTGCTTGTTCAATTTTTGCTTGTTCTGCACTCGGCGCTTTACCCAGTACATGACCCGTTACTTTATCGCGATGACCCGGATGGTCAATACCAATACGTAACCGGTAAAAATCTTTATTGTTAGCCATGCGATCAATAATATCGCGCAAGCCATTGTGTCCGCCGTGCCCACCGCCTTTTTTAATCTTACAAACACCAGGCAACATGTCTAATTCATCATGGGCAACTAAAATTTCATCGACCGATATTTTATAAAAATTAGCTAGAGGTGCAACTGCTTGACCGCTACGGTTCATAAATGTAGTGGGGATTAATAAGTGAACAAGGTTTCCCGCAATTAACCCTTTACCGTAAAGGCCAGAGTATTTTTTTTCGGGACGAAGGGAAATGTTATGGCTACGTGCTAGTTCTTCTACGAACCAAACACCTGCATTGTGGCGTGTTTTGCTATATTCGGGGCCAGGATTTCCCAGCCCCGCAATTAGTTTAATAGTCATTATCTATAATATTATAAATGAATGTGGCTATTATTCAGCAGCTGGAGCTTCTTCTGCTGGAGCAGCAGCTTCATCGTCAGTGCTTACTTTTGCAGCTTTCGGTGCATTAGCAGAAACAACAGCTAGATCGTGATCTTCGCCTTTAGCCAATTCATCAGAAGTAACGCCTGCAGGGAAGGTAACGTCTGATAAATGGATAGTTTGACCAAGTTCTAAACCAGCTAAGTCAATTGAGATGAACTCAGGTAAGTCTTTTGGTAAACAAGTGATAGCGATTTCATTCATGTGGTGAGAAATGTTCGCACCAGTTTTAGCCGCTTCATCTTCGTTTAAGAAGTGAATAGGAGCGTTTGCATGAACAGCATGCTTTGCATCAATGCGTAAGAAATCTAAGTGCATTACAACTTGCTTGAACGGATGACGTTGCATGTCTTTAATTAGACATTCAACTGGCTTGCCAGCGATGTTCAATGTTAATACTTGCGAGTAGAACGCTTCTTCTTGTTGAGCACGGAAAACGTTTTTGTGCTCTAAAGTTAAAGAAATAGGTTCTTCATTTTCACCGTAAAGGATAGCAGGAACTTTGTTCGCGTGACGTAGGCGGCGGCTCGCACCTTTCCCTAAATCAGTACGTACTTCAGCTTCTAATGTTAATAAATCAGTCATTTTAATACTCTTTTGTTATATAAGTTAAAAAACTTAAAAATTTTATCTTGTTTTTTGCGACCAAAAACAAGGAGACACCATTTGAATCTACATTAAATATGCTTAGCTATAAATAACTAGGCCATTAGATAAAAAAGGCGCGGCATAATAACATTTAGGCTTAGGTAAAGCTATTAAATAAACAGAATAATTGACGGAGGTATCGGGGGAAGAGAAGGGCAATAAAAAAGCAGCCTAAGTAGTGGCTGCTTTTTTGCAATAGTTGTCATTAATCGCTAGGCGATCATTGTCAGGAATTAGTCAAACATTGCAGAAATAGATTCTTCATTGCTTACACGACGAATCGCTTCACTTAACATGCCACTTAATGTTAATTGACGAACCATTTTAAGTGCTTTAATTTCATCAGAAAGAGGTATTGAGTCAGTAACAACAACTTCATCAATAACAGATTCTCTAAGGTTTTGTGCTGCATTACCTGATAGTACTGGGTGAGTAGCATAAGCAATAACACGTTTTGCGCCATGTTCTTTTAATGCTTCTGCTGCTTTAGCTAAAGTGCCACCAGTATCAATCATATCATCTACGATAATACAGTCACGGCCTTCAACTTCACCAATAATATGCATAACTTGTGCAACGTTCGCTTTAGGGCGACGTTTATCGATAATGGCTAAATCAGCATCATCAAGTAACTTAGCTACAGCACGAGCACGAACTACACCACCGATATCAGGAGAAACAACAACAGGGTTGTCTAACTCACGATTTTGCATATCATCTAATAAGATAGGTGTACCAAACGCATTATCAACAGGCACATCAAAGAAACCTTGAATTTGCTCTGCGTGTAAGTCAACAGTTAATACACGGTCAACACCAACACTTGATAAGAAGTCAGCAACTACTTTCGCAGTAATAGGTACACGAGCACTACGTACGCGTCTGTCTTGGCGAGCATAACCAAAATAAGGGATTACAGCAGTGATACGGCCAGCAGAGGCACGACGCAAAGCGTCTATCATTACAATTAATTCCATTAAGTTATTGTTGGTTGGAGCACAGGTTGATTGAATAATAAAAACATCAGCACCACGGACGTTTTCATTTATTTCAACACTAATTTCACCATCACTAAAACTACCGACTTTAGCATCACCTAGAGGCATATATAGGCGATTAGCAATTTTCTTGGCCAGTTCAGGGGTGGCATTACCCGCAAAAATCTTCATGTCAGGCACTTTCGATTCCTCAGAAATATTTGACATTAATAGTAGGCTCTTTGATTGATAAGCAATCATTGAACAGTATAGGCCGGCTTAACTGTAACAGCTTTTTTCTAGCACAATAATGTGCTTAAAAACAGCCGTATTGGTTAAGTTAGCAAATCTTTATAAAACTTTACTCGCTCAATGATAGCTTTGCTATTACAGAGCAGAGTGGAGACTTATTCAGTCCTTGCGCTACAAAAGAGCTTATTCCTTTAGGGAGTTTCGCTTGTAATGAACGCGCCTCTTGATAACTAGAAAATTGCGTAAAAACACACGCTCCAGTTCCTGTCATTCTTGAGGGTGCGTATTCTACCAACCAAGCCAGTAACTTGGCAACCTCGGGATACTGTTTTATTACTAATGTTTGGCAGTCATTATGAAAGCTTTCAGTGACGAAGTCGCTAGTGTTAAGGGCTGTGGGGTCAAGTTTCTTAGTATTTCTAGGTAGATCTACAGCAGTAAAAATTTCCTTTGTAGAGATGCTACATTCAGGTTTAGTAATCAAATACCAAGACTCTTGAGGTTTGATAGCGGTGAGATGGTCACCTACGCCTTGGGCAAAGGCAGAAAAACCATGAATAAATATAGGTACATCGGCGCCAAGACTCAAACCTAACGATGACAATTCACTTAAAGAAAACTCGCACTGCCATAACAAATTGAGTGCAACTAAAACGGTCGCTGCATTTGATGAACCACCACCCAAACCTCCACCCATTGGTAGGATTTTATTGATACTGATCTTAACGCCCAAATCAGTATTACTTCTATTTTTTAGTAATCGTGCTGCTTTGACAATTAAGTTATCGTCATTATTAACACCATCAATAGGTGTTAATAATTCTATATCAGGCGTTTCGGTCGCCGTTAAGGTAAGAGTATCGCTATGATCGATAAATTGAAAAAGTGTTTCTAAATTGTGATAACCATCTTCACGTTGTCCGACAATGTGTAAAAATAAGTTAATCTTTGCTGGCGATGGAAATTCAATCGCTTTATTAAGAAAAGAGTTCGAGTTAGAAGCGCAAGTCATGTAAATATTCTGCTTATTTTGAGTGATATTATTTGGCAATAGCCAATTATTTGTTGGTAATAGACCAGTCATTGACGACAATTTTAATTAATAAATCATCTTTCTTAATCGAAAATTTAGTCGCTAAGCTATAGCTATCAATTTGCTGATAGTTAGCGTAGCTGACTTGCCATAATTCATTATTATAATAGCTTGATAGCGTGAGTGGTAGCTGCGTAGTTTTTTGATAATGAATACTATCATCTTCTTGATAGGGTATACCTTTGAGCCAAAACGTCAGTGCTTGGGTTGGTAAGGTTAAACCGGTAATGGAATGAATAAGTACTTCTAAATTATGGCCTTGATAGGTTTTTCCATCTACTTGTATTTTATGGCTGTTAGCATTCGAATCAAGTTGTAGAACATTTATCCCTAAATAAGTGGTTAAATTGAGTTTTTGGGTGCTTTTATTTTCGTCAACTTGCCAAGATAATGTTGCGCTACTGCGTGATTTTTTTTCTATAAAAGCTATTTTACCCTTTATTTTCCACTGCTGTAAGTGTTGCAGTTCGTCAATTCTTTGTTGGGATGTTTGTTTAATTAATACCTGAGTTTCATTATTAGGCAGAGTACTACAACCTGATACTAATACCGTACATAAGGTAAGGGTGAGTAAATAGGGTGAATAAAGGTGAGCTTTAATAAATTGGGACATTAATGATAAGTGCTTAAAACGATGATAATTGTTATTGAAACATAGCTTTTTAGCCTTTGTAAATAGCAGTATTATTTTTAGGGTCTTTTATCACAGATCATATTTTAATAGCAGGGCTTAGGGTATACTTACGTTACTATATAAAACAAGTTCTATAAAACTTGTCGGAAATGTTTACAAAATAGGTTTATTACTGTGTCTATCGTTGCTGTTGGAATTAATCATAAAACTGCGCCTGTTGCGGTCAGAGAGAAAATATCTTTTAATCCAGATAAGCTTTCTATTGCCCTTCAAGAAATGCTTAATGCAGTACAGTGTCGTGAAGTTGCTATTCTTTCTACCTGTAATAGAACAGAGTTATACCTAGTACAAGATGGTGACTTTGATGTTACTCAGCAACGCCTAATTAAATGGCTAGAAAGTTTCCATAACGTACCCGCCTCGACTATTTTACCTAGCCTATATTGGCATAAAGACCAGCAAGCCGTTAATCATATGATGCGCGTAGCCTGTGGTTTAGACTCTCTTGTTTTAGGCGAACCGCAAATCCTAGGGCAAATGAAACAAGCTTATAGTCAAGCGAAAGCTGCTGGCTCTATGTCATTGATTATGGACCGGTTATTTCAACGTACTTTTGGCGTAGCAAAACAAGTTCGCACAGAAACTGAAATTGGTGCCAGTGCAGTATCTGTTGCCTTTGCTTCAGTAAACTTAGCCAAGCATATTTTTGGCGGCCTTGAAAAAACTAAAGTATTGCTTGTTGGTGCAGGTGAAACTATTGAGTTAGTTGCAAAACATTTATATGAAAATAATGTCGGTAAAATTACCGTTGCTAACAGAACACTTGCACGTGCTGAAAACATGGCAACGAAAATTGGCGCTGATGTTATTACTTTAGCGCAAATACCTGAACATATGTGTAATGCTGATATTGTTATCAGCTCTACCGGATCTACTTTACCTATCATTGGTAAAGGCATGGTTGAGCAAGCGTTAGCGTCACGTAAGCATCAACCTATTTTTATGGTTGATCTTGCTGTTCCTCGTGATATTGAAGAACAAGTTTCAGAACTTGAAGATGTATTTTTATATACCGTTGATGACTTACAAGGCATTATTGCTAAGAATATAGCCAATCGACGTAAAGCTGCAGTTCAAGCTGAAAGCATTGTGAATAGCCAGTCCGATAATTTTATGGCATGGCTGCGCGGTTTAAATACGCAGGACACTGTCATTAGTTATCGTAAACAATGTTTAGATAACCGTGATGTTTTACTCGAAAAAGCATTCATACAATTAAAAAATGGTAAAAATTCAGAAGCTGTTCTAGCTGAACTTGCCAATAAACTTACCAATAAATTCATGCATGCACCTACCAGTGCTCTCCAGTCTGCTGCCCAAGGTGGTGAACTGGATAAACTTATCTATTTACGTGACATCTTTAATATAGATTCACAAGAGTAGACCTCGTATTATTTTATGTACTCATAAAAGCAAAGACCTTATTTGATTTATTTAGCATGGCTATGCTAAAAATTCGACTGTAATTAAATCCGCTTTAATGTGAACAAATTTTAACCCTGAAAGATTAACATGCCCTGACTCTGCTAGTGCACCGCCATGACAATTTGCAGCGGACATGGTGGATTGCGTTATTACTGTGTTAGAATAGCAGTAATTTAGTCATCCTTATCTAAAATATAAGAATATTCCCAATGAAATCATCAGTTTATCAGAAACTTGAAGTGCTAGTAGAGCGCTTTGAAGAAGTACAGGCATTATTATCCGATCCTGCAACCATTAGCGACCAAGAAAAGTTCCGTGCTTTATCTAAAGAGTTTAAGCAGCTTGATGCAGTGACTTCAGTTTTTAATAATTATAAAAGTGCTGAAGATGATTTTTCTACAGCAGAGCTGATGCTTAAAGATGACGATCCTGATATGCGAGAAATGGCACAGGAAGAATTCAAAGACGCGAAAAAAGCGGTTGCTGATATTGCGGATGAATTACAAATTTTATTACTTCCACGCGATCCTAACGATGATAACAACTGTTTTGTTGAAATTCGTGCTGGAGCTGGTGGTGATGAAGCGGCTATTTTTGCTGGTGATTTATTTAGAATGTACAGCCGTTATGCAGAAAAGAAAGGCTGGAAAATTGAAGTAATGAACTCCAATGAAAGTGAGCAGGGCGGTTATAAAGAACTGATCATGAAAGTAAATGGTGAAGGCGTTTTCGGTCATATGAAATTTGAGTCGGGTGGTCACCGTGTACAACGTGTGCCAGCGACTGAATCTCAAGGTAGAGTACATACCTCGGCTTGTACTGTAGTTGTTATGCCTGAAATTCCAGAGGCAGATGCGATTGAAATTAATAAAGCTGACTTAAAAGTTGATACTTTCCGTGCATCAGGTGCAGGTGGTCAGCATGTTAACAAAACAGACTCGGCTATTCGTATTACCCATATTCCTACGGGTGTTGTGGTTGAGTGTCAAGAACAACGCTCACAGCATAAAAACAGAGCGCAAGCGATGTCAGTACTTCAAGCACGCCTGCAGCAGGCTGAAGATGAAAAACGTCGTAGTGAAGAAGAATCATCACGTCGTAACCTTGTTGCCAGTGGTGATCGCTCTGAACGTATTCGTACCTACAACTTTCCACAAGGTCGCATGAGTGATCACCGTATTAACCTGACTTTATATCGTTTAAACGAAATTATGGAAGGTAGTTTACAACTGGTGATGGAGCCGATAATGCAAGAAAACCAAGCTGATTTGTTAGCTGAATTAGCCGAACAACATTAATCGTAGTTTTGTCAGCCACTTTATCAGTAATATCAATGGAAAATAACACCATAGCGTACTGGATAGCACACGGACAGGAACAATTAGTTTCCTGTTCAGATAGTGCTAAGCTCGATGCACAAATCCTCTTGTGTTTTGTGCTTGATAAGGAACGTAGTTACTTACTTACTTGGCCAGAGAAAGAAGTAACTGAGCAATCTGAACAACAGTATCTTGCCTTATTACAAAGGCGGATAATGGGTGAGCCAATAGCTTATATTGTTGGAGTACAAGAGTTTTGGTCTCTGCCATTTCGGGTTTCACCGGCTACGCTTATCCCACGTCCTGACACCGAAGTTTTAGTTGAACTAGTCCTTGAACATTTTGGTGAGTTGGATACCTTACATTGCTTAGATCTTGGTACTGGCACTGGTGCAATCGCACTAGCGCTTGCATCAGAACAACCAAACTGGCAAATTGACGCTATTGATTTTAGTCTTGATGCAGTAAAACTAGCCAAGCAAAACGCACAAGACTTACACTTATCGCATGTGAATATATTCCAAAGTGATTGGTTTAATGCAGTTAATGAGCGTAAGTTTGATGTGATTGTTTCTAACCCCCCTTATATTGATGCATTAGATAAGCATCTAAGCCAAGGTGATGTGCGTTGTGAACCTGAATCTGCTTTGGTTGCCGATGAGCAAGGGCTTGGTGATATTAAGCACATAGCACAACAAGCGCTAAAGTTTCTCAATACTCACGGTTCTCTATTTTTTGAACATGGTTTTGAGCAAGGTCAAGCGGTAAGAAATATCTTAACGGCTTTAGGTTATGACAATGTACAAACCGTTAGAGACTTCAATGGTCACGAGCGTATCACTTGGGCAAGTTTATATACCCGTCCCACTTGAATATGCAGGATGCAGCTGGAATTATAAATGCTTTAGGGAAGGCATTGATTGAAGAGAATGGTTGTTCCCTTATCGAAATCAATAACGTAGCATAAAGCATTTATAAACCAGCCCTTTGGGGAGAACTGAGCAAACCATACTCTTCGTTACATTTATTTTTAAGGGAATAACCCTTAACAAAAAAATGTGCCTTGATTATGATTCGCTCAGATCTCCTGAAACAAACATCTTCAGGTGGAGCGGGTATAAGTCGGTTAATACTTGTTGTTTAACTTAATCGTTGATTTTTGCTTTAGGGTTACACTTTGAAACGTTTTGATAACCTAAAATCGATACACTATGAGAAAATAATTGCATAAGCAATTGGACAAATTAATAGAACCATTTGCTCAAATAAAAGGAATAACTTTGAAACATTTACATATAACCCTTGCAGTACTTAGCATTAGCTTATTCACCTACCGTTTTATTTTAACGTTAATGGCATCAAAGAATCTTGACCGTAAATGGTTAAAGATAAGCCCTCATGTTATCGATACTTTTTTACTTATTGCTGGTATTTCGTTAGCCGTAAAATTACATTTAAACCCAATGGAACAAATGTGGTTAGCTGAAAAGATTTTAGCTTTGTTTGCTTATATATTTACTGGCTATTACACCTTGAAATTAGCGCGTAATAGACCGATGCAAATACTTGGTTTTTTAGGTGCTATGGGTTGGGTAATGTTGATAGTTCGCTTAGCAATAACTCGCGAAGCGATGTTTTTTAGCTAACAATAACAGTTAAAAATAAAGTTTAAGTCTGAACTAAAGTGCAAAATCGAATTTATTGGTTAAGCATCCAACGGAGTCATTAAGATAATTAGTTATGAATGAATTGTTTTTATCAGAATTAAAGTCTGCCGATAAAGATTTACTACAGAAACTTGTACTAATTGAAGAGCATGTTTTTGCCGATAGTGCTCAAGAACCTGTGCAAACTGAAGCATCTTTGGATAGCTTAGAATTAATTATCAGCCAGTGTATTGCCATCATAAGTGAAATAGAATCACCATTAGAAAAAGCAGAAGCTTTACTTAATGAATTATATTTTCAGCACTTATTTATAGACCGTTATCAGACCCGCTGGCCTATTTCTGCTTATAGTGTCGCAAAAGGTCTGAATCAACGTGCTATGTCACCTGTTGTTAAGGCGGCTTTAGTTAAAGAAATCATTACCGCTTGTGGCTTTGAGACAGACTTAGTATTTATCCCCAATAAAATTATGGTACGCCTGTGCTGTGATGAGCAGTACGCTATTATTTTTGATGCAATAACAGGAGAGTCACTCGATTGGACTGAGCTTGATGTGCGTTTAGATGAGTTAGATGGCGATCCTGGAGAGCAAGAATTAAAAGCAATCGATGACAGTGTCGCTTTGGTAGAACACCTATCAGCACTGAAAAACGTTTTGATCCATGAACAGGCCTTTGATAAAGCATTAACATGCGTTGATGTTATCTTGTCATTAAATCCTGACGATCCATTGCAACGTAGAGACCGTGGTTTCTTGCTGCACCAGCTTGATTGTTTTAAAGTGGCGGTTGATGATTACCGTTATTTCGTAGAGCAATGCCCTAAAGATCCCGCAGCGAAAATATTAAAAATTCAACTTGAAAAAATTGATGTTGGTAATAACGTACTTCACTAGAATTTTTACTTTATCAAGAATAAAAATAAGAACAAAAACAAAAACAAAAATATAAATAAAGATAAAAGGCAAAATAATGCAAGAAAATATTGTGGCGAATGCGCCACTCATTACCAATGATGCAGTAGTATTGGGACTTTTGGCGCTTATCTTAGGCTTGGTTTTTTATACTTCCACGAGTAAGAATTCCGCCTGTCAAAAATTTTATAAATATGTACCTGCGTTATTAATGTGCTATTTACTGCCTTCTTTTTTAAATACCTTTGGCATAGTGAGTGCTGAGGTTAGCCAAGTTGATGAAGTAGCAAAATACTTTCTTCTACCTGCTTGTTTAGTACTGTTAACGTTAAGTATCGATGTAAAAGCCATTGCAGGCCTTGGTAGCAAAGCTATTATTATGTTTTTAACTGGTACCGTCGGGGTCGTAATTGGTGGTCCAATTGCTTTGCTAATTGTCTCTGCTATTTGGCCTGAGCTTATTGGTGTTACCGGTCCTGAAGCTGTATGGCGTGGTATGGCCGCTCTTGCTGGTAGCTGGATTGGC
The DNA here is from genome assembly GCF_000012325.1 of Colwellia psychrerythraea 34H. NCBI lineage: Bacteria > Pseudomonadati > Pseudomonadota > Gammaproteobacteria > Alteromonadales > Colwelliaceae > Colwellia > Colwellia psychrerythraea. The sequence goes on along the minus strand of NC_003910.7, from coordinate 3,687,710 downwards.
GGTGGCGCTAATATGTTAGCGATGAAAGAAATATTTGAAGCGGATGGTAAGATATTTACCATTATGGTCACAGTAGATATTGTAGTGGCTAATATTTGGATGGCAGTATTACTTTATATTGCTGCAAACCATAAAGCTATTGATGCTAAAAGTGGTGCAGATACCTCGGGTATTGATAAATTAATTGCTGATGTTGAAGCTTTTGACAAAGAGCATAAACGAACGCCAGAATTGAAAGATTTTATATTTATTATTGCCATCGCTTTTGGTGCAGCTGGTTTTGCCCATTTTGCAGCTGATTTACTGGTACCGTTTTTCCAACAAAATTTCCCTGATCTAAAAAAATTCAGTCTACACAGTAAATTATTTTGGATTATTGTCTTAGTAACTTCAATTGGCTTGGCTTTATCGTTTACTAAAGTTAGACGACTTGAATCGGTAGGTGCCTCTAAAGTTGGTAGTAGTTTCTTATATATTCTTGTTGCAACCATTGGTTTGCATATGGATGTTACCCAAATAGCAGAAGCGCCGAAGTATGTGGTTATTGGTTTAATTTGGATGGCAATACACGTCGCTTTATTATTTGCTGTTGGCCGATTCATTAAAGCGCCAATATTTTACTTAGCGGTAGGTAGTAAAGCTAATATTGGTGGTGCAGCTTCTGCCCCAGTGATTGCCTCTGCATTCCACCCATCATTAGCACCTGTTGGTGTATTACTTGCAGTACTAGGTTATGCCCTAGGTACTTATATGGCTTGGATGTGTGGACAACTATTACGTATTATCGGTAGTTAGTAAAACATCACCTTGTTGATGTATGAACGAATTTAGGTGTCAAAAGTGCTCATTGATACTTTTCTAATTGATAAGTGTCAACTCAGTGCTTTTTCCTTTAAATTGATTTATACAGCTTAAAGTTGAAGCATTACTTAAAGCTACTTTTTGCACATATCTGATAATAGAATTACGGTACTTTTTTAGGAATACTTTTTAGGAAGAAATGATGACAATTAAATCTGTTTCAGTTAAAGGCATTGACGTTGCTAATGAGCAACCTTTTGTATTATTTGGTGGCATGAATGTGCTTGAATCACGTGATCTTGCGATGAAAATTGCTGAGCACTATGTTGAAGTGACTCAAAAGCTAGGTATACCTTATGTATTTAAGGCCTCATTTGATAAAGCAAATCGTTCTTCAGTCAATTCTTATAGAGGCCCTGGTTTAGATGAAGGCTTAAAGATTTTTGAAGAAATAAAGTCAACGTTTAATGTGCCGATTATTACTGACGTGCATGAATCATATCAAGCACAGCCGGTAAGTGAAGTCGTTGATGTTATCCAGTTACCAGCCTTTTTAGCGAGACAAACTGACCTTGTGGTAGCCATGGCTAAAACCGGTGCCGTTATAAATGTTAAAAAACCCCAATTTCTTGCTGCACATGAAATGAAGCACATTATTACCAAATTTGGTGAAGCGGGAAATGAGAATATTATTTTATGTGAGCGAGGTAGTTGCTATGGATATAACAACCTCGTTGTTGATATGCTGGCAATGGACGAAATGAAAAATTACGCCCCTGTTATCTTTGACGCAACGCACGCCCTGCAAAAGCCTGGTGGTCGTAGTGATAGCGCTGATGGTCGTCGTGCTCAAGCGGCGCAATTAGCGCGAAGTGGTATGGCAATAGGAATAGCGGGTTTATTCATTGAAGCACATCCTGATCCATCTGCAGCTAAGTGTGATGGTCCTTGTGCATTGCCACTGGATAAGCTAGAGCCTTACTTAGCTCAAATGAAAGCCCTAGATGATTTAGTGAAAGGTTTTACGCCACTCATCACTGACTAGAATTTGATCCATCTTACGTATTTTGAGCCTACTTATTATTCGTTAAGTAAGTGGTAACTTATAATTTAAGCAATAAAAAAGGTGTCCTAGGACACCTTTTTTTATTTGCGATCTTAATAACTAAGATCTTACTTCAGTAAATGTGCGAGCATTTTGAAATATGGTAACATGCGGGTTAAAACGAACCGACATGAAGAGTGATAACCACTGTGGTTAGTATTACTTTACACAGTGTAGTTCACTTTAATTATTCAGCAATTAAACTTGCGTTAGTTATCGTAATAGACTTGTTTTGATTAGCTGTTTGCTTTTGTTTAGCAAAGCCTGCGTCAGTCGATTGTTGTGTAAATATAATTTTAGCGGGTGCTAAAGAAACCTTTAGGCTTTTATGTGCAGCAGTTGTAAGTTGAGTTCGGTTCACTGGCTCAGCTTTAACAAGTGCCGTTTTTGGTACCGCAGCTGTAGCTGCAGTACTTAATAAAGTAGTGGCGAATAATGCGACAAGTAAATTAGTTTTTTTAATGCTTTGTTTCATGTGTTTGTCCTATGTATGACCTAATAATAAATTTGTAGTACCCTATAGATTTATTAGGACCATTTCTCGCACTGGTTTTATTCTTAAAAAATAAAGCGTATGGTTGGGAGCACACGCTATACCTGAGTTTCATAAAACGTTGAGATGATGTCCTTCATCTACGGCGTGAATAATACGCAAGTTAGTAAAAAAATAAAAATGACTTTAATTAATGTTATTCATTAGAAAAACTAATAAATAATTGTTATGCTCTATTTATAGGTTTTTATGCAGTTATTAACGACATAATTTAAATTTTATTGAATATTCTAGGGTGAATTTTGGCTAGTAGACTCCCACCATTAAACGCTTTGCGAGCATTTGACGCATCGGCAAGGCAGCTTAGCTTTACGCGAGCAGCAGAAGAGCTTTTTGTAACGCAGGCTGCAATAAGCCATCAAATTAAATCTTTAGAAGATCATTTAGGCATTAAATTGTTTATGCGAAAAAACCGAGCCTTGCTACTGACAGAAGAAGGACAATCGTATTATCTGGACATTAAAGATATTTTTACCTCGTTGCATGAAGCCACTGAGCGCTTACTGGCTCGTGGGGCTAAAGGAGCCATAACGGTTAGTTCGCAAGCAAGTTTTGCTATCCAATGGTTAGTCCCTAGGTTAACGGCTTTTAATTCATTGCATCAGGATATTGATGTTAGGATCAAAGCGGTTGATCAGCCTGAGAACTCATTGACTGAAGATGTTGATATCGCGATTTATTATGGTCGAGGTCGTTGGCCAAATATTCATGCTGATAAATTGCATACCGAATACCTAATTCCCGTTTGTTCACCATTGTTAGTGCAAGAAAATGCTGCTAATGGCAAGCCACCTCTTTTAACATTAGAGGATTTGTCTGAACATACATTATTACATGATACTTCACGTAAAGATTGGAAACGCTGGTTCAAACAAGTGGGCGTTAAAGGGGCTAATGTCAATCATGGCCCTATTTTTAGTCACTCCGCTATGGTTTTACAAGCGGCGTTACACGGACAAGGCATTGCGTTGGCTTACAGCGTGTTAGCAAAGCCTGATATAGACTCAGGACGATTAGTTTGCCCTTTTAACGATGTTTTAGTGAGTAAGAATGCTTATTTCATCGTCTGTCGTGAAAATCAAAAAGATATTGGTAAAATTACTGCTTTTAGAGAGTGGATGTTAGACATGGTTGAAGCAGAGCAAGCACAAATTACTGATGGACAAATAAGTTAATGACCCACCAAGATACAATTGCTAGCGAAGATGGTAGCGATATCAATATATTGTTGAACACTGTCCAAAATGCTAAAGCACTCGTTATATTTGCCCATGGCGCGGGCGCTAATATGTCACATGAGTTCATGAATGAAACATCGCGGTTACTTAATCACTTGGGCATCAATGTTTTACGTTTTAATTTCCCTTTTATGGATAAAAGGGCACTGACAGGTAAAAAATACCCCCCTGATAGAATGCCTAAGCTGTTGCTTTGTTATGAAACCGTGATCGAATACGTAGTTGATAAAAAACTAAGTCATCAGTTACCTTTATTTATTGGTGGTAAGTCTATGGGCTCGCGTGTTGCGGCAAGCTTGGTGGCTGATTCTGATCTATTAAAGAGTCGTTTACTTAATCACATTTCTGGCGTTTTTTGTATAGGTTATCCATTTCATCCAGCGAAAAAACCTGAAAAACTACGTCTTGAACCTTTGGTTGATGCCAATAAGCCAGTATTAATTGTACAAGGTGACCGTGATACTTTGGGTAATAAAGTTGAGATTGCCAGTTATCGGCTAGCTGAGCACTGCCAATGTGTTTTTTTAGAAGATGGCGATCACAGTTTAAAACCAAGAGTTAAATCAGGTTTTACTCATCAGGCACACATGCAAAGTGCTGTTGAAGAAATTGTGACATTTATTGAACGGGTAACTATTAGCAGTTAACAACTAAGCCAAACATGAGAAAAAGATATGAATTCTACTAATATAAATCAGCATCAGGATATAAAATTAAATAGTATGGCAATTTTACTTAAATGGTTGATGATTTTTGTTGGTATCAGTGGCTGTTTTTCTGTACTATTCGGCGCTTGGCTAGCACATGGTGGCCAAGCATTGCCGGTAAATGTGCAAGCTAGTTTATCAACTGCACTACAATATCAATTTATTCATACTCTTGCGCTATTAGCTACATTGGTTTGGTTGAAAATAGCTAAGTCCTCAAAGGTATTACTTGGTGCAAGTATCGCCTTTGTCGTCGGGATTTTATGCTTTTGCGGCACAATATATATTAAGTCTTTTTTTGAACTTGCCATTATTGGGAAGTTAACACCTTTTGGTGGTATTTCTTTTGCTCTCGCTTGGCTATTGTTAGCGCTAGAAGGTAAAAATAATTTTTAACAACACTTTTTGTAGTGTTAATACGCTTATGTTCATACATCATTAAAGATGAACATTAGCTATAGAAGGTAAAATAACATATGACCTCCATCGTATTATTCTGTCGACCAGGCTTTGAAAAAGAGTGTGGTGCAGAAATCCAAGAAAAAGCTGCTTGGAATGAAATGTATGGCTATTTAGAGCTAAAGATAAACCAAGGATTAGTTTTTTTTCACTTACACGAAAGTGCACATGGTGAAGCATTAATGAATAAGTTGCCGCTTAAGCGACTTATTTTCGCTCGTCAGTGGTTTGTTACGGTAACTGATAAAATTGACCTTCCAGATTATAATCGCGTTGAAGCTATTACCGAAGCATTAGGTAATGATTGGCAATACAGTGATTTGCGTATGGAAATGGCTGATGATAACGATGGTAAGTCGTTAAGTAAATTTTGTCGTAAACTCTCAGTACCTTTACGCCAAGCTTTACGTAAGAATAAAGTGCTTACCCAGAAAGGCAATAATTCAGCGGATGATCCTGAAGGCGCTATTTTACATGCGTTATTTCTGAGCGGACAAGAAGTGATTTTAGGCTTTTCATTAGCCCGTAATAGCTCTCCACATGTTATGGGGATCCCTAGATTAAAATTCCCTAGCGCATCACCAAGTCGCTCTACTTTAAAACTTGATGAAGCGTTTTTACATTTTATTCCTCGTGATGAATGGGATGAACGATTAACATCAGGTATGAATGCCGTTGATTTAGGCTCAGCCCCAGGAGGTTGGACATATCAATTAGTGCGCCGTGGCATGATGGTAACAGCAATAGATAATGGTCTTATGGCTGAATCCTTAATGGAAACGGGACAAGTAAAACATAAGATGATGGATGGCTTTAAATACGTACCACTGAAGCAAAATGTTTATTGGTTGGTGTGTGACATGATAGAAAAACCACAACGAGTAGCTAAGCTAATGAGTGAGTGGTTATTACATGGTCATTGTAAAGAAGCTATGTTTAACTTAAAGCTACCAATGAAAGGGCGTTATCAACAAGTTACCAATGATTTACAAACAATCAAAGATGCTTTTACTAAACATAATGTGAAGTATGAGCTTTATGCAAAACACCTATATTATGATCGTGAAGAAGTCACCGTACATGCACGCTTACTTTCTCCAGCGCCATTAAGAGCTAAAGAGTAGATATACTATATAGTTTAATCAGCTAGCGCTGAAAATAAAAAAGCCATCAAGTTCACTACTGAACTTGATGGCTTTTTTTGTATGCGGTTTGTTATCAGAAAACTAGTACTTATAGTCTCTCAAGTACTGCTTCAGTAAAGTCCGTAGTACCATGAGTACCACCTAAATCACCGGTAGTTCTATCACCTGATGCAATAACATCTGTAATAGCAGCTCTGATCTTTTCTGCTTTATCACCCATGTCTAAGTATTCCAGCATTTGAATTGCTGCTAATATCACAGACGTTGGGTTTGCTAAGTTTTTACCAGCAATATCTGGTGCACTACCGTGTACCGCTTCAAAAATCGCACAATCTTCACCAATATTAGCACCTGGCGCCATACCAAGGCCGCCAACTAAACCAGCACATAAGTCTGATAAAATATCACCAAATAGATTCGTTGTTACGATAACATCAAACTGTTCAGGGTTCATAACCAGTTGCATACAACAGTTATCAACAATCATTTCTGTTGATTCAATTTGTGGGTAACGCTGGGCAACTTCACGAGCAACTTTTAAAAATAAACCTGAAGTCGATTTTAGGATATTAGCTTTATGAACAGCTGTTATTTTTTTACGACCTTCTTTAATTGCAGTCTCGTAAGCAAATGTTAATATTTTTTCAGCGCCTTCACGAGTAACAATACTCATTGCTTGAGCTTCAGTACCGTCCTCAGAAGTAACTTGGCCAGCACCAGAATACATGCCTTGAGTATTTTCACGAACCGTTAGAATATCAATGTTTTCATAACGTGCTTTTGTGCCCTTAAATGATAATACAGGACGAAGGTTTGCGTATAATTTAAACTGCTTACGTAAGGTTACGTTGATTGAAGTAAAACCTTCACCTACAGGAGTCGTTAATGGCCCCTTTAAAGTGATCTTGTTTTTTTCGATAAGGTTGATCGTTTCTTCTGGTACTAATTCACCATGCTTTTCTAAGGCGGTTAAACCTGCATCTGCAAATTCATAATCAAAACCACAGCCTGCTTTATCTAATATTTTAATCGTAGCATCTATAATGCTCGGACCGATACCGTCGCCAGGAATTACCGTGATGGTTTGTTTAGTCATTAAGTTCACCTTGTCATAATACTTCGGGGGTAATATGTCGTCTCTTAATTTGTACTAAGCGACAACATACATTTAATTAATTACGTAATGCATAGCTGATATATTAAAAGGTCAGCTCAGTGCTTTTATTTGGGCATTTTATATCATGGAAATGCTATGTATGCGAGCTTGAAAGCTTTTACTTTTACCGACAAAACGGTGATGTTTTAACGGGCTAGTAACTTAACAAATAATAGTAGAGGGTTAGGTAGCTAGTAGCAATCTGACTTTAGTCTACAATTGGTCGATTTTTACTTACACTTACATGATTGCTAACTATTCCCCATTGCTCAGGGTAATTATTGCCTAGACCAATTTCTTTAAGAGTCCCATTTACAAATAGTAGAAAGGTACATTCATCTTGCGTAGTGATACCATCCGATTTTACGTGCTGAGTACGATAAAACATAACTTGGTAGTTTATTTTATCAATTGTTCTCGCTTCAGTGATGTCAGGACTTCCTAATTGAGTCAATGCTTGCTCAAAAGTAAAATTATCTAGCATTACTTTTGCAATGAATTGACGATTATACGCTTCTCTGTCTTTCCATTTCATCTGATCAGGGCTGTCATCATAAAAAGTCATAACAAGGGCAACAAAAATGCCATAAACCGTCAGGGCAAGTAGGATTCGACCGATTATTTTTTTATTCATAGTTATTTTTCTTTCTAGTATTAACTTTTATCATCAGTAGTTAGGTTTATATTAGCATTAATCTCGTGGGCAGATGAAGAGGTTGTTAAGCGGATATCTTTTAAATTAAAGCCTAAAGGGATATCTTGTTTCAATGTTAATAGCTTTCTTGCCAAATCCATCTGTTCGAGGCTTTGTGTTAACTTCTCTGCAAGCGAGTCTTTTAAATCAGTCGCTTCAAGTATCGCCTTCAATGAACCATATTGGTTAAGTAACTTTGCTGCAGTAACTTGGCCAATACCACTAACACCTTCAATTTTATTGGTATTATCGCCAGTTAGCGTCCAAAAATCTATCAGTTGAGACGTCTTAACACTAAACTTACTTTGAACATGTTCTTCATCCAAATAGCGGCGATTAAAGTAATCATAAATATGTATGTTAGGGCTAAGTAAAGGTAGGAAACCTTTATCGGTCGAAATAATAGTCACTTTTTGACCGTGAAGTGCCATCTTCACCGCTAAAGTAGCGATAAGATCATCAGCTTCATCTTCGTCTGATGTCAGTGAATCAACACCTTGTTCCATAAAAGCATCTTGTATATCAATTAATTTATTTGCAAGGTGATCAGGCATCTTCTTTCTGCCTTTCTTGTACCCCTCAAATAATTGATACCGCCAGCAGGGCTCTTGACTATCAAATACAGTCAATGCGTGCGTCGGCTGATGTTGGTCGATAATTTTTATTAAAGCGTTTACACAGGTATTTTGCGTATTAAATAGTACTTGTTTTAAGGTGCTGGCTGATAGCTCATCGTCGTGATCCTGCTTTATTTGGATAAAAGGACGCTCTTGTACAGCGTACACACGACGAATTAAATTTAGAGCATCAATGAGTATTAAGTGAGCGGACAATATTAACCCTCAATAACTTTATAACAGGGAATATACTCACTACCAGGTAACTTCATACGTTGTTGTGTTACAAACGAGGCAAGTAGTTTATCCATTAGCGCCATGATCTTTTTATCCCCAGATATTTCAAAAGGACCAAATTCTCTAATTGCTTTGATGCCCCCTGATTTTACGTTACCTGCAACTATCCCTGAAAAGGCGCGGCGCAAATTAGCAGCGAGTTCAGCCGTAGGGAGTTCGTTACTAATGTTTAGATTTGCCATATTTTCATGTGTAGGCTCAAAAGGGTGTTGGAAGTCATCGGCAATCATAAGTGACCAATTAAAGTGAAAGGCATCACCTGTTGCTTTTCTATGTGCAAGTACTTTATCTAAACCTTGCTTCATTACTTGGGCTACTTTAACAGCATCATCAACGACTATTTGATACAGCGACTGTGCTTTTTTGCCAAGAGTGGCGCCAATAAAAAGATCTATTTCATTAAAATATTCAACAGCGCTTGCAGGCCCTGTCAGAATAATAGGTAACTGTTGCTCCGAATTATTTTCGTTAAGCATAATGCCCAAAATATAGAGCAGCTCTTCGGCCGTTCCAGCTCCACCCGGGAATATAATTATGCCGTGTGACATGCGTACAAATGCTTCTAAGCGTTTTTCAATATCGGGCATGATTACTAATTCATTAACTATTGCGTTTGGTGGCTCTGCTGCAATAATGCTTGGTTCGGTTAAGCCTATATAACGTCCTTCTTTGATACGTTGCTTAGCGTGGCCAATGGTTGCGCCTTTCATAGGGCCCTTCATTGCGCCTGGACCACAACCTGTACATATGTTAAATCCGCGTAAACCAAGTTGGTAACCGACATCTTTAGTATATTTATACTCATTGTGTTTAATTGAGTGACCACCCCAGCAAGTGACTAAGTTCGCCCCAGTTTCTGGTAATATTAGATCGGCATTTCTTAATATGTCAAAAATTTCATCGGTAATACCTTCCGACGAGGAAGGGACTCTTCTGTAGCTACTATGGAGAAAAAGAATATCGCGCAATACTGCCGATAGATGTTCTCTAATACCTCGGATTATTTTATCGTCAACAAAAGCGTGAGTTGGTGGATTTTTTAAATCAATTTTTACGCCACGCTCTCGTCTTAATACCTGTATTTCGAATGAAAGATATTTTTGATAAATTTCTTCGGCATCATCAGTATTTGAGCCTGCGTTGAGGACAGCGAGAGAACAATTTCTATAAAGTGTGTATAAGGTACTACTAACGGATTGTTGCAGTTGGTCAACTTCTGCTTGCGAAAGCAAGTTCATATTTCCAACCGGATTAATTTGAGTATGCATAGCTCACTCCTTTTATGCTAATCACTTATGATAAAATACAGCTGTTCTTGGTGAGATGTGAAGGCTGCGATTAAGCCGTGTCTTTTTATCGCTACTTAACGTAAATAACTTGGTTCTTGCCTTGTTTTTTTGCTTTATACATCGCTTGGTCTGCGCGTTCAAAAGCAATATGGATGTTATCGTCAGGTTTTATATGCGTTGCGCCAATTGAAAGGGTAATGCTTACTTTATTCGTTTTAAACTTAAAAGGTAAGCGAGCTACGAAGTTATTCAAAGCATTGAGTTCAGCGGTTAATGCTTCTTCTTGGATTTTAGAATAAATAAGAACAAACTCTTCGCCACCATAACGACCAACAAAAACCCCTTTACTTACATTTTTTACAATTGAGTTAGCAATGACTTGTAATGTTTTATCGCCAGCGGTATGTCCATATGTATCGTTAATCTTTTTAAAGTCATCGATATCAATAACGACTAAGGCAAGCGGGAATGATTTACGATGAAAACGGATCATTGATTTTGCAAAGAAATCATCAAAAGCAGCTCTGTTAGCTAGTTTGGTTAGAGCATCTTGCATACTTTTTCTTTGCTGTTCGGCCAGTTTTTCTTCAAACATCTCGCTCTGTTGTTCAAGTTGTTCAACTTTGGCCGACATATCATTAAGCTTATCAGCTAATTGCTGGTGATTTTGTTGTTCAAATTTTGATTTTTGCTCTAACGTATTAGCAATGACTTGTAGTTTTTCATTAATATCTTCTTTTACTTGACTCAATGTTAACGCTTTCTCTACGGTCCCAGTCATATCGAGTAACTGGCTTTGTAACTTGAGATTGATTATATCGTTGGCTTTTTGCGAGTTTTTCTGTGTAACAATGGTATCTTTAACGGCACTTTGTACCGTTGTTAACGTGGCACTTAGCGTGGTTAAAAAGTTTTTAGCATTTTTTTGCTCATCTTTAAAATCAGCGACAATAACATCAAAAATATCAATGAAATTTTGCAGTACTTTCTCACTTGATTGATTAGTCATTAGTTTTTTCTTAATGGCTAATAAATCACTCGTGTGCGCTTTAGATAATGGCAAAGCACCGAGTGAAATTGAAATTTTTTCAAGAAATTGAGCATCCAAGATTACAGAGCCACCGACTATAGCATTTTTATTTTCGGGTGAAGTAACAGGAGGAGCCTGCAAAATACCTTGATTAGCCATACCACTTTTGGCTTTTAGAGAATGATCATAAAAGGTCAATAATTGACTTAATAGAGGAATATACTGGATTAAAGAATCTTTACCTTCTTTGGTTTCTGTTAACAAGGTACGCAGATCTCTACGTAAATCTCCAGGTAAGCCATTTATTTTTTGTAAGCTTTCACCTGCTTGGCTAAACTGCTCATGGACATGAGAAATATTCTTTCTATTGGTTATGCTGTGTTGTTGCAACAATTTCGAGATAACTGCAATTTTCTCTTCAATCTCAGAGATTGGAGCTGACTTGGTAAATAGGGTTCTTAATTGCGCCAGACGGTTATCCAGCTCAAGATCAATGCCTTTGGAAACTAGCGTTAATTTACCAATAAATTGAATGAGCAGATTAGATTGCAGATTAAAATCATCTTCTAGTGAACTACGAGACTCGATGGCAGTATCAAGTTTTCTTTTTAGTGCAACTAGCTGCTTTTGGGCAACAGAACTGTCATTCATAAAACCAATAAATCCTAATGCAGAGGAATAGTTAGTGCGTAATATAGTCTAAATAACATAATTAATGCTTTGTTTTCTGCTATTTATCTTGATAAATAGTTTATTACTATACTATTACTTTGTTCTTATTATAAGACAGTTTATACCATAAAAATGTTATTTATCAGTATGTGAGTGAAAAAAGATTACTTTCATTGTTCTACAGTAAATTTTAATAGTATTGAGCAATTTTTCATTGGTAAAATAGCGCCATCTTATAGCAACAACTTTGTGTACCAATAATGAGCGAATTTACGCGCGTATTTAATTATAAAATTAAATTAATAATAGCAATATCTTTATTTTTTACACAGCTGATATCAGCTAATGCGAGTGTAGAAGTTAACATCAGCGTAGAGCAACCAGAGCACCATTTAGCGAACGTTGAACTTAAATTTGAGCAAGTAAATGAAAGTAAAGTTAACTTTTATCTTCCTACTTGGCGTACCGGTCGATACGAGACGCTCAACTTAGCCAATGGAATTCGTGAATTCATTGCTCAAGATAGCCAAGGTAATGTGCTTAGCTGGCATAAAATAGATAAAAATACGTGGCAGGTGAGTGATGCTAAAAACAAAAAAATCACTTTAACTTACCAAGTTTATGCAAACCAATTGGCGAAAAGAACTCGTCATATTGATGATAGCCATGCTTTTTTAGATAGCTCCGCCGTTGTTATGTACAGTCAGGCAAGTCGAAGTTCAGAACATATCGTACAGCTTTCAGTGCCTAAATTATGGAAAAGCTTTTCTGGTCTTGAATCCGGTAATAATAGCCATCAATTTATTGCCCATGATTATGATCAACTAGTAGATTCTCCTATTGAAAGCGGTATTAATGAACACTATCAGTTTAGCGTTGATAATCGACAGTATGAACTGGTCATATGGGGAGAAGGTAATTACGACAGTGCGAAAATGGTTAAAGATTTACAAATATTGGTAAAACAAAGTAAGCATGTTTGGCAGGGATACCCTTTTAAGCGTTATGTATTTATGGTGCACGCAACGAGTGGTGCTCGCGGTGCAACAGAGCATGTAAATTCAACCATAATTCAGCGTTCGCGTTTTAAATTTTCAACCCGAAAAGATTACCTCAGTTTTATTGCTGTTGCTGCTCACGAATTTGTTCATACATGGAATGTAAAGCAGTATCGCCCGAAAGGCATTGTGCCTTACGATTATCAACAAGAAAATTACTCTAACTTGTTATGGTTAGTAGAAGGTTCAACCAGTTATTTGCAATACCAGCTTTTATTACGTGGTAATTTAATGACGACAGATGAATTTTTTACTGCGTTAGCTAAACGAATTACCGCGCATGCTCATAAACCAGGGAAAGAAAGTCAGAGTGTGGCACAAGCAAGCTTTGATGCTTGGATAAGTGAGGGAGGAGATTATGGTAATAATCATAGCGTGAACATTTATTCAGAAGGATTTTTAGCCTCTTGGTTACTTGATTTTGATATTCTCGCTAAAACTGCATTATCGAAAAGTTATCGAAATGCACACAATCAACTTTACCAACAACATCGCCTGCCAAAAGGCTATGATGAACAAGATGTTTTAAGTATATTAGAACAGATAACAGGTGACGACTATCAAGTTTGGTGGCAAAAAAATATCCAAGGAACAACAAAAATTAATTTTAACCGTTTATTAGCTAAAGCTGGTCTAAAGATGAGTTATGCTAAAAATGTTAAGGATAAATCGAGTGAGCAATCTAAAGTTTGGACTGGTCTTAAAACTAAGCTAGATAACCATGATTTAATTGTTTCATCGGTAGAGAAAAATAGTCCAGCATGGGACGCAGGACTTACGACAGAAGATGTCATTGTTGCAATCGATGGACTGCGCCTGCTCGACAATGAACTTGATAACCGTTTAAAAGATTTTAAACCGAAACAAACTATTACGGTTACCTATTTTCGAAGAGATAAGTTAATAACTAGCCGTCTTAAACTGGCAGCGATACCTAAAAATAAGTTAAAAATCATTCCAATTGCAAAGGCAAGTGTCGAACAAAAAGCATTTTTTAAAGCATGGATGGGTGTCGATTTTCCAGAGAAGAAATAGTCATATAAAAGCATAAAGCACGCATGTTATGTCGCTCTATGCTTTTTTTTTTTATAGGAGTGCTCTCTGTTATTGGCGCAATGTTCTGGCAAAAGGAGCTTGTTCAATATGACTACTTCTGAATGGGTTAATATCTAACCCTCCTCGTCTGGTGTAGCGTGCAAAAATGGTTAACTCATCAAGTTGACAAAATTGCTGTAAATCACAGTAGATTCTCTCTACACATTGTTCATGAAATTCATTGTGCTGGCGAAAGGATATTAAATACTTTAGCAATGATGAATGATCTATCGCTTTACCACGGTAATGGATATAGATGCTCGCCCAATCTGGCTGATTAGTTATTAAACAATTAGATTTTAATAGATGGCTAACTAAATACTCTTCAATTTGAGATCCTGATCTTTCATCTTGTGCTGTAGCGAGCAATTGTGGGTCATATTGATAATTGTCTATGCTGATATCTTCACCATCAATACAAATACATTTATCTGATTTTTTGGCAATATCTAAGGCAGGGCAGTGATCAACACCAAACAAATTTACGCTTGCCTCAGAGCCAGCTATTTTTGATAGATCTTTAGTTAATACTTTCTCTACGTCTTTAATGCTGGAAAACCGTGTTTGATTAAAGCTATTTAAATAAAGTTTAAACGACTTTGATTCAACAATATTGTCACTGGTGCAAGCAAATCGAAATTCAGCAACAGCGACAACGGGCTTACCCTTTCCATTTAACCATGATAGTTCATATCCATACCAAACATCCTCACCTACAAAAGGTAAATTACTTTGATTTAGTGCTAAGTCGTCCCTATTTAAACTTCTAGGTACTCCTTGTAGCAAATCTGCGGTATATTCGCTGCAATATTGTGTACTTTTCCCCAGTGTTAATTTGCTGAGTTCCGTTGCATTTTGATAATTGGCCATAAAATTTTTCAGTAGTGAGCTAGTATCTCGCTATTTTAAAGGATCTTTTCTTTATATGACATCTACAAATAAAACTTTAACGCAAGCGATTTTAAACTTCAGTAAAAGCTATAGTCAACAACACGTCGAGCAATTTGGACATCTTCCTACAGTAGAACATGATGAACAATGGCCATCACCGTGTGACTTAGGTTCACATGATACTAGTCACCATTACTGGCAAGCCGTTGCAATGGAAAGTGTTCAATTAGCTGATAACAAAGAAGAAGCACTCTCTTTTGAGAATGTCGAGTCAGCATTAAATATTGAATTACATCCGGATATTAAAATATATTTCACCACTATTTTTAGCGGTGATATTGAAGCGCAGTCTGATGACGGTGAATTATCTCTTCTTTTTGCTTGGAACAAAGACGATTTTGAACGATTACAAGAAAATATCATCGGTCATATTTTAATGAAACAAAAGTTAAAGCAAGTTGAAACTGTTTTTTTCGCTGTTACCGACGAGGAAGACATGATTATTTCTGTAGATAACAGTAGTGGAGAGGTCTGGGTCGAACAAGTTGGTTGTAAGCCGCATAAAAAACTCAGCGATTCATTAGCTGAGTTTATAAGTCAGTTAACTCATAAAAATGTAGTGAGTGAAAAATCATAATAGCAAAGATTAAATCATTCCTACTTTTTAGTCAGTTGCTCACTTAAGTTGTTGATGAGCAACTTCATCTCATATAGTTCTTTTTTCATTTCAGTTAATTCCAAAGCTAATGATTGTTGAATCACTTTTTTTATCACACCATTTTCAAGTAAGGATTCCAGTAACTCCGACGTGTTTTTTGCCGATGAATCGTTATTCACTACTTGTTCTTCATTAATAGTAGGAGCAATAAAGTCGGGTTGATGCTGCCAGCCTTTCAGAGTAGTTATTACCGTAGCTAATGGAGCACGTTGACTTAGCTTTGCTTTTACTAAAGCAACTGTCGGCTTTGTTCCGGCATTAGCTAATTGATTTGCGCAGATTAAAATTTCATCGATAATTGTCATTTTACTTACTGATTTGGAATATGAATAATTAATTTAACTATATTTTAGCCAATATAACTAAAGATGTCTTGGTTTTCATTTTCTTATTTTTTAAAACTCTTTAAATTCAGTCACTTAATTATTTGGCTTGTTTTTTGCCTTAATACATCTGAGCATTATAATAAATATTAAAACACCTTAGGAAATATAGACATGAAAAAATCAATAATAGCTTTACTGATTGCAGCTCCACTAGCTATGACATTATCTGGATGTGTTATTAAAATAAATGACGACGGAATGGATCATGGTTTTGTTGGTGATAGCGAAGACCGAACTTATAAAAATCGTAAGAAAATTGCCAAAGTACAATTAGGCACTTCATTTATGGATATACAAGAAAATTTAGGTGTTTCTGATTTTTCTGAGACTTATGCTGATGGCGATAATACAGTGCGCGTTCTATATTATCGCACCCAACGCAAACATAAAGATGGTTTAACGACAAAAGATGAATGTACTTTCCTCCAGTTTATTAATGGCCAACTAGTAGAAACAGGTAATGGTGGAGATTATTCAAAAATTGATAAGGTTATAGCAAATTAATTATCAGTTTTCTTGAATTTTTAAATCCCCCGCATAGCGGGGTATTTTTTATCTCCACATCTATAGTAACAGTTTGTTATAAACTTATTATATTTGACCTATTTGAAATTATACTGGTATGGTGGGTTGTTAAATTAATGATCATCCATCGTCAGAGTAGGGATAATAATGAGTGAGACAGTATCGGTAGAAAGTAGTGTTGATAGCAATATAAATCAAGACGTTAATATTCGAGCGACATATTTGGGTGCTCATGAATTGAAATTAGCCGCGTCCCTTTTATATCAGGCCTATCATGATGACCCCGTTTTTTTGGATATTTTTAAAAGCGATAAAGAAGATTATGAGCAACGTCTTCGTGGTGCTATCAGGGAAGAACTTAATGCTTTCTGGCAAGCTAAACAGCCTATGATTGGACTGTATCTAGGTGAGGCTATGGTTGGTGTTGCTTGTATTAATAGCCCTGATGAAACATTGGCGAGTGATCGTTTTTGGCATTGGCGTTTAAAGATGCTGTTGAATGCAGGTTACTTTAGTACCAAACAAATGATGCAAAAAGAGCACACTGTATTGGCTGCTGTGCCGTTAAAAATATTTCACTTTTTATCCTTTATCGCAGTTCATCCACTGCATCAACAGCATGGTTTTGGTCACTACTTAATGGCCGCTGTAAATACAGTTCTTGATGAACATCCCGATAGTGAGGGTGTTGCGGTGTATGCAACCTCAGGAAAATTTAAAGAATTCTTCAAACAGGTTGATTATCACACGGTTAAAGAGGTGACAGTAGGCAATGTCTGTGGTTCTGTGATGGTTCACTATCGAGATAAAGAAGAATAAATGTTATTTATTTGCTTTTATTGAAGCTACTGTAGGTCTCTTGTTCCCTAATTTCATTCCCTAAAAAAAATAGCACTGACAAAGTGCTATTTTTTTTGTAAGACATGTCTTACATCACTGTGAGATATATTGGCAATTTCTGCTGCTTTATTTAAATCACAACCTTAAGTTATTGATTGTAATCGGTTATTTTTTGTCATTAATTGTGATGTTGTTTCTGTATTTGGATCTTAATTGTTAACCTGCTTCGACCAATGATGTTTAGGTGTATTATTATTCCTGTCAGGAAGACAAGAAGCAGGGGGCTTCAGCATTACTTGTAATGCTATTAAGGAAGATGCAAGTTACTGAGATGGAATCTAGTGGCTTAAGGACTTACCGGGACGGTAATTATTACTTAAGGATTGAGTTGAGAAAGTTGGATGCAACGGATGCTATTCAAGGAAGATATAAGTAAGGATGCTTGTGTCAGATAAAAGGAAAACCTAAAGCAGGATGCTTTAATTCTAAATAATATTTTTGTGTTATTCAGGATAGGGTTTGATAAGGAGACTTTAAGGATAGAGTCGAGTGGTAGGATACCACAAAGGAAGAAATGAAAGGATATGGCTTAGTGATGATAGCCAATGTCAGGAAGACATGAATTATGGATGATTAAATGAGAGACTAATCGTTTTTCTAAATGGATATGAGTGGACTCATAAGGGATGTGCTAAGGATAGTTGTTCAAGGAAGAAATGAGATCATTAAATATGTGTGCAGGACGCACCATATAAGCTAGTTATAAAGATGCGACTCAATGAGTCGCATTTTTTATAGATCCTAATAAATCACCCAGTTATAAAAATTACTCGACAACCCCGCTTCAAACCGTATTTACTCTAGTTCATCTCTGGATAAATAATAACACCGCCAAACCTCTGTATTCTTTGTAAGACATGTCCTACATCAGTGTGAGATATGTTGGCAATTTCAGCTAGAACATAAGACCAATAAATCCTATCGTACTGATTAATAAGAGTAAAATAAAAAAAGTTTTTGTTACATTATTTTTACATTTTGAACTTTGTTATTACTCGCTTCGATAAACGATATTTAGGTGTAATATCAATCATGTCAGGGAGACAAGGAGCAGGGGGCTTCGGCGTTACTTGTAACGTGATTAAGGAAGATGCGGTTACTAAGATGGATATAGTAACTTAAGGACTTACCGAGGACGGTAACATGACTCAGGGATTGAGTTGAGCAGGAATAATGCAATGGATGCATTTCAAGGAATATATGAGTAAGGATGCTTGTATAAGAGAGAAGGAAAACCTAAAGCAGGATGCTTTAATTATTAATAACACGTTAGTGCTATTAATAATAGGGTTTAACAAGGAGGCTTTAAGGATGAAGTCTAGTGGTAGGATGCCGCTATGGATGATATAAACAAGGATGTGGCTTGGTGAGGATAACCAAGGTCAGGAAGACAATAGTTACGGAAGACTATTACCAAGGAATGTTAGCTAAGGAAGGTTAACTAAAGGATAAAACACGGAATTGTTGAATTGTATACTTTAAAGGAAATAGGGTCAGGAAGACACTAATTATGGATGATTGAATAGGAAACGTAACCGTTACCCAACATGGACATGAATGGATTCATAAAGGATATACTAAGGATAGTTGTTCAAGGAAGAAATGAGATCATTAATATGTGTGCAGGACGCACCGTATAAGCTAGTTACAAAAATGCGACTCATTGAGTCGCATTTTTTTATGTTTAGATTATAATCTATGTTCGTTTATCGATATGATTTACTAGGGAAAATCATTATCAACCAGTACCGTATGCTTTGAACGTCATTTATTCGAAAATCATTGAGTCATTTGAGAGTTGGGCTGTTCATGTTGGAAATATTAGAAAAACTGTCTTCAAAGCTACAACCATTTCGTAAATTGACTTATATAGTGGCAGTACTGCTCATTGCAGTTATTGTTGCTCAGGTGCTGCAAACATCTTTGCCAACGCAATCAACCGATCCTACAGCTATGTTAAGTTTTGTTGGCTTGATATGGTTATTACTATTTAATATATTACTTTCTCTTTTCCATAATCTCCCAAAGAACGATGAAGTCTCACAAGGCGTGTTTACACGGGCTAAAATTAAATTGCAACGAAGTTTGTATCATCTTTTAGCATTGCTCTTTATCGGTTTAACGTTAGTGATAGTTTTTTTATCAGTCCGCATGTTGAGAATTTAAATAAACATAATAAAAAAGGAGCAATATAATTGCTCCTTTTTTTATTGTTATTAATTAGCCGGTCACTTGATAACTTAACGTTATTAGGCGTTTATTACCTCGTAGCAGCTTTCATATCTTTAACAAAATGCGTTAAATCAATGAGCATTTTACTTTCGTCGGCTAAGTTATCTTCAATGATTTTAACTACTGCCGATCCACTAATTGCACCAAGAGCGCCTGCTTTGAGGGCATCTTTAACTTGTTGTGGTGTTGAAATTCCAAATCCTAGCACAGGAGGCGCAGCATGATATTTTGCTAAACTATCAATTAACTTGTTTGCTGTCGTCGTAACAGTGTTTTTGGGGCTTTCTGCCGTGTCTACGCCGGTCACGCCTGCGCGACTTAATACATAGGTATAACCACGAGAGTATGAGGACACTTCACGTAAGGTTTCATCACTCGCATTAGGAGGCGCAATGAAAATAGGAGCAATACCGTATTTTAATGCCGCTTCTCTAAACGGTTCACTCTCTCTAATAGGTACATCAGCAATCAAAACTGAATCAACTCCAGCTGCGCTCATATCCCGATAAAAGGCATCAATACCGCGTGCAAAAACTAAGTTGCCATAAAGCAATAAACCAATAGGTATCTGTGGCGCGTATTCTCTTACTCTTTTTAATATATCAATACAAATATCGGTGTTGATGCCAGCACCTAAAGCACGAAGAGCTGCATTTTGAATAGTCAAACCATCAGCACTTGGATCCGAAAATGGAATACCTAACTCTAAGGCATCAGCTCCAGCATCAATTAAACTTTTGATAACAGCAATTGACTGTTCAGCATTAGGATCGCCAATCATGACAAAAGGGATGAAGGCTTGTTCATTTTTTTCTTTTAATGACGCGAATGAGGCTTGGTATCGGGCACCAGCTTGTTGAATGTTTGAGTTTGACATTATGCCTCTCCTCTGTGTTTAACTTTTGTTGTGGATGAAGCTTCTTCAGGTGAAAGAATAGCATGGACATGGGCTAAATCTTTATCGCCACGACCTGACAAGTTAACTAAATAAATAGTTTCTTCGGTTGCAGACTCTGCCATTTTTAATGCTTGGGCAAGGGCATGAGATGATTCAAGTGCAGGAATAATGCCTTCATTCATTGCTAAGGCTTGAAATGCTGCCAATGCTTCATCATCATTAATAGGAACATATTGAGCACGTCCAGTATCTTTCAAAAAGGCATGTTGTGGACCAACCGCAGGGTAGTCAAGACCAGCAGATACTGAGTAAGATTCTTGAATTTGGCCAAAATCATCTTGCATTATATAGGTGTAGTTACCATGCAACATTCCTTTTGTACCAGCAACAAGTGTTGCACCGTGTTCGTTGGTATCAATACCTTTACCACCGGCTTCAACGCCAATAAGCTTAACACCCTCTTCTTTAATAAAATCGTGAAACATGCCGATAGCATTTGAACCACCGCCAACACAGGCGATAACATAATCAGGTAAACGACCTTCTTCATCATAAAACTGTGCTTTGGCTTCTTCACCAATCATTTTTTGAAATTCACGCACTATAGTAGGAAATGGGTGAGGCCCGGCAGCTGTACCTAATAAGTAGTGTGCATTTTCATAATTTGCAGACCAATCTCTTAGTGCTTCATTAACAGCGTCTTTTAATGTACCTGAGCCAGCCGTTACAGGAATAACTTCAGCGCCCATTAATTCCATACGAAAAACATTAGGCTGTTGTCGCTGACAATCTACAGCGCCCATGTAAACTTTACATTTCAACCCAAGTAATGAACAGGCAATCGCGGTTGCAACACCGTGCTGTCCAGCACCCGTTTCAGCAATTATTTCAGTTTTACCCATGCGCTTAGCAAGTAGAGCTTGTCCTAAAACTTGGTTCGTTTTATGTGCTCCACCATGTAATAGATCCTCACGCTTCAAGTAAATTTTAGCTAGAGGGTTTTTTACAATGTTACGACAACACGTTAATGGTGTTGGTCTTCCAGCATATTTTGTTAATAAATTATTGAACTCGGTTAAAAAGGCTTCATCGGTTTGAGACTCGATAAAAGCTTGCTCTAATTGCTCTAGTGCGGGGACTAATAACTCACCAACGTACATACCACCAAACTCACCAAAGTAGGCAGGCAAGCGAGTTTTATTTGATTTTGTCTCTTGAGTATTCTTATTTGTATCTGACATCTTAATAATTCCTAATTTTCGAAAATACTTGCGCTAGTTTGTCACTTGATTTAATACCTGGGCTATCTTCTACACCTGAGTTGAGGTCTAGGCCAAATAAATCTACATGGGTTAACTGCTCGAGGGCTTGACCAATATTGTCATTATTTAAACCTCCAGCTAAAAAGCTTTTTGATAAATTTTGCTCACTCAAGGCTAACACTTGCCAATCGAAGGTTTTACCACTGCCAGGGCTTTGACCATCAAGTACATGATGGCTGACATTTGGATTAAGCAAAGGCACACTTTGTGCTACGGGACTCGCTTGCCATATTTGACAAAAATCGCAATTTTTCAGGGCAAGTTCGGCAATTAAAGCCTCTATATACTGAATATCTTCACTCCCATGAAGTTGCACTGCACTTAAATGTAGCGCTTGAACTAATTCAATAATCTGATCACGATCTTCATTAACAAAAACGCCGACATACTCTAATTTGGGCTCTGCTTTGATAATTACCTGAGCTTGCTCCTTGGTAACATATCGAGGCGACTTCTCTGCAAAAATAAGTCCGCCAAAACGTGCTCCTTTATCAGCGGCTGCGGTAGCATATTTTATATCTGTTAATCCGCAGACTTTATTATTTCCATAAATGAGCTTGCGACACGCTAAATCAATATCTTGATAAGCGTTGTTTTTGGGATCCATTAATGAGCTCCCTACTAAAAACCCATCAACAGCAGGGGCTAATTCTCTCACTTGAGAGTGAGAATAAATGCCTGATTCAGAAATAATGATTCTATCGTCCGGAATAGTTGGTGCAAAGTCGAATGTACGTGAAATATCAGTACTTAGATCACGTAGGTTGCGATTATTAATACCGATCATTTTTGCATTGAGCTTTATTGCTCTATCGCGCTCAGCTTCGGTGGATATTTCTGTTAGTACTGCTAAGTTATATTGTTCGGCAACTGCCGATAACTCAAGGTACTCTTCATCTGATAATACACTAAGCATCAATAAAACTGCGTCAGCACCGTAGTATCTTGCTAAGTACACTTGATAGCTATCAACAAAGAAATCTTTATTAAGTACCGGGCACTTTACCGATTGGGTTACTATTTTGAGGTAATCAAAATTACCTTGGAAATATTTTTCATCCGTTAATACTGAAATAGCGGCTGCATATTTATCATAAATTTGGCAAATGGCTTTAACATCGAAATCTGGGCGGATAAGCCCTTTAGAAGGTGATGCTTTTTTGCATTCAAGGATAAAACCAGCATAAGGTTTATCTTTAGTTCTTGTTAATGCCGCATACATATCTTTAGTTGTTGGCACTAGTTCATCAATAAAGCTTGATAATGGTTTCTTAATTTTTAAAGCCGCAATTTCAATACGTTTATCGTCAACTATTTGTTCTAAAATATTCTTTTCAGCTGAAGTATTTGTGTCGGTATTCATATTATTTATCAGCCTTTAATTCAGTTTGAGTCGATGAAACATCTTGGTTTGAAAGTTTAACCAAGGTTAATAAAGTGCTTAAGCCTTTACCTGAAGCAAGCACCTCTGTTGCAAGTTGTGCAGCTTGAGTAAGTGACTCAGCTTTATCGTGTAAATACAGTAATGCAGCACAGTTAACTATTACTGCTGCATTGTGTGCATCCTTTCCTTGACCAGATAAAATATCTCTAATAATATCGGCATTTTCTGCAGGCGTGCCACCCTTAATCTCTTCAAGAGTGTAATTTTTTAAGCCAAAGTCTTGTGGTGAAATCGTACGTTCAATTAGTTCACCATTGTTAATTTCAATGGCTTGCGTATTGCCGTGTAACGCAATTTCATCTAAGCCACTACCATGAACAACAAAAGCGCGTTTAACACCGGTCAGCTGGAGTGCTTGAGCCATCGGCATTAATAATTCAGGCGTATATACGCCGAGTAACATTATATTTGGCTTAGCAGGATTAACTAGCGGCCCTAAGATATTGAATAAGGTACGAATGCCCATAGCTTTTCTCACTGGTCCGGCATATTTAAAACCAGAGTGGTAAGCAGGGGCATATAAGAAACATAAATTTGTTTGTGCTAGACAGTGATTGGCTGTTTCAGGTGACATGGATAAATTGACGCCAAATGCTTCGAGTAAATCAGCCGAGCCAGACATACTTGAAACACTTCTATTGCCATGTTTCGCCATTTTTAAGCCACAAGCTGCTGCTAGAACCGCAGCAGTAGTTGAAATATTAATGGTATTAGCACCATCACCACCAGTACCAACACAATCGGCGACAATATCTTCTTTATTACGTTCAGGAAAAGGAGTCGCAGCTGCGCGAATAGCAATTGCCGCACCAGCGATTTCTTCTGGTGTTTCACCTTTAATTTTTAGTGCTGTTAATACACTCGCCATTAAAGCTGGGTCGATGTTGCCTTGGAGTACTTGCTGAAAAAAGTCATGGCTTTGTCTTTGATTCAAATCAAGGCCATCAACTAAGGTAGGTAAAATAGTGTTGATAGTTGATGAAACTAACTCATTTGAGGCAGCACTGGTTGAAGCCATCTCTTTGGAACCTATACTATTGGAGTCAGTATTTAGTGGATTCGTCATTTTATTCTCCAGTAACTTTATTATTAAGTGATGGGGCTAAGGTAAGTAAATGCTGAATACTCTGAGCCAACAAGGTTGCACCAAATGTCGTTAATATTGATTCGGGATGAAATTGAAAGGCTAAAACAGCGTCTTCATCTTTACTAATGGCCATACACATACCGTTATACTGGGCTATCACGTCTAATGATTTTGGTATATCTTTGCCTATCAATGAATGATAGCGAGCAACGGGTAAAGGGTTTTGAATATTTTCAAATGCACCACAGCCACTATGAGTAATACTTGATGCTTTACCGTGCACAATTTCTTCAGCTCTGTCTACCAGACCACCATAGTGTTCAATTAATGCTTGATGTCCTAAACAAATACCTAGCATCGGAATACGTCCAGCACACATTTTGATCAAAGCCATCAGGCAACCCGCTTTATTTGGCTCGCCTGGGCCAGGGGATAAAACAAGTAATACCGGCTCTGATGTTTTTTGGGTATGTTCAAGCATTTTGCTGAAAATAAAATCAGCACTGAGTGTATTTCGATAAACACTGGGCTCAAACCCTAAACATTGAAATTCATCGACCAAGTTATATGTAAAAGAATCTAGATTATCGAGCATAAATAATTTAGTCATGAGCTTGCTCCTTTGCCGACGTATTAGCCGTGATAATGGCACTAATAACCGCTTGGGCTTTTTGCCTTGTTTCATTTGCTTCACTTATTGGGTCTGAATCATAGACCACACCAGCACCCGCTTGTACTTGAGCAATATTATCTTTAACAAAGGCGGAGCGTATAACAATACAAGTATCCATTTCACCAGTACCAGTTAAGTAACCAACCGCACCGCCATAACTACCACGTCGTTTACCTTCAACTGCCCTAATAAGGGAGGTTGCTTTTACTTTAGGGGCACCAGATAACGTGCCCATATTCATGCAAGCCTGATAGGCATGTAACGCATCTAAATCGGTTTGTAAGGTACCGCATACTCGTGAAACTAAGTGCATTACGTGAGAGTATCGATCAACTTTGAGTAAGTCGGCAACATAACGAGTACCGGGTTGTGAAACTCTAGCAACATCATTTCGTGCTAAATCAACCAACATGATATGTTCGGCAGATTCTTTTTTATCTTGCCTCAGTTCTAATTCTATTCGACTGTCTAAGTCGAGTGAAATATTACCCTGTTGATCGAAACCGCGAGGGCGAGTCCCCGCTATTGGGTAAATCTCAACATGACGATTACTCGCTTGATATTTTAATGACGATTCTGGCGATGCGCCAAAAATACAAAAATCACTATCTTTTAAATAAAACATATAAGGACTAGGGTTACTAATCTTGAGGGCTTTATAAGCAGCAATAGAATCAAAACAAGGTAAGCTAAAAGTACGTGATGGCACTACTTGAAAAATATCACCTGCTCGAATATTTTCTTTTAATTGATCAACTATTTCACAAAAACGTTCGTCACTAATATCAACTTGCAATTGTTCATTGAGTTTATCTTTATCGGCTATATCGGTAAATGAAGGGCTTAATTGCAATACCTGTTCGGCATCAATAGACTTAGCAAGCGTTTCTTTAATCTGAGCAACACGATTGGAAATCACTACTTGGCTTTGTTTGGTTTTTTCAGAATCATTGCAGTTGAAAATATTACCTATAATTTCGGTGCTTTGTAATTCATGGTCAATAATTACTAACGTTTCAGCTAAGTAATAAACAAAATCAGGGCAAGTATTATCACCTTGAGCAACAGTGGGTAATTCCTCTGCTATTGCCATAAGATCAAAAGCAAAAACACCCCCTAAAAATACGGAGAAAGGGTGACTTTTATCATCGGTGAGTTGATTGAATAATCGTAAACTGTGAAATTGATTGGTTGCACTTAATCGCGCTTTTTCATCAAGGTCTTTAGCAACCTCGCTAAATGTTGCTTGAAATGATTTTCCATCATCAGCAAAACTTACTTGAGCATGTGACTCTAGTTGAGTCGCCGCGTAATCGATAGCACTTTCGCCATTTAAGGATAATGCAGAGAAAGTGACAGTATTGCCATTACATACAATCTTTACTGCCGCGTCAGTTAATAATAGGCTTTTTAATAAATGCTTTTTATCAATCTCGGCAGATTCTAGTAATATATTATGTTGTTGTTGGTGACATAATAATTGGTAAACACTTAACGGATCATTTTGATAGTAAGTACTATCTTGTATGGTGATTACTTCACCCTTGATTTTACTTGGTAAATTTTGAGTCATATTGAATACTTCTATTAGAGTTTATTAAACGAAAAATTGTCAGCCTGCGTAAATAGGCAACAGCCACCAAATAAACCATGTTTTTGTTCTGTTCATTTTAAATCCTTTGTTTACTAACTCTCGTTCGCTTTAACGAGAAAAACCCGCTAACAGGAGCGGGTTTTTTTGAAATTCGATTCATCTTTTTTAAGATACACGCAATTATCACAACCCAATTATGTCGAGTTATGCCACCACCAAATTAATGTTATGTTTGTATTTGCTGTGTTCATTATTTACGTACCTTTAAAATGTATTGTCTTATCTACTTTTCGATTAATAATAAAGGAAAAAGTATCATTGTTTACTCGTTATCAGTAAACTTATCATAAGACTAAGTTTTACCCCTATAGAAGACCTTATTATGGCGTTGCTGTCAACCACTGATTTCCCGCATCTGATAGTAAAAACCGAGGGTTTTGCCCACAAACGCATCGACCTACACAGCCACACGAATTGCTCTGATGGCGGCTTGTCGCCACAAACCTTGATAGATAGGGCGGCTAACTTTCAAATTGATGTTTTAGCTATCACAGATCATGATACTGTCGCTGGGCTTGATATAGCGCAAAAGCATATTGAAGACAAAAATATTCCACTTAAATTGATTGATGGCATTGAAATATCTACTGCATGGCAAGGGTTTGAGATTCATATTGTTGGTTTAAATATTGATAAGAAAAATTCAGAATTAAAATCACTTATAGAGCAGCAGCAAGAAGCGAGAGAACAGCGCGCTATTTCAATGGGTGAGAAACTAACGAAGTGTGGTTTCCCAACTATTTATACCGATGCTAAAGCGATGGCTGGTGAAGGCTCTATTACACGGGCTCACTTTGCTAAAGTACTGCATCAACAAGGGCATGTTAGTACTATGCAACAGGCCTTTGATAAATATATTGGTAAGAAAGGTTCAAAAGGGCAACGCGCTTATGTAAAACCTAACTGGTGTAGTATTGAAGAAGCTATTGTGGCTATACATCAAGCTGGCGGAAGCGCAGTGATGGCTCACCCAATTAGATATGATCTTTCGGCTAAATGGTTACGGCGTTTGATTGTTCACTTTAGCGAAGTTTCAGGTGATGGTTTAGAAGTGGTATTACCACAAATGAGCCCGGATCAAAGACGAAAGATGTTGGCTTATTGTCAAGAATACAATTTATATGCTTCGATGGGATCAGATTTTCACTACCCAAATAAATGGAGTGACTTAGGTCGTAACCTGACTATGCCTGTTGGTGCAAAACCTATTTGGGCTCAATGGCAATAACGCAAACGATAGAAAGTATCTCAACAGATTAATTAGCCGTTTCAACTGACAAGAAACAATCAAAAAGTTTTAAAGAAAGGAAAGTCTCATGAGTCAGTTTTTTTATGTACACCCTGATAATCCGCAAGGTCGTTTAATGAAGCAAGCGGCAGATATTATTAAGCAAGGCGGGGTCATTGTTTACCCTACAGATTCAGGCTACGCATTAGGTTGTCACTTAGGTGATAAAAAAGCATTAGAGCGTATCTGTCGCATTAGAGACATAGATAAAGATCATAACTTTACCTTAGTTTGCCAAGATCTATCACAAATATCAGAATATACACGGGTAGATAACACAGCTTATCGATTACTAAAAAGTAATACTCCGGGCGCTTACACCTTTATCTTTAAAGGTAGTAAAGAAGTCCCTAAGCGACTGTTAAACCCTAAAAAGAAAACAATAGGCATAAGAGTGCCTGATAATACTATTGCACAAGCCTTGTTGACTGAACTTGCAGAGCCTATAATGTCTACCAGTTTAATTATGCCTGGCCAAGAAATGGCTGAGTATGATCCTGAACAAATTCGAGATTTGTTAGAACATCAAGTTGACCTTATCGTCAATGGTGGTTATTTAGGGGAGCACCCTACCACTGTGATTGATTTTTCTAATGACAGTATTGAGATAATACGCGTGGGAGAGGGTGATCCTACTCCATTTCAATAAGCTGAAGTAAAGTGCAAGTGAAACATGCACTTTTATACCCGTGACCATTCAAAATGCATGTTTCAGTGGGAGAAAAAAACGATTTAGGCAAGACATTGATTGTAGGAAATGGTTGTTCCATTCTCAAAATCAATAACGACGTATAAATCGTTTTTAGCCCCATCGTAGAAGCGCTTGAGCAATGTCATTTTATTGTTGCGTCAAAGAAATAGGGAATAACCTTAATTTAATTGACACGCCTAAAACTGAAATAGCTCAAGTACTCTGAATCGAGTATTTTGAATAATTACGGGTATATAAGGTAATTGAGCCTGAACAATGAGCCAGAAGTTAGCTTCAAGGGAGCTGCTACTGACGTAACAGAGTAAAAGATAATGACGGTTGACAAGAAAAAACAAGCGAGAAAAGACGAAGCCTTAGATAAAAAATATGGCACGCGTGGTACTGAGAAAAAAGGCACTGCTAAAAAAGGCATGACCAAGCAAGATGTCGCAAAGAAGGGCGCAGCTAAAAAAGGTCAGCATAAAAAAGAGCCTGAAAAGGCAGTGAAGGTTGAGTTTCAAAAAGCAACGCATTCAGACTCAGAGAAAGTACAAAAAGTATTAGCTCGTGCTGGTAAAGGCTCTCGCCGTGAAATGGAAACCATGATAAGTGAAGGTCGTGTCAGTATTGACGGTAAAGTCGCTTTTCTAGGTGATCGAATCACAGGTACCGAACAAATTCGCCTTGATGGACATCACGTTAAACTTACTGCCCAAGATGAAGATATCTGTCGCGTACTTGTGTATAACAAGCCAGAAGGTGAAATGTGTACACGTAAAGATCCTGAAGGAAGACCAACCGTTTTTGATCGTCTTCCTCCTCTTGACGCGGGTCGTTGGGTTGCTGTCGGTCGTTTGGATATTAATACTTCCGGTATGTTGTTGTTTACCACTGATGGTGAATTAGCTAACCGATTAATGCATCCGTCACAGAAAGTAGAGCGTGAATATGCAGTACGTGTCTTTGGTGAAATCAACGAAGCTATGTTACAAACGTTACGTGCAGGTGTTAAATTAGAAGATGGTATGGCACGTTTTCAAAAAATTACTTACCGTGGCGGAGAAGGTCGAAACCATTGGTTCCATGTTGTCTTATCTGAAGGACGTAACCGAGAAGTTCGTCGTTTATGGGAAAGCCAAGATGTACAAGTAAGCCGTCTTATTCGAGTGCGTTACGGTGATATGGAAATGCAGCGACAATTACCTATGGGTGGTTGGCGTGAATTGGCGTTAAAAGAAGTGAACTATTATCGTCAATTAGTTAACTTAACACCTGAAGCAGAAAGTAAAGTTAAAGTTGATGAGAAGGCGATGGACAATGCTAAAAGTCGTCGAATTCGTCGTTCAGTTAAAAAGCATCAGCAACGTCATCAGCAAAGTACTCGTCGCCGCCATAAGTAGCCGTAGTAGAAATAAAAAATATGCATTATCAATTGATTGAAGATCAGAAAAGCTTAAATAATTTATGCGAGCAACTAGTTAAAGCTAAAGTGTTAGCCATAGATACTGAGTTTGTTCGTACACGTACTCTGTATGCTAAATTAGGATTACTTCAGGTATGCGATGGAGAGCAATTAGCACTTATTGATCCTCTTGCAATTGATGATTTAGCACCTTTTTGGGCGTTACTTACCAACGAAAATATCACTAAAGTGCTGCATGCTTGTTCAGAGGATTTAGAAGTTTTCTTAACTGCTGGAAATTGTAAACCGGTGAATTTAATTGATAGTCAGATCATGATGTCATTTTTAGGTCATGGTTTATCTTTAGGTTATGCCGCTATGGTAAAGCACTTTACTGATATCGAATTAGATAAATCGGAATCACGTACTGATTGGACAAAAAGGCCATTAACAGAAAAACAATTGGACTACGCCAGTGCAGATGTTGATCATTTATTTGATATTTACCCTAAATTATTAGCTGAAATTACTCAAGCTGGTTTTTTAGCTTATGCTCAGATAGAAACACAGAGCATGATAGACAAAAAGTTTACGCCTATCATTGAAAGTGAAATGTACCTTAATATCAAGATGAACTGGCGATTAAATCCTAAGCAATTAAATTTATTAAAATACTTAGCAAGTTGGCGTTTTCAGCAAGCAAAAAAGCGTGATTTGCCTCTTGGTTTTGTTGCAAAAGATCATACCTTAATGGCCTTAGCACAAAGCAATCCAGAGAGTGTAAACGCCATGCTTACGCTTGAAGGAGTCGAAACACTTGATATTCGCCACAAAGGTAAAGCTATGTTGGCGGTTTTAAGCCAAGCAGAACAGGCGGAAGTAAGTAGTTATCCAGATAAAATTGATAGGTTAGATGAATATCCCGGCTACAAACAGATATTTAAAAAGTTGAAAACGTTTTTAATTACGGCAAGTGAGCAGCAAGGCTTAGCGATTGAAAATGTTGCATCAAAGAAGCAAATCAATCAATTTTTAACTTGGCAGTTTGATCTTAATGACGCTCGCAATAGTTCGGCTAAGGTTGATCTCATAACTGGTTGGCGTTACGAGTTGTTTGGTCAAACCTTGTTAGATTTTGCCCAGCAAGGTTTCGAATAACCGTCATATATCCATTGTTACATTTGTTTTTAAGGGAATAACCCTTAACATAAAAATGTGTCTTGATTATGATTTGCACAAGTTTCCTGAAACGAGCATCTTCAAGCTGATCAGGTATGTCACCTTCGTTTTCTATGTTAGGCACTCTCTAAATTTACATTTTTGTTAACAATATTTCATTGAGTCACTATGGGGTTCACCCATGGCTCATGATATATTGATAACTCAACGCTATTTTCTCAATTATCTATAGGTCTCCATTATGCTATGTGCAATTTATAAAAGTGCTAGAAAAGCCCAAACTTATCTTTTTGTTAATAAACGTGATGACTTTTCGTCAGTGCCTGAAGGTTTGATGAAAACGTTTGGTACACCAAATTTAGTCACATTAATTAATTTAGCTACCAAAGATAAATTAGCAATGGCTGACTTAGAAAAAGTGAAAAAAAACTTAATAGAAAAAGGGTTCTATTTACAGTTACCACCACCACAAGAAGACTTATTGAAAGAACATAAAGCGGCTATGGCAGCTGAAAAAGAGCAAGGAGAGCTTTAATGAATTTGACTATAAAAAGCATCATTCTATCGATGCTTCTAATTATTGGCATGATGAACTCATCAATGGCTGCTAAAGCGGAGCTTACAGAAGAGGGGTTTGCTGAGTATGTTATAAAACTAAAGGCAGAAGCATTAGCGAAAGGGTTTAGCAAAGCATTAATTGATGAAAGTTTTGCAGAAGTAAAGTTTCACGAACGTGCGGTAAAAGCGGATAGAAGCCAACCTGAAAATGTTGAAACACTTGATACTTATCTACCTAAGCGAGTGCCAAAGTGGAAAGTTGATAAAGCCAGGGCTTTGTATAAAGAGCATCAAGTATTGTTAAACCAGATCGGTGAAAAGTATCAGGTTCAACCGCGTTTTATTGTAGCTTTGTGGGGACTTGAAACTAATTTTGGTAAGTTCACTGGTGGATATAATGTTATTTCTGCCCTAGCGACATTGGCTTATGAAGGGCGACGAGAAGTCTTCTTCAAAAAACAATTAATGGCAGCATTAACTATATTAGATGAAGGTCATATTACTAATAAAAATATGAAGGGCTCATGGGCAGGGGCAATGGGACAAAATCAATTTATGCCAACGTCTTTTTTAAGCTACGCAGTTGATGGTGATGGTGATGGTAAGAAGGATATTTGGCAAAACCAAGCCGATATTTTTTCGTCTATGGCAAATTACTTACAAAAAGAAGGCTGGAATGATGAACTGACTTGGGGACGCCAAGTGAAGTTACCAAAAAACTTTGACTATACTTTAGCTATCCCAAAGAATACTGGCAGTCGAAAAAATTGGTTAAAGGCGTGGTCCAAAACTGAAAGAACGCTTACTCAGTGGCAAGCACTAGGCGTAAGGCGTTCTGATGGTACTAATTTACCTAATGTTGATATTAAAGCGGCGTTAGTTTTTCCAGATGATGAAAATGGCCGAGCATACCTTGCTTATGATAATTATAAGAGTTTAATGCACTGGAATTTATCTTATTATTTTGTCAGTTCAGTAGGTCATTTATCCGATCGTATTAAGTTTCCACCTATTCAGTAATGTACTTGAAATTTTATGAGCAAATTATGAGTAAATCCATTCGTCAATTAAGTAGTAGTAAATGATCGATAAAAACACACAAGAAAACCCATTTTGGCAAACTAAAAGCTTAGCGGAAATGACTCGCCCCGAATGGGAGTCATTATGCGATGGCTGTGCTAAATGTTGCTTAAACAAGTTTATTGATGATGAAGATACTGATGATGATTCGGAGCTGTTGCCGACCGATCATATAAAAGAAGGTGAGCACATTTTTTACTCTAATATTGCTTGTCACTTACTTAATGAAAAATCTTGTCAATGTTCTAAATATGAGCAACGGACAACGTTAGTACCTGATTGTGTTCGTTTAACACAAGAGAATATTGATGCGGTATTTTTCATGCCGCCTAGTTGTACTTACCGTCGCCTGCAAGAAGGGCGTGGCATGCCATCATGGCATCCTCTTCTACATAAAGGTAAAAAGTCTGCTATGCATAAAGCAGGTATGTCGGTAAGAGGGAAAATAGTTAAAGATAATGAAGTCAGTATTGAAAATTTTGAAGATCACATTGTCATTTGGCCATTGAATGATATTGATTAATTGATACTTAGATAGCGTATCGTTTATGACGAAAAGTACTCCCCACCCGTCCTCTATAATAAAAGCTGAACAGCAAAGCTTGCTTTACTTACATATCGCAGTTTTCCTTTTCGGCGGCACTGCGCTATTTTCTAAACTCATTGGTTTACCTGCCCTGGATATAACCGTTTATCGAACGGGTATTGCTGCCTTAGCATTGTTTATTTTGCTAACGTTGCAAAAAAAACAAATATCCTTATCAAGTATGAAAGATTACGGTATCGCCATTTTATTAGGCTGTGTGGTAGGCTTACATTGGGTCACTTATTTTACCGGCATGCAAATGGCAGGGGTTACTGTCGGCATGATAGCTTTTTTTACTTACCCGGTAATAACCGTCTTTATTGAGCCTTTTTTTAATAGAACAGTCCCTAAAATGAAAGATATGATCACAGCTTTTGTGGTTATTATTGGCATTGTGCTGTTAATTCCTGAAATTAGTTTTGGTAATCAAATTACTTTAGGCATTGTAACCGGAATTATTTCTGCGGTATTTTTTGCATTACGAAATATTCTGCATAAAAATTATTTTTCTCATTATTCTGGGCCACATACCATGCTATATCAAACCTTGGTAGCCTGTTTGATGCTGTGCCTTTTTGTAGAGGTGCCACCAATGCAAGTAACAGAAAGCGATTGGTTATTGCTTTTATTAGTCGGAGTTGTTTTTACTGCCACTCCGCACGCCTTATTTGCCTCAAGTTTACGTTCTTTATCAGCCACAACAGCTGGGCTCATTTCTTGTTTACAGCCTTTGTACGGTAGTATATTAGCCATCATTCTATTACATGAACGTCCTGATATCTTAACTATAATCGGGGGGCTATTGGTCGTTAGTGCTGCTATTTTTGAAACATGGTCAGTGAGTAGAGGAAGACGTTAGTAAGGGTTTTTAAATCACTTATTAGTAGAGAAATATAGCTATTATGAAAGGGGGATGTAGCAAGGTTTACTCTTTACTTGAACTGAGTTCATTGTGGCTGATTTAGTATTTGCGGAGAAAGTACTAAAGTCACTAGGTAAAAGGAGACGGGTATTAAATAAACCTTGTTTAATACCATACTTCACATGAGTAGAGACACGCTATGAAGAATAGTCTGTCTCTACTCATGTTAATTGTTATTTAGTCGTTATGGTTTCTTCGCACAAACTAGGCGATTTATGAGTACAATGCTAAATACTATTGAAAATAAAGCATAAACAACGACCATCCACTGTGGCATGCTGTAATTGAAGAAACGCCAACTTATTTCACCACAATCTCCCGTCGCCTCAAATAAGAATGGTATCCACTCATGCAAAGGAGCCCAAGTAGGAAAGTTAGGTATGAATTCACAACTAAAGAAGAGTGAGCCGCTATTTTTCTGCATTTCAACATGTTCTAACGCAATAATTAGTCCCCAAATTGCGCCAACTCCCCACAAAACATAAGCTAATATTCGGGCAACGATATTCTGATGTCCGATAGCACCAATAGCACCAGCGGAAAATATAGCCAAAATAGCAAGCCGTTGATACACACACATGATACAAGGCGCTAAACCTAGCACGTATTGGAAATATAAAGCTGAAAGCTCTAAGCCTAAGGCGGCGAGTGCCAGTAGTAACCATGGCCTTTGACTAGTGGTTATATTACTTAAGTAATTCACAAAAAATCCTCAAAAATGTTCAATAAAAAAGCCTCTAGCAAACTAGAAGCTTTTTAAGGGTAGCATGAAGAAATTACAGATTAAGTATTTCTTTGCTTTAAGCTCACATTATTAATGTAAACAATTGATACAAATTATTAATTTATTAATAAATGTACATAAATACTAGCAGCGTAACCTAGTGCAATTACTGGCGTCCATTTTAGGTGACTGAAGAAGGTATAGTGACCTCTTGCTTGTCCCATTAAGGCAACACCAGCGGCAGAGCCTACTGATAACAAACTACCGCCAACACCAGCAGTAAGTGTTACTAATAACCATTGCGTATGATTCATATCAGGGTTCATTGTTAGTACTGCAAACATGACGGGGATGTTATCAACAATAGCAGATAATAGACCAACTAAAATGTTGGCATTAGTTGCGCCTAATTCACCGTACATAAACTCTGATGCCATACCAAGGTAACCAATAAAGCCTAAACCACCTACAGCAAGGATAACACCATAAAAGAAGAATAAAGTATCCCATTCTGATTTAGCTATTTTATCGAAAATATCAAATTCATCTTCTTGTTTAAGAGTACTCGGTATACCTGAATCGTTGATTTTACCTTGACCAGATCTACGAAGGTAATAACCAAAGAACTTTAAGTAACCTAAACCTAACATCATGCCAAATACCGGTGGTAAATGTAGGAAGTTATGGAAAGATACGGCAGTAAGAATGGTTAAAATAAATAACCCAACGATGATTAAACCACCTTTTTTGATAGGAGTTACGTCACTTGTCTCTGAACTAGGGTTACCTGTAGGTAAAAAGAACTGCATAATAAGTGCAGGAATAACAAAGTTCACAACGGATGGTAAGAATAAGTGGAAGAATTCAGAGAACTGAACCATACCTTTTTGCCATACCATTAAAGTAGTAATATCGCCAAATGGACTAAATGCACCACCAGCGTTTGCGCCTACCACAATGTTTATACAACTCATTGCGATAAATTTAGGCTCATCTTTTCCTACGGCTAATACTACAGCACACATAATTAATGCCGTTGTTAAGTTATCTGCAATTGGAGAGATAAAGAAAGCTAAAATACCAGTTATCCAGAATAAAGCTCTATAGCTATAACCTTTTTGTACTAACCAGTCACGAAGGGAATTAAAAACATCACGCTCTAAAAGTGCGTTGATGTAAGTCATGGCAACTAATAAGAAGAAGAATAGTTCAGCATATTCAAGAAAATTATGACGAATTGCAACTTCGGCAGCATGAGGCATGCCATTAGAACCATAATAAGCAGCGATTAAAATCCAAATAAGTCCAGCAGCAAGTAATACGGGTTTTGATTTTCTTAGATGCAATTGTTCTTCTAAAATCACCAGCGTATAAGCTAGAACAAAAATAGCAATAGCGGTATAGCCAATCCAATGACTAGTTAAATCAATACTCTGATGTGCTGCCTCTGATGCAAAAGCCATGCTTGGGAAAAGCACTGCTGATAACGCCAGTAAAACGTATACAAGTGGTTTCATGTTACTCTCTAAATGGACTGTAAAGTTATATGCGGATTTAGCGATTATTATTCGGCGTGAAGTCTAACAAATTTTGTACTTAATGACACAAAAAAGCCGTTGATTTCTATTAATTTGGTTGATAACAGCTATCAATTTGATTTATAACAAGCTTAGGGGAGGCTGTTCTTTTCATTTTGGACATTGCCACTTATCTGGAGAATCTCAAGCATTTGACTTTCCTCGAACTCAAGTTCTTAGGAAATAGCCAACATGAAAGACTGCCATTTAAGTTGAGACCTATAATCACTTTAGGCACTCATCTTGATATTTACTATCGCCAAGCTAAATTTAGTACTCAAGTATGAAAAGTGAATAAAAAGTGAATGAACCTCCTACATTTCTATAGCGCTTTCGTACTCTAAAGTAGATGGGATGCATATTTTCAAGCATCGATAGAAAAGCGATACATTAAGGCCAATTTGGTGACCTTAAACTTTAGATCAGGTTTGGGCATCAGTGAGGATAAAACCAATTCCCAAAATCGGTTTGGTTTTATCTCTAATATTTATAGGTGCTAAGGTTCCCTTTGTGCCTTGAGTTCAAATGGTGAATGCAACACACAAGTTAAATTTCTCTGTTGGTGTTTCATATTTGCATGCTAAATGGACATTCTCCACCTAAGTAGACAAACTCTGTCTATTACAAGACCAGACTATAAGAACTCTAATCGAGTTAACTTTTTACTTATGCCGAGTTGACGCAATGTATAAAATTCACCTGAAGTAAGGGGAGAGGTACTTATGAATTTGAACATGCTCTTAAAAGTTTGAAAGTCTCAATTATGTCTGTTTTTTATTCACTTAATTTAACGCTGTTGATTTTTATACACTATACTGACGCCGGAGAATAAATACGCCACTGATAGCGTTGATAACTCAGAGCTATAATAACTATAAAAGGAATTCACGCATGATAAAACTCCCTCCATTAATTGTCACCGTTTGCGCAGGATTATTACTTTTAGCTTGTTCAACACCACCAAAAGAATTTGTTAAACAATCGATTACTGAAGAAAGTAAACCTCTATTTCAGAGCTATAGTGCTGAAGAGTTTTTCAAAACAACCACGGTATTTGGCTCATCAATTAATTCTGACGCGAGTGCTGTACTGATTAGCAATGATGAAACAGGTATATTTAATGCCTTTAAAATGCCTCTTGATGGCTCACCGCCAATACAGTTAACCCATTCAACACTTGAGTCTATTTATGTTAAGAGTTGGTTTCCTCGGGATGATCGATTTCTTTATACCGCTGATAAAGGTGGTGATGAATTAGATCATTTGTATGTGAGGGAATTATCGGGAGAAGTGACTGACTTAACTCCTGGAGATAAACTAAAAGCCTTCTTTGTAGGTTGGCACGAAGATGACAATCAGTTCTTTGTCGCTTCCAACGAAAGAGACCCCAAGTTTTTTGATGTATACCTCTATCAGGCCAATGATTATTCAAGGGAACTCGTTTATCAAAACAATGCCGGATATTCAGTAGAAAGTATTAGCCCTAATGGTCAGTACATAGCGTTGAGTAAGACCAATTCTAATGCAGATTCCGACCTATACCTTGCTGATCTTAATGAGAAAAATGCTGTGACTGTATTAATAACTGAGCATCAAGGGGATATTGAGCACAGTGCCTATACTTTTACGCCCGACAGCAAACAGCTGATATATTCAACAGATGAATTTGGTGAGTTTAAGCAAGCTTGGGCTTATGACTTGAAAACAAAAAATAAATCGCTAAATTATGCTTCTGATTGGGATGTCAGGTTCACTTACTTTTCTGAAAATGGTCGCTACCAAGTGATAGGCGTCAATGCAGACGCCCAAACTAAGTTACAAATCATTGATTTAAAAACAAGACTACGATTAGCTCTACCGAACTTGCCAGGTGGAGATTTACGGGGGGTTAACTTTTCTGCCGATGCCAGCCAACTAGTATTTTATATTAATTCAGATACGTCACCATCTAATTTATATGTCCATAAATTAGGTTCAACTGGAGTTAAACGTTTAACCAACACAGGAAACCCTAATATTCTCGAAGATAATTTAGTGGAGGGAGAAGTTGTTCGCTTTAAAAGCTTTGACGGTTTAGATATCCCCGGTATTTTGTATAAACCAAAACAGGCAGAATTCAACAAGGTTCCTGCTTTAGTATTTATACATGGTGGTCCAGGGGGACAAAGTCGCAAGGGATATTCGGCCTTAGTGCAACATTTAGTGAATAATGGCTATGCTATTTTTAAAGTAAATAATCGCGGTTCGAGTGGCTATGGCAAAACATTCTTTCACTTAGATGATAAGAAACACGGTGATCATGATTTAAAGGATGTGGTTTATAACAAATATTATTTGCAATCGTTGGATTGGGTCGATAAAGACAGAATTGGTGTTATTGGAGGCAGTTATGGCGGATATTTAACTATGGCGGCGATGGCATTTACAGACGAGTTTCAAGCAGGAGTCAATATATTTGGCGTCACTAATTGGGTGCGAACACTGGAAAGCATTCCTCCATACTGGGAAGCATTTAGGAAATCACTATATGATGAATTAGGCGATCCCAACACTGATAAAGAACGATTGCATAATATTTCTCCGGTTTTCTTTGGTCATCAAATCAAGAAACCTGTACTTGTTGTGCAAGGTAAAAATGATCCTAGAGTGTTAAAAATTGAAAGTGATGAAATGGTTGATTCCATCAGGAGTGGTGGTACTTACGTTGATTATTTGGTGTTTGATGATGAAGGCCACGGTTTTAGTAAGAAAGCTAATCGTATTGAAGCATCCAACAAGTACTTAAACTTTTTCAAAACACAATTGTAATCTTTGAACTTCACCATAGTATAAAAATTTTTAGGTAAAGGTCAGATTCAAGTTCTGACTTTGCCTAATATTAAATTCGCCCTAGAATGCGTACTCTTAAGTCATACCAATACAACTTCCTGACTGACGGCTATGGTAGCTTAGTTCGCTTCTGGCTTAACGACTCATTGACGAAAGTCATCATTAAAGACTCATGTTTTATCTATGGAGAACATCCGCTATCAACAGACTGTTAACGTTCATGAGTGTTCCTGTTAAAGATTATATGCTTTTAGCGCATCATCATACTTATACAAACAGTAAATTGGCTATGTTAAATTACAAAGATGATATGCAAAAACAGTCTATAGATTAAAGCTTTCAGATGTCGAAGTTCAATGATAAAACCTTGGCAGCTAACTTGCCTTACTCCGGTAACATCCAGCGTTTTTTCCTGATATGTCAACTATTTTGATTGTCGATAAATACAAAAATATAAACGCTAAGATTGTGGCCCTACAAAGAAAAGAACCATCAATACCTATGCGAATATACTCCTTAATATTTATATTACTGTCACCTTAGATAATGAGTTTTGAATTTCATACGCTGGATGTTTTTCTTTGGGAGTTAAGTGCAGGATTAATGCCTTGGTCATAGGAGCGGCCGAAGCAGGATTTTGACCTGTGATCAACCTTCCGTCTACAATTACATGTTCTTTACCTTTAGCTGCTGAGGTATAAATACCGCCGAGCGAAACAATTTTATCTTCTAATAAAAAAGGATAGTTATTTTTAGCCCAACGTCCCTCTTCGATGTTAGCTTTTGCTGTTAATTTCCTTCCTGAAATAAGACGCGAACCATCAGATAGTTTGACATTAATAAGTGCAGCTGGACCATGACAATCTGCTGAAATGATACCGCCATTTTCATATATTTCTCGAGTCACCCTTTGTGCTTCTTGGTTTTCAACCAAATCAAACATAGGTCCCGCGCCACCTGCAAAATATACCGCTCTATATTGCCTTGATATTACCTGTTTTAGCTCAATTGACTGTTCAAGTTTTTCCGGCAACGAAGATTGCTTAAACCAGTTACTGTCCTTGCCCGACAGACGAGAACTACCACTGGCAATTCCCTTACCTCCTTTAGGACTAGCAATATCGATTTCAAATTCAGCTTGTTCTAACAATTTATATGGTTCAACAACTTCAGGCAACCAAAAGCCATGTTGATCACTCGAAATTATGATCAGCACCTTACCCTTAACCTCATTATCGTTTATCCCTTTAGCATTTGAACTGGTGGCAAAAGTAAAAACAAGCCAAAGTGGAAGGAGCATTTTTAGTATCAACTTATATTGTTTTAATTCTTTCATTAGTAATCCTCTTGTACAGTCATTGTTTATATTTCGATGACAAAGGTACTGATAATTAAGCTGGAAAAAATGAACAAAAAAGGATTAGTTAGGATTTAATAAGGAAAAACTTGTGACTTAATTATGACTTCACATAAAAATCATATAGTTATAATTAAATCCATCTCAAAAAAAGCTGACTCTTTTTGAAGGTTTTCATTAGTTATTTTGATTAAATACTTTATGATGATGCTAGCTAAAATATAACAACTAATAAATTTACAGTATTAATAGGATGTACTTTGCGTTATCTCGAATTTAATCACATTACGATAGATACTCAGAATCAATTACTGATCCGTGATGGTGAAAGCATTATCCTTGCACCTAAAGTTTATGACTTATTGATCTTCTTTTGTAAAAACCCAGCAAGAATAATAACCAAAGATGAGTTAATGGATGAAGTCTGGACAGGTACGTTAGTGACTGAAAATGCCATTAGTCGTACCCTAGTAAAAGTAAGAAAAGCATTAGGAGATGATCCTAAAAGCCCGCAATTTATCATTACCGTGCCGCGTAAAGGCTATAGAATGGTTACTGAATTTAATGGCAGTGATAAATGCCAATACAATGAGCAAAATACGACTGAGCAAACAAGTACAAACAAAGAAAACAATAATACGATAACAACTTCTTTCTCTTCAGTTAATAGCACTAAAAACAAAAAACCAAAAACGTTATTTTCCTTGTTTGCGATCTCTTGCACATTATTAATAGTGGCAGTTTCCTTTTATTTTTCAATTCAACAGAATATCGAAATAATTGCCACTAAGCAGCTAAAGCCACTAACGAGAGAGATAGCTGACGAACAACATCCAAATGTCTCTCCAGATTTAAGTCAACTTGCCTATACCAAAGTAGTCAGGGGTAAACCAAGTTATATTAATATTGAAAACTTGTCAGATCATTCCAAAATGAGTGTCAGTCACCCAAGAGGAAAGTTATCTCGCCCAGTATGGTCGCCAACAGAGAGTAAAATTGCCTTTTTATATCAGCATAAACAGGTTTGTATTATTTTTTTAGCTGAACAAAAAGAAATTAAAAACAAAGATAACTGGCAAGAAATTACAGAATGTAGCGGCGAAAGTTGGCCTCATTTGGTTTTTTCACCTGATGGCCAGTATTTATACTTTAACGACCGACAATCAAAAGCTAATGGTTATCAAATTTTTCGTGTCGATTTGCTTAATAAACAAAAAGATATTATTAATCAGCCAATCACCAGTGGTCAGGGAAATTACGCTTTTGATATTTCCCCTGATGGTCAACGCTTAGTCATGCTAAATAGTGAGTTCACTTCTCAAACTCGTATTTATACACTAGATATCGCCCAAGCTAAATTGCAACTAAGAGCAAAGTTACCTTACTTGATGGGCGCTGTCGTTTGGCATCATGACAATATGACACTGGTGCATCCTTCTCCTCACCCAGCTTATGAGTTATGGCAAAGTAATTTGGCCGGAGAAAAATTAGCAGTGGTTGTCAGTAATACCTCACGGGTCAAACAACTTTCGCGTATTAACAACAAGCAAGATTTTACGTTTGTTTCTTATTTAATAAACCGAGACATTCACTTTAAAGACTCAAATAAAGACAATCAGTCGATGAATTTAGATAACTCTTCGGTAATGGATTATCTGCCTGCGCTTGCTAATAATAGTGGTCAATATGCTTTTGTTTCCAAACGTTCAACTACAGCAGAAGTTTATTTAGCACCATTACCTACTGAGAATAAGCGTGTCGCTACGAGTAAACAGCTAACATTTTTTAATGCCCCGATGAGACTCTATCAATTGTTATTTTCACCTGATGACAGTCAACTTATGGTTTTAGCTGACAATCAAATCGTTATTGTTGATATAGATAAAGGCGAGGTAAATAAACTGGCTTTAGGTAATAGAGCTATTAGCGGTATCAGTTGGCAGGATCAACACACCTTATTATTCTCGACTATTCGCAATAATGATTGGCAATTAATGCAGTACAACATCGCAACTAAAATACTCACAGCCATGCCAAATGGTTATCAGGGAGGTCTATATGATCACAAAAATCAGAACTTTTACTTTTTAGCCGATGAAAGCAATGAAGTGATGAAATTGAATGATTTAACACAAACCCCTCAATCAACAGGATTAATTTGTGACCCAGGCTTTATAAACCGCCAGCTGAATTTAACATTAACACCTAATGGCTTAGTTTGTTTATCTGATGTTAACAATAATATACAAGAACTTAAGTACTATTCGTTTGCTGATAAGTCGATCTCCCCATGGCAAAAATTGCCAACATCGTTTGATTATCAAATAAATGATAAAGGTGTTATTTTCACTCAGTTGAAACAATCTGTGGCTGATATTATGCAAACAAAAAGTAATTAACGAGTAATACCCACCAAGCACTTAACTACATGACATAACAAAATACAATGTAACCCTTTGTTTATATGCTAATAAAGTTGTGACCACTTAGATGGTCACAACTTATTCCAAACTAATCACTTCTTTATCCCGCTTTGTTCCTTTCTTTAATAGCTATTTGCTTAACACTGGCACCACATTGTTAAGCAGGAGTTATTATGGACAAGCCCATCAGCAACAAAATAAAAAAAACCAACTACCGTAACTATTTATTATTTACGTTAACTATTTGTATAGCAGCCGCTGTACTTACCATTGCCAAATCAAGTATTGATACAGGAAAAACGTATAACGTTGAGAAACAAAACTTAGTCCTAGATACCGTAAAACAATCAACGTTTACTGAATTTTTACCTTTGCGTGGTTTAGTACAACCCGAAGAAACAATTTTTATAGATACTATTGATGGGGGGCGTGTTGAGGAAGTTTTTGTTCAAGAAGGCGCATTGGTTAAACAAGGTCAAGCAATTCTCAAATTAAGTAATACTAATTTACAACTGAATGTTCTAGCACGAGAAGCTGAAGTGTCAGAGCAAATCAATAATATGCGCAATACACGTTTAGCATTAGAACAAAATCAATTATCGCTTAAGCGAGATGTAATTGAACTCGATTTTTCAGTACTACGTTTACAAAAAGATTTTAATCGCCATAAAGCCTTAATCGAAAAAAAAATAATTTCACAACAAGCTTTTGAACGAGTAGAAGATGAATTAGCTTTTCAAATTAAATATCGAGAAACAGTTAAAGAAAGCCAAGAAAAAGAAGCCATATTACAAAGCCAACAATTAGCGCAACTTGAACAAAGTATCCAAACACTACAAAGCAACCTCGCTATTTCTCGATCCAGTTTAGATAAGTTAATTATTCGAGCCCCAAAAGCTGGGCAGTTAACATTTTTAGATGCCAGAGTCGGTGAGTCAAAACGTGATGGCGAAAGGTTAGGTCAAGTGGATTTAATTGACCAATATAAAGTCAGTGCACAAGTAGATGAGTTTTATGTTAGCCGTGTTGCCAAAGGACAAATTGCGTCTTTTGAATCAGGCCAAAAAAGTTATCAGTTAATCGTTAGTAAAGTTTATCCCGGTATAAATAACGGCACCTTTAAAGTTGATTTCAAATTACAAAGCCAACAAATTGCTCAAACGTTACGCCTTGGTCAAAGTTTACAAATGAAGTTTAACTTGTCATCAAGTGAGTCAAAACTGCTACTCGCCAATGGAGGATTTATACAGAGTAGTGCTGGAAGTTGGGCATTTGTAGTTGACCCCTCTGGTGCGACCGCTAGTAAGCGCACTATTCGTTTAGGTCGAAAAAACCCACAAAGTATTGAAGTTATTTCTGGTTTGCTGGCCGGTGATCGCGTGATCACTTCTTCCTACGCC
Source organism: Colwellia psychrerythraea 34H (assembly GCF_000012325.1). Classification (NCBI taxonomy): domain Bacteria; kingdom Pseudomonadati; phylum Pseudomonadota; class Gammaproteobacteria; order Alteromonadales; family Colwelliaceae; genus Colwellia; species Colwellia psychrerythraea. Next base: position 3,643,048 of record NC_003910.7, on the reverse strand, counting down.
AGCTTTGCTGATGCACAGCAACTTAATCTTAGTAACTAAACACGTATAAAAAAACGAATTTTAAAATCAAATAACTATGGTCGGTCGACAAAAGTCGGTCGAAAACAATACACATATACCCAAAGGAATTATTATGATCACATTAAATAATATCAGCCGCTCATTTATCGGCGATGAAGTAGAAACGGTCGCTATTGACGACATGAGCTTGACCATAAAAAAAGGCGAATTCTTGTCAATATTAGGACCGTCGGGCTGCGGTAAGTCAACCTTACTTAATGTACTTGGTATGTTAGACCATATCGACCAAGGGCAGTTTACGTTTTTGAAAACCAATGTAGGCCAATCAACTGAAAGCCAGCGCGCACAATTAAGAAAACAACATATCGGTTTTATTTTCCAGAGTTTTAATTTAATTGATGAATTAACTGTTGAGCAAAACATAGAGTTACCGCTTTATTATCACAAAGTGGCAAAGGCTGAACGAAAACGTTTAGTTGATGAAGTATTACATCGTGTTGATATTGCTCATCGTCGTAACCATTTACCCGCGAAATTATCAGGCGGACAGCAACAACGTGTTGCTATTGCGCGCGCTATTGTTACTCAACCAGACCTAATTCTAGCCGACGAACCAACAGGGAATTTAGACTCAAAAAACTCGATACAGATAATGGAATTACTCCAGCAACTAAACCAAGAAGGGTCAACCATTGTTATGGTGACTCATGCACCTGAACATGTAAATTATGGTACGCGTGTTATTGAGTTGCTCGATGGAAATATTTGCAAGGACAATCAAATAAGCTCTCAAATTGAGCTAACTACTGCGGAGGTGTCATGTGCTTAAATTATTATTAATTGTTGCGTGGCGCAACTTCAGCCGCGATAAAGTAACCAGTGCGATTCAATTAGTTGGACTGATTATCGGTATTGCCTGTTTTATCTTAATTCAACAATATGTTGACCAACAAAAAAGTTATAACCAGCAATTTACAGACGCTGAGTCTATTTATCGTGTTAACTTACAACGTGATGATAATAGAGCACAAGCTTTGACTACGTTGGCGCTAGCTGAAGGACTTGATAGTAACTTTAGTCAAGTAGACTCTGTTACTCGAGTATCACGTAGTAATATTTCAGTTAAACATCAACAAAATGTATTTTCGGAGCGTGGTCTCTATGTCGATAGTAATTATTTTGATTTCTTCGACTTTGAATTGATCGAAGGTGATATTCACACAGCACTTGATGCTCCAGATAGTCTCGTTTTACACGAAGCATTGGCCATTAAGTATTTCGCGCGCAGTAGCGGTGTTATAGGTAGTCGCTTAACCATTAATGGTAAAGAGCATCAAGTCACTGCTGTCGTGAAAAAAACTACGACGGCTAGCACTATGCCTGCCACACTATTGATACCAATCAAAAATTTCTATGAACAATTGCCTGCAGTCGATTGGGCCGAACGCTGGAATTACGCAGCGACAGTGACCTTTGCTAAGATAACAGACACAACAAATATACAAACAGTCGCTAGCGATGTTAGTCGTTATTACGATAACCGGACAAAAGGTTTATCGTCTTATAAAAAACGTCAGATCACTTTCGAACCTTTGCGCGAGCTTTATTTAAACAACAACGTAGCTTATAGCTTAATACCACCAGGCAGTGCTGCCATGGTCAATGTATTCAGTATTATTTCATACATGATTTTAGTACTTGCTTGTGTCAACTTTACTAACTTATCAACAGCAGCCGCCATGCGCCGTGGTAAAGACGTTGGTGTACGTAAAGCACTAGGTGCGAGTAAAGGGCAATTAGTAACGCAATACTTAGTTGAAACAGTGTTATTAACAGCAATCGCTACACTACTTTCCTTAGTCGTTATAACGTTATGTTTACCTACATTTAATCAACTGATGAACGTCGAAATAAGTTTGACATACTCGATGCTTTTTATCACACAAATAAGCGGACTAACGCTTTTGGTCGGTATGGTATCAGGGAGTTATCCAGCATTTTTCTTAAGTAACTTATCTCCTGCGCATGTATTAAAAGGTTTAGTGACAACATCAAAGTCAGGTGTGCTCTTACGCCGATCTCTGATCATTATACAATTTGCGATTGCCGCATTTTTAGTAGTCACTAGTTTAGTTGTAAATTGGCAAATGCAGTTTATTAAAGACATGCCACAAGGTTTTGACAGAGAAAATGTACTGATCGTTAGTTATGGTGAAAAAATATATCCTGCTTTTAAGAACCAAGTCGAACGTCACCCGGATGTTATTTCAGCTTCGATGTCACACACAGTGCCAACAAAATCAACGCGTACTTCAAACACTGTAAGACGACTTGAGGATATGACGACAGAGATTTGGACAGGTAACAATCCTGTTCATTATGATTTCTTTTCAACCTTTGGCATTACGATTTTAGCAGGGCGTGATTTCTCTACTGCTTATGTAAATGATACTTATCAAGAAAATAAAGATGACTGGCAAAGTTCAACGGGGAAATTAATCATTAATCAAACCTTAGCCACGACACTCGGTTGGAGCCCCGAAGAAGCTGTGGGAAAAATGTTGACCTTAGGTGGCGGCAACGAAGGATTACACAATCATCAAATTATCGCAGTAGTTGAAGATACCCATTATGTTAATGCTAAAAATGTTATTCCGCCGATGACCTATATATTATCTGCTAAGCCAGAACAACGCCCTTTACGTTGGGTCTCTATTCGCTTAAAAGCAGGTGCCAGCTTACAAACAGTCAAAGATCTTGAACAAATATGGTTGGGCTTAGATGGTAAGTTAGCTTTTAAATATAACTGGTTGTCAGACTTGTTTTCAGCCTCATATCGCAATGAAAACCAACAAACAAATTTACTCAATATCTTTACGTTAATTGCAATTACAGTAACGGCTATTGGCTTATTTGGCTTGGCTGCTTTTAATACCCAACGACGTATTAAAGAAATTGCCATACGAAAAATACTCGGAGCAAGCACTGGCCAGTTATGCTTTATGTTAGTAAACCAATTTTCAAGTTTAGTATTACTCGCTAATCTTCTCGCTCTACCCTTGGCTTACCTACTAATACAAGACTGGCTAAATGGTTTTATTTATCGTATTGCTATGCCTTACAGCGCCTTTTTACTTAGTGCGTTATTTTGTTTAGTTATTGCCTATGTCACTGTAATGGCAGTCGCATTTAAAGCGGCAACAGCCAAACCCGTTGATTCACTTACCTGCGAATAGTCACTATTTTAAGTTCTAAGCTAAAGCTTTTGGTATGCCCAAAAGCTTTAGCCAAAACAAGTGCCCTTTATAAAAAAACATGGTATTCAAATGATTAATATAAAAAAATCTAACATAATTAAAAATATAAAAACGGCTGTTATTTTAATCACATTATCTATTTCTCCACTAACGGTATTTGCTAATAGCGCTGTAGTCACAGATCTAAATGAACCACTCGTTATTGCGAAAAAATATAATTTTCAGTCAAAAAGGCTTGGAGAAGACCGTACTTTCTATGTGCATTTACCTGATAACTACCCACTATCAGGCAAAACATATCCCGTATTATATATTCCTGATGCTCAAAATAAGATGCAAAAAACAGCTGCTATCACTGATGATTTAACAACTTTTGGTAAACGTATTCCGGCGATGATTGTGGTTGGTATTGAAACCAATAAAAACCGTAAAGCCGACTTAAGCACTTTTGATAGTTCAATAACCTTTCTAAATTTTATTACCCAAGAGCTTAAGCCTTACATAAATGAGCATTATCAAACAAGTGGTGAAAATTTATTAATGGGTAGCTCGATGGGAGGAGAGTTTGTATTACGTGCTTTATTAGAGCAGCCAAATCAATTTAATGGATACTTTGCTATAAGCCCAAGTGTTTATTACAGTGATTTTACGTTAGTTGATAAAGCGATACAAATTTCAAATAAAAAACAAGTTATCAACAAGAAACTTTATTTAAGCGTTGCTAATGAGGGCTGGAACCAAGGGGTAGACATGCTAGTTTATCATTTGAAAAAGCATCCTATTCAAGGATTAGAGTGGCAGTTTGATAAGTTAGAACACGAGTCACATGGCTCCATTTCATTTAGAAAAAGCTATACCGATTTACAAGATTATTATCAAGGGTGGGCAGCACCCCATTTTAAAAACATTCAAGACTTTGAAACGCAAGGAGCCATAGAGGGTTTACTGAGATTATATGCTAAACGATCCCCATCAGTTATTCCTGTGAGCTTACTTGACCACATAGCGATATTGTATCTTGATGAACAACAAGCTGACAACGCTATTGAGTTATCCTTGTTGGCTGTCAAGGAACACCCTACATCTGGTAGAGTGTGGAGAAACTTGGCTTTCATTTATGAAAAACTATCAATGCAAAATGAAGCATTAGCAGCTTTAGAGCAAGCATTGAGCACCGCAATTTTAAATAAGCATCGTGCACGCAGTATTGCCTCACATAAAAAAGCTTTGACTGAGTTTAAAGCTAAACAAGGGTAATATCTGGCTGTTGCACGCTCAAAAAGCAGACTATCATTACGTCTACTTGTTATTAAACCAAGACTAATTAAGTATTCGTATATAATGCTTATTAATCTCCACTTTCGTATCTAAGTAATACTTATCAAGGATGATTTTACTCATAAATAATGACCGCTTCAGGTTCAGTTGATTTTAACTCAGTAGTTATTCATGCCAGTTTTGAGATGAAATTGATATTAAGTTCTATTTCACAAAAGGGGCGATTGCGCCATAGATTATATAATCTAAATAACCTCCTATCTCGCAAAGGGTCACTTAGTGAGATAGGATCTATGACAACTTGGTGCCTTGCTGACGTTGGCTGTTGGCTATTCTTTATGTCAACAGATTAGCCAAAAACGGTCATTGAGTTTTTGTGAAACCATGAACATATTTAGGGTAGTTTTAACCGAAATAAGTTGGTCGCTTGTGAGGCAAGTTTAAGCTACAAAGCAGACATTAGGTACATAACTTTTATTGTTGCAAGAGCGAGCCTAACTACCTCCACATGACCTTGTTAGGCTTTTTTATTACTAATAGACTTTAAAGTTCCAACAGTATCATTTTTAAAATTAAAAATGATCATATGAGAATCGTAAAACAATGCATTTCCAGCAATCCCTTCAATTCCTGCACCTTCTAAGCCTGGAGTTTGATCAATATAAATAGCTTTTGAGCTGCAAGAGCTACCAATGCAAATAGGTTGAACTGGTAAAGCCCCTTTTAATACAATCTCTTTTCCCCAAGCACTAACTTTAATTTTATAAGGTGGATTCTTAGCGTCTTCAGGAGATACAACTTTAAGCCAATTTTTTTTAGTTAAAGTAAGAGGGAATATTGAAGATCCAGTATCTAAAACAATATTATGAAATGTTTGCTCACCAGAATTAACTTTAACCATTAAATGGCCCGTTTTGAATCTATATGACTCTAACCAGCTAATTTCTAGTTTGTTTGTATCATCACAGTTATCCACTATTAACATTTGATTTGGAAAATCAACCGTCAAACATTGATTTTTAAAATAATCAGTACCTAACGTGCCTATAACTCTATCAGTTTCCATTTTAGGCATTGCCTTAAAACTATGTGTTTGGGTTGTTTTATTTAAGCTATTAAAGTTGATAGTTTTACTAACCTCTGTCCCATAAGCATATGAGTCTGTTGCACCAGTATCTAATTGTAAAAACTTATCTTTTTTACCCGCTACAGCAATAAGCATTGCTCCTTTTTCATAGGTGACACCGAAACTCTCAAAACTCTCCCAAAAAAAAGGGATTTTTGTTACTGCAAAAGAGGTAGTGGAAAAAATTGAAAAAATCATAAAAATAATACTTTTTGTCATTGAAATGAAACTCCATATATTGATTGAAAGCCTAATGGCAAACATTTTTGCCTAAAATTATATAGCTTATGAAATCCTATTGACGCGTTATGTTATATGCACGTACTACTAATGATTTCTTTTTGTTTTTTAATTTTACTTTCATTGTTATTTGATTCTGAAATTGCTAAGTCTATTTTAGCTTCTGTACATTTATCAGATAAGTCTTTACTCATGAGATAACCTTGATCTTTTTGTTGTTGTACCATACCTTCTGTACCGTTATATTCATTTCGGTCTTCAGGCTTCCTATCTTTCTGATATGAAGGGGGCTGAGTTACTTTACAGCCAGCCAATAAGATAACTAATGAAATTACAATTGATTTACTAAACATTGCTTCTATCTCCATGTGAATATAACGCCTCAGATGACCTGGTCATTGTGGTGTCATGTATTATGCCTTGCGGGTTTACTTAATAGGAATTGCAATAGGACGCATTGGAGCAGCATCCGCGCCCCTTAACTTTAGAGATCCCCCAATGAATGCAAACTGATAAGTTTTATCCTGTGAAAGTTTTTCTAAGTTAACCAACTCCATAATAGGGATGCCGTGTTGCGCCAATAGATAAGTGTGAACTGGGAGATAATTTCCCTCTATCTCTGAAGGAAATGCCTCTAGGCTAAGGTTATCTCCGCCGATGACCATAGCGCCTTGTTCTACCAAATATCTGGCACCCGTCATGCCGAGTCCAGCAGGTGCCTCAAGGTAAGCTTCAGTGTTCTTATAATTGACCATTTTCCCCGTACGAATAAGTACAACATCGCCTGGTTCAAGGGTTATTTTTTGACTTTTAAGTGCGCTTTGTATTTCTTTTTTGCCAATACGAAAGTTTGGTGGTAATACTTCAACACCTTGATCCGCGGCGACATCAATTAAAACACCACGAGCAACAATAGGCGGTATAGTTTCAGCGCCTGTTTTATTCCAGCCGCGGTCACCTAAATCTTTGTCTGCATCGAAGCCATTATATATTTTACCATCTAGTCCGAAATGGTTGAGAGCATCAATATGGGTACCCGTGTGTGTGTACATGGAAATGGCAGAGCCAGAATAACTGACATGCTCATTCATTTCCTTGCCAACATTCATAGGATCACTGTTAACAGTGCCTTGTGGTGTATGAGTCATCCAGAATGTATATCTCGGGTCGCCGGCAGGAAACCAACCAGGCATACCCATGAAGTATTCAACAGAGAGATCATAAACGTCACCGCCACTTATACGAGAAAGTATTGATGCTTTTGACGCTTCGGTCATTAAATTTAAACGACCAATTTCGTCATCTGGCCCCCACGGACTTTTACCGACTTTACTTTGATCTGCATAGACAGAAGTAAAGGTTAAAGTGCCCATTACTGCAATAAGTGTAAGAACTGATGTGAAATTACTTTTTGTCATGAGATTTCTCCATGTTTAATCATCGACAGTTGTAGATGATTAAACATTAATTTTTAGATGTAGGTGATTACTTACGTAGTATTGCGATGGCATCAATTTCGAACATGACTCCATCGGTATAAAGGTGAGTTTTAGAGACCCGAAATATCGGCATAAACAAAGTATTCAGCAATTTTTCCATTATCCATGGTTAATACAGTAGAAAAATAAGCTGAGTGTGCACTACCGTCTAGACGTATATAGTCCACCAACCCATTGCACAATACATCATTTTCCACGCTCCACACTTTGTCAATAGTGTGGCTCATTGACTCTATACTGCCGAAAAATTCTTGATTCGCCGCTAATGCAGCAGCCTTATCAGAAATAGTATCGTAATTACCAATGCGAAATTTAACATCATCGCACAGAGTTTCTTCTAAATAATTAAGGTCTTTGCTATCAACGGCGGTATAGAGGGTTCTGATTAGCTGGTTTGCTTGTTGGTTATTCATTTTGTTGTCCTTGATTGGTGTTTTGTTACTTAGGCGTTACTTTATGCGTTAGGTCGCCAGTTTCGCCGCCGTAAATGTTTATTTATCATCGACAGTTGTAGATGGTTAAACATTAATTTTTAGATGTAGTTGATTACTTACGTAGTATTGCGATGGCATCAATTTCGAACATGACTCCATCGGTATAAAGTCGAGTAACGGGGATCAAAGTGCTTGCCGGAGGAGAATCACCAAATATGGCTTTGCGTTTTTTTACCATATAAGCAAGTTTATCAGGATCGTAATCGGTGATCAGTAAAGTGATTTTGACCACATCTTTAAAATCTGCACCTGATTTTTTTAGTACCGCTTGTAAACTATCGAATGACCTGTCGACTTGCGAATAAAAATCGTTTGAGCCAGTTTTACTCGCGCCTACTTGTCCTGACACGTATAACATAGGACTACTTTCTATCACCGCATTAGCGTGTGAAAAACCATATTGTGTTGGAGTAATGGTTTGGCGAATTGGTTTTGAATCTGCGAATGCTTGTGCAGAACTAAAAGCACCTATTAGTGCAAATATAGGGATTAACAGGGTAAGTATTTTGTTACTCATCATTTTTCCTTAGTTATTAATAATGATGAGTAAAGTATATTGGAGTATTTTTACATGATAAATAGCTAATATGACAACTGATTGTTCACAAATATTAACTAATTATTTCGTAAAAATTAAAATCTATCCCATGAAGGCTTACCTTCCATTATTTTTACCATGTAATCGATAAAGGCTCGTGTCTTAGGTGCCATATGATTACGTTCAGGAAATACCAAGTAAATAGAATGCTCCAAAAGAGAATATTTGGGTAATAGTTGAATAAGCCGCCCCGATTTTATGTCTTCTCCTACGGCAAAGGTGGGCATTCTAGATATTCCAACACCCGCTAAAACAGCTTCGCGTATTGCTAGGCTATTGTTCATTTGTACCGAGCCATTGACCCTAACTCGTTTAGGCTTAGATTTAGCTGCAGTGAACTCCCATTCCCATGGTGATTGTTGATATTGATAGGTAATAACGTTGTGAGCAACTAAGTCCTCGGGCCTCTTAGGGGTACCGCGTTTGGCTAGATAGTTTGGCGCTGCGACCAAAGCATGGTGACAAGGAGCAATTCTTCTAGCGATTAAGTTACCTTCTAATTGATGGGTGATTCGAACAGTTAAGTCAAAGCCATCTTTAATCATATCAATTTTTTTGTCGTCAAACCGAAGATCTATCTGCATTTCAGGGTAGCGATGAATAAACTCTTCAAGTGCAGGAGCTATATGCAAAGCACCAAAAGACAAAGGAGCGTTTATCTTAAGGGTACCTCTGGGTTTTCCCTGTAAAAAAGAAACTGCTTCCTCGGCATTATCAATGGCTTCTAATCCCTGCCGTGATCCTTCATAAAATGTTCTACCTATTTCAGTGAGCGTTAAACGGCGAGTAGTACGCGCTAACAGCTTTACGCCAAGCCTTTTTTCTAAGCGCGTTATGTACTTGCTAATCACCGATTTTGAGGTGTTGAGTTGCTCGGCAGCTGCGGTAAACGAACCTGTTTGCACCACACACACAAATGCGGCGACATCGCTTAGCTCTGAGTAATTGATACTATTAGTTAACATATGAGAACAATGAGTTTGAATTATCGGTATTTATCTATATTAACTTAGCTAATATAATTTACAACATAAAGTAAGTCTTCAACATCAAAGGAATACGAATGAGTATACTAAAAGTTATAAAGCAAAAGTGGGTTGCTCTTGGCGCTTTACTAGGCTCTGGTGCTTTAGTAGGACTGTCTACTAACTTAGCAAAAGTAGCTTACGGTCAGGACCTTGCTCCTTTTCCATTCCTAACGTGGTCATTAGCTGGCGCAACACTGATTCTTGGATCTATTTCTTTTCTGACAAAACAAACTCCACCAACAAATACAGGGGCCATTAAATATTATTTTATTGCTGGGTTCTTTTCAGTTGCTGGATCTAACCTTATTCTTTTTAGCGCAGTGTCACATGTCGGTGTGAGTTTTGTCGTTTTAGTCATTTCTTTAACACCTATATTCACCTACATTGCGGCATTGGCACTTGGCATGGAAATTTTTAGTCGCTGGCGTGTAGCAAGCGTTATATTTTCTCTTGCTGGTACAGCCTTGCTGGTCACCGCTAAGTTGTCATTGCCCGAAACCAACCATTTGTGGATTCTAATTACTTTAATTGGCCCCGTGTTATTGGCTTCTGGGAATATCTATCGGACCAGCCACTGGCCAAAAGGTGCTAAGCCAGAGTCTTTAGCGCCAGGCATGTTGTTAGCTGCCACGGCTACCTTAGTTCTTGCAGCTATCTCTATCCAGGGTGTGTCATTGTTTGCCCTATTCAATACCGAGAATATAGGGCTGATAGTGCTTCAATCAATTATTTTTTCTGGTCAATTTCTATTGTTATTTGTACTACAAAAAGCGGGAGGGCCTGTGTTTTTAAGTCTGACAGGGGCTGTAAGTGCAGCTTTCGGGATCCCGTTTGCTATGGCCTTGTTAGATGAACCCATGTTACCCGCTTTAGCACCTAGTGCACTCCTTATAGTAACAGGCATTATTTTCATGATGAAAGAGCAAGCAATTAGCAATGCGTAATAAACCAATAATAGATAACTTTTTAAGAGATAAAATCACAATGAATAAAAACCTAAATACATTTACTTCAATGAGAAATGATAGACAACTGCATCTCTATTTAGCTTGGGGTTGCCCATTTTGTCATCGTATTTTAGCTTCATTAGCTATAACAAAACTTGATGACAATATTTCCATTACTTGGATGGAAAACATCAAGGGTGAAGCAGGTTGGAAAATGTACTTTATTGAAGATCCTCTTTTTAACTCGGACTCACTGAAAGCGGTATATCAGCAGTTAGAACCAACGGTTGAGCATCGCTATTCAGTACCTTTACTTGTAGACAAGAAAAACAACCTTTTACTTTCGACAAGTTCCCCTGAAATTGTCCGTTATGTTGCAAAGGGCTTTGATGATGCTTTCAGTGTCGCGTATGACCTAATACCTAACAAATTAATCAAAGACATTGATGAAATGAACCAATGGTTGCACGACAAAATTAATCGTGCTGTATATCTAGTCGGTTTCGCTACGCAACAGTCTGACTATGAATACAAGCTTTACGAGTTATTTAAAGCACTAGATGAACTTGAGGAGCGGCTTAAAAAACAACTCTTTTTGTTTGGTAATCAGTTGACTGAAAGTGATTTATATTTATTGGCTACATTAGAAAGATTCGATAATATTTATTTCTGTTTGTTTAAATGTTCACTGAAGCGCATAGCTGATTATCCTGCATTATTCCGGTATCACAATCAGCTTCGTGGGATGGAGTCTTTAGCTTCAACCTATCAACCAGTGTTGACCAAAGAGCATTATTTTATGAGTACCATGCATGTTCTCGGTGAAGCGCGAGAACTTAATCCATCAAAGATTATTCCGATTGATTATTATCCCTAAAGTTGCTCCATTATTTGATTAAACATCAATAAAAAAATATATTACTCATTAGATACAGATTAAGGACATCACCAAGAAACAACGGACATAACTGGTGCAACTTACTCTTACGGATAGTATTCAAAACGCTATAAAAAACATAGCTAATATGGCTCTTTAATGTACGACTTATTTGTCAGAACAGTATCAATTGAGCTCAAAGCACAAAGTGATCACAACTCCTATGGCACTTTGGGGGCGATTGCGCCATAGATTATATAATCTAAATAACCTCCTATCTCGCAAAAGGGCACAAAACGCCCTAGAAAATTTACCACGACACACAAAAAAGGCCACCATTTAGGTAGCCTCCTCATATTGCGTATTATGTTAAAACGATTACTCGTAATCAGTAGCGTAAGTTTCTTCATAAGTGTGAGAGTAAAGCTCAAACAAATTACCAAACGGGTCTTCTAAGTAGACCATTTGAGCTTGTTTGCTATCGTCTTCTGGATGGTAGCGCATAATGTCCATACGCACTTTACCACCATACTGCTCAATACGCGCAATAACACCTTTGAAGTCATCTGTTTGAAGACAGAAATGGAAGATACCAAGGCGTGAGAAATCAACTTCGTGACGCTCTTGACGCTCTTTCATTTCAAACATTTCAACACCAATGCCGTCAGACGTTACTAAGTGCGCAATGTTAAAGCCTTTAAAGCCTTCACCAAAAACTGCCACACACATTCTGCCAATGGCAGTTTCACGCTCTTCTTTTACCTTAGTGTTACCCATTACAACTTTTAGGTTAAGCGCTTTAGTATAAAATTCAACAGCTTTATCCATATCGCCAACCATGATACCTACGTGATTCATTTTCATAATTTACTCCAAAAATTCTATTGATTAATTCGTAATTCGTTTCGATGAGGTAATACTACGCTGAATGGTACATAACTAAAAATTATCAAATATGATTAATTTGATAACAAAACGTTATGATTTATGTGGTCGAAATTTATTGAAATGAAATAATGAATGCAGGATTATTCAAATACACTGTAACTTTTTGCGTGGTGAAAACACAAAAAAATTTGATTGTCAGCTTGGAATAGCCAAATATAATTAGTGTTATTACTAAGTAAATTAGGCCACTTATTTTTAGTTTCTAAGTCGTAATGGGGCGTTTTCGCCATAGATTATATAATCTAATATAACCTCCTATCTCGCAATAGGGTACAAAGCGCCTTATAACTTTGTACTCTTTATTTGTTGAACTGCTCCATTTACGGTAGGTTTCTCCCAAATGAGTTATAGGAAAAGGCGCGATTCTATTCTCTTACCAGAAAGAGATAAACTATCCGGTTCAAATCAATATTTTTTTGGGGTAAGGATTTCATTCTTCCAATACTCTCCTATACTTTTACATGCAAACAATTAAGTAAAGTGAGATGTTCAAATGACTAAAGAAAAAACAACTACATGTTCGTGTGATGGCGGCTCTATTGAATGTTCTGGTGATTCCTGCGGTTGTCACTGCAATTCGGAGCGATGCATCTTTACTTGTGGCGACACCCTTAATACAGGTTTCTCATCTAATGTAACTCTAATGGTCACAAAACGTGATGACACTAAGCCTGATCGTAATAAAGATAAATTAAAAGTACGATCAAATGGGCTACCTCTTGGTCAAGTTGCACTAATGCTTAATAAGGACTACGTCGGAGAGGTGCTTGTACCTATAGGTCGTATAGATGAAATTACCACACTCGAAATAAAAGGTTCACTTGAAGAAATTTGTTACAGACTAGGTTTTACTCTTCAACCCAAAACTAAAGCTTGATCCAGTCAATTAAACTCATATACGCGAACTACCAAAAGTGGCGCCACTTTTGGTATACGACTTCGGTTAGCCAGTGATGCTAAGCGTTAATACAGTATCTTCCAAATTAATTTCTAAGTCGGTTAGGTGGCGTTAGCGCCTTGGAAATAATGCTTTATTTCATCTGAATTTTTTAAAAAGAGCAATGGCCTCTCTGGTGGCACAACGGACTATTTATTAAGATAAAATCTCGTCTGAATTAGGGCGTCTTTGTGATAAAAGTGGTTATGTCTCGATAGTGGCATAAGTGAATCTTAGAAAATCATATAAAAAACATCATAAAATTATTATGGTTTTACTTCTTCTGCGTGCGCATTGAAAACATTAGCTACAAAGTATTTATGATTTGTTTTCTAATGAATGATTTGTGTCGTATTACTAAGAAGTATCAGTAATATCCAAGCCCTGACTAAAATTAATAATATTTACTTTATAATGCTTTGAAATTATGTGATATTAATCATTAATTAAATGAATTTTATGGGGCGGGAATTACTAATAAATCGCCATATTATACTGTAAGCTCTTTCAAAGGTTTAACATGAAACGTAGACAATTTATTAAAACCTCAATTGCAATTGGTGGAACCATTGCGAGTGTTAGTGGTGGAGCATATCTGTTAATTGATGAAACTAATAAATTTGATCTTAAGATCTCATCAGCTTTAAATAAATTAGAACTTTTATCAGACAAAAACCTTGTGCAAACAGGGAAGTGGGAACTATATAAAATATTTACACATTGTGCACAAAGTGTAGAGTATTCAATGTCTAAATTCCCAGAACATAAATCTAGTTTTTTTAAGAATACAATTGGAAAATTAGCATTTTCACTTTTTTCATCTAAAGGAAAAATGACTCATAGTTTAAGCGAGCCTATTCCTGGCTCGCCTTTAATTGACTCAACTTTGGATACAACAGAGGCATTGAATCATTTAAAAAAATCATTGACTGATTTTGATAATTATAAAGGGGAACTAGCGCCGCATTTTGCGTATGGTGAATTAACAAAAAGTGATTATGAAATAGCGCATGTTATGCATTTATATAACCACCTTCAAGAAGTAAAGAGCATACAATTTACTCAAACGGATGCCTAAACGTTGGTTAACGCTCGTTACTCGCAATTTGAGCGCACTATTTATCGCCGCATAGCAAAGCGTTATCGATACAAAAACTAATCCGAATTTCACATTATAAATAATTATTAATGTCTATCGTGGCAAAAGTTCTCATATCTCTATAGTGACTGTTAGCCCTTTCTCGCATAGTAACTCTCCATGAAAGATATTCTATTTTCGAGTGATGTACCCCTCATAATACATACCTAAAAAACTTATCATTAAAAGAGTAAAATAAACCTCATTAATGATGATTAAAATTTCTGAAGTGTTATGAATTTTTTGATAGGATGTATTTTACTAATTCTCAGGGTGCCGTGGATTCTCATTTTAATTGGCAGTGATCAGATAAAAAAATGGATCATAGTTCTCAACTTAAATGGCAGCCTTTCATATTGACTCGTTTCTAAGTTCTTGATTACGCAGAAAGGCAAATGCCTGAGAATCTAAAGTTGAGTGGCCATGTCCACAAATTTTGTCATTTTTGTATCCTTGTGCATAAACGTACTTCTGGTACAATCAGTCATAATCATCCCCCTATTTACACATATCATTAGGTAATTATCATCAATGGTCATAAAAGCTAAAAGCCCAGCAGGATTTGCGGAACAATATATCGTTGAGTCTATTTGGAATGGTGGTTTTCCTCCTGGATCTATATTGCCAGCTGAACGCGAACTTTCTGAACTTATCGGGGTAACTCGAACTACTCTGAGAGAAGTATTGCAGCGATTAGCTAGAGATGGTTGGTTAACTATTCAGCATGGTAAACCAACTAAAGTAAATGATTTTTGGGAAACATCTAGTTTAAATATTCTGGAAACCTTGGTGCAATTAGATCAAGATGGAATTCCAGATTTAGTTGATAATTTATTATCTGCGCGTACCAATATAAGTGCAATTTATATTCGCGCTGCATTAAAGAATAACCCTAAAAAAGCTATCGAATCATTAGAAGCGTACATTGATGTTGAAGATTCTGCAGAGGCATTTTCACAATTTGATTATCAACTAAATAAAGATTTGGTTATAGCTTCAGGTAATTCAATATATTTATTAATATTAAACGGTTTAAGTGGTTTATATTCTCGCATAGGTAATTTATATTTCGCTAACCCTAAGGGCCGTGAAATATCGATAAATTATTACAAAAAGTTAATAGAGTTAGCCAAAGCAGAAAAATTTGATGAAGCAATTTTTGCTGTTCGTCAAAATGGTATTGATTCCGGTCTACTTTGGAGTGACCTCAAGGATGAAGTGTTACAAGAGCTCTCAGAAGATTAACGTTTAATTTAGACAAATAACTAGTCAAAAAACCAAAAAAGAAGACGATTTTAATCGTCTTCTTTTTTTTGTGGGCAACTAGCAATGATTTTATCCTCACCTGATATGTCTTCTTGAATAATTTTAACGTCAAAGTGCCATAAATAATGTAAGTGTTTTAATACCTCATCTTTAGAGTTACCCAGTTTAACGTCGTTATGTGGCGTATAGCGGAGTGTTAACGCTCTGTCACCATCAATATTAGCATCAACTATTTGGATATTTACTTCAATATTACTGAGGTTATACTGATTGGCCAAATTGTGACGTACTTTTTTATATCCTTGCTCATTATGAATAGCACCAATTTCAACATAATTATTATCACTATCATCATGGATGTGAAATAGTTTAAAATCACGTATTAATTTTGGCGATAGATACTGACTGATAAAACTTTCATCTTTAAAGTTTTCCATGGCAAAATGTAAAGTATCTACCCAGTTACTCCCTGCTATTTCAGGAAAATATTCTCTATCTTCTTCTGTCGGGTGTTCGCAGATACGCCGAATATCAATGAACATATTAAAACCTAAAGCATAAGGGTTTATGCCTGAATAATATTTACTATTATATTCGGGCTGCGCAACAACATTAGTATGGCTATGTAAAAACTCCAGCATAAACTTATCAGTCACTAAGCCTTCATCGTATAAGTGATTTAAAATAGTGTAATGCCAAAAACACGCCCACCCCTCGTTCATTACTTGAGTCTGTTTTTGTGGATAAAAATACTGAGATATTTTTCTTACAATTCTGACTATCTCTCTTTGCCAAGGTTGTAATAGAGGCGCATTTTTTTCAATGAAATATAAAATGTTTTCTTGGGGCTCTTTAGGGAATTTATACTTATTATCTTTATCTTGCTGCTCTTTTTTAGGAACCGTACGCCATAGTGCGTTTACTTGTGACTGTAAATACTCAGCACGTTCAGATTGTCTTTTAAGCTCTTCATCTAATGATATTTTTTGTGGTCGTTTATATCGGTCGACACCATGGCTCATTAAAGCATGACAAGCGTCTAACGTGGACTCTACTTCACTAATGCCGTATTTTTTCTCACATTGAGCGATATAATTTTTTGCGAATAACAAATAATCAATAATAGAGCTAGCATCAGTCCATGACTTAAATAAGTAATTACCCTTAAAAAACGAGTTATGGCCATAACAAGCATGTGCCATGACGAGGGCTTGCATAGTAAGCGTATTTTCTTCCATGAGATAGGATATGCAAGGGCTTGAATTGATGACTATTTCATAGGCTAAGCCCATTTGGCCACGTTTATAGTTTTGTTCTGTTTGAATGAATTTTTTACCAAAGGTCCAGTGGCTATAACCAATGGGCATACCTACGCTAGCATAAGCATCCATCATTTGTTCTGCAGTGATGACTTCTATTTGGTTAGTGTAAGTATCAAGACGGTAAAAGTCTGCAACTCGGGCAATTTCATGCTGATATTGCCCAAGTAAATCAAAGGTCCAGTCAGGAGTATCATCTAACGGAGTTACGTCTGCTTTTTGAATTTTTTCATTTTGATAATTTGTCATCAATCACCCCTTCACTCTGTTAAGCTGCACTTTTTGTATTTTTTTTGAAAAACTTTCTAAACACAGGATAAATATCAGCAACAGATTTTATGTGCTGCATGGCAAAGTTAGTATGAGATTCTTCCACTTGTTGATAGTGCTTCCAAAGTGTCTGGTGGGCTCGTTGGGTTATTTCGATATAACTAAAATATCGACTTTTAGGCAATATTTGCTGTTCTAAAAGTGCCTGACATCGAGGAGAGTCGTCTGCCCAGTTATCACCATCTGATGCTTGGGCACCATAAATATTCCACTGGTTGTCATTATAACGTTCAGTGATTATGTCATTCATAAGCTCTAGAGCACTTGATGCAATGGTTCCGCCCGTTTCTTGCGAATAAAAGAACTCATGCTCGTCAACCTCTTTAGCCTGCGTATGGTGTCTTATATAAACAACATCAATATTTTTATAGGTACGGCTAAGAAATAAATAAAGTAAAATATAAAAGCGTTTAGCCATTTCTTTGGTTGCTTGATCCATAGAGCCAGATACATCCATTAAACAAAACATAACCGCTTTTGAAGTAGGAACTGCTTGCTTGGCATAATTACGAAACCTTAAATCAAAAGTATCAATAAAGGGAACCTTAGATATTTTATTTTTTAAGGTTTCAATTTCAGCGATTAAGTCTCGTTTTCGTTGAATATTGTCGTGTTTATCATTATTTAAAGCCTGTAGCTCTAGTTCAAGTACTTTTATCTGTTTGCGCTTTGAAGCTGTCATCGCTATACGGCGGGCAATTGATCCTTGTAATGATTTGACAATATCTATATTTGAGGCAACACCTTCAGCACAAAAGCCGCTACGAACTGTTTTATACTCAATTAATTTGTCTAATTGATTTCTTTCAAGATTGGGTAACTCTAAATCCTCAAAAAGAAGATTTAAGTACTCTTCTTTAGAAATTGAAAAAGTAAAGTCGTCTTCTCCTTCACCACTATCACTTGCATCGCCTTGGCCTCCACCTTGACCTTGCTGTTTTGGCGGACGAGGTATCCTATCACCAGTAGAAAACTGATCATTTCCAGGGTGAACTCTATCTTTTACACCACCATCACCTTGGTGAAAGGTGGGTTCAGATAGATCTCTGTTTGGAATGACTATGCTTTCACCAGAATCAATATCTGTCACTCCACGTTGATTTATGGCATCGGAAACAGATTTTTTAATTTGATTTTTATAGCGTCTTAAAAAGCGTTGACGGTTAACCGTACTTTTATTTTTACTATTAAGACGTCTATCAATAAAGTTGGTCATACGTTCTCCTTATCTCTTTTACTGTACATAGCCGATACCATTCAAAATGTAGGAAAAGTCATTTACAACTCATCATAGAAGGTTATGAGTAATCCTATTTCATTACTGTGCCTGCAACTGAAATGGCTCACAAACTTTTAAACATGCATCTTGCTCGGTAACGGGTATATATCCTTTTTTGTTAGAGATACAACTTAAGAGGACTTTCTAACCCGTAAATACCATTCAGACAATAAGCGCACTTGCTTTCTGGTATAGCCTTTTGTCATCATTCGTTTAACAAAATCATCGTGCTTTTGTTGGTCATCTGTTGATGTTTTAGCATTAAAAGAAATAACGGGTAGTAAATCCTCAGTATTGGAAAACATTTTTTTCTCAATCACCGTTCTAAGCTTTTCATAACTTGTCCAAGCTGGATTTTTACCATTATTATTAGCCTTTGCTCGCAGTACAAAGTTCACTATTTCATTACGGAAATCTTTTGGATTGCTAATACCTGCAGGTTTTTCAATTTTTTCTAATTCATCATTCAATGATTGTCGATCGAATAGTTGACCTGTTTCAGCATCTCTATATTCTTGATCTTGAATCCAAAAATCTGCATAAGTAACATAACGGTCGAAAATATTTTGCCCATACTCGGAGTAAGACTCTAAGTAGGCGGTTTGAATTTCCTTCCCTATGAATGCTATATATTCCGGCGTTAAATAATCTTTGATAAATTCTAAATAGCGTTCGGCGATTTCTTTAGGTAGTTGCTCTCGTTCAACTTGCTGCTCTAATACATAAAATAAGTGAACTGGGTTTGCTGCTACTTCAACGCTATCGAAGTTAAATACCCGTGACAGAATTTTAAAAGCAAATCGAGTTGATAGCCCTGACATACCTTCATCAATGCCAGCATAATCACGATACTCTTGATAGGATTTTGCTTTTGGATCGGTATCCTTAAGCGTTTCACCGTCATACACACGCATTTTCGAATATATACTTGAATTGACGGGGTCTTTTAAACGAGATAATACAGAGAATTGTGCAAGTATATCTAAGGTGTCTGGTGCACACTGCGCAGTTTTTAATTCACTGTGCTCAAGTAGTTTTTTATAAATGTTAACTTCTTCAGAAACGCGCATGCAATAAGGCACTTTAACTATATAGACTCGGTCTAAGAATGCTTCGTTGTTTTTGTTATTTCTGAAAGTCTGCCATTCGGATTCATTTGAATGGGCGAGTAAAATACCGTTGAAAGGTAATGCTGAAAGCCCTTCTGTAGGATTATAGTTACCTTCTTGGGTAGCTGTTAGTAATGGGTGTAGCACTTTAATAGGCGCTTTGAACATTTCAACAAATTCCATTAAGCCTTGATTTGCACGACATAAAGCACCTGAATAGCTATAAGCATCGGCATCATTTTGAGCAAAATGTTCAAGCTGTCTAATATCAACTTTACCAACGAGTGCCGAGATGTCTTGGTTGTTGTCATCACCCGGTTCGGTCTTAGCTATAGCAATTTGATCTAAAATGGATGGGTAAACTTTCACTACTTTAAATTGGGCAATATCACCTTTAAATTCATGTAAGCGTTTCGCAGCCCAAGGAGAAATAATATTGTTTAAATACCGTCCAGGAATATTGTATTCCTCTTTTAGAATCTTTCCATCTGAATGAGCATCAAATAAACAAAAGGGATGATCATTAACAGGGCTACGTACACCATTTGCGCTTAAAACATAAATGGGTTCTTGTTGCATCAAAGACTTTAATTTTTCAGCAAGAGAAGATTTACCACCGCCAACCGGGCCTAATAAATATAAAATTTGTTTATGCTCTTCTAATCCTTGTGAAGCATGTTTTAAATAAGACACAATTTGCTCGATAGCTTCTTCCATGCCATAAAAATCAGCAAAAGCAGGATAGCGTTTGATAACTCTGTTGGAAAATATTCTGCTCAGCCTAGGATCGGTCGCGGTGTCGACCATTTCAGCCTCACCAATAGCCGTAAGTAAACGTTCGGATGCACTAGCATAAGCCAGATTATCTTCTTTACAAATAGTTAAGAATTCTTGTAAACCAAACTCTTCTTGTTGAGCTTGCTCATAGCGCGTTTGATAATGTTGAAAAATACTCATAACTACCTCCAAAAAAATACGATGCTATCCACTAAGATTAAAATAGTAAAAGCCAGCACTTAACAGCTTGCAAAGGTAAGGTAAAAAGCACTTGCTATATTTTAAGGTTAGTCGTTCTGGCTGATTTTGCTAAGGAAATTAGTAATTAAATTGTAACTAGTATGAAAAAGCCACATTAAGTTAACTCGCTAATTTCTAATTAATCAAAGGTGATTTAGTGCGTATTAGCTTTACCAGTAGGAAGTTAGAAACTTTAGCTGCAGATATTAAATTATACATGAGCAAATACTGCTTATTTCTGCAGTCAAACAATCGACTGTTTATATTTCTTTACACTAAGCTGCGAGCCATAGTATAGGCTTGTTAGCAGTCAGTTATTTTTTTGTACAAAGACACGTACAACTTCTGTTACAACCGTCTTTTAAGCCTTGTCCTTAGAGGACTTTCGCTTTAATCATTTGCCCTAGATAATAGCTTTAAGACAGACATTGAATGAAAGAGAGATAACAATGACCGATAACAAAAACCCGTTAAAATTGTGTGGTATTGAATTTACTGAATATGCCACGCCAGACTCAGACTTTATGGAAAAAGCTTTTTATGGCTTTGGTTTTTCAAAAACTAAAAAAATGAAAGGACGTGATGTTGAATATTTTAATCAGAATGATATCCACTTTTTATTAAATAAAGAAAAAGCGGGTTTCTCTAAAGAGTTCGCTAAAAGTCATGGTCCTGCTATCTGTTCTATGGGCTGGCGCGTAGAAGACGCTAACTTTGCCTTTAACGAAGCGGTCAAGCGTGGAGCAAAATCTGCTGAAAATGAAGCAAACAAACTTCCATATCCCGCAATCTTTGGTATTGGTGATAGCCTTATCTATTTTATTGAAAATTTTGCTAAAACAGGTACTAACAAAGGCTTGATCTATGACACTGACTTTGAAGACATTGCTGAGCCAGTAATAGTTGAAGATAAAGGTTTCTTAGCGGTAGACCATTTAACCAATAATGTTTATCAAGGCACTATGCATAAATGGGCTGATTTTTATAAAGACGTCTTTGGTTTTACTGAGGTTAGATACTTTGATATTAAAGGTGTTAAAACCGCTTTAATTTCTTACGCACTTGCATCACCTTGTGGTAAATTCTGCATCCCAATTAATGAAGGGAAGGGCAGTAAAGATAACCAAATTGATGAATACCTTAATGAGTACAACGGTCCAGGTGTACAACATTTAGCTTTTATCACAGATGATCTTGTTGGCTCTCTTGATAAGTTAGATCGATCAATTGTTGATACACTTAATATCGTTCCTGAGTATTATGATGAAATTTTTGACCGCGTACCTTGGGTAAAAGAAGATAAAGCGCGTATTAAGGAACATCAAATTTTAGTTGATAGCCAAAGTGAAGACTCTTATTTACTGCAAATATTCACTAAAAATTTATTTGGCCCAATTTTTATTGAAATGATTCAACGTGTTGACGATCAGGGTTTTGGAGAGGGAAACTTTTCAACTCTATTTAAATCAATTGAGTTAAATCAAATGGAACGTGGCGTTTTATAAATAAACGTCCCAAACATCGTAAATTTAAAAGCCAACAAGCTCTATGAGTTTGTTGGCTTTTTATTTTTTGAAGCTAAGTTTTTAAGTCAGTATCATTTAGAAAGTTAGAACTTATTTACCCGTAGCTGATACGTTTAAGTCTTTTAAAATACCATCATGTAAGTTGTACACTACGCCATGCACTGTCGTATCTTGGTTATTTTTCCAGGCATTGACTAAGGTAGTGGTATTACAGATATTAGCGACTTGCTCCATAACATTAAGCTCACATAGTAAGTTAATACGTTCTGTTTCATCAGTCAATTTGTCCATTTCTTCTTTATGGAAACGGTAAACATCTTCTATGTGACGTAACCAATTGTCTATCAGACCATGACTCTTATTATCAAGAGCTGCACTAATACCACCACAACCGTAGTGACCACAAACAATAATATGTTGTACTTTCAATACATCCACAGCGTATTGAATAACAGATAAACAATTTAAGTCTGTATGAATAACTTGGTTGGCAATGTTACGGTGTACAAAAACCTCTCCAGGATCCATGTTTAAAAGAGCGTTTGCAGGTACGCGGGAGTCAGAGCAACCTATCCATAAATATTTTGGTGATTGTTGTTCAGATAGTGCTTTAAAGAAGTTAGGGTCTTCTTTAGTGATTCTTTCTGCCCATTGTTTATTATTATCAAACAGGTGTTGGATTTTTGTCATAAGTTAAGTCCACATTGAGTAGTTAAATTCATGACATTTTATGTCATAGAAAAGGTAAGTAAAAGTAATTATTTGTAATGATAGTATCTATATACCCACTACCAATCAATATGCAGGTTTCAGAGTGCTTGGGTATAGTATAATAACGGCAATGATAATCTGATAGGTAAACGTTATGGCGAGTGCATGTGCCCTACATATTCTAGTAAAAACGGAAAAACTAGCGGTAGAATTAAAAACACAACTTGATAAAGGTGCTAATTTTGGAGCCCTTGCAAAGAAGCATTCACTTTGCCCATCTAAGAAAAAAGGTGGTGATTTAGGGGAGTTTCGTCGTGGGCAAATGGTTAAAGCATTTGATGATGTTGTTTTTAAAAGGCCCTTATTAAAAGTTCATGGACCTATAAAAACAAAATTTGGCTACCATTTAATAAAAACCTTATACCGAAGTTAGTTAGATTGTTTATTCCTGATCCTTCTCTTCCTTTTCTAGTTCTTTATTACGCTTTTTAATATCGGCTAACTGCTCTGCAGTTAAGTTGAACTTATGCGCTGATTTTTTTATTACTAAAATGCCTCCAACTATAATACCAATAGCGAGGGCTGTAATGATTATGGCTGTGATTGTCATAGGTTATAATCCTTATTGGTAGTCGTTTTTTATCGCAATGAAGTGCGACATCATATTCTAATGAGAAGAGTGTGACTTACTGTTCACTTTCTTGATTACGTAATTTTGCCAGCTTTTGTAATTGTTTAGATTGCTCATGTAAGCTGCCACGTACTAAGGTTTCTCTGTCTTCTTCACGAATAAAATGAAAAGTAACTTTGTGGATAAATAGTTCGTTAGCTGCTTCAACCTCGATGACTTCACCATAGCAATATATAGCACAGTGACTTTCTAGCAGGAATATTTTAAGCTCAAGTAATTGGCCTATATTAAACGCCTTTGGAGTAACAAACTTAATACCGCCGCCACCAAACTTTATCCCTTGGTATCTATGTTGTAACTCATCTTGCTGACTCAGAATATAGCCAATAAGTAAGTCAATTTTTTTTGATTGTTGATTAAGAAAGCTAACAAGCTGAGAAGCACTGTTACCTATGCCTTGTAATGATCGTAAAGCTGATTGATCTATTGTGCTCATATCAGTAGCGAGTTTGAAAGGCATAGGCATACTGGAAATAAATTTGTCATAACTGCAGTCGTCAGTATTATCAATAGGCAGGATATTTACCGAGAACTCATGTTCAATGGCAAAAAACTCATCATATTGTGCTAATTTTTGATCGAGAGAAAGAGTGCTCATGTTATTTATTTCCGTGTAGAAGATAGTGCTTTCATAAATAGTTGAAAGCATATTAATTAATGCAATAGCAGTACTTATAGTAGAGAATTGTAACTAACAATATCTCAGCGGCTATTTATCTCAGACAATGATAGTGACTGTGTTATGCTACAGAACAATCTAAATCAGTACCAGATAAAATAAAAATACCTCAATGTTTCAACCTATTAGTATCTTCATCGGGCTACGCTATAGTCGTAGTAAAAGCCATACAGGCTTTGTTTCTTTTATAACTTTCTTTTCCACTGTTGGTATTTTATTAGGGGTGGCTGCGCTTATAACCGTTGTTTCTGTAATGAATGGTTTTGAAGGCGAATTAAAGAAACGTATATTAGGTATAGTTCCCCACGTAATTGTTAGTGACTTTAGCACTATAGATACGGGTACTGACCAAGAGAAATCCTGGCAAAACTTACGTGAAGAGTTACTGACTCAACCCAATGTGCTGCGAGTAACACCTTTTCTTGAAAGTGAGGCTCTGATCCAATCAACTAAAGGGCTTCAAGGTGTTTTAGTTCAAGGTATCATGCCTAAATTTGAACAAAAAAATATCGTAAGTACTCATATGGTTGCTGGTAGTATGGAGAATCTCTCGACACAAAGTTATTCTTTAGTCTTAGGGCAATCTTTAGCCAATAAATTACAGGTTTCTCTTGGCGATGAGGTTCGCTTAGTACTGCCTAATAAAAGTGTTTTTACTCCGATGGGGCGCATTCCGGTACAACGCGTTTTTACTGTTGCGGGTATTTTTCATATTGGTTCACAGGTTGATGATGCCATGGTTTACGTTGATAGTCGCTATGGTGCGAAATTACTCAGGCGAACGGGTGATGGTATTGATAAATTACGCCTATATTTAGATGATGCATTTAATGCCAAAACCGTAGTGAAAAACCTTGAGCAGAAGCAACAAAATACAGAGCATAGTAAAACACTCGATTCTATTAATTTTAGTACTTGGGATGAGAGCCAAGGAGCATTATTTTCAGCCGTGAAAATGGAAAAAAATATGATGTGGTTAATGTTAAGTTTAATCGTGGCTGTGGCTGCATTTAATATTGTTTCTGCGTTAGTGATGGTTGTTGTTGAAAAACAAGCTGAAATAGGCATATTGCAAACATTAGGTTTAGCGCGAATTGAGGTTATAAAAATATTTATCACTCAAGGTATGGTTAATGGCCTGTGGGGAGTTAGCTTAGGTGGACTTCTTGGCGTGATATTAGCGCTAAATTTGAACAGTATCTTGTTAGTGGTAGGGGTTAATTTATTTGGTTTTGGTATGCAAGACTTACCAATAAAACTTGAGTGGTTTGATGTGCTTACTATTATTTTATCTGCACTCGCAATGAGCTTTCTTGCCACACTTTATCCTGCATACCAAGCCTCGACTACTCAGCCAGCTCAGGTATTACGAAATGAATAAGGCCAAAAATTAATGAGTAAAGTATTACAATGTTGTCAGCTTTCTAAGTCATATATACAAGGTGACATCGAAACTAAGGTCTTAAATGACTTAGAACTAAGTGTTGATAAAGGAGAGTTACTTGCGGTAGTTGGGAGCTCTGGCTGCGGAAAAAGTACCTTTTTACATCTTGCTGGTGCATTAGACTCGCCAAGTTCAGGCAAGGTGCTTATTAATAATATTGATATCCATCAGTTGTCTGATAAAGAAAGAGCCAAATTTAGAAATGAACATATTGGCTTTATTTATCAATTTCATCACTTGATGATGGAGTTTAATGCTCAAGAAAATGTAGCGATGCCATTAATGATCCGAGGTGAAAAACCAAAGGATGCATTGTTAGCAGCTAAAGAAATGCTCGACCAAGTGGGTTTGTCTCACCGAATTGATTACCGACCTTCACAATTGTCAGGCGGCGAGCGTCAGCGTGTAGCAATAGCTCGTGCATTGGTGACTAAGCCATCTTTAGTGTTAGCTGATGAGCCTACCGGTAACTTAGATAGCGATACAGCGGAACAAATTTATCAATTGATTCGTAGCTTAAATAAAACAGCCCAGACAAGTTTTGTTATCGTCACTCATGATCTGGTCTTAGCGAATCGTATGGATAGGCAAGTAAAGTTAGTTCAAGGGCAATTAAGACCACTTTCGGATAACAGTGAGCAAGCATTACCTCCTACTTCAAGTATCACCGATCCTGCGAATAACATTAAAGATAATGAACCTCAGGCAAATGAACGTCATGTTTAAACCGTTAAGTATTTTTTTAGGCTGGCGTTATGTCCGAGGTCGACACGGGAATGGTTTTTCGGCGTTTATCTCAGCTTCTTCTACTATCGGTATAGCTTTAGGTGTCACTGTGCTTATTGTCGTACTTAGTGCTATGAATGGCTTTGAACGAGAACTATCTGAAAAACTTCTTTCGATAGTACCGCATGTTGAGTTAGTCAGCGTTAATGAGCCAATAAAAGATTGGCCAAAAAGTATTGAAAAAGTAGAAATAGAATCGTCAGTCATTGCGGCAGCGCCAGTTATTAAAATGACAGGAATGCTACAACACGGTTTAAAGCTCAAGGCCGTAGAGGTTCGTGGCGTAGATGCGAAACTTGAAAAGCAAGTATCAAGCATTGATGATTATATTATTGCTGGTGAGTGGCAAGCTTTAATGGCTAGTGAGTTAAATGAAAACACCATTGTTATTGGTAGTGGTGTGGCAACAAAGTTATCGGTAGAACTCGGTGATAAAATACAACTATTGTTACCACCACCTGGGGGAAGCAATGATGTTAAGCAAGTGTTTTCTGCGCCGATTACCCGTCAGGTAGAAGTGGTTGGTATTTTTAAATTTGGTGGCACAGTAGATGAAACGTTAGCTTATATCCCTCTGACGCTAGCCAGTGAGGTAATGGGATATAAAGAGAATGAAACACAAAGCATACGTTTAAAAGTTACTGATGTTTTTTCTGCGCCTAAAATTGCCCGACAGGTCGCCTATAATTTCGACCACTATGTTTATATTAATAACTGGACTAGAACCCAAGGACATTTATTTAATGACATTCAACTAGTGCGTATGGTGATGTTTATTGTCTTGGTGTTAGTTATCGGAGTGGCTAGTTTTAATATTGTTTCAACCCTTATTATGGCGGTTAATGAAAAACAAGGTGATATCGCTATTTTAAAAACTATGGGAGCAAGCTCAAGTACCATTATGCTGGCTTTTATTGCACAAGGTCTGGTTAATGGTGTTGTTGGCAGCTTGTTAGGCGCTATGTGCGGTGTTTATTTAGCTTTAAACCTTACCGATATTATTAGCACGCTAGAGCAGTTAATGGGAATTACCTTCTTGTCTGGCGATGTGTACTTTATTAACTACTTACCCAGTGTTCTACATGCGAGTGATGTGTATATCACAATTATTACCGCACTCATTATGAGCCTTTTGGCAACGTTATATCCAGCATGGCGAGCGACTAAAATAGAACCTGCGCAAGTGCTAGGTCAGTTATAACTACCGCGATTCATCCTACTTCAATAAAAAGCTAATCCGCTAAAAAAAACTCAAAAAAAAGCCCGCAAACTAAGTGCGGGCCAACTATAACATCAAGTTGATATAAGGAAATTACATTCCAAGAAACATGTCAGAGAGAAAAGATAGTAAGCTATCATTTCGGAGTAATCATAGTTAATGATGTCTCCGTAAGAGTACGAAGTAAAACATCATTGCGCTAACTCAGAAAACAAAACCATCATAATAGTCTTTATTTACTTCGACAAACTAAAAAAAATGCATCTTTCGCATTATAAAAACTAATGCGAAGAGGGCTAAGGGGTTAGGTTATTAATAAAATGAATAACTATTCGTTTTTTTTCATTAAGCCCAGTTTAATAGGGTTTCAGATTGAATTTTTATACATAAGTTGATTTTTATTTAAATGTGGCTCAGTCTGTTTACCTCAGCGTACCTATTAATTACTTTTAGATTATTTTTCAGAATCAGAAAATCTAATGTAAATAACATATGCCGTTCTCCCCGTATAAATAAAAAAATGATACTAGATGATAAATTGGCTAGAGAGCTTTTATGTTTAGCTGTTTAGATCAAGTAGTGATTTTGGTGGATTTGTACATTTGAATATTGCTAGTGGGAAAGACGCTGGAGTGTTTTTGCAGTTAAGTAGAATATTTTGTTTAGAGAAGACCTAACAAAGATCAGAAACCTTTGTTAAGTCTGCATAAATTTTGTCTTTACGAGCTAAAGTTAGCTTGAGCAAAATCCCAGTTAGCTAATGCCCAAAAACCGTTAAGGTAATCAGGTCTTACGTTACGGTAATCAATGTAGTAAGCATGTTCCCATAAATCTACAGTAATAAGTGGCGTAACACCTTCGTCAGTCAATGGTGTTGCTGCATTTGAAGTATTAACGATAGCTAAACTGCCATCGGCATTCTTTACTAACCAAGTCCAGCTAGAGCCGAAGTTGTTGATAGCACTATCAGTGAATTTAGCTTTAAACTCAGCAAAAGAACCAAAGTTACTATTGATTGCAGCTAATAAATCACCTGATGGTTCACCACCAGCGTTTGGACTTAAGCTATTCCAATAAAAAGTATGATTCCATATTTGTGCTGCATTATTAAAAATTCCAGCTGAAGACGTTTTAACAATCTCTTCTAAGCTTTTATTTTCAAATTCAGTTCCGCCAATTAAGCCATTAAGCTTAACTACATAAGTGTTGTGATGCTTTCCGTAATGGAATGATAACGTTTCTGCTGAAATGTGCGGTTCTAATGCGTTTTGCTCGTAAGGTAATGCTGGTAATTCAATGGACATTATACTCTCCTAATTGTAATTCTAATTTTTAACCAAAAATGGGTGTGTTTTTATATAAACTTGAGTAAAATACTCAAGTATTATTTATATATAGGTATTGTGAAGGCAACTTTCAAGGCTATATATTTTAAAATCAATAGCTAAGCTATTTATATAATAGTACTTATTCTATTACCTTGTATTGAAAAGAGTTGATAATTTGTTTTTTATCTCCATATGTAAGGTATCTGAGTGCAAAAGAATAGAATAAGTATTAATTAAGAGAGGGTATTATGGATACAATTGAGCGCATTAAAGAACAAATTAGCGAAAATACGATCTTGCTATATATGAAAGGGTCTCCTAAATTACCAAACTGTGGCTTTTCATCACAAGCATCACAAGCATTAATTTCTTGTGAAGAAAAATTTGCTTATGTTGATATTTTACAGAACCCTGATATTCGTGCAGAATTACCTAAATATGCTGATTGGCCAACCTTCCCGCAATTATGGGTTGACGGCGAGTTAGTAGGTGGCTGTGATATTATTATGGAAATGTTTCAACAAGGTGAATTACAAACCTTAGTGAAAGCTGCCGCGTCAAAAAATGCATCAGCAGAAGATAGTTCAGCAGACGCATAATAAATATTACTTAACTAATTGATTTTATATACCTGTTACCATTTTAAATTCAGCTTTAACCATGAATTTTGATTGGTAACGAGTATTTATCTGCCACAAATTTGTAGGCAGAAAATTAAACTTTTTTAACATAAAGATAAATGGAGCATAAAATGAGCGTATTAGTTGGTCGTCAAGCACCAGACTTCACTGCTGCAGCAGTATTGGGTAGCGGTGAGATTGTAGATAGCTTTACATTAAGCGAAGCAATTAACGGTAAAAAAGCAGTAGTATTTTTCTATCCTTTAGATTTTACTTTTGTTTGTCCATCAGAGTTATTAGCTTTTGATCACCGTATGGAAGAATTCAAAAGCCGTGGCGTAGAAGTTATTGGTGTTTCAATCGATTCACAATTTTCACATAACGCATGGCGTAACACTCCAGTAAATGACGGTGGTATTGGTCCAGTACAATACACTTTAGTTGCTGATACTAAACATGAAATTTGTAAAGCATACGATGTTGAACATCCAGAAGCTGGTGTTGCATTCCGTGGTTCTTTCTTAATTGATGAAGAAGGCAACGTACGTCACCAAGTAATTAACGATTTACCACTAGGTCGTGATGTTGATGAAATGATACGTATGGTTGACGCACTTCAATTCCACCAAGACCATGGCGAAGTTTGTCCTGCTGGTTGGAACAAAGGTGATAAAGGTATGACTGCTTCTCCAGAAGGTGTTGCTTCTTACCTTACTGATAATGCAGATAAGTTATAATTTTTGCTGAATTTGTTAGTTAATCGCATAAATTGATTAACTAACATGCAAAAACAAAAAAACCGCGAAAGCGGTTTTTTTATATCTAAATTTTAGTTTATTGTTTAGTTGTTATACTTCTGTTTCTTCAACAGCTATCGGCCAACCACCTAGTGCTCGCCACTTATTAACGATGTGACAAAATAGTTCAGCTGTTTTTTCAGTATCATATAATGCACTATGCGCTTCGCTATTGTTAAAGTCTATTTTTGCAGCGATACAAGCCTTTGCTAAAACGGTTTGCCCTAGCGCAAGACCGGCAAGCGTTGTAGTGTCAAAACTAACAAAACTATGAAAAGGGCTGCGTTTAATCTTACAGCGCTCGGTAGCGGCATTTAAAAAGCCTAAATCAAAGGCTGCATTATGCGCAACAATAATAGCTCGCTGACAACCTGCAACTTTCATTTTCTTTCGAACCAATTTAAAAAGATCTTTTAGTGCTTCATCTTCATCAACTGCACCGCGTAACGGATTTGTTGGGTCTATACCGGTAAATTCCAACGCTTTAGGTTCAAGGTTTGCACCTTCAAACGGCTCAATGTTAAATTGTATTGTTTCATCGATAGAAAAATCACCGGTGTCTTCATCTAAATGTAACACTGAGGCTGCAAGTTCAAGTAAGGCATCTGTTTGGGAATTAAAACCGGCTGTTTCAACATCAATAACAACGGGAAAGTAACCGCGAAATCTTTGAGAAAATTTGCTTTTTACTTTTTCAGAATTAGGATTGCTTTTTTGCTGGGTATCTATAGAGCTTGATTCAGACATTAGTCACTAAGTATTATAGGTTTAAATAATGCCGATTATTATCGCAGAAAGTTTATTTAAAAACGACAATGAAGATGGCTTATCAGTCATTAAATTGATTTTTTTACTCTGTAAAGCGATTTTTAACCGATAAAATGCTAAAGTTATCTGAGTTTAGGGCGATACCCTATATATCCAATACAGGCAAAAGTGAATAGTCCTGTTACCGCTATCGATATTGTGCATAATTATGAAAAAAATAGTCACATCAATGAGTACTTATTTTCTTGTTATAGCTAGTTTAGTCACTAGTTTGCTAGCTAGTGATGTAAAAGCCGGCATACGCCAATATAGCGCAGATATCCATACCTCTAAATGGCAATTATCTGACGATTCACGCCTACAATGCACATTATCACACCAAATCCCTCGCTATGGCGAAGCTCGATTTTCAGCAAAAGCCAGCCGAAAGCTTAATATGGAATTTGAGTTAGATATGATGCTGTTACCGGATAACTACTCTTTAGCTGAAGTTCGCAGTGTTGCCCCTAATTGGCAGCCAGGTACTGGTTCTCGTACCTTAGCGAATATGAAGTTACATAAACAGTTTAACCCTAGTCTGCCGAAAAAAGTTGCTTGGACTATGTTAAGTGAATTAGAGCAGGGCATGAGTCCTACCTTTTATTATAATGACTGGTATAGCGAACAAGATAAAATATCTGTTGGTCTTTCAACCGCTCGCTTTAAAAAAGCTTATAGAGATTTTGTTGGTTGTGTTGGAAATTTATTGAATTATAGTTTTGATGATATTGCTTATACCGTACTTAACTATCAATCAAGTAGTGATAAATTCACTAAAGCATCACAAAGACGTATCGAGATGATCCGTCAATATTTGAGTTTAGATCCAGAGTTAGAGTTGGTGTTGATTGATGCTTATTCTGATAGTTATGGTGGTCGTTGGTCTAATTTAAAATTATCAGAACGCCGCGCTGCTAAAATCAGAGATTATTTTGTAGAAAATGGCATTGAAGTAAGCCGAATTGAAGCAAAAGGTTATGGTGAGAAGCGCCATATATCTTCCAATGACACCACGCTAGGGAGAGGAAAAAACCGTAGAGTGGTCATTCAAATGCAGAAACCATAACTTAACCCAAGTTACTATATTGAGGTGTTGTTAAAGTACTGTAAATAATACTTGCTACTATCTCAATAGAGCGCGTAAAAAATATAAAGTAAAATATTGAACAGGCCTGTAGATTCGCAGTAATCTACAGGCCTGTTTTTGTCTGAGCCCTGTTTGGGGACGACTTTTTAATTTTAAGGTATAAAATGTCATGAAACATTTTTCAAAACTTTGCTTTTTACTCAGCACTTTTGCTGTGTCTATAGCGCCAGTTACATGGGCCCATGAAGGGGCCACTCATCAACACGCTAACGTGTCAAAGTTAACTGATGCCTATACTTACGCTAATTATGACCAAGTCAAAGCAACTCATGTGTATCTTGATCTTAATGTTGATTTTGATAAAAAATCGTTATCTGGTTTTGCAGAGTTATCACTTGATTGGTTTACTGATAATAAAGCGCCATTAATCTTAGATACACGTGATCTTGTTATTCACCGCGTGATGGCAAAAAATAGCCAAGGCCAGTGGGTAAAGGTGAACTATGATTTAGCTAAACGCGATGACGTGTTAGGTAGCAAGCTAACCATTAATACGCCATTAAATGCTAAAAAAGTTCGTGTATATTATAACTCAACAGAAAAAGCGACAGGGTTACAATGGTTGTCAGCTGAACAAACTGCTGGTAAAGAAAAACCCTTTCTATTTAGTCAAAACCAAGCAATCCATGCCCGTTCTTGGATACCTATCCAAGATACACCAAGTGTTCGAGTGACTTATACTGCACGTATAACTACCGATAAAGATTTATTGGCGGTAATGAGCGCGAATAACGAACCGGGTACTGAGCGCGATGGCGACTATTTCTTTTCAATGCCTCAAGCCATCCCACCTTATTTAATTGCGATTGGTGTGGGTGACCTTGAGTTTAAAGCGATGAGCCATCAAACAGGTATTTATGCGGAATCTTATATTTTAGATGCTGCTGTTGCTGAATTTGATGATACCCAAGCCATGATTGATAAAGCTGAACAAATGTATGGCAAATATCGTTGGGGTCGTTACGACTTATTGATGTTACCTCCTAGTTTTCCTTTTGGTGGTATGGAAAATCCACGTCTTTCATTTATCACACCAACCGTTGTTGCGGGTGACAAAAGTTTAGTTAACCTAATTGCTCATGAGCTTGCTCACTCATGGTCAGGAAACTTAGTTACTAATGAAAGTTGGCGTGATTTATGGTTAAACGAAGGTTTTACCAGTTATGTTGAAAACCGTATTATGGAAGCCGTTTTTGGTACGGACCGCGCAGTAATGGAACAAGCATTGGGCGCACAAGATCTAAATGCAGAAATACTCGAACTTGATGCAAGTGATACTCAGCTATACATCGATTTAAAAGGTCGAGATCCTGATGATGCCTTCTCTGGTGTACCTTATGTTAAAGGGCAGTTATTTTTGATGTACCTAGAAGAAAAGTTTGGTCGTGAGCGTTTTGATGCATTCGTGTTAGAATATTTCGATAGCCATGCATTTCAAAGTTTAGGTACGGATAACTTTGTTAAATATTTAAAAGCTAACTTAACTGATAAATACCCTAATATTGTTAGTGATAATGAAATCAATGAGTGGATTTTCAAAGCAGGCTTGCCGAGTTATGCACCGCAGCCTACTTCAAATGCCTTTAAAGTTATTGATAAGCAAATTAACCAATTAGTAACTGATGAGTTAACGTTAGAACAGTTACCTACAGCTCAGTGGACATTACACGAATGGTTGCACTTTATTAATAACTTACCTGTAGATTTAGATCACCAGCGTATGGTGAATTTGGATAAAGCTTTCGACTTAACCAATAGCAGTAATGCTGAGATTGCTCATGCTTGGTACCTATTATCAGTGCGTGCTGATTACAAAGAGGTTTATCCTGCAATGGCTAAGTACCTAAAAAGCATCGGTCGTCGTAAATTGATAGTGCCGTTATATAAAGAGCTTGCCAAAAATGCAGAAAGCAAAGCGTGGGCAGTTGAGGTGTATAAACAAGCTCGTCCAGGTTACCATGGTTTAGCCCAAGGTACCGTAGACGGTGTATTGAAATAAGATACTAATATCGCGAGACAGAAAAAGGGGCTCAATGTGAAAACATTGAGCCCCTTTTTATTTAACGACAGTAAACTGAAAAATGTTAATCATAGAAACAGTTAACTGTTAGAACATTATTAAGTCATTAGGAAATCATGGACATTTTTACTATTATTAATTTTTATTTTCAATAATAACATCAACTTGACGTTTTTTGTTTTGCTGAGAAATAACTACGCGCATTATTTCTTTACCCTCTTGGTATTGTAGCGTTAATCTGCCGCGTTTAAGCTCTTGTGAGTAGGGCTCACCAAATGCTTGTTGATAAAAATCGATTACTTGCGCTTCGCTTGATTGGGTGAAATAGTTAATGACAGCAGGTAATTTATCAGTGAATTCAGCAAAAACTTGAGCATTATCCAAGATTGGAATATCAATAACACCATTATTGATTACCTTACTGACGACTTCTTCTTCTATTTCTTCAATGACCGGCTCTGCCACAACGACAGGGGCTTGAGTAGGCTGCTCTTCAATGTCTTGCGTCGAGGAGCAAGCACTTAGACCAACTGCTATCATACTAAGTAATGTAAAATGCTTAACAGCTTGTTTTACTCTCATTTAAGTCA
Source organism: Colwellia psychrerythraea 34H (assembly GCF_000012325.1). Classification (NCBI taxonomy): domain Bacteria; kingdom Pseudomonadati; phylum Pseudomonadota; class Gammaproteobacteria; order Alteromonadales; family Colwelliaceae; genus Colwellia; species Colwellia psychrerythraea. The sequence goes on along the minus strand of NC_003910.7, from coordinate 3,607,975 downwards.
CTTCCGTTCAAGTTTATGTTTTTATATAATTTTAAATATATACGATTTTTAGCACTAACGCGATAATAGCCTTACAAATATCATTAAAAATCGTTAGTTAGGCAGTACTTTATGGCTCATCTCTATCGTCGCGCTTTAGTATCGAGACTAAGCCTTTTAGACTTTTTCTTGATAATGATCAACCCATAATGCTGTCGCACCACAAATGGCAACAGGCATTACAACCAGATTAACGATGGGGATCATAGAAAATACAGCGACAGTAATACCAAAGCTATAACTAATGCCTTGGTTTTGTTTTAAAACTTCTTTCATCTTTGCAAATGGAACTTTGTGATTATCAAACGGGTAATCTTTGTATTGTATTGCCATCATCCAAGCTATAAATAAAAACCAAAGTATTTGCCCTACAACCGGTAATAGCCACATGATAATAAAAAAACCAATGGCACGGGGTACATAATAAGCGAGTTTTTGCCACTCTCTACTGAGCGTTCTTGGTATATCTTTTACAATATCAAGCATGCTGCCTTTTGGAGCTTCATTACCAGACAAAAGAGCTTCCATTTTTTCAGACAATAAGCCATTAAAGGGAGCCGCTAGCCAATTGGCCACTGTACTAAAAAGAAATGAAAAAATAACTAAAATGGTGATCACAGCTAAAGGCCATAATATAACACTCAACCAATCAAGCCAACTTGGTAACCAAGCCATTACATTTTCCATATAAGTATTCAATTCTGAGTAAACAAAATAAAAGGCAAAGCTGAATAATAGGGCATTGATTGTTAAAGGAATGAAAACAAAACGACGTATACCTTTTTGTCTTATTAGACTAAACCCTTTGAAAAAGTAGCTGGCGCCGCTGTGATCAATGGGCGGAAATTTAGTTTTTTTAGCTGAATGTGGCATGAGCGTAGAGTATTCCTAAGTGACTGATATTCATCGCGTGAGTATAAAAGCTTCTTTCATACTTTTACAACATTTACTTGTTACAAATATCTCTAATTTCTGATAAAGTTTTCTGTTAATATATCGCGATAAGAATCGCATGAAAAACAGTAATCAAGAAAGTAAATAGGCTCGAAAATGGAAGATAACTTCAGAAACGTCTTAATTATACTCAGTGCCATTGTCATTACCGCAATATTTATTCATGGCTTATGGACATTAAGAAAACAAAAAAATCCCTATAAACTAAAAACATCGAAGGACAAAGCCGATCCTATAACGCGAGATTTTGACCGAAAAGGTTTTGATCAAGATGGTGTTGGGCAAGTTAAAGTTAAACCAAGTGCAGAAAATGACAAAATAAACCTTGAAAATGAGGCCGTCACTGAGCATTTTATAACTGAAGGTATTCAACTGCCCGATGATCTATCTAAAAGCCAGATCATAATAAAAAATGATGTTTTAGGCGATCTCGCGGGGCAGACCTCGAAAGCTAAACAGGAAGAACTTGATAATAATTCGATTCAAGAATTAGATAGCAGTCTTGAAGATGACTGGTTCAAAGAAGACAATAGTGGCCAATTTTCTAAAGGTGAATTAGGTGACGAGTTAACTCCTGCTCCAGCTGTTGAAAAGGTCAAGAAGAAACCGACAAAGCCAAAAGCAGTTCATATTGAACCTTTATATGAACAGCCTGTTACGCAAGCCAAACCTGCTCGCACGCCAATTAATAAAGTTAGCAAAACACCATCAAAAGCTACACTTAAACGTGACCAAATTGAAATTGATTTTGATAACCAGATGAGTGAACAAGCTGCCGCACCTAAAAAAATCAAAACTCAATTAGAACCACAGGTCATTATTTTATCAGTAGTAATGCCGGCTAATCAGCAAATGCTTGGTGCAGCGCTCTTACCTAGCTTGCTTACACTTGGCTTAAAATATGGTGAAATGAATATTTTTCATCGTCACGAAGATAATGCAGGCAAAGGTAAAGTAACTTTTAGTTTGGCAAATATTATGAACCCAGGCTCATTTGATTTAGATAACATGGAAAATTTTGCAACACGCGGTGTTAGTTTATTTATGACCTTACCAAATGCGGGTGACCCTTTTTCTGTGTTTGAACAAATGCTTAATGCAGCAAAACAATTAGCTCAAGAGTTTAATGCACAAGTTCTTGATGATAAACGCAATGTAATGACTAAACAAACCGAGCAACATTATCTCAGTAAAATACGAGAATTTGATCGAAAAAGTCGCATTGCGCTTGTGGAGTAAATAGTCACGATTATTGCAATACTTGAATGTTACAACGGGCTTTAAAGCCCGTTTTCTATTTTATACCCGTTACCAATCATCTCTTCGTGTCAGCTTCTATTAAAACTAATAGAAGTGACCTATATATTATTAAACTTTAGTGAATCATTTTTATGTCGAATGTCGAAAAGAAAATTAGCCAACTGCAACAGCAGCTTAATCAATATAATCATGAATATTATGTATTAGACCAACCTAGTGTGCCTGATGCAGAATATGACCGATTAATGACAGCATTAATCGATTTAGAAAAGACTAATCCTGAGCTTAAGACTATTGACTCACCTAGCCAAAAAGTTGGCGGTCAGGCATTAAAATCTTTCACTCAAGTAACTCATCAGCTGCCGATGCTTTCTCTTGATAATGTTTTTTCTTTAGATGATTTTCACGCATTTGTTAAACGCGTAAAAGATAGGTTAAATGACAATCAAGCGATAGTCTTTTGTGCCGAGCCTAAATTAGACGGTTTAGCAGTGAGTTTACGTTATGAGCACGGGCAGTTAATACAAGCGGCTACACGTGGCGATGGTAGTGTAGGGGAGAATATTACGACTAACATTCGTACAATAAAATCTATTCCGCTTAAGTTAATGGGCACACCAGGTAAAGATTTTCCTGATATCGTTGAAGTCCGCGGTGAAGTTTTTATGCCTAAGGCAAGTTTTGACGCATTAAATACATTGGCTAAAAAACGTGGCGAGAAAGGTTTTGCAAATCCACGTAATGCAGCGGCGGGAAGTTTACGACAACTTGATTCTAAAATCACCGCTAAACGTAATTTAGCTTTTTACGCTTATAGCCTTGGATTTGTAGGGAAACTGTCTGATGGAGGCGCTGAAAGTACCGATTTAACCAATGACTTTTTTGCTAACTCTCATCATGAAAGACTATGTCAGCTTAAAAGGTTGGGTTTGCCTATGTGTCCAGAAGTACGCTTACTTGAAAGTGAGCAAGCCTGTGATGCGTTTTATCAAGATATCTTAGCAAAGCGTAGTGCCTTGAGTTATGAAATTGATGGCACTGTATTAAAAGTTGATGAAATCTCTTTGCAGAAACGTTTAGGGTTTGTCGCACGTGCCCCACGTTGGGCTATTGCTTATAAATTCCCTGCGGAAGAAGAATTAACCTGTGTTGAAGATGTCGAGTTTCAAGTAGGGCGTACCGGCGCGATTACTCCCGTAGCACGTTTGAAACCGGTATTTGTTGGTGGCGTAACAGTTTCTAATGCCACATTACATAACCAAGATGAAATAACCCGATTAGGGCTGAAAGTGAATGATTTCGTGGTTATCCGCCGTGCCGGTGATGTTATTCCTCAAATTGTTAGCGTAGTACTTGATAAACGACCAGATAATGCCGTCGATATAGTCTTTCCTACCAGTTGCCCTGTTTGTGACTCTGCAGTGGCTAAACCTGAAGGTGAAGCCGTACTGAGATGTACCGCCGGACTTTTCTGTGCGGCGCAAAGAAAAGAAGCTATTAAACATTTTGCTTCTCGAAAAGCACATGATGTTGATGGTTTAGGTGACAAACTAGTAGAGCAACTTGTAGATGAAAAGTTAATTAATACGCCCGCTGATTTATTCAAATTAACCGAAATACAAGTTAGTACTATAGATCGTATGGGTAAAAAATCAGCGACCAATTTAATTAATGGACTTGAGCAGGCTAAAAGTACCACACTAGCAAAATTTATTTATGGTCTGGGCATACGCGAAGTCGGTGAAGCAACTGCTGCTAATCTAGCAAATCATTTTTATACCTTAGCGGCAATTGAAAGTGCTTCTCTTGAAGACTTACAAAATGTTTCAGATGTTGGCGAAGTCGTTGCCAAAAATATTATTAATTTCTTTAAAGAAGAGCATAACTTAGCGATCGTTTCTGGACTAAGTGAAGTAATGCACTGGCCAACTATTGAAATAAAGTCAGCTGAGGAGTTACCGCTTGCAGAGCAGATATTTGTTTTAACAGGCACATTAACCCAAATGGGAAGAACTGAAGCTAAAACAGCCTTACAGTCCTTGGGAGCTAAAGTATCAGGTAGTGTCTCGAAGAATACACACTTCGTTGTTGCAGGTGATAAAGCGGGATCTAAACTGACTAAGGCTCAGGATTTAGGTATCTCAGTGCTTACCGAAGATGGGTTAGTAGCGTTACTTGCCGAACATGGCATAACTATTTAGTTAATAGTTAGTTTAATCTTTCATTGTAAATCAGTTAATTAAAAAGGACGCTTAAAAGCGTCCTTTTTTGTGTGCTTTAACAAATAAAATTTTATTTAGTATTACTTGTTAATCGCCAAAAAGAGAAACCAGCGGCAAAAAATAAAACCATAGGGTAAAAAGAATGGCTTGCTACAGATAGTGGCGAAATATGTAAAGTAGCGCCAAGTAATAGTACTTGGGCTCCGTACGGTAGCATACCTTGGTTAATACAAGCAAAAACATCGAGTAAACTGGCTGATTCAGCAGGGGATAACTCGCCATCAGTAGCAAGGTTCTTAGCAGTATCACCCGTGACTATAATTGATACGGTATTGTTTGCAGTGAAGAAATTACAAATAAAGGCAAGTCCAGCAATACCTAAACCCGCTGCTCGCCGCTTATTATTGGGGGTCAGTTTTCTGGCAAGTGTTTCTATAACACGCGTTAACGCGGCTAAACCACCTTGCTGACGAACTAATTCACTTAAACCACCAATAAAAAGGGATAATAGAAAGATGTCTTGCATACTAGAAAATCCAGCAGTAATGTCTTTTAACCAAGCGGATAACTGGTAGCCATTACTAATCATACCAATTGCTGCAGCTAGCACTATGCCCAATGTTAAGACCACAAAAACATTCACTCCCATCAAGGCTAGTACAAGAATAGTTACGTAAGGAATTAAACCAATAAGAGCAGACTCGTTGCTCAACTCATGGCTTACTTCGCCGCCTAATATTGTAAATATCACCAAACAAATAAGGGCTGCAGGAACGGCAAATTTAAAGTTAACACGAAACTTATCTTTCATCTGCGCGCCTTGACTACGCGTAGAAGCGATAGTGGTATCAGAAATAATTGACAAGTTATCACCAAAAATAGCGCCCGAAATCAGACAGCCAGCGACGAGTGCAGCATCTAAGTTTGCCGTTTCAATAAATCCTAGTGCAACAGGTGCTATAGCAGCAATTGTGCCCATAGATGTTCCCATTGCGGTAGATAAGAACGCAGCGACTAAAAATAACCCCGGCAGTAGTAGATAATCAGGGAATACAGCTAAGCCAAGCTGTACGCTGGCATCAACACTGCCAGTTGCTTTTGCAACCACGGAAAAAGCACCAGCAAGAAGATAAATAATACACATGGTTGTTATGTTGCTATTACCTGCACCGCGGATAAATTGCTCTACTTGCTTTTCAATTGTACTTTTAGATAGGTACTTTCCTAAGCCAATCGAGACGATAATAGCCGGGATAATAGCAATACTTGCCGGTAGTTGATAAAAAGCAAAATCAACACCTTGTAGAGTTAAAATTATACCAGTACCGAGAAATAGCCCTAAAAAAATGGCAAATGGGAGTAGGGCAAATAAGTTTTCTTGGGGGGCATTTTTTTCAGTCATATCACAGCTACATAAAACAATATCGTTGCTGCATTATAAAAGTAAAATCCTAAGTGTCAATGTAGATGTTTAGATGGCTAAATGACTAAGTGCTATAAAGAGGGTTATCAAAAAAGGTCAATTACCTAAGTAAGTGACCTTTGCTGTAAAATATTAATAAAACAATATGTAATCTAAACTGAGATTTATTTTTTTAACATCTAGTTAGTCAGCAGCTTGTGTTTGCTCATCAGCCCAAGTAACGGCTTGATTGTAATGCTCTACCACTTTATCTTTATCGAGCTGTAATTTTTCCATTACCAAGGTGGTTTTATCCCACTGGGCTTGTTCGATAAATTCCACTAACTTAATCAGTGCAGCCATAATGCCTTTTTTGGTTAGCAATGGGTTTTTGATCTCTTGTGAAAGAGGAAGCTTCTCTAATACCGTAGCCATCTCTTCATCCAAAATGGCATCTATCATTGATAACAATCCCGTTAAAAAGGCAATGGAAGCATCAAGCTGTGAATTGATATCTTCTGCGACCAACTCACAAAATTTTGCTCTTGTCATTGCTAAGTTAATTAATTCAGATGGTTTATTAGGGTTTGCCGTAATAGCAAACATCAACCCAATAAATCGTTTTAATTCACCTGAGCCTAAAATAACGAGTGCTTGCTTGATTGTCGAGATTTCATTGCGGCGTTTGAATATAGCTGAATTAGCATAACGTAGTAATTTATAAGACAGCGATACATCCCGTTCAAAAACATTGGTGATACTATTTAAATCGAGTTCAGTTTTAGAGGTTTCGTAAAGCAACTCTGCCATTGCTATCTGAGAAGGAGATAAATTTTTTGTTTTAATCATTTCAGGTTTTGCAAAAAAGTATCCTTGAAAATAATCAAAACCAAGTTGCAGCATTTGATCATATTCTTCATAGGTTTCAACTTTTTCAGCTAACATTTTGATATGAGGATGATCTTTGGTCGCTTTAAGTACTTCGCGAATTTCTTCAATTCCGCTCACTTGAATATCAATTTTAATGATTTTAATATAAGGGTAGAAATGCGCCCACACATTTTGGTGTTCGTAATCATCTAAAGCGAGGGTATAGCCTTTTTTATGTAAGTCTTTACAGAGGGCTAATAGCTGTTTACCGGGTTTAATTGTTTCAAGAATTTCAACTACGACCTCATCAGGCGTAAGCATTTCAGGATAGCCTTGTTTCAATGTTTCCAAGGTAAAGTTGATGAAGGCAGGTTTGTTACCGGTAAATTCGCTGATGCCCATATTAAATTGGCTAGCTTCAATCATCTTGCTGGTAGCTTCATCACCATCAATATCTGGAAATACATTATCTATGCTATCTCGGAAAAGTAACTCGTAGGCAAAAAGTTTTTTACTTTTATCTAAAATAGGTTGTCTTGCGGCGTAAAAATTCATAGAAGTAGTTATCTAGCTTAGCTTGGAAATATTAATTACTATTGAATATATGGTATAGCGGCTTTTTTTGCATTAGTTTTTTGAATATGTATGCAGTTTATTCAATATATGCAGTGTTGTTGCTAATCATTGTCATTATCAATAGAGGCATAACTTATTCATCTAAGGTTTCTTTTTTTAACCAATTTTGCTAGTTTAGCGACCTTACTCATTCACTACTACATAATAAGCAGGTAATTACTTTGGCTATCGGTACCTTAATTTCTTTAACTCTCTATTTTATAACCATGCTATTAATTGGTTTATATTCTTACAGAAAATCAACCAGCGATGTTGCAGGCTATATGTTAGGTGGTCGTAGTCTATCGCCAAGTGTTGCTGCATTATCTGCCGGCGCTTCTGACATGAGTGGTTGGATGCTTATGGGATTACCAGGCGCTATGTATATAACGGGCATGAGCAGTATTTGGATTGCTATTGGCTTAGTGATTGGCGCATTTCTTAATTATTTGGTCGTTGCACCACGCCTTAGAACCTATACCGAGCTAGCAAATGACTCGATAACCCTACCTGATTTTTTCGAAAACAGATTTAATGATAAATCGCGTGTATTAAGAATTGTATCATCAGTCGTTATTGTGGTGTTTTTTACCCTGTATACCTCTAGTGGTATTGTTGCTGGTGGCAAATTATTTGAGAGCTCTTTTGGCTTGAATTATGAGATTGGTTTATATGTTACCGCTGGTGTAGTGGTTGCTTATACTATGTTTGGTGGTTTTTTGGCGGTAAGCTTAACTGATTTTGTTCAAGGCTGTATTATGTTTATTGCCTTAGTATTGGTTCCTGTTGTTGCCATAAGTGAAGTCGGTGGTCTGGCCGAAATGCAAAGTAGCATCGAGATGATAAACCCTGATCTACTCAATCTATTTAGTGGTGTTAGTGCTCTTGGTATCATTTCAGCCATGGCTTGGGGGTTAGGTTATTTTGGTCAGCCTCATATTATTGTGCGTTTCATGGCGATTAGAAGTGTAAAAGACATGCCAACCGCTCGTCGTATAGGTATGAGTTGGATGATTGTTTCTATTATTGGCGCGATGGCAACAGGTTTTGCTGGTATTGCTTATGTGGCTAAAACAGGCATCAAGCTTGATGATGCAGAAACTATTTTTATAGTACTATCCCAATTATTATTTAGCCCATTAATCGCAGGCTTCTTACTAGCGGCAATTTTAGCCGCTATCATGAGTACCATATCGTCTCAATTATTGGTGACTTCGAGTTCGCTTACTGGTGATTTCTATCAAGCCTTTTTACATAAAGATGCCAGTGAAAAACAATTAGTCTTAGTTGGCCGAATTTCTGTATTGATTGTTGCATTGGTCGCTATTTATTTAGCGTACGATCGTGACAGCAGTATATTAAGTCTAGTCAGTAATGCTTGGGCTGGATTTGGAGCCGCCTTTGGACCTGTCATTATTGGTTGTTTATATTGGAAAGATATGACGCGTAATGGCGCTTTAGCTGGCATTATTAGTGGCGCAGTAACTGTACTTATTTGGATTTATGCACCTATCACCATCGATGGACAATCCCTTAGTGCTGTTATGTATGAAATAGTACCTGGCTTTATTGTTTGTTCTCTAGCGATTTATATCGTAAGTAAACTATCACCTAAAGTAGAAGAGAGTATCAGTACTACGTTTGATGAAATGTTAGAGATTCATAAATAACGCATACCAAGTCTGTTATATAGTTTGTCTAAAAACTCGTTGCCTTAAAACAACGAGTTTTTTGTTTATATCTACAAAGCATTATTTAGGCTTTATTGTTAGGTGATGTTTACTGGTAATTACTCGGGTCAGGTCGTAATTTCAAGTTGTTCGCATTAAAGCTTTTATGCTAGAATCGCGATAATTTTAAACCTTCGATTAATTTAGTTAACCTTAAAGTAAAGTTTACAAATAATTAATCATTAAAAATGACAGTATTGTCTGGAGTTTATATACCAATGAGTTTTGATACTATTGAACAACGTGTTAGTTATGGCGTAGGTCGTCAATTAGGTGACCAACTTCGCAACAACCCTTTTAAAGAGTTTGATATCACCGCTGTACAAGCTGGTATTGCTGATGCTCTTGCTGATGCGGCTAGCCAAGTTTCAGATGAAGATTTAAACGATGCTTTTTCTATAATTTCTAAAAAATTACAAGAACAAGAGCAAGCTGCTGCTAAAGAAGCTTCAGCTGAAGGCGAAGTATTCCTAGCTGATAACGCTAAGCGTGATGAAGTTACTGTAACTGAATCTGGTTTACAGTATGAAGTAATTACTACAGGTGAAGGTGAAAAACCTTCAGCTGAAAGCACTGTAAGTGTACATTACCACGGTACTTTTGCTAACGGTGATGTTTTTGATAGTTCTGTTGAACGTGGCCAACCGGCTGAATTCCCAGTAAACGGCGTTATCGCTGGTTGGACTGAAGCACTACAGTTAATGACTGAAGGCAGTAAGTGGAAATTAACTATCCCTTATGATTTAGCATACGGTGAGCGCGGTTCTCAAGGTGCTATACCTCCTTATGCTACGTTAGTTTTTGATGTTGAATTATTAAGCATCAAATAATTATCGTATTATAATGAAAGCCCTCAATTGAGGGCTTTTTTTTAAGCTAAAACTAATTGAAGCAATGCAGCTATTGTTAATGTTAACCAGCAAGGGGAGTAATTCATTATGCGAATTGATATCAAGTTACAAGATCTCTTTAAACGATATCAAAGTGCATTTATTGATTATGATATTGATGAAGTAAGCCGTTGTTATCACTTACCATGCACACTAAATACACCTGATAAAATAATTTTGCTTTCAAGCCCCTCAGATTGTCTTCAAGAATTTGGCACTATCTTCACTCAACTTAGAGAAGCTAAAACGAGTGATATTATTGCGAAAAAAGCGTCTTTTGAGCAAGTAAGTGAACAGTTATATTTAGTGTGCATAGATTGGGATTTTATCGATGGCCAAGGGCAAGTCTTTGCTGACTTTACTGCGATTTACCATGTGTTAGACAGTGAAGGGGCATTGAAAATAGTAAATGTTATTTCTCATGAGCTTGATAGCTCGTTATCATTAACTGAGCCACTAGATTGGTGACATCTATTCATTACGAATAGGAGTTGCTAATAGAAAATAGAAAAAATTAATTAAATTTATCGGCGGTTTCCGCTCTTATCAAAAGAACAGTAGAGAACAATATGAAAGTAAAAGTAGCTATTTTAGGTTGCAGTGGACGTATGGGACGCAATTTAATTCAAGCAGCTCATGAGCATGCAAGTATCGAATTAGTTGGTGGTAGCGTACGTACCAGTTCATCTTTTGTCGATTTTGATCTGGGGGAATTGGCGGGTATTGGTGCCATTGGTATTAAAACATCAACAACGTTAGCTCAATTGGCTACAGCAGATGTTTTTATTGATTTTACCTCAATAGAAACGACGCTAGAAAACCTTACTTGGTGTAACGAAAATAAAAAAGCGTTAGTTATCGGCACGACAGGTTTTTCTGATGAACAAGTGCAGGTTATTGAACAAGCAGGTAAAACTATGTCTGTTATCTTAGCGCCTAATACCAGTGTTGGCGTTAATTTAATGTTTAAATTATTGCAAGTTACAGCAAAAGCCATTGGTGACTATACAGATATTGAGATTTTTGAAGCGCATCATCGATTTAAAAAAGATGCACCGTCTGGGACTGCTGTCAAAATGGGGCAAGTTATAGCTGATACGTTAGGACGTGACCTGAATAAAGTTGCTGTTTATGGGCGTGAAGGCATAACAGGAGAACGTGATCGAGAAACTATCGGTTTTGCAACTGTTAGAGCTGGCGATATTGTTGGCGAACATACTGCATTTTTCGCAGATTTAGGCGAAAGACTTGAAATTACGCATAAAGCTAGTTCTCGAATGACATTTGCTCTAGGCGCTATGCGAGCAGCATTTTGGTTAAAAGATGCTGACGCTGGTTTTTATGATATGCAAGACGTACTCGGATTAAAAGATTAATGTTAATACCTAGTTAACATCTAGGTATTAACGAAATTTCACATAGATAAGTAGTCTTTTCAGCCCTTTGACTAGTAAAAGCTAGGAAAAGCTAGAAAAGACTGAGTTTTTACATTTTATTACTAGACGAAAGTAAAGTACAAGCGTAAAATAAGTGGATTTTGTCAAAAATTTAGCTGAAAAGCAGTTTTTGACACCTATTTTTGTACGGGAAGTACAGTAAAAAGCAAATGCATGGAGCACTTGCTGTTACATGCGCGTTTACGTTTATTTCTTCTTTGGAGGTTACATTGGCTACATCTGCTATTTTAGTGCTTGAAGACGGCACTGTTTTTAAAGGCACCGCAATTGGTGCACAAGGGTCGGCTGTTGGGGAGGTGGTATTTAACACTTCTATGACAGGTTATCAGGAAATCCTTACCGATCCATCATATGCAGAGCAAATTATTACCCTGACTTACCCGCACATAGGTAACACAGGTACTAATAGCGAAGATAAAGAGTCAAATAGCATTGTTGCTAAAGGCTTGGTTATTCGTGATTTGCCATTACTTGCTAGTAACTTTCGAAATGAACAAAATTTAAGTGATTACTTAATTGCTCATAACATTTTAGGTATCGCGGATATTGATACACGTAAATTAACACGAATTTTGCGTGAGAAAGGTGCACAAAATGGCTGTATCTTAACACTTGATGATAGCAGCGATGAGAGCTTACAGGCTGACGCACTAACACAAGCAAAAGCATTCCCTGGCCTTAAAGGCATGGATTTAGCTAAAGTAGTCTCTACTAAAGAACAGTATCAGTGGACAGATGGTAGCTGGGAGCTTGGTAAAGGTTTCACTAAGCCAGACAATCTTGAGTTCCACGTTGTAGCCTATGATTTTGGCGCTAAACACAACATCTTGCGTATGTTAGTTGACCGTGGTTGTAAATTAACCGTAGTACCAGCACAAACACCAGCAAGTGAAGTTATTGCGATGAACCCTGATGGAATTTTCTTATCAAATGGACCTGGTGACCCAGAGCCATGTGACTATGCAATTTCTGCTATCCAGTCTTTCCTAGAAACAGAAATACCTGTTTTTGGTATTTGTTTAGGTCATCAATTACTTGGCCTAGCAAGTGGCGCAAGCACAGTGAAAATGAAGTTTGGTCATCACGGTGCTAACCACCCGGTGAAAGACTTCGCACGTGACGTAGTAATGATTACTGCACAAAACCACGGCTTTGCAGTTAACGAAGAAAACTTACCAAGTAACTTAACGGTTACCCATAAATCATTATTTGATGATTCATTGCAAGGTATTCATCGTACAGATAAACCAGCATTTAGCTTCCAAGGTCATCCTGAAGCAAGCCCTGGTCCACACGATGCAGCGCCATTATTTGATCACTTCATCGATTTGATCAAAACCTACAAATCAAACAACGCTTAAGCCGACAGACAAGAGAAGAGAGAAAATAATGGGAAAACGTACTGATTTAAAAAGTATCTTGATCTTAGGTGCAGGTCCAATCGTGATTGGCCAAGCCTGTGAGTTTGATTATTCTGGCGCTCAAGCGTGTAAAGCACTTCGTGAAGAAGGTTATCGAGTTATTTTAGTTAACTCTAACCCAGCAACGATAATGACTGACCCTGATATGGCCGATGCGACTTATATCGAACCAATTCACTGGGAAGTTGTACGTAATATTATTGAAAAAGAACGTCCTTGTGCTGTTCTACCTACTATGGGTGGTCAAACCGCATTAAACTGTGCTTTAGAACTTGAAGCCAAAGGCGTACTAAAAGAATTTAATGTTGAAATGATTGGTGCTACTGCTGACGCAATTGATAAAGCAGAAGACAGATCTCGTTTTGATAAAGCAATGAAAGCGATTGGTCTTGATACGCCAAATGCTGAGATTGTACATACTATTGAAGAAGCGCACGCGGCAAGTAAAGTATTAGGTTTCCCTTGTATTATACGTCCTTCATTTACCATGGGTGGCACCGGTGGCGGTATCGCATACAACATTGAAGAATTTGATGAAATTTGTACTCGTGGCTTAGACCTTTCTCCAACATCAGAATTACTAATCGATGAATCATTAATCGGTTGGAAAGAATATGAAATGGAAGTGGTTCGCGACAAAAATGATAACTGTATCATTATTTGTGCGATTGAAAACATTGACCCTATGGGCATCCACACGGGCGATTCAATTACTGTTGCACCAGCGCAAACATTAACTGATAAAGAATACCAAATTATGCGTAACGCTTCTTTAGCGGTATTACGTGAAATTGGTGTTGAAACAGGTGGTTCAAACGTACAGTTTGGTATTTGTCCTGAAACTGGCCGTATGGTTATTATCGAGATGAACCCACGTGTATCTCGTTCATCAGCATTAGCATCAAAAGCAACAGGTTTCCCTATTGCTAAAATCGCGGCTAAGTTAGCGGTAGGTTATACGCTAGATGAGTTAAGTAATGATATTACTGGTGGCAAAACACCAGCATCATTTGAACCAACCATCGATTACGTTGTAACTAAGATCCCACGTTTTAACTTTGAAAAATTCGCTGGCGCAGAAGACAGATTAACTACGCAAATGAAATCTGTTGGTGAAGTAATGGCTATTGGCCGTAACCAACAAGAATCTATGCAAAAAGCATTACGCGGCTTAGAAGTTGGCGTTAATGGTTTTGATTCAATTGTTGATGTAACTCAGCCCGGTGCTAAAACCAAAATAATGCATGAGCTTCAAGAAGCAGGTGCTGACCGTATCTGGTATGTAGCCGATGCGTTTCGTTTAGGTTTAACCGTTGAAGACGTTTATAGAACAACAATGATTGATCGTTGGTTCTTAGTACAAATTGAAGACATTGTTTTAGAAGAAGCAAAAGTTAGCGAAGGCGGTTTAAAAATACTAAACCCTGAGTATCTACGTAAACTTAAGCGTAAAGGTTTTGCCGATTCTCGTTTAGCTGATCTTATTGGTGTATCTGAAGCTGAAGTACGTAAAAAACGTCATAACGCAGATATTTATCCAGTTTACAAACGAGTTGATACTTGTGCGGCAGAGTTTAGCTCTGATACGGCTTATATGTATTCAACATACGATGAAGAATGTGAATCAAACCCGACCGACAAAGAATCAATTATGATTCTAGGTGGTGGCCCTAACCGTATTGGTCAAGGTATTGAATTTGATTACTGTTGTGTTCATGCAGCATTAGCATTACGTGAAGATGGTTATGAAACTATCATGGTTAACTGTAACCCTGAAACAGTTTCTACCGATTACGATACGTCAGACCGTTTATACTTTGAATCAATTACTTTTGAAGATGTACTTGAAATTGTTCGTATTGAAAAACCTAAAGGCGTTATCGTGCAATATGGTGGTCAAACACCACTTAAATTAGCACGTGCTTTAGAAGCCGCTGGCGTACCAATAATTGGTACTTCTCCAGACGCTATTGATAGAGCTGAAGATAGAGAACGTTTCCAGCAAGCAGTTGACCGTTTAGGTTTATTGCAACCTGAAAATGCCACCGTAACTTCGTTAGAAGAAGCTATGGCTAAAGCCGAAGGTATTGGCTTCCCGTTAGTTGTACGTCCATCTTATGTATTAGGTGGCCGAGCGATGGAAATCGTTTATGACTTAGACGACTTACGTCGTTACATGACAGAAGCGGTAAGTGTTTCTAATGATTCGCCAGTATTACTTGATCACTTCCTTGATGATGCGATTGAAGTTGATATTGACGTAGTTTGTGATGGCACTGATGTCGTTATTGGCGGCATTATGCAGCATATTGAACAAGCCGGCGTTCACTCAGGTGATAGCGCATGTTCATTACCAGCTTATAGCTTAAGCCAAGAAATACAGGATGTTATGCGTAAGCAAGTAACAGATTTAGCGTTTGAGCTAGGTGTTATTGGTTTAATGAATACGCAAATGGCAGTTAAAGACAATGAAGTTTATATCATTGAAGTTAACCCACGTGCAGCACGTACTATTCCGTTTGTTTCAAAAGCAACGTCAGTACCACTTGCTAAAGTCGGCGCACGCGTAATGGCGGGCAAATCACTGAAAGAGCAGGGCATAACCAAGGAAGTTATTCCGAAGTATTTCTCTGTTAAAGAAGTTGTGATACCGTTTAACAAGTTTCATGGTAGTGATCCTTTAGTTGGACCAGAAATGCGTTCAACAGGTGAAGTAATGGGCGTAGGTGATACGTTTGAAGAAGCTTACGCAAAAGCAAATCTAGGCGCTGGTGTATCTGTTCCTAAAACAGGTCGTGCTTTAATATCTGTACGTAATAGTGATAAAAAACGTGTACTTGAATTAGCTAAAATCATGGTTGATTTGGGTTATGATATAGATGCAACTCACGGTACTGAAGTGATTTTACGTGAAGCGGGTGTTCCGGTTCGTCGTGTTAATAAAGTACATGAAGGTCGTCCACATATTCTTGATAGAATCAAAAATAGTGAATACAGCTATATTATTAATACTACTGAAGGTCGTAAAGCTATTGAGGATTCAAAAGTATTACGTGGCGGTGCATTGCGTTATAAAGTTGCTTACACAACGACATTAAATGCTGCATTTGCTAGCTGTATGGCTCATGCTGCAGATGAAATGAGTACTGTGCGCACTGTGCAAGAGCTACACAATACGTTGTAAACGGACTACATAAAGCTTAAATTCCTGAGTGAATTTAAGCTTATTCAAAGTATTTAAAGGTGGTTACCCCCTATTTATAGGCAAGGTTAACCGCCTTTATTGTTAGAGTGAGAAAATAAGAATGATTAAATATCCAATGACCCTTCGTGGTTCTGATCTATTACATGATGAGCTTAAAATCTTAAAAACAGAAAAGCGTCCGCGCATTGTTAAAGATATTGCTACTGCACGTGAGCACGGTGATTTAAAAGAAAATGCCGAATACCATGCTGCAAAAGAAGAGCAGGGCTTTTGTGAAGGGCGTATACAAGATATCGAAGGTCGCTTATGTAACGCGCAAGTGATTGACGTAACGGCAATACCTAACCATGGTAAAGTTATTTTTGGTACCACAGTTACCTTATTGAATTTAGATACCGAAGTTGAAGTAACTTATCAAATTGTTGGCGATGATGAAGCTGATTTTAAAACAGGTCGTATCTCAGTTAACTCACCTATAGCGCGTGGTTTAATTGGCAAAGAAGTAGATAGTGAAATTGAAATAACGATTCCTGGTGGCGTAGTAGAGTATGAAATTGTTTCTGTTGAACATATCTAACATACTATTTTAAACCGCTATTAGGGTATTTATGCCATCATCGTTGTTTAAGTAAAAGGTCGAAAACGTCATGTTTTCGGCCTTTTTTGTGCGCGTCTACTTAAGTGAGCGTAAATAGCGTAATTTTTATGTCAAAAAAATCGTCTTGCAAAGTGTTAAGAATAATAGTACTCTTTTGTGATATCAAAATGATATCATTTTAGTTTGTTCCAGGGAGTTAGCATGAACGAGAATATAGGTTTTTCAATTAATGGTTACGGCATTTTTATTGCCTTGTTAGCTGCAGCAGCATTTATTGTTAGCCAAGCCGCGATAGGAAATATAGAAATAGTCACTGTAATTGTATTCATCGTTACTATGGCAGCAATTCCAGGTTTTTTTATGGTGCAACCAAACCAAGCGAAAGTAATGACTTTTTTTGGTAGCTATGTTGGCTCGGTAAAGGCATGTGGTTTACGTTGGACTATTCCTCTGTTTATGCGCAAAAATATTTCATTGCGTATTCGAAACTTTGAATCCAATCAGATGAAAGTGAATGATAATCACGGTAATCCTATTGAAATAGCCACCGTAGTTGTATGGTCGGTAGATGATACCGCAGAGGCTTCTTTTGAAGTGGACGATTATATCAGTTTTGTAAATATTCAAAGTGAATCAGCTTTACGTAATATGGCTATTAGCTATCCCTATGATCAACATGAAGGTGATGAGATCGCTCTACGTAGTCATCCTCAAGAAGTCTCTGAAGCATTAAAAATAGAAATACAGCAACGGTTAGGCAAAGCGGGCGTGCGAGTACATGAAGCACGTATTAGTCATTTAGCTTATGCACCAGAAATCGCTAATGCTATGCTGCAAAGACAACAAGCTTCTGCCATTATAGCAGCACGCAGACTTATCGTTGATGGCGCTGTGGGCATGGTAGAGATGGCATTGAGTCAACTATCAGAAAAAGGTATTGTTGAGCTTGATGAAGAACGTAAAGCAGCTATGGTCAGTAATTTATTGGTCGTACTATGTAGCGATAAAAGTACTCAACCCGTAGTTAATACGGGTAGTTTATATTGATTAGGTGTTGTTCAGTTATTAACCCTTGAGTTATTAATCGTTTAGGTATTAATAGGAAATATAATGGCAGCCAAAAAGAGCTTCCCACTTAGAATTAACCCTGAGGTTTTAGCTGCAATGCAGCGATGGTCTGATGACGAATTACGCAGTGTTAATGCTCAAATTGAATATGTATTAAGAAAAGCCTTGGTTGATTCAGGCCGAGTAAAGCTGATTCAAAAAGTGGTAACCATTGTTGAAGAAGCTGATGCTGTTAAAAAATAAATAATTCTTCAGCAGAAATAAAAAATGACAGCAATTGCTGTCATTTTTTATGGTTGCAAAGCAAAGGTAAAATTAAATCTTAGGGATTCTAATTTTATTTTCTTCACTTTTACGATAAATAACTAAAGTCTTACCAATTACTTGTACTTGAATTGATTTGGTTTCGCGACAAATAGCTTCAACGATTAACGCTTTAGTTTCTTTATCATCTGTTGGGATTTTCACCTTGATTAACTCATGGTGATTAAGTGCATAATCAATCTCGGCTACAACCGCTTCTGTTAAGCCATTATTGCCAAGTAAAACTACTGGTTTTAAAGGGTGTGCTACGCCTCTAAGGTGCTGAATTTGTTTTTTGTTTAAGCTCATTACTAAATTTCGTTATCTGTTGCCTTGAATTGCCGCCATTTTACCCTTATCTAGTGACTAATACCAAGTCTATTAAGTTTTTTCCTACTCAGCGAGAATTAAAAGGCTTAGAGGCAAGGTATTGATTGATGATAATGGTTATTCAGGAGAATATGCCCCTGCATTCTCTAATAAGCTGCATCCGTGCCGCGTCTTTGTTAAAATCAAGATAGTAGCATATAAGCCTTTTAAGCTCGCCTTTCGGGAACTTGTCAGGTAAGTGACAAGTTCACAAATTTGTTTAGGTTTAGAATAACTAGACCAATACAAAATTTATTTATTCTAACTTCTCTGACATAGCTCTGAGTAGGGAATAAATTTATTAGAATTGGTATGATACTAATAGTTAAATAACTTAACGCATTTAAAGTTAGATGAGTAAGAAAAAACATGGCAAATAAAAAACACAAAGCGAGTAGTCAGCGTTGGTTAGATGAACACTTTGATGATGAATACGTAAAAAAAGCGCAACGTTTAGGGTTACGCTCACGTGCAGTTTTCAAACTTGAAGAGATCAATATTAAAGATAGATTGATTAAACCAGGTATGAAAGTTGTCGATTTAGGTGCAGCCCCAGGTGGTTGGTCAGAATATGCTGTTAAGGTTGTAGGTGATAAAGGGCAGGTTGTTGCTTGTGATATTTTACCTATGGATGCCATTGTTGGTGTTGACTTTCTTGAAGGTGACTTTAGAGAAGAAGAAGTACTTGATGCATTATTGACTCGTATAAATGGCAAAAATATTGACGTTGTTATGTCTGATATGGCGGCGAATATGACTGGTAATGAAAGTGCTGATTCAGCGCGTAGTATGTATCTTGTTGAGTTAGCACTAGATATGTGTAGCCAAGTATTAAAACCTAATGGCGCATTTGTGGTAAAAGTATTTCAAGGTGCTGGCTTTGAAGATTACATGAAAGCGACCCGTGCAGTATTTAAAGCGGTTAAAACCCGTAAGCCAGAATCTTCTAGAGCGCGTTCGAGAGAAGTATATTTAGTGGCTACTGGCTACAAAGGTTAGTAACATTTTACTGGGGTAAGTTGTAACTAGTTGTTACTGGCGACTAAAGTTAAATAGCGACTAGCCTTGAATTGTAGTAAATTAGGCACAATAGACTAGTATAGATTTATTATAATAAATATTTTAAATATCACAAGAGGTCATTAAGTTGAGCGATATGGCGAAAAATCTTATTTTATGGTTAGTTATTGCAGTTGTTTTGATGAGTGTATTTCAGAGTTTTTCTCCAAATACCACAGAAGATCAACAAATGGATTACACCCGCTTTATTCAGGATGTACGTCAAGGACAGATTCGCGATGCGAGTGTTGATAGAAATGGCGTAATCACGGGTGAAAAGCGTAGTGGCGAAGCATACAAAACCGTTATACCTGGTGGCTATGATCGTGATTTAATTAACGATCTTGTTAAACAGGGTGTTCGTGCTGAAGGTAAATTACCTGAAGAAACGAGTTTCTTAACGACTATTTTCGTTTCTTGGTTCCCAATGATTTTGCTTATTGGTGTATGGATTTTCTTCATGCGTCAAATGCAAGGTGGTGGCGGCAAAGGAGCTATGTCTTTTGGTAAGTCTAAAGCACGTCAGTTAAGTGAAGAGCAAATCAAAACGACTTTCGCCGATGTGGCTGGTTGTGATGAAGCGAAAGAAGACGTTGCTGAATTAGTTGATTACTTGCGTGAACCTAGCCGTTTTCAAAAGCTTGGTGGGCGTATTCCATCAGGTATTTTACTTGTCGGTCAACCAGGTACAGGTAAAACCTTATTAGCGAAAGCTATTGCTGGTGAAGCGAAAGTTCCTTTCTTTACTATTTCAGGCTCAGACTTTGTTGAAATGTTTGTTGGTGTTGGTGCATCTCGTGTACGTGACATGTTCGAACAAGCTAAAAAAGCGGCTCCTTGTATTATCTTCATCGATGAAATCGATGCGGTAGGTCGCCAACGTGGCGCTGGTATGGGTGGTGGTCATGATGAACGTGAGCAAACACTTAACCAAATGTTAGTTGAAATGGATGGTTTTGAAGGTAATGAAGGCGTTATCGTTATTGCCGCAACTAACCGTCCTGACGTATTAGACCCTGCATTACTTCGTCCTGGTCGTTTTGACCGTCAAGTAACCGTTGGTTTACCTGATATTCGAGGTCGTGAACAAATTCTTAAAGTACATATGCGCAAAGTACCATTAGGTGATGATGTTAAAGCTGAAGTTATTGCGCGTGGTACGCCAGGCTTCTCTGGTGCAGATTTAGCTAACTTAGTGAATGAAGCTGCTTTATGTGCTGCACGTACGGCGCGTCGTGTTGTTAGCATGAAAGAATTCGATGCTGCTAAAGACAAAATAATGATGGGCTCAGAACGAAAATCAATGGTAATGAGTGAGTCTGAAAGAGAAATGACTGCTTATCATGAAGCTGGGCATGCAATCATTGGTCGTTTAGTGCCAGATCATGATCCTGTTTATAAAGTGAGTATTATTCCTCGTGGCCGTGCTCTTGGTGTGACTATGTACTTACCAGAACAGGATAGATTTAGCCATTCTAAGCAACATCTAGAAAGTAACATTTCTTCTTTATATGGTGGTCGTGTTGCCGAAGAAGTTATTTACGGTAGTGATAAAGTTTCTACTGGTGCTTCGAACGATATTGAGCGTGCAACTAACATTGCTCGCAAAATGGTAACTCAATGGGGCTTATCTGAAAAAATGGGTCCTATGTTATTCGCTGAAGAAGAAGGTGAAGTATTCTTAGGTCGTACGTCTGCAAAATCATTGCATATGTCTGATGAAACAGCGAAAACAATTGATGAAGAAATTAAATCAGTAATTAGCCGTAACTATCAACGAGCAGAAGACTTAATCAAAGCAAACATGGATGTATTACATGCCATGAAAGATTGTTTGATGAAGTATGAAACGATTGATGCCTTACAAATTGATGACTTGATGGCTAGAACATCTGTTCGTCCTCCTGCTGGTTGGGAAGACAAAGGTGGTTCAAGCTCTAATTCGGATGACAGCAAAGGTGATAAAGCTGCAGATGTTGAAGCGACGGATAAAGATGCTGAAACAACTAGTGACCCAGAAGAAACTAGTCAAGTAAAACCTGATACAACTAAGCCAAGTGGTGATACACCAGCAAGCTAAGATGTTTATATCATTATTAAAGCCTCGTTATTTACTGTAAATACCGAGGCTTTTTCATATGTAGAGCTTTCCTATTGACTCTTCATATATACCCATTCCACTTGAAGACGCTCGTTTCAAATGGAGCGGGTATAAACACAAAAAGAAAGATCAAAATGACAAAAGATAATTTTTCAGCTAATAACGCAGATAATCAACAAGCCGAGCAGAAGCAAAATAAACCTCAAGCGCAAGTGATGGGCATCTTAAATGTTACTCCTGACTCATTTTCCGACGGCGGAAAGTTTGCCACGTTTGATAAAGCGCTAGCGCAAGTCGAACAAATGATACTTGATGGTGTTGATATCATCGATATCGGCGGCGAATCTACACGCCCTGGTGCTGTTGATGTGAGTGTAGAGAATGAGTTATCACGCGTTATTCCATTACTTAAAGCGATCAAATCAAATTTTGATATCAAGGTGTCAATCGATACCAGTAAAGCCGAAGTAATGTCACAGGCAATCGCTCATGGTGCAGATATTATTAATGATGTTCGAGCATTACAAAATGAAGGCTGTTTAGCGGTATTAGCAAAGAGTCATGTACCAATTTGTTTAATGCATATGCAGGGTTTACCACGCTCGATGCAAAATAACCCTCGATATGATGATGTTATTGGCGACATTAAGCAGTTTTTTATTGACCGAATTAAAGTATGTGAACAAGCAGGCATAAACCGAGAACGTCTAATTTTAGACCCCGGTTTTGGCTTTGGTAAAACGCTGGAGCAAAATTATCAATTACTTGCTCAACTACACCAATTTAGTGAATTAGGTTTACCGCTGTTGTCTGGAACATCGAGGAAATCAATGATAGGCAATTTATTAGCGCGTAATGTTGATGAACGTCTTGCAGGTAGCTTAACTACCGCTATAATAGCCGCACAGCAAAACGCTAGTATAATTCGGGTGCATGACGTTAAAGAAACTGTTGATGCCCTAAAAGTATTATCCATAACAGCTAAATACCAGTGATGGTCAGTTGCAGCAGAACAAAGACAACGTTAGATGAATTCAATGAATATCTAACGGAAATTGCTGCAATAAATAAAGCTATACAAGAAAGTATATAAGGAAAAATATGTCAGATCGTAAATATTTTGGTACCGATGGTATCCGTGGTTTAGTGGGTCAATATCCTATAACACCAGAATTCGTGATGAAACTAGGTTATGCCGCGGGTAAAGTACTCGCTGGTCAAGGCACTAAAAAAGTGCTTATTGGTAAAGATACGCGTATCTCTGGTTACATGCTTGAATCCGCACTTGAAGCTGGATTTTCAGCGGCAGGTATCGATGTAGGCCTTCTTGGACCTATGCCAACGCCAGGTATTGCTTACCTTACTAA
Source organism: Colwellia psychrerythraea 34H (assembly GCF_000012325.1). Lineage (NCBI taxonomy): Bacteria > Pseudomonadati > Pseudomonadota > Gammaproteobacteria > Alteromonadales > Colwelliaceae > Colwellia > Colwellia psychrerythraea. The sequence goes on along the minus strand of NC_003910.7, from coordinate 3,585,045 downwards.
AACATTCAGAGCCGAAGCCGGCATTGTTATTAGTGCGTCGCATAATCCTTTCTACGATAATGGCATCAAATTTTTCTCTAATACAGGGGAAAAACTCCCTGATGCGGTGGAGTTAGCTATTGAAGCTGAATTAGATAATCCAATGGGTTGTGTTGAATCAGCAAAACTCGGTAAAGCGAGTCGTGTTAATGATGCAGCGGGGCGCTATATCGAATTTTGTAAAAGTAATTTCCCTAGCAAAATTTCATTAAAAGATTTAACTATTGTGGTTGATTGTGCCCATGGTGCAACCTACCACATAGCGCCGAATGTATTTCGTGAATTAGGCGCAACGGTTATTGAAATCGGCACTGCGCCTAACGGAACCAATATAAATCAAGGGTGTGGTGCAACATCTATGGCAGCAATCAGCAAAGCTGTTGTTGAACATAAGGCTGATTTAGGTATCGCCCTTGATGGTGATGGCGATCGTATTATGATGGTTGACCACACTGGTTATGTTATTGATGGTGATGAAATTATTTATATCATCGCCTGTAATGATTTAAAAACGGGTCGAAAAGAGGGTGGCGTTGTTGGTACCCTGATGAGCAATATGGGTTTAGAGTTAGCTTTAAAAGAGTTAGATATCGAATTTGCTCGCAGTAATGTTGGTGACCGCCATGTAATGGAGTTATTAAGAGAAAAAGGTTGGCAGCTAGGCGCCGAAAACTCAGGTCATGTCATTAATCTTAATCATACATCTACGGGTGATGGTATTATTGCTGCGCTTAACGTACTTACTGCGGTAACTAAACAAGAAAAATCGTTATTTGAGTTACGCCAAGGCCTAACAATGCTTCCGCAATTACTGGTCAATGTTCGTTTTTCGGGACAAAATAATCCTTTAAATGATGCTGATGTATTAGCTGCTGTTGATGAAGTTAATGAAACACTAACGGGTCGCGGTAGAGTGTTACTTCGTAAATCAGGTACTGAACCACTTATTCGTGTAATGGTTGAAGGTCCAGATATGGATGAAGTGACTTTATTAGCTAACAAAATTGCTGATTTAGTGAAACTTGTTAAGTAATTATTATTACTAATTACCACTATTAATAGCTAAACACCGCGATAAGTATAAAAAAACTGCAACTAGTAAAAGATATGTGTTAAATACTTGTATCTTTTGCGCAGGTTAGTTACTATCTCGCGGCTTCATTTTAGCAATGACTCCATTTAAATATTAACTGAAGTCATAAGATAATAACCTAGGCTAAGAGGTATAAATGACTAGACAAGCAATTGTAGCCGCAAATTGGAAAATGAACGGTGACTCAGCCCTAGTTGATACTATGGTTTCAGGGTTGGCTGATATTGAACTATCATCGCACGTTGATGTGGTTATTTGTCCTAGCTTCCCATATTTATCTGAACTTAATCAGAAAATAAAAGCAGCTAACTTAAATGAAGCTATCCATGTAGGCTCACAAAATGTGAGTGAACATGAAAGTGGTGCTTACACAGGTGAAGTATCCACGGCTATGTTGCAAAACTTAGCTATTAACTATGTAATAGTTGGTCACTCTGAACGTAGAAGTATCTTTAAAGAAACCTCTACGCAAGTTGCTAAAAAAGTTCATGCTGCATTAAATGCAGGCTTAACACCCATTTTATGTATTGGTGAAAGTGAAGCAGAACGAGCAACCGGAGAAACTGAAACCGTGCTATCAGCGCAGATTCAGCCAGTTATCGATGAGATAGGCATAGAGAAATTTAAAGATGTTGTTATCGCTTATGAGCCAGTTTGGGCCATAGGAACAGGTAAAACAGCATCAAGTGCGATGGCACAAGAAACACATCAGTTTATTCGTAAATTCTTAGCTCAACAAAACGAGCAAGTAGCGGATAAAGTACCATTACTCTACGGTGGCAGCGTAAATGCAGCTAACTGTGAAGAACTATTCGCACAAACTGATATAGACGGTGGTCTTATCGGCGGTGCTAGTTTAAAAGCGGAACAATTTAAAATTATTTGTTCTGCAGCGAAAGGAAAATAGAAATGTTGTATCAAGTATTAATTATAGTCTACGTACTAATTGCTTTAGCCCTAATTGGTTTAGTATTAATCCAACAAGGTAAAGGCGCAGATATGGGCGCATCTTTTGGTGCTGGTTCTTCTGCCACTGTTTTTGGTTCAGGTGGTTCAGGTAACTTCCTAACATCAGCAACTACGTATTTAGCAGTAGGTTTCTTTGTTATCAGCTTAATTTTAGGTAACTTAACGGCTAACCGTACTAAGTCGGTTGACGAGTGGAATAACCTAGCAGTTCCTACTGACCAAGCGGTTGATGCTATTCCTAGTGAAAGTGTTGAAGCAACTACATTACCAGCTGTTCAAAACAGTGATGTACCTGCATCAGACGAACCTGCTAAGAAAGAAGAAAACAGCAACGTTCCAGATTAAACTTAACTAAACCTCAATTTAGTTAGCAGTAAAAGTTAAAAATCTAGTATTGCGCGGATGTGGCGGAATTGGTAGACGCGTCAGCTTGAGGGGCTGGTGACTTAGGTCGTGGGGGTTCAAGTCCCCCCATCCGCACCACTAGATTTAAATAATTATAAAAGGCCGATTCGTGATGAATCGGCCTTTTTTCGTTTGGTTTCCACGTATTTTAGGGAGGAGTTAAATGTCTCATCCTAACGCCTGTAAAGACATCTCACTATGTGGCAAGTATTAACCCTACCACTGTATTGATATCAATGAATAACATAGGGCATATGACCTATAAAGCTGAATTAGAGACAATTGTCCCATGTTTATATGCTTTTAAAGCAATAAACTCATAACAACAATTTATTTCAATTTCTACTTTGGAGTTATTATGAGCGATCAGTCTGCTTACCCAACCTACGCAAAGCTCATTCATTTAGGTATAGCTTTTTTTGGTGTTTTTGCTTTTCTTACCGGAGAGTTTGCTGAAGACGGGATCACCTCAAATGGCTATTTATTGCATAGCTATTTAGGTTTGTCGTTAGCGAGCATTATGCTGATAAGAGTCGCGATGGGGTTTACTAAATCACAGGCATTGTCTTTTAAGGCATGGTCCCCGTTTTCAAAACAGCAAAGGCAATATGCCATTGAAGATTTTCGTAGTCTACTTACGTTAAAAATCCCAAAGCGGGGCCCTCATGACGGGCTTGCAGGGTTCACGCAAGCATTTGGTCTACTGATATTTATTTGGATGTCAGTTACAGGTACTATACTATTTATTCTGGGTTCAGAAAGTAAAAGTAACATTTTTGAGTATGTAGAAGAGTTACATGAAGTAGGTGAGTCGTTAATACCCATTTTTTTAGCGTTACATGTTGGGGCGGTAATTTTACATTCACTTTGTGGTAAATCTAATTGGCGAAAAATGTTCAATAATAAATTGCGTTAAACTTTCCTACTTGAGAGGTATTAAGTGTCTTTAAAGTTATATTTGCCAGCCATCGTGCTGGCATTTGCCATGGTGTTTTTTATTTTTGACATTATCAGTGATGTATTGAGTAATGAAGACGGCTTCCTTCATCTCAGCCTTGAGCTAATGGTTTTTATGGCAATTTCGTTGGTTTTATTTCACGAGCTTCAACATGTTAAATCCCTCAACAAAGTAATCATCATAGAAAAATCAAAAACAGCAAGACTCGCCGGTGAGTTACTGCAAGTGATGAAAGAGCAGTTCGCTAAATGGCAACTAACGCCCTCTGAGTGTGAGGTTTCGTTGCTGTTAATTAAAGGGCTCTCAATGAAAGAAATTGCGGAAGCGCGACAGGTAAAAGAAAAAACAGTTAGAGGCCAAGCTACCGCGATATATGCTAAAGCCAACTGTGCAGGCAGGCACGAACTGGCAGCATACTTTATAGAAGATTTAATGAGAGAGGTTTAACCATGGGGATTTTTGAACGTTACTTATCTGTTTGGGTTGGTTTAAGCATAATACTTGGCGTGATCTTAGGGTTATGGCAACCCAACATATTTCAACTGATTACCGAGTTTGAAATTGCGCACGTTAACATTGTTGTCGCGGTTTTTATTTGGGTGATGATATACCCTATGATGGTTCAAATTGACTTCTCATCAATACAAAATGTCGGTAAAAACCCCAAAGGACTCGTGCTAACCATTATCATTAATTGGTTTGTTAAACCTTTTACCATGGCAGCGTTAGGCTGGCTATTTTTTAACTATTTATTTGCAGACTTAGTTGACCCTGAATCGGCGCAAGAATACATTGCGGGTATGATTTTACTGGGCGTAGCGCCCTGTACAGCAATGGTATTTGTGTGGTCTCAGTTAACCAAAGGCGATCCCAATTACACCTTGGTTCAAGTCTCTGTCAATGATGTCATCATGATATTCGCTTTTGCGCCTATTTCGGCATTTTTACTGGGCGTTAGTGATATTCAAGTGCCGTGGGAAACGTTACTTATTTCCGTTTTATTGTATGTGTTATTGCCTTTAATTGCAGGTGTAGTAACCAGGAGAATGCTAAATAAGGGCAATGATAAAGTTGATGCACAAAAAAGTGCAGAGGCAAGTATAAATGCTGATGAAGAAACAAATACAAATACTGACAGTACTAATAAATCATTAGACAACTTATTAGCGACATTAAAACCTTGGTCGGTTATCGGTTTATTAGCTACCGTTGTTTTATTATTTGGTTTTCAAGCCAACACCATCATATCTGAGCCGCAAACCATCGGCTTAATTGCTATTCCGCTGATGATCCAAACATACGGTATTTTCATTATTGCTTACCTAGCGGCAAAATGGCTGAAACTACCGCATAACATCGCGGCTCCCGCTTGTTTGATCGGCACATCTAACTTCTTTGAGTTAGCGGTTGCTGTGGCTATTTCGCTGTTTGGTTTACATTCTGGTGCGGCATTGGCGACAGTTGTTGGGGTGCTAGTTGAAGTACCCGTTATGTTGTCTTTAGTTTATTTTATTAATCACACCCAAAACTGGTTTGTTGAAGGTGGGTAATCACCGAACAATCATGAGTCATAGCTTAAATATCCCTTAGTTGTGGCTTAACTATAATTCATTTATTACTTAATCATCCTTATCTTTTGACAGATACTTATAACCAGTAATCATGGCAGAAACTAACGCTGTTTTTTCTCTTCTTTCCGCGATAATGCCCCCTAAAATATGCAAAAGAATAAGGAAGAGTAATCCGTAAAAGGAATAAACATGGGCAGTTATAAAGGGTTTTAGTATCGCGCGCATTTCTTTATAGGCCGCTTCATCAACATTCACCTTTGAATAAGGTTGAATCACTTCAGTATCTTGCTTATCTATGGCAATATTTTCGACGAAGTATTTTCCATAGTCGTTCGCCAACATGAAAGGATTCACGATCTAAGTTTTGTTCAACTAATTGCGTAATTAGCTGTTCGTAGATACCCGCAGTGTTCATGAAAAGCCTTTAATTCAACGCTTTAATCGTTTCAGGGTATCTGAAAAAGGATGAGAGAGGAATGACAAAACAGGTTAAATATTATAAAAGAATAAGGGGGAGGTAAACGCTTTACTGCTTTGATATATATTGTTTTTTTTATTCTGTATAGATGATAGGACTGTGTATTAAAAAAGAGCCTGTAAAGTAAACTTTAAAGCTCTTTTTTCATCGTGATAAAAACACTTGTCATTACTATAAAGACTTAAGGTACGCCAATAAATAGTTCTGTTCGGCTAGGTCTGTAATTTGAACATGACGCATACGAGTACCCGGCACTAAAATATCATTACCTGCCATCCATCGACGAAGATTGGCTTCTGTCCAAGTTAACCCTGATTTCTGTAATGCTTCAGAATAGGCAAAACGCGGAAGTGATGCGGCTTTACGATTTATAACGCCAACTAAGCTAGGACCAAATGTGTTTTTGCTGGTATCGGTTGAGTGACATGCACTACATTTTTTAAAAATCTCTTGCCCTGCTGCTTGCATCATTACTTCATTATTACCTTTCGCTAATGAAGTAAAAGAGATAGTCGCTGCTAAAATTGACATACCCAATATTTTGCTTTTCATTTTATTCCCTTTATATAACTGAAAGACTCATTGATATTATATTATCAATTGCCCTATGCAGATGTAGACCAAAAGGATGAAATGAGTCTACTCATAAAGTATGAGTTTCTTTCATTACTAAGTTGTTATGTTGAGGAAGGGAGCAGTCAGTAAGTTTTCTCGTTAAAGGAGCTGATATCGATTTTTTCGTAGTCTTTTATTGTATTAATCTTTGATTACGTTTCAATAAACAATATTAAATCAGAAAGTTGACAATCATAGTGATAATGATTAATGTTTGGCAGTCTGGTTGGAAAATGACCATGAAAATATTTAACATAAAGGGAACTTTAAATGAAAACCATTATATTAGTTGCATTATCGACTCTTCTATTTGCATGTAGTAATACTGATAAGCAGAGTGAAGATGGTCAACTCACAGCAGCACAAAAATCATCTGGTTATGAATGTAAAAGTATTAAGGTAACCGGTACTCGTATTAGTAAAAAAATATGTAATACCGCAGCAGAGCGTCAATATAGTAAAGAGCATGCTGATGAATTCGCTCGAAAAATGAAAGATGACATCACTAATTAACATTAGTCATAATAACAATATCAAAATAATGAAAACTTTGAGTTGCATCAGGCACCTTTTAAATAGTTTATCAGCACTACAAGTAACTAAAGATACTAATGAATAATCTTTAGTTACTATCCTTATCATTACTTCCAGTTTTTTATAATCTCCCTCGATACTGTTTTTTTTGAGTGACTGATGGTCATTCGCCACGTTTACCATTAAAATTCACGGTTCAGTAAGTGTTGTTCTTATAAGAACGTTAACGTGGAGGCAATGGCCGTAAATGGTTGAAAATAGAAGTCAGTTATATAGCAGTTATCACGATCAAGGTTACTTTGTTATTAGAGATTATTTTAATGTGGCTGAAATATCAGCCCTTAGAAAAGTCATATTAAAATTCCATGAAGCTTGGAAAAAAGATAATGAAGAATTTTATCGGGAGGAAGCGTTCAACTCTTCCTTAATCACTGGAAGTCAGTATTTAGCATATGACGATCGAGTGCAGTTATTTAACTTTATCAGTTCAAAAAAAATAATGAGTATTATCGATTCTGTGATGGCGGCTAATCCAGCATTTATGAATACTCAATTATTTTTCAATCCCGTTAATTCCCATCAAAAAGATTTTTGGCATAGAGATTGTCAATATGATTATGAGGTTGAAGATCAAAAGAGAGTCATTTCTGAGACACAAGTCGTACATTTTAGAATTCCATTATTTGATGAACTTGGTATGGAGCTGGTGCCAGGAACGCATAAACGATGGGATAATGATGAAGAATTTGATGTCCGACAAGAAGAAAAGGGCAGAGTCAGTAGTGAAAGCCTCTCTACCGGAAAAAAAATTAAGTTAGCTGCGGGTGATTTATTAGTTTTTTCGGCTGATATGATCCACCGGGGACTATACGGATTAGATCGATTATCGCTGGATATGTTAGTTTTTGATTCAACTGGCGATTATGTTGACTATGTTGATGATGATTGTTTACCAGAAACCTCCATGCTGGATAAAATTGATGATCCTAGATTGTTTATGAATACCATCGATTTAAAGTTGAAGGTTAATTCCCTAGCTAATGATTGCTGAAGTAATATGAACACCCACTAAATTCTTAAGAAGCCTTTGAGTGTCCATCTTTAGTGCTAGATTATTACGCTCGATAGTAAACGTTATTATCTGGGGCCTTTCTTCGCAATGATGACAGGAGAGCTCACCGGGTTTTTCATAATATGGCCAGTCTTAATGCCTTTAATCGTACCCAATGCAGCTATAACCCATGCACATAGTAGCCCTGCAAATAAAATAACCGCAGCCCATTCAAATGCTGGCAACCCAGTATGTAGCGCTAATTGGGTAGTGCCTGTTACACAGGTGCCTACTGGGAAGGTAAATGCCCACCAAGTGAGCGCAAAAGGCATCTTTCTACGCAGAGCCCGTAAGGTAAGAAAGCTTGCTAAAATCGACCAGTAAAAGGCAAAGCCCCACACGGGTACGCCATACAAAATAGCCATAGTATTTAGACTGCCTGCAATGGGTTGTTCAACAACTGCTAAGGCAACTGCCCCTAAGGCGCCCGCTGCGGTGATTGATTGTCCCAGAGGCCCTAACACTAACCACAATGTTGGTACTCGTGCGCCGCCAGACGTACCTGAGTGTACTAACCGTCCCCAGATTAAGGTAAGAATAATCATTGCAGCTATTAAGCTAGTACCAAACATGGCATAACAAGCATAGAGCAGCGTTTGTTGTAATAAAGTATCTTGAACGTGGGGAATAAACATCGCGCCAATTGCCGCTGATACCATAGGCGGAACGACTGGCATAAGCCAACCACCAAAGGCTGCATCTCCACGTACTTCATGATGAGTAAAAAGTCGATAAGGTATAATAACGGCTGTCATCATCCCTACAATGGTGCCCGTTATCCAAAGACTCCAAGCAATTACCATCAATGTATCTTGTGCAAAAAAATGATGGCCAAATAATAATGTTCCGCCAGCAATAGTAAGCAGCGCCATTGGTGGTGCACCAAAAAATTGCGCCATCACAGGATCATTAAATTGGCGTTTGATAATATGAGGGTTGGTAATGGTTTGAACCGCCTTTAGCAGTAGCATTACAATTAACATGAGGGAAGCAATAACCCAGATCACAAGACCGGCTTGACCTAAATATTGACCCACCATAGGTAAACCAACGGCTGCATTAGCAATAATGCCGGTTCCCATTACGGAGGCAAACCAGTTTGGGCCAATCTCGATATTTAATTCAGGCTCTACATTTTCTACGTTCACCGTCACGTTATTCTCCTTGTTTGTTAAAGCCGTTTATTGATGAATAAACCACTTTTACTGATGACTAAGATGTTCCTTTGAAATCTGTTGATTTCGTTCATTATTATTGTAATAGATTACAGGTGTTGTGGCGTCATGAATAGTAATAACAATGCCATTAAAAAAACCACATCCAGTTCCCTGAATGTGGTTACGTAATTCAAATAGTACGATTACTTATTTTTCAATACTTTTATTTAATAAAGGCAGCCAGTGACCAAAGCCCCAAAGCATGGTTTGTACAAAACTTATCTCTGTATTACTTTTAGTTTTCACTTTGGCTTTCATCGCAAAATACTCAAGCAAGTGCGCCAAAAGTACAATGCCAGCTAAGGGCAAAAGATATAATTGATATTCTACGGGGAGCGGATTTATTGATGCCAGCCCTAATATTGCCAGTATCCATAAACCGGTGAGTAGTGCTTTGGTACTGTGTATTATAAAATTAAACATGGGTTCTTTCCTTAATTAATGTGTCAGCATCATATCTGCAACTTTTTCGGCGATAGCCATCGTCGGTGCGTTGGTATTGCCACTGATAAGTGTTGGCATAATAGAAGCATCTATTACTCTTAATTTATCAATACCGTGTACTTTGAGCTGATTATCAACCACAGCCATGCCATCATTACCCATTTTACAGGTGCCTACGGGATGAAAAACTGTGCCTATACGCTCTTTGGCTTTAGCAAAAATTTGCTCATCTGTTTCAAAAGCATTTCCCGGGTGCATTTCATTACTATAATGTTGGGCTAATGCCGGCGCGGTTAATATTTTACGCAGCTGACGCATGCCATCAATTAAGACTGTTTTGTCTTTTCCTTCTTTATCAGAAAATAAGTTGAAATCTATTTCTGGTGCATCTTGATAATTAGCTGATTTTAATGACACAGTGCCGGTACTTTCAGGGCGTAGTACACAGACATGACATGAAAACCCATGTTGTGTTAACAGTTTTAAATCTCTGCCATTATCGTCATATAACAAAGGCAGCATATGCAACTGAATATCGGGTCTGTCTTCCTTCTCAGTAGACTTAATAAAACCACCAGCTTCTAAAATACTGTTGGCAAGTTTGCCTTTGTTACCCGTGATGTAGTTAATACCATCAGGTACCATTTTCAGTAAACTTGAAACCGATAGGGTAAAACCGTCTGTTTTTTTACTTTTTACTAAGACACAGGCATCTACATGTTCACGTAAGTTTTTGCCTACGCCTTTAAGTTCATGCACACAATCAATACCGTGTTGTGTCAGTTCACTCTTATCTCCAATGCCGGATAACATTAATAGCTGTGGTGAAGCGATGCTACCACCACTTAAGATGACTTCTTTATTCGCTGATAAGGTTCTCTTTTCGCCTTTAACGTAAACATCAACACCATAAGCTTGTTTGTCTTTCAGTAGTACCTTACTCACTTGTGCATAAGTTAATACGGTAAGGTTAGGTCTAGACAGTATTGGCAACAAATAAGCATGAGCAGCAGAGCAACGCTTGCCATCTTTTATCGTGCATTGGTAATAACCTACGCCTTCTTGATCACTTCCATTAAAATCATCAGTCACTTTGAAACCCGCCTGTTGGCTCGCCTCAATATATCGTTTACTGATTTCATAAAAAGCTGGGCGATCTGTTACTTGCAAGGGACCTGCGCCGCCGTGCAGTTCACTTTCACCACGGCTATTGGTTTCTGACTTCTTAAAATAAGGTAAAATATCGTCGAATGACCAACCCTCATTACCTAATTCTGCCCAATGATCATAATCTTGTTTTTGCCCTCGTATATATAGCATGGCATTGGTGGCTGAACTGCCACCTAAACCTCGACCTCTGGGAACAAAGAGGGGTTCACCATTGCGAATATCTTTTCTAGGTTTAGCATCAAAACTCCAATTGAATTTTTTCAAAAACATGAAGGCTGAAAATGCTCCCGGCGTTTTTACTAACATAGAGTTATTATCACTGCCAGCTTCTAACAAGCAGACGTTAAATTTACCGTCTTCAGTTAACCTATTCGCCAAAACACAGCCCGCTGAGCCAGCTCCGACTATGATGTAGTCAAAGTTGTTATCTTGCGATTTATTCATATACCTTGCCTTAAATTTTTACTATTTATGTGTAAAATACTCTTAAGCATGTGGCTTAGAGATATGCTGTAAACATATCCCCAAGTTGTTTGAAAATGCGTGTTGAGATTAACGTCCTAAACGTCTAAGAGCAGAGGTAGAAAAATCTTTGCGTTTTACTTTTTCACCCCAAATCATGAAGGTTGGCTCTTCATTGCTTAACCCTGTTACTAGGTAACGTCCAGAGTCTATGTCATATAAGGTTTCAGCAACCATCCACGGAGTATCAACATCATAAAATTGAATGTTATGCGCTTCTGATAATTTCCATAGTTGACCACGGCCATCGTATTGATCAATAACAGAGGCACCCCATGTATCTTCATCAATAAAGAAGGTACGTTTAGCGTAAATATGTCTTGAGCCTTCCTTTAAGGTTGCTTCAACTTGCCAAACACGGTGTAACTCGTAGCGTAAATAATCAGTATTCAAATGACCCTTTTGTATTACGTCATCATATTTTGCTGTGGTATCAAGTAAGTTATAAGAGTTGTATGGAATATAAAGCTCTTGTTTGCCGACTAGTTTCCAGTTATAACGATCAGGTGCTCCGTTATACATGTCATAGTTGTCAGAGGCTCTTAAACCATCAGTACCTTGACCTGGTCCATCATAAGCAACGTTTGGTGCACGGCGAACACGACGTTGACCAGAGTTATAAACCCAAGCTTTACGCGCTTCTTTTACTTGATCCATGGTTTCATGTACTAATAAAGCCGTACCTGTTAAACGTGCAGGTGCGGTAATTTGAGAAAGATAATAAAACAAAATATTGTTATCTTTTTTAGCATCACGCCCGCCTTTTAAAAACTCAGGCCATACCAATTGATCATTCATTTTAACGGGCACAAATGAGCCATTTGATTGCACTGGAATGGTAGTGGTAAAACGTTTAGCTGTGCCGCCACGAAAACGGGTGATGTGGTTCCAAATAACTTCAGAGCCATTTTGTGCAATAGGAAAGGGGATTGTTGTCTCAAAATTTTCGACACCATTACCCGATTGTACTAGTTCAGCGGTTGTCGCATTTTTCTTAACAACATCATAAAGTTCATTTGAGTAGGCGGCTGTTCTTCTTGTTTTATAAATAGGCATTTTATAATCAGCGTATTTTTCAAACATTGCAATTTGGCCAGCACTTAAGTTCGCTTTGTAATCATCAAAATTAGCGCGCGTTATTTCAAATAATGGTTTGTCTTGGCTAAAAGGATTTTCAGGGCGTCCAGAGTCTTTACTTTTAGTTGAGTTTTTACTGGTTAATCCTCCGCTCCAGGCTGGAATAGTTCCGGCTGCATTGGCCGCCATTTCAGCACCTAATGGAGTTAGCGTTTTACCTAATTTATCAGCTTCTTGTGGGCTAACTTTTGCCAATGCAGCACTACTTACCAGTGATAACATCAGTAAACTTGCAGTTGTAATATATTTTTTCATGATGATTCTCTTAATGTTTTTGCACTATAATTAATATGAAAGGCCAAATGACAGCGATACTAGGTCTTTATCTTCTAAAATATTATGACTACCACCTGAATAGTTGTTGTAGCCTACGGTGACGGTATATTTTTGCTGATAGGCCGCTTCTAAAGAAAAACCTAGATTCTTCCGCCCTTCATGAAATTGTTGGGCTGGATCTGGCGAGTAACCATTAACATCATGTGCCCAAGAAAGTGTTGGCTTTAACGATACGCCGGCAAATACATCAGAATATTGCCAAACAGCCCGCATGCGATAACCCCATGCACTATCAGTAACAAAACCATCAGTGCGACAATCGCCTGATAACGCGCCTGCATTGACAAGGTTGCTACAATTTAAGCCGCCACCAGCATCAAAATCCCCCAATCCAAAGACTGAGTTTCTACCGTAATGTTGATCAGAGTCTTCAACGCCATCAGTTAAAATCATGCCCACTTCGGCAATAACTGTGACTCGTGAAGCTCCCATGGTGTTTTCAAAAAATTGAATCGCAGTCATCTGCAATTGGGTTACATCAAACTCGTCCCAACCTTTCACCTCTTCACCATAACCAACTGCGGTAACTCTTGGGGTAAAGCGTAAGAATGGCGCTTCAGATAAGGTACCGTTGAGTAATTCTGGTCCGCTGATCTGTACCGGAGTATCAGGTTTATAAGAGGCTTCACCTGATAGTGCTACACCACCAACATTGGTAGCAAAGCTAACGCCGTAAAACTTTAAGTCTTCTGGAAATTCAATGTCATAACCTGGATTTTGTGCGGCGAAAGCGCCACCTGTTGGATCCAATGCTTCTGGTACAAAAACGGGTGAGTTAGCAATATCATCACCGGTAATTGCAGCATAAGTCGGCGGGATATTAGTACGTACTGTGTTAATCAGTGGTAGGCGAGAATGAATATTCATGTAGTATATTCCAAACTCGGTATCATTTAATTCTTCAGCATAATAACGCGCGGCTAAACCATATTGACCGCCGTCATCAGGCTCAACATCCGCTATTCGCTCAGCGGCAAAACCTGCAGCCAATCCAGCTTGATCGCCTAAAGGACCAACAGAAACATAATTACAGCCAGTTGCTGCAAAATCAGCCCCAGAAAAATAAGTACCACAACCGTCAATTTGAGTTTTCTCCCACTCGTATTGATAAAAAGCTTCAACACTTAGGTTTTCAGTGAGACCGACGTTACCGTAGAGCATGCCAACAGGTAAAATACCTTCTTTTAAATCTGCACCAGGGCGTCTTAAGGCTGCGACATCAAAAGGGTTCGACGAATTCATGCCACCCTGAATAAATGTACTTTCGCCCCAACTAACCACTTGTCTACCTAGGCGTATGTCTACTGGAGTATCTGCTAAATCAAACGAAGCATAAACGTAGGCATCTAATAAGGTGGCGCCAGAAAATTTAGTATTATTTTCAAATCCATCATCGCTTAATGGCGTATTCGGGACATAACCATTACCTGAGTTACCATGGTTCACATCACCTTCTTTGAGTGCATAGTCATACCAATATTTAAAGCGCACAAAAGCACCAAAATCGCCTTTGCTTAATTGAATATCATGCACACCTTTAATTATTTGTGAGTAGGCATCATGTTTTGAGTAGTTCAAGTTGCCATCATCTGTGGTACTTGTAGCGCCAGTTCCACCGTTAGTTTTACCAATAAATCGTGGGTCAGCATCGCCTAGTCGCCAGCTTGAACCAATATCCAATTGAGAATTTATTTGCAATAAAATGTCATCGTCTTCACCAAAATTAAAGTCTACAGCGTGCGCTGATGACGCACTAAGCGCCATAGCGACAACCAGAGCTAATGGTTTGATTTTGTGATTATTATTTAGCATATTATTCGCCTATTATTATCGTTATAATACTTATTGTAATGTTCGTTTCATCATTACATTACGACAATGAACAGTTTAATATTTCGCTAAATGTGCCAACCTGTTGTCATTTCGTGCAAACCCCGTAATATAGATAGGTCCCCAATTATAGGAAACGCAGTGCAAGATTATTATTCAACGTTGATTGGCTGGATGATCCCGATTTCAAGGGCAATGGAAGCTCACCAGATTGATCTTACAACGGCACTTAAAGAATGTAATATTTCTCAAGATGTTATGACAGACCAAGAATCTCGTATTGCTGCCGAAAAGTTTTATAACTTAATAGAGTATTGTAATAAGAAATTAGGACGACATGATTTTTCTATTTTAATTGCGGAACAATTCCATCCCGGTATGTTTCATGCGCTTGGTTACGCCATGATGTCTTCTAACACATTGCAAGATGCTCTAGACAGAATAGCTCATTATAAACGTGTAGTTTCAAATACTTGCCAATTAGTTACCTACGAGAGTAATAACCAATTAGTTTTTGAAATGAATATTTTTACTTATGAGGGAACTAATCGTCCCGTATTATCACTTGCAACAGTCGAAACCTTTTTAGCGACCATTATCCGTTTTGCTAGAGAGTTGGTTACTTTAGATTTCTCACCTGAAAAAATTTGTTTTGCTTATCAAAAACCTGCTCATGATGTGACTTACCTCGAAGAGTTTTTCAATTGTGACATAGAATTTAATAGCGATAAAAACGCTATTATTTTTAATTTTGAGCAAGCACAAGAAAAGCTAATGTGTGGCAACCCTTTAATTACGCATAGTCACGAAAAAATGCTTGATGAATTCATGGCAAGAATTGATAAAAATGATTTAAGCCATGTCATCAAAAATAAAATCTTTGATTTATTGCCGTTAGGTGCTCCTTCACAAATAGTTATAGCTGAAGACCTAGGAATGAGTTTGCGTAATTTACAACGAAAACTACAAGAGCAAGGCACAAGTTACAAAGAAATATTAGAAAGTACCCGTAAAAAATTAGCAATGGATTACATTGTGCAACAACATTTAAGTTTGAGTGAAATTGGCTATTTGGTTGGTTTTTCGAGCGTAGGCAACTTTAACCGTGCTTTTAAACGTTGGACAAATCAAACACCTGGTGAATACCGACAAAGCAAAAAAACCTAACCTTTCGAACAGTTCTACTTAAAACGACCTCAAAGATTAGCTGTGTTGCAAAGATAATCATTTGGCACGTTTAACACCTCTCAAGTTAACTTTATTCATCAATACTAATAAGTATAAATTTTTTACTTATTAGGTTTTCTATGCGTATACCCTATATCGACTGTGGTATGAATAGCTTATTTTTTATTACTTTGCTTGGTTCATTCTTTACTGTCGCTCAGGCAAATAGCTCTTCTGATTTACTGGAATTACCTGCGACCAACAGTGCATTAGCCATTAAAAGTGTACTGATGGCGATGACGCCAAATAATGACGCTATTCTCGTGGTCGGCGAACGTGGACATATTATCAATTGGCAAAATGATGATAACTGGCAGCAGCTACAATCGCCTGTCAGCGTTGCTATAACCGATGTAACTATACTGTCTGATGGTAGCAAAGTTGCGGTTGGCCATGATGGTGTCATTCTTAAAGTTGATAGTAATAGCACGACATGGCGCAAAGTATTTACGGGGAAAGAGATAACACAATTCCAAATAGCGCAATTGAAACAGCAATATCAATCTTTAGAGCAAGTCATATTGCAAACTCAGGATGAAGATGAATTAGAAGAATTAACCTATCAACTTGATGATTTAACCTTTGCTATTGAAGATAACCAATTAGAATTAAAATCCGGACCAAATAAACCACTGTTATCAGTTACTAGCACGTCGAATGATACCTTATTTGCTAGCGGTGCCTACGGTATTTTACTCAGCAGTAAAGACAAAGGTGAGACGTGGCAGTTAGTGAGTAATCACCTTGATAACCCCGATAGATTTCACCTTAATACGGTTATAGCTACAGCAGATGACCAGCTCTATATTGTGGGTGAAAACGGTATGGGCTTTCATTCTACTGATGTTGGCCAAACATGGTCGGTCATGACATTACCTTATTCGGGCAGTTTATTCGGCATTCTCGCCAACACAGTCAAAACTCATACTATTTCCACTGATGATATCAATTCAACTAAAAATAAAACCCAATTGGTCGCGTTTGGTTTACAAGGAAACATCATGGTTTCCCTTGATGGAGGAGGGAATTGGCAGCATATAAAATTACCACGTAGCACTAGTTTGCTCGGCGGAAATTTCTCTAAGCAAGGCAAGGTGTACTTGGTTGGTCATGGTGGCGTTATTGTTAGTTTTTATCCTGAAAACTTATCAACATTGACGATTAAAAAGCATCCTTCAGGCGCGGCATTGTCGAGTGTGTTAGTTAAAGACAATTCGTTAATTCTTGCTGGCCAATTCGGTATTTCACAATGGCCGATTGAGGCAGAGGAATAAACTTATGTCGACTAAAAAAAATTCACACTCACCAAGTGCATTAGAACAAATAATAGAAAACTTCGTTTTTAAACATCGCGCCTTGATGATGACCATAATAGTTACCTGTATCGCTTTGTTAACTATTCAAGCCGTTAAGGTTAAACCTGAAGCTAGCTTCACTAAAATGATCCCGGGTTCTCACACCTATGTGACAAACTTTCTAACCTACAAAAAAGAACTTGCTGATTTAGGTAACGTTATACGTATTGTGGTGGAAAATACCAATGACGATAATAAAGATAGTGATATTTTCAATGCTGATTTTCAACAAACGTTAAAAGAAGTCACCGATGAAGTTTTTTTTATCTCTGGCATAAATCGTGATGGTTTAAAATCATTATGGACACCCAATGTTCGCTGGCAAGAAGTCACTGAAGAAGGTTTTGTTGGTGGCGCTGTTATTCCTGACGGCTACGATGGCTCAGCAGAAATGATTGAACGGGTTAAAGCAAATGTATTTAAGTCAGGACAAATTGGCGTACTGGTCGCTAACAACTTTCAATCCGCTATTATTATCGCGCCACTGCAAGACATCAACCCTGAAACAGGTTTACCGCTCGACTACCGAGCATTATCGACCGTATTAGAAGAGAAAATTAGGGATAAATATAGCAGTAAAAACGTCACTATACGTATAGTTGGCTTTGCAAAAGTTGTTGGTGATTTAATTGACGGCGCTTTACAAGTTGTTGCTTTTTTTGGCTTAGCCGTTCTAATTACCTTTGTTTTACTTTGGCTGTATTCTCGCTGCTTACGCAGCACAATATCCGTCTTAGTGTTTTCAATTTTTGCCGTGTTTTGTCAATTAGGTATTCTAAACTTACTAGGTTTTGGCATTAACCCTTATTCTATGTTGGTACCCTTTTTAGTCTTTGCTATTGGCGTCAGTCATGGCGTACAGATTATTAATTCCATCATTCACCATAGTGTTACTGGCGCAAGTAATATTGATTCGGCCAAGCTGGCTTTCCGTTCATTGTATATTGCGGGTATAACAGCATTAGTCAGTGATGCTATCGGCTTTACTACCTTGATGATCATAGATATCGCGGTCATTCGAGAATTAGCCATCGCTGCCAGTATTGGTGTTGCCATTATTATTGTGACTAATTTAATCGCCTTACCCATTTTAATGAGCTATATCGGCGTTTCTCCTGCAGGCCTAAAATACGCACGACAGTCGGCCCACAAAACAGGCATTGTAGAAAGTTTGTTTAAAAACTTCGCTAAACCACCACTGGCAAAAATAGCGTTAGCTGTTGGCATATGCTGTTTAATTCTTGGTTTGTATTTTTCACAATCGATGAAAATTGGTGACTTAGATGCTGGTGCGCCAGAGCTAAGACCTGACTCTCGTTATAACTTAGATAACGCCTATATCGTTGATAATTACAGTACCAGTACTGACTTATTTGTCATCATGGTCAAAACGGATGTTGAACAGTGTGCGCAATATCAAACCTTGGTTTGGGTCGATCAATTCCAATGGCAACTACGCAACGTTGCTGGCGTTCAAGCGGTTAAATCAGTGGCTGATGTTTCAAAGTTTGGTCTATTTGGCATGAATGAAGGTTCGTTAAAGTGGTATGGACTAAACCGTAACCAATTAATGACTAATGCTTCTTTGTCTAAAACACCACAAGGTTTGATGAATAAAGACTGTTCTATGGTGCCAGTGCTCGTTTTTCTCAATGATCATAAAGCGCAAACCCTTGATAACGTGGTAAAGGCAGTGGAAAAATTTAATGCTGAAAACCAAATTGAAGGTATTGAATTTTTGATGGCTGCAGGTAATGCAGGCATAGAATCAGCGACCAATATGGTGATAGAAGAAGCAGAAACCGAAATGTTACTTTGGGTTTACTCTATCGTTATTATTATTTGTTTAATCACCTTTAGAAGTGGCCGCATCGTTATATGTATTATCACGCCGTTAATTTTAACCAGCATTATGAGTCAAGGTTTAATGGGCATACTAGGCATTGGCGTCAAAGTAGCGACCTTACCGGTTATTGCCTTAGGGGTAGGTATTGGGGTTGATTACGGTATTTATATTTTCAGTAAAGTTAAAGAAGCTCTGGGGCAAGGAAAGTCCTTGTACATGACCTATCGCTACGCGTTAAATCAAACCGGTAAAGCCGTTGCTTTCACGGGCATAACCTTAGCTATTGGTGTCGCCACCTGGGTATTTTCACCGATAAAATTTCAAGCGGACATGGGCATATTACTCACTTTTATGTTTATTTTTAACATGTTGGGTGCGCTTACTCTTATCCCAGCTATTGCTTGGTTACTTAATATTGGCTCTCATAGGACAAAAAAATAATGATTGAAATTACCTCACAAAAAGCATTGACAGACACTTTTTTACAACAAAAACAGCACTTTGCTAACAATACTTACCCAAGTTACCAAGATCGACTTAGTGACTTAACAAAATTGAAGGCAATTCTTATTGATAATCAGCAAGCCTTTATTGATGCGATGAGCCAAGATTTTGGTCACCGAAGTGCTGATGATACCAAGCTAGGCGATATCCTTAGTACTGTGATGGGCATTAACTATGCGATAAAGAAATTAAAAGGTTGGATGAAGCCAGAAAAAAAACATATCGGCATATTATTTCAACCAGCAAAAGGTGAAGTTATTTTTCAACCCAAAGGTGTGGTTGGCATTATCGCGCCATGGAATTACCCTGTTTTTCTTGCTTTTGGGCCATTGACCACCGCTTTAGCTGCGGGTAATACCGCTATGATAAAAATGAGCGAATATACGCCTAACACTAATATCCTATTGGCTGAATTAGTGGCTAATAATTTCCCACACAAAAAAGTCGCGATTGTATGCGGGGAAGCAGATATGGCTGCAGCCTTTTCAAGTATTGCTTTTGACCACTTATTCTTTACTGGCTCAACGGGTGTCGGCAAATTGGTGATGAAAGCCGCCGCTGAAAATTTAGTGCCAGTCACGTTAGAGTTGGGCGGTAAATCTCCGACGATTATTGATGATGACATTGATATAAAAACCGCGGTGAGTCGATTGATTTTAGGGAAAACTCTTAACTCAGGGCAGACGTGTGTCGCGCCAGATTACCTCTTTTGTCCAGAGAATAAGGTAGCTGAGCTAACACAAGCGTTTAAAGGTGCTTATCAAACTATGTACCCCAATACTCAGGATAATGTTGATTGCACCTGCATAATTAACGATGCACAGAAAGCGCGAATTGATAGTTTGTTAACGGATGCCAAAGCGAAAGGTGCCAATATCATTCCGTTAATCCCAGACAGTAGTAACGGCTCATCCAGAAAAATGCCGTTAACAATACTAACCAATGTTACTGACGATATGAGTGTGATGCAGCAAGAGATTTTTGGTCCGTTAATGCCAATAATTGGTTATAAAAAAATTGATGAAACAATTGCTTATATCAACAGTAAACCTCGACCGCTTGCCCTATATATTTGTAGTTTTAATAAAGCATTTCAGCAGAAAGTTTTACTCAATACCCATGCTGGTGGCGTTTGTATTAACGATGCTGCGTTTCATGTTATTAATGACGATTTACCTTTTGGTGGTATTGGTGCATCAGGCATGGGGCAATATCATGGCAGTGAAGGTTTCAAAACCTTCTCGCATAGTAAAGCGGTACTTTCACGAGGACGAATCAGTTTGGGGTCCTTATTGTTCCCACCGTTTGGCAAAGAAATTCATCAACTTGTCTATAAGTTATTTATTCGTTAGTCACTTAACAATAAAAATAACGACAACAATTTATACTATTTATACCAATGAGATTAATTAAGGGGTCAAATTTTAATGAAGATAAATTTTCATGAGCAAGGCGCTTGATTGAGCAATAGCTGGCTATTGGGATTGAAAGCAACGATGTTATTGGATATTTAGACCATTTTAAAAGATCATTTAGTTAGTCTGGTTGGTATTATTACTGTTTTGTTTTGATGCTTGTTCTACTATATTCTAAACAAAGCTAGTTACTTAAGGAAAGCACATGACTAAATCTTGGTTTACCAATTATCCTGAAAACGTGGCACATACTGTCGACTTAAGCCGTTATTCTTCTTTAACCGATTTACTGCAACAAACCTCAGCAAAGTATCAGAAGAACACTGCTTACAGTAATTTTGGTGCGGAACTTACTTTTGAACAAGTAGATGAATTATCACGCGATTTTGCCGCTTATTTACAAAATAAATTGAGCGTCGTCAAAAATGATCGTGTGGCACTAATGTGTCCTAATACCTTATGTTTTCCGATAGCCATGTGGGGCATCATTCGTGTTGGTGGTGTACAAGTTAATGTTAACCCTATGTACACGCCAAGAGAGCTAGAACACCAACTTAATGATGCGCAAGTTGATACGATTATAATTTTCTCTCCGTCAACCCAAATGTTAGCCGAGATTTTAGATAATACGGGTATTAAGAATATTATCACTGTCGATTTAGATGACTTAGTTAATAAAGGTTTACCTTGTGCAGGGGTAGACGAACGTTTAACTAATACCATCAGTTTTACTGATGCGCTAGCGCAGGGTAAAACTCTGGGTTTGAATGAGCCAGCATTATGCCAAGATGACTTACTGTTTTTGCAATATACCGGTGGTACCACAGGTTTATCTAAAGGGGCTATGCTGAGTCATGGCAATTTAATCGCTAATATATTGCAATATAAAGAATTTGCTAAAGCGCATATTGATTACGGCAATGACATTGTTATCACCGCTATCCCGATGTACCACATCTTTGCTTTGATGGCGAATACCCTTAGTTATTTTAGCTTTGGCGCTAAAAATGTTTTAGTCACCAATCCACGTGATATGCCGAGCTTTGTTGAGGTGTGGAAAAATACCCCAGCGACTATGTTTACCGGCGTTAACACCTTATATAACGGCTTATTACATACGCCAGGCTTTGAAAACGTTGATTTCTCCTCATTGAAACTTTGTATTGGCGGCGGCGCAGCCGTTCAGCAAGCAGTGGCTGATAAATGGCGACAAGTTACCGGGGTTAAACTGCAAGAAGGTTATGGTTTATCAGAAACTTCACCTATTTTAACGTTAAATTTTGGTAGTGTAGATCATACTGATGATGTTCCTGGTATCGGTGTACCCGTGCCTAACACTGATATTTCCATTCGTGATGTGATGGGTAATAGTGTTGAACAAGGCCAGTCAGGTGAATTATGTGCCAAAGGCCCGCAAGTGATGTCGGGTTATTGGAATAATGTTGCAGCAACCACTGAATGTATGACCCCTGATGGGTATTTCAAAACAGGTGATGTTGCCATGTTAGACGAACATGGATTTTTCCATATTGTCGATCGCATAAAAGATATGATTAATGTTTCGGGTTTCAATGTTTACCCAAATGAAATTGAAGCTGAAGTGGCCAAAATGCCAGGTATATTAGAATCTGCTTGTATCGGCGTTGATGATGAGAAAACAGGTGAAGCGGTTAAGCTTTTTGTTGTTACTGATAAAGACTCTGAAGATGCTAAAATTACAGAGAAAGATGTCATCAGCTTTTGTCGCCAAGGTTTAACGGCTTATAAAGCACCTAAACATGTGGTCTTTATTGATGAGATTCCTAAATCGAGTGTAGGTAAATTATTGCGCAGAGAGTTAAGGTAATCTTCACTCTTTAACCTTTATTTAATCTGAATTTAACGATAAACCAGCAGTTGAATGTCTTATCGGGTATTAAGTGAAATATTCATTTAATACCCGATTCAGTTCATAAGTTAGTTAAATAAGACTTATAAGCTAGATGTAGTTTACCCTGTCAAAAGTTACTATGTCATCGCCCATTGGCGTAATAAGTTAGCATGTGTTTTGGTGATACGATCAAAGGCATCGGTTTTACCATGATGCTCCATAATATCTTTGCGGGCACAGTCTAAATCAAATAAAATTTCACGCTGTGAAGCTTGAGGGATATGACTTTCAATCCAGGTTAAAGCTACTTTTCTTGAACCAGAAGTCACCGGATTAACGCGATGTAAGGTAGTGCTTGGATAAATGATGGCGTCACCGGCGTTTAATTTAAATGCCATTTCCATTCCTGATAAGTTCATCACTAGTTCACCGCCTTCGTAATCTTGAGGAGGAGTTAAAAAGAGCGTGCAAGAAATGTCTGTTCGTAACACTGTCTCGTTTACCATGAGCGCATCATCAATATGATCGCCGTAGCCGCCACCTAAGGTTGATTCGCTAATAATAAAGGGCATCATCGACTTTGCATAAGCAGCGCCGGTAAATTGTGGATGCTGTGTTAATGCTCCTTGTATGCCTGTTTGTATTTGTTCATTTAATTCAGTTTCTCCTTGCCATTGCAGATTGTTCTTTACTGCTTTTGCGTGCCAGCCAGCAGTATCTTTACCACTATTAAAGCTGCCATGTTCAATTAATTGAATAATAGAAGCCACTTGTATTGGCGAAAGCACTTGAGGTAGTTTTGTGATCATGATTTTTGTAAACGCGTCCTTAACCTGCTTATTCACTGACAGATTAAGGACGAGTGTTTGCCTAGTTAAATGTAAAGTTATTGATTAGCATATGCTCTCTAGAAAGCCCTTATAGAAGTGCTTTCTAGAAGTGATAGTTTAGTGACAAATTAACCGCTCTAGGTGTATTAGGTTGTACTGTAACCCAGTTAGCGCCGGCTTCAACTCGATTTTTATCAAGCACATTATTAACGACCAATGCTGCATCCCAATCGTCTGTTTTGTAATAGGCACCGACATCGGCTTCAAAATAACTTTTTATTTTATAATCTCCATCATTACGTTCAGATTCATAACGTAATCCTAAAGCAAAACTGATGTTTTTATCAAAGGTATAGTTGTTCCACAGTGATACCGCATGTTTAGGGGTATTATTCGATTGAACACCTTTATCGTCACCGACAGTGTCATGTGCGTCAGTATAGGCATAACTTAAACTACTGTTAAACTTTGGCGAAAAGTACATTGCTGCATCAACTTCAACACCTTTTGATTCAAAACTTTTACCATCAAGTTGCAATAATTCCCAACCGTCATCACCTCGATTAAATTTAGTGCTGTTACTACGATCTAGTGCAAATAATGTAACGGCAGCAGTTAAATTGTTATTAAGTAAATCACCCTTTATTCCTAACTCATAGTTATTGCCTTCAACAGGTTTATAGTCTGTTTTACCATTACCATACTCGATAATATAACGACCTTTAACCGGTTCATATGCTCGGCTATAGGTAGCAAAGACATTAATATCACGGTTAATTTTTTGTACAACGCCTAAGTCCCAAAGTGTATCGTCAAAGCTGGAAGCGATTGTTTCACCACTGCTTAACTCTTCTTGATCTTGTTTAACATAAGCAAGGCCAGCGGCTATGGTAGTGTTACCTATACTGATACGATCTTTTAAGTAAATATTAGTATCGGTTTGAGTGCGTGGTTTGGCAGGACTATCGACAAGACCATCAGGAATAGGACCCGTGACTTGTTGATCTGGGTTTGAGGCTGAAATTGGATTCTTGCCAACCGCATCTGCGCTATCTTGAAAACTACGCGCAAATTTAATGTCCATATCTCGATAGTTATAACCAGCAAGTAAATGATGTTTAATGCTACCGGTTTCCACTTTACCTTCAAAGTTAATATCAAATAAGTTATAGCTATCATCACCCGCAGAGTATACCCATTTGCGATTAACGAGATCCTTACCTACTTCATTTTCTAATGCTGATGAATCAGAAATGTACAAATCTAAGGCATTGGAAGTAGTTTCATTATGACGGAAGTTCGCAGCAAGTTTCCAATCTTCAGCTATTTGATGTTTGATCAGTACACTGGCGCTTGTTGATTCATTTTCACCAACATCTATTGGACTACCGTAGTACTTACCACGATTAATAGGTTTGCCATAAGTTGTCACTTCACCTGATGCAAAGGTGGACTCGAATACACCATCGGCATAACCGCTACCACCCGTTCGTTTACGATCGGTTCTTTCAAAGCGGGGTAATATAGTGGTGTTTTCACCTAGTTCGAAGCTTAATGCAGCATCAAGTAGCAGTTCTTCAATTTCGCGACCATCTTGAAAGTGGTCACCTGATGGGGTGTATTGTGCTAACACCCGATATAGCACACTTTCATCGGTTATTGGGCCGGTACTATCTAGGTTAAAGCTGGTGTCATTGCGCTTGAAATTACCGGTATCGCTTGAGGCATAACTTCGGTTATTAAGCCCAATGGATGTTTTAGCCGTCGTTTGAGGCTTTTTACTGGTAATATTAATCAAACCACCCGCAACACCCGCGCCATAAAGAATTGCTTCAGGGCCACGAAGGAATGTCGTGTTTTCTGCATTAAAAGTACTTGGTAACTTAGAGCCTGTACCACCTTCGCCACCTTGTAATGAACGTAAACCGTCGACCATTACATTGTCTATACTGGTTGAAAAACCACGTGCAATGTAAGTACGATCCGCAGGGCCATTGGCTCTAAAACCAGCAACATAATTGAACGCCTCTCTGACATCTTGTAGGGCACGCATTTTTAAATCATCAGCATCAAGTTCCATCATAGAACGGCCAGTATCTTTGATAGATACATCCATTTTGGTTGCTGCGGTAGAAGGTTTTTCAATATCACTCATCGGTCTGCCAGAAACTGCAATATGTTCTATTGTGTCCGACTCATAACCAATATCAGGTACCTCTTGTGCTGAAACTTGATTAACAAGCGAAGAGATAAGTACTGTTCCTAAAGACACTTTTTTCATGTTTAATATTTTGTTTTTTGTCATTTTATTATTCATTATGTTTAAAGATGTAACGTTAAAAAGAACGCAGATCCTAATGGTAATCATTATCATTTACAAGTGTTAATTGTTTAATTTGTTTTCTGAACAAAATGGGGAGGATTAGCAGTCCTATTTGGGGGGCTAAATTAGATTAATTGTTAGTGGGTAAGGAGTTAGGATTATTGAATGAAGTGGTATTAGTGTTGTTATTTTTGAAAAATGTATCGAATTGAGTCATGTAGACTTGCAAAATTCACCGTGGATATTGCAATGTAACTTCTTTTATTTAGCTAAATTGAACCGATAAGCGGAAGTCTTACTTGCTAGAAATAACTTGAAAATAACTTGAAAACAACTTGGAAGTAAATGGGTAGAGAGGGGCGATTCTGACTAGTGCAGACGCTATTATATTTGATTCAAGTAATGATTTACTGCTTGAGTAAAATACTATCTTTTGATGAAATCAAAAGGCCGATACATAATGTATCGGCCTTTTCTTTGGATCGTTCTTAATCGTAGCTACAGTAATTTCTAAAAGAAGAAAATAACTTACTTTGCTTGATTGAAAAGATTAAAAGCACTTGAGAAATCTTTTGCACCATTACCATTGGCAGCATGCATAGCGTATAAACTACGCGCTAATGCACCCATTGGTGTTGATGAGTGACTTTTTACCGCTGTATCCATCGCCAAGCCTAAATCTTTAGCCATCAAGTCAACCATAAAGCCACCCTGATAATCATTAGATGATGGGACATTTTCCATTACACCAGGGCAGGGGTTATAGACATCAAGAGTCCAGTTACTGCCTGAACTACTACTCATAATATTTGACAATACGGAAGCATCTAAACCATTGCTGATACCTAGTTGTAAAGCTTCAGAGGTCGCTAACATTAATACTGATAACAGCATGTTGTTACAGGCTTTAGCCACCTGACCAGCGCCATGATTACCGGCATGAAAAACATTTTTACCCATGGTATCTAAAACGGGTTTAGCTTGGTTAAAATCAGCTTCACTGCCACCAACCATAAAGCTTAATGTACCGGCAGTTGCACCACCTACGCCACCAGAAACAGGAGCATCAATAAAATTGATACCTTGTTCTAACAAAACAGTACCAACTTTGATTGAAGTAGCAGAGTCAATGGTAGAAGAGTCAATAACTAAAGCGCCTTTAGCGATATGATTTATCAAGCCATTTTCTGAGAGAAATACGGCTTCAACATGCTTGCCAGCAGGCAGCATTGAAATAATAAATTCAGCATCTTTCACACAATCACTGGCTTGTGGTTGCGTTGTTGCACCTTGCTCTACTACGTTAGCAACGGCTTGCTCTGATAAGTCAAAAACACAAACCTGATGTCCGGCTTTGACTAAGTTGATGGCCATTGGGCCACCCATATTTCCTAAACCTATAAAAGCAATATTCGCCATGACGTTCTCCTGTTGTTTGTACTTAATTATTTTAAACGGCAGTGCTAAGACGATACACTACTGTTGTATTAAAATATCCTCAACTATTAACCTCTCAATGATAAATTCTCGACGATAACCTCTCATTGAAAAAGAGGCGTCGAGAACTTCTTATCGAAAAATAGTTGGTGCTTTATTTCATGCTAATAGTGGTGTGAACATTCAATCCATCTTCATGATCTGGTTCAAACCAACGTGCCGTTACTGACTTAGTTTGTGTCCAAAAGCTAACTGTTTGTTTACCGTTTGGACCTAAGTCACCCAATTTTGAAGCTCTTGATCCAGTAAAGCTAAAGAAGGCAACTGGAACCGGAATAGGAACGTTAATACCGACTTGGCCAACATCAATTTCATTTTCAAATAAACGCGCATTCCAACCTGAAGAGGTGAAAATAGAGGTACCATTACCATTAGGGTTAGCATTGATAATTGCGATGGCTTCTTCTAATGTTTCAGCTTCTAAAACACATAATGCTGGGCCAAAGATTTCTTGAGTATAAATATCCATGTCAGTAGTAACATTGGTGAATAATGTTGGGCCAACAAAATTACCATTTGGATAACCTTCAACCTGACAGTTTCTGCCATCAATTAACATGGTAGCGCCTTGCTCAACACCACTATCAAGTAAGCTGATAATACGTTTTTTAGCTTGAGGCGATACAACAGGGCCTAAGTCAGCATCACGCTGAGAGCCAGGACCTACTTTCATTAATTTTGCACGTTCTACTATTTCAGGTAACCAATCTCGAGACTTGCCAACTAAAATAGTGACAGGGTTAGCCATACAACGTTGACCGGCAGCACCAAAAGCTGAACCAAGTAAATCATTGATAGCTCTGTCTTTATTTGCATCAGGCATAATAACCATATGGTTTTTAGCGCCCATCATTGATTGTGCACGTTTTCCATGTTTGCTCGCGTGATTGTATATATGCGTACCAACATGAGTAGATCCAATAAACGATACTGCTTTTACGTGTTCATGTTCAATTAACGCATTCACTGCATCAGGGCCGCCGTGGACAACATTGATAACGCCTGCAGGTAAACCCGCTTCAATAGCTAGTTCTACAAAACGTACTGTTGATGAAGGAGCTTGCTCTGATGGTTTAAGAACAAAGGTATTACCACAAGCAATTGCTGGCGGAAACATAAAGGCCGCTAGCATTAATGGAAAATTAAAAGCCGTAATACCTAGGCCTACGCCAAGTGGCTTATGTAATGTATAAGTGTCGACACCAGTAGCAACATTATTGCCCATATCGCCTAGTTGTAAGCGAGTTACTGAAGAAGCATTTTCAATTGCTTCTAACGCTCGACCAACTTCACCTTCAGCATCAGGTAATGTTTTACCATGTTCCAATGTTACTAACTCAGCTAACTCTTGAGTATTTTCACGAACCAAATGTGCAAAATTTACCATAATGCGCATACGATTAGTTAACGACGTTTTAGACCAAGTTTTGAATGCAGTTTGTGCACTTTGAACGGCTAATTCAATTTCTTCTGCAGTTGCAATAGGGACACGAGCAACAACTTCTTGAGTCGCAGGGTTTAAAACATCTAACCACTCTGTAGTTTGTGAACGAACTTTTTCACCATTAATGATTAGTGGAACTTCAGTAATACTCATAGCAACCTCTATTTATTAAAAACATTAAAAACATTAAAAACATTAAAATTATTTAAATCGATATAAGCAAGATAGGCCTTTCTTAATGTTGTCACAATAAACATAAATGCAATACGCTTTGCATTTTTGCAATGGCATTCTAGAAAGAGTAGACTAAGTAGATGAATTGGGATGATATTAAAATATTTCTTGAGGTTGCTCGTGCCGAGCGACTATCAACAGCCGCTAAACGCTTAACGATGGATGCTTCCACTGTGTCTAGGCGTTTGCATAAGTTAGAAGAAAGTATAGCGACAAAACTATTTGACCGAACGCAAGACGGTCATGTATTAACGCCTGATGGCGAAATGTTACTTACATCAGCCTGTAAAATGGAGCAGGATGCACAACATGCACTTTCCAGTATTCACAATAATAATGAAGAAAATTGTGGCTTAGTTCGTATTGGTGTGACCGAAGCGTTAGGTAATTTTTTTGTTTCACCCAACCTTTTGACATTGCAACAACAGCATCCCAGCATTGATGTACACTTATTACTTTTTTCACGTTATGTAAAAATCAGTAGAAATGAAGCCGATATCGCTATTGCAGTTGAGCGTCCCAAAAGTACCTCGATGATAGTGTCAAAACTTTGCGATTATAAATTACAGCTTTACGTACATCAGGATTATTTAGACCATAATTTAAAGCAATATCCGCAAGGTATAACCCTTGATAATTTAGCTGAACATAAATGGGTCACTTACGTCGATAATCTAATATTTACCGACCAGCTGTCCTACATAAAAGAGTTAGACCGTTATTTATCAGGTGAGTTAAAAGCAAATTTTAGTAGCACCAGCATTATCAGCCAATATTTTGCGATTAAAAGTGGTTTAGGTATTGGAATTCTTCCTTGTTTTCTTGCCGATCAAGATAAAAGCCTTATTAAACTTCATAGCCAAGATATTACTATTAGCAGAAGTTTCTGGCTGGTTACTCATCCAGAGAGTAAACGATTGTCACATGTAAATACCGTTTGGCAATACTTAAAACAATTAGTACTAGAGCATGCTGAGTTATTAAATCCAAAAGAATAACCTCAATTATATTCAATCTTTTATTGCGTAATACCCCCGTAAATAACGTGAATAATTGCAGACAATGCTGCTGTTTTGTTGTCAACACACCGAAGATAAATTTAAAATCTCCCTAGCAGCTTCATACAGACTTTGTTATTGTGTTTGTAATAGTAAAAGTTTTCATTTAATAAAAAACAGCCGATATTATAATAATCATAGTCGGTTGAAGGATGAATTTAATTATGTTCGATAACATGAAAATAATATTGGCTGACGATCATCCTCTATTTCGCCAAGCATTAACCATCACGTTAAAATCTCACTTCACTAGTGCGGTAATTGTGGATGCGCAAAATATTCCTGAGCTTGAGCTGCATTTACAAAGTGAAGAGAAAGCTGATTTACTCTTGCTTGATCTGGATATACCTGGGGCACATGGTTTTAACAGTTTAATTAGTATTAGACGTTCACATCCTGACTTAGGTATCGTGGTTATTTCTGGTTTTGAAGATAAAGAAACAATCCATAAAGCGATGAGTTTTGGCGCTGCTGGTTTTATTCCTAAATCGACGCCGGTACCTCAAATGCTTGTTGCCATAAAAGAAGTACTTAATGGCACATTATGGACACCTGACGGTGAGTTTAACCCGAATGAAAAAGTCAATAATATAGATGATAAAATTGCGTCTTTAACCCCTAAGCAGCATGAGATTCTATTAATGTTTGCAGATGGGTTACTCAACAAGCAAATAGCGTCTCAGCTTGGTACATCAGAATCTACCATTAAGAGCCATGCCAGTATTATCTTTTTAAAATTGGGTGTACGAAACCGCACTCAAGCGGTGATCACTTTAAATGAATTACAATTAAATCAAAGCACTTTTGGTCAGTGATACCAATGCTTTAAGTTAATACCTACTGTTGTTGATTGAGCTATACAGCAAGGCTGTGTTGCTCAATCCCAATAGCCAGCTTATTACTCGTTCAAGTATTCAATTAAGCACTTAATTAAGTACTCAATCAAATAATCAACCAAGCCCTTATCCTGATTTATTGTCTCTGCGTATAACAATAATACTCACACACAGTACTTTTTTATGTATTATTTTGTGAGTAATTCTTTGCCAGTTCTTCGGTGAGTAACGAGCTCATTAAAGCACGTAAAGCAAGGGGTCTGATTATTTTGCGTAAATAGCCAATATTATGCTGTTTAGTTAACGCCATCAGGTTTTCACCTGTCGTTGCGGTAATAAGAATGGCAGGCAGTGCATAAGGACTCATTGCTCTTAATTGTTTAATAAGCCCTATGCCATTAACGGGATCAATTGAACATGAACTATCATTCCTCTCACTGATCAGCATATCAGTAGCCATAATAGTGTTATCGTCTTGGCAACCGTCTAGTTGATAATCGACCAGTAAAATATCAATCTCGTCTTCGTGTTTTGCATAAAGCTCTCTGGCTTGCTGGGCGTCAACAGCGGTGAAAACTTGACACTGCCATGCACTCAACAATTTAGACATGCCATCAAGTATTGCGGGCTCATTGTCTATACACAATACGCCTACACCGTGCAAACTCATACTCGCAGGGGGTAATGTTTGCTCTTTTGCCGCAGGCGCTAGCGTCATCGGTGCATTAACACTAAACAAACAGCCATGACCTGGTTTCGATTTTAAATCAATTTTGTGCTCAAGAATATTCGCCAAGCTCTGGGCAATATTTAGTCCTAAGCCAAGTCCTTTAGGGCCCATAACATTGCTATTGTTTAATTGAGTAAACTGGTCAAAAACTTGCTGTTGTTTGTCTATCGGAATGCCAGGGCCGTTGTCGAACACTTGGATTGATATTTCATTACCTTGTCTTCGACAACCCAACAATACTTTACTCTGGTTTTTCTTGTCACATCTATGGGCATAGCGGAAGGCATTACTGAGGAAGTTTTGTACAATTCTTGCTAGTAAGGTGATGTCACTTGCCACATAAGTTTTACTCATTTTACAATGAAACTCTACATGATATTCATCTGTTAAGGCATTAAATTCATTGGCTAACATAGTGAAAAGCTCTTTGATTTCAATGGGCTCAATAGTTGGCGTGATATTACCACTTTCTATACGTGCTATTTCATTGAGATCTAGCAACAAGCTATTTGCTATCTCTAAAGAATTATCTATCTTTTTTATTTGTTCTCGTTCTTCATTACTGACTCTTGGACTTAAAGATATGGCGGAAGAAAATAACCTTGCGGCTGAGAGCGGTTGTAATAAATCATGGCTACACGCTTTTAAATACTGACTTTTCTTGACGTGCGCTTGCTCAGCTTTAGTTTGTGCTTGTATGAGTTCATGGTTAGCAAGTGCCAACTCTTTGTTTGCCTGTTCAAGCTCGGCAGTACGAAATTGTACCCTTGATTCGAGATCGGTATTTTCTTCTTTCAACACCTCTTCTGTCTGACGATACTGAGTAATATCAGAGAATATCATCACAAAACCACCACCGGGAATTGGACTGCCTTCTATACGAATGTTTTTGCCATTTTTTAGTTTATATTCAGTGTTATGGCGACTACCTTCCATAATATACTGAATACGTTTTTTAACGCGTAAATCGATATCTTTAGCAAAATAACCTTGCTGACTTAAATTGAAATGTATTAGCTGACTGATAGGGCAACCAATATAAATAAATGCCTCTGGATAGCTAAAAATATCTAAGTATTGTTTATTCCAAGCAACTAACTTTAGCTCGCTATCGATAACTGAAATGCCTTCGCTCACATTTTCAATAGCACTTTGTAATACCGTGCGACTAAACTCTAATTGTTGAGTTGAGTTATCCTCTACCAATTTAGCGACTTGATCAAAGGCCATGCCGCGGCTACTAATCGCCAGAGACGTGACCAACTTTGCTGAGGCTGATCCTAAGACACGGGCAAGAGTGTTTTCTGCATGAAACAATATCGCTTCATTAAATTTTTTGTTGTCCTTAGTCTGATTCATCGAATGAAACTTTTCAAAGCACTTGGTTGCTTTTTCTTCACCTATAAATCTAGCCACTAAAAGCTCTAACTCTACAATGTCTACTTTGGGCTGCGATGGCAGGCTCCACTTGATTTTTTTTCTGTCTGTATAGAAAAATTCACTTTGCATTTGCTCTCGAATACTTTGTCTTGTACCTAAAGAAACAAGCCATAGCGCGATAACATTAATGAGCAAGCCAATAAGGGTTATTACGGTCGTTTTAGGTAAGTCTGTGTTTTCTAAAGGGTGGGCATATATGCCTAATTGAGGTATTAAATTAAATACCGTCCAAATAGTAAAACCACAAATTATCCCTGCAAGCACACCCGCCAGTGTTGCTCTACGCCAATAAAATGCGACAAATAAAGCGGGACCTATTTGAGCTATTGCGCCAAAAGCGACTTCGCCTAATGATGATAATGCATCGGGAGGTGATACCAATAACAAGCCATAACTTAGAAAAATAACCAGCAGTACCAGTGTTTTACGGATAAACAATAACTGTAATTGAAAGTGATTAAAGTCTTGTTGCTTTTGGCGTGAAAAGTTAAACATGACCGGAAACACAATCTCATTACTGAGCATGGTACTAAGAGCAATAGTTGAAACAATAACCATCGAACTTGCTGCTGAAACAGCGCCTAAAAAGGCAAATAAAGATAACCACACTTGGCCATCCAAAGCAGGCAAAAATAGTACATAAGCATCTGCAGCGAGAGAACTGCCATAATTTAAATTACCAGCTAAGCCGAGAACAGCGGCAAAAAAGCCAAAAATAAGTAAATAAACCGGTAAAACCCACCTTGCCATACCGCTTGTTT
Organism: Colwellia psychrerythraea 34H; assembly: GCF_000012325.1. NCBI lineage: Bacteria > Pseudomonadati > Pseudomonadota > Gammaproteobacteria > Alteromonadales > Colwelliaceae > Colwellia > Colwellia psychrerythraea. The sequence goes on along the minus strand of NC_003910.7, from coordinate 3,551,246 downwards.
TTTTATCTTTTATTTCAACAAACATTACTTGAAATTGTCTTGGCAAACATAAGAAAGCAGACATGACGATGATTAACATGCCAAACAAAGCAAACAGGTTACTGAACTCAAACTGTTTCTCAATATCAAACTGATCTTTTGATAATTCCCAAATATCCATAGGTGAGTCATAAATAATAAAGCTGACGAATAAACCTACTAACAGGAAAGCAATTAACTTCACCAGCGATTCAAAGGCAATTGCTATCATAACTCCGGGGTGACGTTCGGTAATGTCTATTGTTCTAATACCAAAAATAATGGTGAAAACAGCGAGGATAATGCTAACGACTAAACCAATTTGCCAAATAGGTAGGTCTTGAGTTTCTTGTAATATTTGATAGGAATTCACAATCGCTTTTAGCTGCAGTGCTATATAGGGCATGGTGCCTATTAAGGCGACTAAGGTAATAATAATTGCTAAGGTTTGTGATTTACCAAAGCGTGCTGATAACAGATCGGCAATAGAGGTAATTTTGAGCTTTAAACTGGTTTTTATAATACGTTGAATGAAAGGCCAAGCAAAAACAAACAGCACAATGGGCGCTAAATAAACAGAAAGGAAAGTAAAAGAGTGATTAGCGGCTTGTGCTGTCGTACCTAAAAAACCCCAGGAAGTACAATAAACACCTAATGATAAGGCATAGATAATCGTTTGTTGTTTTGCTTCTAGCTTATTACGATATTTCCCACCTAAATGAGCAATCAGAAACAACAGACCTATATAGCCAATACTAACGCTAACCAGCAACCAATTCGCAAACATAATATTAAACCTACTTAACTATTCAACTACTTATCACCTGTTAAATTTAACATATTTCTTTAAATAAAAACCTCTATATTTCTACGACTTAAGGACTAGTCTTTGAATGAATTATTTCCTACGACTAAAGGACTAAGCGCTAGGTGCTAAGTCTTATTTCCGATTGTTACATTTTTGTACTGGCTTATGATGATTAGGTAAACCTGACTTCGGTTGACATAAAACACACATAATAAGTTCAAATAAAATAACAAATATAACAAGGGAAATAGCAATGGTTAGCAATAAATTTAAAAAACTACTACTCGCCTCACCTTTACTTGTAGCTGCTAGCGCAGCAAATGCTGGTTACGACATAAAAATATCAGACGAAGATAAAATATCTTTCGGTGGATATATCAAAGTCGATGCCCGCTATGTTGATGGTAATGTTGGCTATAAGCCTTTCTGGATTGGTTCAGGCACTAAACTTGCTGAAGATGCTTCACAATTTAATATTTTTGCCAATGAAACTCGTTTCAACATGAAGTACACCCATGGCGAAGTAATGGGCTTTATTGAAATGGATTTTTGGGGCGGCGAAGGTAACCAAATCGTTTCAAACTCTGCTCATCCTCGTATTCGTCATGCGTTTATCAAATATAAAGACGTATTAGCAGGGCAAACGTGGTCAACCTTTATGAATACTAGTGCTATTCCTGAATCAGCAGATTTTGCTGGTGCAACACAGGGCTTAGTATTTATACGTCAAGGTCAAGTACGTTACACCATGGGCGATTTCCAATTCTCACTAGAGAATCCTGAAACTTGGGGTGGTGATACCGCAAATGACAGTGTTCCAGATGTAGTAGCACGTTATAACTTAAAAGGTGACTGGGGTTCTGTTTCATTCTCTGCTCTAGGTCGTCAACTTAATACTAATTCAGGTGAATCTGAAACAGCTATTGGTGGTTCAATTGCCGGTCGTATTAAAACCATTGGTAAAGATGATTTTAGATTCCAATTCCACCAGGGTGAAGTAGGCCGTTATGTGGGTGTTGGTTTCACTAAAGATATCAATACTGATACTGCAGGCGTTGAAAAAGTTGAAGACACCACTGCTTATCTAGCTGCATACCGTCATTACTGGACTGAAACATTAAGATCTACGGTGCTTTACGGTTCAGCTGAAGCTGATTATTCAGGTGCTGAAAGTAGTCAATGGAGTGTTAACTTATTTGAAAACCTAACTAAGCAATTAGCGGTAGGTGTTGAAGTAGGTCAGTACAGACAGGACAACCTAGATGCAGATTCTAATTATGCTCAAGTAACAATGAAGTACGTACTTTAGTTTTATCTTAGTACGCGTAACAACTCCCATTTTGTTGTTACGTTTTTGAGGGGGAAGTGTTCCCCCTCTTTTTTAGGTACAGGACGTACGGTATATCACAGTGACAGATGCTATATGGATGTAGCTTATTAGACAGCAGATTGTCTTGATGTTTCAAGCGTGTAAAAACGCATATATTTTTTTATCAATTGAGGAGTGTGAGTATGACTGAGTCAATACTCAAAGTAGAGAACGTTTCATTAGCGTTCGGTGGCGTAAAAGCACTAACCGACGTTAGCTTTGAAGTTCCCCGTGGCTCTGTATTTTCCATTATCGGTCCTAACGGCGCTGGTAAAACCTCCATGCTTAACTGTATCTCTGGACGGTATCAACCTAATTCTGGAAACGTTATTTTCAATGACAAAATTGTCACTGATCTACGTCCAAATGACAGAGCAGATCTTGGTATGGGCCGCACCTTTCAAAACTTAGCTTTGTTTGGTCACATGTCAGTTTTAGATAACATCATGGTTGGCCGTCATCACCTATTGAAAAATAACTGGTTAACAGGGCCTTTATATTGGGCATCACCTGCGCAAAAAGAAGAACTTGCCCACCGTCGTTATTGTGAAGAGATTATCGACTTTTTAGAAATTTCTCATATCAGAAAATCTGTAGCTGGCACCTTGTCTTATGGTTTACGTAAGCGTGTTGAGCTAGCGCGTGCAATGGCATTAAAGCCCAAATTAATTCTTCTTGATGAGCCTATGGCTGGTATGAATTTAGAAGAAAAAGAAGATATGGCTCGTTATATTCTCGATTTAAATGAAGAGTTTGGTATCACGGTAGTGATGATTGAGCACGACATGGGCGTAGTAATGGATATTTCACACCAAGTAATGGTGCTTGATTTTGGTAAGAAGCTAATGTCAGGTTTACCTGAAGAAGTGATGGCTGATCCACATGTTAAACGTGCTTATCTTGGTATCGAAGATGATGATGAAATAGAAGAAGCCGTAAAGGAGGCTAGCTAATGTCTAACTTACAAGCAGCAACAAAAGATTTTGAAATGGGGGAGTTAGATACTTTTCCAAAAATACTGAGACAAAATGCTAAAAGCTGGCCAAATGATATTGCCATGCGCGAAAAAGAGTTCGGTATTTGGAACGAATTTACCTGGGTAGATTATAACAATCGCGTTAAGTGGTTATCACTAGCGTTAATAAAATTAGGTGTTAACCCGAAAGAAGCTATCGCTTTGTTAGGTGATAACAGACCAGAGTGGGTTTGGGGTGAAGTAGCAGCACATTCTATGGGTTGTTACTCTATCGGTATTTTCCAAGACTCCTTACATGAAGAAGTGGTTTACTTACTTAATAAAAGTAACGCCACTGTAGTTATCGCAGAAGACGAAGAGCAGTGTGATAAATTGCTTGAGTTAGGCGACGACATTCCAGATGTAAAACTTATTGTTTATTGCGATCCACGTGGCATGCGCAAATATGATGATAAGCGTTTGATCAGCATTGAAGAGATATATAAGCAGGGGCAAGCAATAGAAAAAATGTCACCTGAGTTATACGACACTTATGTTGATGCGACTAATGCTGATGAAACTGCTATTTACTGTACTACATCAGGCACAACCTCAAAACCTAAAATAGCCTTTTTATGTGGCGGTAATTTTGTTAAGCACTGTAGTTCATATTTACGTGCTGATCCTCGCCAGCCTGGCGATAACTATGTATCTGTATTACCACTTCCATGGATCATGGAACAAGTCTATGCCGTTGGCCAAGCTTTAATTGCTCGTCAAATAGTCAATTTTGTTGAAGGTCAAGAAACACTGATGGCTGATTTACGTGAAATTGGACCAAACTTTGTTTTACTTGCACCACGCGTTTGGGAAGGTATTTTAGCCGACGTTAAAGCCCGTATGATGGATTCTACGCCACTTAAACAAAAATTATTTGATTATGCTTTTGCACTCTCTGAAAAAGCACAGTTAGAGGGTAAACGTTCAGGGTTTGCCGATTTTTTATTGATGAATGCCTTAAAAGATAGATTAGGTTTCAGCAATTTGAAATCAGCGGCAACTGGTGGCGCTGCTATGGGTCCTGATACGTTCAGATTCTTCCAGACTATCGGTGTTCCGCTACGTCAACTTTATGGTCAAACAGAGTTATGTGGTGCTTACACAGTTCACAAAGAAAATGACGTTGATTACGACAGTGTTGGTGTTGCTTTTGATACTGCTGAAGTCAAAGTTATTAATGCTGATAAAGAAGGTGTTGGTGAGGTTATCGCTAGAACTGTGGGTATGTTCACCGGTTATTTAGATAATCAAAAAGCCTATGACGAAGATGTTATTGATGGGTGGATGCATACCGGTGATGCTGGTTACTTCAAACCTTCAGGGCACTTGGTCATTATCGACCGAATCAAAGATTTAGCTAAAACCAGCAATGGTATTCAGTACTCACCACAATATATTGAAAACAAATTGAAATTCTCATCATTTATTGGTGAAGCCGTTATTTTAGGTAAAGACAAACCTTACTTAAGCGCCATTATTTGTATTCGATTCTCTATTGTTTCTAAGTGGGCTGAACAACAAGGTTTAGGTTTTACTAACTACACCAGTCTTTCTGCTTTACCTGAGGTTTATGAAAAGCTTAGTGAAGAAGTGGAAAAAGTTAACGCGACATTACCTGACGCACAAAAAATCAATAAGTTTATTTTACTTTATAAAGAACTTGATGCAGATGATGGCGAATTAACACGTACACGTAAAGTACGACGCACTGTTATTGCTGACAAATATGGTGACATTATCGAGTCTATTTACGACAACAAAGAGATAGTTGATATCGATACCGTGATTACTTTCCAAGATGGTGGTAGCTCACGTATTCAAACGACACTTAAGGTTGCGACGGTAATTGAAAATGATGGTAGTGCTGTTTCATCAACAAGTAGTCAAACTCAGAGGAAAGCATCATGAATTTTGAACTCTTAACTCAATTAGTCATCAATGGCCTTATTGTTGGCTTGTTGTACGGTGTAATTGGTATGTGTTTTGTGTTGGTTTATAAATCAACCCAAATTGTTAACTTCGCCCAAGGTGAGTTTTTACTTATCGGTGCCTGGGTATGTTGGGCGTCATTGATTTACTTAGAGTTACCATTCTTTTTAGGTTTTATATTATCACTTGTATTTATGGCCGGCTTTGGTGTGCTGTTACAAATGGTCGTACTACGTCCTATGATTGGTGAGCCGATCATCTCGGTGATCATGGTCACTATCGGTCTGTCTATTTTCTTCCAATCGTTAATGAAATGGATATTTGGAGTCTCCCCACAAAGTTACCCGCAAGTATTTGATACGCAAAGTATTAACATCTTGGGATTAAATGTGGAAATGGCGTACTTAATGAGCACGGTAATCGCGTTAATTATCATGGTCGCGTTCTATTTATTCTTTAAACACTCTAAGCATGGCTTAGCAATGAGAGCGACTGCTTTTGATCAACAAGCCTCGCAAAGTCTAGGTGTGTCTGTAAAGCATGTTTTTGCGATGAGTTGGGGTATTGCAGCAACCGTTTCTGCTACGGCAGGGATAGTGCTAGGTATGGTTAATGGTGTTTCAGATTCACTTTCTATTATGGGTATCAAAGTATTCCCAGCCGTTATTTTAGGCGGGTTAGACTCAATTATTGGCGCCATTGTTGGTGGTCTCATTATCGGTGTACTAGAAAACGTCGCTGAGTTTTTTGATAGTCAATATTTACACATTGGTAATATGTACGATATCGCACCATTTTATGTGTTGTTAATTATTCTTTGGTTCAAACCTTACGGTTTATTTGGCACCAAAGACATTGAACGTATATAGCATAATTTTAGCTGGGCCTATCTAGGCCTAGCGCAATTTAATTAACAATATCAATAAAACGAACAATTATTTAGGAGTGATTTATGTCTAGTTTAAGTATGCGCCCGTGCGGAGATTTTCGTACTAGCTATAAACAAGATAATACAATTTTTGAAACAAAAACCATCCGTTGGGTGACCATCTTTACCATTATAGCGTTGTGCTTTGCACCGTTAGTTGTTGATGGTTACTTTATTACCTTATTAATTCAAATATCCTACTTAGGCATTGCTGCATTAGGTTTGAATATTTTAGTTGGCTACACCGGACAAATATCGTTAGGGCATGGTGCTTTCTTTGGTTTTGGTGCGTTTGCCTCGGCCTGGTTAAACACCAGCTTACATATTCCAGTGTTTTTATGTATTCCTTTAGCGGGTTTCTTAACCATGGGCGTTGGCATGATGTTTGGTGCGCCAGCTGCTCGAATTAAAGGTTTATATTTAGCGATAGCAACACTTGCATCGCAATTTATTATTGAAGATTTCTTCGCTCGTGCAGATTGGTTTTCTGGTGGTGCATCGGGTTCAATGGCCGAACCAGTAAGCTTATTCGGTTTTGCTTTTGATACCGACCAAAGCTTTTACTATATAGCGCTATTTTCTCTAGTCTTTATGTTTATCTGGGGTTGTAACTTAATGCGTAGCCGTGATGGACGTGCTTTTGTTGCTGTACGTGACCATTACTTATCTGCTGAAATCATGGGCGTAAAGTTAAATAAATATCGCTTACTTTCATTTGGTATCTCTTCTTTTTATGCCGGTATCGGTGGTGCGTTATATGCCCATTACTTAGGTTATGTATCGGCGGAAGGTTTTACCATCATGATGTCAATTCAGTTCTTAGCCATGATCATTATCGGTGGCTTAGGTTCGATAAAAGGTACTTTGATGGGGGTCATCTTCATGGTGTTCTTACCTGAAGTATTAGAAAGCGGTGTTGGCGTAATGAAAATGACTGATTGGGGCAATATCCCTATGGTAGTTGACGGTTTAGCTTACATCAAAGAAATGGCTATTGGCTTAGTTATTATCGGCTTCTTAATTTTTGAGCCAGAAGGAATAGCGCATCGTTGGACACAAATTAAAAACTATTGGAAATTCTATCCATTTGCTTACTAAGTGATTTTATTAAAACACTTGATAAATGAATGGTGAATAAATTGCAGTTATACCGATTGAATTAATTAAGAGGTCAAATTTTAATGAGAGTAAATTTTTAAGAACAAGGCGTTTGATTGAGTAATAGCTGGCTATTGAGATTGAAAGCAACGATGTTTTTGGACATTTAGACCATTGAAAAAAATCACTTCGTTAGTTTGATTGGTATGAAATAGGGATATTAAAAAGGTAACTGCGAGAAAATAAGCGTAAATATAAACATAAAAATAATACTGCTTACCTATTTATATAAACAGGTTACTTATATAAAGAAGTACTAAATAAAAAGTTGAGGAACGTTCAAATGAATAGCATTAAAAACAAAAAATTATTACTAAGTTCAATTACTACTTGTATTGCTTTAAGTTTTACTAGCCAAGTTCAAGCAGAAGATTCTGTTTTTGTTGGCCATTTAGCCGACATGTCAGGCCCTACTGCTTTTGTTGGTAAAAATTATGCCAATGGTGTGCGTGATTCACTTGCTTATATAAATGCCCATGGTGGTATTGACGGTACTAAACTTAGATCTGAAACCATTGATTATGGTTATAAAGTTCCACAAGCCATTGCTGCTTATAAAAAATGGAAATCACGCGAAGGCATGGTTGCTATGCAAGGTTGGGGTACAGCGGATACTGAAGCATTAATCTCGTTTGTTGCTCGTGATAAAACACCGGTTTTCTCAGCGTCTTATTCTGGGCATTTAACAGACCCTACAGGTAAAAACCCTCATACGAAAAAACCTGCACCTTATAACTTCTTTTATGGCGCATCTTACTCAGATGCTTGTCGTGGTTTAGTGCAATGGGCATCGGATGATTGGAAAAGCAAAGGCAGTAAAGGAAAGCCAAAATTTACTCATATTGGTGCAAACCATCCATTCCCAAATGCGCCTAAAGCGGCTTGTGCAGAATATGCAGAAGAGCTTGGCTTTGATGTTTTACAACCAGTAGTTGTTTCTATGAAACCAGGTGATTTTAAAGCGCAATGTTTAAGCATTAAAAGCTCTGGTTCAAATTACGGTTATGTTGCGAACATAGGTGGTTCAGTACTGTCGTTAATTAAATCTTGTGACACAGTCGGTGTAGATATTCAATTTATGTCAAGTATCTGGGGTGGCGATGCAAATATGTTCAATGCTGCAGGTTCAGGTATCAAAGATTACATCTTCCCAACGATGACACCATTTTGGGGTGACGATGTACCAGGTATGAAATTGGTACATGAAATTTCCAAAATGTCAGATAAATCAGGCGAAGAACAGCGCGTTCATCACTACATGCGTGGCGTATGTTCAACATACTTCATGAAAGAAGCGATGGAATGGGCTAAAAAGAACGGTGGCATCACTGGCGAAAATGTTAAAAAAGGCATGTACGTTAACAAAAACTGGGTACCTAAAGGTCTAGAAGGCGTATGTTTAGCTGCTAATTGGAGTAATGAAGATCATCGTGGTATTAACCAAGTAAATATCTATAAAGGTAACTACGAAAACGGTGGTGTTAAAGTTGAAAAAGTATCACAAGTTACCTTGGAACGTCGTGATGATTGGTTAGGTTACTAATCCTCGTCATACTTGGCACCGTAGCTTTATTGTCGTCATTGCTCGCCACAATCACTTAGTGTACTAAGTTCATGTGGCTCGCAACTCGACGGCTTCACTACTGCACCAATTATTTAGAGGATCAAAACCTAATTTATTATTGAGACAATAAAAATTAGGCAAGTATATTTTTAATTACCTGATAACTATTCAGCTTGCATAAGTTGGGTAGTTATAGTTTTAACGGAGTATAGATGTATGTCACAGGCGGCAGCAAAAATTCAAACAGCTACACCAATGTTATCGGTTAATAACATTGAAGTGGTTTATGACGAAGTTATTCAAGTACTTCGAGGGGTAACATTAGATGTCCCAGAAGGAGACGTTGTAACGTTACTTGGTCCTAATGGCGCAGGTAAATCAACAACATTAAAAGCAATTTCAGGCCTACTTAAATCAGAATATGGTGAAGTGACTAAAGGTGATATTACCTTTATGGGCGAGCGCATAGATAAGAAAAATGGTGAAGATGTTGTACGTAGTGGTCTGATCCAGGTGATGGAAGGTCGTCGTATTATCGAAGATATGACCTCGATTGAAAACCTAAAATTAGGTGCTTATACACGTAATGATTCACAAATAAATCAAGATCTTGAAATGGTGTTTAATTATTTCCCACGTTTAAAAGAACGTACAGGTCTAGCCGGTTATTTATCAGGTGGTGAGCAACAAATGTTAGCCATAGGTAGAGCATTAATGGCTCGTCCTAAAATGATTTGTTTAGATGAGCCATCCATGGGTTTATCACCATTACTGGTTAAAGAAGTATTTGGTATTATTAAAAAAATTAATAAAGATCAGGGTATTACCATGTTGTTAGTTGAGCAGAATGCTAACTATGCAATAAGGGCTGCTGATTACGGGTACATTATGGAGTCAGGTAAAATTGTACTTGATGGTACTCAAGAGCAATTACTTAGCAATGAAGATGTTAAAGAATTCTATTTAGGTGGCGGCAACGAAGAACGTAAAAGCTTTAAAAACTTAAAATCTTATAAAAGACGTAAGCGTTGGTTATAAGCCACGTACATTCCAGACTATTTCCATTTCACTTGATTTTGTTGTCGAAAGTGCTCACTTACTATCGTAAGCTCCGCGCTGTCTCCTAAAACTCGAATGAACTGACTTCTTTCTGAAAGTACGTGAAGTAGTAAAAGCAAAACGATATAAAAAAGTACATGAAAAATTAACGTTTTCATATTTATAAATTATCATATTTCTAAATAATCGAGTTACCATGAAACAATATTTTTACGAAAGAGAATGTCAAAACCCTGAGTTACGTGAGCAGTCTCTATTAGAGCGTTTACCTTCTTTTATCACCTATGCGAAGCAAGAATGTCAGCATTATGGGCAAATTTTACAGCATATAGATGCTGATAAAATTACTAGCCGAGAATTGCTTGCGCAACTTCCCATTACGCGTAAATCAGACTTAATGAAGCTACAAGCAAAAAATTCACCACTGGGTGGTTTAAATGCTAACAAGGCTAACATAGGCAGAATTTTTCAATCACCAGGACCTATTTATGATCCTGAAAATACCAGTGATGATTGGTGGCGTTTAGGCCAAGCATTTTATGCTGCTGGATTTAGAGCTGGTGATATAGTGCAAAATTGTTTGTCTTATCACTTAACACCCGGCGGATTTATTCTTGATTCAGGCGCTAGAGCTTGTGGTTGTGTGGTTATTCCAGCAGGGCCTGGGCAAACTGAGCAGCAGCTCGACATCATTGAGCATTTAAAACCTCAAGGTTATAGCGGTACACCATCATTCCTGAAGATTTTACTCGATAAAGCTAAAGCTGAAAATCGAGATATTTCAAGTGTTACTAAAGCGTTAGTTACAGGCGAAGCGCTTCCTAAAGGACTTAGAGCTGAATTTGATGCTGCTGGTATTAACACCTTACAAGCCTATGCTAGTGCAGATGTTGGCCTCATTGGTTTTGAATCTAAAAGTGATGATGGTTTTATTATTGCTGAAGATTTATTGGTAGAAATTGTCCGTCCAGGTACTTTAGAGCCTGTTGCGGATGGCGAAATAGGTGAAGTTGTTGTCACCAGCTTTAATGTAGATTATCCACTTATTCGTTTCGCTACTGGAGATTTGTCTGCAGTGAAATCAAGTGAAAGTGCTTGTGGTCGGACTAATATGTGTATTAAAGGTTGGTTGGGTCGCGCAGACCAAACGACTAAAATTAAAGGTATGTTCGTGCATGCAGAGCAAATAGAGCAAGTACGACAAGCCTATCCTCACATCGCTAAAATGCGTTTGTCAGTAACTCAGGTTAATTATAATGACCAAATGAACTTACAATGTGAATTAGATAGTAGCGGCTATTCTGAGGCTGATATTGCCGGTGCAATTGAGAATATTAGCAGCAGCTTGAAAAAAACAACCAAACTTAACGGTGCGGTTGAGTTGGTTGCGGTAGGCACTTTAGCAGATGATGGCAAAGTCATTGATGACTTACGACCTATTGGCTAAGTTTGCGTTACTAATCTTTTTAGCAACGGCTTTATCTCTCACTTTATCAAAAGTGAAATAATCGTAAAGCCAGCAACATAGGCAAATTTTTATCACTTATTTGCCTATGCTCTTATCAAATTAAATAAGGATTTTTATGAACGAACAAGCTTTCCAAGATTGTTACCCTGAAGAATTAAGCCATTGTTATGGTTGTGGTAAAAACAACCAAGACGGTCACCAATTAAAAAGTTACTGGCAGCATATTGATAAGAATGATTTGTTAGCTAGCGTAACTATTGCTCGTTTTACTCCGTCTGATATTTTCACCGCTATTCCTGGTTTTGTTTATGGTGGCATGACAGCCTCATTGATTGATTGTCATGGTACTGGCAGTGCCTCAGCTATGGCTTACCTTGCACAAAATCGTGAAATGGGTAGTTCACCTACATTACGATTTGTCACTGGTGCGTTGAATGTTAGTTTCTTAGCACCAACACCACAGGGCGTTGAGTTGGAATTAATTGGTCGTTTTAGTCAAGTTAAAGACCGTAAAATTGTCGTTGATATAACCTTATCGGCTGCTGGTGTTATTTGCTCAAAAGGACAAGTTATCGCAGTATTGATGCCAGATACTATGGCACCTAAGAAATAGGGAACACGGGCAACTTAGAGTTTTTCTGCAAGGAAATAAAGGTTGCCAATAAGGTCATGAAAGCAAACATATATTCGTTTTATTTATGTATCTTTACAAATAATAACGAGTATTTGTCCGTCTAAAGGGACATTATAAGTGATAACCCAAGGAGCTAATTATGTTAAAAAAAGAAAGTACCGGTCTGATTGTTGTCGACATACAAGGGAAATTAACGCGTTTAGTTCATGATAGTGATGCGCTTGTGTCAAATTGTGAAAAGCTCATCAAAGGGGTCCAAGCCCTTGATTTACCGATTTTATGGCTTGAACAAAACCCAGAAAAAATTGGCCCAACAGTTGATGAATTGAGTTCGCTACTTAGTTCTCCTACTGGTCATCAAGAGCCCATTATAAAATATACCTTTGATGGTTGTGAAAACGCTCAATTTATTGAAGCAGTTAAAGCCACTAACGTTGATACATGGATTGTTTGTGGTATTGAAGCACATATTTGTGTGTATCAAACCGCGATCAGTTTAAAACGTATGGGATATGAAGTACAAATCGTTTCAGACTGTGTTTCTTCTCGTGAGCTCGATAATAAAAATTTAGCCATAAACAAACTTGTTAACAATGGCGTTGAGTTAACGGGATTGGAAATGTGTTTATTTGAACTGGTTAAAGACTGTCGAACCCCTGTATTTAAAGAAATACTTGTCTTAATTAAGTAGTGATATGAACGCCTAGTTATATATCGATTAAAACACTGACTCCCCAAGCTTCAATACTATTGAAGCTTTTTTTATACTTAAAAAAATTCAAAAAACACTCAACACCTACTCCTCAATCGATGTATTTTCCTATATCGACTAAGCTTAGCTATACCTCATAAAGAATCGAACCACTTGGTAATAATCAAGAAGGGGATAATAAGCTATGAATATTCATATGATTGTTTCTATTACCTTGCTTATTTTAGCTGTTGGCGTGTTTGCCATTATTCTCGCTCGTTTTATACGCATACCCTACACCTTATTATTAGTTGTACTCGGGTTTTTTCTGTCCTTGTTCACGGTAGCATTTGGCATAGATACCGGCGTGAGAGCGAGTAATTTTCAGGATTTGATGTTATTTATATTGCTGCCAGTATTAATATTTGAAGCGGCTTTTGCTTTGAACAGTAAACTCTTATTCAAATATTTACCCAACGTACTAACGCTTGCGACGCTTGGTTTGATCATTTCTACGCTTGTTATCGCTGTTTTCCTTTATTTTGGTATCGCTCATTCAGGTTTTCCTTTCATCGCGGCATTATTAACGGGTGTTGTTATATCAGCAACGGACCCGGTTGCTGTGGTTGGTCAATTGAAAGCGTTGAAAGCGCCTGATGATTTAAACGTGTTAATTGAAGGGGAGAGCTTATTTAATGATGCAACGGCGATTGTTTTATTTAGTATTATTCTCAGCATTGCTTTAGGTCAAAGTGAGCCAGACTTGACGTCTGCCATTATCACGTTTAGCAAAGTATTTTTTGGCGGCATTATTGTGGGTAGTGTATTTGGATATATTGCAGCACTGTTAGTTAAAATAATTGATACATCTGTGCCACATATGGTGGTTATTACACTGTTTCTAGCTTATGGGACCTTTTACATCGCGGAGCACTTATTTCATGTCTCAGGTATTGTGGCAGTTATGTTTGCTGCATTACTTTTTAAAAAATCAGCACAGGATCAGCTAAAGGATGTTCACACCGGTTTGCACAATATATGGGAGTCACTTGGTTTCATTGCCAATATTTTTGTTTTTGTCTTGTTGGGATTAGTGGTCAGTCTTAATATGTTTACTCAAATGTGGCTAGCCATAATATTAGCAATAGTGGGGGCTTTTATTGCGCGAGTCATCGCAGTCTATTGTTCAGTATGGTTAAATCAGGTCATTGTGGGACAGCCTATTAACCGTAAATATCCACCCATCATGATCTGGGGGGGATTACGCGGAGCGGTCACCATTGCATTAGTTTTGTCATTGCCAACCGAGTTACCCTATTGGTGGACTATTCAATCTATTGGCTTTGGCATTGTACTTTTCACTCTCATTGTTCAAGCAACAACAACTCCACTGTTAGTTAAAAAACTCAACATTTAACGTATCTAAGTACCTAGCTTATGGACGTTATCCCCGTAATGTTTAATCGGAGGGCCAGTTCCTAAAAAGTAATGGAACTTTGATAGTGACCTCGAACATAACATTTACGTTAAGATCTTGAGTTAACTACATTGATCTTGAATATAATGGATTTTCATAATGACTCTAGTTTTGTTTTTATTAGATAAGTTATTATCAATCAGTGCATTAAGTTATAGTTTCCCTCATTTGTTAGCTCTGTGAATATTTCCTAATACTCACTTCACGATATTAAAATGTCCTCGTTTATAAGGTCATCAAACACCTTTTTCAATCAATTTATTTTACCGGTCGAACGGGACAATCTCATTAAAATTTCAAAAAATATAAAATAATTATTCAGATAAAAATTGAAAGTTATAAAGACATTAACAGGTCAAATTAGGTGGTTACTTTTATAATTGGTCATAATTATTTTAAGAAAATGATGATCTTGAACTAAGATTAAAGGTGCTGTAGGCAATATTTTTATTTAAACTGAACATGATTCATATGTAACTTAGCTTAAAGCAAAATGTGGCCTGATCTATAACTAAAAACTAATGGGAGAATACAATGAATCAGAGCACTAAAACAAAACTTCAAGGTACCGCGGTAGCACTAGCCGTTGCTGGTTTAATGGGATGTACTGCAGTTGCAGGCGACTCAAGTACTAAAACAGCTAAAACTAGCGCAACCAATACGGTTGAAATGGCGCATTGTTACGGCGTGAATAAATGTAATGGTCATAACGACTGTAAAACGGCTGAAAATGCCTGTAAGGGACAAGCGGTTTGTAAAGGCCATGGTTTTGTTGCTATGTCGACTAAAACCTGTGACGACATTGGCGGTAATGTACAAGACGATTGGCGTGGCGTAGTTGATACTGCTGAGTTGACTCATTGTTACGGCGTCAATAAATGTAATGGTCATAACGACTGTAAAACTGCTGAAAATGCGTGTAAAGGTCAAGCCGCATGTAAAGGCCATGGTTTTGTCGCGTTACCAGCACAAACTTGTGATGATGTAGGTGGCACTGTTGGTTCATAACTTGATAACAAATCAAGCTAGCGCTAGAGAGTATTCACTCTCTAGCGCTGTTGACGGTATCGCTCCACCTGATGATTTCCTCGGCTTTGGTTTAGGACTAAGAACAGATCATTTTCAAGATGTGCTAGCAACTAAACCCAATATTGATTGGTTTGAAGTTGTCTCTGAAAATTTTATGGTAGACGGTGGTAAACCCAAACACTATTTACACGCAATCCGTGAGCTTTATCCTATGGTGATGCACGGTGTCTCGTTGTCTATTGGTTCAACTGATCCGTTAAATATGCAGTATTTACGGCAGTTAAAAGTCCTGGTAAACGAACTACAGCCACAATGGATTTCAGACCATCTTTGTTGGACAGGCGTTAATCAAACGAACAGTCATGACCTATTGCCTTTACCGTATAACGACGAAGCATTAAATCATGTTTGCGATCGTGTTGACCAAGTTCAAAATTTTTTAGGCCGTCCTATCCTTTTAGAAAACCTATCTAGCTACATTACTTATAAAGAATCTGAAATGAGTGAATGGGACTTTTTCAATAATGTTGCTCGTCGCTCAGGCTGTAACATTTTGTTAGATATAAATAATATATATGTCAGCGCACGAAATCATGAATTTGACCCACAAGATTATCTTGAAGGTATCGACAAAGACAAGGTCAAGCAATTTCATTTAGCGGGTCATACTGATTACGGAAATTACGTTATTGATACCCATGACCACCCAGTTGCTGATCCTGTTTGGGCTCTATATAAACAAGCATTACAAAGGTTTGGTTGGGTAAGCACTATGATTGAACGCGATGATAATATTCCGCCGCTGGCTGAGCTATTAGCTGAAGTTGAAACCGCACGGAACATTGCTTACGATACTTTAGGTCAATTGGAGCGAGTGAAGCAACGGGAGGTAGTAACGTAAGTGGATAAATTACCGTTAGCATCATTACAGCAAAAATTAATTGATTATTTAGTCGATGACGACCCCAAGGTCACGACTAATATTATGGAGCAGATTAAGGACCACGGCAGTATTACCCGTGATGTTCGTCTTCATATATACAAGAACGCTTACCAAGCAAGACTGAAAGAAACCATTGAAAACGACCATGAAATGTTAGGTTTTTTCCTTGGTGATGATTTATTTGATCAAATGGTCTTAGGTTATATTAATGCTTACCCGTCTGATAATACCTCGCTTAGATATTACGCTGATAAATTACCATTGTTTTTAGCCAATAACGTGCCATTTAAAGATCATCCTATTATTAGCGAATTAGCCCATTTTGAACGCTTACTTATGGTGGCATTTGACGCGGCTGACGCAAAGCGATTTACCCGTGACTTACTCGCAAATACGCCGCCTGAACATTGGCCTGATTTAGTTTTTCGTTTTCACCCAAGTGTTCAACTGGCGCACTTTCATTACAATAGTGTGGAAACTTGGCAAGCGCTAAAACAGGAGCAATCACCTGAGCCAGCAAAAACGCAGCATAGTGATTGGTTGCTTTGGCGAAATAATGATCGCCTAACGCAATTTCGTTCCTTGCCACAGCAAGAATATAACCTGATCACTATGATTTTAAATGGTGCGAGTTTTACCGCTTTATGTGACTTTTTACTCGAAGAAGTGAGTGAAGAGCAAGCTAGCCAAGTGGCCTTAAATTATCTACTAAGATGGCTAGATGATGGCATATTAATAAAACAAGAATTTCTTCAGCAGTGACGTATAAGTTATCGATAAAGACCGATACTAATTGTATCGGTCTTTATGTTTCTACTCACTTAGTTCTAGCTCGTCTCTAGCTCAGTGGTGTAAGTAGCGAGTCCAAGATATCGTCAGTTAAACTCAGCTTATTATCACTGACTTCTTCAGATAGCAAGGCTTTGGCGAGTTCGGCTTTGTTTTGCTGAATTTTTTGAATCTTTTCTTCTATAGAGTTTTCAATAATCAATTTGTAAACAAACACAGGTTTGTTTTGTCCAATTCGATAAGCTCTATCAGTGGCTTGGTTTTCTACTGCTGGGTTCCACCAAGGATCAAAATGAATAACCGTATCGGCTGCTGTTAAGTTCAAACCTACACCACCAGCGCGTAAGCTAATTAAAAATACCGGCACTTCACCGCGTTGAAACTTATCAACTACCTCTTGTCTTTTAGTGGTTGAGCCCGTTAATTTAACATAACCAATACCTGCATCGATCAACTCATCCTCTATTAAAGAGAGCATGCTGGTGAACTGTGAAAAGATTAATATTTTACGGCCTTCATCTATTTGCTCTGGCAGTGTTTCCATTAAATAATCAAGCTTAGCGGATTGATTTACTTTTTTAGCGCCTTCAAGTTTCAATAACTTAGGATGATTACATACCTGTCTTAGTTTTAATAACGCATCCAATACTTCTATCTGACTGCGTTTTAAACCTTTATCAGCAATAATATCTTTTAAGCGACTATCCATCGCTAAGCGCACCGATTCATACAACTCAGCTTGTTTCCCTTCAATACGCAAGGTTTGAATTATTTCAGTTTTTGGTGGTAATTCAGTGGCTATTTTGTCTTTGGTTCTACGTAAAATAAACGGCTTAATACGCTGATTTAATAACTGCTTACGCTCTAGCTCACCATGTTTTTCTATAGGTGTTCTAAAGAGTTTAGTAAATTGTCTTTGTCCGCCTAAAAAACCAGGCAGTAAAAAATTAAATTGTGCCCAGAATTCGCCTAAATGATTTTCCATCGGCGTACCCGTTAAGCACAATTTATGCTGCGCTTTTAGTGTCAGAAACGCTTGGTATAATTTAGTTTTGGTATTTTTTATATAATGGGCTTCATCAAGCACAAGGTAATAAAATTTTCGGTCAGTGTAATGTGCTAAATCTTTAGTAATCAACGCATAACTGGTGATGATTATATCAACCTGATTTTCACCATTTTCGACGCCCTCAAGACAGCCAAATTGCTCATGACGTTTGTTACCGTGTAATACTTGATAAGAAAGTTGAGGGGTAAATTTATCTATTTCATTAGCCCAGTTAAAAATAACACTGGTAGGCGCAACGATTAATATCGGTTTAGTCAGTCGACCTTGCTGTTTTTCAATTAATAAGTGCGCCAAGGTTTGAATGGTTTTACCCAAACCCATGTCATCAGCCAAAATACCGTTTAATTGGTATTCGCGTAAAAACTGTAACCAGTTTAGTCCTTGGTGCTGATAAGTTCTTAACGTCGCGTTTAAACCTTCGGGTACAGGAATCGTAGTTACTTGTTGAAAGTCTTTTAGTTTATCAGCCAGCGCTCTTAGCTTACTTGTGCCTTTTGCTATCATGCCTTGGTCATCTAACATCGATAACGTTTGATGCCCTTGAAAACGCGATAGCTCTATAGTGCCATCATGGCTTAAGGCATTAGGCATAAATAGTTCAATGAACTGTTTTAATATTGGCTGCACGCTTTGATAACGTAGGGCAACAAAACCACCATTGTCTAAATCTACATAAATAGGGGAGTCAGGAGAAATAAGGTCTTCTTTTTCGCGGTCAAGTAATGCTGATCTCGGTAGCTGCTCAATAGCGCTAAGCAAAATAGGAAACGCAGGCATTTTTTTACCATCAATGGTTAAGTTTAACCCTAATGAGAAAAAGTCATGATCATCGGTTTCCATCACTTCGGCATCAAATACGCTATCAGTAGAAAGCGCTTTATAATAAAAATCATCAGCAAAAGTAATATGCCAGCCTAGATCTTCAAGTGGTGATAATTCTTGATGTAAAAAGCGTTGCCACAAGACACTGCCTTGCATCAGCATGGCAAATTCAGGAGTTTTACTTTTGTTCAAATCGTCCTGACTAGTATAAGTGTAACGTTTAGGTTTAGGTTGAGGGTTAAATTTCAGCGTGGTCAATTTATCAATAACCGTTTGCTCAAAGGCTAAGTCACGATAAATTTTTATCTCGCGTGGACTTACATTTTCACGCTCAACTTCATCCTCAATATTACTATAAGCACCACTCTCAATATTACTATCGGCATCACTCTGGGCATCACTATCAATACTAAGCTTAGTTACGTTTGATGGCGTAATCGTAACGTTTTCATCATGGGGATTAACTAAATTACCTTGATAGGAAAAATTAACCTGCACATAACCCGTTTGTCGATTAGAGGCTACTGGCGTAGTAAAGTGCAAGTACACATCAGGTTGTGTTAACTCTTGTGAGTATTTTGTTTTAGGTTTAGGCAAACGCTTCACTGCATCACCTAAGGACATAGATAATTTACTCATTATCCAGGGTAATTTATCTTCTTCAAAAATAGGGGAATTAAGTAAACCTGCTTCAAAATCACATTGAGTATTAGTATTAATTTTTCCAAAGCAATTTTTTTCTTCGTCATAAAAACACAGTGGCTGTGCTTTGATAATACGAATACTTTCTGATGGCTGCATTAAAACAAGCTTTAACGTATGTAAACTGTTGCCCAACGCTAACCACTGCCATTCTGCTTCTAGTGGCTCACTTAACGTCACCGGCTCGCTTAAGTCGTACGTTGTATGCCAAAAGCTACGATTAGTTTTTATAATGCGTTCAAATAAATCAAAATACTTAATGGTATCGCCATACTGGTTAGTACGCATAAGCTCGGTAAGTACAGCAACATCCTCGTCATTCGCATAGGCACTATTAATCAACGAACTGGCAGAATATTCACTGCCAATAGAACTATTCCAACCGCCACTATTTTTTGGTCGAGCTGACTTAATACCTAAAGTTAAAAAGTCGTCTTCGTTATATGGGTTGGGCTTTAAAAAGTATAATAATGATTTTTGCTGGGTATTGGGCTGGTATCTAGTTGGCTGAGCTTGAAAACGGTTAAGCCATTTATCTATTATTGTTTCTGAGGTAGCGATGCTGTTTCGGTCAAAATGTTCGTGAATATAACACTGCGCTAACGCTGAACCATGTTTACAATCGCGACCGACATAACAATCACAATAACTGGCAATATCACCAAACTTACCATCAAAGACTAAACGCGTTAAATAACTTGATTCGCGCGAGCGCTCACTAAAAACTACACCGCGTATTACTTCACCGTCAAGGGCGCAGGTTTTAACGCCATTTGCCTGAAAAATTCTCGCGCCTTTTTTCCATTCATTTTTGGTAAAGTGTTTTTCAAGTAATTCAGGAGTAAACGTGTTTTTGGCCATAGTATTTAATTATTAAGAATTCAAATCGATCGGTAAGTTGGAAAGTTGGGTCGTTATCTTTTATTAATAAGATGAAAAATATCAATAAAATGATAAATATCAATTACAGCAATAGAACCTTCAGGGTTAATTGCTAATAGCGGGCCACTCATTATGTAACTTCGATAGTACCATATAGACTGCTTATTCATAAGTACGGTAACTGTATTTCAATCAAAGATGTTCAATGATTTTCACTTTACTTTGAACATCTTTGATTAACCTCGTAGATGAAATGACCTGCTACGCCAGTCACAGCTCTTTTTTGCTTCAGAATAGGTCCCTTGTTATTTAAGTAAATTAACCAGGGACAACCTAGTTAATTTACTAAATAAACAGTAAAATCAGTAAAGAGTATGGGCTAAGCAAGGAATACAGAGAGTGATTTCAAAAAAAGTAAGAGAGCTATTTGTCTCATTAATGGAAGCTTCAGATGATTCTCCCGTTTCCTATGATGTTGAAACTGAGCAATACAGTGGCTTTTTCAATAATGTAGTTGTTGATAAGTATATTGACTTAGGCGCGTTAGAATTGGTTGAAGGCGGGAATGGCGAGACAACAATATTGCTCAACAACCGAGATGACTTTTTAAGCTCTTTTGCTGCAGGTATCAGAGAAGCTAACAATGGTAGTGATCAATCTTATGCAGATTACAACGCCAATCCGTTTGCCTTTTCAGTGGGTTATGAGCACTTTCATCAAATAGCTAAGAAAAAACGTAAGATGAGTGGCTACATATGTCATGGTTTTGAAAACGATGATACCGGTTTAATACATCAACAATAATGGTATGCTTTACAGTCATATAACGAGAGTAAATAACTAAAGCGTTTGTTGTTATTCGTGCACTAAGAATCAATCTTCCAATGTTTGATCAATTTCACTAACTTAACAGACCATAAATACGCTAAAATAGGGGCAATTACTTTAGCTTTGAGCCCTTTATTTTAATGACAACTGTTACAACGCCTGCCACCTTTACAGAACTTGGCCTTATTACCCCCTTATTAGCGCGATTAGCTGAGCTGGAATATCATCAGCCAACGCCTATTCAAGCGCGAGCTATCCCAAGTGTATTCGCGGGACGTGACTTAATTGCAGGGGCAAATACCGGCTCAGGTAAAACAGCCACCTTTGCACTGCCTATGTTGCAGAAATTACGCGAAGACATTTCATCGGGCAGCAAAAACAGTAAAGGTAACTTTGTTACTGGACTAGTTTTAGTACCTACTCGTGAACTCGCCAAGCAAGTTGCAGACAGTATTAAATCTTATGCAGTGCATTTTAATGGCGAAATTAAAACCCTTGCTGTTTTTGGTGGCGTATCAGTCAATATTCAAATGCTCGCATTACGCGGTGGCGTCGATATTTTGGTGGCAACGCCGGGTCGATTACTTGATTTAATTTCAAGTAATGCCATCAAGCTCGATAAGGTTAAAACCTTAGTACTTGATGAAGCCGACCGCATGTTAAGCCTAGGTTTTACTGAAGAACTAACAGCGTTGTTGGCATTAACGCCGAAGAAAAAACAAACCTTATTATTTTCAGCGACTTTTCCTGAACAAGTAACAACGTTAACGCAAGAACTGCTTAACAACCCGATTGAAATACAATTACAAAGTGCGGATGCCAGCACGTTAGTTCAACGTGTTTTTACCGTGAATAAGGGTGAAAAAACAGCGGTATTAGCGCATTTGATTCAGCAAGAGCAATGGCGACAAGCGCTTATTTTCGTTAATGCCAAACACCATTGTGAACACTTAGCTGAAAAATTAGCTAAACGTGGTATTACCGCCGCCGTGTTTCATGGCGATAAAGGTCAAAGCGAACGTAGTCGTGTGCTTGATGGCTTTAAAGCTGGCGATATTGAAGTGTTAATTGCTACGGATATTGCTGCCCGTGGTTTAGACATCGAAAAACTACCGGTGGTCATCAACTTTAACTTACCAAGAAGTCCATCAGACTACATGCACCGTATTGGTCGAAGTGGTCGTGCTGGCGAAGTAGGTTTAGCCATATCGCTTATCGACCATGAAGATTATCATCACTTCAGCGTGATCGAAAAGAAGAACAAATTTAGGCTTAAACGTGAGCAAGTTGAAGGTTTTGAAGCCGCTGAAATTACCGGTGATTCAATTTTAGCCGTTGAGAAACCAATGGCAGCGCCTGAAGGTACTGGTAAGAAAAAACGTAAAAAGAAAACATCAGTAAATGCCGATATCTGGTCAGGATATTCTAAACCAGAATAAGTCCATTTATAGCCAAGCATCTTCAGGTAGTTTGGGTCTAAGTTAGCGAAGCATTCAATTTTAGTCCTTGTTTGCTTCAGCTCAAAGAGAGGGGAGGCGGTAATTATCCATACTTTCTTTGCATTTCCTTGATGAAATCATCGAGTTCTTCACCGTCTACCACAGGAAAAAATCGTGGAGTAAGGTTAATCAATATTATCCTATCGATGCGAAAGTTTCGAAAGTCATTTCTAAGTTCACACCAGGTTAATAGTGTCCAACAGCCTCTCCATAAGTGGATAGCGAGTGGACGTACTTCTCGACTGGTTTGCGCGTGTTTAGCGTCTTCATAATCCATTTGAAGGTATTGTCTATCGGTGGCCGCTTTACGTAAAAGGTCTAGATGTTGAAATTCATTTGATTTGGCATGAAACTTAGGTGCAAACATTAATGAGTTAAATGTTTGCAGCCTTTCAGGTAAAACTGCAGATATTTTGATCATTGCTTGTTTGGCTGAACTCGCGAGTTCGCTACCTCCCCAAGCTTCTACCATTCTTATGCCTACTTGAATCGCTTCAAGTTCTGACTCATTAAACATAAGGGGTGGTACGTCTACTTCACGACGTAATAAATACCCTACACCTGCTTCACCTTCTACAGGAATACCATTGGCAATGAGATCTTGAATATCTCGATAAATAGTTCTTGTAGACACCTCGAGTACTTCTGCTAATAAACTCGCAGTAGTTAAACGGCGATTCTTTAACAACTGTATGATTTGAAAAAGTCTGTCTGCACGACGCATTATTATTCCATTACATCAATTGGTATAATACATAAACCCAGTATTGAAAGGGGCTTATACCCAAGCGACTTAAAACACGCATCTTCAAGTGGTTTGGGTATCTGTATTATTTTTATATACTGTTAAGAGGGTATTTTAGTTATACCAGTTTCATTCAGTTTGTGATCTTGTTGTTGAGTTAGACATGTTGATGAAACCTTAATAGGTTAGTTTTATCATCACAGACCTTGAGACCACAACCCAACTTTATTTCCTTCGCTATCTACAAAAATAGCAATGTAGCCACATTCGCCTTCTTTAATAGGCATTGGAGGTAATAAAATTTCAACACCCGCTGCTTTAATCTCATTCACTTTGTCATTTAACGTCAAACTAAGATGTAAATACACTGTGCTGCCATCTCGGCTTGGCACCATCATATCGTGTTTCAAAAGGGCAAAACTTGGGTCGCCTATGTTGGCCGTTTCAGCAATAGACATTTCCATGTCATTCATTACTTCGTGTTTAAACGTTAAATCAAAATGCGTTTGATAAAATGCAACTGCTCGGTTCATATCAGTAACAGATATTTCAGCCCAGACCAATGGAGAATGTTCTAACATATTGTATTCCTTTAATTAATGATACCAAGTTGATTAAGTTCTTTCCCACTCAGCGAGAATTAAAAGGCTTAGAGGCAAGGCATTGATTGAAGAGAATGGTTATTCCCTTGTCAAAATCAATAACGTCGCATGTAAGCCTTTTAAACTCGCCCTCTGGGAGCTTACTCTATGCCCACTAACATCGTTAAATTTATTTGATTTAGAATGACTAAACCGAAACAAATTTTCCTTGTTATTGAACATAGAGCAAAGCTCTGAGTTGGGAAGAAATTTAATCAAATTGGTATAAGTTCGCAATCGTTTTGACTGCGATAAAAGAACAATACCACTGTGCTACTGACAGCATGGTGTCAGTAGTCATTAGTTTTTTATTGAAAACGTAAAATTAAGGCTTTGGCTACGTTGAGAAGGTTAAATCCATTCATATAGAAAAATCAAGTTAGCGCGTTTGTTCAACCCACTGTTTAGGCGAGATCCCCAGTTTTTTTCTAAATACTCTTGCTAGTGCTGATCCGTTCTCATAACCAACGGCATTGGCAACTAATGCCACAGGCTTATCTTTCTTTAATAAACCTTTAGCCA
The DNA here is from genome assembly GCF_000012325.1 of Colwellia psychrerythraea 34H. Lineage (NCBI taxonomy): Bacteria > Pseudomonadati > Pseudomonadota > Gammaproteobacteria > Alteromonadales > Colwelliaceae > Colwellia > Colwellia psychrerythraea. The sequence continues at coordinate 3,526,657 of NC_003910.7, read as the reverse complement.
CAATGATACGCCAATCAATTAAATAATCTCCTGGGCTTTGACCAACGGTACGTTTAAATATATCCGCAAATTTTGATCGTGACATTATGGCAAGTTCAGCCATTTCTTCTAATCCCCACTGTTGCTCTGGCGCTTTATGAATAGCGAGTAAAACAATAGACACCTGCGGATGAGCTAAACCAGCGAGTAAACCATGCTGCATAATATTGTTATCTAGTACATGACGAAGCACATGAATAAGAAATATATTGGTTAACGAATTAATCATGGGTAGCTGTCCAGATCGTTCGTGAAAGGCTTCTTCGAATAACCAGTCTGCAGTTTGTTTCAATCTTTCGTCGTCGCTAAGTTTAAATGACATCATCGAAGGCAGAGCATTAGCAATTGGATTAGAAGAACTTTCGTTATAAATGATGTTGGCGCACACCAGTTCAGGGGGATTATCTTCATTACCAATAATACGATGAGCATGAGGTGTTGGAAAAAATAACACGGTCGGTTCATTAACCAATCGAGATTTACCTTCTTCATCAATCAGCGTTAACTCCCCACTGAGAAGTAAATGCAAGTGTCCTCGATTTGGCTCTTTATTAAAATGACTAATACCACATAAGTTTCCGGTAAAGAAAACCTCTGTATTCATCGAAAAGCGTTGCAAGATGACTGAAAGTTGATCCATTTTATCTCTCTTTATGACTATTCTGGACGATCGGGTTCAAAGTTAGGACTATGTCATTCCTTTTGGGTGATTGAAAGGCCTATATTATCAACCAAGGAAAACATCCTTATTAATAATTAAATACTGGAGTAAATAATGAAACTTTCAACCTTGATAAAATCCACTTTCGCAACTTCTGCCTTATTAGTTAGTAGTTTAAGTTTTGCAGCGAACATTGAAGTAAATGCAAATGGCAATGATTTAGCCATTAAAGGCTATGACACCGTATCTTATTTTACAAAAGGTAAACCAACGAAAGGTTCTGATAAATTTACAGCAGCTTATAACGGCGCTATTTACCAGTTTTCTACGGCTGATAATCGTGACCTTTTTCAATCTGAGCCAAGTAAATATGCACCACAGTACGGTGGTTTCTGTGCTTTTGGCGTAACGATGAATAAAAAATTCGATACTGACCCTACTGCTTGGCATATCCGTGGCGACAAATTATACCTAAACCTAAATAAAGACGTACAAAAGAAATGGGTAACTGACATTCCAGGTTACATCGAAACAGCTCAAATTAATTGGGTTGATATTAAAGGGTTAACCGAAGAGCAAATTGAAAAAGTTTACGACTAATATCTACTTAAATAAGGTTTTATTATGAAACAACTAACATCAGCAGACTCAATAGATGATCTATTATCTCAGCATCAATATTCACTGTTATATTTTACTGCTTCGTGGTGTGGGCCTTGTAAATCAATGTCACCCATAGTTGAAGACGTTTCTGGCTTGATGAATGGTCGATTTAACACGATTAAAATTGATATCGATAATATGGCAAATGTTGCTGCAGATTATGGTATACGCAGTGTACCAACGCTGATGTTAGTGAAAAATAATGAAATTATTGATCAGCGTGTTGGTGGGTTGCCACCACAACAAATGATGCAATGGTTAGATAAACTTGCCTAATTCTCATTTTAAATAATGCGGCACTGAATAATAAACTATTAGTCAGTGCAACATTAACCATCACTTAATTTTTACTTTTAAAGATAAATAACTATGCATACCTTAAAAAATTTATTGTTATCACTTAGCCACTTTTACCGTAATGTCGCAGGAAAAATAAGCCTGTTAGAGCCTGTTGCATTATTAGCTGCACGTTTTTATGTTGGTTGGGCGTTTTTCTCATCAGGCTTGACTAAATTAAGAGACTGGGAAAGTACGTTATTGTTATTTGAATATGAGTATCAAGTACCCGTATTACCGTTTGAGTTAGCCGCTTATTTAGGAACCGCCGCAGAAATTGTGTTGCCGTTGTTATTGATGGCAGGGTTAGCAAGTCGTTTTTCAGCCTTGGGTTTATTCTTTGTTAATATTGTTGCAGTAATAAGTTTGGAGGAGATTGCTCCTGTAGCGTATGCCGAACATGTCTTGTGGGGAGTATTATTAGCACAGGTTGTTATTTTTAATGGCGGACGTTTAGCGCTAGACCGTCTAGTTGAAATACAGCTCTTTAATGCCAAAAATTAACAGCTCTTGTAGTTAATTTATATGTCTTTGTATAAGCAAGGTTAATAGTAAACTGAGGAATTAATTAATGAGAACGAAAGTTGAGTTTCCTAGCCAAGATCAATATCTAGCTGGTTTGTTAGAAACGCCAGAGCAAAAAATACGAGCCTATGTTTTGTTTGCTCATTGCTTTACCTGTGGTAAAGATGTGGCTGCAGCATCAAGAATTAGTCGATTTTTGGTGCAACATGGTTTTGCTGTGTTTCGATTTGACTTCACTGGCTTAGGGAATAGTGACGGTGATTTCGCTAATACTAATTTCTCATCTAATACTGAAGATTTAGTGTCAGCTGCATATTTTCTTGAACAGAATTATGAGGCACCTCAACTTTTAATAGGTCACAGTCTTGGCGGCGCGGCTGTTTTAGCAATGGCTTCACAACTTCCTAAAGTCAAAGGTGTAGTAACAATTGGTGCCCCGTATGAAGCAAGTCATGTCATACATAACTTTGATGCACACCTCGAAAAAATAGATCAAAGTGGCTCGGCGAAAGTTAGTTTAGGCTCACGTGAATTTACCATTAAGAAACAATTTTTGGATGATTTACGTAACCAAACGACAGAACATATTCAGCATCTTAATAAAGCTTTATTGGTATTACATTCACCGATAGATTTAACTGTAGATATTTCAGATGCAGAGAAAATTTACAAGGCTGCAAAACACCCTAAAAGTTTCGTTAGCCTAGACACAGCGGATCACCTTTTATCAAAATCAATCGATAGTGAATATGTCGCTCAAACAATTTCAGGGTGGGCGAGTCGCTATATTCCATCACCTTAAATCCTCTCTGAACTAGCGACTTTAACTAATTTCATCAACTTATTAATTTGGCTATCTACTTCTTCTCGAGTGTCTTTGTCATTACCCTCGGTTATCATAAAACCCGTGTTGACTCTAAAGTAATCTTGATACAAATCACGGGTACTAAATTGCTCACCAATGCGTATATCAATATTACCCTCAGTTGCTAGTGCAAGAAGTTTACGGCCATTTAAATTGGGCACTTGAATCCATAAAACAAAACCACCGGAAGGATCGCTGATCTTACTGGCAACAGGTAAGTTTTTTGTTAAGTAACGCTGATAACTCAATGTGTGTTGTTGTATCGCTACCCGCAACTTTTTCAGGTGTTTTGCATAATCACCATTACTAATAAAATCAGCTAGGCCAAGTTGTACTGGAGAAGAAACCCCTTGATTACAATACTTACGCTTTTGTAAATATTGCTCGGTAAAACGACCCGGCCAGCACCAGCCTAATCGATAGCCTGCCGCAATTGTTTTTGACACTGAACCACACCATAAAATATAGCCGTGTTTATCCCAATGTTTGGCAGGTAAGGGCATGACTTTACCGTGCGCTAATTCAATGTAAACATCATCTTCTATAATCGGAATCTTGTAGGTTTGCGCAAGGTTAACTAAGTGCTGCTTCTGTAATGCTGTCATAGAAATACCTTGAGGATTCATATGTGAAGTACAAAACAAGCCCGCTTTAATCTGATTACTCTTCATATGTTGTTCAAGTTGGACAAGATCAATGCCTTGCTCTGTTGACGGAATTTCAACAACTTTACGCCCAAGTGCGGCTAACATGTCTAATATTCCATTAAAACAAGGTGAACTGATGGCGACAGCATCGCCAAAGTCAGTGCATATTTCTATTGCCGTTTGAATGGCATCCATACAGCCATTGGTGATTAACAGTTCATCACTGGGGATATGAAAGTCATAACTCTTAAAGTGGCTACTCAGTGTATCTCTCAGTATTTTTTCTCCCTGAATATCGGGATAAAAACTAATATTACTGCCTTGCCTTTTAAGGGCTCGACGAAAACTGTTTTGTAACTTATCTAGCGGGATAAAATCTGTAGAAATACGGGCAACGCCCAGCGGCCCCACTATGTCTTTATTCGCGGGTTGATATACCGAATGATTGGCAGAAGTATTGTGTGCGCTATCTATTGCGCAAGCAGATGAATTGCCATGCTGATAATAAGGCTTAACAACGGGGAGCTTTGGATCAGTCATAATACTTTTAAAAGCAACGAGTTCAGGTTTTTCATTAGCCATTCGCTGCCCGCAAACAAAATACCCTGATTGTGGTCTAGCAAGGATCCAACCTAAGGATTCAAGATACTGATAACAGTTAAGTGCCGTGGTCATGCTTATTGAATGCTGTTGTCGAAAATTTCTTAACGATGGCATGCGACTATTTTTTACCAGTTTTCCACTGCTGATATCGGCAATACACATTTCAGCAAGATCAATATATCTCATCTATTCGTTTACCTTTTAATATTAAAACGACAACTTTGCTGTTGTTGCTTATTACTTTCTAGCGTTGTGACCGTAAAACACAGTCACCATATAACAAAGTCTGAATTAACTGTACCCTTTTTTATTTTATAAATTGTATCTGTTCTCTTTTTTGCTTTCGTTAATAATAACTGCACTTGTAAGAAAACGAACTTAACCACTTGCCATTAAATCTGGCATTTAAAAGGATGAACAATGAACAATAGAGATCTACTACTCGGCATTTTTGTGATGATTATTTGGGGGCTTAACTTTTCGGTGATCAAACTTGGCGTCAGTGAAATAGACCCTTTGTTACTCACCGCATTACGTTTCAGTTTTGCCGTCATCCCTGCGGTGTTTTTTGTTAAAAGACCACAGGTCAAATGGCGATATTTAATGGGCTACGGACTCGTCTTTGCCATTGGTGTGTGGGGCATGGGTAGTTGGTCAATTCAGGCGGGGCTCTCTGCAGGTATGGCTTCAGTATTATTGCAGATGAATGTCGTGATTAGTTTATTAGTGGGCTACTTTGTACTTAAAGAAACTGTTGCTCCCATCAAAGTAGTTGGTAGCGTTGTTGCTATTCTAGGTTTGGCGTTAAGCGTATCGGTAACTGATGGCTCAGTGACAACGTTAGGTTTAGTCTTTATTTTAATCGCCGCTTTATCTTGGAGTATTACCAGTATTCTTGTTAAAAAAGCAGGAACCAAAGAGATTTTTGCCTTTAGTATCTGGGGCATGTTATTTGCGCCGTTACCTTTATTTGCACTCGCTTTTTTACGCGGTGGACCGGAGCAATTACAAACATTGAATTCACTCGCTAATGGCTCTGTTATTTTCTCTGTGTTATTTCAAGCCTACCCAGTTACGTTATTTGGCTATTGGGTTTGGAATCGCTTATTAGTGAAATACCCATTAAGCACAGTTGCACCGTTAACTTTTTTGGTACCCATTTTTGGTTTATTAGGCAGTGCTATTTTTTACCAAGAGCAAATAGGGCTTGTCAAAGCACTCGCATGTTTATTAATTATTGTGGGGTTAATCATTGGCTTAATAAAAACGGAAAAGTTAAAAGCGTATTTACATCAACCTAAATCAGCGAAACAAGTGGTTTAGGATAAATGTTCAAATTAACGCGATATACAGACTAAGTAGTCGTTTAAATAATAACAGCAGGTGATATAGTAGAGTCTTGATTTAAATGTATTAAATTACGTTATTTTTTATTTAATTAAAGTTGAAGAGTTCCCATGTTTGCCAATATTCCTTTACCTGCTTCTGACGAAATTATAGATTTGATGGCACGTTCATCTAAAGATGAACGACCTTTTAAAGTTGATTTAACCGTAGGTGTTTATAAAGATAGCAATGACAACACCTTGTTAATGAAAGCGGTGATGGAAGCTGACCAACTACTCGCCAATGCAGGACGAAATAAAAGTTATGTTGGTTCAAAAGGCGATCTTGAGTATGTGCAATTACTCCAAGAGCTGGTGTTTGCAAACCAAACCGTTAATGGTTATATCAGTGGCGTTCAAACGGCAGGTGGCAGTGGCGGTTTACGTGCCATTTTAGATTTAATTAAACTCGCAAACCCTACTGCCAAAATTTGGGTAAGTGACCCAACGTATGCCAATCATATTCCAACCATTATCGCCGCAGGTTTGGCTTATGAGGAATATCCTTTTATTGATCATAAAACCATGACGCTTGATGAAAGTGGCATGTTCGATACACTAGAAAAGTTAGGCGAAAATGATGTGGTGCTACTTCACGGCTCATGTCATAACCCGTCAGGATTACGTTTAACAGCGCAACACTGGCAGCAAATTGCTCAGCTATCAAAATCTACCAATTTCTTGCCGTTAATCGACACTGCGTATCAAGGCTTTGCCGACGGGTTAAATGAAGATGCTGCGGGTTTACTTACTATGGCTAAGTCGGTTGAACGTTTGGCGCTTTGCGTGAGTTGTTCTAAAAATTTCGGTGTGTACAGTGATAGAGTAGGCGCTGCTTATATTCTAAGTCCAACACTAGAAGAAGCAAACAAAGCACAATCTCAACTCGCCATTATGAGTAAAACCACTTATTGGGTGCCACCTTCAAATGGCGCTGAAATTGTGAAGACTATTTTGAAAACACCAGCATTGAAAACAATGTGGTCAGATGAACTTTCACAGATAAATGGTAAAATTAAAGGGATCAGAGAAAAGCTTTGCGCGGCATTTCGTCAACACTCAGGAGATAACTATTTTGACTATATTTTATCTCAAGAGGGCATGTTTGCTATGTTGCCCGCAACTGAAGAACAAATGGAAAGTTTGAGGACTGAATATGCCGTTTACGGTTTGAATAACGGACGAATTAATCTTGCCTCAATTCCTGAACAAGATATTGATTATCTTGTTGAAAGCATTTTAGCTGTCACACAAGTGAGTGAATAAGTAAGTCATCTTAAGGATGTTGATTGCAGAAGCACAAGACGATGGCATGAGTAGCTTAGTTGAATGTACTTTATACCATTGCTTCATCGTTTTGTGTTTTGTTAATAATATTCAATTCGGGTAACTATTCAGGGAAACCACTGAACCCCTTAGCGTTTAAGCCAGGCTTAAGCCAACATGCTTCTTCTGATGTAAACATATTAGCTTGTGGTTTTAAATCAGGCAGCTCATTAAGTGAACCTGCAGGTATAATTAATGTTGTTTTATTTTTGTTTATAAAAGGAAGCGCAGAGCCACAGAGGGAACAGAACGATTTTGAAAATCCTCTAGTAGGGTGATCATACACGGTAACGTTGCGCTTACCTTTAAGCCATTCAATATTTGTAGGAGCAGTCAAAATGTTCGACGTAAATGCCGAGCCTGATAGTTGCTGACACTGCTTACAGTGACATTGATAAAATGCCTTGAATTCATCTTTGACAGAAAATTGTACTGCACCGCAGAGACATCCGCCTGTTAATGTTAGTTTCATAATATCCTTACCTCATGATTTATCATTGTAAGTGGAAAGTTTTCCATCTTTTGTCACCGTACTTTTGTCGCCCTATATTATGGATTATCCCCTGCTCAATACTAGGTGGTTAGCGATCTATTAATTCAATTTTGTAGCCATCTGGGTCTTCTACAAACGCGATTACTTCATCGCTACCTGCCAGAGGGCCAGCCTCACGTACAATGTTACCGCCTAATAGCGCTATTTGAATACATGCGCTGTAACAATCGTCGACGCCAATTGCAATATGACCAAAGGCATTACCCAACTCATATTTATTAACGCCATAGTTATACCCGTGACCATTCAAAATGCATGTTTCAGTGGGAGAATAAAACGATTTAAACAAGGCATTGATTGCAGACAATGGTTGTTCCATTGACAAAATCAATAACGACGTATAAATCGTTTTTAGCCACATCGTAGAAGTGCATGAGCAAACCTATTTTATTGTTGCGTCAAAGAAATAGGGAATAACCATTATTTAATTGACGCGCCTCAAACTAGATTTTCTCAAGCGCTCTGAATCGAGCATTTTGAATGATTACGGGTATATAGTTTAACTCTAATACACACGTTTCAGACTCTTTTGCATAACCTAAAAAGGTTAAAGAAAAACCTTGATCAAGTTGTTCCACAGTTCTGAGTACATTCATACCTAATATTTTGGTATAAAACTCGATTGATTTTTCAAGGTTAGATACTCTTAACATCGTATGAAGTATTCGATTCATCGTGGAAATCTCCAGTTAATTGTCGAAATAAAATCACCACTAGCCCGTACTAGTGGATAAAGGCTAGTGCTCGGGATTTGTTTTGTGATCTACAATTTACAAATTTCACCACTGTAACGTACTAGTCCTTCCATATTATTCAAATCGACTAAGCCGTAACTTTTGAAGTCACCCTCATAGCCTTTGAACGTGCCGGTCGTAGATTCTTTCTCAATGGAGTAATTAATTTCAATCATAAAATTACCCATTTTACCTGGTACAGCGGTTAACTCTGCATGATCTACCGTGTGAAATGAGCCTCCAGTATTGTTTAAAAAGTAGTGGTTCAAATCCATTTCTAAGCCACTTTTGGTTTCTCTTTGAGCAGTAATTGTGCCACTTGCCGCACTAACACTGCCAATTAATGCCGCCGTAATTCTCACCGAACCATCAGCTTGAGGTGAGAATGTTGGCATTGCCATACCCCCAATTGGCGTACATATTTTTTGACCCGCAAAGGAACTCGTTGAAATGATGATAAATAAACTTGCCGCTGCTATTTTTTTAAACATAAACTTCTCTTTTTTAACGTTAAATTTGTATGGATAACAACAAAGACACCTAAGGTTCACAGTGTTTGTCGATGTTTTTTACAATGATTCTGTCCACTTCCTGTTGAGACTATAAATGAGTGAACAAAGAATATTACTGACCAAAATCACTTGGAAAACCTGTTATCCCATCGAAATTTCTGCACCAATTTCTTCATTGGTCATCGCGATGCCATTGAAATTCCATGAGCCATCTACCGTATGAATAACATTCGAGTAAATATGTTCTATCGGTTGTTTTCCGCCAGATAAAGCCCTGATTATTTCGGTTGCATCAGCAAAATGCGCCAATTGAATGTCTCTTGAAGCAAAAGCAAATGAAGGTACCTTCCATTCCATCCAAACGCCTGAGAATTCTTCACCACCCGAAAAAGTCGAATTTTTAGGCAGTACTGAAACATGTGCCGTTATATTAGGTGTCATCACCGTATTACCTAAAAGACCGTGATGTTTAAGCATTGAATGAGTGATTTTTTCAACTGCTTCCTTTTCAGAACCAGCAGGGATAACGCCTTCAGTAAGAGTTAGAGTTAATGGCATAGTATTCTCCAATAATTATTAAGTTAATTGTTAGTGATTAATCGATGTTGCTTTTAGGCAACGTCAGTTTTAATTATTAAATATAGTGATCGTTATATTTAGTAATTTAGGTCATATTATATAGTGATCGTTATATTGTCAATGAGGAATATAACGACTGCTATATTTTTATTTGGAACACAGTTATAATGTAAATATTCTCAGGGGTTCGGATATTTACATGACGAAAGTAAGCAAAAAAGAAGAAACAAGAAAACGTATTATCAACGCAGCGAGTCAAGCTTTTCGAAGCAATGGTTATGCGGGTATTGGTGTTGATGGTATAGCTAAAGAGGCAGGCGTTACTTCGGGTGCCTTTTATGCCCACTTAGGCTCAAAAGAAGGTGCATTTGAAGTGGCATTGTCGGTAGGTCTTGATGAGGTGATTACTGCTATCCCTGAGTTTCAACGTCAACATGGAAAACAATGGCTCGTGGCTTTTTCAGATTATTATCTAAGTCAATCACATCGGGAAAACCTTTCATGTGGCTGCGCAATGACAACCCTTTCACCCGAAGTTGTTCGTACTAAGCCTCAATTACAAAGTCTCTATGAAGAAAAAATGAAAGAAATAGTTGCGCTTGTGGCTCAAGGAATTGAGGGTGATTCGAAAGAGGAGTGCATAGCTAAGGGATGGGCATTATTAGGTGTTTTAATTGGAGGACTTACTACAGCCAGAGCGGTAGCGTCTATTAAAACTGCAGATCAAATTGCAACTTCTATCAAAAGTGCAGTAATTAATATTGCGGGGAATATTAAAGAATCTACAACTTAACGTCGATAAAACAATTGCTTTAGAACTAAAATATTTATCAACTAGTTCCTATCAAAAAGTTAACTTTTATTGGCAGCCGAAATTGCCATTACTTATTATTAGGCATGCCTATGCAGTGCTTTTACTTTGCCCTCAAAGTATTCCATTAAGCTGTCTAAGTTAAAGCGTTTGGCATTATGACGCTTTTTCAGTTTGGCACTGCCAACAAGAATCAAAAGAAGCATCATTTTGCTCTTGGCACTGCTGACAAAACCAATCGTGTTCTCCTTGCTGTTTTAATGCCTGCGCTAAAATTGTTTCCGCTTTCTCTTCATCAATATCATTAATTATCCATAACTCTACCCAGGTATCTATAGGCGCTAATACACCTGCAGCGCCAGAGGCAAACTCATTTTTCAAAGTGACTTCTATATTGTGATTTTCAAGAATGTTTTTAGCGTTATTTACTAAAAATTGATTTTCATTACTGTAAATTAATTTCATAGGCACTGCTCTTTGTTAATGAAAGTAAAGGTTATATTAATAATAGAACCTTTGGGAGGAAAAATAATTTCTTTTGTTGGCTAAGCATTTTACTCAAGAAGCGATTAATCACGTCATTTTCATTTAGGAGTTAATCAATAAGACATCTGCACTCAGGTGTTAGTTAATAGCGTCATCTTACTCAGGAGTGAATTAATATCGTCATCTTCGAAGTCTCTAGTCGAAGATCCATTGTCTCTTGGTTACTAGGTTAGTCATATTACAATGAAGTAAGTTCATTTTTAGTGTAATAAAGTGCGGTTTGATAATTATTTAAACTATGATTTATATAGATTTTATTTCACTATTCATCGACAAGGAACAATGATTAGTAGATTGTCTTTGTGTCAGAACAGAACTATAGAAATACCCCGGCAAAATGCATTCAAAGCAATCTTGCTGTTATCACATACCTTTCATTACTATTACTGCCAGCAACATTACCTATATTACGAGTATTAGTAAAAGGGTAGCAAGTGATTAGAATTAGCTGCGAATCATCTGCCAAAATGGGGAGCTCGCCTGTTGATGCATCGACAATATCAATGGCTTCAACTTGGTAAAGCTGGCTTTGACCATGTTTGTCAGCCAGTGAAATTATATCGTTCATAACTACCTCGTCTAAAAATGAAAAGTGACTATCTCTATGTCCTGCAACAACAAAAGGTTGAGCGCTGCTGACTTGATTAAAGGGAGCAATAGCACCGGCTGAAAAAGCTAATGTGGTTGGATCACCGCCGTTAAGCACAACTACATGCTTGTTTAAACGTTCAAATGAAAGCTCTGCAATGGGATAAGTATCTGCCCACGGCCAAGGTTTAGTCTTTTGCTTCAAATCGATTGTCTGATGCCAGCTGTAACTTATTAATTGCTCAGAGAGCCAGCCTTTGATCGGCAACCAGCTCGCATGAAGACAAAGCAAGCTGCCAGCAACAAGTAGCAACTTCTTAATGAGGTTTTTCATTACAATTTACCAACTTAAAACGTTTATTAGCCAGCCAAGTATTAGCCAGCATAATATTGTTCAACAAAGCTAAGTTTCTAATCTTCATAAATACTAAGCTAAGCAACATTAGCGCTATGCCAACCAAAAACTGTAATTGCCAATCAAGGGCTGTTTGAGGCATAGCTACCAGTAAACTCTCATGAGCTGGTATTGCGTTGTTTTTAGATTTTTTGACCGATGACAAGTCATTTTTTACGAGCAAAGACGAAACTTCTGGCTGCTTTTCTACCGCAATAAAACTGGTGTAAGGCGATATTATTTGATGATTGAGTGAAGTGGCGATAACCTGCGATTTAACCTTGTCTTTATTTGCTCCAACAATAAGGCTGTCGACTAAACTCTCTATTTTACGCCGTGCCCAAAGTGATGAAATACCTTTCGATGGCTGGCGATCATCAATGATTAATTGCTGGTAGAAAGGAGTTGATACTGTTTCAGCGGTTAATTGAACACTGCTGATAGGAAACTGAGATTTAAGGGCTATTTGCAACGGCTCACCAAAATATAAATCAGGGATCTTTTTAGGATAAACCTCAACGTGCTGGTGAATTTGGTTATCAAGCGTTAAGGCAATATTAGTGAGTGCAGGTTGGCTTATTTTTGTCATGAAATGGCTCATTTTTCGCTGCACTTCACTTTTATTTTGAATAAACACATAACTTCCTCGACCAAATTGAGCCGCTTTTTTCATAAAGTAACCATTGGGTGCTGCGCCTATTCCTACGGTATACAAACGAAAATCCCCCTGAGCGGTGTTAAGTAATTGCATAAGCTCAAATTCATTAGCGACAGCACCGTCAGTAATAAATACTATTTGGCGAATTGCTTTTGAAGACTGCGTTTTATCTTTTTTCATCATTAACGCGTTGCTTAATGGTCGGTACATTTCAGTGCCACCATTTGCACTTAAGCCATCAATGAATTGTTGTGCTTTTGAGATATTGTGTGCTGAGGCCATGTGAGTGACAGGGAACAGTAATTCGGTATCATTATCGAACGCGATAATATTGAAACTGTCTTTATTGTTAAGTTGTAATAGGGCGAGTTGCAGACTCGATTTCGCTTGCTCCATCGAGCCAGCTTGCATTGAGCCTGAGGTATCAATTATAAAAATGATATCTCTTGCTATCACTTGCGCTACGGCTTTTTCAGGCGGGAAAAAGGTCAATAAAGTATAATGCTCACCTGAGATTTCTTGGGTAAAACTACTGACTTGAGGTTGATTACTCGCAATTAATTGCCAAGTTAAATCGAACGTTTTGTTAGATATCACCTGGGTTTTATCTAAAGTAATAAAGTAAGCATTTTGCTCACTGTTTAACTTACTGCTTAAGTCACGTGATTGTATTTTATGGCTATCACTGACAATAGACGTGATGGGAATACCTGAGTTTAATACAATGTTTATTGATGATTGGCTACGAGCAACTGATCGAACATGCGTGGTTGATGAACGTGTAGTTGATATTTTAAATGGCTCGGGTAACGATTTTGTTGAAATGTTAGCTGAAACGTTAGTTAAGTCGTGAGTGAAATTGCTTGGTGAGCGTTCAGATGAGTATTCAGGTGAGTGCCCAGACGATTCATTAAACGAGTTTGACGTTGATCTTGGTTGATACCTATCGGTTAGTGCAAGGGGTAGTCGTAAATTGAATTTCCCCTGAGAGAACGAGACAGGCATGATAAATTTTAACGTAACAACAACGGTTGACTGCGCAGGAATATTCGCTATTTTGTTGGTAAATAAATTCGGTCGCTGTTGCTCTACTAAACTTGCTTTTCGTCCCTTTTTTTTGGCTTTTTGGTAAATAGCTTTTGCTGCTTTTTTTTCCATTATTTCGCCAAGTATTTCTACATTACCCATTTTTATCATTAACTGTTTAACCGCTGAGTTTTCAGGTAATGGAAACTGATACTTTCCCGCCAACGCAATATTGTAGGGATTGATAAAGGTTTGCTTTATTTCTGCGTAAGCAACTAAACCATTAATTTCAATGTTGGCTTCAATATCAACAGGGAAGGTTGCACGCACGGCTATGTTTGGGTTCTGACTCTGACTGTTATTCGGATTCTCAAAAAGCAATTGCGGACCATGAACAAGGACGTTGCCTCGCTTTATTTGTTCCTGTGAATCAAGTTGCTCACTTTGTGCATAAGGCATAAAAACCAAGGCAAGTGAGATGATAAGTAATAATAAAACTGAAATTTTAAACCACTTATAACGTCGTTTTTTTCGCTGTTGTTGGCAATAATACGAATTTTTATAATCGATAAGTTGTAGATTTTTTTTAGAAGTAAACATCGCTTGCTCTTGTCTTTAATTGATACAGAGTATTAAAGCAAAGTAATGAGTGTTACTCGTGTCAGCTTAAGGGCAAAGTACTGTCGAAATGTGGCGAAAAGATGACAAGTGCAGTGTAAATACTGCGGCCGTTGTTGCAAGTGTCATTGAAGCCGTCATTCCCGCGTTGTCTTGGCGGGAATCCATGGGGTTGGAGTTTAGTCGCTAATTTATATAGCGTAGCAGTACCTTTCAACGTCACTTGAAGTGAAACATCATGGCATGCCCGCTGGCCGAATAACGATTTATGAAACACGAATTAGAAAAATGTAGCAGATAAGGGAGTGGTAAATGTTTAAATTTACTCTTGTCTTCCTTATTCCTTAATTAGATGTCTCTTTGGTGCGCTTAGCGGAAGGTAGCAACTAGTTAATCTTAACGTCCGCTTCAAGGCTCAAAGCAGTCATTGAAATTGCTCCATACTCTATCCCTGTATGGGGCACTTAACGCCATAGAGTCATGTGAATTTTTGGAGTATATAACTGCCGCTGTTGGTACTTATTCCCTACTCAATGTCGAAATTATAAAGTATTAAAAGGTTACTATTAACGGGTGATTTCTAATCAACTTAATAGACTTTAGATCAAATAAAGCAGGTCTAAATTCGCTCATAATACTGATAGAAGTACCTATTTTAATAATACGTCTATTGGTGAGATATGAATAACAACTCACAATAAATAAACTTAAAGGAATATACAGATGATAAAAACACATTATGCGAAACTGGCACTATCAGCCTTTGCCGTAAGCATCTTAGCTAGTTGCGCTAATCTCGGTATGACTGGTGTCGCAGATGGAAATAATAGTGAACAAACGTATTTAGGTCAGATTAATTATCAAGACCAAACTATCACCAAAGCTTCTGCAAAAAAATTAAATCGAGAAATTGATCTACAGCGTGCTTCTCAACTTACGCTGTGGGCCATGCCAATGGTGGGTATGTATCAATCCTACAATAGCACTATAGCTCTGTTTGATTTGCAAGAGGGCGATGCCCCTATAATAGGGCTACATGAAGGGTATGATGGTGTTTATCCATTTCTTACTGCAAATGTTACGACTCCATACACTATTTCGTTAGTCGATTTATCTGAGACAGGTCCCTATGTTGTTAATATTCCAGCAGGTAGCATTTTTGGTGTCGCGAATAATGCATGGCAGGAGCCAATTAAAGAGATTGGATCAGGAAACAAAGAGACGCTTCTTTTTGTTGGACCGGGACAAGAATACCCTAAAGATTTTGATGGTGAAGTGATCCAAAGTGATACGAACCAGATCTTATATTTTTACCGTGTGTTAGGTGTAGGTGCTGAGGCAGAAAAATTAAAAACTGCGGTCACCGCTTATAAACTGTCGGATGTGGCTAACCCTCCTCAAGTAAAATTTGTGATTTATAAACCCAAAGCATCAGATGCTGACGTAACAATCGCGACTCAGCCAAGAGGGATGGCTTATTGGGAAGTCGTTAATCAGTATATTCAAAATGAGCCAATGGCAGATCGTGATCGCTTCTTTTATGCATGGTTAAAAGATTTAGGTATTGAAAAAGGCAAAGCCTTTAACCCAACACCTTATCAAAAAGAGATACTACTTGAAGGTGTCAATACGGGTATGGCAATGGCGCAATCTCTAGCGTTTAATAAAACCAAAAAGAAGTTTTCCTCATCATTGTATGGGAGTGACTCGGGTTGGGAAGGTGTGCTTGCAGGCATGGACCCTAAAATCGATTTAGATACCTACTCAATGATTAATGAACGCACGGCTTATACGTATGAAGCCGTAACGACTTCGGCTGGCATGATTGTAGAGAATCCAGGCCACGGCTCAGCTTACATCGGATCGTATTATGATGCTGATGGCAATGCACTCATGGGAGGTAAAAACTACACGCTTCACATTGAGCCTAACCCGCCAGCGGCGAACTTTTGGTCGATCACTGTGTATGACATCAAGAATCGCTTAATTATTCGCAATGAGATAAAACGCTCAGATCTTTCTTCACGCTCGGAGTCGTTAGTAATGAACAGTGATGGTTCTGTCGATTTGTATTTTGGACCAGAAGCGCCAGAAGGAAAAGAAGGCAACTGGATACAGTCTAATGATGGTGAGTCATACTTTATGTATTTGCGTTTGTATGGTCCAGAGCAAGAGTATTTTGATCAAACTTACCCAATGAACAAAATTGACAAAACAAAGTAAAGCCAATGAATAGATAGACTAAGTATGTAAATATTCATCGGTTGCTGAGAAGTAGTCGATGATCATTTTCATCTCACTTTGGGCGAAACTGACTTAGCACGAACACAATTTAAGGATAATACATGAAACATCTTCTTCCGTTTGCCACCGTTATATTGGCACTTGGTATCGTTGGTTGTCAGAAAGTAGAAACAACGGCACCTGAAAAAATAAAACAGGATACACAAACAAAACAGCAGGTTTCAGTAACCCCTGAAAGACCATCTGATGCAGAGCTAAATGCAGTCAAGGTTTATCACCATATGAAATATATGGAAGCCACGGCTAAACTCGCGGGCGGTACTAATAAATTATTACATACTAAGAAATTACCTACTGAAGGCTCTGATGCTGTTGTGACTCCTGCGCTTGATCATTTATATAGCAAGGGTGTTATTGATCTTAGTAATGGTCCTGTGACAATTGAATACCCTGAAGTAGACGAAGGACGCTATTACTCGATACATGTTACCGACCAAGAACATTACACCATTTTTGACAAGATTCATCCCGTGGGTAAATTCACTTTTGTTCGTAAAGGTAAGAATATGGAAGTACCAGAAGGAGCAACGGTGATTGAAAGCCCTGGTGATTACCCACATCTTTTCATTCGGGTGCAAGTAAAAACGCCTGAAGATTTAGTGAATGCGTTATCGATCCAAGAAAAAATCACACTGACGGCAAATAGTAGTAAAACCTTGATTGTTGATAACCCGATAAAACATACGCTAGCGACCCATGATGTATATTCTCAAAACAAAGAACTAATGGTCTCATCAGTAAACTTCACTCATCAAGATTATCTCAGAGTAAGTGAGTATTTGGGGGTTGTAGCACCTAATATGGGTCCAACTGGCAATATAGGTTTGTTCGGACCAATTGATAGCAATGAGCCAAATAGTGATGATTATTTATTTCGAGCGGTTGGAATTATTGGTCATTTAGGTCTGCCTCTTGAGCATGCTTACTACGGCCCCTACTTTACCAACTGTGAAAATCAGTTGTTGATGGGTGATAAAACAGAAGTATTCACTTTGCCTTACGAGCCAGAAGGGGTTGAGCTATTTTGGTCAGTCACCCGATATAGTGCGTTGACAAGAAATACGCTACCTGGCAAAAATGATCTGATTAATGCCTATAATACTAAGCCAGATGCCAATGGTAATATTAGTATTACCTTCAGTGCAGATAGCCCTAATGATGGCACATACTGGATGCCAGTAAACTCAGGCGAACCCTATTATTTTGTAGTAAGGTATTATAAGCCAGATGTAAATAACCTGCCGGAAAAACCTTGTAGCTAGAATTAACGTAACGTTATCAATTAGTATAAAAAAGGGCAAAACCAACGTGATTTTTTGTCCTTTTTTCTTAATTAATTTCAATAATGTAATGTTGAAAATGATAAATAAAGATCTATGTTGTCCTGTTATTCAAAGTACCATATTCAAAGAGCCTTCCTTGCAAAGACCCTAAAATGACATGTTAATAATGTCCGCTGTCGAGGCAGCCGGACCTTATAATTTAGATCAAATTTATAGTGATTATTCTTTGTATGTTTGTGGGCTAACATATGATTCTGAATGATTTTAGGAACGGGTCGATGAGTGTAAAAATAATGACAGCCTCTAAATCACTAATGAGGGCGGAATGCCATAGAACTAACACTCTATTTCATTGGGTTTTTAGACAAAAGTGAATGACTGCTATGGTGGCAGGCTGTGTGAAAACTATTGATCACCTTTTGGTCTAACCCTCAGTTTTTTATGATCAATCAATCTTAATTTTCAGCTCTCGAAGATAGCGTATCAACTATAATTAATAGGAGGAAAACAAGAACGAGAACTGTTGATATGTCCCACCATATTAAAGGCCAAGGTCGAAACCAAATAACCCTATTTCCTGAAGCATTGGACGATTTTGTCACCAAAGAAAATCACGTTCGTGTTGTTGATGCCTTTGTTGATGAGCTTGATTTACACGCTTTAGGATTCAACCGTGTTATCGCCAACAACACAGGCCGTCCAGGTTATCATCCTGCCGCGTTGCTTAAGTTATACATTTATGGGTATTTGAACCGCATCCAGTCCTCCCGTCGTTTAGAAAAAGGATCACATCGTAATGTTGAGTTAATGTGGTTACTCGAGCGTTTACAGCCAGATTTCAAAACGATTGCAGACTTCAGGAAAGACAATGGTAAGGCTATCACTAAAGTTTGCCGTCACTTCATCGAGTTATGCCGTCAAATGAATATGTTCACCGATGCCGTCGTGGCTATCGATGGCAGTAAATTCAAAGCGGTTAACAGCAAGCACAACAATTACACGCCGAACAAAGTTAAAGATCATATTCGTCGTATGGAAACACATATTGAGAATTATTTGAGTCGGCTTGAAACCGCCGATGGCAATGATAAAGTTGATGCTGTTCAAACCTCTGCGGCTGAGAAAATCGCATGGATGAAACAACGCGTAGCTGAACTCAAGGAACTTGCTGTACAAGTGGAGGCGCATCCAGACAAACAACTTTCCACGGTTGACCCCGATGCTCGCTTACTTAAGACACAAGGCATGAACAGACAGGTTTGTTATAACGTTCAAAGCTCTGTTGATACGAAACATCATTTGATAGTGACGCACGAAGTCACCAATACCAATGACCGTGGCAAGCTGGCCGATTTGACACGATTAACGCAGCAAGCATTGGCGCAAAAAAACATTACAGTGTTGGCAGACAAAGGTTACTACAGCGGACGTGATATCAAAGCAACTCAAGATATGGGGGCCTCTGCGCTTGTGCCCAAAGGGGATACGTCAGGTGCTAAAAAGAAGGGGATCTTCAATCGGTCTTTATTCAAATATGACAAAGACCGAGACCTTTACGTCTGTCCTGCGGGGAATGAACTACCACATAAGCGAAATGTTGAAGAAGGCGGAATGAAACTCAAGGTCTATGTTGACCACATTGCTTGCAGAAACTGTGATATTCGCGCTAAATGTACTCAATCAAAACGCGAGCCACGAAAGATAAGGCGTTGGATACACGAAGGTGAAATGGAAGAAATGCTAACAAGATTGAAAAACGCACCTGACACGGTGCTCATTCGAAAACAAACTGTAGAACATCCTTTTGGCACCATTAAAATGTGGATGGGAGCAACTCACTTCCTTACCAAGCAACTGAAAAATGTCAGTACCGAGATGAGTCTTCATGTGCTCGCTTATAACCTCAAACGAATGATGTCGATTGTGGGCAGTGAAAGTCTAATCGAAGCAATAAGGGCGTAGTTAGCCTTTTATTGTTAGCTCATATGCGTGAAAAACGTGCTCATAAAGCGGATATCAGCTTCCTCAACCCAAAATAAATAACATACAAACAATTTACAGCGGAAATAATAAGGTGTGAGAAAACATTGGGATTTGGGTAAATGAAAAGTAGTTTTTACACAGTCTGGTGGCGAAGCGGACTATTTATTGTGATAGACCTGCGCGGAAATTAGGTCGGCTTTGGGGCAAAAGTGAATGTTTCAAATACTAATCGAATCGGTCTATTATCAGGGTTTTTTATAAGTGATCCATAATAATGGAAAATTTTAATGAAATTTAATAATCAGCCTACCGCCAACTTAGCCGTCTCATGCCACAAATATGCTGGCATGGGATGTTTAAGTTTCCATGTGATATTCATTGGCTGACTGCCTTCATATTTGACAAAATCGACAGGGCCAAAGTTAACAAAACCCATAGTTCTGCCGTTTTCATCTTTGCCTTGTTCACGCACAAATAGCAGGAATGTTTTCTTATTTTCTTTCTGCGTAATGTAACCTAAACCTCTTCCTGAATTTGGCCTCGCGCTGTTTTGCGTTTGCCAATGAAACAAGGTCGGGCTAATGGCATAATCGTGGTACATGGTGGTGGCTGAAAATTGCTTTTCACATTTGTTCAACGTTACAAACAACAATTCAGTATTTGCGTTAGCAATATTTAAAACACCTTCACGACTCGATGATTTTTTAACAAAGGTACTATCACCAAAAGCGACCAGAATATGTTCTTTTGGATAGCGAACATGCATGTTAAGTGGCGATGAATCGACTAACAAATTGTTAACTTTCGGCATAGTAAATTCGCTCACTTCAAGGCGTTCAATTAGCATTGAAATAACCTCGGCTAATTCCGAACGCAGTGTTGTATTTCTCAGTGCTAATAAGCCTGTCGCCACGTCATTAAAGCCAAGTGACTTACCTGTTTTGTCCCAAAAGTCATAGTGACACATCAATGCAAACTGTTGCTGATGATTCTGTGGGGTTTTATTCGTGTTGGTATCGCACATTGACGATATGGAAAAGTTGTTATCGCAAAGGGCTTTAATAAAACGCAAATAGGAGATTGATGAGCAATTAAGTAAGCGGTTATTAATGGCTCGATAATATGCCGCATAAAGGGCTTTATTCTCTGGCGCTATTTCTTTGTTCTTGCTTGCAGCAACTAATATAGACCATCCTCCAAATGGTCCGATTTTAATCTTGTAAATATCTTCTAGGGTAATGCTATCGTTAAGATGTAAAAAGTTAGTCAGCGTTAATGGTAATTTTGTATCATGCTGGAAGCTGATTATTAGGCTAATTAACTTATTTTTGTTTAATGTCGCTTGGCTAATGTTTCTTAAGATCATTGCTTGCGTTTTTTCTTGTAACTCAATGCGACAACCCAAGGGTAGGTGAGGGAAGCCTTGTTTCACTTCTTTCGCTATCGCCTGGTTGGTTTTACCTACTAATGCTCTAAACTTGCTAGAAAAGTCATACTCTGGTCGTGAATTACCAACAAAATCGAGAATAGTACAACATTCTTTATTTTCTGTTAATCGCAGTCCACGGCCTAATTGCTGAAGAAATATCGTTAAGCTTTCGGTAGGGCGTAAAAAGAGTAGGGTGTCTAATTCAGGGATATCGACCCCTTCATTAAATATATCAACGACAAACAATACATTTATCTGTTTTGATCTTAGCTGTTGTTGCAAGACTTCACGGTCTTTACTGTTGTCGCTGGTTAACACGCCACAAGCAATATTATGCAGTGTGAACTTTTTAGCCATAAATTTTGCGTGTTCTTTACTGACGCAAAACGCCAATGCGCGCATATGCGGTATATCGGTAATAACCTCGCTAAGGCTTTGGAGAATACGTAATACTCGTTGATCGTTATACGTATAGAGGTGTGTTAATTCGGCAATATCATAACGGCCTTTAGACCATGATATTTTAGTTAAGTCGGTATCATCATCTATGGCAAAGTACTGAAAGGGCGAAAGGTGACGTTGATTTATCGCCTCTGGTAATCGAATTTCGGCGGCAATAACATTGCAAAAGTCACAGAGAATATCGCTGCCATCATGGCGTTCGGGTGTTGCCGTTAAGCCTAATAATATTTGTGGGCTAAAGTGCTTTAATACAGCGCGGTAGCTGCTTGCTGAAATATGATGTACTTCGTCAATAACAATATAATCAAAGTAATCTTCACTTAGCGCTAAGGTTTCAATTTGAGCGTTTACACTTTGAATCGAAGCGAATAGGTGTTGATACTTGCTAGGTTTGTTATTACCAACCCACAACTCGCCAAATGTACTATTTTTTAATACACCACGATAGGCACCCAATGCTTGTTTTAGTATTTCTTCTCGGTGAGCAATGAACAAAAACTTTGCTTCGGGGTTTGCATTATAGAAACGAGAAAAATCAAAGGCAGAAATAATGGTTTTACCTGTTCCTGTTGCTGCAACGACTAAATTTCGATATCGGTTATGTAGATCACGCTCAACCTGTAACTTTTCTAATATGGTTTGCTGATGAGAGTGAGGCTTGATATCAAAATAGAAACTCGGTGTTGAGGGATTAAAGCTGCCTCTTGCTTCTTGCAGTGCGTTACTTAGTTTTTCACGGCTTTCAATTTCACCATCAAAATATTCAAAGTCAGGAGATTCCCAGTAGGTATCAAAGGTACTGAGTGATTTTTTAATAATGTGTGGAATTTCTTGCGAGGTGATTTTTAGGTTCCACTCTAAACCACTGGTTAAGGCTGAATGAGATAAATTAGAAGATCCAATATAACCAGTGTCAAAGCCAGTATTTCGCATGAATAGGTAAGATTTTGCGTGTAATCTTTCACGGTTCGTATTGTAACTAAGCTTTACTTCAGTGTTGGGCAGTGATGCTAAAAACTCTACGGCTTTGGCATCGGTAGCACCCATGTAAGAAGTGGTAATTATTTTTAATTGCCTACCGCTGCGAGTAAAAGACTCTAACTCCTTTTTGAATATTCGAATGCCTGTCCACTTTATAAATGAAACGAGCCAATAGATTTTATCAGAAGATTGGATCTCTCTTTTTATCTCAGTTTCTAGCGACACGCCAACGTTACTACCACAGAATAATTCACTCTGCGTTAGCCCGGTTATTGGCATTATCGATTCAACATACTTGGGTAAATCAGCCGCAATAGGGTTCGACTTATCAAACAGCGCAGTAAGGATTTTACCTTGGCTATCGAGTAGATTTTCACTGATTAATTGATCATCTTTAATGTGCTTACTAAGCCATTGAACAATGGTATTAGCTAGACCTATTTGATCATGAATTCTAGAGTCACCACTTGGTACTGAGTCCATAGCAATTTCAATGAGTCGGGTTAAGAAACGAGATAACCAGGTTGCCGCTTCACCTGCTTCTAATAAGCGTTCACCAACATGAAAGGATTCACGGTCTAAGTTTTGTTCAACTAATTGCGTTATTAGTTGCTCATAGATACCGGTAGTGTTCATGAAAATCCTTTTAATTTAGTGCGTTATTCGCTCCAGGGTATCTGAAAATTGGTCAAAGAGGAATGATAAAGCCGACTAATTACGCTAAAAGGCAAGTGTGGGAGGGTAATAAATTTTCATACTCAAGCGAGCCTAAATAGTTTCAATGTTTATCACAAACCCTACCTTTTTTAATGACAAAATCAAGCTGCTCTAAGGACTGCTTAGCCACTTGAACACATCGTTAAGTCTGAACGAGAATAAAACCAATGTTATAGTCTTTTGCCATTTGGGCATAATCTAAGTCTTCATATAGTCGAATACCTTATGTAATAACACCAGCAGCAACAAAAAGTTGTAGGTGTACATTAACTAACGCTTCAATATCTCTTTGGTAACCACCACCGATGACCGCAGCGATTGGTATACCTTTAAGCTTACAGTAATCAAAAACTAGTTTGTCACGAGCTAAAACACCTTGAGTAGAAATATCAAGATGACCAAGATCGTCATTGCAATGAATATCTACTCCCGCATCGTAAATTACTGCATCAGGCTTAAAGCTAGAAAAGGCTTTATTCAAAGCATTATCTACTGTCTCCAAATAAAGACTGTCTGTTGTTCCTTTCGGCAATGCAAAATCTAAATTTGAAACTTGTTTACGGTGTGGGAAATTTTTTTCACCATGAATTGAAACCGTAAAAACATTCTGATTATTTGATGCTAACTTTGCTGTTCCGTCACCTTGATGTACATCAGCATCAAATATAAGTACCTTGCTGATATTATCATTTTGTAACATGGTTAATGCGGCTAAATATAAATCGTTAATCATGCAAAACCCAGAGCCAAAATTAGCAAAAGCATGATGATAACCACCCGTTAAATTTAGTGATTTTCCATATTCTAAGGCTAATTGTGCAGTCATTATAGTGCCACCAACAGCAGTTAGTGTTCGTTCAATCAATTGTTGAGACCAAGGAAAACCTATTCTTCGCATCGCTTTAGAATCTAATTGATTATTAATCAGCTGATGTATATAGGTGGGATCATAAACGGTTTTAACATTATCGGGATTAACAGGAGTTGGTTTTTTAAACCAATTATTAGGAACTCCATTTGCGACAAGTGCATTTCGTATTCCAACATATTTTTCTATTGGAAATCGATGTCTAATGGGTAATTCAAGTTGGCTATAAATAGGGTGAAATACTAGTGGTGTCATCATTTAAGTTATAGAAAATTTAAAAAGCTATAATGATAATAACTCAAATATCGAGCATTTAACTTTATTTTCGATATCTATCACATCTTATCTTAAATACACGTATCCATTTCCTTCGCAGATGCTTTTTGAAGGTGATTAAGCTGTGTTTATACCCGCTCCACTTGAAGATGCTCGTTTCAGGATGTCTGAGCGATTCATAATCAAGGCACATTTTTTATTAAGGGTTATCCCCTTAAAAAGAAATGTAACGCAGAATATGATTTGCTCAGCCTTCCCCAAAGGACTGGTTTAGAAACGCTTTATACTGCGTTATTGATTTTGAGAAGGGAGTAACCATTCTCTTCAATCAATGCCTTGCCTAAAAACGTTTCTAATTCCAGCTGAATCCTGCATCTTCAAGTGGAACGGGTATATTTATAAATATAGCCAATTTAAAAGCAAGGAAAGTGTTATCCACATGAGTAAAATCAACGGAATACCCACACGCATAAAATCAGAAAACTGATAACCACCAGCATTCATCACCAATAAATTGGTTTTATATGCCATGGGTGTTGCGTAACTTAAGTTGGCACCAAATAGCACGGCTAAAATAAATGGCTCGGGTGAAAGGTTAAGTTGACTAGCAACAGAAATAGCAATGGGAGTGCCAATAACCGCAGCCGCATTGTTAGAAACGATATTGGTTAATATGGCTAATAACAGCATTAAAGCCGATAAAATTCCTCCCGGTGGCAGTCCATACGATAAGGCGACAAAAACCTGTGCTATATATTCAGCGCCTCCTGTTGTCATCATCGCGGAGCCTAAAGCCAGTGACGCGGCAACAATTAATATAACTTGAGTACTTAAGGCTGATGCGGCTTCTTCCCAATTTAAACATTTAGTGAGTAATAATATGAGTACACCGCATACTGAACTAATCTCAATAGGCAAAATCCCCAGCGCTGAAGATAAAACGACGGCGAGTAATGTGCCTAATGCCACCGGCGCTTTGCTCGTTTGAGGTAACGATTCAGCGCCATCAATTATTAACATGCCTTGTTTAGCTTTTAATAAATCAATTTGCTCTGTTTCTCCTTGTACGAGTAATACATCACCAATCTTCAAACGCGTATTTCCAATGCTATTTCGCCCCGTTTCCATTGCTTTACCGGCTCTATGTAATGCAACTACTGAAATAGCATATTTGCGAATGAAATTTGCTTGTTGTAAGGTTTTTCCTTCGATACCAGAACCCGCAATGATTACAATCTCTGCTAAGGTTTGTTTGTCAGCATTTAATGGATGTTCTTCATCAACTTTATGCAGCCCAGAAAATAAGGTTGCGCCTAACACTGTCTCGAATTCTTTAAGGCGATCAGGATAATCGTGAACCTTCAATCGATCACCAGTAACAAGTACCGTATCAGGTAAAGGTATGATATTTCGATAGTCTGGACCGCGTTGAATACTCTCTATTTTGAGCTGTCCATCGGTCAATTTAATTATTTCGGCAATGGTTTTATCGTTAACATCACTTTCTTCGTTTATATTAAGATAAGCACTAAATAATCGAGGAGACGTATCAGGCATTGATGGTGTTCTATTCGGTAAAAGTTTAGGCGCAATTAGCCATAAATAAAGTACAGCTACCACAGAGGCAATAAGTGCTGGCTGAATAAAGTCAAATAGTCCAAATTCAACTGCCCCCATATTTTTTGCAATACTCACGACTAATAAATTAGTTGAGGTGCCTATTGTGGTGGTCATTCCACCCACCAAGGTTGCTAATCCCATTGGGAGTAACATGGGTGATGAGTCTGTTTGAGTGCGTAAAGATACATTGATTAAAATAGGCAGTAATAGCACAACAACGGGTGTGTTGTTTATAAAGGCACTTAACCCTCCACCAAGAATAAGTGTTAACAATAATGACAAGCTAGGGCTTATTTTCCATAACTTAGCCAAATATCGACCAATAGGCTCCAAAGCCCCTGTACTGACAATACCATGACCAATAATCATTAATGAGCAAACGGTAACTAAGGCCTCATGGCCAAAACCAAAAAACAATGAGCTTGGTTCGAAATGGTTGCCATCGACATAAAATGGAAACAGTGCAAACAGTAAACACAGTATTGTTATAACAGCCAACGAAGAAGTTTCTAAAGGGGTATCTTCTCGGCGAAATAAATACAACGCAAATACGGTAATCAATAAAACGGCTAATGCGTGGTTATTGGGTAGGTCTGGAATACTCAAAAGGGATACCAAGTTGATTAAATTATTTAGCCTATACGGTCAGTAATTATACCGCGTCATCTTCAAGTGGAACGGGTATAGAAGCCAGTATAGACCCAAAATCTATTTAACATACAGACTCTTGTTTTAATAATAGATAATTTGTGAATAGCTAAGCAATACAATAAGCATTAACGCTTAGTTAAAATTAACCTATCTATGCGCTAGGCTCAGGTTGATTTTACCTGTGATACAAAAATAACTATTCGTAGTTTATAAAGCCATGAAATTATGGGATATTACTGATAAGAGACCATACTAAGCGATTATCGCTTTATCTATGGTCATCGTATGAATTAAAGGAGCTAATTTGTCTTTTACAATTGAGCAGTTACATCTAGGTCAAAAAGATCATTTCGAAAAAACCTTCTCCAATTCCGATGTGATGTTATTTGCGGAAATTTCAGGAGATAGGAATCCCGTACATATTAATGACATTGCAGCGAAAAATAGTGTCTTTGGTCAACGTGTTGTTCATGGCGCGTTTGTATTAAGCACTATTTCGGCATTGTTAGGGGAAAAGCTGCCAGGTGAAGGCACGATATATCTGGGGCAAGAAAGTAAATTTATAGCACCAGTTTTTATCGGTGATACGGTAACTGCAACCTGTGAAGTTATTGAAATTATTAAAGACAAAAACATCGTTAAATTACGTTGCACCTTGGTTAATCAAGCGGGCAAAGTGGTCGCTGAAGGGAAGGCAACCGTGATGCCGCCTAAATTTCAGCATTCATAAGATGCCTGAAATGACAAACGCTACCTTAATGTAAATAGTAGCGTTTGTGATAGAGCCAATGGGTTTTGGAATCTATTCCATTAACCACATTCTCGCTTTACGCCCTGGTAAGTAAAACTTATGCCATTGGCTATTAATGTTTTGTACATCAACACCTTCAACTACATCACGGTAATTTTTATTCCACCATAAATTGTGTTCTGCGGTATTAACCCACACATCTTGGCCGTTATCACACTTGTTAATACCCACCACACCAATGTGGTCACGTTTGAATAAAATAATACAGTCGTTAAAGCTCATCACTTGCATACCATGGCCTTGCGCGGTGTTATGAAACTTCACCATGCCAGCAACGTCTGAACGTTTGTATAAATCTAACCAACGGTTGTTGTCGTTACTTTCGTTATGATCTGAGTACATCATCGGCGTACCGCCATCACGGCCCATTATGTAGGCGTTGGCTAACACTTCATCGGTGGCATTCAATATTTGATACCTAAAACCTTCATTGGTTGGAATATCATGGGTTATTGAAAATGTTACCGCTTTATCAGGTGTTAATGCTTGCCCATAAGCAGCAGGGTCAACAAGTTGGTTCATTGAACCGCCAAAACCAAGTGCACCGCGCAGTGAGGCAAATAGTGGGAAGTCATAAGCACTATGGCCAGTGTCATTTAAATAAGGCGCTAGAAAAGCGTCGTAGCTATTGTCGCCCGCGCCGCCAGAGGTAATGATTTCACCAAAAACATGTACGCCATTTTTGATGTCGTTATTAAATACCGCATTAATGTGATAGTTGCTCATGTGTTTTGCTGCATCAACACGAAAACCAGTAACACCGATAGCTTTTAACGCTTGTAAGTAAGCTTGTTGTTGGGAAACTACCCAGTTATTCGGGTCTAAATCAGGTAATCCAACATCGCCATTGCCACCACAAAGTCGCCAATATTGTACATGGCCTGGGTTGCCCCAGTCAGTAATACATCCTGCAGGATGAAAGTCATTTGCACCATAGCTACCAGTTTGTAGATCGCCGAATAACTTAATTGAATTGTAATAAGTGCTATCAGCTGCATAGGTAGCGAGTACTGCTGTGCCTGGATAGTTTAAATCTGAGCGCTGAGATGATTCGTTCGCCATATGGTTGAATACGATGTCGGCGTAGGTTTCAACTCCTTTGGCTTTTAGGGCATTAACCATATCTTTAAAGTCGTTGGTATCGCCTAAAGGGCTATGAATAACTCTGAAGTCTTGTGGCTGATAACGAGCCCACCACTGATCGCCTGAGGATTTGTATGCTGGCGAAACAAGGACTTTTTTGTAGCCTAAATCAGCAATCTCTTGCGCTTTGGTTGCAACGTCATCATAGGTCCAATTAAAAGCGTGCAGTATGGTATCAGCGTACGAACCTTGACTGAATAATAGTGAACTGGCGATGATTGATGCTTGGGTGAATTTTTTTAATAGGGGTGTAGTTTTCATGCATTCCTCGTTTATATTATTTTTATTGTTGTAAACTTTTAGGGCTGAAAGTTACTACTGATTAAGCAACTAAATTGAGCGTAAATTAAGCGAAGATAGTTATCAATCCCCCTACATACGTATTCATAAGAGAATTTAAGTTGCTCAGCGAAACGTGGACACCAGCACTTTTGCTTAATTATTCTGCGGAACAATTTGACTTAGCAAGGTCAGTTTTCGCATAAGTTTGATAGTCACTCTATACTTCTTTTATTACTTTCTCTGTTGCAAGGAATGGCGAACATATGGATAAAACAGATAGCATTGATATTGATAAACAAGTCAATACAGATGAATTATTTGGTCACCCTAAAGGTTTGTATATTTGTTTTGCTACTGAACTATGGGAGCGATTTTCATTCTATGGCATGAAGTATTTGCTGCTCTTATATTTAACTAAATACCATTTGTTCTCTGACGGAGAAGGCCTGGAAGTATTAGGCTCATATGCTGGTTTAGTTTACACCTTGCCCGTTATAGGCGGCATGTTAGCCGATCGCTATCTTGGCATGAAAAAGTCAGTGATATTCGGTGGAATCCTACTCTGTTTGGGGCATTTATTGATGGCTGTTGAAGGCCATCAAGCGGTTCAATATGCGGCAGGTACCATTTTAACTTCAGATCTCACCTTAAATAATGGCGCGGTACTTAGTGCGGGTACTCTCTTAACAGAAACGATTAAAATTCAAGATTTAGCGGCGCTGAATGTTTTCTACTTTGCACTATCCCTTATTGTTGTTGGGGTTGGTTTTTTAAAACCCAATATTTCTACCATAGTAGGTCAACTCTATAGTAAAGATGATCCCCGTCGAGACTCGGGTTTTACCATTTTTTATATGGGCATTAACCTTGGCTCTTTTGCCGCCACTATTATTTGTGTTTACTTAGGGGAAACCTACGGCTGGCGTTACGGTTTTGGTGCTGCGGGCATCGGCATGTTGTTTGGTTTGGTGACGTTTACTAAGGGCCTTAAATATTTACGTGGTTTGGCAGAGCCACCAGACGTTGCCGTATTGAGCGAGAAAGTTTGGGGTTTAATTAGTAGAGAGTACTTAATCTATTTAACGGCTATTTTAAGTTTGTCGGTATTTTGGCTCGTTATTCAACATGAACCGGTGGTTTTTGCGGCTCAGCAGGTTTTACTGGTTGTTTCGGGCGTAGGGTTAATCGGTTATGCGGCATTAAAAGGCAGCAGGGAAGAGTTTCAGCAAATGCTGGTGTTGATGGTGTTAATTGGCTCTACCATCGTTTTTTGGGCTTTGTTCGAGCAAGCTGCGGGGTCGATGACGCTATTTGCCGACAGAGTCGTTGAGAGAAATATTGCTGGCATTGAGATAACTGCGGGTCAATTTGGCGCTCTCAATGCAGGTTTTATTATTATGTTGGCCCTACCTTTTGCTGCATTGTGGGTATGGTTAGAGAAGTTTCGGCTAAATCCTAATATTCCGATAAAATTTGCTCTAGGTATTATTCAAGCAGGTTTAGGTTTTGGTGTTTTGGTGTTCGGGGCACAATTTCCCGATGAGGCCGGGAAAATCAGTTTATGGTGGTTAGTTTTAGCTTACCTAATTCATACTACGGGTGAGTTGTGTCTTTCTCCGGTAGGTCTTTCGGCAGTGACTAAGCTTGCGATACACCGTGTGGTAGGTTTATCAATGGGCGTGTGGTTTTTGGCTACGGCGCTGTCTGAAACGCTGGCCATGCGTTTAGGAAAATTAGCGGCCATTGATACCCAAGGTGGAGAGCTTAATAGTGTGAGTGATAATCTTATTATTTATACACAGCTGTTTGAGTTTTTAATGTGGATTGGTATTGGTACAGGCGTAGTGGTTTTACTGATATCACCGCTATTAAAGCGGGGTATGCATGGCGTTCGCTAATGTGCTTTAGCGATAGGACTATCGGTAGTAACGAATTAATGGTGCTTAAAGTAGTGATAATAAGCATGAACCGAATACCCTATGATAAGTGCTATTGCACATAATCCAACGACCAAGGAAAGTGTTGTCATAATTGCCTCTGCTTTACGCTTTTGTCTCTAGGATTAAGTATAGCAAAGATGGAAATAGTTAATGAAATGACGAGAGAATTTATTGTTGTTTGAACGCTATGTGAGCATTGTCAGCCCTGCAGTAAGATTAACCTCACATCTTAGTACAGGGCAGAGAATGACCATTGAAACATTTACTATTAACTTAACGTAAGACTTAACGTAAAACTGAAGGTAATTTTAAAACTATTACCTTGCTTTGAATTCCAATACCGTGGCGTTAATACAAAATCTTGGTTGTCCATTCGGACCATCTGGAAATACGTGGCCCAAATGAATACCTGAGGTTTTAGAGCGAATTTCTGTGCGTACCATACCGTAACGGTTATCAGGTTTTTCAATAACTGAACCGTCAACTGCTTTAGTAAAAGATAACCAACCAGAAGCAGAGTTAAAACGGTCGTCAGTATCAAATAATGGTGCACCACTTAGCTTATCTATAAAAACGCCATCAGGAGTGTTCTTGAATATTTCATATTCTTTACAAAAACGGCTATCAGTACCTTCGTCAAACGCGACATTAAAGGCTTCACTTTTCCCTAATTTAAAAGCGCCTAATGCTTTATAGAAATAGTCAGGGCTCATGTATCCTTGTTTACCAAATACCTCTTCACCGTCTTCAATAAATATAATAGTGGGAGTCGCCCAAGTTTCAGTCTTAATCGTTAGGCCTTTAAGTTGGCTAGCTAAACGAAAGTTTATTGCAATCGAACCTTTGTAATCATTAGCGACGTTCTTTTTGAATTTCTCACAATAAGGGCAATAATTTTCTGATTCAATGACAATAATATGTTTGCCAGTTAGTAAGGGCGTATTATCAATTTTTTGACTGGCTAGTCCCGGTTTACTGGCATCAGCATCAAACTTAACGCCAGTAGAGTGATCTGGACAATAACCATTTGGGTTCTTGGCTAAATAATCCTGATGATATTGCTCAGCTTCAAAAAACTTACTAAGTGAACTTATTTTTGTGGCGATATTTCCATAACCTGCGTCATTTAATAATGTTTGATACTGAGCCGTTACTTTCTGTGCAATATCATTTTGTTGTTCATTACTCGTTAATATCGTTGAACGATATTGCGTGCCAATATCATTGCCTTGACGGTTAAGCTGCGTTGGATCGTGTCCCTCATAGTAACTTTGTAAAATAGTTTCCAAACTAACCTTTGCGCTATTAAAAATAACCTTAACGACTTCTGCATGGTTATCTTCATTGTATTTATTTTTTCTCTGGGTAATTTCTCGATAACTAGCGCTGACATTCTTACCATCGGCATAACCTGAGATAGCATCAACAACACCTGGAATTGCCTGATATCTTTTTTCAGCGCCCCAGAAACAACCAGCACCAAGTACAATGCTATCTAAATGCGTGGTTGCAGGCATTTCTTTTGTTGAGTTTGATGATTTTGGCATCATTTTTTCGATATCACTTTGCGTATTGGTTGAGTTAATCGTTGAGTTTGTTGTTGAATACTCAGTGGATTTTGGTGCCACAGCATAAACGGTAAGTATCGAAATTAATGCGAGAGCTATGATGAACAATATATTTTTCATAATTTTATCCTGACTCAACCAGTGAAGAGCGATTGATTTGTTAAACTTAACCTAAAGTATAAATGACTGATATCGCTATATGGTCACTGAATTATCACAATTTCATCACAATGGTGAGATAACAGCTCAAAGTGTATAAAAGTGTAAACCTATGCTGGAATTAGCCGCGCCAAAGGCCGTGCGCTAGGTTACAATAGGCAGCGAATAATGAACTTGATGTATTCAAAATTTCGTTCAGTCAGAACATCAATACGTAACAATAATAATAAAAGATTAGAATTCAATAAATGATTAAACAATTTTCCTCTATACCGCGCGTGTTAGTCGCATCATTCAAGCTATTCGCTGTGATTGCATTTTTGTCTACGTGTTCTTTGGCTCAAGCAAAGACAGCTAAATCAGGGAAATGGCATGAAGCAGACTTTGTTGATGCTTATTGTCAGGGAGAGGTTGAGCATGTCTTAGCGGATAAAACGCGGGTTGATTGTTTAACGGCTACCCACGCGATTGAATATGATTGGGGAAAAAAATGGGCTGAGTCTTTAGGGCAGGCGTTATTTTATTCAGCCATGACAGGCAAAAAAGCGGGCATTGTTTTAATTGTTAATCCAAGAACCAAAGATAGATTTTTAAAGCGTTTAAACAAAGCTATTGCTGACAATAACCTTGATGTTGATGTCTGGACCATTACCAACCAAAGAACTTAGTAATACCAATCAGACTAACTAAGTGATCTCTTTAAATGGTCTAAATATTCAATAACATCGTTGCTTTCAATCCCAATAGCCAGCTATTACTCAATCAAGCGCCTTATTCTTGAAAATTTACCCTCATTAAAATTTGAACCATTAATTAATCTGATTGGTATAAAGCTCACGTTTTTGCTATGAATCACATTGTTTAGAAAAGTGAGATAACCAGACTACTGGAGAAAATATCATATCCAATTCTGCCTTGACCAGTTGATGGTCATGTTCACTCGAAAACCATAAAACGATATTTTCATGTTCTCCTACTTCAACCACTTTAGTTGTTTTTATTTCCCCCCACTTTTCATGCACAATGACTTCCTGTCCAGTTACTTCAAATTGATAACGTTCAATTTTTTTACTCCCTTGGCGAAATAAGGTAAAGCATGACTTTCCTTGCAGCAAATTGAGCCGAATTTGTGCCCCTAAGGTATCTAGGTCATATAAAGGATTATTCTCGCTTTTGTTTTTATGTTGGTAGTGAGAAACTTCAGCATCTAACGTTACCGTTGATGAAAGCCCGTTATCAGAAATCTCAGCAGTCATTTCTCTTGATTTAAGGCCAGTTAGTTTTTGTGAAAAACTAGGCGTTAAAAAGTGATTAGACTGAGGTGAGTAGTACATAGTGCTTTGTTGTTGGTAGCTTGAATCAAGCCACAAAAAAGTCACTTCACCGAATGACGTTACGGTTGCTTTTCTAGCCGCTGCGCTGTTATCCCACATTATTTTTCGGTGTAAATAACCCACTTTTCCCCCAAGAAAGTAAACATCATATTCAAACGTTTTATCACACTGATGAAAGTCACTAAATGCTTTTGTAGTAAATGGACTAATCACACTGGCTTGTATTTGGGCTGTAAAGCCAAACAAACAAAAAACCAAGAGAGGTAAAGCGGGTAATGCTTTTAATAACGGGACTGTTTTGTTAGTTAAGTTACCTAAGTCTTTTAATTTTATCAGCTTGTTCAATTCAGTCATCATTATTGGTTAGTACTAATTTAGAAAATATAGGCGATGTAGATGCTTATATTAACGCGAGTTATGTACTGATTAATTGTTTCATTTTGCAATTTGCATTTTCATATCGCAAAACCTCAGTAACTTGCTACTCAGTTAATACATACTTATCTATGTAAGTCTTTGAATTTTATAGTTATGTATTGTTGGTGCACTTTTTGCTCTCTACATAGATAGCAATAATAAATTTTATGTAGAGGTGAAGTTCACTATGTTAAATTCAGTCAGAAAAAACACAGTTAAAGGCATTATTCTTGCCATAGGTATGACCAACGTTGGCTTACAGGCACAATCTTTTACTGAGTGCCCAGCAGAAGCTTTTTTAATTCAGGATAAGTTAGCAAACTTATATAGTGTTCAGCTTGCTACGGGATTTTACGAGAAATCGTCACCTGTTGACTGGAACCAACAAAAAATGAATGCACTGGCATTTAGTGTGCATGACCGCTATTTATACGCATTCAATTACTACTACGGCACTATCGTTCGTATTGGTTCTGATTTTCAGGTCGACCCTATCCCGCTAGCTAATCTTCCTGATAAAGGTTTCTATGTGGGTGATATTGCTGTGGTAGAAGATGCTTATTATCTATATCGCCCTGGTGGTAATTATGGTTTGTATCGCGTTTCATTAGATGAAGGCAGTGACGATTATTTGCAAATGGAGAATATTGTTAGCGGCACTAGCCTCAATCTCGCTATTTATGATTTGGCTTTTCATCCGGATAACGGCTTTGCTTACGCGGTTGATCGCTGGGGTAATCTTTGGAAGATTGATGTTGAAGCGGGCACTTCGGTAAAACTTAGTAACGTGGGTGAGGGCGGTGTATTTGGTGCCGTGTATTTTGATGTTACCGGTAACTTATATATCAGTCGTAACAATGACGGTAAAATTTTTAGAGTTAATACCAATTGGGCTTATCCAGTAGCTGAATTTTTTGCAAATGGCCCTTCTTCTAGTAATAACGATGGTGCACGTTGTGCGCTTGCCCCTATTATTTCTCTTGATGCTCCTACAACCGATTTTGGTGATGCTCCTGATTCTTACGGCTCTAGTATAAATAATAATGGTGCGCGCCATGATGTAGGCGACGGTACCTTATTTTTGGGTGAAACCGTGGTGAGTGAACCGAATGCTTACGCAGACGATGGCTCTGGGGTAAATGACAATGACGGTATTGATTTTGTAACCGGTGTTGAATCAGGTAAAACCTCGATTGTTGATATCACCTCTTCGGCAGATGGCTTTGTGAACGCTTGGATCGATTCAGATAAAGACGGAACGTTTGATGCTGATGAGCAAATTATAACGGCAGAAGCAGTGAGTACTGGCAGTAATATTGTCGCTTACGATGTGCCAACTTGGAGTGAACCAGGCTCAACTTGGGCGCGATTTAGATTAAGTTCTCAAGCATCTTTATCGCCTATTGGTGGCGTTTCTGATGGTGAAGTAGAAGATTATGCCATTGATATTGCGGAGCAAGATGTAACCGCAACTCATTATCCTTCTGCAGGCGGTTGGGCAACGCTGGCTTTTGAAGATAATTGGCCACTGGTAGGTGATTACGATATGAATGATTTAGTTGCGCATTATCGCCTGTCATCTTACGACGTAGAAGGGACTTTAATGCGCGTTAAAATAGAAGGAGAGATCGTAGCCATTGGAGCATCTTACCGTAACGGTTTTGCCTTTAGACTACCTGGATTACTTAGAAATCAAGTAGATACTGGTCGTTTAATTTTCAAGATAAATGGAGTTGAACAAGGTGTTACGCCACTTGAAGCAGATAGAGATGAAGCGATTTTTATTATCGCCAATGATCTCTGGGATTTTGTTACTGCCGGTGAAGACTGTAAGTATTATCGAACAGAGGCGGAGTGTGGTTCAAACATTCAAATGACCTTTTCATTGGAAATTCCTATGGAAGCTAATGTAAACAAAGTTGATGTAGCAGATTTCCCTTATGACCCCTTTATCTTCTCTACTGAAGGGCAAGAAAGAAACTACGTATTTGGGGAGGCGCCGGGTAGAAGGTTTGAGATACACCTTAAAAATCAAGCACCGACAGAAGCCTTTCAAGCGAATTTCTTAGGTCGTGGCGATGATGCTTCAAATGCTGAAATTGGAGAGTACTTTATTAATGCTAATGGTATGCCGTGGGCTATTAGCATTCCTTATGAGTGGGAGCATCCAGTAGAGTATATGGATATTAAATATGCTTATCCAAACTTTCATAGCTTCGTTACTTCTTCAGGTGAATTAAATGTAGATTGGTTTACCGTTGAAAATAGCGCTACTAACAATGTATTTAAACAATAAGGATAAACCCATGAAACTTACTAACAATACTTTGATATTTCTAATGAGTTTACTAATGATGGGGTGTGGCGGAGGTGGAAGTGACGATTCTTCGACGCCTGATCCTGTTGTAGTAGCAGTTGAAGAGCCTGTGGCCGAAGTGCCTGAACCTCCAGCGGTAAGCACGATTGTTGAGCCAGATCCGAATGCCACTTATGAGTCAACGGCTGATCTTATTGTCTCAAGAAAATTTCTTCTTAAGCCAGAATATGCCTTAGCGGTCAGTTACAAGAATGACGGTAATCGCAATGCTTATTTATCATTGTGTACCGACTTTACTGACGGAGAAGAGGGTATTAAAGTAAATTATAACAGCTGCTTACTACGTACTTCTATTCAAAGTGACTACGCTGGCACATTAAACGTTGCAAACGATAAGAATCGTTTAGTGATGGCTATCTGGTATTTTGAAGACATGAAAAACCCAAGATATGAAGTATGGGAAAATGACACTGATGCTAACGGCGTAAGAACATTTGATGTCAATTAATGGAACGACTTAGTTAAAGAGCGTGTTCGATGACTCATAGTGATAGTGAGGCTCTTTTTCAGGTTCATTATTTAAAAACGCTTTTTTGGGCGTTTTTTATTGTGCAGATATAAATACTGCGAATTTTTAATTTGAATAATTTTCCTTGAACCGTTGTGCTTTACATAAAATTACTACACCAACACTATACTCGCACTGAACCCTCTGATGCCAGTGCTTACTTATTACGTTTAATTCGTCCATTAATCACCTGAATATTTGCCTTAAATATAACGCTTAAATACCCATATTCATGGAAGCATTTTTTCTATGGTCTAGAATCTTATAATAAGTATTTACCCGTCACCAATCAAGATGCAAGTTTCAGAGTGCTTCTTCGATGGGTTTAAAGTCACTTTATACGGCGTTAAATAATCAAACCATAGAATGACTATGCTTAAATTATTTGCCTTGTCTAAAGTAATTTTAATTCCCACTGAAGTCCTGCATCTTGAATGGTAACGGGTATAAATTACGTTTTCATTAAATGGGTTGTCAGGCAATGTTAATCATATTTAATGAGCTATGTGTAGGCTGATTAGGGAAAAATTATGAGTGAGAATAATAAGAAAAAAGCATCAGATTTATTTGTGCAAGCATTGGAAGCTGAAGGAGTAGATCACATTTTTGCTGTACCCGGGGAAGAGAACCTGGATATGGTTGAGTCCTTACGTAAATCTTCCATCAAACTGGTCTTAACTCGCCACGAACAAGGCGCGGGTTTTATGGCTGCGACCTATGGTCGACTGACTGGTAAAACTGGTGTTTGCATGGCTACCTTGGGTCCTGGTGCTACCAATTTGTCTACTCCAGCGGCTTATGCTCACTTAGGCGGTATGCCGTTACTTATGATTACCGGACAAAAGCCAATTAAAAAGTCAAAACAAGGTCAGTTTCAAATTATTGATGTGGTTGGCTTGTTTGCGCCTATTTGCAAAATGTCTAAACAAATTGTACATGGCGATACTATTCCTTCCTTAGTGCGTGAAGCCTTCCGGCTTTCAGAAGAAGAGCGACCGGGAGCCGTACTGTTAGAGTTACCTGAAGATATTGCTGCAGAAGACTGCACTGAAAGCGTGATGACACCGCATAAACGCTATTATGCCAGTCCGAGTAATGTGCCACTAGAAGAGGCCGTTGCATTAATAAAGGCCGCTAAAATGCCATTGATATTAATTGGCGCTGGTGCTAATCGTCAAAATGTTCGAGCAGCCATGTGTGACTTTGTCCATTCGACCCGTATTCCGTTTTTTGTCACGCAAATGGGTAAAGGGGTTGTGGATGAACGTTCGAGTTTATTTTTAGGGACTGCAGCATTATCGGCGGGTGATTATTTACATTGCGCGATTGAACGGGCAGATTTGATTATTAATATCGGACATGATGTTATTGAAAAACCGCCATTTTTTATGGAAGAGGGCGGTAAGAAGGTTATTCATGTTAATTATAAATCTGCGCAAGTTGATCAAGTCTATTTTCCACAATTAGAAATTATTGGCGATCTAGCCGCTTCCGTTAATGCGTTAAAAGACAAACTTGGCGGTGAGGTTGAGTTTGACCGAGGCTATTTTGAAATGATAAAACTCGCCATTGATGTACATATTAAAGAAGGGGCAGACGACGCACGTTTTCCTATTATTCCTCAGCGTTTTGTTGCCGATATTAGAAAGGTTATGGGTGATCAAGATATCATTGCTTTAGATAATGGTATTTATAAACTTTGGTTTGCCCGTAATTATAAAGCTTATCAATCCAATACCGTATTGCTTGATAATGCACTTGCCACCATGGGAGCAGGTTTACCTTCAGCTATGATGGCTGCCATGTTAAATCCAAACCAACGCGTGATGGCGATATGTGGTGATGGTGGTTTTATGATGAACTCACAAGAGTTAGAAACGGCAATTCGTCTAGGATTGAACTTAGTAGTAACTGTTTTAAATGATAATTCATATGGCATGATCCGTTGGAAGCAAGCCAGTGCTGGTTTTGCTGATTGGGGCTTAGAATTTAATAATCCTGACTTTGTTAAATACGCAGAAAGTTATGGCGCAACAGGGCATAGAGTCACGTCAGCTGAAGATATTATTCCTACTTATGAAAAAGCGTTTTCAGCTGGGGGTGTTCATCTTGTTGAGTTACCTGTTGATTACTCTGAGAATCAAAAAGTTTTAATTGATGAATTGGCTAAAAAGGTTTGTTTGATATAACGCTTCATTTTTAAGAGGCAAACAATTTTTAACTTAATTTTGAAGGAAATATATCATGGACAATGTAGAACAAAATGATGTAGCAGAAAATAACAAGGTACCTGAAACACTCGATGTTGTTAATCCATATGATCAAGCTTACATAGCGTCTCTAGCAACCGTAATGTGGGATGATATTGATAAATATTTATCAACGGCTCATCAGCTTTATAAAGATTGTAATCAGTGGATCCCGGCATATGAGCGTGTCAGTATTCTCAAAAAAGTGGCGGTGTTGATTTCAGAAAGAGCCGATGAATTAGCCTTTTTAATTGCTAATGAAGGAGGAAAGCCGCTGGTCGATGCGCGAGTTGAAGTCACCAGAGCCATTGATGGCGTAGAGCTTTGCGCAAAAGAGATTTCAAAACTAACCGGTACACAAATCCCGATGGATTTAACCCAAGCGGGTGCGGGCAGAATAGCCTTTACCACCAAAGAGCCTATCGGTGTGGTAGTAGCTGTTTCTGCGTTTAACCACCCATTGAATTTAATTGTTCATCAAGTGGCTCCGGCCATTGCTGCAGGTTGTCCCGTGTTAGTTAAGCCAGCACGCGATACGCCATTATCTTGTAAAGCATTTGTTGATATTTTGCATGAAGCAGGATTACCTCCACAGTGGTGTCGTTTTGTTGCTTGTGATATTCCAACCTCTGAAAAAATGATCACCGATCCAAGAGTCGCATTTTTTAGCTTTATTGGTTCGGCTAAAATTGGTTGGATGTTACGTTCTAAATTAGCACCTGGTACACGTTGCGCGCTAGAACATGGCGGAGTTGCCCCTGTTATTATCGAAAAAAGTGCCGATGTTGAAGCGATGATCCCAAGTTTACTTAAAGGTGGCTTTTATCATTCAGGACAAGTGTGTGTGTCAGTGCAACGCATTTATGCGCCTAAGGAGATGGCCAAAGATATTGCACAATTGTTGGCTGACGGCGCTGCAAAACTTGTTGTGGGCAATGCTATTGATGAGAAAACTGAATGTGGCCCACTTATTCGCCCTAAAGAAGTTGATCGCGTTGCCGAGTGGGTTGATGAAGCCGTAGCTGCTGGCGCAACTTTAGTTACAGGAGGTAAACGCTTGGGGGAGAGCACTTATGCACCAACCGTGCTGCTTGAGCCGCCAGCGGATGCGAAAGTTTCGACTATGGAAATCTTTGGCCCTGTGGTTTGTGTGTATAGTTACGATGATATCAATGATGCCATTGAGCAAGCTAATTCATTAGATTATGCCTTTCAAGCTGCTGTATTCACCAAAAATCTCGATGTCGCAACCAAAGCAATACGCGAATTGGATGCTACTGCGGTGATGGTGAATGACCATACGGCTTTTCGCGTTGATTGGATGCCTTTTGCTGGGCGAAAACAGTCTGGCTATAATACTGGCGGCATTGCTTATACCATGCACGATATGTCTCAAGATAAAATGGCGGTGATTAAGCTCTAAGCTTTCTGCCTTCAAACATTACTCCATTAATCAAAGCCCTGTAGAAGGGCTTTTTTGGCCCTAAGGTGATATAGCTTCAAAAGTTAACATGCCTATGTAGTTAACTCTGAACCTTACTGTAAACGTCATCTTCGAAGTTTCTGATCTAAGTTCCCTCCTTTTTTAGGAGCTGGATCCCCGATTAGTACATCACGAGGATGACATCCCTGAGCTATGTATACAGGCATGAAAGTTAATTAGACTCTATCGTGGTCGATACTAATAAGGATGAAATGGCTTGTATATGTGAAAAATCATATATACAATATTTAGTATGTTGTTTTTAGCTTAATTTTCTATGACAAATACAAGTAGACAAAAAGTTCTTTTTCTTTGTACGGGTAATTCTGCCAGATCACAAATGGCTGAAGCATTACTGAAACATAAAGCGGGTGAGCACTTTGAAGTTCATAGTGCAGGTACTCAACCTGATGCCGTTGATGTTCGAGCAATTGATGCATTAGTAAAGTTTGGCGTAGATACTAAGGGATTAGTTTCTAAAAATGTAACTACCTTTGAAGGTATTCCTTTTGATTACGTCATTACACTCTGTAATAAAGCAAACAACGAATGTAGAAGTTATCCTAATGCAGTAAAGCAATTAGCATGGGATTTTCCCGATCCCAAAGAACGCGCGGGTAATAATCCATTTTCTACCACATTAACTGAGCTTAACAGCCGTTTATCTATGTTTCTATCGGTAGAAAAAAACGCTATTAGCCCGGAAAGTACTCCACAAATAAATTCGATTACGGAAGTGAATAACCAACTCACTGACTTTGAACCAATCTCTTTTTATAAATGCCTGACCGATGATATTCGCTTAAAAGCACTTATGTTGACGCATTATCATGGCGAACTTTGTGTTTGCGAATTGATGGAAGCGATGGAAGAAGGTAGCCAACCTAAGGTATCTCGAAACCTTGCCGTCCTTAAAAAAGCCAAGGTTATTACCGATAGAAAACACGGTCAATGGGTGTTTTATCGTATTAATCCTGAACTGCCTTTATGGGCTAAGTCTGTGATTGCAGAGACGACAGAAAATAATATTTCGCAGATACATAACGAACTTCAGCGTCTAGCTAAAATGCAAAATAGACCTGATAGAGCAAATTTTTGTAAATAACTATTTAAGGATATATTGGATGAAACTACCGTATAACCTCACAACTAAAAATTATTTATTAAGCAATTATAATTTAATTAAAGTGCCCGTTATGTTGCCATTAGTTTATTTTATTAATCAGATACAAAGCTGGTTTGGGGAAACGCATGTTTGAGGTATTTACCGACTTTGCTACCTGGTTAGTTGTTGATGTACTAGAGATATCAAAATCAACTAAGTTAGGTGATGCGCTTCATTTTTTTATTGAAGATACCACTAAGATATTCTTTTTATTGTTAGTCATGATTTACGTTATTGCGTTGATAAGAGCTTCTATGAATGTTGAACGTGTTCGTGATTATTTAGCAGGCAAGCATAAAGGTGTTGGTTATCTCTTAGGCTCTAGCTTTGGCGCAATAACGCCATTTTGTTCCTGTTCAAGTATTCCAGTCTTTTTAGGTTTTACCTCGGCGGGTATTCCTGTTGGCATAACGATGTCATTTCTCATTACGTCACCGTTAATTAATGAAGTAGCTGTTTTGCTATTACTCAGCTTATTAG
This sequence comes from Colwellia psychrerythraea 34H, assembly GCF_000012325.1. Taxonomy (NCBI): domain Bacteria; kingdom Pseudomonadati; phylum Pseudomonadota; class Gammaproteobacteria; order Alteromonadales; family Colwelliaceae; genus Colwellia; species Colwellia psychrerythraea. The sequence continues at coordinate 3,484,098 of NC_003910.7, read as the reverse complement.
GATGGAAGTTCACACTACTTTACGTCGTTGTTGGCATGTCTGTTGGTATTTTAGGTGGTGTATTCCTTGATGCGATTAAAGCCGAACGTTGGTTGCAATCTTTTGCCGCAAAAGCCTTAGAACGTGGTAAAAACCTATCTTCTACCGTTAACTCAAAACAGATCAAAAAGTTATCTTTACAAGAGCGACATACTTTTGCAAAAGAGGAGATGTTAGAAATTTTTGGACGAGTATGGAAGTGGGTAATTATTGGTGTAGGCCTAGGTTCTGCTTTACATGGGTTTGTTCCTGAAGGTTGGATTGAAGAACATTTAGGTAATGGTCAATGGTGGTCAGTTCCTTCTGCTGTATTACTTGGAATACCCTTATATTCCAATGCTACCGGCGTTATTCCTGTGATGGAAAGTTTAATTAAACAGGGGCTTCCTATTGGTACAACCCTCGCTTTTTGCATGAGTACCGTAGCTGCAAGCTTCCCTGAGTTTATTTTGTTAAAACAAGTAATGCAGTGGCGATTATTGGCAGTGCTTTTTGTACTTCTACTCGTTGCGTTTACATTAATTGGTTGGATTTTTAATTATCTGACTCCCTTTATTTACGCTTAAATTCAACAAGGAAAATATGATGAAAGAAATAAAAGTACTCGGAACTGGTTGTGCTAAATGTACAAAAACCGTTGAAGTAATTACAAAAATAGCGAATGAATTAAATATAGACGTACACGTAGTTAAAGAAACCGATCTTGAAGTCATTATGGGGTATGGCGTAATGAGTACGCCTGCGGTCATTATTGATGAAATAAATGTACACAGTGGCTCTATTCCGCACAGGGAACATATTGAATCATGGTTGAGAAAATAATTTAATCAATGTCGTGCTCGACTCATTAACAACAAAAAGTCAGTACAGTCTGATTATTTTACTTTTTATTTATAATTTCTATCACACTATTTAGGACAGGTTTATGACAATTAAAATTGGTATTAACGGTTTTGGCCGTATGGGACGCTTATCAATGCGTGCAGCATTTGATTGGGATGATATAGAAATCATTCAAATTAATGATCCAGCGGGAAATGCTGAAACAATGGCACACCTGATGACATTTGATTCAATCCATGGGCGTTGGCACCATGAGGCGACGCATGAAGGTGATTCAATCGTTATAAACGGTAAAGCAATTTCATATACACAAAACACCGCCACATCAGATACTGATTGGTCTCAGTGTGATGTAGTTATTGAGGCTTCGGGGAAAATAAAAACTAAAACTCTATTAGAAGCTTATCTAGCACAAGGCGTAAAGCGTGTTGTGGTGACAGCGCCAGTAAAAGAAGAAGGAGTGTTGAATATAGTTATGGGCGTGAATGAAGAGCTATATGACAAAGCCATTCATCCTATTGTTACAGCGGCTTCATGTACCACTAATTGTTTAGCGCCCGTGGTAAAAGTTATTCATGAGAAAATAGGTATTAAGCACGGTTCAATGACTACTATTCATGACATAACCAATACGCAAACTATTTTAGATGCACCCCATAAAGACTTACGCAGAGCGCGTGCGTGTGGCATGAGTTTAATTCCGACAACCACTGGCTCTGCTACCGCTATTACGCATATATTCCCAGAACTTAAAGGAAAGTTAAATGGTCATGCGATACGTGTTCCTTTAGCTAATGCATCAATTACTGACTGTGTTTTTGAGCTTGCTCGAGGCACAAGCGTTGAAGAAGTGAATCAGTTACTTAAAGAAGCAGCTGAAGGTGAGTTAAAAGACATTATGGGATATGAAGAACGTCCGTTGGTGTCAATTGATTATAAAACGGATCCGCGTTCAAGCATTATTGATGCCTTGTCTACGATGGTTGTAAATGACACTCAAGTAAAGCTCTATGTTTGGTATGACAATGAATGGGGTTATGCAAATAGAACAGCCGAATTGGCTCTTATGGTTGGACTGGCGGACAAGGTTTAATTAATAATGGGGCTTTCATCACTCAAAGGGTTATCACCTGCGTTGTCTAATCAAGTGAAGCAATACTTGGTGATAACAGGTAATTATTGGGCGTTTACCTTAACAGATGGCGCGTTACGCATGCTTGTTGTGCTGTATTTTCATCAGTTAGGTTACAGCCCGTTTAATATTGCCATGCTGTTTTTATTTTATGAAATCTTTGGTGTTATCACTAACCTTATTGGTGGGTGGTTAGGCGCAAGGCTTGGGTTAAATAAAACCATGAATATTGGTTTAGCCTTGCAGATAATCGCGCTGGCTATGTTGGCCGTTCCTGCTGAAATGCTAACCGTTATCTATGTCATGGTTGCTCAGGCATTGTCAGGTATTGCTAAAGATTTGAATAAAATGAGTGCTAAAAGCTCGATTAAATTACTGGTGCCTGAAGGAGCAGAAGGTAAACTCTATCAATGGGTTGCTATTCTTACTGGCTCTAAAAACGCCTTAAAAGGTGTTGGGTTCTTTTTAGGTGGATTATTACTTACTTTACTTGAATTCAACGGTGCAATTATTTTAATGGCTTCACTATTAACTATAGTGTGGCTATTTAGTTTATTCGCATTGAAAGAAGATTTAGGTAAAGCGAAAAACAAACCTAAATTTAAAGATATTTTCTCTAAAAGTGCGTCAATCAACATACTCTCTGCTGCACGACTGTTCTTATTTGGCGCGAGAGATGTTTGGTTTGTTGTCGCATTACCTGTGTTTTTAGCGGTATCTTTTGATTGGGACCATTGGGCCGTTAGTGGTTTTATGGCAAGTTGGATCATTGGTTACGGTCTCGTTCAATCTGCTGCGCCCTATATTACAAACAGAGGTACAAATAGTGGTACCTCAAAAACGACAGTTAAGGGCAGGGGAATACAACAAGGTAACGCTCCTACGGGCAGAGATGCATTCTTATGGGCGAGTTATTTAACCCTAATACCTGCGGCTATTGCTTTGGCATTACATTTCAATTTTCACGTGCAAGCTTCTCTTATTATCGGATTACTCATCTTTGGTGCAGTTTTCGCTATCAATTCTTCCCTACATAGTTATCTTATCGTTAGTTATGCTGGAAGTGATGGTGTATCCCTTGATGTTGGTTTTTATTATATGGCTAATGCCATGGGCAGGTTAATAGGTACCGTGCTGTCAGGTTGGGTATATCAAAACTATGGTTTGGAAGCCTGTTTGTGGATATCAAGTGTATTTGTTGCAATGGCTACCTTGCTGTCTCTAAAATTGAAACAATAGTTAACTAGACTCTTCTAATGAAGCTCGCTCCCAGGCAAGCATGGCAGTTTTACGTTCAATGCCCCAACGGTAATTGCCAATTTCGCCATTATTTTTTATGACACGATGACAAGGTATCAAGTAACCAATGGTATTGTTTGCGAGGGCAGTACCGACGGCCCTGGCAGATTTTGGTGAGTCGATTAGTTGGGAAACTTGTGAATAGGAAAGCTGCTGTGAAGAATGAGTATTAATTAATGCTTCCCAAACCTTTATTTGAAAGTTCGTTCCTTTGAGTAATAAATGAATTTTTCCTCGTTCAATCGATGATGAAAAAATGCCGTTGCCCATTTGCACCGCTTCTTCTCTATTGGGGGTAATACTGGCGTTGGGCCATTGTCGATATAACTCATCAATCACTGGTTGTTGCTTATCTTTTATAAACTGAAGATAGCAAACGCCTCTTAACGTCCAAGCTAAAATTGCCTCACCAAAAGGAGTTGAACAAACACCGTATTGAATCATCACACCTTCACCACCCCCTTTTAATTCACCGGGTGTCATACCTTCGCATGTTACTAAAAGATCATGTAATCTTCCTGAGCCAGAGAGTCCTATGCTATGGCTTGCATCAAGTAAGTTATTGGTGTTTTGTAAAGCGTCTAAAGCCGCTTGCTTAGTAATAAACTGTAAAAAACGTTTAGGTGAAATGCCTGCCCACTGAGAAAACACTCGTTGTAAATGATGTTCACTCATATGTACCGAACCAGCAATATCTAGAAGTGTCGGCTGTTTATCAAAATTCGTATTGATGAACTGTATCGCTTTTTCAACAACTTGGTAGTGACGATGTGACTCAAAGTTATCCATTTTTCAGTCCCTTTTTATTAAAAGTAGTTGTTGGAGAAAACCTGTACGCAAGTACCGTCCCACAAACCGCCTAAACTGAGTAATCTCGTTAGAGACATAATACATTCCAAAACACGATAATGTATTCATTCTTAACTAAGGTCGTTTATTACTCAACCCGATTCTTGCGAACATAAGAAACACAGCGCAATTTACTCATATTGCATCATTAGATGTTTTTTTGCTCCATCGAGGATAAAAATAATGATGTTCTATTTTTAAATGCAAACAAGGCTTAAAAATAATAGCTTTTGCTATCGAGTTTCTAGATAATCCACATTTTTGAAAGCAGTGCTAACGTTAGCGTTGTTAACTGAGTGTTTTTCTATGCATGAAATTAGTGGTCGATGGCGACTGGGTTTATTTTTATCTCTTACTACGGCGATTTTATGGGGCATTTTGCCTATCGCCTTAAAAGGGCTTTTACAGTATATGGATGTAAACACCATTACCTGGTATCGCTTTCTTATTGCTGCAGTATTTTTAGGCGGGTATCTATTAGTCACCAAACGTTTACCTTCATTATCGTCGCTAAAAAATAAACGAATAATGGTGTTAATGACACTGACCATCGTTGGCCTATTAGCAAATTACATTATGTATATGATGGGACTGGAATTGACATCGCCTGAAAGCACGCAGGTTATGATTCAAATAGCCCCAATGTTATTACTTATCGGCGGTGTTTGTGTTTTTAAAGAATCATTTAATACCAAGCAAAAAGTGGGCTTATTAACGTTCTTTTTAGGACTGTTGTTATTTTTCAATCAACGTTTTGAACAATTACTTAATTTTCATGGTGATTATGCGCTTGGTCTCTTCTTCATTATTCTTGCAGCAATTCTGTGGGCTATTTATGCACTAGCGCAGAAACAATTGTTGAAACATTTTGCCTCAGAAGAAATCATGATACTCATTTATTTATCGGGCACCTTGGTGTTTTTACCATCATCTGTACCTTCGTTAGTATTAGAGTTAGATACTATCGGCTGGTTACTGTTAATTTTTTGTGGGGCAAATACCCTTGTGGCCTATGGTGCTTTTGCGGAAGCTCTTGAGCATTGGGAAGCATCACGAGTAAGTGCAACGTTAGCAGTAACACCGTTATTAACGTTAATGTTTATGCAACTTACCAACTACATTTTGCCTGAAGCAATAGCTATAGAGCCACTAAATACACTCAGTATCATTGGTGCCGTCATTTTAGTGATTGGTTCAAGTGTTACGGCATTGAGTAAAAATAGAAACAAGCCAGCGAATTAGGATCTACTGCGGTAATGGTTAATGACCATGCCGCTTTTCATTTTGGCTTTTAAAAATAATTAAGCCTCGATATCGAGTTCGAGTGATTGTTCGCGGCGATTGTGTGACCGTCTTTCGTAGTAAATAAAATGTAGCTTTAACATGTTACGGCGTTCGCTGTGGTGCCGATGTTCTTTTAAGTAGCAGCCATTGACCTCTACCGTTTCAATCACCTTAATATACTTCATAGACTGTTTCATATTCGATAACCTCAGCGTTAGGGGTGGGTAAATAATCCCGAGCTTCCAAGTCATAGTATTAATTGTAGGTTATTTTTTGTACGATTTCTTAGCTAAAGATGATAACAGTAAGAATATTCTAGTCTGTAATAGCGGATTTCATGATGAAGTTTTGTTGGCTTTTGTCAGCATTAATTTAGCTTTCAACTTAGAAAGTCGCTAGTTCATCTCAAAGACGTTTATTTAAAATTGATGCTTTGTTATAAAAATGTAAGTTAGCCAATACGCTATAACTTGATTGGTAACGAGTATAGAAATACACGCGATTAAAATTATCGACGAAGTCATCTACTACAGTCACCTATTAAAGTGGGAATATATGCTGAAAATCCTTAAAAAAATGATAGTTTCCACGTGCCTAATTGGCTCGATATTCAACAGTGTATGGGCAGAGAATGCGAACTTTGATTTCTCGGTGACACCCATTGTCGATAATGTCTATAGCATTGTTTCACCATCATTTGGTTTACCAACACCTGAGAATAAAGGCTGGAATTCCAATAGTCATTTTGTTGTTACCGAAAAAGGAGTGCTGTTATTTGATACAGGATCTTCTGAAATCATTGGTAACGAAATTAAAAAAGCGATTAAATCAGTCACGGAGAAACCGGTTCGTTGGGTGGTTAACTCCCATAGTCATGCGGATCATTGGTTGGGTAATGCAGGATTTACAGATACGGGCGCTGAGATAATTTCAAGTGTTAGAGCGGTTGCAATAATGAAAGAAGACGGACAAGGACCGGTAGATGCTTTTTCTCGCATGACCGAAGGGGCGACTGGCTCCACTCATGTTGTGTATCCATCTTTATTGTTGGCTCAAGGAGAAAAGCGTAATTTTGGTGGAGTGGATGTTGAGTTCATTTTCTCAAATGATGCACATTCTCCAGGTGATGTTTTAATGTGGTTACCCGAACAGAAAATTATATTTGGTGGAGATGTTTTGAGTTCGCAATGGATGCCGATTCTTACTTACCATGGTGATGTACCTAACTTGATTGATACTCTTAATGATGTAGTAAAGTTGAACCCTGAAATTGTCTTAACGGGACATGGTGAAGCGACGACAGGCAAATCGGTGAAACGCGATGCTGATTTAGTTGCGGGTGTTTGGAAACTTGTAAAAGAGGGGTACCAAGAGAATAAAAAGCCTAATGAAATTATACTAGATGTTAGTGCAGAACTGGGACCACTATATAGACCCTTATATGATAATTTCGACTCGGAAATTAAACGCTATGTAGAGCTGATGTATAAAAGACAGCAGTAAACATTTTATTAAGAGCTTAGCTTTTGCAAATATCATTGATTATTAGCACATGGCTGTTATGCCAGTGCTAATAATCGAACTTAAAAAGCTCGTTATGCCACAATTTTGCTTCATGCCATTTACACTTAGGCTTCAGGTGATTTTTGGCAAGTCTGTATTTTACTTTGCTCTTCTTCATCGCTGACGAGTACTTGTTTAAGCAGTTCCATACGTTTTTTAACGACAACCCCATAATTATGATCATCACCCCATACTTCAGATAAAACATGCATTGATTCTCTATCATGCTCTGAAAATAATTGACCTGCACGTTTAGCACTTTCTTGGCTATTTCCGAGTAATTCTAGCGCTGAAACACCTAAGCCTAAGGCTGACTCGAACCTTCTTTGGATTCAACTAAGCACGTGTGGGTAAATAGCCTTTAAAACCAAGGAGACTATTGTGGGCATGGTTACCCTTTCAGAGTCTAATCACCGATTAAGCTTATTTGTAGAATAAAGAATTATTGACGGTCGCTACTACCCATTAAAGCTACTTTTGATGAGAGTAGCTTTGGTAAAAAAGTTAATGTTTTATCATTTTAATAGGGCACAAATTATATAGAACTTTAGCTTTAATTTGGACTGATACGTACATATTTCAAAAGATAAATAATTCAATTTATTACACAAAAATAAAATACTTGTCAGGGGATATGGTCTTATTATTTCAAAAACACATTGTTTAATCATCCTGTTGTTTTATTAAGTAATTGATAGTGTTGATTTTTAATCTTTATGTTATTTATCGTTGACTTTTGTTTAATAATGTTAATATACTTTAAAACACAAATACGAACAGTTGTTCATATTTTAGGGTTGTACGGAAAACTACGTACGAGTCATAACAATAAGTAGCTTGTAACGGTTTAAGGTGTGTTGATGGATTTTATCGATTTAGTAGTGATAGCTGTATATTTTTGTGTGTTAGTGGGCATAGGTATTTATGCAGGTAGCAAGGTAAAAAACTCTGAAGATTATATGGTCGCAGGTCGCTCTTTGAGCATGCCGGTATTGTTAGGGACTTTAGTTGGCTCAGCCATAGGAGCGGCAGCAACATTTGGTAAAGCAGGTAAAGCTTACGAAGTAGGGTACGCGATATTAATTGCCAGTGTTGCTTATATTTTAGGTTATATCGTACTTTGTTTTTTAGCCCCTAAATTGCAACAGGCTAAAATTGATACCATTCCAGGGGCACTGGAGCGTCGTTACGGTAAGACCATGCGCGTTATTTCTGCCGTAGTTTTAGTACTCGCTGTTATTGCTTTGTTTGGCGCGCAATTAATTGCTATTGGTTTAACAGCCGAAGCAGTATTTTCTGATTTTGGTATTACCTTTGAACATGCTGTAATTATCGCTACCTTGGTGATTGTTATATACACCTTAGTAGGTGGTTTACTTGCAGTCGCTTATAACGACTTATTTCAAACTATTATTATGCTCATTGGCGGTGGTTTGTTACTGCCACTGTTTTTATCCATAGATTTAGGCGACCAACTGAGTAGCGCTTTAGTTTCGCCAGCAGTAGATTGGTTAGGTGGTATGCACTGGGGTTATGTACTTTCATTTTTCCCTATCTATTTTGCTTTTGTCTTAATTGACCCTTCTATTTGGCAACGGGTGGCTGCTTCAAAAAATACCGCTAACTTAAAACCTGCATTCTTGGCTACGGCAGCTATTTTTATGTTCTGGAGTTTGGTGGTCGTTACTTTAGGTGTTATTGCTTTTAATACCCTACCTGATCTGGCCCACCGCGATAGCGTTATTCCTACTTTGGTCATGAACCACATGCCACCCTTAGTTAAAGGCATCTGCTTAGCCGCAATAATGGGTATTATTATTTCTACGGCTGATTCAGCATTATTGGTGACGGGCACCACGGTAAGTACCGATTTATTCAAAGTACTAAAACCTGAGATATCAGATAAAAAACAACTACTTATTACTCGAATAACAGTACTGGTTGTCGGTATATTCGGTCTTATTTTTGCCCTGCAAAAAAGTAATATTTTTGAAGTGATGATGCTTGCATTAGCTATTTTTGTTTCTGGGTTATTTGTGCCAGTCATGGCTGCTTTGTTCTATAAAAAAGCAACTAGTAGCGCCGCCTTAATTTCTGCCATTACCGGTGCTGTCGTTCAGTTATCAAGTTTTGCTGCAAAAATGCAAGGTCATTTACCTGAAGGTGTAGAACCTATTTTATTAGCGTTAGTGTCGAGTAGTTTAGCTATGTGGTTTGTGAGTCACTTAACTTATAACCCAGCAACGGCGACGCAACCTTTGTTACGTAATGTTGATGTTAACTTACAGAGTAGTTCGTCAATACCTGAACCTGTTAAATAAATTACTTATTAATTTACTTATTAATTTTCCCTTTTATATCAAATATTATCTGAGGTTTTTAGTTATGCCTGTTAAATACCACCTTGAAGGAAACATTGCTGTATTCACCATAGAGAATGGCAAGTTAAACCTTTTTACCATGGAAATGCATGAACAATTTTATCGTAGTTACTTGAAGTTTTTGCATGATGATAATGCAAAAGTTGCCGTATTAACGGGATCAGGAGGGAATTTTAGTGCAGGTGATGATTTAAAAGAATCTGATACTGCGATTAAATCACGAGAAAACCCTCGTTGGGATGAATTACTTATCAATCAACGTCGAACTAAACCGATGATCAGTGCCATCAATGGCTGGTGTTTAGGACAGGGAATTGTCTACAGCTTGTTATTGACTGATATTCGTATTGCGGGTGAAAGTGCTCGTTTGGGTTTTCCTGAAATAGCCTATGGCATGGGCGGCATTAGTGGTGCTACACGTTTAGGTATACAAATCCCCTCGGTTCATGCTGCTTATCTAGCCTTAACGGGTGAAAAAATTGGTGCTGAACAAGCAAAAGAGTATTTCATTGTTAATGAAGTGACCAAAGATATTGAGTGTTTTTCTCGGGCGATGGAAATAGCTAAAAAGATTGCTAGTCACCCATTGATTGCTATAGAAACTGAATTAGATGGTTTGCATCGTGGCACTGAGCTTTCTCGTTCAAGCGCTCTAGAGCATGCAAGTCAGCAATACATAAATCAAAGGAAACTGCATTTAGCTGCTGGAAATACCGCAATCGGAGATTTAAAAAATCAAGTCTCCAATGAAAAGGGTACCAGCTAATGTCATTTGAATCTGAACTAGAAGCGTATTTTGTCAGGAAAAAACATGTAGAAACTAACGTAGCTTTTCCTGAAAACTTTCGAGAATTATTGGCTGCAGCTAATAATTCTCATGGTGATAAAACAGCCATTAACTTTTTTGAGCAAGTCTCGGAAAAGGGCGTTGGTATACAGTTAACTTTTAGTGAATTACATGGCAGTGTTTATCGTCTAGCCCATGGTTTAACACTTATTGGTGTGAAAAAGGGTTCTCATGTTGCCGTTATGATGAGTAACCGTATTGAGTTTCCGGTTACTTGGCTAGCGCTTGCTGTGTTAGGCGCAGTGATGGTGCCAGTAAACACTACGTATACAGGTAAAGAACTCGATTATTTGATTAATGACAGTGATAGTGAATTTATTATTACGGAGAATCAATTTTTACCTGTATTCGATGACATGAAAGCAAAACCTGCAACCATTAGCGCTAATCAGATTATTGTTGCTAATTACCAAGGCAGCACTTTTCATCATTGGCACGATGTTTCAGAATCAGGTCAGGCTGACTTTATGCCAGACTGGCCTTTGCATAATGATGATTTACTTAATATTCAATATACATCAGGTACTACAGGTTTTCCTAAAGGCTGTATGCAAACGCAAAAGTATTGGATTTTACTTGGCTGTGTTGTTGATTCAATGTTGCCCTATTCAATTAACAGTATTCTAACAGACCACTCCTTTTATTATATGGATCCGCAATGGCAATTAGTCATGGCTTTACATTGTGGTGCACGTTTGAATGTTGCAGGGCGATTATCCGCATCAAAATTTATTGACCGTATTAAACGTTATGACATTGATATGGCATGGATCCCTCGACCATTACTCAGCCAAAAAGCATCACCTGATGATGTGAATTTACCCCTGAAAAAGCTATTTATTGGTGGAGCCAGTGCAGAAAATATTGTGCAGTTACAACAACGCTTTGGCATCAATGTTAGTAACGCTTATGGCATGACTGAAATTGGTCCCGGTTTAATTGTACCCGATGAAATAACTGATGTTGATGTACTTGGTACTTGTGGCTTAATGACACCATTTCGTCAGTGTAAAGTCATGTTAGAAAACGGTGAAGAAGCTGCTAGAAATGAACCAGGTGAACTTTGGATTAAAGGTGATGGCATTTTTAAGGGGTATTACAATAAGCCAGAAGCCAACGCAGAGTCTTTTGTTGATAACTGGTTTCGAACCGGTGACAAGTTTATACAAACCGAAAAAGGCTACTTTAAAATAATTGGTCGCTTTAAAGACATGATCCGACGCTCAAGTGAAAATATCTCTGCAATGGAAGTTGAATATGTTTTATCTCAACATCCCCAAATTGAGCAGGCAGCAGTAGTTGCTGTTCCTGATGATTATCGAGGTGAAGAAGTCAAAGCTTATGTGCTAGTTAGAGTGGGTGAAAATAACTTAACAGCAGAACAGGTAATTGATTACTGCCAAACAAAATTAGCCGCTTTTAAAATTCCAAGGTATCTCGAATTTGTTAGAGACTTTCCTTACACGCCAACAAAAAAAGTAGCAAAACATAAATTAATTTCAACATGTAAAGACTTAACCGAAAATAGTTGGGATAGGAATAAGCAAACGAAACGTACATAAGAATAAGAAAGACATAACAATTCTATTATAACAATGATAACAACTTAGAAGGTATTTAGATTATGGGGATAACACACAATAATTTGCAGAAAAGTACAATAGCAGTTGCTATATCTATAGCGCTTTTCTCTACAGCAAATGCACAAGAGAAGCTAGAGGCAGAGGACTCTTCTGGTATAGAAGTAATATCAGTCACTTCGCAAAAACGTATTCAAAGTATACAAGATGTTGGTATTTCGCTAGCTGCTTTTAATGGCGATAGCTTGCGTGAACAAGGTATTAATAACCCAACGGATATTGATAAAGTTATGCCTAACTTTGCCGTAAGAAACGTTGGCGGTGGCGGTGTACCCGTAGTGATTATGCGTGGTATAGGATTACAAAGTGTTAGAGTTAACGACTCGCCAACCAGTTCTTTTTTTATTGATGAGGTTTACCAAACTTCAATAGCTTCTGCTGAGTTTTCTATGTATGACTTAGAGCGTTTGGAAGTACTTATGGGGCCTCAAGGTGGTCTGTATGGTCGTAATACCATAGGTGGCGCTATTCAAATTATTTCAGCCAAACCTGAAATCGAAGGGGATTTTTCCGGTTATGCCGATTTAGGATTTGGTAGTTTTTCTACTACAGAACTTGAATTTGGCGTTAACGTGCCTGTTTCAGATAAATCAGCCATGAGAATCTCTGGCCGTATTGATTCAAGCGGAGACAAAGATTATTACAGTATTCCTGATGACGTAAAGCATGGAGAGTCTGATCGTTGGGGCTTGAGAATGCAATATTTATATCAACCAACAAATAATGTTGATCTATTGTTTAAGATACATGGGGGCAACGATGAAAGTGAATTACCATTGCAACGTGCTTTAGGGATTTATAACAACATAGGTGACGGTACTGACTTAGGTGCACCTAATGTGTCTCTTGGGTTGTTAAACGGCTTATTTGGCGCTGGCTCCGCGGGATTATGTCAATCAGTTCTTGATGGTAAGGGTAGTGACCCTGCGACCTGTGCAACCTTAACGGGCGTAACACCAAACGGCTATGGTTTAGATGGCAGTGATAAGCATGCCTCAGCAACGGGTGGAAGACTTTCTTACCTTGAAAACGAATGGGTTGGTGCAAGTTTAATTGCCAATATTGATTTTGATTTTGGTACGTTAACGAGTATTACTGCTTATGACACTATTGATTATTTTCGTTATATAGATTCCGACTCAACTATTATTGAATTTCAAGATATAGATTACGGTTCAGATATCAGTTTCTATTCACAAGAATTTAGGTTGGCGGGTCAGGAGAGTGATAGCTTAAATTGGATCATTGGTGCTAGCGTCAGTCATGATGAAATTGTAGAGGATTCTACCTTGCGCGGTGGTGAAGGTATTTTACCACTACTCTTTGGGGGAGGCACGTATTCACATCAAGATTATACCCAAGAAACCGATGCTTTCTCCATTTATGGTCATGCAGATTATGCATTGGCATCTACAGTTAACCTCATTACGGAACTGCGTTATACCGACGAAACCAAGTCATTTTACGGTGGTTCAACCGTTGGTTTCCCTAGTGGATTTGAAACGCCTTTAATTGCCATTGATGACGAAATAGACTTTTCCGCATTTTCTGGGAAAATTGGCCTGATTTGGCGTGTTGATGAGCAAGCTATGCTGTTTACCAATATATCAAGAGGATTTAAAACCGGTGGTTTCTTTGGTGGTTTTGCCACAGACCCAGATCAATTAGCTCCGTTTAATGAAGAAACTATTTTGGCTTATGAAGTAGGCTTTAAGTCAGACCTTCTTGATAACACCTTAAGAATAAATGGTTCGGCCTTTATTTACGACAGGCAAGATGTACAACTTAACGCAGCTAACCCAAATGAAGTTATAAAAATTGCTCGACTCACTAATATTGGTGATGTTGATACACACGGCGCAGAATTAGAAGTTATCTGGGCTGCCACAGAAGATTTAACATTTCAAATAGGATTAGGTTATACGGATGCCGAAATAGCAAAGAGTGATTATATTGTCAATTCGGTATTACCCTTGTTAGGTAGTGCACCGCTAGAAGGCTTAAACTTGCCTAACTACTCAAAATTTAGCAGTAACTTTTTAGCAAGACATGAGCACGAACTAGGAAATAACTATATTGGCATGCTACAGCTTGAATATAGTTACCGATCTGAACAAGATTTATCACTTATCACAAATGCAAAAATAGAAGATCCTATCTTTAAAGAGCCGGCAATTTCATTAGCTAATGTTCGCTACAGTATTAGTGATGTAGATGAACAATGGAAAATTCTGGCTTATATCGATAATGCTTTAGATGAAGAATATCGATTAGAAGCACGTAGTGATGGTTTGTTTGGTGTGCGAGAACGTTATGCCCTAGGGCGAACTGCAGGCATAAAATTTACTTATAATTGGTAATACTTTTATTTTGTAGAACAGAGTCATACATTCGTTATCCCTGTATGGCTCTGATAAGTAATCTCACTTTTTAAAAACTTATCATGCGAGTTATTCAATGATATTTATCAACCGTTAAGGGTAATAAATGTATACCTCTATTAAAATATTCAAATCATCAATTAAGTGTTTTATGTTGATTTTATTCGCGCTAAATACGCAATTATTAATGGCACAAAGCATTGATGAAAAACTAGCTAAAGAACAATTAACCGCCTCTAGCACTTCACTTTATTTAACTATGCGTGATGGTGTACGTATTGCGGTTGATGTTCATTTGCCAACGTCATATAAAAAAGGCGATAAACTACCCGTATTACTCTATCAAACTATATATCAACGCTCTTCTAGAGTGCCATTAGTAAAAAATCCTGATATCGCAAAAGCGAGTGATTGGAAAGCTAGTCCTAAATTAGATCATAAAGAAAGTAGTCCAATAGAATTTTTAGCACTGAATAATGGTTACGTGGTCATTAAAACGGATGTTAGGGGAACGGGTGCTTCTTTTGGTCATAGAAACTCTCCTTTACCTTTAGAAGAGATTCAAGATACTTCCGACATTCTTGATTGGATTACTGAACAACCGTGGTCTAACGGTAACGTAGGTGCTTATGGCATTTCTTATACGGGTATGACAGCTGGCATGGCCGCAACAGTTCAGCACCCCGCATTAAAAGCCATAGTGCTTGGTTGGTCGGCTATTTATGACGAATATAAAAGCGCTATGCAGCCTTTTGGTTTCGTGCAACCAGGCGTAGTGTGTCAATGGAGTGATTTGTTAACTGCTTTATGGAGTAACGATTACAAAAAAGCAGGAAAGGGTATTATGCCTGTTGATGGTGATGAAAATTCGATCTTATTAAAACAAGCGATTAAGGAGCATCAACGTAATGAATCAGTATGTGACTTATTAACACCGCTCGTTTATAGCGATGATAAAATAGGTAAAGATAAATTAAGTGTTCAAACTTTTTCTCAGCGTGATTCTAAAAAAGAAATCGAAGCGTCAGGAGTGGCAATGTTGTCTCTGGCAAGCTGGTACGACACTGGCGCAGTGGATGCGCATTTTGTCCGTATGCAACACTTTTCTAATGAACAAAAAATATTCTTAACGGGTGGACAACATGGTGCACGCTCTCATGCGAGTCCTTATACCGTGAGTGACAAAGTTATTCCTCCAATACCTTCAGGTGACGTGACTTGGGGTAAAGCAATTACCTTTTTTGATTATTACTTAAAAGGCTTAAAAAATGATTACCCTTCGTGGCCAAAAGTAACGTATTGGAACTTAGGTGAAGAAGCATTTAAAACCTCGGATGCTTGGCCAATTGAAAATACTAAAAACAGTCGTTTTTATTTTGATAAGCAACAAGCCTTAACGAGTAAACGTCCGAATTACGTTCAAGAAAGTGACCGTTATCAAGTTGACTTTTCATCGACAACTGGTAGAAATTCTCGTTGGTGGTCAGGTATCGGTTACCCAATGTTGAACCTTAATGCACGCCAAGAAGAAGATAAAAAACTATTAACGTATACGAGTGAACCGCTTACTGAAGATATGCAAATTACTGGCTGGCCAGTTATTTCATTAACTGTATCGTCTACACATAGCGATGGTGCCTTTATTGCGTATTTAGAAGATATTGACGAGCAAGGGAATAGTATTTACGTTAATGAAGGCGGCTTAAGAGCAATTCATAGAAAAGTAATAACTAACCCCGTTGCTGCTTTAGCACACCTTCCTTACCATAGTTTCAAAAAAGAAGATGCGCAGCCACTTGTGCCTAATAAAGTTAGCGAAATAAAGTTTGAAATGATCCCCACCTCAGTAAAAATTGCTAAAGGGCACCGTATTCGTATTGCCATAGCTGGGGCAGACAAAGACAACTTTGTTCGAATACCAAGTCAAGGTCAACCAACCATTAAGGTCTATCGTGGCGGAGATAAACCATCCTATGTTGATTTTCCTGTGGTTAGCAAAACAACTCAACTTGATTAAGTCTATATTGTGTTTGAATTAGTTATCAATGATATAGCAGCACTCCCTATAAGTACTCTAGTATTGCTATTTTTTACATCACTTATTGCTGGTTTTCTACGAGGACTTGCGGGGTTTGGCTCGGGTATGCTTATGGCTGGTCCTATGGTGTTGTTGATCGAACCCACAATTGCGGTGGCAATTATTGTGATATTAGAAGCCAGTATTTCTGTGCCTTTAATTAAAACAGCTAAACAGGATGTTAATTGGCGGCTTGTTAAACGTTTGCTATTAGGCGCTGTTTTTCTTGCCCCTTTTGGAGTACTTGCACTGCAAGTAATGTCAGCGCAATCGGCAGGACAAGTCATTTCTTTGTTGGTTGTTACCGCAGCAATTGCTTTATTGTGTGGTTATCAGCGTAGACGGGCAACAACTAAAGTAAAAGAAGT
This sequence comes from Colwellia psychrerythraea 34H, assembly GCF_000012325.1. Classification (NCBI taxonomy): domain Bacteria; kingdom Pseudomonadati; phylum Pseudomonadota; class Gammaproteobacteria; order Alteromonadales; family Colwelliaceae; genus Colwellia; species Colwellia psychrerythraea. The sequence goes on along the minus strand of NC_003910.7, from coordinate 3,467,395 downwards.
TACTGTAGGTGGTGTTTCTGGTTTTTGTTGTGGTATGGCTGGTATCAGCGGTCCGCCTGTGGTTTTGTATTTGCTGTCAGGACCACACAACCATAAAGAAATGAGGGCTACATTGATTTATTATTTTGCGTTGATTGATTTTTATGTATTGGCTGCGTTATTAATATTAGACGGATTTAGTTTGATGCCGTTTGCTGTTTCATTAGCTTGTTTTCCTCTAATGTGGCTTGGTGCTATGTTAGGTTGTAAACAGGTCGCAGCAACTAACCCGTTACAATATAAAAGGTGGGCTTTATTGACGATAATTACAGGTAATATAATTTCTCTTGTTGTAGTGTTGTTACGTTAATGACACTATTTACTTTTTAAATTTCAGCAAAAAACTCCAAGCTAGTGGGTGGTTATAAAAATGACAGAGACTCTAACGTCACAACGTAAAGCGCCAAGTCAAAAACGTGCTCAAACCACAGTAAAAAGAGTGCTAGAGGGCACTTTGCAACTGTTAAAGGAGCAAGGCGCTGATGCTATTACGACACGTAATATATCAAAAATTACTGGCGTTAGTCCTGGTTCTATTTATCAGTATTTTGGCAATAAAGAGCAAATTTTGTTCACCCTTTATGGAGAGCGATTAAAAGACTCTGTAGGCATTTTTAAATTAGTATCAACCAAAGAAAACCTTGCGTTACCCTTAGCTGATTTCTGGGCATTACTAGGTCAAGCTCTAGTTGATGTAGGCTGGGGAAGAGTTGAAGATGTAGAGTTAACAAAAGCTATTGCTGAAAGTCCTTTAGTAAAAGAGGCTGTAAAGCCTATTTTAGATGAGCTTTATGATGGCCTAATCTATATTATGCGTAGCTATGGCTCAACTTGGCCTGAGGAAGATCTTAAACATTTAGCCGAATATGCTTTTGGTATTAACCATTTCGGCTATAACTTACGAATTCGTCAAAGTGGCCAAGCGGCAGATAAAACTTTAGTGTTAACTCGTGAGATTGAATATTATCTAATTTGTAAAGCCGTTAATGAAACTCCACCATAAACACTCTACTTATGATAAATACATATTTCTTAAAGCGAACATGCCGTCAATATAATTATCAGCTTTTTTGTGTGTAATAATGTTGGCGCTATAGTCTATTAGGCTTCAGGTGATTTTTGGCAAGTCTGTATTTTACTTTGCTCTTCTTCATCACTAACAAGTACTTGTTTAAGCAGTTCCATACGTTGTTTAACGGCAACCCCATAACTATGATCATCACCCCATACTTCAGATAAAACATGCATTGACTCTCTATCATGCTCTGAAAATAATTGACCTGCACGTTTAGCACTTTCTTGGCTATTTCCGAGTAATTCTAGCGCTGAAACACCTAAGCCTAAGGCTGACTCGAACGTTTCTCGTTTAATGGTTTTTACCCCAATACGTATTAATTCATAGGCATGATGACGGTCAATCGCGCGGGCGACAATTTGTAAATTAGGATAATGTTTTTGAGCAAGCTGAGCTATTTCAATGATTTTATCGGCATCATCAATGGCTATTACTAATAATTGTGCTTCTTGCGCGCCCGAAGCTTCTAATAAGTCTTTTCGAGCGGCATCGCCATAAAAGACTTTATTACCAAATTTTTTCAGCAGATCTATTTGCGTTGGACTGTGGTCTAGAATAGATAAGTGATAGCCTTGAGAGCCAAGAAGGCGACCGACTATTTGACCAAAACGACCATAACCTGCAATGATAACGCTTTTTGTTGCTTCAATATCTTCTGGTTTATCAAATTCTCTAGCGTTTTCTGCTTCCTTATCGAGTACTTTTTCATAGAATATCAATAAAACAGGCGCCATCAGCATAGAAATGGCGACGACCAAGGTAGTAATTTTACTTTGTTCTGGCGTGAGTATTTGTAAGGAAGAGGTGAGTGATAGCAGCACAAAAGCAAACTCACCCCCTTGCGCTAAGGCAAGTGTAAAGAGCAGTTTTTGCTTTTTTTCCATTTTGAATAAAATAGATAGCAAGAATAAAACAGCCGCTTTGATAGCAATTAATGACACCACTAACAATGTCACTAAACCCAGCTCTTCAAACAATAATGGAAAGTCTATTGATGCACCGACAGTAATAAAAAACAAACCAAGTAAAAGCCCTTTGAACGGTTCAATATCTACTTCCAATTCATGTCTAAATTCACTTTCGGCTAAAACTACACCGGCTAAAAATGTTCCTAGGGCTGGTGATAGACCTATCTTTTGCATGATTACCGCAATCACTATCACAAGAAACAAAGCAAAGACGGTAAACAACTCTCGTAAGCGTGTCTCGGCGATATAACGAAATAAAGGTGCTGAAACATACTTACCAGCCAATATAATGGCGGCAATCACACCGACTGATATCGCTGTTTGAATGTACACCGGAAAATGTTCAATCAAGTTCCCGTGAGAGCCTGAGTCGCTAATGTTGTCACTAAATGCTAATAAAGGGACTAATGCCAAAATGGGGATCACAGCAATATCTTGAAAAAGTAAGACTGAAAAGGCGTTTTGACCCGCTTCTTGTTTTATCCAACCTTTTTCATTTAATGTCTGCAAAACAATGGCGGTTGATGAAAGTGCCAACATTAAGCCTATGGCAAGCGAGGTTTGCCATGCCAGTGACAAAATGGTGTAGCAGGCCGCAGAAATTAATAGGGTTGTCACCACAACTTGCAAGCCGCCTAAGCCAATAATGGAATGTCTTAACTTCCACAAACGAGAAGGCTGTAATTCAAGGCCAACTAAAAATAGCATCATCACAACACCGAACTCGGCAAAATGCATTACATCAGTTTGATCGCCTACTAACCCCAATAAAAATGGTCCAATCAAAATACCAGCTAGCAAATAACCTAGTACGGAGCCTAAGCCGACACGCTTTGCTATGGGCACCGCAATTATTGCCGCGGCGAGATATATCACAGCCATTTCTAACATCGCTTACTCCTGATAGGTTTTTATTTTTTTGTTAATACTAAGCCATGCAAACTTTATTATTAACACTATGACCAATAATAGCTTGATTAATGGGGATTAACTTTAATTATTAATGCTGTCACCATTTTATGGTGGTGGATATATTCAAATAAATTGTGACTCTAATCCTAAAAAAACTCTAAAATAATAGGGTTGAGTTAACGTTTATCTTGGGGGAAATAATTATAATAAAGGGCTTCTTTATACGCTTAGTGGAAGCTAGCAACTAGTTAATCCTAAGGTCCGCTTCAAGACTACACTGGGGACATTAACTGCTCCATAAAGTTCTTGGTGCACTTTTACCTGAGTTAAACGCATAAGTCTGTCAATATTTAGGAAACTTGTTACAATGCTCTTTTTTGATTTTAGGTAGACTATGAATAATAGTAATGATCCGCTACACGGCGTGAAACTTGAACAGATTCTAACCGAACTGGAGAAGAAAATTGGTTGGGATAAGATGGGTGAGTTACTTAACATTCGTTGTTTCACCAATAAACCGCGTCTTAAATCAAGTTTGAAATTTCTGCGTACAACTCCTTGGGCACGCAGTAGAGTTGAAATTTTATATCTAAAAACATTTTGTAGTAAGCATAAAGAAACGGGGAAATTAATCAGGGGGATACTCGCCCAGAATACAGCAGTAGCAGAAACGACTTCCACCAAGCCCGCTTCCTTTGTTTGGCCAACATCGAAAAATAAATAGACTTATGCCACAATGAAGACATTAGTATTTGAAAATTTTTGTATGTTTTGATCTACAGCGGAAATGGCTTAACAATCACATTCCTCTAGCAGCTTCCCGATAGTTGACGTTCCCCATAGATAAAAACTTTAAGCTTTTGATGATGACTTTTTACCAATAAGTCATTCAGCCTCTATGTTAACTAAGCTACCATTGCCGTCAGTCGCGAAGTTGCATTGGGATGACTTCAAGGCTCTAAGCTGCCATTGAACTTCCATCACTTGATGTTAACTTTGAGTCTATAGCGTTCATCAATTCAGACTTTAATACCGCTATTTTGCAATTTCACCTTAAGAGTAGGTGGTTATAAAGTCATTCTTATGGCACTAAGTTTAGTTCTTTAGAGCACTCTTAACTAAATTTATAAATTCTGGTTCGTTTGCAATTGTTGAATACCAATAGTTAGTTTCTATAAGCGGCAGCATTGCGATATTTATAGGTAATATTATCACTCCTTTGTTTTTTAGCATTAATGCGACTATTTCTTTTGCTGTATATTGACCAGACAAAATGTTGTAAGTAAAACATTTTTCAACTAAAGCAGGATAGCCATTACAATTTTCATAGCCATGCTCAATTAAGGTTTGATTATAGCTTTCAAAATCCATGCTATTTTTGAGTTTTTCATTTAAGTAAATAGCATAAATACTATAATCAAGTTTATTGTTTAGATTAGGGATAACACCTTCAATGAAACCTACAAAGTGTTGCTCATTTTCAACATAGCTGTTCACATCTTTGATGTCACCTAATAAACTTTTGCTAAATAATGTAATTGATTTTGTTCGTAAATTATCCATATGACCAAAGTCTACTTCTTGATATTGTATTCCTTTATCTCTCACTAATTTTGCCAACTCAACTGCTATCAAGTAATCGTCACCAATTTTCAAAGCCTGTTCAAAAGTAATCTCATTGAAAAAAGAACCTAAAGAATTTCTATAGTATTTTAAATTATCATCATTAGATTTTTTTATGATTTTAAAAGCAGATGAAATATTATTTTCAGCAATCAATCCAAATATCTCATCCCTAATACTTTGTATATGTTGAGGTTGTAATTCTCTGCCTTTATCTATTACCTCTCTCATCTCAGCTAGACGGTTTTCTTTCTGATAAAGGCTCATCAAATTGCTTCTTGAAGAGGTATTTAAGGGGTCTTTAGATAAAACACTTTTATGCATTTCAATAATGTCATTCCTAGACAAGTGCGAATATATATTGGCGTAATAAGCATAAATAAACTTTAACTCACTGCTTGAAGGGAACTCACTAACACTATGTTTAAAATACTCAATAGACTGAACGTTATAACCCTCGCCTGAAAGCCACATGCCAATGGCCATACTTTTTTCAGCAAACTTCTCTGGAGACGATAGTAAATCTCTAATCAATAGTTCAGCATTTTTTTGCTGTTCAATATTTAATGCTCTTATGTAACGATTATATCTTGCATAAAGGTTATAAAGTTGAGCCTTAGCTAATAAAAAATCATGGTCTAGTTCAATGGCTTTTTCCAGTAACTTCTCGGCATCTTTTATGCCTGAAGGAGTACGTTGATGAAATAAAGGTAATGATTTTAGATAAAGCTTATAGGCTTCGGGATTATCTGATTTTGCTAAAGCAGAACTTTGAAGGTCACCTTTAAGGATGTTGAGCTTCAATGCTTGAGTAATAGCAAATGTGAGTTGATCCTGAAGAACAAAAACATCTGTTAACTTTTTGTCGTAAGTTTCCGACCATATGTGATGCTGGGTGGTCGCATCAATTAACTGAGCAGTAACTCTTAGTTTGTCTTCTGATTTTCTGATGCTTCCTTCTAAAATAAACTGAGCACCTAATTGTTTTCCAATTTGGTTAATATCCTTTTTTTCATTTCTAAATTGAAAGGAGGATGTTCTAGCTATAACTTTAAGGCTAGATATTTTTGTTAATGAGTTTAATATTTCTTCGGCAATACCGTCACCAAAATACTGTTGAGTCCCTCCAGGGCTCATATCTTTAAAAGGTAATACAGCAATGGTTAAGTCTAATTTTTCATTGATTTGAAAAGTAAAAAACTTGTCATAAACAATAAAACTTATTAACAGAGCTATTATAAACATTAAAGATGCATTGAGTTTTTGACCTGTTTCTTGACGAATAGATTCATCTTCCTCGACATCTTTAGTGAACTTCATACCCTCAGGGGTGAGTTCAAATGCCCAAGCTATTACGCACGAAATAGGAAAACCAATAATAAGAACAACAGTAACGATTGTTCCAAACATTATAGGTAGATTAAGAGAGGGGGAGATAACAGCGATAATTTGCAACACTAGCCAAGTGGTGAGTAAATAAACACTCGCTACTTTAAAGATATTTCTACGTTTTAATTCAGTAAAAAACTTCATATGCCCTGTAATTTTAAGTTGTTTTTCTTTGTTAGATTAAAGTAGCACCTTAAAAGGTATGATTCAATTTTCAGACAATTATGAAACTAACTAATGGTTGCAATGCTGGAGGAGAAACTTCTTAATTTAAAGGCTCTATGACCGCTTTAGTGGCGTTGTTGCCAGTCATTGGGGTATTTTGGTTAAGTGAAACATATGTCTTCTGAAAGCTCAAAGCTGCTAGTGGGAATACATCTCAGAACGCTAATTGATAAAAAATGGTTGGCAAAAGCTTATCGACGGTCTGGACTGAAAAGCATTATTAAAGTTCACACTCAAGTTCATGATAAATCAACAGGCAAAGATACAGCAGAAACCCGTTGGAATATTAGCTCGTTAGATTTGCACGTAGTGCAAGCGCTCAATGCGGTTCGTAGTCATTGGCAAGTTGAAAGTATACATTGGATGCTTGATATGACCTTTAGAGTAGATGAATCGAGAATATGTAGAAAGCAAGGTCCTCATGTATTTAATGTAATGCGAAAGATAGCGATGACACTATTTAAACAAGATACGACTAAGTTAGTTAGTATGGCGAGAAAAAAGAAAATGGCAGGGCTTGACGATGATTATCGCTCAAACCTGTTAGAATCTGGGATTAAAATGCGCTAGCCGTTTATGCTTCTACCCTCAAACACAGATTGGTCTGACTAAGTATAGGGCTTCGCGCTATTATGGTGGCTTACCCACCAATACCGCCGAAACAGGTTACGGTTAGTTGTGTACCTCTATCCTCCTATGACTTCCTTCAGACTCACCGTCAGCCAGTAACGCCCTTGCCAACTTCGCTGAGCAAACATAAAAAAAGGCCCATAAAGGGCCTTTCAACTTTCCGTTAGTTGTTAACTAGCGGTTATCTACTTCAACTAAGGTAGCGCCTATCAGGCCTCCTGCGTCAGAGTGACCTATTACTCCAAAATGCCATTTTCCATTGGTTGCACCGGTCCAGTCTACGCCAATTGTCTCCGTCGCACCCAATGTTGCTGAACTGGGTGCACTGGCAACTGTCAGACTGCCGCTAGCCATGGGAACTACCCAGCTGTAAAGTTCATAGTCAGTGCTCCCGCCTGGGGCAGACCAACCGTGAACCCAAAGGGTGTAGGTGTCATCTCCTGGAAGTTCCATTTCAATCAACTCATCGGTACCACCATTGGCACTCACGCCAACGATATTACCAACAGAGTCCAAAAGGAATATATCCAGATCTGCGTTCGGATCAGCTACGCCGGGGATCGCAATTCGTAAATACGCCGCACCACTTACTACAATAGCGTGTGCGTTAGAGAATGTATCGCCTGGGTCAAATATTTGATCCGGATCCTGAACAACGCTGTCGATATCAACAGTGGCTGCAGTCAAACCATAGCCGCTGGCCGTGTAATCACCAGTGTAGCCGAAAGTCACGTCAATGCTTGCGCTGCCAGTCTCACTGCTTCCAGTGATGTTAGCAGGTGCTTCAAATAGAGCCCCCTTGACTGCAATTGGGCTGTACACGGAATAATGATCATTTGAATCTCTCCAAGTGATGGAGCCGTGGGCCCACTCGCCTGCAGGAGATGCCGTGTTGGTAATGGTAACTGCATAAGTTGCCGACATACCGGATTTAAGTTTTATGCTGGCTGGCAACACCGAAACCTCATATCCAGCAGGAGCATCAACGTCAACGCTGTAAGTTCTCCAACCGCTATCTTTGGCGACCCCAGTAACAGATCTATAAACGGTTTTGCTGCCGATAACATTGGCTATACCGATAGAAGGCAGATTGAGATTAGCCGGGTCAGTAGGAATCCCTAAGGATTCCAAAAAGCCGCAGGTTCCCGGACTAAATATGCCGAGCTCGGCGCCACAGCTATAAGCTGCATACTCGAACAAACCTGCTTGATAGGCAAGGCCGGGCTCAAATATCGATCCCTTGTTTGCTTTGCCGCCGGGGTTAACATGACCAGCGCCCATATCAAACGCATCAGCTGGAGTCGCTTCGTCTTCCTTCATCACATCCTGATACGCGGTGGTCATCAGGGCCGATTTGGCGGTAGATGGCGACCAGTTAGGGTGAGCTTGTTTGATCATTGCAAACAAACCAGCCACATGAGGGCTGGACATGGACGTTCCGGATATCATCTGAAACAGTTCACCACGGCCTTCGGATGCGGGTGTTTGGCCCGCAATGATGTTAACACCGGGAGCTGTTACGTCTGGTTTGATAATATCCCCAGATAACAGGTTGGGGCCTCGAGATGAAAAGCCAGCCATTGAAGGTGCGTCTATTTCTGTATAGGTGCCACCCATTATTTGGGCAACCGCAGTTGAGGCATCGTTAGAGATATAGCCTTTGATAACTAGACCGTCTGTATTGTTGATATGCACAGAGGGAACCCAGTGTGAATCAGTAACTTGACTCTCGCCGTCGTTGGCATTGTAGAGGATCATGCCTGCGCCACCAGCAATATTTACTGCCTTACTTTTGTCTACACGGGCAATAGCCCCCCGAAGACACAGGACAATTTTCCCGGCCACTGCCACTGGATCTAAAACACCGGGAATGCATAGTTCACTCCCCGCTTCTGCAGAATCGATTAGTGCTAATTCAGCGGTGCCTGCAGTGATTGAAGCTCCAAAAAATTCCCACTCTCCGACTGAAGAGGCCGAGCCCTGATAAGTTCGATTCTGGGTGCTGGCACCCACAGAGGTTACCCACGGTGTTGAGGCAGGGGAACCTGTTGTAGCTGGGGCTGGACCGCTGTTACCATTCGATGTCGCAACAAACACTCCGGCATTCTCGGCAAACAAAAAGGCAACATCATCGGGACCGATTGCAAAGCTACTTGATCCGATGGAGTAGTTGATAACGTCTACACCGTCAGCTACTGCCTGGTCAATAGCAGCTGCTAGGTCAGATCCAAAACCGCCCAGATCACCAAGCCCTTTATACATAACGATGTGAGCTCTTGGGGCAATGCCTGAAATCAGACCATAGTCATTGCCTAACATATTCGCTGGGACGTTTGCATTTCCGCCTGATGTTGAAGAAGTATGAGTTCCATGTCCATCTTCGTCTCTAGCAGAGTCAAACTCATCACTCGTTGCGCCCACGATAAGGCGATAAGTGTCCAGCATCTGTCTGGCACCAATCAGTTTGTTGTTACAGCTGAAGGCAACATCATCTGGACGGTGTCCCGTGTTGCCAAATTCGCAATTTGGACGCGAGTCATCAAGTAAAATAGGGGGGGTGCTGTAAGATCCGTCGTCAGTAAACGACGGATGTTCTGGCCAGATTCCGGTATCAATTACGCCGATAACGATGCCTTCGCCGTCATAACCTTTAAGCCAGGGACCCGCCGGACCACCTAAATCAAGAAAACTGGGACTGTTATCCGTCATCTTCTGGCGCAATACATCGGGCATAACTTTCGCGACACCATCCTGCGAGGAAAGAGCTACGGCTTGCTCGTGAGTCATTTTGGCACTAAAGCCGTTAAGAGCGATGCCGTAGTCATGCACCTTGTCTTTAGATTTGACATTAGCCTTTGCAAGAGCCGCGTCGTGGGTCTTGCTGAGCATGCTGGTGTATTTACGAACATTAGCGCTTTTGGGGTTTATCTTTTTATTTTTGCCCGGTTTAGTGGCCTTAAAGCCCTTGATATCGCCCTCATAAGCAATTGCAGGGTTCAGGTCCATAATAACAATGTAGGAGCCATACTCTGATTTGGGGATTTCTTTTTTTCCTTTGGCGCTAACGCCTTGGGAGATCACGAACATTAGTATAATTACCCACATGAGTGGGAGTATATTTTTCATAATAATAGTTTCCTGCCTGTTTTATTATTGAGTTGTTATTACATCTTTAAATTTTAAATTAAAAGAAGACATCAATAGCTACTGGCTACTGTTCGTGTAATGAACATTACCAGTGTAGTCAAGATACGAATCATTTCCAGTTAGCATGCTATGAGTCAAATGACTATTTTGGTGAACAGGTAGATATATTAAATATTTATTCTACGACTGTTTTGTCGCTTTGGGTTACAGAGGCTATGACTGCTATGGTGGCTTAGTTCACATTCAGGTTTAACGACTCATTGACAAAAGTCATCATCAAAAGGCACATGTTTTTATCTATGGGGGAACGTCCGTTATCAGGAAGATGTTTACATGATGTGGTTGTTCAGCTATGTCGGCTATAAATCAAAACATACAAATATTTCAGTATGAACATACAAATGCTAAATTCCGAAATGTGGCATGAGTCGCCCTTTAAATTATGTAATATATTCATACTACGGATAAGTATACCGCTCTACTTACCTCCTTATGGACAAACTTTATTGTCGCTGCACATCTATCTCTTCGCTCGATGGGGTGGATGAACTTCTCGTTACTACGACCCCTATATTTCGAATATTCGGTCAACAAGTCATACTTGGCATGTAAGCAGCAAAATGCCTATTCTCAGAATCAAGTTCAATACCTAAATAGTTAGTATAGAATTTTATGTAAGACAAAAGGAACCTGTTAACTTTTACATGTGATAGCCGCAATTTTCCGGTCTTATCTGGCTCTGCAGACATACCAGGAAGACCACCGAATGTTTTTCGATTAGAAGCTTTTGTGATAGCAAATGTATAACTTTCTTCCATCAATAGGCAGAAAAAACGTTTCAAAGTACCGAATTCAAACTCTACAGGTCCACTAGCCGCAATAGTAATGCCGAGACGCACCTCAAGTATTTTACGATGTAACGCGGACAACTTAGTAAGCCTAAATTTTTCAGAGTCCAGCAGCCCCGTTGAGCGGAAATTTGGTTGTGCCATGAGTTCACGCATTATCCCCCTAAACGGAATTGCGGCAAAACAACCCCATATCCAGTTATGCCCGTCGGGGTGGTAAGCGTTCGCGAATTGTGTTTGATGTGAAATACTCATTCGCGGTAATTGAAAATCGTGGAAACGAGCATCGAGATCATGTATGTCTCGATGGCCACCAGATGTATTTATTTGGTCGCTATTTACAAGAATTGGGCCCCCAATAAATGAATGAGAGAATATGCTCAATTCATGTAAAGTATTTGGGGAATCTACGCCTATTTCTCTAACCGCGGCATAAACATGTGTGATTGAAAGGAAACCCTCTTGTTCCTCATTAAAGGTCCATTCACCATCCCCATCTCTGCGATGATAAAGATGGTTCTTGATTCTTTTGAATCTATGTTTGGGCACCGCCGTAATGATCCGCCTACCGTTAGGATCGATAGATATTTTTATAATATTCGCCTGTCCTGACTGGAAGTCAAATGTATGGAAATGAATTTCTTCCCCCTTATTTTTAGCCTCAAGCATCTTCATACGCTTCGAAATTCTCTTAGAAAATCCAAGGCCATGGCGAGAGTAGTCGAAGCCAGCTACCAATATGAACTGTTTCAACATACTTCAATCACAGCTTTACGCATTAATTTCGGGTAAATCACTCCCATCCCCCAATACCACTAACGAAGTAGGAATAATTACTATCCACGGCACTCCTATCGCCTTAGCACCTATTGAAAATTGGGTTACTCCTTGCAAAGTCGGTCCAATATCGTCATCCAGCATAATTGTTTGCTGTTCCTTATTCACCGATTTAATCATATACGTTTTGCCATCGATATTGATTTCTCGATTAACATCATCGTCATCAAATAAGGTGTTTTCACCGGTAACCTGCGCTTGGGGATCTCCTGTTACATAGGAAAGTGTTCCCTTAGATTTAAAATAAACAGCACCTTGTTGCGCTTTCATTTCTTCGGTGATTGAAAGGAAGGGATCTACTGACTCTTCTTCGTTATCTATATCAAGACACGAGATAATTGTAGCACCCTCATTTCCATCCCACGGGAGTTTACCAGTGGAGAGGTATGTGTTTACAGCATTTACAAATCCTGGTCGAACGGCAATATTGAGACGACATGAGCCTGCTTGTAGGAAAGCTTGAAAAATAGGATCAGTGTCTTCTATTCTGCTTGTGGTAGGCCAATCCTTCTTTTTCCCCCAATAATAAGGGTAAAAGAGATATTGTAAATTCTCCCACTCGAAGGCCTGCTCTACAAATCTTATTTCTTGTCCCTCGCTCCATGCCTCATCAACATTTTGTTGTGGGTATCCATATTCACCTACATTCTCTTGCATGGCGTCAAATTCAGCAAAGGTCTGCCCTGTCATTTGGGTAATAACTTGGCGTTTTAATTCATTAAGGATGATTTTTTGATTTTCTAACGGGTTTTTACCTTGAATATCTACACTGCCAAAATTTTCTTCGCCGGATATGGCTTCTTCGTATTCTTCCTTGAGCATTTCGTATCTGTTCATAATAGCGTTGAACGTTGATATTTGCCACGCTGTCATCGTGGTATAGGTTCTTTTACATTCCACTTCCAAAGTGGCCGTGAACAAGCCCAAATACCTCAATGACATGGCAACAGGTAGTATCATTTCTTCATTATCTAATATGAGTGCTATATTCTGTATATCCGCCAGCGAAGGGGCAGGTACTAACTCTCCATCTACTATGGGCTGATTTCCCCCGACATCAATATTTAACTGGCTCTTTTGTACAAAGATACTTCTTCTACCTATAGCAATCTCGCCATAAACATACGCATCACTCGTATTCAAATTTAGCCAAGCTTTTTTGGCTTGATATCCGGGCGGGATCTTGAGCGTCATATCTGCAAATCCCGCAAAAAAACCCTGTTGCTCAAAGGGCTGTTCCACCGCAATCTTAAAAACGTCTTTATCATACGCAGTAGATACTGTTACAAATTTGGCTGGTGGTGGTTCAATATCTTGAATATTATAAGCCTTCACCCAGTCTAGATAATTTTCCACGGTCAGAGTACCTGGTGATAGCGGGATATACTTGCCTCTGATGCAGTATCCCGGTTTCAAAGGCTTGGAAATAGTACTACCTTCTTTTGGACGACGTGTTGCTAGATACCTTATGAAAGCAGCAGGCTCTGGAATTATTACTTCGATAAGCTCCCGTTTGCCGTAATTAAATACCTGGGCTTCATATTTTTTGTTTACCCAGCTATAGATTCCATTAATATGTTCAGCGTCAGCTTCCTGGTTTTTAAAGGAATGTTCATTAATAACTTCAACTTCATCAATGGTAAGCATAGTACGCTTTTCTTTGATTTTTTCCTGTATGCGATGAACACTTCTGTCGACCACTTCTTTGCTATAACTGGTCGAAAGGCTCTCTGTTTTAGAGCTAGAGTTGTCCGTCGCAATGCCTGCGTTTGCACTAAATTCTACAGAGATACCGTAAGTTCCACTGACTGTAAGTCCTGCTTCTTTTTGAGTACTCTCCTGCATCTCTTTATTAATTTCTTTTTGAAGCTCAAATCGAGTAGTCGTTTCCAGATCTCGTTCTGTCTCTTCTTCCCTGTCCAGTTCAAATGAAGTAAACTCTTCCGTTTTGTGTAACGTTCGATGGTTGCGTGAACGCTTTTCACTGGCCATAACATTTTCTATATGTGCTATCTCACCAATTTCGTAGCCTATCAATTTTTGCTTGACGACTTGTAACTCTCCAACACCCAAAGAATTGAATCGACAAAGTTTAAGAGGATAATCGGCTTGCTTAATGGGATCGTCTTTGGACGACAAAGGACAATCTCCTGATGGAAATTTAATGGGGGGAGCATCTGGATCATAGTATGCTTCATCGGCTTGGCTGCCAACATTAACATTGTATTCGCCAAACCTCGACATAACAGTATTTGTGGGCACGGCATGGAGGTTGTTGGCAATGTTAAGATTTCGTTCTTCTAGTCGAGTAATTGCAAAAGAGGCCTCTATTTTATCTGAATTACTACCAATCGCCTCTAGACGTTCTTTTGTTTGTTGACTAATATTTTTGGATATACCTTGTGCGAGAATTGATTGAAAATCGATTCTGTTTTTTTGTGGCTTTCTGGCAGGAATGCTGACTTTGTTTGATACGGGTAATAACCCAAGCCATCGACCAGCTCTTTGAATAATTCCGCTATAAACAGCAGGGATTTCCTGCGCTTTAGACTCAGGAGGAGCTTTCTCAAGTTGTAACATGCGGCGCCTTTCCCAGTCTTTATCATAGGCTAGAGTTAGTTCTTTAATCGCACTGTTATTGCCATCGTATTCTTCAACTGCCTTTTTTACTCGTTCCTTATTTTCTTTAATTTGTTCCGTATTTTCGTCGTCGACCTTTGGTAATCTTTCTGATGATCTTTTCGAAACGATAAGCTTTGATACAGTGATTGTTTTCGCTAAAGCTTCATCAATCGACTTATCGTCAGAGATAGCCTCATTTTTTACCTGAGAAATTACATGTAGGCTACGAATTGCACGTTCAATACTCCTAAGGTCTGCCTTTTTTTCCTTACCCAATAACAGAGTAGCATTGAAACTGTCATCAAGCCGACTCTTCCAGTTTACTAGATTTTCATCTGTGATATTCAACCTATCCAATTCTGTTTTGACAATAGAAAGCTTACCCTTGCCCGTTTTACTATGTATTTTTACAGCTAAATCAGAGAGTTCCGCATTAAGACTTTTCAAACTGGAAGTATAGACTGTTGCATCATCACTGAGTTTATTGTTCACATAATCATTTGCGATCTTCACAATTACAGGTAAAGGTGAATTTAGCTTGTTTGCGTCATTAAGCATTTGTAAAAGTACACTGGAATCTTCACCATTCCCACTGGCATCAATTCTAGCCGCATCTACATCACTCACATTATCCGGCTCTCTGATTGCCATAAACCTGAATACATCTGAACGTTCCATACGCATTATATTTATCCCTTTATTATTCGTAGATATATAACTGCAACGAACTGTAAAATATTGCCGTATTGATAAGCATATATGTAATTTGTGATTACGTGATATTGAGTTTAGCTTGTTAATTTTGAAATACTAGATCCGTAAATGATAGAAGTGATTGATAAAGCTAATACTGATTTACTTAAAAAAACGTATGTGGATATTCGAAAATTTCAAGATTAGACGACTATGGTCATATTAGTTGGGCATTAATATCTAAAACCAGTCTATTATGACTACTATATATATGAGGGAGTGGGGATTTATTATCATTTACTTCGGTTTAGCTAACAGATGAATCATTAAAATTAACTAGTGTAATGTCTGCTTACTTATCAAAGTGAACATAAAACGGGATGGTTTTGACCCGTGAATTAGGTCAGCAGTGTTGCAAAAGCGGAAGTTAGCTTTTGAGTTAATAACAGCAGAGCAGAGATTCTAAAACTTCCTTTTTCATTCAAAATTCACATCCATTCACAACTAAAACTTTTGCATGGCGCTAGATCTCAAATCGCCAAAGCAGACATTGGAATTATTTAAGTTTTGAATAAATATAGAGTATTAAGTCTAAGGCGCAATCGCCCCCAAAACGACTTCTAAAACAATGTTCGCTTTGTGAAAATTCAAAATTAAAGACCTGGCGCCATGGTTCTTATTTTTGTAAGTTGGCTAATAACTTTTCACAGCTTGCTTTGAGTTGCTGTAATTCAGCTATTTGAAGTTGGCTTTTACAGAAAATCGCTTCTGGTACTGATTCAGCCTGACTTTTTAACTGTTGGCCTTGAGTGGTTAAAAATACCAATCTAACACGCTCATCTTCATCACTACGTTCGCGCGTTATAAAGCCTTTTACTTCTAAACGTTTTAGTAAAGGAGTTAATGTACCTGAGTCGAGATGTAAGTCATGGCCGAGATCCTTCACGTTAATACCACTTTTCTCCCAAATTACCATCATGGTTAAATATTGAGGATAAGTCAGATCGAGTGCGCTCAGTAGCGGACGATAAGAACGAATTAACGCATTTGAAGCGCTATAAAGTGAAAAGCAAACTTGATTCTTTAATAATAACTGAGGCGTTTCTGCTCCATTTTGATCGCAAGCTGTTGTTGATAAACTCATATTATACCTCTGACTAAAAAAGATTGTGCACAATATACTTGTATTTTGCTTTTTAATCGAGCTATAATCACTGAAATTGAATTGCCCACAATCTAATTGCGAGCAATTATAGTAAATACCTAACTAATTAAATATGTTCAAAAGGAAATCATTATGACAACGCTATATACAACAACAGCAACTGCTTCTGCAGGACGTAACGGACAAGTAAGCACAGATGATAATATGCTCGACCTTGCACTAAGTTACCCAAAAGAGATGGGGGGAACGGGCGCAGCAACAAACCCTGAACAGTTATTTGCAGCGGGTTACGCTGCTTGTTTTTCAAATGCCATTTTACATGTAGCGGGAGGGCAAAAATTAAAATTAGCGACAGCACCTGTCTCTGCAGAAGTGGGTATTGGTCCTAATGAAGCGGGTGGTTTTGCATTAAGCGTTTCATTAGCGGTAACGTTAGAACTGGATGATGAGCAAGCAATCGCATTGGTTAAAACTGCACATCAAGTCTGCCCATACTCAAATGCCGTTAATGGTAATATTGATGTGAAACTGACCGTCAATGGCGCTGCATTATAATTCGCTTTATTTAGATAGTCATTAGACAGTAACAAACAAGGATTGAAAAAATGAACACTATGTTATTAACGCTTGGACGTGTTTTACTCGCATTATACTTTCTGGTTCCCGGTATCATGAAATTTGTATCTTGGGATATGCATATACAGCTAATGGAAAAACACAATATGCCATTTGTCCCTGTGTTATTAGTATTGGCGGGTATTTTCCAAATAGTCGCTGCTTTGATGCTAATTGCAAATCGATTTACCGGAATCGTCGCATTGTTATTAGCAGGCTTGGTGTTAGTCATTAATATTTCGTTGCATGATTTTTGGAATTTTTCGGGTCTAGATGGCGCACATGAAATGCAAAATTTCATTAAGAACTTAGGCATTTTTGCGGGATTATTGGTACTTTCTGGTCATTCCTTGCCGGCATTTTTACAAAAAGAAAAGTAATGTTTTTAATTTTCATAAAGTTTATGAGTAATCTAGCTGCTTAATAGTTATTAATTTATCAAAAGGTTCGAAAACACAAATGATCCATAACCTCATTACCCCAGGCCTTACTGCTTTTATTCTAATTGCAGGTGCTACAGCAACTTCTAATGCCGTAGCTAATGAAAATAAAATTCAAGCAAATGATTTCGTTGAAATATTTGTAAAGCTAGGTGGAAAACATCCAGGCTATAGAAAGGCACATGCTAAAGGTTTGTGTGCCTCAGGCACTTTTTTACCAGCGCCCAATAAGCACTTCCAAGGTTCAGCACTGTTGTCCAACGGTGAACTGCCCGTATCTATGCGCTTTTCATTAGGTGGTTCTAACCCAACTAGTGATGAAAAAGCACCCGGCACTCGCGGTATGGGTATGCAAATTGAACTACCTAATGGCTCTTTACATACTTTCACGGGCAACAACTTCCCAGTCTTTGCAGGTAAGGATCCAGAAACTTTTCATGGCTTTTTATCAACATTACTTCCTGATGAAAATGGAAAGTCGGACTCTGCCAAAACAATAGCATTCATTCAGAAGCACCCGAGCGTGCAAGCTAATGCCATGTGGAATCAAACAGCTAAAACACCTGCATCTTATGCCAATACAGAGTTTTTTGGCATCCACACGTTTTACTTTGAACAATCAAATGGGCATAAAACTAAATTTCGCTGGAACATTAAGCCGAGCTTAGGTGTAAAGACAATGGAAAAAGCAGAGGCGGCTAATAAGCCAACCGAGTTTTTAGCTGATACTTTTGCTCAACAACTTAAAAACGAAACTGTTCGTTTTACAATTATGGCAAGCTTAGGTGAAGCTGAAGATAGCGATATTGACCCATCACAACAGTGGCCTAGTGAACGTCCTCAAGTAGCTCTTGGAACAGTGACGGTTAAAACTAGTGGTGGGGATGCATGCAAAAATACTAACTTTGATCCTAATATTATGTCCGCTGGTTTTATGCCAAGCGCAGATCCAGTTTTAAAAATACGATCACAAGCTTATGCTATATCTTTTGGCAAAAGATTGAGCGGTCAATAAATAACTACCAAATATAATTATTTTAGGACATCCGTTTGGAATCAATGGGGTGTAGTCTTAGCTATACCCTTTGGTTGAAAGCTCAAGTGCCAATCAATGTTGCAGTCAAAGAAAATAAAAAACGTCTAGCTAAGTTCAATGTCAGCCATCGTATCTTAGTTAACATTTAGCCAGTGACTTCTTCAACTAGCCAATTGCGGACATTAAATCTTTGCAAATTCAGGAGCATATTTAGGGCAATATTAGCCAAGATTTTTTGCTCACTTGTGGGGCGGGTTTAATCTCATTGCAGACGGTGGGCTTTCATCCATCAACACTAACTATTGCAGCCATAGTCTATTGTTATGTTTTTTAGCCTCAAAATATATAAGTGATATCAATAGTGAACTGACTATAATATAACCTAAATTGAATGAGGCTTTCCAAAAGTAGGAATAATTACTTTTAGAGGATCCATGTTTAATTTCTTAATTTCTTCATTAAGAGTCTCAATTGGATCATTATATCCCTCATCAGTTAACTTAAAAGTCCCAAAGTGAATACCGATCATCTTCTTACTTTCTAGGTCTCTAAATGCTTGTAGAGACTCCTTTGGGTTAAGGTGGGCATCTTTCATGAACCATCTAGGTTCATACGCTCCAATTGGAATCAAAGAAAGATCCGGTGCACCAAGTTTCTCTTTAATTTTTTTAAAGAATTTCCCGTATCCAGTGTCTCCTGCAAAGTAGATCTTATAATTATTTTCAATATAGAACCCACCCCAAAGCATTTCCCTTTTATCGAATAGACCTCTGGCTGACCAATGCTGGGAAGGAACAAAAGTAATCTTAGTATTATTAGCTGTTATATTTTGCCACCAATCCAGATCGACAGCGGCTTCAATTCCATTTTCTTCCAGAAATGACTTTGTTTTCAATCCTGCAACGAATTTGGGAGCATCTCTATCGTTTAATCGCTTGAGCGTATCAAGATCTAGATGGTCATAATGATTATGAGATATAAGAACGATATCTATTGAAGGCAGATCATCAAAGGCAATACCAGGTTTAACGACTCTTTTGGGTCCAGCAAATTGAACAGGTGAAGCTCTGAGTGAATAATGAGGATCTGTTAGTATGTTTAAATTATCAATCTGAATAAGAACTGATGCATGGCTGATTACAGTAATTAATGGCTTTACCGATCTTTGGCTAGAGGGTTTAAACTGCTTGGAGTCAATTTCATCTGGCCAAGGAGTAGACTCACTTATAGCCTTAATTTTCCAACTGAGTAGGTCAAATATACTTTTATCGTCAAAAGGCTCAATGTTATCAAATTTAACACCGTCAAAAGGGGCATTAGTCTTTGTATAAGGTTGAGATACACAGGAGGATAGTAAAACGGTAAATATTAACGCTGAGAGTTTTTTCATTTAGCTTGCTCATTTTTTTCTTAGTATTTATTTAAAACCAAAAACATATTACGTAACGTATAAACTTAGATATTAAATTAAAGGTTGATGAATATGTTTTCAATATTTAAGGAAGACCCAATTAAAAAATTGGACAAACTTTATGAAAGTAAACTTGAAGAAGCTATGTATGCCTAGCGTAAAGGCGATATAAAATCATACGCAATGATCACAGCTGAAGCTGAAAAATTTAAAATACAAATTTTAGAACTACAAGCATCTTCAAAAACATAACAGCTTATTATGGAGACTTCTCAGTAATATGGTTCGAATAATTTATTAGAAAATATATCGCCACAAATGTATTCAGAGAGTCCGAAAAGAGCACAGTGGCAATTCAACAGTGAACGAGCTTTGTTGGTTCAGTTGACCTAGATAAATATTCAAAATATTTATTCCTTCTTGGCACATAGAGTTTATACGATCCACGAACTAAAAAAGTTCACACACTTAACTATAAAATAACATCTCACAGCGTTTAAATTCGCTAGTTATTGATGTTAATGTCCGCTTTCCTATCTTTGTTAACATTAAGCTAGTGATCATTTTTATGGGGCAAGATCAACTAGCCACAAGCTGACATTAAGCTTTTGTGCACCCACAATCATTTTAACCAAAATTTCTGCCCACTTGTGAGGCAGGTTTAAGCTGTGAGTTCATCTAGAAATGCTCATTTTAGCTTTGAACGGACATTAATTGCTTTTATTTATCTAATTTGAAATGTTCAGTTAAATATAAGTTATGGAAGTCCAAGCCTGCATGCTCTTATTAGAAGTAATGCTTTCTTACAAAAGCCATTTAAGGAATAACTTCCCAAGTAAATACTGTGATAAAAATAATTATTATAAATTTGCATCTGGTCACTATTATTGTCGCAGTAATTTTATTTGGTGGTATATGGGGATTTTGGGGAGTGTTTTTTGCTATTCCACTTGCGACTTTAGTAAAAGCGGTTTTAAGCGCTTGGCCTTCAAATAACGAATTTCCAGAGCAGAAAAAATGCTAATCGATTAGCATTCCGCTTGGTTATGGTGCACTTTTTTGATAATCATCCATAACTTGTTCAATAGTCTTGATGCCAAACATTACTTTATTAATGAACGATTCCGAACTATGAATCAAGTTAAAGTTAGGATGCTTTGACCAAATAGTTTTTAATTTATTATCAAGCTCAATAGCGGCCTTTTCTGACTCATTGCGAATAGGGTTGTTACTTTTAATGCTTTCACCTGATTTAGCTGCGCTTTCGAAGAAAATGACTGCATCGTAGCGTAAAAGCTCTTCTTCAATACTGGTATTCATAGAGGTGAAAAAATTTTCATCATTTTCTGGCCAGTATGCTAATCCATCTAATGAGCCACGGTCGCATAAAATAATACTGTTTTGAAAAGTAGTACGTTGAATATCTTCTAAATGCTTTTGTAAATTAAAAATTGCAATTTGTTGTGTTTTTAGTATCTGGTCATTAGTTGAGCGTTCAATACCACCACTGAATATCATTGTTGCCGCTTCAGGTACGGTTGCTATTTTCCCTAAAAATTCACGACGAATTAAGTCGAGAGCTGTTGTTTTACCGCCACCAGGACCGCCAGTAAGTACGATACGTTTTTTTATATTAGCAATATTCATGGGCATTTATAGTGAAGATATTTTTATCACTGTAGCTTGCGGCTAAAACCCCTTCAAGCTTAATTGTAAATATTTATAGTCAAACAATGCATATTTACATCTGTGGAGAACGTCCGCTCTACGCCCTGAGACCTTTAACAAGCTTTTTCTTTAAAAAGTAATGGGGAATTCCTATCGCTCAATGCTTTTAAATACTTGGCTTCATTGTATGGCTCTTTAGTTTTCCAACAACGATATATGATCCGTATCCACTTAAATGCTAGCGAACGCACAGCTGCCTGGTGGGTATTACCTTTTTCCCTTTGCTGCTGATAATAAATTTCCGCCCAATAAGATTGCCTTATGCTTTTAGTAGCCCATTCTATAAATGATTGGCGAGTAAATTTAGAACACTGATATCGCCAATGAATCCAGCTCTTTTGACCACTACGCACTGTTACGGGTGCTATCCCTGCATACATTTGAATTTCCGATGCGCTATTGAATCGACTACGGTTTTCCCCAATAGCCACTAATAGCCTAGGTGCTAAACACGGGCCAGTACCTGGTAATGATTTATAAAGTTCTGCATCCGGCAAAGCATTAAACAACTCACTAATTTCTCTATCAAAGACCTTAATAACCTTCACAGCAACAAGCAGTTGATTAGCTAATGCAACTGCAAGCAGTTGGTGCGACTCGATAACTGCGTTATCGAGAGTGAGCGGCTCTGCTTCACTAATAGATTGAATTCGCTTAACGCTATATGCCGCAGTACGTCCAGGGTATGAGCCAAAAAACTTTTTCAAGGTATCAGCCCTAGCTCTTTTAAGTTTTTGTAGGTTGGGCCAACGTGTAATGAAATCACAAAATATCCCCGATCCTCGGTGTGAAAACCAATCAAGTAAGTGAGGGTAATATTCTTTAAGTGTAATGATTAATCGGTTGCTGAACCGCCTTTTATCATCAACTAACTTACGACGCTGTTCGACTAGATACGTCAACTTCCTAACCGATTCACTGTCCATTTTTAATGCTTTAATTTTATTGGGATATCTCAGCATTAAATCTAAAGCAAGCTCTGCGTCCGTTGGGTCGTCTTTTGCACCGCTGGGTGAAAAAGCTTTACGGTATTGAGCTAACATTGAAGTGTTAACGGGGTGAATAGTGATAAAATCAAATTTTTGAAGTGCGTAAACGATAGGCCCTTTGGATAGTTCAATAGCAACAGCTATTTGTCCTTTGTATTGCTTATGAAGGCTGGTTATCCATTCATTGATCGACTTAGGTGAGTGCTTAATTACTTCAAACTTTCGTGCACTTGAATTAGCCACTTGAACACATACATCGTGTTTATCATTTGCCCAATCAATACCGATATAAACTGAAAACTTAGTCATAACTACCTCCAATTGTTATTGTCAGCATGTATGCCAAAGCTTTTCGAAAGCGATATAGATAGCGTTTATGGGCAAGCCCTGAGTATTCGTTTTTAAGCTAAGGCGTACCTAAGACATCGAAAGTAAAGCGGTAACCATCGAAATGATATCGTATCAATATTCGTATGAAATAGGCACATGGTCTGAACACCCTAATTATAGTTTTATTCAGACTGAAAGGACTATATTCGTATCTTTGTTAACATAAAACAGGGTTGTTTTGACCAGTGAATTAGGTCAGGTTTGTGGCACAAGTGACGTTTTTCATTTACCAAGCAACTAAAAGTAGTTTCTTGGTAAATACATGAACAACTTACTAAGGTCATTTAATACAAACACTTTTATTGCGCTAAGTTTTGTTGTTATACATTTTGTCGAATCCAGGAATTCGGGTCTCCCAAATTGGTCTTTTATCACCAACGACTTCTTTAAGCGTTTCGATAAATAATTTGGTTTTTAAGGGGGAATTTCGATGCGGATATACGGCATAAAAAGTTCCGTAATCAGCTAAATTGATATGTGTCATGATTGGTATAAGTTTGCCTTCTAGCACCTCATTCTCAATCATTTGTGCCGTTGTTACTGTGAGCATTTCTCCAGCTACGGCAGTATTGATTAGCATTTCAACTTCATTAACCTTATAAGCGGTATTTAGCTGAATAAATGCTTCATTTCCTGTGTTATCAAGGTATTTAATTTTATCAATCAATAACCCCTGAGCCGAATATACCACTGCGGGTAGGCTTTCTAGCTTGGGTATTGTGGTTGGTTTTCCGTGTTTTTCAATGAATGAAGGAGCGGCGACGATTAACAGTCTATTTTGCGCTATTTGTTTAGCAATTAAGTTGGACTCTTTTGGTTCTCCAATTCGAAAACCTATATCAAAACCTTCACCCACTAAATCGACTATTCGATCTTCTAAAAGCAATTCTATGCGAATATCTGGGTACTGCGCCTGAAACTTCAAAACAGCTTGCTGCACATATTGTCGACCAAACAGGGTAGAGCTGGAAATTTTTAGCTCTCCTCTGGGCTCACTGTGATAGTTTTCTGCTAAGCGTTTTGAGTTATTGAGTAAGTCTCTCAGTTGCTTTGCTTGATTCACCATTTCAGAGCCTGCGGCCGTTAATGATAATGAGCGGGTAGTACGATTTAATAAATGTACGCCAAGCTCTTTTTCAAGCTTCCCTATTTGCTTAGAAATAGCAGATCTGTTGACATTTCTAAGCTCTGAAACTTTTACAAAGCTACCTAGTTCTGAGACTTCTAGTAAAAGCAGCAATCGGCTAGCGAGATCCATACTCACCTCATTGGTTCCTGTTTGGAATCAGTATAGTTCATTTTACCTTGTTTTTAGATACTTATCTTAATCGTATTATAGCTGCGTAAACTCGACGTGACGGATTAATTGTCGCAGCACTACTATTTGAAGAGGAAAATTAAAATGAAAAAATTAATGATAACCCAAGAAGCTGGCGTGGCTACTGTGTTAATTAAAAACCCTCCTGTAAATATTTTAACGATTGATTTAATTAACGAGTTAAACGCATTTATTCTGTCATTAAAAGATGATCGTGAAACTAAAGTTGTTGTTTTTAAATCGTTTCATGAGGCATTTTTTATTGCCCACTTAGACCTTAATGTTATTAACGGCACTTCAGGTGGACAAGCCGCATCAATAGAGTTTAATCACATGATTGCTAATATCAAAGCGATGAAGCAGCTCTCTATTGCTGTAGTTGACGGTGTGGCTCGTGGTGGCGGTAATGAGTTTGTTATGGCATGTGATTTAGCATATGGCACGGAAAATTCGGCTTTTGCTCAACCGGAATTATATATTAACATTCCAACGGGCGGTCAAGGCGCAGTGCAGTTTGCTCGCCGTTTAGGAAAGGGTAAAGCACTTCAAGCATTACTAACTGGCGCTGACTTTACAGCACAACAAGCTGAAACCTTAAACATAATTACTCAGTTTGTTCTTAAAGCCGAACTTGATGTATTTCTAGCACAATTGTTATCAGTTATTGTCGGTTGGGAGATCCGCGACATTGTGATGTATAAAGAAATTATTGCCGCCTCAATCAAAGATGAAGCTGTCGGCACAGAACTTGAGTTACGATACTTTTTAGAACGAGCGAGAGAAGAAAAAACACAAACTATCATTGCTGCATTTCTTAAACATGGCGGCCAAACCGAACGCGAAGCTAAAGACATGCAAGGCATCTTTGTTGATACTGCTGCAGAGCTCTCAAAGTAGAGTTGAATCACAAAACAGTGTGGCAACCTCAAATGGTAGGTTGCCTCTACCATCTTATTGACTGATTATTAAATTCAAAGATTATGCGTACTCACAGGGCAGATAAAAGGTACTACATCAGTTTGAACACCCATTACTTCTAATAAACCCCAATCAAAATAACCAAAAACGAATATCCTTTCGTCTGTCGACATACTTAGCTGTAGGCAGCACAATTATCGCGGCGGCGAGATATACATAGCTACTTCTAATGTCGTTTACTCCAGATAGCTCTTGTTTTTATTGACGTTATGTAATCGTTCAGTCATTAACCAATGATACTTTGATGTGCGCTGTTATATTGAGTTTTAGCTTTTGTGGTGCAAGTAACCATAAGTCCCATGACGAACAATTTACTAAGCTTATGTAATTTAAGGATAATAATAACTGGCTTGGATTTTGTATTAGGTTTTAATGAAAGAAGCAATTGTGATTACATAATTGTAACTAAAAAAACACCTAGGTTGACAAAAACATGAGCCTTAACAATAAACAGGTTAATAAAAAGAACTTGTTGCATAAAAAATCAATGGATCCAGTAATAGAAGATATCACCGTACTTTTAATTGAAGAGCAACCAAACGTTAGTTCTATGCTAAAAAATGCATTAATGGATTTTGGTTATCATATTACTAAACACATCTCTTTTGATGACAATATTATTGAACAAATTGATTTGTGTAACCCCAGTATTCTTATTCTAGCAACTGACTTACCCAGTGAAGCAATTTTGAAAGAACTCGCTGAAATAAATCAATTATTACCTTTGCCCATTGTTATATTTGCTGAGAATGATTCTCCTAATGTGATTAAAAATGCGATTAAATCTGGCGTAAGTGCTTATGTGGTTAATGAAATATTACCTCAACGACTCAAAAGTATTATTTCAGTTGCAAACGAACGCTTCAAAGCTGTTCAGTCTTTACGTAATGAACTTAAACAGGCGAAAACCCAGTTAGAAGGCAGAAAGTATATTGAAAGGGCGAAGGGGCTTATCATGCAACAAAAGAACATAAGTGAAAATGAGGCTTATAGTAAGCTCAGGAAAATGGCAATGGATCAAGGATGTTCATTGGCGATGGTGGCAAAAAATATTATTGATGTTTGTCAGTTGTTATCAACATCTAAAGCATAGCGAGTGTGTTCTGATATGGTGCATTTCATTATTATTGTGCAGTTAAAGTCGCTAATCAAAGGAAAAAATTGCTTTTAGCCCAGTAAAAACGATGAATTTAATATTGGCACATTATCTGCTTTGTAATAAGTAAGACGATAAATAAGTATTACTTACTTTATCGAACATAGTATCGAACATAGTATCGAACATAGTATCGAATTAGCGATTGGACTGAATACAGAAACAAGTACAAAGCTAGGTACACAAAAGAATAAAATTGAGTTAACACACAGAATAAAATGTTTTTATCAACGGCGATAAAAATAAAGTAATGCCAATCAGATTAATTAAGGGTTCAAATTTTAATGAGGATAAATTTTTAAGAACAAGGCGCTTGATTGAGCAATAGCTGGCTATTGAGATTGAAAGCAACGATGTTATTGGATATTTAGACCATTTAAAAAGATCACTGAGTTAGTCTGATTGGTGTAATAAACCTAGCAGCAACGGCGCTGCGGGATAATGATAGGCATAAGCCTTACACTATACGAGCAATGGCGCTCATCAATAAGCAACCTTAACGGGTTGACTATTGGTGGGCGTTTTTTTTTGATTTTTTATTAGTTTTTAATATTTACTATTTAACATTTTTATAAATCCTACAAGGAATTCATTATGAATTGGAAAAAACCTATAACCTCTAGCCTAAAAAGTTTGTCGCTGAGCATTGCACTCGTTTGTGCGGGCACTTATATCGCTCATGCTGAAACGGTTGGCGAACCAGAAAAGGAAGAGTTGAAGTTCGGTTTTATTAAATTAACTGATATGGCGCCGATTGCTATCGCTTATGAAAACGGCTACTTCGAAGACGAAGGTTTATATGTCACGATTGAAGCACAAGCTAACTGGAAAGTACTATTAAATGGTGTGATTGATGGCACGTTAGATGGTGCGCATATGCTTGCGGGTCAACCTATTGCAGCCACTATGGGATACGGTACTAAAGCACACATAATTACGCCTTTTTCAATGGATCTAAATGGTAATGCCATTACCGTTTCAAACGATATCTGGAAAAAAATGAAGCCAAACATTCCTAAAATGGCGGATGGCAGACCTGTTCATCCAATTAAGGCTGATTCATTAAAGCCCGTTATAGAATCGTTAGCTTCAGAAGGTAAGCCCTTTAAGATGGGCATGGTCTTTCCTGTTTCGACACATAACTACGAGTTACGTTATTGGTTAGCTGCCGGCGGAATACACCCTGGTTATTATGCTCCACACAAAGGGGATAACTCAGGACAGATTGATGCACAAGCCTTACTTTCAGTCACTCCGCCACCACAAATGCCATCAACAATGGAAGCCGGTACTATTCATGGTTACTGTGTCGGTGAACCTTGGAACCAACAAGCCGTGTTTAAAGGTATTGGTGTACCTGTGGTGACTGATTATGAAATATGGAAAAACAACCCTGAAAAAGTTTTTGGTATCACAGCCGCTTTCGCTGAAAAGTACCCGAACACTACTATTCGTTTAACACGTGCGCTTATTCGAGCCGCTAAATGGTTAGACGACAACAGTAATGCGAACCGTCCTGCAGCGGTGAAAATATTGTCTCAATCTAATTATGTTGGTGCTGATTACGATGTTATTGCTAACTCAATGACAGGTACTTTTGAATATGAAAAGGGTGATAAACGAGCAGTGCCTGATTTCAACGTATTCTTTAGATATAACGCAACCTACCCATATTACTCTGATGCTATTTGGTACCTAACGCAAATGCGTCGTTGGGGGCAGATTTCGGATGATAAAAGTGATCAATGGTACAAAGACTTAGCAGCAAAAGTATATCGTCCTGATATATACGCTAAAGCGGCTCAATCATTAATTGACGATAAGTTAATTCCTGCAAATGAGTTTCCAGACTTTACTAAAGAAAACGGTTTTAAAGCACCACAACAACACTTTATAGACGATATTGTTTATGACGGAAATCAACCTAATGCTTATTTGGAAAAATTTAAACTGGGTCTTAAAAAGGGTGACAAGCTTTAAGCGAATTTCTTTAAAGATAAGTTTTAAAGGTAAGCCTTTAATGACTTGTTTTTAAAGGAAAATCGTTAAGAATTTGCTAAAAGCTAATGATAGATAAGGAGTCACGAATGAGTTTAACAACAGTAAATTTAAGTCAGTTAACTATTACCGAGCAGGTGATGAAAGTTTCTAAAAGTATTTTAAGTAAAATCACTAATGCGATGTTACTGCCTGTTATTGGCATAACAGTATTTCTATTTTTATGGTCAATATCAGCACAAAGTATTCATACCTCTTTAGGTACGTTTCCTGGCCCCAATGCGGTTGTTAAACAATTTTCTTCTTTGTATGGCGAACATGTAGCAGAACGAGAAAAAGCTGAGGCTTTTTATCAGCGACAAGAAAAGCGCAATGTAGCAAAACAAGAAAAGAACCCTAATTATGTCGGTAAAATAAGAGCATACACAGGTAAGGAAACATTTTTTGATCAAATCCTTACCAGTTTATTCACGGTAACTTGCGGCTTTTTAGTCGCCGCAATTATAGCCATCCCGTTAGGTATTTGGATGGGGTTAAATAAACGTTTAAATTCAGCAATAAACCCAATTGTGCAAATATTTAAGCCGGTATCACCGCTTGCTTGGTTACCTTTAGTGACTATGGTTGTCAGTGCGCTTTATGTCTCTGATGATCCTATGGTATCAAAGTCATTCTTAACATCATTAATTACCGTTAGCCTGTGTAGCTTATGGCCTATGGTGATCAATACCTCGATTGGTGTTTCTTCAATAGACAGTGACTTACTTAATGTGAGTAAAGTTCTGCGCTTACCCACATTAACGCATATTAAAAAAATTGTAATACCTGCGTCAATCCCAATGATTTTCACGGGGATGCGTTTGTCATTTGGTGTCGCTTGGATGGTACTGATAGCTGCAGAAATGCTGGCGCAAAATCCCGGTTTAGGTAAGTTTGTTTGGGATGAGTTCCAAAATGGTAGTTCAGATTCTTTGGCTCGTATTATGGCAGCAGTTATTGTGATTGGTTTCATCGGCTTTTTATTAGACCGAGCCATGTTGGAACTGCAACGAAAAGTCTCTTGGGACAAATCAAGCGCAAGCGTTTAAGGAAAAATTATGAATTCATCAGCTTTAGAAAAAAACACGCCACCAGCCTTTTTAAATATCAGCCAAATAGACATGGTTTTCCCGACAGATACTGGCGGCTTTACCGCGTTAAAAGGTGTTGACCTAAAAATTGATAAAGGTGAGTTTATCTCGCTTATTGGTCACTCTGGCTGTGGTAAATCAACGGTGCTTAATATAGTCGCCGGTCTTTATCAAGCCACAAAAGGTGGTGTGTTACTGCAAAATAAAGAAGTGAATGAACCGGGTCCTGAGCGCGCGGTGGTGTTTCAAAACCACTCATTATTGCCTTGGTTAACGTCCTATCAAAATGTTGAGTTAGCGGTAAGACAAGTTTTCAAAAAGACTATGTCAAAGGGAGAGATGAAAGAGTGGATTGAATACAACTTAAAACTTGTACATATGGACCACGCTATGCATAAACGGCCAGATGAAATATCGGGTGGTATGAAACAGCGGGTTGGTATTGCACGTGCCTTGGCGATGCAACCGGAAGTTTTATTAATGGATGAGCCCTTTGGCGCCCTTGACGCCTTAACCCGAGCACATATGCAAGACTCGCTCATGGAAATTCAAAACGAATTGAACAACACCGTGATAATGATCACCCATGATGTTGATGAAGCGGTCTTACTTTCTGATCGCATCGTGATGATGACTAATGGGCCAGAAGCAACTGTGGGCGAAATTCTCGATGTTAAACTCGAGCGACCACGCAGTCGATTATCCCTTGCCAAAGATATTGAATATAACCGACTTCGCTCTGAAGTATTAACCTTCCTCTATGAGAAACAAAGAAAGGTAGAAAACATAAGCAGTAAAACTGTGGCGCCAAAGGTAATCCCAAGAAAACGTGCTAACGAAAAATAAAACAAACTTAAAATAAAATATGAAAGGAAAATTAACACATGACATTGAATAAAATCGCTTTATGTCTATCTATAGCCTTAGCAGGTAGTTGTTCATCTATGGCTTTTGCCAAAGAAGCTACGTCAAATTCAGCTAACTCAAGTTCAATAGCGGAAGCTATCAGTAATGGTAAATCTGCTATTAATATAAATCTACGTTATGAAACCGTAGATCAAGACAACGCGCTAAAAGATGCTGATGCCCTTACGTTACGTACGCGCTTAACTTACGCAACGGGCAATGTCGCAGGTTTTTCTTCTTTAATTGAATTTGAAGATTCTCGCACCGTGCTTGGTATTGATGATTACAATAATACTTTAGGTAAAAATACCGATTATTCAGTGATAGCGGATCCTGAAACAACAGAGCTTGACCAATTTTTGCTGCAATACAAACAAAAATCACTGGCCGTCAAAGTGGGTCGTCAGTTGATTACTATGGATAACCATAGATTTGTCGGTCATGTTGGCTGGCGCCAAGATAGGCAAACCTTTGATGGGGTAACTTTAGCTTATCAACCCATTAAAGATTTAACGTTAGATTATGGTTATATTACCAAACGTAATAGAATTTTTGCAGAAGCTAAAGATATAGATTCTAACGATCATCTGTTTAATGCTGCTTATCAAACCACATTAGGTAAAATTACCGCTTACGGATATTTATTAGAAGTTGATAATGATACCGACAATGGCTTAGATACTTTCGGTCTTCGCTTTAATGGTGGCACGTCAATTGGTGAACAGAAAATATCTTATCAGTTAGAATATGCACAACAAGACGCTGACAATGCGGTCATGTCCTATTCAGCAGATTACCTCTTAGCTGAGCTAAGTAGCTCATTTTCAGGAATTGGGATGAAAGTTGGTTACGAATTACTTGGCTCAGATGATGGTAATTATGGTTTTTCGACGCCTTTAGCGACATTACATAAGTTTAATGGTTGGTCAGATCAATTCTTAAATACGCCAAAAGAAGGTCTAACGGATTTATATGCTAGTGTTGGCGGTAAAGTTGCAGGCGGAAAATGGGCCGTTATCTATCATAAATTTGATGCCGATGAAGCTTCTGCAACCGTTGATGATTTAGGCTCTGAAATCAATGCTGTCTATTCAAAGAGTTTTACTAAAAATTATACAGCTGGTATTAAATTAGCCGCTTATTCTGCTGGTGATACAACAGCAGGCAAGGTTGATACAGATAAAATATGGGTATGGCTAAACGCTAAGTTTTAATGAGATACCCGTTACTATTTTAAGCTGAACTCTGGGGTAGTAACGGGGATATAGCTAAAAGAATTTTTGATTTAATCATAACTTGAAAGTGTGACGTGTATTAATCACTCTCTTGTCTACTTGCATAAAAGCAGGCAAGAGATAACTCCCCCGCGCAGCCTTTATTCTGTATTAGATTATTCTGGAATGACCAATTTGTCTTGAGTTTTAAGCTCGAAATCACTGGCATCATGGCGTTCATGCAATTGTTCGTCTAACTCACCCCAAGTACGGTTGACCATTATTCCACGCTTAACCGCTGTTCGTTGGCTAATTTCTTCAGTCCATCGTGTTAAGTGTTTATACTCTTGGGTCTGCAGAAATTCTGCCGCCTCATAAACTTTATTCTGCATCAAGGCCCCATACCAAGGCCATATAGCGATATCGGCAATAGTATATTGATCGCCGCACATGTATTTATTATTAGCCAAATGTCGGTCTAGCACGTCAAGTTGTCGTTTCACTTCCATGGTAAAACGCTCTATCGGGTATTCAAATTTCTCGGGTGCGTAAGCGTAGAAATGACCAAAACCGCCACCTAAATAGGGGCCACTACCGACTTGCCAAAATAGCCACGACATACATTGTGATTTAAGTAACGGCTCTTTTGGTAAAAAAGCATCAAACTTCTCTGCTAAATACAGCAGTATCGCGCCAGATTCAAAAATGGGCAGTTTATTTTCGCCGCGCTTGTCGCTACTAATATCAGCAGAAGTATCTACCAAAGCGGGAATTTTAGAGTTGGGATTTACTTCGACAAACCCTGAGCCAAATTGATCTCCTTCCATGATTTCAATTAAATGCGCATCGTATTCGGCTTCTTTTATGCCTAATGCTAATAATTCTTCCAATAGAATCGTAATTTTCACGCCATTAGGTGTCGCTAACGAGTACAACTGAAGCGGATGCTTACCTACGGGCAATTCTGCTTGATGTGTTGCGCCAGCAATAGGTCGGTTAATACTGGCGAACTGGCCACCAGTTTCTGTCTTCCATTGCCATATTTTTGGTGGTACATAAGTAGATTCAGACATATTCAGCTCCGTAATTATGGTTGGTGATTTTAGATTATCATTAAAACTTGAAAATTAAGTAGTTTAATTAATAGGTAACTTAGCATTGATTTAAGGTGACTTTATAGTTAATTCAGGATATTGCTTTAAACGTCATCTTCGAAATCGTTGATCGAAGAACCATTAATTTTTAGGCACTGGCCACCCGATTAATACCCCACGGGGATGACGTTATTGAGTCATCTGCATAAGCACATAATTCAATTGATATTGGAATAGACATAACTGAACTCTGTTTCATTTCATCAGCACGATATTTTTAATTATCCATCATGACTTTTGAACAACATTATCGCTTAGCTTAGCAAGGTTAACAGCGAGTTTTACTCGTTTGTGGGAACTTAAGCAGTCGTCTTGAGATAATATCAATGGCGACATTGAGCAGCGCTGTACACGTGATAAGCACTAGTGCATTACTATAGCGTATTTCACTGAAATTACTGTCGATATAAAACCCTAAGGTCATAATTCCCAAAATGCCAAACACTGCGGTTTCTCGCACTATGATTTCAAAGCGATAAAACATTAACGCCATCATATTGGGATAGATAGTAGGCATAATGTGGTAGTTAAACTCATTTAACCTAGTCATCTGCATCTGCTGTGGCGTAATCGCATTACTTTGCTTAACAGCCAAGTAAGCAATAACGCAGCCATTATGAATGGCTAACGCGATAACCGCGGGTAACATCGATGGGCCGAGCAGCATTAAAAAAATAAACGCTAAGATATATTCAGGTACTGAGCGGCCTATTAATAAGATAAATCGCCCAAGCCAAGTCAGTGGTGTAGGCCATAAATGCTTACTCGCGATAGCATGGGCGCTTAACGTAATAAAATGAGTGGCAGCTAAGGCAAGTAGCGCTAAGGTAATGGTTGCGATTGCGCCTGGAATGGCTTGGTTCGACAGGATAGTGCTAAACCAAGCAGTGAGTGATGACCATTGAACTTCTGCCAATGTTGTGACGTTTACTAACGCGGGAGGCAGAATATCTTGGCTGATAAAACGCACCAGTAGGCTGCTATCTACGTTAGGAATATCGACCAGAGTCACGCAAGCAATAACAAGATAAATCCCAAGTGATTTCGGTGGACACCAGTAACGAATTGAACCAATAAGGGCAATAAATATAATCAATAAAGCTGCGCCCTCACTGTAGTTTCCCTGTCTAAACGCTGTTTCCATATAAAAACCTAACGTTGGCATTCCGATAAAGCCGAGTACGGCGCTACTACGCAGGGCACACTCAAAACGGTAGCGGGTGTAGCTCATCAGTTGTGGCATCACTTGGGCTATTTTGCCATAAGTGAAACGGCTAATTATATCGGCGCGACTATCGATGCTTTCTAAGGGGTTGTCTGACGATTGATTGATAATGTCGTGAAATACGCGGGCAAAAGTAGCGGCAAACGGAATTGCGATAGCTAATATTCCGGTGATGGGAGACAGACCAAAGACTTGCAAAAATAGCAGCGCCCAGAAAATTTCATGGATCGCACGTAAAAAAGCGCAGCAGCTTGAAACGATAGGGTGTTGGTAAATTAGCGCGAGGGGAGCGCCAAGTACCAGGCCTAAGCAGACGCCTATAATGGCAAAGTTAACGGTTTGAATGATGGCTTGAAACAGGTATTCAGTCGCGAAAAAATCGGGTGTTACAAGCCCATTTACCATGCGAGTTAACTCGAGGAAAGGATCGAAACTGACAATCTCTATATCGGCAAAAGGAATAATAACCAGTGCAATAACCCAGATTGATAAAGTGACTTTTTGCCAATAACCCAAAGCATAATCTGCGTTTTTGACTCGCTGAAGTTCCGACATAAAGAGAGCTACGCGACAGCGTTAGTTTGAAATAACGCTGTGATCTGTTGGTGACCGATACTCTGCTGTTGGCTATCGAGTACCATATGGCCTTTATCTAATGCGATAACGCGGTCAAAAGCGTTAATCGCCAACTCTCTGTCATGAACTACCATGATGACACTCTTATGCTGTGCTAATACGATGTCGAGTAGTCTTGATTTCATCAATGGGTCCAGCGCTGAAAAAGGCTCATCACCGATAAAGGTATCTTGTTGTTGATACATAGCTCTTGCTAACGCCACTCGTTGCCTTTGCCCACCAGAGAGTTGGTCCACTTTTTTTGCCAATGGCTGGTCTAATTCCAACTGCTGACAAAGTTCAGCAATAGCGTTTAAGTCTTTTTTGAAAGGCCTGATTAAATTCACTAAGTTAAATAACCAGTGGTGTCGAGCTAAAGCACCCATAAATATATTGTGATAAATGCTTAAATTATCAACCAAACCTTGTCGCTGTGAGCACAGGGCTGCACTGGTTTGTAACTGTTGATAAATATGATGTAGCAGACTAGATTTACCAGCACCAGAGGGACCGATAATGGCAACCTTTTCACCTTCATTAATTGTCAGGCTCAGATCAAAAATCACCTGAGTAGACGCCTTCTTTTTACCGGTGTACTTACCGATATTATAACCAGCAGTTTTATCATAATGAAGGTTTAGGTTGTCAAGGGTGAGCATTAATCGATAAGTCCTATCTGTTTAGCGACATCTTCCACTGGTTGAAAATCTTCATTTTTAGCTTTGACAAAAGAGGAGCGTGGAAAACTATCTAACAGTGCTGGACTATCCATAGTGAGCAGTGCCGCTTGAACTTTATCAGCAAAGCCTGGACCAAAATTGGCTTCAACATCAGCGCGTATTGTCCATTGGTAATCAGGGTAGGTAGGACTTTTCCAAATGACTTTCACTTTATTGGTGTCAATTTTACCAGCGGCTAGGGCACTTTCCCACACTTTATAGTTCACAGCGCCAACTTGGTAAGTACCTGATTGAACCTGGACAATAGTGCGGTTATGGTCACCAGAAAAACCAACGCGCTTAAATGCTTGTTGTGGCTTTTTCTTTAAATGTTGCTCTATATAATATTGCGGCATCAATCTACCTGAGGTGGAACCTTTTGAGCCAAAGGTGAAGGTTGTCTCGGTAATATCAGGAAAACTATAGCTCATCTCTAAGCCAGTACTGTAGTGAGCAATAAAGTAGCTTTTGAAAAACTGATCTTCATAACCTTGTGCAATGGCTTGCGAGCCAGGCACTAATCGTCTGGCTTGTACTCCAGATAAACCACCAAACCAGGCAAGTTGCACTTGGTTATTTCTAAATGCAGTTACCGCTGCTGAGTAGGATTTAACCGGAACATATTTTACTTCAACACCAAGTTGCTCTTCTAAGTAGAGAGCAACTTTTTCAAAGCGGGTTCTCAGTTGAGATTCGTCTGCATCTGGGATAGCGGTGAAAGTAAATGTTTCCGCGCTCGCGCTGGTAGTCACAAAGAGGCTTAGCGTTAACGCACATAGTACGAGTAATTTAGTCAATATTTTCATAATATCTCAGTTTATTAGAACTTCATCAGTATTTTTGATGTTATTGGTGTAATAAAGTTACGGGTGTTCAGTGGCGCATTATCTCTTAAAAAGGTGTGATTCACACACTATTTACCGATAAAGATGCGTGTTATATCACTTTCGTTAAGTTTGTGATCTTGTTATGCGTAGCAAAATAAATCCAGACAAGGCGAGCAATTGAGCAATGACAGGCTACTGGGGGAGAGCAATGTGTCTTGGAGTCTTGTAACGAGTAGATTTTTTTGATTGAACGCGCTGCTATGGATGTGGAGTTATTAAGGAAAACAGTACTGATAAAAAATATTTCAATAAAGTTCTCTTTGATCATGTGAGTTTTACAAGATATCACCGGAGAGCTAAAGGGTGACTTTAAAGTTCATTAAAGTAAAAGACGATACTACCGCCAGAAAGCGCGCTGCCTTTATGAATATTAATGCCTATGCCGATATTATCAGCTAGTTTAGTGAACTTACGGGTGTCGAGTAATAAACCTACTCCAAACTCATAGAAATGATCTGTACCTAAGCTACTAACCATATCGCCGCCAATATCGGAACGCTGAATTTTTACATAAATAGATTCAGCATGGAATTTCGATTGATTAACGTTAAAGTGGAATTTAAAACCATTATTTAAGCGCCAGCCTGTCGGCTTTGCATCTTGGCTAGACTTAGCTCCCTTAAATGTGACGCCAGAAAATACGTTTAAATCGTTGTTAAATTCCCACTTGCCCCAATCCTTTTTTTGGCTATAGCTTAGCTTTACATTTGGTTCAATAATGAAAGCATTCGCTGATAAATTTAAAAAAACGCCGTCTAATTGATCTTGATATTGCTTTGACTCATCGCTGTTATAACGGTATTTATTTTTATGGTGCATTAAATATGAACCAAACCTCACTCTTAAATTCCAATTTTCAGTCAATTGCCTATGTCGACTATAGGCGAGATAGGCTGAGAAAACTTCATCTTTATTATCATCAGTAATTGATGAGTTAGATAACAAATCATTTTTATTTTCTTGCTTGAGGTAAGAGAGTGATGCGGTTAATTCGTCTAGATAAAAGAAGTTGGACTTTTCTTTTTTAGCTTTATCTTTTGTCTTAGATTTATCGTCAGTCAAGCGCCAAGTATAGGGAATGCTATATACGGTTAATTCATTTCTCAACTTGATAGAATCGCTTTCAGAAAAGCTCTGTTCGTGAGGTTTTAATAACTTGTCGGGATCAAAGTTACCAATTCCTAAGGTGATTGTTTCTGAATCTGTTAGCACGACAGAGGTGGAAAAGAGCTCTTCAAAATGAGTTTTATTATTAGCGATTGAATGATGACTTAATAGAGATGATATTAAGAAAACCAGTGTTTTAAAATGAATTTTTGGTTTAGTTAACATCTAATTAGCGATTTCATAAAGTGAGTCTGTAATGTAACCAGTATAATTAATAAAAAGGGAATTAACCACGAAAACATTAATTTATACGCTAGAGGTTAGCATTGACTAAATTTTCCATGTTATTGATATAATTCAATAACGGACTTGGATAGTTTATAATTTTTCTTAACTACCTGACATTATCATGTATAGTTTGTAGACAGCTATTTCACCTTATCTTTGAGTCAAGATTACCTATATGAAGCATATTCACAGTTATTACTCTCCAAACAATTTGTATAATAAAATAATTGAAGGTCTCAATAACCTGGGTAAAGATTTATCTTCAGTCACTCCTGATGACCTTCAGCCGGTTGATGAATTTCATATTCGTGGTGATATCGCCACTAAAGAGCTGATTGAACTTGGCAATTTTACGCCTGATATGCACATCCTTGATGTGGGCTGTGGTGTTGGCGGTTCAACACGTCGCTTGTCACATGAAACTGGTTGTCATGTTACGGGAATAGATTTAAGTGATGAATACATTGATGCCGCAGAAAGATTAACACAGTTACTGAACATGCAAGCCCGTGTTAAATTCAATGTCGGTAGTGCACTTGAATTACCCTATGCGGACAATACTTTCGATGGTGCTTGGTCAATCCAAATGAACATGAATGTTGAAGACAAGCTGGGTTGGTTAAAGGAAATGTATCGTGTACTCAAACCTGGTGCACGTGCGGTATTGTATGAGGTGTGTGGTCATGAAGAAAAAACTATTTATTTTCCTGTGCCGTGGGCTCAAGACAGTTCAATGAGCTTTTTGATACCGAAAGAAGCATTTCGCGATTTAATTGCCTCCACTGGTTTTAAGATTGAAGTGTGGAACGATAAGTCTGATTTGGCACAAAAGGCCTTTGCACGAATGAGAGAACCTACAGGTGAGTCGACACTGCCAGAACTAGGTTTGCATATGCTCATTGGCAATGACATCAAAACCAAAGCTTATAACATGCGTCGTAATCTTGATGATGAACGCATTAGTTTGATCGAAATTTTAGCGATAAAGCCTAGCTAGGTGCAAAGAATAACTACCGCATCCAAATTGCTTAAAGGGGATGTTGAGCATGTGCTACTTATCCAACGTTCAGGTTAAGTAAGCACTAATTTATATCCTACGCTATAGACTGACTGCACTAGTTCGTTGTCTGATTCAATCGCATTCAGTTTTTTACGTAATTTTTTTATGTGACTATCTATGGTGCGCTCACTCACTACACGATTGTCTTGATACACCCTATCGATTAATTGTGATCTGGAATAAATACGGCCAGGCGCACTCGCCAAAATATTCAGTAAATTGAATTCTATCGCGGTAAGTTCTACCGGGTGTTGATTGATTGTCGCTTGATAGTTGTCGGTGTTTAACTCTACCGTAGTCGTCTGTGATTGCTTAGCGATATTAGTGTTAATGCCAGTGGTTAGAGGCGGGTTGATGCGCCTGAGTATTGTTTTTACACGAGCAACTACTTCTCTGGGTGAAAAAGGTTTGCAAATATAATCATCAGCGCCTAATTCTAACCCTAATAATCTGTCTATTTCGTCAACGCGTGCGGTTACCATGATAATTGCTATGTTACTGAATTCTTGAATTTCTCGGCATATCGTTAACCCGTCTTTACCGGGCAGCATTAAGTCTAATAAAATCAAGTCAAAATGTTGATTTTTAACCGTTGAAACCACCTCTGTTCCCTCATGCATTATGGTGGTTTGGTAGCCAGCTTTAGCTAAGTAATCAGCTAATAATGACGCAATTTTTTCTTCATCTTCAACAATTAATATATGTGACATGTTAATTTTTAATCCTGATCATATCGTTGTCTGCTAAGTTATCAGAGGAAATGTACAACTGATTTCAAGGCCGCCTTGCTTGGCATGAGATGCTTTAATGCTTCCTTGGTGAGCAGACATTATTTTTTTACATAATGCTAAGCCTAACCCTGACCCCCCCGTTTTTCTATTTCTAGAGCTTTCAACGCGATATAAATGGTCAAATAATTTAGGTAGTGAGTTATCGGGCACACTAGGAAAACTATCACTAATAGTAAGTACCACATGAGAGGTTTCTTTGGTTAGTGAAAGATGAATAGTGCCCAGTGTTTGCGTGTACTTAACGCTATTATTGATTAAGTTGTCTATTAATTGGTTGATGCGGGTTTCATCGGCCCATATGATTACATCACTGCTAATGAGTTGTTGACTGATGGTAATGTTCAGCTCGCTTGCCTGCTGCTGATGACGCAGTAAATTGTGTTTAACAATGTCGGCTAAATTCAACTGCTCTTTTTGATAACGCATGGCGCCAATTTCGGCATTTGATAAAGCAGATAAATCATTAACGAGTTTATGTAGATGGTTAACTTCATCATTTAGTGAAGATAAACTATTTAAATCTAAAGGTCTGATGCCATCTTCAATTGCTTCAATTTCTCCTTTAATAATGGCGATAGGTGTGCGTAACTCATGAGATATATTGGCTAACCAGGTATTACGAGAACTTTCATTTTGTTCTAGGGTTTTAGCTAAATCGTTAAAGTGTAGCGACAGTGATGCTAATTCATCATTACCGATCACATCCGTTTTTACTTTAAAGTTACCGTTGTTTAGTGAACGCATAGCATGCTCTAAACGTTTAATGGGCCTAACAAAGTGACGTGATAAGGGGACAGCAATAACGATAATGATTAGGAAAAGTCCGAGGACAATATAAAGCAGGTTAGCGTTAATTTGTGCAAGAAATGCTAAATCAAACTCATCAGTTAGTTTTGTTTTAGGCGGTAAAGCTAAATAGCCAATAAGATCTCCATTCAAGTGAATGGCTTGTAAGCTAAAGTCAGGTGTCATTCTCCCCAATATTAATTGTTTATCTGCATCGAGCAAACTTGGGTGCAACGCGCCTTGGTTTTGAGGAGGCCTTGGTTGACGGTCTTCGGGTCTTGAACTGCGCTGAAAATTTGAACGTGGCGGTGGTCTATTATGCTTAGGCATAAAATCATCGTTGGCAGCTAAATATTGCCTGACATCCGTTGGAAGTTTAACGCCGTCATGTGAAAGTTTTAATAGTTTCCGCCAAGTTTGGCTAGGTCTGAATTGATCGTTTTGTACGGGAGGAGATGAAAAACGTTCATGCTTTCTTGGAGGAGGGCGTCTGTTGTTATTACTTGCAGCCACTAAGGTTGTCCAACGTTGTTCTTGCTGATAAAAAGTGGCTAAGTTGTTTGATAAGAGCTGTAAACTTGCCAGTTCCTTTTTATTAACGTAATCCAACATGCCACGATCAAAGCTCCACTGCACCGCAATATAAATAATACTCAGCAATAATAAGCTAATAAATAACAGTGTTAGTATTAATTTAGTAAATATTTTCATGGCTCAAATCATAAGTATAGGGTCAGTTGTTATTGATGAATTTATAGTGCTGATATGTGCTTTATTTTTTATAAAGCCCGCACAATAAAGGATTCATCTGATTATCGATTTATGGATTCATCGTTTATAGATTTGTTGTTAAACGCTTCGTTCCATTGTTTCCTTAGTGCTAAATACTCTAGGTCATCACGGTTTAATTGCTTGGCCAGCACTCTTTCCATTAAGTAGTTAAAGCGCATTATTTTACGTAAACTCATGTTATTCATCCTTAATTGTCATTTTAATTAATCCTTTAATTAACGATATAATAATGCTTTAGTGAATGTATTGGAACTACTCATCAGATAATGTTTCTAAAAAGGCCATTAAGTTATCAATTTCATTTTCTGTTAAATTCAGTTCACCAATGCGTCCACCTTGATCGACGTTTTGGTTAACTTCTGGCGCATCGGTAAAGGTTGTGTCCCGAGTATTATAAAAATTGATGACCTCTCTTAATGTGGTGAATACACCGTTGTGCATATAAGGGGCTGTGTGAGCGATATTGCGCAAGGTTGATACTCTAAATTGTCCATCGTTACGATCATTACCTGATTGTGCTCCTAAGCCTAAATCAATGAAGAGCGGATCCTCAATAAACGCAGGCAATAAAGGGTTGCTCGGTACACCAATATTTTTATAGCTGAAGTCTGAAAATATTTCAGAATTGTTGGTGTTATTGGTATTAGCTCCAACAGCGTTAGTGCCGTGGCAACGTTGACAATCACCTTTGTTGTTAAAAATATCTTGTCCTTGGCGTTCAGCGTTGGTGAAGACTGCCGTACCAGCTTGGACTTGGTCGAACTTTGA
Organism: Colwellia psychrerythraea 34H; assembly: GCF_000012325.1. Taxonomy (NCBI): domain Bacteria; kingdom Pseudomonadati; phylum Pseudomonadota; class Gammaproteobacteria; order Alteromonadales; family Colwelliaceae; genus Colwellia; species Colwellia psychrerythraea. The sequence continues at coordinate 3,425,721 of NC_003910.7, read as the reverse complement.
AGAAAAAGGAGAGAAAAGAGATGTTCTTTCAAAGGCGGCAATCGCATCAGCAACGTAATTATATGCGCGGTCTGTTTCTAGCAAAACGTCATCTCCAAATAATAATTCAAACTCAGTGGCGTAGGTACTTTGAGCGACTTTGCTAATCACCTCATTGGCACTGGCATTGCCCATTTCTACGGGATTAAGAAACGGTCCCTTTGCCTGTTCTTCTAATGAGGCTGCTCTACCATCTAAAAACAAGCCACCCATAAATCCTTGTGTTCCGCCAGGTACTGGGTTTTGCGGCGAGGGTATATGAGCGCTATAGCTTGCAGTTGGGGAGTTACGAGTACCAAAACTGCTGCCATCTGCGCCTACGGACGTTGGATTTGCCGTGTTAGGATCATCAAAACCAGTATTCAAATCGTGACAACTTGCACAGGACTGACCGATAGGATTTGATAAGTTAGTATCGTGATAGAGCAGGTTACCCAAATTGACTAATATGGCGGTATCAACAATGCTGCCATCAAGCAATGTCGTTGTTAGACTTGGCGCCAGCACTTCAATCGATATCGTCGCAATGTTTGAATTATCATCGCCGTCATTGGCTATGAAAGTGAAACTGTCACTGCCGATAAAATTGTTGTTGGTGGTGTAAATGATGCTGTTATTATTTTGGCTAATAACACCATTTTCAGGGGGATTTTCAATAGTGTAGATAAGTGGTGAACTTTCATTGTCTGTCGCTACTAAGGTTATAGTAATGGTCTCATTACTTTGTAGTGTTACGACATTATCAAAAGCGATAGGTGCCTGGTTAATACTATTGGCTGTTGGTTGAGTACTTTGAGTCTCCACAGGTATTACTTCAGTAATGCTGTCATTAGATGAATCATCTGAATTACAACCAGACAAGGTCAGTGCCGATAGGGTGAGTACAGCGACGGAAAGTAACGTTGTATTTGCTGATTTTTTTGAGTTAAAAAATAAAGTGTTAATAAGCATGGCTAACTTCGCTATAAATAGAGTTAGCTATACGTTAACAGTGAAAAGTGTAAGCACTATGGAACAATTAAGGAAGAAATGTGCAAATGGAAAGTTAACTTAAGTGAGGTTAAGTTAATGATCAATGGTGTAGCCGTTACATGAATTAACTTAGCGTTTTACTGAGGTCAATTAATCGTAATGGACACTGAATAGCGATCAACATAGGTTGCTCACTATTTAGCATAACTCTTACTTTTTTATAACTTAAATTTTGTTAACTGGGTATTTAATTCATAAGCAAGTGACAGTAAATGCTCGCTGATCTCTTTTCCACGAATAGCATCATCACTCGATTTTTCAGCAACATTACTTATATTAACGACATTAATGTTAATTTCATCAGCGGCTAAGTTCTGCTGCGTCGCGGCATCTGAAATTTGACAGTTAAGTTCGTCTAATTCCTGAATTTCAGCACTGATACTTGTCAATAAATCAGCAACATTAGCAACATCTTCAGCTTTTTCGCTGGCTTGTTGACTAACCACATTCATTGAATCAACAGCACCTTTTGCTCCAACTTGTAATCGACTCATTGTTACGTGTATTTGCTCAATTGATTCACGAGTACGAGTTGCTAAAGAACGAACTTCATCGGCGACGACAGCAAAACCTCTACCTTGTTCGCCAGCTCTTGCTGCTTCTATCGCAGCATTTAACGCTAATAAATTTGTCTGTTCAGCAATGGCGGTAATGACTTCTAAAACACTGCCCACTTCATTGGTTTTATTACTCAAATCAGTGATCATCGCTGTGTTTTCAACAACTTTATCTCTGAGATCATTAATGCCAACTCTCGCTTGTTCAACAAGAATTAACCCCTGTGAGGTCCTTTCATTTGCTGAAACTGATTTATCAGCTGCACTTTGCGTATTATGTTGTACTTCATTCGCAGAGGTATCTAACTCATTAATTGCAGCAGCGACAGAGTCGGTGCCATTCTTTTGCTCTAACACTGCTTCGAGTGTTAGCGAAGATATTTTATCAACTTCTTTAGCTGATTCAGTTAATTGTTCACTCGCTTGGGCAATTGACATGAAGCTAATTCTAAACTTACTCATCATGTCATTAAGCGCTATGCTTACTGAACCGAGTTCATCTTGATAATTAACTTTAATTTCTTTATTTAAATCGAGTTCTTCAGCAGCCGTTTTAATAGAATTGCTTAGGCGTTTTAATCGGAAGAAAATTAGCTTTCTCAGGGTAAGGCTTAACAAGGTAAAACAAATTAAGGTAATGACCAATTGTAAAATTGCAGCTTGAGTAATAGAGCTGGTGATTTCTTTATCTACGGTTGATAAGTCATAGGTAAGTTTTACTGCGCCTAATATTTCGTTTTCACTAACCTGATGGCAAGTTAAACAATTGGTGCCGCGATAATCTGAACTTGCTTTGACCGGTATAATAAAGCTCATCATACGTTTGCCATCAAGTTCAAACTTTTTAAACGCTCTTTTACCCGCTAGACCTTCTCGTTCAAATGCACTTTTTGCACTCTGATCAGGGAAGCCTTCACCAAAAACTTTATTAACCGCTTGGGTACGTAGAATTCTTGCTTCTACAATATCGTCTTGGCTGAGAATTTTATTTTGAATAAGTTGTCGATTAGCGATAGTGCCTGTGAGCATCATGGTATTGACCGAGTCAAAATAATTAAGTGCAAGGCTTTCAAGGTTTCGTTCAACAAAGTGCTCTGCCAGCTCTTTTTCATCATGATGAAAAAAGAAAATCGTTGTACTTAAAAAAATAGCACCAATTAAGGTGAGTGCTAAGTGAATTTTTTTAGCCAGTGACAGGTTTTTTAACATATTGACCGTTCCTACTATTACAATAAATAATTCCATTTATTGAACACTGCTCATCCTAAGCAAGTTCTAATCTATCTCGATTGTATATAGCTTAAACTATAAATATAACCACTACTTACAGATTACTTGATCTAGTCTATCTTATTATTGTCAGTTTATTTTTCTGCTCGATATTAATCGTATTATCGCTATCAATTAAAGCATTCTGAAACATCTACCTTGATTGCTAACCAGTATATACCCAAGCCACTTGAAGATACGTGTTTCAGGACGCCAGAGCACTTCATCTTCAAGACGCTTCATTTTATTAATGGTTATTCAGGAGAATATGCTCCTGCATTCTCTAAGAAGCTACATCCATGTAGCGCCCTTAAAAATAAAGGCAACGAAGAATATGAATTGCTCAGACGCCCCTATAAGGTTGGTTTAGAAACGCTTTATCCTACGTTATTGATTTCGATAATGGAGTAACCATTATCATCAATCTATGCCTTGGCTAAAGACGTTTCTAATTCCAACTGAAGCCTGCATCTTCATGTAGTTTGGGTATATATTCTCTGCTTATTCCAACTATTTTTTAAATCCTGTGGAAAATTTTTACTAACAGGTTAAAGTTAGCGTCATATGAAGATATCTAGTGTCATTTTCTATTCGGTTAAATAAAATGGCATAGTTAATCAATACCTTAGTTTAATTTGTAAACAATAAGTGGGAAAAACATGAAATCATTTAATGGCACGGGTAACTATATTGCCTCTAAAGCACTGCAACTTGCTGTAAATGCGGCGATTGCACTCGAACGACCTTTGCTAATTAAAGGTGAACCTGGGACAGGAAAAACGATGCTTGCTGAAGAGCTAGCGTTGAGTTTAGGCACGGAGTTAATCCCTTGGCATATCAAATCAACCACTAAAGCTCAGCAAGGGTTATATGAATATGATGCGGTATCACGTCTTAGGGATAGTCAGCTAGGCGATGAAAAAGTTCATGATATTAGTAATTACATAGTAAAAGGAAAACTGTGGCATGCTTTTACAGCGGATCAAAGACCGGTTTTATTAATTGATGAAATAGATAAAGCCGATATTGAATTTCCTAATGATCTGTTATTAGAACTCGATAAAATGGAGTTTTTTGTTTATGAAACCCAAGAGAAAGTTGTTGCTAAACAAAGACCCATTATTATTATCACCTCAAATAATGAGAAAGAGTTACCTGATGCCTTTTTGCGTCGTTGTTTCTTTCATTACATTAGTTTTCCTGAAGCAGAAGAAATGAAAGCGATTGTTGATGTGCACTTTCCTAACATCAAACAAAAACTGCTTGATGAAGCGTTAGCACTGTTTTTTGATCTTCGTGAAATACCGGGTCTTAAAAAGAAACCTTCAACGTCTGAATTAATTGATTGGTTAAAGTTACTTTTAGCTGAAGATATTGATATTGATGTTTTACAAGAAACTCGCACCAAAAAAGTGATCCCGCCTTTACATGGCGCTTTATTGAAAAATGAGCAAGATGTGCATTTGTTTGAAAAGCTCGCTTTTATGCATCGTTCTCATCGATAAATAAAATCACCAGAGGTCAAAAAGCATATGTTAATTGATTTTTTTTGTAAATTACGAGACTACAAAGTGCCTTGTACCATACGTGAATTATTAGATTTAATTCGCGTATTAGAGCAGCACGTAGTTTTTGCTAATATTGATGATTTTTATGTCGTTAGCCGCGCAGTTCTGGTAAAAGATGAAAGTTATTTTGATAAATTTGATCGTGCTTTTGCGGACTATTTTAAAGGCGTATCAACCATTGAACTTGATTTGTCGGCAATACCTGAAGATTGGCTAAAGAAACATTTTGAAAAAATGCTTTCTGATGAAGAAAAAGCAAAGATTTCAGCCATGGGCGGTTTAGATAAATTAATGGAAACCTTGGCTGAACGCTTGAAAGAGCAGGAAAAACGCCATGAAGGGGGTAATAAGTGGATTGGCACGGGTGGTACATCGCCATTTGGTGCAAATGGTTACAACCCTGAAGGTGTAAGAGTGGGTCAAGAAAACTCTCGACATCGCCAAGCCGTAAAAGTGTGGGATAAGCGTCAATATCGAAATCTAGATGATAACGTTGAAATTGGCACGCGAAACATCAAAGTTGCCCTACGTAAGCTTCGAAAATTTGCGCGTACTGGTGCCAGTGATGTTTTGGCACTTGATGATACGATATCTGCTACCGCTCGTAATGCGGGTTATCTTGATATTAAAATGAAACCTGAGCGACACAATGCTATTAAATTACTGATGTTTTTTGATGTAGGTGGTTCCATGGATTATCATATCAAGGTATGTGAACAACTGTTTTCAGCGGTGCACACTGAATTTAAGCATTTAGAATTCTTTTATTTCCATAATTGTGTTTATGAGCATGTATGGCGAGACAATAACCGTCGAACCAGTGAGCCCGTTGATATACATAAAGTCATTCATACTTATGGTAGTGACTATAAAGTGATTTTTATCGGGGATGCGACGATGGGACCTTATGAGATTACATACCCTGGCGGTAGTGTAGAACACTGGAATGAAGAGCCAGGTAGTGTTTGGATGAAAAGGTTATTGAGCCATTTCGATAAGAGTATTTGGTTAAACCCACAAGAGGAAAGGCAGTGGTCTTATTATAGTTCCATCGATATTATGAAAAGCATTGTTGCTAATAAAATGTATCCTTTAACGGTTGAAGGGTTAACTCAAGGTATAAAGGCATTACTCTAAGTATTATAAAGTCTCGGCCCTACGATTTTAAGGAGATAACTAGGTGCATTGATATATGCCCTAGTTATTATCTTAAAGTTAAATAAAGAAATATCGCTTTGCGACATAGGGTGATCTCAAAACAAAACATTGCTCCGGTCAGTCCAATGAGTGCAGTGCCTATCAAAGAATTAACAATACTTGAAATACGATAATTTATTTTAGCTAACCTTAGTTGATATCAAGTATTAATCATTGTTTTTTTTCAATAATCGCGCCATTGTTCATTGATATCTTTAGCTTTCTCTCTCCAGATAACTGATACATAATTTAGATCAACTTGTGTTCGAAATTAACCTAAATATGTTGCTATAAGTATCTGATTCAACTAACTTTAAAATAAGAGATGTCTTTATTGTTATTTTCTAAATTAATAAAGGTACTATTCAGATAGTTGTTAATTAGAATATTGATACTTAAGGGAATATTATGAAAAATATTACAAATATATTGGTGGTGATGGATGCTGCTAGTGACCACCAATCAGCATTAGTGCAAGCAATTAACATTGCAGAAAAAACTTCAGCAAGTATCGAACTTTTTCTTGTGGTTTATAATAGCCAATTTGTTAGCCATTGGAACTTTAATCAAACGCAATTAGATGCTTTACAAAAAGAATATATAGCATCGAAATTACGGTGGTTAGAAACGTACGCTCTTGAAGTGAAATCCCTTGATATTGTCGTTAATATTGATGTCGTTTGGCATTCTGATGTCAGTTGTGCCGTTTTGGCTAAGATCGCCAGTAATGGCGCATCGATAGTGATAAAATCAACGAAGCAAGATTCGACTATTAACAGAATGTTTTTCACGCCTGGTGATTGGCAATTATTAGAACACTGCCCAGTTCCTTTATTACTAACTAAACACATTCGTGATTATTCGTATCGTACTGTTATGGCTGCAGTTGATCCTGAAAGAGCACATGATAAACCTGAACAATTAGACACCAAGATTCTCCAAGCGGAGTTGCTCATGGCTGAATTATTTGATAGCACAGCTCACGTTTGCCACTGTTATCAGCCTATGGGCATAGAATTATGGCAAGGTATGAATGCTGTGGGTATGGACCACAGTTTAGCTAGTGGTGATTTTACTGATTACAGCGAGGCGATAAAATATCACCACAAAGTGGTATTTGATGAGTTACTTAGCCATTATACTTTTGATGAAGAGGTGACTCACTTAGTCGCGGGCTCACCTGAATTTGAATTACCTGAATTGGTAAAATCACACGAAGTTGATTTATTAGTGATGGGTATGGGCAATAACGGTAAATTTATTGGCAATACTATTGAAAAAATACTCGATAATGTTGATTGTGATATTTTATCCATTAGGTATCCAAGTTAATTGAGGCTGAGGGGCATTGGGTTCAGATGAATTGCTAAAGCTAATTTTGGTGCAGAATCATAACTAATTTTTTACAGAAATTGCATTATGCTTTAGCGATAATTTAGTATTTGATAAAATAAATGTTTACTTTATCAACAAAGCCCAGTATATTTCCCAACATCAATTAGCCTTCCTCATCTAATTGATGTTAATCCCCAGTGATTTTTTCGTGTTTTGTCTTTCCCTTTCACAGTCAGCCAACACCTTAATAAAAAGTTATTAAATTAAAGCTTTTTGCTGCATGAGATCCCGAGTCATTTTCGGTTAGTTCATCGTATTATTATCAATTATGTATATGCAGTTATGGGCTTTTTAATGTTGCGTGTTACGCAATTAAAGGAGTTATATTATGTCTTATACTTATCAAGGTAAGATTTACGCTATTGAAGCACCAGTAAAGTCTATTTCAATCAACAAATTAAATGTTGTTGTTAAAGACCAAGCCGGTTCTAAATTGTTTAAATTTAGCCAGTTGAATGAGTCTAAAGATTTTCTAGCTATGTTATATCAAGCATAACAAGCAGAAATCATAACCGTTAGTTTGACTATCGGTTAACCCAAAAAAAACCAGAATTACCTTAATAAGGTATTCTGGTTTTTTGCTTTTGACGCATTAGCCGCTTATAGCTAATCGACCTTATTAACAGTCACTTCTAGATATTTACTATTACCTGCATACCACTTTTGTACATAGATAGAGCCTAAAATTGGTGGCATGCCATCTTTGGGAATTTCTTTATAGCGAACACTGTTTTTGTTTTGTTTTTCGAGCTCAAATTTAATTTTAGTTTCAGACATCTTAGTTTTATATTCTTTGGTTGTAGCTCAGTTATTTATATAATACCAATTCCATTAAATTATTGTCCACTTGTCCTGGTTAAAATACTCACTCAGTTAATGTCATTGGAATTAAGCGTAAATATCGCCAATTAACTCTACGTGAGTAAGGTAAATACGTAAGTCCAACTCTAATTGATGATAATCAGGCAACATGCTTTGGCATAGCTTATAAAAGGCTCTGTTATGTTCTTTCTCTTTTAGATGAGCTAACTCATGAACGACTATCATAGCTAAGAAAGCCTCAGGGGCCTTTTTAAATAGGCTGCCTATGCGAATTTCATGTTTACTTTTTAGCTTATTACCTTGTACACGAGAGACATAGGTATGCAACCCTAAAGCATTATTAATGATATGAATTTTATCGTCATACTTTATCTGACTTAAAGGCGATGCTTTTTTCAAATACTGATTCTTGAGTGACATAACATAACCACGTAGGGCTTTGTCGTTACTTACCTCATGGGTCGTTGGGTATTTGTTTAATAAATATTTCTCTAAATTTTTTTGTTCGATCATTTGCTGAACTTGCAGTTGTATTTGTGCAGAATAAGCAGATAAATACTTTAATTTCGGGGATTTAAGCTCTGTATTTTCAAATTTTGATGACATAAATATAATAGATAGTTAGTAATGTTGGCGTTATATGAGCATCATTTATTGAAATATAAATTCAGTAATGGCTCAGTTATGGTGTATTTTGTCTGCGTCAATTCAGCGCTATTATACTTTTTCTTTTTCAATAGTGTAATGAATGAAGTTAGTTATACCAAGTCCATTAAGTTATTTTCCACTCAGCGAGAATTAAAAGGCTTAGAGGCAAGGCATTGATCGAAGAGAATGGTTATTCAGGAGAATATGCTCCTGCATTCTCTAATAAGCTGCATCCATGCAGCGTCCTTATCAAAATCAATAACGCAGTATGTCAGCCTTTACTTTTTATTAGGTACTCGCCCTTGGGAGCTTGTCAGAAAATCAATAACGGCACAAGTTTGTTCGATATAGAATGACTATGTCAGCAAAAACTTTATTTGTTATAGCTTCTCTGACATAGCTCTGAGGTGGGAATAAATTTAATGGAATTGGTATTAATTAGATTTTTGATTTATTAATGGGCTGCTGTCTGTAAAGTTCTTTATAATTTGATATTATAATCTGCATGACTCATAGGGCTATATTTATTAAAGCAGCCTGATTATTACTAACGCTAAACCTAATATTAAATAGAGACAATTAATGAACCCGATTATTCAAATTTTAAAAGAATTAAATATCAGTGATGAAAAAATTAGTGAGATGTTTCAGGCGCTGACTGAAAACCCTATGATGGCAATGGCATTCATTACACAACTTGGTATTCCACCAGAGAAATTACAAGCTATTATGAGCCTAGTCATGGCAGACCCTAGTCTTATTGAGCAAGCGGTTAATGAATTAGGTTTAGATTTCTCTAAAGTAGAGGAAGCAAAGGCTAGATTAAAAGCTGGTGATGCTTAATGAGCACTCAAGAAGTTAATATTACTCTAACTGATTTCATCAACCAATTAGATTCAAATGCGGAACAAGTAAGTTTTGAGCAAGTAATGAAAGTTATTAGTGAAAACTACAATTACTTACCTGCAACGTTTAATAACGGTGATTTATTTAATGAAGCGGGCACCAATGAAGGATCATGCAAGATCTTCTATTTTGCCAAACTTAATAATTTATCAGAACAACAAACGTTAGCTTGTTTTGGCCGTTTCTATCGTGAAGACGTGGTAAATAATCCACAAGGAAATGACCACGGTAATATTCGTAACTTTATGCAAAGTGGTTGGAGCAAGGTTGAGTTCAACTCTGTTGCTTTAACGCCACTAACTTAACTTTCCCAAGTTAAGTTTATTAGGTAAAGATCATTAGATAAAGTGTATGAGTTTATGCACTTTATTAATTCTTACTTTTCTTAACACTTATTTAGCGTAACTCCCCCTAGCTTCAACCAATAAAATCTAACGTAAGGTGATCTCTTTGAAATATATCCATGTTGATAACCAGCAATCATTAGTATTTAGTCAAACCGATATGCCTAAAATTGTGGCGGATGAGTGCTTGATTAAAGTTCACGCTATAGGAATTAATCGAGCCGATTTATTACAGCGAGCGGGTAAATACCCAGCCCCAGCAGGCGAGTCATCAATCCTTGGTTTGGAAGTTTCGGGCGAAATTGTTCAATGTGGTGATGCGGTTTCTGATAATCATTTAGCACAATCGTGGCAAGTAGGTGATAAAGTTTTCGGTTTAGTTGCCGGTGGTGGATACGCGCAATATGTCAAAGTAAAAGCAAGGCAATTGTTTTGTTTGCCTGAGCAATTTACTTTTGAGCAAGGAGCCGCTTGTGCTGAAGTGTTTTTAACCGCTTATCAAAGTTTATTCAGTATCGCGAAGTTAGCCAATAACAGTAAAGTACTTATACATGCGGGCGCGAGTGGTGTGGGCAGTGCTGCGATACAACTTGCGAAAGCGAAACAATGTTATGTTACGGTCACTGTGGGCAGTGAAGTTAAAGCTCAAGCTTGCCTAGCTCTTGGCGCTGATTGTGCAATAAATTATCAAAAAAATGATTTTGTTGCTTGGTCGAAAGAAAACGTATTAGCAGGCTACGATGTCATTATTGATGTTGTTAGTGGTGAGTATTTATCTAAAAATATTAACGTCGCTGCACTTGATGGGCACATAGTTACTTTATCAATGTTAGGCGGGCGATATTGCTCGCAAGTTGACATAGCAAAATTGTTAGCAAAAAGATTAACGTTATCCGCTTCAACCCTGCGTAATCGCAGTGAGGACTATAAAGCTCAACTCGTTGATAATTTTAGTAGCGATTTTTATGCTGATTTAGTTAATGGTCAAATTAAACCTATCATTGATTCGATTTATCCATGGCAACAAGTCGAGCAGGCCCATGAGAAAATGGCGAAAAATAAAAATGTTGGTAAATTAGTTTTACTTGTTAACTGATTATTAATCATTGGCTTTATGCCAATAGCTAGTTAAGCATTCATCAACAATTAACTAGCCACTAATTTTATGGAGTTTCTTAAGGTATTAATGCTCGGTTTTCTTAACTACGTTCATAATAGCTAAAGAGATAAACACCAGCAGCGCACCTAATATAAAGCCAACAAGCAAGTCGATTAATAGTGGGGTGATTACCACTAAAAGCCCTGGTAGAACAGGCAGGCTACCAGCAAAATTCGTCGCTGATTCAATAATATGATGAAAAGCAGGAACGCCATGAGTGATAAGTGAACCGCCGACTAGCCACATCGCGACAGTACCGGCAACAGCTAAAAATTTCATTAGTTTAGGCGCAAAAGAAATCATGAAATAACCTAATGCACGTTTTGCTTTTGCCCAAAGGTTTGCTGATTTATCTTTAATGAGTAACAAACCACCATCATCAATCTTTACAATACCAGCGACTAAGCCATAAACTCCAATTGTCATCAAAATAGCAATAAAAATTAGGACTGAAATTTGCGTGGTTATCGGCTTATCAGCCACAGTACCTAACGCAATAATGATTATTTCTGCTGAAAGGATAAAATCAGTGCGAATGGCGCCTTTGATTTTATCTTTTTCATAAAGGGTGATATCTATGGTTTCATCTTGGAGTGCGACAACATGCTTTTCGTGTTGCTCTTGGTGTTCTTCTTTATGGGAGAATTTATGCCATACCTTCTCAAAACCCTCATAACATAAATAAGCACCACCAAGCATTAACAATGGCATTATCACAATAGGTAGAAAGTAACTCAGTAATAAAGCAATGGGCACTAAAATAGCTTTATTAAGCATAGAGCCTTTAAAAACAGCCCAAACAACGGGTAACTCTCGGTCTGCTTTTAAGCCCCCTGAGAGTTGTTCAGCATTTACTGCTAAGTCATCACCTAGAACTCCGGCAGTTTTTTTAGCGGCTACCTTTGATAATACTGCTACATCATCGAGCAGCATGGCAATATCATCTAATAGGGTTAGTAAACTTGCACCAGCCATAGAAATCCTTGTAAATTATGTTTCGGTTAAATTAATAAATACTATATTTATCTTAACGCTATTTTTCAATGATAACCTCTAATGGATCATATTGATTCTTAATGCATTCTTTATCGATTATTGGGGGAGGGATTTATAGTAGGATAAATTCAATGTTGAAGGGCATAAAAAAACCGATAAAAAGACTTTATCGGTTTTTATTAGTTATCTGGTTTTAGCGTTAGCTTAAACGCGTGCTTCTTTAGCTTCTATAGTACAAGCTTTTTCTTCAATGATTAGACCAGCTTCAACTGCGTCGATTGCACGTTGGTCATGCTTGTTAGCAGGACAGCCACAAGTGTGATCGCTAACGTTATGTAAACGAGCTTGCTCTAAGTGCCATTGTGCTACTTTGATATGTTGATCAACATTCATATTATTCTCCAGGAAAGTTTGATGAGTGAAATTATCAAGATTGATAAGATGGCTAGATTGTAATGAAAATTTCGACAGTGTCTAGTGGTGAACCACTAAAAATGACAATAAATTAACAATATGTTTTAATAATAGAATAAAGGCTGGCAATATGTTGATATTTTGTAGTCCTAAACATGACAGTCTGAATTACTTAATTTAGTCTTTCACATCGTGGTAAATCAATACGCAGAATTATGGAGATAACTAGTGAGCAACCCTATTAGTGAAGGTATAAAAAGGTTACGTGCTCAGCACAAACTAACGCAAACTAAGCTAGCTGATATGGCCGATATTCCACGAGCAACATTGGCTAATATGGAAAGCGAACAATCAAATCCAAGCATAACTTTGGTTGTTAAAGTAGCACAAGCATTAGGTGTGTCTGTTGATGATTTAATAAGTCGGCAATCAGCACATGTTACCGAGGTTTGTCGTAAAGATATGCCCATTACTCAATTAGATGATGGTAGGTTTTCTAGTACTCGAACAAGTCCTATCAGCACGCAAAAACTACAAATCAACGATATTAGTATGAAGCCGAACTGTTATAGCAAAGGGGTGCCGCACCCAGAGGGTAGTCATGAGTTGTTTTTGTGTTTGGAAGGGACTGCTTGTGTTGAAGTACAAGGAGTAGAGTATATGGTGGAGGCTGGTAACTTAATTTATTTCCATGGTCATCTTCCTCACTGTTATGGCAATAAAAGCACAAAACCTGTAAATGCTGTGGCAGTGGTCTTTATGGCTTAGTTAGTCGAAGTCATTATGTTGGAGTTATTAAAAATAAAAATAAATAGAAAATAAAATTCTATTGAATTGATTTTGGATGTTGAGCATTAAATAGGCAGTATCAGTTTCCGGTAATTGATTAGTACCAGATAGATGTATTCAATTTATATTTTATATGGGAACAGATATTGAATATTTTGCAGGTGCCACTTTCTTTAATAAATAATGAAACAGGTAATGATCAGTTTTGGCAATTTATAAGTAACAGTTAGGTAGGTTATAACTTAGGAATTAGATAGAGGTTTTACAAAGATTGGTTGCGGGAGCCAGATTTGAACTGACGACCTTCGGGTTATGAGCCCGACGAGCTACCAGGCTGCTCCATCCCGCGTCCGAATGACCTACGATAAAGTAGGAAGCCAAGTTGTTTTAATTCAAACTTAAGAATTAGTTTTGAGAGCCCTTATCTGATGAAGAGGGAACTGAAAATCTACTTTTTATACTTATCTCTTTAAATAAACAAGTTGGTTGCGGGAGCCAGATTTGAACTGACGACCTTCGGGTTATGAGCCCGACGAGCTACCAGGCTGCTCCATCCCGCGTCCGAATGGTTTAAATTTTTACTATTGCTAGTAAATACTTAAACAAGCCAAGTTGTTTTAATTCAAACTCAAGAATTTATTTTTATACTTATCTCTTTAAAAGACAAGTTGGTTGCGGGAGCCAGATTTGAACTGACGACCTTCGGGTTATGAGCCCGACGAGCTACCAGGCTGCTCCATCCCGCGTCCGAATGGTTTAAATTTTTACTATTGCTAGTAAACACTTAAACAAGCCAAGTTGTTTTAATTCAAACTTAAGAATTTACTTTTTATACTTATCTCTTTAAGGAAACAAGTTGGTTGCGGGAGCCAGATTTGAACTGACGACCTTCGGGTTATGAGCCCGACGAGCTACCAGGCTGCTCCATCCCGCGTCCGAATGACCTACAATTAAGTAGGAAGCCAAGTTGTTTTAATTCAAACTTAAGAATTGCTTGCGGGAGCCAGATTTGATAACAAACATGACGACCTTCGGCTATTTATAATGAACAGCCCGACGAGGTTGAACTTTTAGGCTGTTCCATCCCGTGTCCGAATGGTTTAAATATTACTATTGCTAGAAAAATTTAAACAAGCCAATAATTATTTTAATTCTATTATTAGAGAATTGGTTATTTGATCCCTTATCTAATGAAGAGGGAACTGTTACCTACTTTTTATACTTATCTCTTTAAAGAAACAAGTTGGTTGCGGGAGCCAGATTTGAACTGACGACCTTCGGGTTATGAGCCCGACGAGCTACCAGGCTGCTCCATCCCGCGTCCGAATGACCTACAATAAAGTAGGAAAGCCAAGTTGTTTTAATTCAAACTTAAGAATTGGTTGCGGGAGCCAGATTTGAACTGACGACCTTCGGGTTATGAGCCCGACGAGCTACCAGGCTGCTCCATCCCGCGTCCGAATGACCTACAAAAGTAGGAAAGCCAAGTTTTTTTAATTCAAACTTAAGAATTGATTGCGGAAGCCAGATTTGATAACAAACATGACGACCTTCGGCTATTTATAACGAACAGCCCGACGAGGTTGATCTTTTAGGCTGCTCCATCCCGCGTCAGAATGATTCAAATGTTACTATTGCTAGATATTACTTGAACAAGCCACAATATTTTACTTCTTATTGCGAGAAGTTACTTCCAGAAAGGTTACTCCCTGAAAGCGATGCGTATAGTAAGGATAGAGCATCGATAAAGCAAGCGCTTTTATAAAAAAAAGACTGTTAGCATAAATGTTATTCGTTACGTGTGAAAATCAGGCACTTTCGGTCAGTTAAAGTTAACTTTTGTTTATGTGCTTTGCGTTTGTGTATATAATCGCGCCCATAGTTTACTCTGCTTCTTACTCCGGAAATTCACCATGAAAGAATCCACGCAACAATTTTTAGCTTTAACCTCTCCAGGTATTGAAGTTTTATTGTTTGATGAAATTAAAAGCCTCGGCGCATTTAACGTTATACAAAAACCAGAAGGCGTTTATTTTCAAGCTTCTTTAGCTTTGGGATATAAAATATCGCTTTGGACACGTCTTGCGACACGTATCATGCTTAAACTAGGTGAGGGTGAAGCGAAAGATAAAGATGAATTGTTCAAAGCCGCTAGTAGTATTAACTGGCCAGATATTTTTAAGTCGACTACTACCTTTGCTGTCGACTTTGTTGGTTACAGCGAAGAAATTCGAAATAGTCAGTTTGGTGGCTTAACGATTAAGGATGCGATAGTTGATCAGTTTAGAGATCAAGGCTTCGAACGCCCTAATGTTGATAAAAAAGCACCACAAATTAGTTTTCAGGCTCGTTTGTTAAGAGATAATGTTACCATTTTTCTTGATTTTTCTGGCCGAGGTTTATTCCAACGTGGCTATCGCGAGCACAGTGGTGCAGCCCCGTTAAAAGAAAACTTAGCTGCAGCGTTAATAATACGTTCGGGTTGGTTAAATGATACCAGCAAGCCGTTGGTTGATCCTATGTGTGGTTCAGGCACTATTTTGATTGAAGCCGTTTCAATGGCAGCTAAGCAAGCACCTGCCATTAACCGACAATCGTGGGGCTTTGAGGCTTGGTTGTCCCATGATAATGCTGTTTGGCAAAAACAATTAACGCTCGCGATAGATAGCTCTGAAGAAAATATGTCGAACCTCAAAGTAAAAGTATTTGGTATCGATATCGATGAGCGTGTATTGAGAACGGCACAACAAAATGCTCGTAATGCTCAGTTACACCAATATATTGAGTTCACCTGTAAAAACACCAATGACATGGATAATACCTTTGGACAGCCGGGTACAATTTTATTTAACCCACCTTATGGAGAGCGTATTGGTGAATTACCTGAGTTAGTAGAAAACTTCGTTTTATTCGGTCAAAAACTTAAAATGCAGTTTAAAGATTGGCGTATTGCCATATTGACAGCGAATGTTGATTTGCTTTCTATGTTGAAACTGTCAAGTTTTAAGCGTTATAAATTTAAGAATGGTCCGTTAGATTGTCAATTAGCTTTATATAACCTTGATGCAAAGCAAGGGGCAAAAGATGCGATAAATCCACAATCTGATTTTGCTGAAGAAGATAGTGCGTTTGCTAACCGTTTAAAGAAAAATCGTAAAAATTTAAAAGGCTGGTTGAAATCAAATGAGATTGAAGCCTACCGTTTATATGATGGTGATATTCCAGAATATAATGTTGCGATTGATATTTATGGCGAATATTTAGTTATACAAGAATACGCCGCGCCAAAAACTATTGAAGAAGATAAGGCCAAAAAACGTCTGCAAGAAGTTATTTATTGGGCACCTAAGGTGTTAAATATTCCAACAGATAAAGTGATCTTGAAAACCCGTGCTAAGCAGAGGGGCGCCAATCAATATGAACGATTAGAAAAGACGAAACAATCGCTTACTATCAATGAACATGGCGCATTGTTTAAGATTAACTTATGGGATTACCTTGATACGGGTTTGTTTTTAGATCACCGAAAAACGCGTCAAATAGTAGCGAAAAAATCTCAAGGTAAATCATTACTTAATTTATTTGCCTATACGGGTTCAGTGTCAGTACAAGCAGCAGTGCAAGGCGCAGCATCGATTACAACCGTTGATATGTCTAATACCTATCTTAATTGGGCAGAAGATAACTTTGCCTTAAATAAGCTGAACGGTCATAAATACCAATTCATTCAAGCAGATTGTTTAGATTGGTTGAAAAAGAATGTTAACAAGTTTGATGTAATCTTTATTGACCCGCCAACATTTTCTAATTCAAAGCGTATGGAAGATAGCTTTGATGTGCAACGAGATCATGTTGACTTAATTACAGATGCTTTGAAATCACTTAATAGAGGCGGTGAAATATTTTTTACTAATAACAAACGCAACTTTAAGATAGATTTTGAAGCGTTAGATGAACTGGGCTTAACTGCAGAAGCAATGTCTGATGTGACGCGTGATAAAGATTTCGCCCGAAATAAGCATATTCATAATAGCTGGTCTATTAAGCGCACGGCGACATAAGTAGGCATATTTAGACAAAGGTAAGTAGTTAATCATAATGACTAAGTATAATTTGTATGGCAGCGAAGGCTGCCATTTATGTGAACAAGCGTTGGCCATTTGTTTAACGGTATTGACTGTTGAGCAGTTAACGCAAGTTGATATTATTGAACAAGAAAGTGTTGACCATGAAACGGAAACACTGGTCGAGTTGTATGGTGTACACATTCCCGTACTCGAACAATTAGAACAAAATAGCAGTGAAAATACTAAGCTGTTTTGGCCATTTACCCAAGCGCAAGTAACGCAATTAGTGAACAGTAACGCATAAGAAGAATTA
This sequence comes from Colwellia psychrerythraea 34H, assembly GCF_000012325.1. NCBI lineage: Bacteria > Pseudomonadati > Pseudomonadota > Gammaproteobacteria > Alteromonadales > Colwelliaceae > Colwellia > Colwellia psychrerythraea. The sequence goes on along the minus strand of NC_003910.7, from coordinate 3,408,206 downwards.
TGGAATTATTAAGAATAGCCAATGGTGAGCTTGCCTTCGGCGAAGATAAGATTTTAAATAAAGCAGATTTAAGTGTACAAACTGGCGAGCGTATCTGTTTAGTAGGGCGTAATGGTGCAGGTAAGTCTACTTTAATGAAGATATTGATGGACTTGCAAGGTTTAGACGATGGTCAAATTTTAAAGTCTAGTACCATGAAAATGTCAATGCTAGAACAAGATCCACCAGAATCGTCTGATATCTCTGTGTTTGATTATGTTGCTGAAGGGGTAAAAGAAAACGCTGAACTTATCCGTCGTTATCACGCTTTAATTCACTTGATTGGCGAAGATCCAAGTGATAAAAACCTTAACAAGTTAGCAAATGTGCAAGAAGAGCTTGAAAAAGCTAATGCTTGGTTAGACGAACAGCGCATTGATCAAGCCATGACTACCTTATCATTGGATGCAGATGCTAAAATTTGCGACTTATCTGGTGGTTGGTTACGTAAAGTTGCGTTGGCTAAAGCACTAGTTACCAGCCCTGATATTTTACTACTCGATGAGCCAACTAACCATTTAGATATTGAAAGCGTGTTATGGCTAGAGCAATTCTTAAAAGACTTTGCCGGTACTATTATTTTTATCAGCCATGATAGGGCGTTTATCCGTGGTTTATCTACTCGTATTTTAGATTTAGATCGCGGTAAATTAAAAAGTTATCCGGGTGATTACGATTTGTATATCGAGCAAAAACAGCATGACTTACAAGTTGAAGATCAACAAAATGCGCTATTTGATAAAAAATTAGCGGAAGAAGAAGTATGGATCCGTCAAGGGGTTAAAGCCCGTCGAACCCGTAATGAAGGCCGAGTTCGCTCATTAGAAAAACTTCGTCTTGAGCGCACAGCTCGTCGCGATGTGCGTAATCAAAGCACTATGAATATTACTCAGGGCGATCGCTCTGGCAAACTAGTCTTTGAAGCGGAAGATGTCAAAGTAGCCTTTGGTGATAATGTAGTGATTGAAAACCTCAACCTACTTATTACCCGTAATGACCGATTAGCGTTAATTGGTGCTAACGGTACGGGCAAGTCAACTTTAATTAAACTCATCATGGAAAAGCAAGCCGCTACAAGTGGTAAAATGCGCTCAGGTGTTAATTTAGATATTGCTTATTTTGATCAGCATCGTGAAGCCCTTGATTTAAATCTAACAGTACAAGAAATTGTCGGTGAAGGTAAACAAGAAGTTGTAGTGAATGGCCGTTCTCGCCACGTATTAGGTTACCTACAAGATTTCTTATTTAGCCCTAAAAGAGCACGTACACCAGTAAGAGCTTTATCAGGTGGAGAGAAAAACCGATTATTACTTGCTCGACTCTTTTTACGCCCGAGTAACTTGCTTATTCTCGATGAGCCGACCAACGACCTTGATATTGAAACATTAGAATTGCTAGAAGAAGTTGTTGCAAATTATGCTGGAACCGTTATTTTAGTGAGCCATGATCGCGATTTTGTTAATAACTGTGTGAATACTTGTTTGTATTTTGACGGTACCGGACAGATAAATCAGATTGTTGGCGGTTACGATGATGTGGATGATTACCTCGCTTTAAAAAAGACACAACGCCAAAGCATGGCTGAAGGTGTACAACAAAAAAGTAATCAAGAAAAGCAGACTAAAAGTAGTGTTACTTCTGCAGCAAATAATGTTTTGGCAGAGCCTGAAGCTAAGAAGAAAAAGCTATCGTTTAAAGACGCTCGTGAGCTTGAAATGCTGCCTGGAAAAATTGATGAATTAGAAAGTTTGATTGATTCACTGCAGGCACAAGTTAATGATGCTGACTTTTTTAGCCAAGATGAGAAAATAACACAAAAAGTTTTGAACCAGCTGGCAGAAAGCGAGTCAAACCTTGAAGTCGTTTATGCCAGATGGCAAGAACTCGATGATGAATAACAAATAAATACTTTGAAATGGTAAGTCTTCGTTTTAAAGTATTGCCTTAATGTAGACCTTAAATAACCATGTTTAACTTGTTTTGTTAAAAGATAAGTTAAACAGAACAACCTTAAAGAGTAAGCAAGTAGTATGAAGCAATTTGCAAAAAATATATTGGTGTTAGGAGTTACTAGTGCGTTAAGCCTGAGTTTCCTTAATTTCAGCCACGCTGCTACTTATGAAGTAGTCGACAAAGGTAATGCAGAAAACCTTGAGTATACTTACGGCAAGAAACAAAATAACCAAGGGGTTATGGCCGTTGCTGGTACTAATATTTATAATTTCCCAGTGCAGTTTGAACACTTAAGTGAAACTGACTTTAATAGTATAAGAAGCTTTGCTTTGCAATTTCATGACTACCAATTTGGTTTGGATGAAATTGAAGATTTTGAGGCGTTAAAGGCTGGAAATCCAACAGCTAATGACTTAGCTTGGACCAAGTTATTCCTACAAGACAGAAACTCATCGTCGCAAAACCCAAATTTTGAATATCAAATTGTTGGTGATACTGCGGCTATGACTAATCTAGGTGATGGCAGTCAAAGTACTGAAATGCGAATATTTGATACTGGTTTTGACGGTACTTACAGTGCAGGAAGCGTAATTACCCGTTCAACGGTTGATGTTATTGAAGGGGTCACTGATAGCAATATAGCTTTTGGTACTGCATCGGCGCCTTATTTAGCAATGCCGGAGTTCACTGATAGTTCTGGTAATCTCCGTACCCATTGGGTCAGAGAACACGGACAGCGAGGATTCTTTTCTCCAGATAGTGGTGCGACAATTTATCCAGTTCTTCCTATTGAAACTCGATATGGTGGAGGTATATCAGCTGTTTTTGATATGAATGAAAATGGCAGTGCTGTTGGTTATAGTAGTTATAAGTTGAGTGAACTTAGAGAAGAGTATGTACTTGATGAAACAGGTGGTTGTGCCGATCCTGGTGTTGTAGATGATATTCCTTATGAAATTTGTGTACAAAAAGTTCAAAGTGGTATGTATTACATCCAAGCATTTAAGGCAACATTATCGGCTGATAACCTTGTAGAAACAGAGCAATTAGGTTTGTTAGTTACTCCTCATGTCGATGATAATAGAGCTTTTTCTAGCCAAGCGCTTGCGGTTAATAATAACGGCGTCGCAGTCGGCTATGCCCATGGTTGGGATGCTAATGATGTTACTACTCCGACTTCAACTCAGCCTTTGAGCGGTTCTTATGCGGTAATATTCAAAGAGGATGAATTGGGTAATAAAGTTGTGTTTGATTTTAATCAACTGCATTATAGATTTAATACCAACTCAGTCTTTTCATTTTCTAGAGCATTAGATATTAATGATAATGGTTTAGCTGTTGGTTATACCCATGAGATTAGTACTTCTGTTAAAAAGTTTTTTTATGTAGATACTACTGTGCCTGAAAGTGAAATGGAGCTTATCACGCCAAAAGATTTCTTCACGACCTCGAAGAGTACTGCTTTTGCAGTAAATTCAACCGGTATTATTGTTGGTGAAGCAGAAATAGAAAGCCATAATGATAGTACAAATAATCCTCGCCGTACTGCTGGTTTTTTGTATGATACTTCAAATGATGCACCTGTAATGACAGATTTGAACACACTACTAGAATGTAATTCAGAATATAATGTACTGAATGCCAGTGACATTAATGATGAGGGATTAATATCTGCTACTGCTGTTATTAAGTCCGATAGCTATGATGCAAAAGGTGAGTTAAGACTTGATGCAAGCGGAAATGCAATAAGGATTGATGTAGTAAGAGCAATATTACTTAAGCCTATTACTGGCGGTGTGATTGATGATTGTAGTGAGGTTGAAGAGAAAGTAGAAAGACAAGGCGCAAGTATTGGCGGTATTGCCATATTAGCCTTGTTTAGTTTATTGGGTCTTCGTCGTAGAATATTTAATAAATAATTTTTCAAAGAGTAAATTTAATTGCTTAATTATTGATAGTTAAGCATAAAAAAAAGCACCAGTGAGTGCTTTTTTTATATCCGAAATTTGGCACTAAAATTCATTGTATTTCGATTGTTTTGAACTATGCTTAATGAAATTGGGCAATATCTATTTGATGAATAATTTTATCTTTTTAATACTTATTTATTAATAAACTGATATTGATGTCTCTGTTAAGAACAACCAAGGAGCGTGTATTTATGATGAAGCGGCAAAAACGCGATCGCCAAAGTAGGGCACATACAAGAGGTTACCAAGCAGGTATATCTGGTCGTTCCAAAGAACATTGCCCATACCAAATTGATGCTATCAAATCACAGTGGCTTGGCGGATGGCGAGAAGCCATAGAGGATAAACAACAGGGGCTGTTTAAATAAACATTTTTTTGTTTTGTCAAGAACAGTTCAACAGTATTTTAACCCATTTGAATATATTAAAAAGCCCAGCAAATTGCTGGGCTTTTCGATCTAAACTTATAACGTAACTATTTATTTTCAGTAAGTTAATACTTTACTAAAATAACGCCAAAGTTAATTTAGAACTTACTTGTATCAGTGAATAAACCTACTTTAAGATCTTTAGCTGTGTATATTTCACGACCATCAACACTAACACTACCGTCAGCAAGACCCATGTATAGTTTACGTTTGATAACGCGCTTAAAGTCTATTTTGAAAGTAACTTTCTTTGCTGTCGGTAATATCTGACCGGTAAATTTAACTTCACCTACACCTAAAGCACGACCTTTACCTGGACCACCAGTCCAAGCTAAGAAAAATCCAACAAGTTGCCACATAGCATCTAAGCCTAAACAACCTGGCATTACCGGGTCACCCTTAAAGTGACAATCAAAAAACCATAGATCAGGTGTAATATCTAATTCGGCTAAGATGAAGCCTTTACCATTTTCACCACCTTCTTCAGAGATGGTAATTATGCGATCCATCATCAGCATGTTATCAGAGGGAAGCTGTGAATTACCTTCACCAAATAATTCCCCTGTGCCTGCTTTTACTAGATCTTCTTTACTGTATGAGTTTTGTTGTGGCATAGCCATAATAAGCTGAAATCCGATAATAAATTTTAGGAGACTACTTTAGCGTACGCTTGTACACTAAACAACTCTGAACAGTTAAATATTTAAAAAAAGTGTCTTATACCAAGTACATTAATTAATTGACCACTTAGCGATAATTAAAAGGCTTAGAGGCAAGGCATTAATTGAAGAGAATGGTTATTCCCTTGTCGAAATTAATAACGATGCATGTAAGCCTTTTAAAATCGCCCTTCGGGAATTTATTAGCAAACTAATAACGGCTCAAAATTAAAGAAATATAGAATAACTATGTTTAAGTAATTCTTCTTGTTCTTTGCTCGCTAATATAACTCTAAGCTGATCAATTTATTAGTGTAATTGGTATTATATCAAATTTGTTTCATGCCTTGATTATACTGTCGTTATGCGTAATTATAGGTCCATGTAACTAGAAATAAACCAAGTTGTTATGAAAAACGTCGAACAAACGAACGAGTTGCCTAATAAAAAAGTCGCCATGAGCAATGCTGAAAAGCAAAAGCGTTATCGCGAACGACAAAAAGAGCGTGGTTTACAGGAAATGCGCGGCTATATGTCACCGGAAGCAAAAAACTGTTATCAACTTATTAGTGAACAAACAAACTGGTCTGATAGTGTTATATTAAGTAATGCAGTTCGACTAACGTATGCTGCTTATAAAAATGGTCAAATAGGTTTATTAAATAATTGGCTGAAAAATAATAAGCTCTAATTGTTATTAATACCAAGAACTCACATGTACTTGTGCTTTTACATAACAGCAGACTAATAAACGCTTAATAGCATTAGTTTTCTATAATAATCAATTGAATAGTCAGTGGTTTAGCTATACCCTTGCTGTTTTTCATTTCTAATTAAGGTTGCCTTGCGTGATAAATGTTTTATTGGTTGATGATCACCACCTTGTACGTGTCGGTATTAATAAAATTTTAACGAGCGTTAAAGGGTTGAAGGTCGTCGGCGAATGTGAAACAGGTGAAGAAGCCATTAAATTCTGCCGAAACAGTGAACCTGATGTTTTACTCATGGATATGGATATGCCAGGTATGGGTGGACTTGAGGCAACCAAGAAAATTTTACGTTTTGCACCTGATGTTAAAATTATTGTTTTAACTGCGCATACCGAAGACCCTTTTCCAAGTAAAGTGATGCAAATGGGGGCCGCTGGCTATTTAACTAAAGATGCTGGTCCTGATGAAATGGTTAATGCTATTCGTGCTGTTCACAGTGGTCAACGTTACCTCCCTTCTGATATCGCCCAAAAAATGGCATTGAACCAGTTCAAATCGGTTGAAGATAATCCTTTTAATACATTATCCGATCGAGAATTACAGATTATGATCATGATCACGCGTGGTGATAAAGTACCCGCTATATCTGAGCATTTAAATTTGAGTACTAAAACAATTAATAGTTATCGTTATCGCATGTTTGAAAAACTTGATGTTAGTAATGATGTAGAGCTAACGCATTTAGCGATCCGATATGGTATGTTAAAAACAGAAAAGCTGTAGATATCTATAAAAAAGATTAGCCTCAATGCTGCACAATACTACTGATAATGTAGAAAATAACCAAACCATTAAAGCCTCAACTTTCGATAGTGAGGCTTTTTTGCGTGTAGTTACTGAGCAGGCCGGTGTTTATCGAATGTATGACAGTAAGCAAGTAGTCATCTATGTAGGTAAAGCAAAGCAGTTAAAAAAACGTCTTGCGAGTTATTTTCGAAAAGATGTAGGGTCAGTTAAAACACAAGTTTTAGTGAAACAAATTGCCGCCATTGAAGTAACCGTTACCCATACGGAAGGTGAGGCGCTGATCCTTGAAAATAACTACATCAAAAAGTATCAACCAAAATACAATATTTTATTACGTGATGATAAGTCATATCCTTATTTACTCATTACTGCACATAAGCATCCCAAATTGGGTTTACACCGTGGCGGTAAAAAAGTAAAAGGTGAGTATTTTGGCCCATTTCCTACGGTTGGTGCCGTTTGGGAAAGTTTGCGATTAATGCAAAAAATATTTCCTATTAGACAATGTGAAGATAGCTACTATCGCGCTCGGTCAAGACCCTGTTTACAACATCAACTAGGTCGTTGCTCAGCGCCTTGTGTTGATAAAATATCGGTTGATGATTATAAGGAACAAGTCAATTTAGCTAAGTTGTTTTTGCAAGGAAAAAGCTCGGCGGTGATAGAGCAGTTAGTTGCAAGAATGGAGTTAGCGAGCAATGAACTACATTTTGAACTTGCGGCAAAATATCGTGATCAAATAGTGACATTACGTAAAGTCCAGCAGCAGCAACATGTAAGTGGTCATGTGGCAGAGCTTGATGTTGTCGGATTATATCGAGACAAAACCCAAGTCTGTATCCATCTACTCTTTATTAGGCAACATAAAATTTTAGGCAGTAAAAGTTACTTCCCTACGGTGCCGAGTGAAAGTAGCGACAGTGAAATATTACAAGCTTTTATTGCTCAGCACTACTTAAGCAATGAAATGTTAAGTCATGGCAAAGTACAGAGTAGTATTCCAAAAGAGATTGTCATTAAAGAGTCAATTGAACAGGTAGTAGAATTAGCAAGACTGTTGAGTGAACAAGCAGAGTATGACGTTAAGATATCCACTAATACCCGTAGTGAGCGAGCCCAGTATTTAAAACTCGCCGGAACTAACGCACATACAGCCTTAGTTACCCGAAATAGTCACAAAGAATCAATGCAAGCTCGCTTTGTTGCGTTAAACGAAGTATTTGAGCTTGAAAATGGCATTCAACGTATTGAGTGTTTTGATATAAGCCATACCATGGGACAACAAACCGTAGCCTCTAATGTTGTCTTTAACCAAGAGGGTCCACTAAAAACAGATTATCGCCGTTATAATGTTTTCGGTATCACACCAGGGGATGATTATGCCGCCATGGCATTTGCGTTAAATAAACGGTATGGAAAATTAAAAGCGAATCCAATCAAACCGGAAGAACATGGTGCTTTAGAAAAGTTACCTGATATTGTTTTTATAGATGGTGGTAAAGGACAGCTTGCTAAAGCCGAAGAGTTTTTTAGCCAGCTTGCACTAACAAGAACACCCTTGTTAGTGGGGGTTGCTAAAGGAGAGTCACGTAAACCAGGCCTAGAAACGTTAATTTTAGCGGGTAGCCATCAGTTGATCTCTTTACCTGCTACCTCCCCAGCATTGCACTTAGTACAACATATTCGAGATGAGTCACACCGTTTTGCCATAACAGGGCATAGAGCGAAAAGACAAAAGGTCAGTAAAAAGTCTCGCTTAGAGTCAATTGAAGGAATAGGTGCAAAAAAACGTCAAAGCCTATTAACGTTTTTAGGTGGTTTGCAAGAAGTCATGCAAGCCGATATTACCGCCTTAGCCAAAGTTCCCGGTATAAGCCATGTTTTAGCTGAAAAAATTCATAATGCTCTTCATGATAAATAAGCGTTTAGTGTTACGATTTACACTCTCTGCTGAAAAATAGAAAAGACTTTCCTATACAAGACTTTATTCAAAGCTTTTACTTAAACTTGTCTTATTCTGCCGTAGCACTGCTATAACAACTTGTGTAAACTAAAGAAAAATACTTGAAGTGAAAAGTAAATGTGGACAATACCTAATCAAATAACCTTATTTCGGATCGTCTTGATCCCTATTTTCTTGATAATTTTCTATTTACCCCTTTCGTGGAGTAATTTTGGTGCATTTGCAGTTTTCTGGTTAGCGGCTGTTAGTGACATCTTAGATGGTTACCTTGCTAGAAAACTCAATCAGTCATCAGCTTTTGGCGCGTTTATAGACCCAGTAGCCGATAAACTCATGGTTGTTGTTGCGCTGGTAATGATTGCACAAGACTATAGTTCTTGGTTGGTCTCCATTGCCGCTATCATCATGATAGCGCGAGAAGTGTTTATCAGTGCTTTACGTGAATTTATGTCTTCTATAGGAAAGCGTGACATTATTGCGGTTTCTAATATGGGGAAATATAAAACCGCTGCACAAATGCTCGGTATTATGGGACTGATTTGGCAGCCTAGTTATGATATTCCATTAATTCTGTTTTACTTGCCACATGAAGTGATTAATTATCTTTCTTATGCCTTTTATTCTATTGCGACGGTCTTAACCGTGACTACTTGGGTTAGTTATTTCAAAGCGGCATGGCCAGAGCTGAAAGGGCAGTAAAATTTTATAAAAGCTTTGTTTAATTTTAAACGGTCCAATAAATGGACCGTTTAGTTAAAAATAACGCAAACGACTCGCTTTTTAAGCAGTTAGAATAAAAATTTGATTTAATAGTTGACTGGAAAATATTTAGATGTAGAATGCGTTTTCGTTGACAGGGAGTCAGCAAGTAAAACGAAATGAGCCAAGATGATGTTACATTATCTAGCAAAACGGTTTACTAAAGTTTGTAATTATTAAGTTTAAATTTAGCGGCTGTAGCTCAGCTGGTAGAGCATCACGTTGCCAACGTGAATGTCACGAGTTCGAGTCTCGTTAGCCGCTCCAATTTAAGTGTAAATAAATACAAACTTATGATATTGATATCATTGAAAAACATCGTTAACAAAATGGCGGGTTGGCAGAGTGGTTATGCAGCGGATTGCAAATCCGTGTACACCAGTTCGATTCTGGTATCCGCCTCCATTTTGTGCCCGGGTGGTGGAATTGGTAGACACAAGGGATTTAAAATCCCTCGCCGAAAAGCGTGCCGGTTCAAGTCCGGCTCCGGGTACCATTCCTTAACGATGATGGGAAGTAAAAAGTAAAGCTCTCATGAAGCGGCTGTAGCTCAGCTGGTAGAGCATCACGTTGCCAACGTGAATGTCACGAGTTCGAGTCTCGTTAGCCGCTCCAATTTTAGTTAGTTAAACTAAAAGAAGTTTTACCTATAAAAGTAGTAAGTGAAGATTAATATTCTACGAAGCGGCTGTAGCTCAGCTGGTAGAGCATCACGTTGCCAACGTGAATGTCACGAGTTCGAGTCTCGTTAGCCGCTCCAAGATTTCACTAAAAGAATAAGTAGGTTACCAATACCTACTATAAAAAACTCCCTTTATCTTTTAGATAATTATGCCCGGGTGGTGGAATTGGTAGACACAAGGGATTTAAAATCCCTCGCCGAAAAGCGTGCCGGTTCAAGTCCGGCTCCGGGTACCATATTTAGATGTAAAATAGTAGAAGTAAAGCTCTCATGAAGCGGCTGTAGCTCAGCTGGTAGAGCATCACGTTGCCAACGTGAATGTCACGAGTTCGAGTCTCGTTAGCCGCTCCAAATTTTTATAAATTTATGACAAGTAGTCAATCATTTTTATCAATAAAAATGATAACTAAATTTATGAAGAGTAGGTACCAACCTACTATAAAAATACTCCCTTATCTTTTGGTGTAAGCCGGAAAGATATAATGCCCGGGTGGTGGAATTGGTAGACACAAGGGATTTAAAATCCCTCGCCGAAAAGCGTGCCGGTTCAAGTCCGGCTCCGGGTACCATCTTAAATATATAATCAGTTCTAAGTTATTCAAAAAAATAAACAATATTGAAATGTTTATTTCTAAATCTAGTTATTCTTAAAACAAACATATACCTTCAAACTTTTATATTTTCTAGTTACAGCAATTTCGATTATAAATTTACTTTTAATCACATCATCAAAAACTCTATCGTTTCATCATCTTAAGAAACACACAAATCACATCATGCTATTCTTGAATTTACCTAGATCTTAAAGACTAACTCCAAGCCTCGTTTATAAATACATTGAATAAGCTTTATTAGTACCCCGCTAAAATGATAACTTAACTAAAATGAATAAGACAAGTATGTCATTAATTATTAAAAGGATACTTTATGTTGATTATGAAGTTTTTGTTTAGATTTTTCTTGTTCACCTACCTCATCTTTATCACTACTTATACTTCAAATGTTTATGCGCAGAAAAAATATACTATTTACCTTGATGCCGATTTTAGTGGTGCTACAGCATCGAGCTTAGCCATACAACAAGGTATTACTACTGCGTTGGCTGAAGTTGATAATCAAATTCAAGGAATTGAATTTGGCCTTATTTTGAAAGACCACAGAGCGAATTCATTGCGTAGCCGCCGTAATTTAGAAGCATTCTTAGCTGATGAACAAGCATTAATGGTTTTTTCTGGTTTGCATTCGCCTCCTTTGTTAGCAAATAAATCCTTTATTAATGATAATGATATTTTATTATTAGACCCTTGGGCAGCTGCTGGGCCTATAACTCGTAGCGCTTCAGAGAAAAATTGGATATTTCGATTATCTATAGATGATAGTAATGCTGGTAAATTTATAAGTAAAAAAGCGATTGAACAAGGCTTTAGAAAACCTTATCTATTATTAGAGGACACAGGGTGGGGGCGTTCTAATAAAATAACAATGACTCAAGCCCTGAACGAATCATCAGTAAAACCTATAGGCTTGTCTTGGTTTAATTGGGGAGTAGGGATGAATCATGCCAAGGTGTTACTTCGTGATATTAAAGCAAGTGGTGCGGATGTTATCTTTTTTGTTGGTAATTCAGCAGAAGGGGTTACTTTTGTAAATGCTATGATTGAATTACCCCAAAGCACTCGTTTACCTATTAGGAGTCATTGGGGTATAACAGGGGGAAATTTTTCTGAAAAAGTTACCGCAAGTCAGCGTGAAAAAATTGATTTACAATTTATCCAAACAAATTTCTCTTTCATCAATGACAACTTATCAGTAACGGCTAAAAACGTCTTAGCGTTGGCTGTTAAGTCAAACAGCACTATAAAACACCCTACAGATATTAAAGCACAAACAGGTTTTATTCATGCTTATGATCTCACTAAAATTGTCATTGCTGCCATTAAGCAAGTTAAATTAACGGGTGATAGAAACCAAGACAAAAGCTTGATTCATCATGCATTGGAGCATTTAGTGCAGCCAGTAACTGGTTTGCTAAAAACATATAAAGGACCGTTTACTCCTTATAGTAAGTCACAGTTTAATGCCCATGAAGCGTTGACTATTGAGGACTATGCAATGGGAAAATATAGCCCTAAAGATGAGATTGTTTTACTTAACTCGTTAGAGAATAACCATCAAAGTAATATTATTGAAAGTATTGAGTGAAATAAATGATTAAAACTACAGTCTCTTTTGCTTTAGCAAGATTTGTTTTTATTAGTTGTGTCGGCTTAGCTGTAATTATCACCAGCTTAGTGAGTACTCATGTGGTTGATCTTGTTAATAGTGAATATGAGAAAATTGCCAAAGGAGAGATCACTGCATTAAATAGTAGTTACCGTGTGTTCCTTAACCATCACTTGATCTTACTGAAAGAGCAATCTCAAGAGTCACTTTTTGTTCAAGGTATAATGCAGCCTAAAAGAAACATAGGGAAAATAAAAGACTATATGGCAGGCTTAACATTATTAGGTCTAAAGTATGATGAAACCTTGCTCGACTTTGAAGGCTCTACATTACATTCCACTTCCGCTACTGATACTAACTACCAAGAATTTCCATGGGTAAAAGCCATACTTAATGAAGAGCAGTTTAGCTCTATACAAATTCTAGCTGTAGAGGGCCGATATTTTTGGTGTGTAGCATTCCCTGTAATATATAACAAACATGTTGAAGGCGTTTTATTAGCCAATATACCTTTAGAAACTATCCTTGCAGCTCAAATAGATGTTGAAGTTCTTGATGGTTTAATGATTGAGGTGGTGAAGGGGACTAAAACGATTGCTAAGTTTGGTAAACAGGCCGTGGGCACCAAGCAAACAATACAATGGCATGATGCAGGGGTTAGCTTTAATTATACCGTTGATGAAGCTTATAGGAATGATGCTCTGTATGATTTAGTTATTCAAATGGGGAGTTATATTATTCTTGCAATAGTGCTAACGACATTATTAGCCTACTTGTATGGCTATCGCTATTTTGTCAAACCTATTCTCGCTCTTTCTCAGTTAACCTCTAGCCTTGATAAAGGTCATGAGCCTGATGCTTTACAAGGCGACTTAAGGTTTATGGAGTTTGCTGATTTGTTTAATCAGTTTAACCTTATGAGTGAAAAAGTAGCCCGACGTGAACGCGCGTTAAAGGAAAGTTATGAAAAATTATCGAATACTAATGATGAATTAAAACAGAGTGAATCACAATTAGTACAATCTGAAAAAATGGCCAGTATCGGTGTGTTAGCTGCAGGAGTTGCACATGAAATAAATAACCCTATTGGTTTTATTCGGAGTAACTTAGAAGTACTCGAAGATTACTTTTCTGATGTTGAAAAATATTATTATGAATTTAACAGCACTCTTGCCAGTGAAGAGGATAAGGAAAACCATAAAAAACTAGCAAAAAAATATGAGCTAGAGTTCCTTTTCAAGGATACACCGCCGTTAATTAAAAGTAGTATCGCAGGCGTAGACCGAGTCAGCGAAATAGTCAAAAACTTAAAAACGTTTGCTCGTATTGACCAAGTAGAAAAAGCCCTTGTTGATATCAATGAAGGATTAAATGCTACTTTAAATATGGTTCATAATGAACTTAAATATAGCTGTAAAGTGCATATCGATTTACAACCATTGCCGAAAGTTCATGCATTTCCAGGCAAGTTAAATCAAGTGTTTATGAATCTATTGATTAATGCTGGTCAATCAATCACTGATAAAGGAGACATCTTTGTCAGAACATTTGTTGAAGAAGACAATATTATTATTGAAATAGAGGACACGGGTAGTGGTATTGACTCAGAGAATATAACGCAAATATTTACCCCTTTTTATACTAGTAAACCCATCGGAGAAGGGACCGGATTAGGCTTGTCTATTAGCCACCAGATAATCGAACAACATAATGGCAAAATAAGGGTTAAATCAGTACTAGGCAAGGGAAGTTGTTTTTCAGTTTCCATACCTATTAGTTGAACCAATGATCTCGGAGTTTGAATTTGTGGCAAAGTTAACTGAAATAAATTGAACGTTCAGATCAGGAAAATTTGATCGTATGTTATGGCCATTATTGAACCAGCATAGGGCTAAAATCGATAGATTTCATATAGTTCTACTATTACTTCAGTTTTGCCAATTAACATCTGGCTTCCAGTCACTAATCCACGTAGGAATTTCACTGGCAGGCATTGGCCTAGCAATGCCATAACCTTGTGCTAATTCACATCCTAGCTGCAATAGTGCTGTGCCATGTTCAATCGTTTCAACGCCTTCTGCAATCACGTCCCGTTTGAATGATTTAGCTAACGCTATTACGCCTTCAACAATGGCCAGATCATCCGAGTCATGCAACATGTCTCTTACAAAACTTTGGTCTATCTTAATTAAGTTTGCTGGTAATCGTCTTAGGTAAGTCAGGGACGAATAGCCCGTGCCAAAATCATCTAGGGCAAAATTTACGCCTAGCGCCATACAGGCATTCATTATTGTTGAAACATTGTATACATCTTCTAAGGCACTTGTTTCCAGTACCTCTAACTCTAAATAGTGTGGTTCAACATCGGGGTGGGCTGCTAGTAGTATCATTAACCTGTCCGTAAAGTCAGGCTGCTGCAACTGTAACGCTGCAATATTTACGCTAATACTTACTGGGAAGTTAAGTCCTAATTTTTGCCATTGGCTTATTTGTGTCAGTGCGGTATCAATAACCCATTCACCCATCTCAATACTCATGGGGTTATTTTCAATGACAGGTAAGAACTCGATTGGGTTTAATAGCCCTCGTTTCGGATGTTGCCAGCGAATAAGCGCCTCAACTCCCGTCACTATACCCTTCCTCATATTAACTTTAGGTTGATAATGAAGAACAAATTGATGATTATCTAACGCGCTTCGAATTGCCTCTAAGCTTTCCCGTTGTACTTTCACTGCGTCATCTTGGGCCGTATCAAATAAGTGATAACGATTCTTACCTGATTCTTTAGCCACATACATGGCTTGGTCGGCATGCCGCATGAGTAAGTCGGCACCCACATTATCTTGCGGATAGAGTGTGACGCCAATGCTGGCTGATATATTCAATACAATGTTATCAAAAATAACCGGCTCTGATGCAGCGAGTAATAACCGTTCTAATACGGGTTCACAATCTTCAACTGTGGTTAAATCAGCTAACACAGCAACAAATTCATCACCGCCAATACGTGCTAAACTATCATTTTCCCGTAATGCTTCTTTCATGCGCACAGAGAGGGCAATCAGTAGTTCATCACCTATATCATGCCCATGAGTATCATTGACGTGTTTAAACCCATCTAAATCTAAGAATACGACAGCGAGGGACTGTTTGTGACGGCTACACTGCAACATGGCTTGAGACAATCTGTCTGCCAGCAATACGCGATTAGGCAAATTAGTGAGTATGTCGAAATGGGCTATGTGCTCCAGTTGATTCTGATGTTCTTTCATCAGGGTTATGTCGTTACCTAAGGAAACATAATGGGTCGCAATACCGTGTACATCACGTACGGCACTGATAGTTTGCATTACGGCATACACTTCACCATTTTTACGTCTGTTCCAAACTTCGCCAGACCAATAGCCTTCATTCTGTAGGGCTTGCCACATATCCGCATAGAACTCAGGTGTTTGTCGTCCTGACTGGAGAATACGTGGATTTTTACCAATAGCCTCTTCACGACTAAAACCGGTTATATTAGTAAAGGCGTCATTAATATCGATAATAGTGGCTTTATCATCGGTGATAATAATGCCTTCACCTGCATGGCTAAAAACACTAGCTGCTAGTTTTATTTTTTCTTCTGCTAGTTTACGGTTGGTTATATCACTATGTGTACCGCTCATACGAAGTGGCTTGCCATTACTATGACGTTGCATCACATTAGCTTGGTCATGCACCCATCTATAACCACCCTCTTTAGTTAACATGCGATATTCAAGGCTATGGGATTTTGATCGACCTTCAAGTACGTCATTAATTGATTGCCATGCTTTCTCTCTATCTTCCTGATGTACGAAATCTGCCCATTGATTAGTGCTGTGTTTTAATTCTTTATGGGTATATCCCAGCATAGTTGCCCAACGCTCATTTCTATCTACTCTACCTGTGACTATATTCCAATCCCAAAAACCTAGATCGGCCCCCGCTAAGACTAGTTGCATTTGCTCATCGCTTGCCTTTAAGGCTAAGTTGGCTTGGATTTTCTCAATGGCGATACTTGCTAAACTGGCTGCTTGCTCAATTAATGTCATATTGGCTTCTGTTGGCTTATTTACCTCAAGGTGATAAATAGCAAAAGTGCCGAGAATCTTCCCTTGAGTGGAACGTATGGGTTCAGACCAGCACGCCCCCAACCCCGCCTTACTTGCTAGCTCTTTATAGGGAGTCCAATAAGGATGATTTTGAATGTCTTCAACGATGACACGTTTGTTGGTAAATGCGGCAGTACCACAAGAGCCAACCCCTACACCAATCTCAATGCCATTAATCGCGGAGTTATAGAAATCAGGAAGGCTCGGTGCTGCGCCACTCAATAGATGCTTACCCTCATCATCTAACAACAAAATACTACATAGCATGTCTGAATTCTCTTGCTCAACACCGCGTACAATAGCTTCCAAAATTACAGGTAATAAGTCGCCACTTGTAAGGAGTTCTAATACATGAGAACGCGATTTTTCACGTAGTTCAGCTAGTTTCCGAACGGTAATATCTTGATGTGTTCCACAAAGTCGAACAGGTTCGTGGGTATTTTCGTCGTACTCAATAACAGAGCCAGAGCCTTGAATCCATACCCATCGCCCATCAGCATGCTTCATTCTGAATTCAACAACATAATTTTTTCCAGACAGAATATGAGTTTGGACAGTCTTTTTCATAAATTGGTCGTCATTGGGATGAATAAGTCCATCCCAATCACTAATGTGATTGGTGATATCTTGACGAGATAGACCAAGTATTGATAACCATTCATCATTAACAACATGCTCTCCAGTTTGATAACACCAATCCCAATAACCCAGCTTCGCTCCATTAATTACATTTAGAAGCTGTTTCTGAGAGGAATTAACGTTTTCATTGCTCAATTTTAGTACGTCTATATTTTTGATTCGTTTATTGTTAAAGCGAAGGGATAAACCACCGATGATGATGCCCAATATAAGAAGCAGGGTGATTAATAATACTTGTGTAAATTTAAATGTTTGTAAATCTTCTGCTCTTACCTTCTGTAAGGCGCTCTCAACATTATCAGTAGAAAGATTAAATTTTAAAAAGGCGAGGTCAAATTGTTGTTCGATACCAGAACCGACACCCGATGTTGACTGTGATGCCCATCGCTTTTTTGCTATTTGGCGAAAGTGATGAATACCATCTATTGTTTCTTCAATTTGGCTACGTAAATCAGGGTCATTTAAAGCGAGGAAGGTGCCTTCCTCATTAGTGCCACCGTCAAGCATTGCTTGAGCATACCATTCGGATTGGTCAAGGTTGGCCCAGATAGTTTCGATATCAACCGTTTGGTCACCACTCATCATCTCTTCAAACCACAAATGTGCTGTGGTCGCTTCAAGTTTAATTTCCATAGTGGCATCAACTAAAGGCGTGTAACGTTCTGCTATATCGCGTCCGATGAGGAATGAATAATAAACGATTGCCATGGTGAATAGTGTTACGGATATAGAAATAAAGAGAATTTTACGAGAGTTAGTATTCATCAGGTACATCCATACTTAATACGGTGAATTAACTGTTCTTATGCGGTTAAAATCCTTTTATTTTAATTACTTGCTTACATCTATTTTTATTAAGTATCGAGCGATAAACAATCATATATGCAAGGTTATTAATATAGCAAAAACTCAGGTATTATCATCCTAATTAAAGTTAATACTTGAATTGATAATCATCAAGGATAGTAAATAAATATTAAACGTCGCCTAACGGATCAGAATATTTTGCCTGAAGCAGACGTACAGTGATGACTGCTTTATACGCAGAATAGCCCTTTTAAAGGCTGACTTAGGTATTTTAAATCATCTTCTCTGTGGAAGTAGTCGTGTAAAAAACGACTTTACTGTCTACTTAGAAAAAGCAGACAGTATACTGTTAGTTGGCTTGGGTAGTCTTATGCATCTTTTTTCTGTAGACATCGTCCTCTAGGTTCATCGCCTTCATGAAGCACAATATCTGAATGCAAGAACTGTGCGGCCTCTGCTGAATCTTTCACTTTGGAAGCACTGCGTGCTAGCATTTCTGATTCAAACTCAGTTAACACACTTTCCCTTATTCCCGTTTCCCTCCATCTAGAAAAGGGTCTACATCCTTTTGATATCCCTCGAGCCAACGCAAGCGCATCCAGCAGAGCTTGATTCGCTCCTTGCCCTTTGAATGGACTCATAGGGTGAGCAGCATCTCCGATCAGTGTCACTTGATCTCCTTTCTCCAAGAATTCTGACTTGAGCAAGGCTCGGTCGTATACCGGATAACCAGAAATTTGAGCTTCAAGAGTCGCCGCTAAAATTTGAGGTATGGGATCGTGCCACTGACATCTGTGACATGCTTCTTTTTTGAGTGCTTGAACGCCTAAGGCACTCAATGCCTTAGCCTCTTCTTCTGGCATTGGGAAGCTAAGCTGCCACATTACCGAGTCTGATGAATAAGGCATGATGTAGATGCGCTCATGGCCATTGGCTGTTTGGAATACCGTAGCCGAGTCGAGCAAAGGACTCTCAAGCCCATCGAGAGCTGCCAGAGGGCAAATACCCAAGATCACGAGGCAACCTAAGTACAGTAAAGGGGAAGCATCCTCACCAATCAATAACTTTCGAACCGAACTGCGAATACCATCCGCTCCCACCACAATATCTGCCTTGGCGTTTTTTATTTTTCCGGCTACTTGAAAGCTCAGATCAACAAATTGATCTGTGCATTCATTAGTTTTTTCTTTAAAACTAACTAACTGGTGGCCCCACTGTACAGCATCATGTCCACCGAGTTGTTCAAGCAGAGCTAAGCGCAAAGACTGTCGTGCAATATGAATATTAGTGCGCTTGGGTGACTTTTTCGTATCTAACTGCAGCCATTTTCGGATACCCCATTCACCGATCACTTTTCCTTTTGTGGTATGAACAACATGTCTTGTTGAGATCAATCCTTTTTCTAATGATAAAATACCCAATCCTTCGATTGCTTTACTCGCTTGTTGTAACGTCAGTCCATAACCCTGAGAACGGGCATCAAAACCGCTATCGCGTTCATAAAGTGTAAAGGGGATGCCGCGGTGTAAACAAGCTACAGCCAAAGCTACTCCTCCGATACCACCACCAATAATTGCGACGTGTGGGTAATGTTCTGTATCCGCTATAGGGTGGTTGGCAGACTGAAGCAAGCCCGTTCCGCAACATTTTAAGCAATCGTAAAGGTGGCCCTTCGGCCTAACGGGGGCTGTGCCTTCGTTATTAGTTTTTTCAAACAGCTCTAACTCTCTTTGGTAGCGGAGTCGAACCTTTTTTCGTAATCTCATGCTTCTTTGGCCGCGTCCCTGACATTCCTGACATGTAGCCCAGTTAACCTGTTCATCTTTCAACTTTTTCACTACCTTTTATTTCGTCAGATTTAGACTTACGTTTTATAAGAGACATCTTAGCCGATACCGTTGGTGCTAACCTAATAGTAATACTTTTGTGGCTTGGATTGGTATTCAAGTAGCAGGGCTTTAATTACAAATACTATTAAGCGTTACTGGAAGTGGCTATGCGGATTAACACTTCAGTAAAAGCTAACTACGTCATGCCTGTTTAGCTAACTTGTTATATGCAATTATAAGTTTACTAGGAATTGATTGTATTTTAATAATTATTTCATAAAGTGTACTCATAAATAGTGTTTTCCAGACATTTGACAAGCGCATTTCTATAACTCGATGCATAAAGTATGAAACTGATAAAACAATTGATATTGTTACTATATAAATAAAAATTTTATTCTCTTCTGTAGCATATTTTGAAATGAACATATAACCAAAGTGGGCATGAATTAAATATACCGGATATGTTAATGCACCAAATATTTTTGAAAGTGGAAGTTTTAATGATTGAGCCTTTTTTGTATTCAGAAAAATAAAAAAAACAAAGAAACAGAAAATAATTAACCCTACAATATATTCTGAAAATATTACGCCCATGAACTCTGATTTTAATAATGCTTGGTCTATTGAATACAACAAACCTAAAATAAAAGAAATAATTATTGATAAGATAATCTCCAGCGATTTATTTATTTGTAATATTGCAAATAAAGCCCCAGCAGAAAAATAGTAGAAATACCCACCAAGATACGGAAGGTCATCATAACCTGTGATAAATGCTCCAAGCATTGCAATAGGCCATAGTATGAATAATAGATCTAAATGTTTTTTCAAACCAATAATAAGTAAAAAGAAAACCAAAGCATAAAACTTTATTTCATATACCAATGTCCAGTACACACCGTCAACATGTTCAATATTTAAGTAATTTTGTAGCAGTGTAAAATTAACAATTATTTGACTCGGAGTTACTGTCATAATATCGCCCCCCCAATGGAATGAAAAGATTGATGTAAAAATCACCGCAAACCAATATGAAGGATAAAGACGAATTGCTCTAGAAACGGCAAACTGGGCAGGTGTTCTATTTTTAGCCGAGTTAAAAATAACAAAGCCACTAATCATAAAAAATAATTCAACCCCAAGGTATCCATATTTTGTGAATTCAATTAGTGAATCAACATGCTTTAAGGTGTCAATCTTTCCATTAGCTATGCCATTAAAAGTATAGTGAAATAAAATGACTATTATAGCTGCAAAAAAACGGCCATAATCTAACAGCTCTAATCTTCTCATCTGAATACTCCCTAATTGTAGATTCATAAATCAATTGGTATTAGCTAATATTTATATTTGTTTGTAATCAATGATATTTGCTAACCATTGACTCGTTTGTTGTATCCATGAAAGTCCATAAAGGCCAATCAAATGCTTAGGCTTTAATTTACAACGAGGATCTGATAACAATTTTCTCGCTTGAGAAAAATGACCATTGCCAATATTAAGTTTTGCAAGGTGGCATAAATGTGTCGCGCTATATTTAAGCATATACTTAGCGCTCTTTCTTTTGGTATCCTTTCTCGCTTCTTTAGTTATACGAACGCTAAAACCACACTCCGTTGATGGAATATTTATTCTACTTGCTTGGTTTTGTGCATCTTTATGATAAAGAGAATGAATATTCGGTGAATAGGCAATTGAGGTATTTAAAGCAACGCGACAAAATAAATCTTGATCCTCTCCAATTGGCTCATTAAGTGGAAAGCCCCCAATTGACTGAAATAATGAACGTTCAATTACCATAGAAGACATGGTAAAAGGTAAATCGCCTTGGGAAGCGATATCAAAATAGTTATCCAATATCACGCCTTCTGGGTTTATATTTTCTAGCTTAATTTTTGCATCACAATAGTTGTTTTCAGGTTCCACTATTTGATAGCGGGTACCAAAAAACTGCGCTTGTGGAAACTTAACAATTAAGCGTGCAACTTCATCTAAAAATAACGGCAGCCATTCGTCGTCGGCATCTAAAAAGGCCACATATTCATGACTCGCTAAGGCAACACCATTATTTCGAGCCGCCGATACCCCTTGATTTTCCTGATGAACCAGTTTTACATTTTTGATGTTAGCTTTTTCGACTAGGGCAGGGCCTTCATCTGTCGAGCCATCGTCAATCACAATTATTTCTGCTGCAGGATATTTCTGCCATTCAACACTTTGTAACGTTCTTAAAATATGCTCTGCTTTATTAAACAGTGGAATAATTACGGTAAAATTTAAATTGTTCATTTTGAGTACTCCAGTTAGATAAAGAATTTTTTAAAGCGTTGTTTATAGATAAAGTAGGTTGCTGAAATGTAGTTGAAACACCTAGCGCTATTTGCGAAACGATTTTTTCAATGTTTAGGTTAAACAAATCTATTTTATAGTCTTCTGGCATGCCAACTTCGTCACACCAACCTTTACATTTACTGTGATAATTAATAGATAGAACGGGGGTGTTAGCTAAGTAACCGAGAATAGAACCGTGCAAGCGCATACTTACAATCGCTTTGTAGCCTGAAAGTTTGTTAAGTAACGCAATAGGGTTGGGATCATATTTTTTTATAGACACCGGAATGTATTTATCTAATAAACGGGTAATAATGTTGTTATTGATTTTCCAATCACCTAATACGTTATGCCCGTTAAACTCAATCAAGGTAATAGGCTCACCGGTTCTAGCATAAATTTTGGTAATTAATTGAACAAATTGTTCTACTCTTTTTTCTTCTTCTAACTCATCTGTATTGCCCATGGCATCAATAGCAACTGAACATAAGGTTAAGGCAATACCTTGGCGTTCTCTATTTGATGGTTTGTATTGTTTTGAACATAATAACAATGGCGCTAAATCAAATGTTTTATGTACGTTTGCATGAGGCGCAATATTTCGTGCTATTGCTAAACTCGCGTTATCTCTAACACCCACATAACCACATTCATTTAAAAATTTTGCGCAAGACTTTTCAGCCATAACAGAATTAAATGGACCGATACCGATACCGACCGCTAAGCTTTTTTTCTGGTTAGCTAAAGACATTAACTGTCTTTTAAGATTGATGTCGCTTTCGCTGTGCAAAACTGAACCGCCTCCAAAAATGATACGCTTACTTTGAATGGCCGTTTTATAATGCAGTAACCTATTTTGACCTGGGAATTGTTGAGTAAACTTTAGAGGAAGCTGATTATCACTTTGGGTTTCTCTGGCGTAATCACCATATAAACCTACTTTAGTGTTATTACATCCCAGAATATTTTTAGCTGCCCAAGCCGTGGCGTACATTAGAGCGTCATCACCGCTATTTTGCATACCGTAATAGCCGACTAAATAAGCATCATATTTCTTAAACATATTTTTCTCCTGATTTTAATGGGTTAAGTGCAATACCAATCCATAAAAGTGCTGGCCAGTAAATAAAACTTAAAATCTCTAGGTTTTCGAAAAAGGAGTAACAAATAAACACCACAAGCATTAACGCTGCGGTATAACAAGTTTGGCTTTTCAGGCTGTTCCAAAACAAATAAATACAGGTGAAAGCTAGAGGAATTGCTAGCGCTAGTAGCCCTACGATACCTTTTACAAATAACAAACCATACCAAGTGTGATGCGAGCCAATAGGCATTCCTTCAACAATCTTAGGACCTCTTTCGACAATACCGTGGCCCCAAATTGGAGCTTCTGACTCCCAGCGTTGTAACGCTAATACTTCTAAAGTTTTACGTACACGTGTTGATTCAGGGCGCGAGGCTTTGATATCTGCATAGCTATTGCTTAACCAGCTAAATAAAGGTTCGCCTAATAAGGTAATAGCAGGGATCACTAAACCAATAAGGACTAACAGCATTGGATTTTTAAAATGTTTGTGTAAGAAACATAACGGGGTTAAGGCGATATAAATAACCCAGCCAGCACGTGATTGAGACAACAAAGACATGACAAAGCTGCCTAACAAACCAGTATTTCTCCAAAAATAATCTTTTTCTTGGCATGTAAAAATTAAAAATATACAGGCCATAAAACCTGCAGCTGGCGCCCAAGGAGTAAAAAATCTCCACCGTCCAGCACCTGTTTCAGGGTTTAATCCGAATAAACTCACGGTAAAAAAGGTTTCACCAGGTCCACCAATAACTTTTAAAGGTGAAACAAATAAGTCGCCATGAACACCAGCCATATAAAGAGCCATAGTGACAAGCGCAAAAATTAAGGAATGAAATGAAACTATGCATACGGCTCTAACGATTAATTGCGGTTTTATATCAACAAAGGCACCAATAAATAAAAATAGTGGCATAAGAGCCCAACCTTTTGCCCAGCCAATTGATGATTTAATTGTTTTCGCCAAACCTAAATCCCAATTAGAATGTCCAATCAGTAAGGCTAATAACATAAATAGACCACCAATTACCCATAACCAAACGATGGCAGGGATAGCTGAGAACTTGTCTTTACCATTGACATACCAGCGTAATAAAACCACTGTAAATATCATCCAACCTAATACTGAACCCGTAATATAAAGACCACCAAAAGCGAAGAATGGGTAGGTTAACGTTAACCCAAACCAGATCAGCTTTTCTTCGGTAGAATTAGGGTTTAATTGGTTTGTTGTCATAAGAGCATTAGTCCAATGGTGAGTAATACAAAGGCTGTTTTAAAAGTATTATGCTATTGCAGCTTACTTTGTTTATTGCCTAAAACCGTGTTGTTACTCTTGGTATTGCTAAAGGTGTGCCAAACTTATTTAAGTTTTTTATGTTGTTGATAATAAGGGGGTATTGGTGTTTCATGATGAAGAAGGGAAGTGCTTGTGAATTGCAAAATAAAAAGGCTATTATCATTTTGCAATTCATTAGTTATTGTCGTTGATGTTAAAAAGTTAACTATTACTTGAAGTTGTTTCCTCTTTTTTAAGTATTATTTGAATTAACTTATTACGTTGAGATAAAATAATTAATCCTAAGGTGATAAATATAAATCCAGTTATTGCACCTATAAAAGCAATAATGTTTTTAGGGCTGCTTTGTTTCATTGGATATGAGGGGGTTGTTAACATTTGCAGCACGGGATAAGAGGCAAAAACATCTGACTTACTCGCTTCAAGTCGTGCTGCTGCAGAGGTGAAAATTGCTTCAGCCATGTTGAACTCTCTTTGTAAGCGCTCTAACTCCACAATTTCTCGAGAATAAATTTTTAATTGGTCCCCCAAGTGCAGGGCTGAACGGCCTAAATCTTCGAGCATCGACTCTTGGCCCTTTTGCTTTGCATAAGCGTCAATTAAATCAGCAAATAACTCAGATCGTTTCGGGTTTAAATCTAAATTCAATGAATTAAATATTTCATTAGAATTTACCCCGTACATTTGGCTACTTCGCTCGTTAATCGAGATACGGGTAAAGTTTAATCTCTTTTGTTGCGCTTTAACTTTAGGATGATTCACTCCCCACCTTGAACTGTACTCTGTAAGTTGGGTTATGCTTTCCTTTAACTCGGTAATGTAAGCACGAAATTCAACATCAGATTGCAGGGCGAAAGCTTGCCCAGCTAACTTGGGTGATACGCCTAACTCGTCACTTAACTGATATATATACTCTTGCAATTGTTTTGTTTCGGCTTTGACATAGAGGTGTTTTTCTCTAACCCCAGAAAGGGTTCTCACTAATTGGTCCATTTGGTCTGTTGAAACGACAATTGAACGCTGTTGAAAATCAACAATGGCATTACGTGTTATGTTCATTCGTTCTCGGTATCGGTCAAGCACTTGTTCAATACTTTGATCTCGACGTAATACTTCATCGGCTCTTAAGTTATTTAGTTCATCTTGGAGAGACTCATATAAGGCAAGCGTCTTTGCTTGCGCTAATTCTTGACCATTAGCACTCATCTCAAGTGAAATAATTGACGTTTGTTCAGTCAGTTTAATTCTTGGTTCACCAAGATCCTCAAGCGAAAGGTGCAGTTTTTTTGCCGCACGAGCTCTTACGCCTCTGCTTGATAACATTTCTTTATAATTAACACGAGGGTTAAAACCACCACCAGAAAAGGGTGTATTAGTTTGTGAGACAACTTGACCAACATTATCCAACGATACACTGTTACTACTACCAGTACCTGGTAATACCATCTCCATATCACTGGTAAATGAAGGGGCTTTATTTAAATAAATTATTACAAGCAGGGCAACCATGAAATAAGAAACTAAAGCTGTTACCAAATAGGGCCGTTTCAATACCGCATATGTTTGTGCTCTAAATAATCCAAATTTTGTCAATGGAACAATAGGATACTTCATAACTCACCTATAATAATTTGAATGGAATAATAAGATCAGTAAGGGTTTTGGCGATATCTCGATAATTAGTAATATCTGAGTCGTAGCAAGCAACCGCATCGTTCGGCATCAGATAAGGGTTAATTCGCGCTTTATTCGGCATAGTCATCAACTGTTCAACTGAACGTTCAATGACTTGAGTTTCACCCGTTATCGGATTTTTACTTGAAAGCACAACTCTGCGTGGTGCATTAGTCCATTCTTTACCACCAACACAGTTAGCTGAAACAGCTGCCTGAAGTAAGCGTGTGCCATAAGGCAGGCTTGTTGAAAATCGGCCAATGCCGGCACTAGAATTATCACCTGCAGAATCAATTAGGTTAGACATAAACACGCGAAAACCTTTAGGGGTAATTTGGCTTGGTCTAACTAAATGAGCTTGAAAACAACCTGTACTAGGTACTATGACTCGGTCACCGGCGACTAAAGGATAATCATTGACCAGGTTCCCACTTAACATTCCAGTCATATCTATTTGTACCTGCCAGCCTTTACGGATCAAAATGATTTGGTCCAATTTGGCATCGGGTCTAATACCTGATGCTGCTCTTATGGCTTCAGATAACAAACGCGTGGTTGAATAATCACCATAGGCCTCTAAATGTTCTGCATTTTGAATGCCGATGGGCTTTTTATTGATTAATACTGTACCGGGTTGGAAAACGGCACCAGCAACGGCAACTTCAATTGATGACCAATTTAAAACATATATCGTTACGCTTGCACTATCAGGCTGAAATATTTCTGCTCTAATAAGGGCAAGCTCAATTTTTGTTTCCAATTTATTGGTTGTCGCTCCGCCTGCCTCAACAACACCAATAATTGGTAATTTGACATAACCTGCATTATCAACAATGTAACGACCATTAAAGCCTTCACCATCTTCTATAATCACTTCGACTAAATCACCAGGACTCAACAGTAAACCTTGTGCCAGAATGGGATCGTTCTTGGCAGTAGCTTTCATGTTTGATGAGCTTAAATTTAATGGTTTATCAGTTCTATAATTTAATGCCGCTCCCATGTTTTGAAACTGACTACAACTTAAGCCATCGGCAAAGACACTATTGGGGGCTTCTTCATGTATAAAATCATCGCCATTGTCAGTAGGATTACCATAAAATCGAAGTTCAGATTTATCCATATTTTCAGAAGAATGCCTAGCACAACCTTGTGTAACTATTGCCGCTATTAAGGCAACAAGTACTGGTATCATTTTATAATTGTTAAATGCGTGATACAGCATAATATTCTCCATGACGATGTTAGCGATATAAATAGTAATTGCACTTAACGTACCAAGTGTCTATTTGAGGTTTAACTGTTGTATTTAAAGGGATTATTGTTTTTTTATCTGAGTGAGGTATGGGGTGGTTTTGCAATGTGCAATAGCTATTCTCACTTTTGCAAAATGCTATTTGCAAGGAAATAACCAAAAAGAACTAGGAATACAAACTAAAAAGTGAATTGATAATGAGTGTTATCAATTCACTTTAACTGTTAATACGTAAAGTCTAATGATGTCTATACGCGAGAGGTTGTTAATATTAATAAGCACCTTTTGCACTTAATACTGCAGGAATGGTGAGCGCTATTATTTTACAATCCATTAAAAAACTCTGCTGTTTAATATACGTTTTGTCTAACTGTAACTGCTCTTCAAAATTAGTATCTGCGCGGCCAGATACTTGCCATAACCCCGTTAGACCAGGTTTGGTAAACAATCTTGTTTGATCGTTATTATCATACTCATAAGTTTCAATAGATAATGCAGGTCTAGGTCCAACCAAACACATATCCCCTCTAACAATATTAAATAACTGTGGGATCTCATCTATCGAATATTTTCTGATAAATTGGCCAATCTTGGTAATTCTAGGGTCATTAATATACTTTTTACACACCCCTTCACGAGAGCTTTGTGTTGGATCCGGCTCTTTATAATTAGGATCTGTTTTTAAATACATAGAACGGAATTTATACATTTTGAAATGCCGACCATTTTCACCCACTCTTGTTTGAGAGAATAAAGCACTACCTGAACTTTCAACTTTGATCAAAATGAGCGCTAATAAAAGTAATGGGCTTATCAATAGTAACGTAATCAATGCAACCGTTTGTTGCAAGATAACTGGGATCCCTTTATGTTTATAATTTTTATCAATGGTTTTATGAGTACCAGTAAATACAGCGTTATTTTTAACGTGTTGTAAAATTTGAATAGCCATTATTTTTCTCCTGTATTTACTAAACCAAGAATGAAGGTTCTATATAAAAAAAGTGGATTACCAATAACATATCGATTAAATTTATTGCGAGGTTCTTGTAATAAACGCCAAACCCATTCCATACCTATTTCTCTTAACCACATTGGTGAACGTGAAATATTGCCAGAATAAAAATCAAATAATCCACCTACAGCTAATGCGGTTTTACAGTGTAATTTGTCTCTGTGTTCGAGTAACCATTGCTCCTGTACTGGTGAGCCCATAGCCACTAATAATATGTCGCAACCACTATTGTTTATTGATTCGATAATTTGTTCAGCATTGTTATCTTCGTTATAACCATGCTTGGTACCTGCAATATTAAGACCAGGGTACTGCTTGCATAATGCATTTGCGGCTTGCTCAGCAATTCCGGGTTTAGCCCCAAAAAAATATAAAGATTGATTACTTTCAACACAGCTTTCACAAAGGTGAGGTAACATGTCTGTGCCATTATTATTACCATTAAGAAGAAAACCCGCCTTTTTCGCAGCTAATCTCATACCTGAGCCATCTGCAAATAAAGCATTTGCATTTGATAGTTGTTTAAAAAAAGTAGGATCGCTTATCGATAAGTTAATTGAATGTACATTGACGAAAAAACCTATTTGAGTTTTATCTGCTGGTGTTTGTGTTATCCAGTCAACAGCTTCTGCCATAGATGTGTTTTTAACGTTTAAGCCAAATAAAGATAAGTACTTAGCTTTTTTAAACTTCTTTATTGCTTGACCATAAAAAATAACAGACATAAAACTTTTAATAATAAGCGCTAAATAATCAGCTGCATTGCCATTAAGCTGCTGTTCAAGTAGTTGCTCTTTGCTCATGATTGCTAAACCCGTTCTGAGGTGTAAATCATACAAACTAAAAAGGCCTGCTCTACATTTAATTTGGTTAATCACGCAAAACTGTAGATCGGGTGGCAATCTGTGATTTAGAGGGATACCACAAAAAGAAATTCTTCCTGAGTAAATATCAAACAAAACGGCGGTTTTGACCCAAATACCACAACTAAAGTTATGCAATATAACCGGTCTGCTTAGAGCATCTGTTCTATGTTGCATTGAAAACAAGCTTCTTTTAGTGCACAGAGCCAATGTTATATTGATCAGAAAACAAGGCAGAAGGATTAAAATAAGCATCAGTGCAATAGGGCGATCCATAAAAGTACCGCGATATTGATGATTAATGGAATCGTAATGCTTAAGAGATTGAGTCATTGTTCGAAGTGAGAATTTAGTATTTATCATTTCAGTTAACCTAATCATTGGGGGTTAACTGATACATTGCTTAAGCTATGCCAATCTGTGAGATTAATTTATCTTACTGTAAATAATGAAGTTTTTTGTTTTGTTGCCTTTTTTGTTGGAAGGGAGGGGGATAATATATTGCAAAATAGAAATTAGATTATCATTTTGCAATATATTTATAATTTTTAGAGGCAGGCGAGTTTTGGGTAGATAGATAATATTACATTTGTTTCCCGTGACAGAATATCTTCATCAAGTTCCTTACTCAAAATCCCTCTGTTTTTATTACCGAAAGCTGATAAGCGTGCAGATAGAAAAAAAACAACTTTATGAAAGAAATTATTAAGAAAGCCCGTTCTCATGGGCCCACAATTGCGGTGACGTATATAATCGGTTAACTGATAATCGAATGTGTTGTTCCACTTTTGTTCAAGCTCTACTATAAAAGGGACTTCTTTACTGAATTCAATAACATGGCCATTCTCCCCCCAACCGACATCGTTTTCACTTTGTACTTTATCAAACTGAGCATCAATAACCTGCGTGAGCCATTCTATGGTTTTTACATTGTTTCTCGCTAAAAGCACTCCTGAATTGAATCTATTCGAATATCCTTTTGCCATATACAGGTATTTACCTGTTTGAAATACATCGGTTAAATCAGGACAGTTTTCATTAACCATGGTATCGGCATCCAAAAACAATACATTTTCATAGCCGGACAATAAAGCCGCTCGCATTAATGTTAATTTAAGCCAGCAACACTCTACCCCTAGAGCAGAAACAAAAGGACGTGTTACGGCTTGGTGAACATAACCGTATTTTTGTGCATAGCGTCGATGAGATTTAAGCTCCCGTTGGTACATCCATTGATAACCGTTTAAAGCAATACTCAGTATTAATGTTTTATGTTGCATATATTCACCCTTGCAATTAATCAATTATTTTTCTCTTATTAACAATTAATAAGCAATATTTGCTCCATCTATTTCATTAAAGTAATTATTCTGCATAGCTTTTAGCTATACGATTGAATTTCAATATGTTTTGCTATTATTGATAATTAACGGTTATATTTATTTATCAATAATTTATTAATGATAAATATCAACTATTATTTATCTGTAGAAACAAATAAAGCCCGATTGTAATTACAACAACTATTTAATAAACTTGTTGATATTTATTGTTTTATTTGTGTTTTATTTGTGATTTATGAAGTGAAAGTTATCCATTTGACCGCAGTTATTCAACAGGCTGTTGAGTGTTTACTAAATACAATTTAGATGATCAATACTCGCAATTTTAAGGATTGGAAATGCAGAACTTAAATAAATCTAGAATTTTATTTGTAGATGATGAACCAGAAATTCTGCGTTCTCTCGAACGTATAACAAAAAAATTGGATGCCGTTATTTTAACTGCTTCTAGTGGACAAGACGCACTTGATCTTATTAATGAGTGTCCTGTAGATGTCATCGTGTCTGATTTTAATATGCCAAATATGGATGGTAATCAATTACTGGAACAGGTTGCTAAAATTTCACCAGAAACAGTTCGTATGGTACTGACAGGCCATGGTGATATGGAAATGATCGTCAATTTGATTAACAATGGCCATATCTGGGGCTTTCTTCAAAAGCCTTGGGATAACTTCGATCTTATAATTAAGTTACAACAAGCCTTGCAATTACAACAGGTTTTGGCCGAACGAACGTTAATGCGAAGAACAATTGATCAATACCAAAAATATCATAAATCTAGTTTTGAAGGTTTCATCGGTGATTCAGTGGCTATGCAATTTGTATATTCATGTATCGAACAAAGCGCACCTAGTAACGCTTCTGTCTTTATTACAGGACCAAGTGGTGCAGGTAAAGAAGTTGCGGCACAAGCTATTCATCACTTAAGCAAAAAGAAAAATGGGCCCTTTATTGCGCTTAATTGTGCGGCTATTCCGTCAGAATTAATGGAGTCGGAAATTTTTGGTCATATTAAAGGCGCATTCTCAGGGGCTGTTTCTAACCGAGATGGAGCGGCCTCTCTGGCAAATGGTGGTAGTCTTTTTCTTGATGAAATAGGTGAAATGGATATTAGTTTACAAGCAAAACTATTACGGTTTATTCAAACCGGTTGTTTTCAAAAAGTTGGTAGTGGAAAAGAAGAGAAAGTAGATATTCGTTTTATTAGTGCGACCAATAGAGAGCCACAAATTGCCATTGCCGAACATAAATTACGTGAAGATCTCTTTTATCGGTTAAATGTTATTTCAATAGATTTGCCGGCGTTAAATGAACGAGATAATGATATTCTTAAATTAGCTGAACATTTTTTAAGACACTTTAGTGACATTGAGGGTAAGGTATTTGCTGGATTCTCTTCTGGTGCAGAGGCATTAATAAAGTCTTATTCATGGCCGGGTAATGTTCGCCAGTTACAAAATATTATTCATAGTTCAACCGTTATGTCTGAAGGACCACTAATTTCTGAAAAGATTATTGCTCAACAACTGGGTAGACAAAACAAACAAGCAGAGCCAACGTCTAATACTAATAAACAAAGCGACATCCCTTCAATAAATCAGCAAAATCAAAATACGAGTGTTCATCAGGGGAATCATTCGACCTCATCAATTATTACCTTGGCTGAAGTTGAAAAACAAGCCATTGAAAAGGCCATAGACTCGTGCCAAGACAATATTGTAAAAGCTGCGAGTGAATTGGGCGTAAGTCCATCAACACTCTATCGAAAAATCCAGCAATGGCAAACATCGCCAGCAGAATAATTGTATTCCTAATATGCAAATAAGCACCATAATGATTTTCATCATGCAAATAATTATGGTGGTTCTATTTAATATTTAATAAAACCATTATTAATCAATCAATTAAATAAATCACATAGTGGAATGAATCTTGAAACTACCTTGTTAATTAACAATGGTTCAGGAATATTCTAATGTGGTTGCTTCATTTTTTTAGAATACAATTAAATTCAGTTATTGAGCTGTTATCAAATACTATTTGGTTACTCAGTGCAGAGTTTGTAGCAAAAATCTCCCGAATATTCACCATTATTGTACTGGCTGCTCAATTATCACCAATGTCATACGGTACTGCCATGTTAGCCTTAGCATTTCATGATGTTTTTGGATTGTTGTTACGTGCAGGGGTGGGCAGCCAAATTATCAACTGCAAGCCACATCAATTAGAAAATTTTGCCAAAAATGGCATAGTGATCCAGTGGGGTATTTGCTTAACCATAGCGATAGGTCAATTCAGCTCAGCAAACTACCTTTCATCACTTTATGATAATGATGATATTACTGTTTTATTGCAAACGATGGCTATCATTTACCTTCTTTATCCGTGGGTAAGCATTAAAATATTCTTATTGCAGCGTGAAAATAAAATGCGTTGGTTCAGTATTAGAAATGGCCTTTGTGTCATTATTGAAAACTGTACAATCGCAATTGCCGCTTTATTAGGGGCCGATATCTTATCAGTAGCTTTGGGTAAAGTTGCTTTTTCGATCTTTTGGTTATTGCTATTTTCTTTCTCACCTGTCAAATCATATGGTATTGGTTGTAAACCCTTTATCATTCATCAGATGCTTCAAACATCAGGTAAACTGTTTAATACTGAATTTCTACGTGGTATTCGACTTCATGCTGATACCTTTATTGCCGGTAGGTTATTAACACCTGAACTCTTTGGATTTTATACCTTTGCGAAGAACGCAGGTGTTGGTTTAAGTCAGTCAATTAGCCAAGTCTATATTGGAGCCTTATTCCCGTACTTGTGTAAATTAGAACGAAAAGGTCAGTTATTAGAACAACAAAAAAAAGTATTTGTTATCTCTTTAGGCATTGGTTTTCTGTTTGTTATTCAAGCGCTATTAGCACCCATTTATGTCCCTATTCTATTTGATGAAAAGTGGTCTTCAGCGATACCTATTATTACCATCTTATGTTTAGTCGCACTTCCTAATTTAATAATCGATATTGTCTGTTGCATGCAGCGTGTAACCGAGCAATACCACAGGGAAACATTTACTCGATTAGTCTGTCTTTTCATCAGTCTAGCAACGCTTTTTATCTTTACTCCCAATGAGCCTATGGAGTTCGCTTTGGTGATCTTTTTTAGTAGTTTATTTTGTTTAATTCCAATTTATTTAATTAATGTAATAAAGCCCTTTAGTAACAATTTACGTACTGTAATTTGATAGGAGAAAACACATGGAAGCTAAATCAATTCCGGTAGTATCGGTCGTTATTCCAATGTATAACGTAGAAAAATATATAGAGCAAAGTATTAATAGTGTCCTTAATCAGAGTTACCATCATTTTGAACTTATTTTGGTTGATGATGGCTGTGTTGATAATACCTTGGACATAGTTAATACCTTTACTGATCCACGTATTAAGATTGTACGACAAGTTAACCGAGGTTTGTCGGGTGCTCGAAATACAGGTATAGAGTCCGCCAGAGGAATATATATTGCTTTATTGGATGCAGATGATTATTGGGCAACTGATAAATTAGCTAAGCACATACAACATTTAAGTATGAATCCAAAAGTAGGTGTTAGCTATTGCCCTTCATTATTCATTGATGAGGAAGGTGCTCTTTTAGGTGTTGGCCAATTCCCTAAACTTAAGAATATCACTAAACAGCATATCTTTTGTCGAAACCCAGTAGGCAATGGTTCTTCACCTGTCATTAGAAGAGCAGTATTGTCAGAAATTGGCCGTTTCGGTATTAATAAAGATAAATACCGAAAAATGTATTTTGATGAAAGCTTAAGACAATCAGAAGATATTGAACTTTGGACACGTATAGCGTTAAACACAAAATGGCAGTTTGAAGGCGTTAGCACACCGTTAACTTATTACCGTGTTAACGATTCAGGTCTGTCTGCCGATGTAGATAAACAATTTGCAAGTTGGCAACACGCTGTCATGTTAAACCAAGCATCTCATTCAACTTTCTTCAAACAATTTTACAGCTTGGCAAAAGCTTATCAGTTAAGGTATTTAGCAAGAAGAGCCATACAATCAAAGAGTAAGGTCACTGCATTTAAACTTATTCATCAAGCAATATACTGTAACTATAGAATTATTCTGCAGGAGCCTAGTCGTACTTTCATGACTTTGTGTTGCGCTTGGTTAAAGTTTTTACCAAGTAAGCTATACAGTCGTATAGAGAAATTTGCCATGTTGAATTTTGGTAACAGCTCAGTTAAGCAGTAATATGAACTAAATAGTGACTATCTTTATGATTTTTATCAGTAAATGTTGTAAATAATATCATTAACTAATCCAATTTTACATTGAGAGATATTATGAATCGTATTAAAAAATTGGATAAAACCTCAACAGTTAATCAACTATTAAACGGTATGGAAAAGTCTGTTGCTGATAGCTTTACTGCTGAACAGCGTAAAGCATTGCAAACAAGCATTAGCACTCAAGACTGGCACCAACACAATGTAGATTTTAGGCCTACGTTAGCACTGCCATTTTTACCCTGGAGCTTTTATCTTGTGTTTCTTGTTGGTATTAATAGGAGGGGACTTGTACCGATAGAACGTTTTATTGCTTTTACTATGTTTTTATTTGTTATATTTATAATTGGCTTAACGGTTACTGGTTGTGCTTTGGTGCTTATTTACTTACTAAAATCATGGTTAGGTATTGATTTATTTCCAAATGAATCTCTTGGTATTTGGGATAAATTCAAAGGCTATTTTTAACACTCTATAGTTAAATAAGGGAATATTTATAAATTATTTGTTTTACCAACAATTACTATACTCCCCACAGAGGTCCTTGAATTTTAATGATAACAGTTATATATACGTTAATACTCAGCTATAATTAGCCAAATTAATTGTGCAATTAATTTTATGTGATAACTTAATTGATGGTCGGTAACCAAGGAACAATAAATGGAAAAACCTTCATTACTAATACTTGATGATGAAAAGGAAGTGCTAAACGCGTTAAACCGTGTTTTACGTAAACATTTTCAATTGTATTTATTTTCAGACGCCAATGAAGCCATTGGCTTTTATCAAGATAATCCTAATATTCCGCTAGTGCTTACGGATATGAGAATGCCCATCATGGACGGGGCTACATTCTTAGGGAAAATCATTGAAATTAATTCCCACTGTAAACGATTTTTGTTAACAGGGCATGCCGATATTAATTCAACTGTGATAGCCGTTAACGAAGGGAAAATATCCCACTACTTTTCAAAACCATGGGATAATGAAGAACTAGTAACTAAGCTCAAAAGTGCTTATGAACTGTATCTTAATGAAAGAAAAACCAAACATTTATTAAAAGTTAATTTGGCTAAAAATGCTGAGCTCTCACTGATTAATAGTTCCCTTGAATTAGAAACCAATAAAAACCAACAAAAATTACAACTTATCTCTACCCGAGAAGCGAATAGCTTCGGTCGACTTAAAAAGACATTTTCGACCTTTATTGATATATATGCTGAAACCATTTGTTTGCATAATCAAGATGTATCTCGGCACAATTTTCGCGTTGCAGCCCATGCTAGGTTAATTGCAGAAATGCATTCTTGCGATAAACTCACCACTTTTCAGATTTATATCGCCGGCTTACTGTATGAAACAGGAAAGTTATCTTTAGAACAAACGTTACTTAACAAACCTATAGATACTTTGACGCAACAGGAAAAGAATCTATACAGTGCTTTTTATCAAAAAAGCTACGAGCTGCTCAATAGAGTTGATGAACTTTCCTTCGTCGCCGAAATAATAAAAAACATTCCTGCAAACTATAACGGCACTACTGCGCCAGAACACCTAACAGCGGATGAGATCCCGTTAGGCTCAAGAATTATTGCCATCGTATCAATGTATGATAATTTAGTTAATGGACGTCAGTCACAAGTTAAAACACCGACAGTAGAAGCCAAGCATCGTATTAAAGAATTAGCTAAGACAATGTTTGACCCAAGTTTAGTTAATCACTATTTAACCATACTAGAAGAACGTCCGAGTTCAAGTGAAGGTAAAGTAGACTACCTACTCAATTGTAGTGATTTACAAGAGGGCATGATGTTAACAAGAGATATTGTTAACGCTGATAAAAACCCAATGCTAACGAAAGGAACCACTATAGAGCAGCATCATATTGATAGACTCCTTGAAATTGAAAAGAGCCAAGGAGAATTCTTTCTTGTTTATGCTCGTTGATAATCCAAGGTGCAGTGATGATAAGCTCTTTCGTAAGAGCATTTGAACACGAAATATACGCAATAAGCGTGATAACCGAATAACCACAATAATGCGATAAGAGTATTAAGAAATATACTCTTATCTAACGCTATTCTCCCCCGTAAACACTTGCTATAATGTTCGGTATCTTTGTGCGTAAAACGTACTTTATACCAAGCTTTATACTAACCGACTCCATAAGTTGAATCGATTGTATTAAGTTATTTTCAGAGGTTTATTTTCATGTCGGATACCGAAAACCGCCCAACAAACTTTATTCGTAATATCATTGATGCCGATCTAGATAGTGGTAAACACACAGGTGTGCAAACACGTTTCCCACCAGAGCCAAATGGCTTTTTACATATTGGCCATGCAAAAGCTATTTGCTTAAATTTTGGCATAGCCCAAGACTATAATGGTTTATGTAATTTACGGTTTGATGATACCAACCCTGAAAAAGAAGATATTGATTACGTTCATGCTATTCAAAAAGATGTAAAGTGGTTAGGTTTTGAGTGGGCAGGGGAAATTCACTATTCTTCTAACTACTTTGACCAATTACATGGTTTTGCGGTAGAACTTATTGAAAAAGGTTTAGCGTATGTTTGTTTCTTAAACGCAGAAGAAACACGTGAGTATCGTGGTACTTTGAATAAACCAGGTAAAAACAGTCCTTATCGTGATACTTCAGTTGAAGAAAATTTAGCCTTATTTGCCAAGATGAAAAATGGCGAATTTGAAGAAGGCATTTGTGCCTTGCGCGCTAAAATTGATATGACTTCGAGCTTTATGTGCTTGCGCGACCCTATTATTTATCGTGTACGTTTTGCCCATCATCATCAAACAGGTGATAAGTGGTGCATTTATCCAATGTATGATTTTACCCATTGTTTATCTGATGCATTAGAAGGGATCACCCATTCTATTTGTACGTTAGAGTTTCAAGATAACCGACGTTTATACGATTGGGTCATTGAACAGGTTTCAGTACCAAGCACGCCACATCAGTATGAGTTTTCTCGCTTAAACCTTGAATACACACTGATGAGTAAGCGTAAGTTAAATACGTTAGTAGAAGAAAAATTAGTTGATAGCTGGGACGACCCGCGCATGCCAACAATTGCAGCATTTCGTCGTCGTGGTTATACTCCCGCGTCAATGCGAGAGTTTGCTAAGCGAATTGGTGTAACTAAAATGGAAAACACTATTGAAATGAGTGTTTTAGAAGCATGTATTCGTGAAGATTTAAATGATAATGCCCCGCGTGCCATGGCTGTTTTAGATCCTATTAAATTAGTGATTGAAAATTACCCTGAAGATAAGAATGAAGATCTTATTGTTAAAAATCACCCAAGTGATGACGAGCAAGGGACACGTATCGTGCCATTTTCTAAAGAGCTTTACATTGAAGCTGAAGATTTTAGAGAAGAAGCCAACAAAAAATATAAACGTTTGGTCATCGACAAAGCAGTACGTTTACGTGGTGCTTATGTGGTAACGGCAACACGCTGCGATAAAGATGAACAAGGTAACGTTACCACTGTTTATTGTACTTACAATGAAGATACGCTAGGTAAAAATCCAACCGATGGGACTAAACCTAAAGGTGTAATTCATTGGGTTGATGCCAATAAATCACTTGATGCGATAGTACGTTTATATGACCGATTATTTACCGTGCCTAACCCTGCAGCAGCAGACGATTTTAATTCTGTTATTAACCCTCAGTCTTTAGTCACTATTACGGGTGCTAAAGTTGAGCCGTCACTAGCAGAGGCGAAACCTGAATTTGCTTATCAATTTGAGCGTCAAGGTTACTTTTGCCTAGATAATGACATTAAAGAGCCCGGTGCATTAGTCTTTAATCGCACGGTTGGCCTGCGTGATACTTGGGCAAAAATCAGTCAGTAAGTTAAATACAAAAATAGCAAAAGATGCCGTTAATTCCTTAACATTATTTTCAGCTTCTTCTTAATAAAGTCAGTGGTAGGTTATTTAAACTTACCACTGGCTTTTTTTTTGTTAAACCTGTTAGTCTTAGGGATAGCTTCTCCATAATTCTTTCGGGCATATTTAATGAATAAACAGTTAGTTGCAATAACTCTAGCAAGTTTTTTTACGCTATTTATCTTAACTGGCTGTCAAGAGGCGCCAACAGTAGAAGAAAATCCTAAAACTGACATTAGCCAAAATGGGAAACAAAACGATCTCAAGCCTAAAACTCAAAAAGCAGTAAAAATTGTAAAACAGAGAACAACCGCTAGAACTTGGTCTGAGATAAAAGCATCAGGGCAGATCAACGCAGTAAAGCTTGATTGGAAGTTAGAATCTGCACTACCACGAGCAGGTTCCACAGGGGCATATCACACTACTTTATTACAGAGCTTTGCGGATAGCCGAGGTTTAAAAGTTAAGTGGCATAGGGTGAGCAACTTAGCTGACATGTTTAAGAAATTATCAGCGTTTGAGGTTGATATTATTCCGCGACATCTAACCATCACCACAAATCGTCTTGATAAATATAGTTTCACCTATCCACTTTTACGTGACAAAGAAGTGGTCATCGCTAAATCGGGCAAACAAGATTTTGATGAGGATGATGACAATAATATCTCTCTTCCTATTGGCTCAGCTTATATTGATAGTGTTAGTAAGCAATATCCTCACTGGCAAGTTAACATTATTGAAGATCATGTCAGCTCTCAGGAAGTGGCTGATAGTGTCGTAGCTGGTCTAACTAAATACACTGTCATCGATGGTTTTGCTTTAGAAACATTAAAACAATATCGCGATGATATTCAAAGTGTTTTCACTTTACCTAAAGCGATTAATCTTGCTTGGGCCGTTAATTTAAATAATGACACTTTTTTACATGAGTTAAATGAATTCATATCGGTTCATCATGTTATGCAAATGATAGAGCCAGAGCGCACTATCGATTTTAAACAGTTAAGAAAAGATAAACTCCCTTTACGTGTGATCACACGTAATAGTCCTGAAACCTATTTTTTATGGCGCGGCGAGTTACTCGGTTTTGAATATGAATTGATGCGAAAATTTGCTGATATCCATAAGGTGAAATTGGTTATTGTTGTGGCGGATAGTTACGAAGAAATGCTAGAGCTATTAGCTGAAGGGAAGGGAGATATTATTGCCGCAGGACTGTCTCGTACTAAAGCACGGACAAAACAAATAACTAAAGCTAAGTTAGCGACAAGTATTCGTTATAACCGGGTAAAAGAGCAACTGGTTGCTCATCAAGATAGTGCACAAATAAATGAAGCAACGGATCTTAAAGGTCGCACCATAACTATCAGAAAAAGCAGTAGCTTTTGGGCTACAGCTCAAAGGTTAGCGACAGATTTTGGCGCCAATATTGTTTTAGCAAATGAAGATATTGCCACCGAAATATTAATCGCTCAGGTCGCAGATAAAGAAATAGATTTAACCATCGCTGATAGTAACTTAATCGCCATTGAGAGCAGTTTTCGCTCACAAATCATTACCCCGCTAACCTTTAAAGAAGATGTACCTTACTCTTATCTGGTCAGACAAAATAACCCGCAATTATTAGCCTATTTAAATGAATTTGTTAGAAAGTACTATCGTGGTACTTTTTATAATGTAGTTAAAAATAAGTATTTTTATAATGAAAGACTGCAAAAAAGTCATAACAAGTACCGTTTGGTGTCCGGCTCAATTTTATCGCCCTATGACGATATTGTTCGCTTACATGTACAAGAGTATAACTTTGATTGGCGACTTATTGTCTCGCAAATGTATCAAGAAAGTCGGTTTGACCCGCTGGCAAGTAATTCCACTGGTGCCTTTGGTTTAATGCAAATGTTACCGCGCACAGCAGCAGAGCTGGGAGTAAAGGATTTAAAAGACCCTGAGCAAGCTATTGCATCTGGCGTGCAATATTTAGATTGGACCCGCGATCGATTCTCTAAGGACTTGCCAGTACAAGAGCAAATATTTTTCTCTCTTGCCTCTTATAATGCGGGTTATGGCCATGTAAAAGATGCGCAACGTTTAGCAAGACAGTTAGGGCTAAGAAGTGATCGATGGTTTAACAATGTTGAAAAAGCCATGTTATTACTTCAGCGTAGACAATATTATAACAAAGCACGCTTTGGTTATGTTCGAGGGAGAGAGCCAGTAAATTACGTACGCGATATTCATCAGCGCTATTTAAGTTATATTCGCATTACTGATTAATAGACTG
Source organism: Colwellia psychrerythraea 34H (assembly GCF_000012325.1). Lineage (NCBI taxonomy): Bacteria > Pseudomonadati > Pseudomonadota > Gammaproteobacteria > Alteromonadales > Colwelliaceae > Colwellia > Colwellia psychrerythraea. The sequence goes on along the minus strand of NC_003910.7, from coordinate 3,367,223 downwards.
ATTAATGGGTTAATTATTCTATTTTTTAAAAGAGGGCATAACCATTTCTTTATTATTAATAGTGCATAAATTATGAAGCCAATAATGGTCATTGTTTTAATGCTATTTAGTTTTATAGTCATGTCTGTAGAAGCTGAAGATATTGAACCAGTACATTATGCTTACGCTAATTACTTAGGTAGTGGTATCTATCAAACCACAGGTCAAAATGCTAGTTTGATCAGCATGCCGTTTTCCTATGAACTAGGGCATGAGGGAAAAACAACTTATGGCTTACGCTTGCCTGTTTCAGTGGGTTTTTTTGACTTTGAACTAGGTGATTTACCAAACCTTGATTTACCTGATAGCGTTGGCACAGTAACTTTTACGCCGGGCATTGCGTTTAACTATCAATACAGTAAAGATTGGTTTATTGAGAGTTATATTGATCTAGGTTATGGCCGAAACTTAACAACGAACAAAGGCGTTAGCATTCACTCTTCGGGCGTTTCTGCGCTTTATCATTTCGATATAAAAAACTATGACGCAATTTGGGCGAATAGATTATATTACGCTCGTTATGATGGTAACGGTTATGATGCTAAAGACTCCTATGCTGCTATTCAGCTTGGCATAGATATGGGGTTACCCTTACAATATCAAGTATTTGGTTACCCATTTCAGCCGAGATTTTTTGCCACCGCCTTTTGGTATTTTAGTGAAGTTGATTTTTTAACACCACGAACTCGAAGCTTTGACGAAGAAGATAACGTCACGTTAACTAACAGTGTAGAGTTTGGTTTTACCTTGAAATTTGCTAAAACGATTGGTTATTCATGGGCAGGAATTGAACGGTTAGGATTAAGTTATCGTTATAGTAAAAATTTTAGTGCTTTTCGTTTACTGTTTAGCTTTCCAATTTAGTTAATCTATTCAATTTTATTACTTTACGAACACATCAGTTTAGTAAAAAAACAAAAAAAAGAGGCTAAAAGCCTCTTTTTTCGTGTGTTTTTAGTTAAATCCGTAAAGCTTGATCGCCACGTGCCATACCAACACAACCTGAACGAGCCGACTCAATAATTTCAGTCTCGTTTTGTAAGGCATTAATAAAGGCATTAAGTTTTTCCGCATCACCGGTAAGTTGAACAGTATAAACTTGCTTGCCAATATCTATAATATTACCGCGAAATATATCCGTTATCCGTGTTACCTCAGTACGTGACTTATCATTCATAGCCGCCACTTTTACTAAGAGTAATTCACGTTCAATGTGTTTTCTATCGGTAATATCAGTGATTTTAATCACATCAATCAGCTTATTTACTTGTTTAACAATTTGCTCTAATACTTTGTCATCACCCTTAGTCGCAATGGTCATTCGAGATAAGCTATTATCATCAGTTGGCGCAACGGTTAAACTTTCAATATTAAAAGCACGTTGAGAGAATAAGCCAACAATACGTGATAGTGAACCAGGTTCATTCTCCATCAAAATCGCTAAAATTCTACGCATTATGATTTAACCCCTTTTTTTAACCACATTTCATCAATTGCACCCGTACGTATTTGCATTGGGTAAACATGTTCTTTCTCATCCACCATGACATCGACAAACACTAAACGATCTTTGATAGTAAAAGCTTGTGTTAATTTTTCTTCTAATTCATCTAAGGTGTCAATCTGAATACCAACATGACCATAAGCTTCGGCGATTTTAACAAAATCAGGAAGGGATTCCATGTAGGAAGATGAATGACGACCACCATAAACCATATCCTGCCATTGGCGTACCATACCTAGTGAGCGATTGTTAAGAGTGACAATAACGACGGGTAGATTATATTGTGAACAGGTAGAAAGCTCTTGGATGTTCATTTGAATTGAACCATCACCAGTAATACAAACAACATGTTTGTCTGGATAGGCTAACTTTACGCCCATTGCTGCTGGTAATCCAAAGCCCATAGTGCCTGCACCACCGGAGTTAATCCATCGGCGTGGTTTAGCAAAAGGGTAGTATTGTGCTGCAAACATCTGGTGTTGACCAACATCTGAGCAAACGTATGCATCACCCTCTGTTATTTTATATAACGCCTCAACAACTCGCTGAGGTTTTATCATTTCATTTTCATCTTGCTCATAGCTAATGCTTTTTACATTGCGCCATAAGTTTATTTGTTGCCACCATTGGCTCAATGCCGCTTCATCTGGTGAGAAGTTAATATCAGTTAATTCATCTAATAACTGCTGCATAACCACATCGACTAAACCAACAATAGGGATATGAGCATTAATCGTTTTTGAGATTGAGGTTGGGTCAATGTCAACATGAACGATAGTGGCGTTAGGGCAAAATTTCTCGACATTATTAGTAACCCTGTCATCAAAACGTGCACCAAGTGCTAAAATAACATCAGCATTCGCCATGCTCTTATTCGCTTCTAAACTACCATGCATACCCAACATACCAATAAACTGTTTGTGGGTTCCTGAAATACCACCCAGCCCCATTAATGTATTAGTAATGGGCGCTTTTAATGTCTCAACTAACTTAGTGAGTAATTCAGATGCATCAGCTAAAACAATACCACCACCCGAATACACTACCAGTCTTTTGGCATTAGAAATCGTTTGTGCCGCTTTTTTGATTTGTTTCGGGTGCCCCTTAATATTAGGGTTATAAGAGCGTATTTTAATATCTGTTTCGATAGTAAATGGCCCTTTATTTTGAGGAATCAAAATATCTTTTGGCAGTTCGACAACAACGGGACCCGGTCTACCCGTGCTTGCTATATAAAAAGCTTTCGATATGGCATCTGGGATGTCTGCCAAGCTTCTACAGCTAAAGCTATGCTTAATGATAGGACGCGTACAACCGACGATATCAGTTTCCTGAAATGCATCGTTACCGATAAGTGAAGTAGCAACTTGACCTGCAAGCACTACCATAGGAATTGAGTCCATATAAGCAGTCGCAATACCCGTAACGCAGTTAGTTGCTCCTGGGCCTGACGTTGCTAATACAACACCAACTTCACCCGTTGCTCTCGTATAACCATCGGCCATATGAGTGGCTGCTTGTTCATGACGAACTAATATATGTTCAATTTCATCTTGTTGAAATATAGCGTCATAGATATCTAAAACGGACCCACCGGGGTAGCCGAAAATGTATTTAACTTTCAGTGCCGATAGTGATTTAACTACCATTTCTGCACCAGTAAAAAGTTCTGTTGTCATACCATCACCTTGATTTTTAGACCTGTTTTAATGTAAATAATGTGTTGTTCTTAAATTGAGTAAATTAATGTTGAGCAAATAAAAAACCCTCGGTCTTAAAAAGAGCGAGGGTTTTTTGATATTCTGCTTAATCGTTTTTGCTAAGCACAAGCTATCCCCGCTAATGGTGAAAGTACCACTACGACTATGAGGACGACATTGAGGATAGTTGTTTTAAAAATCATACAATCTTACAAAAACTTAAATATTTTAATTAGTACTATTTTTAAAGACTTTCACTACTTGTGTCAACCAATAAATACAAAACAGCAAATAAAGTGCTATTTAAAGTTTAAGTTGCATATTGACGGCTTGTTTTTATGTTTGATAGCTATGCTGTTGTTTACAATTTGTTAGAATTGAAAACAATTTAAATCACTGTTTTGTCTGTATTAGTAACGTATTATGATTTATATTAACTGTAATATTATATCGTAGGCCTATAGATTTATAACTTTGGTCTTACAAAAAATGGAACAGATATGAACCCAATCAAATTATTAGTAATTACCAGCTTAATTGTTTTTACCGCAGGTTGTGCGACAAATTCAGCTAAAGTTAATTTTGATAAGAACACTGAAATTGAAACTATTAACTATAAAACCTTTGCTTGGTTAACTAATGCTAAGATCATGGCGGCACCTGTTGATATTAACCCTGTTATGAAAGAAAGAGTTGATAAGAGTATCGAAGACGCTTTTATTGCTAAAGGTTACCGATTAGTTGATAACGCTGAAAATGCTGATTTTGCTATTTCTTATACAGTAGGTAGTCGTGATAAAATTAAAGTAAATAGCTATCCAGCAACATATAACAGCGGATTTGGTTGGGGACGCGGTTATTATGGCGGCCGTGGCTACTACGGTACTATGTCAATGGGTACAGAAACGAGTGTTAGACAATATACTGAGGGTAAGTTAGCTATTGATGTTTATGATGTTAAAAATCATCAACCAGCTTGGCATGGTTGGGCTACTAAACGTTTATCTTCAGAAGATAAAGAAACACCATCAGCAACATTGAATGAAATTGTTATCAAAGTAGTGAACCAGTTTAAATAATTCATAAAGTTATACTATGATGTACAAAAAAACGGCTTAGCCGTTTTTTTTTGCATAAAATAACGTTATATACACTGTATTGTGAGTTCACCAGACACTTAGCTCTTAACGTTAATGATAGTGATAAGTTAGTGTATTAAGTGTTGAAGCTGGCGACTCTCTTAAAAGGGGATCTTAGTACTAACCTAGATGTATAAAATCCAGAAGAAGCAATAGTCGATATTGGGGAATAAAGCGTTGTGAGGAAGTGTATCGATTCAATATAATGAAATAGGCCAATTTATCTTAAGGAAATTGACCGTGAACATTATTCTTTTGATAACTTATCTACAGTGGCCAAACAAGCAGCCATAAAGGTATCAATAAAGTATTCTACTTCAGGCATGTTTTCTTTTAATTCAGATATTTTTATCGCTAATCGTTGCTCAACATGATCAAACTCTGGATTCTTATGATTAATCTCATCTAGGGCTTTAATATAAGCGACAATGATATCAGCAGCTTTAACAATCGTTTTGTATTCTTCTGAGACGTTATCTTGTACGATAATATCGCTAAATAGTTCTTGAAGTTCATCAGGAAGTGAGGCTAAACATTCTTGCTCTGCTAATAATTCAATCTTTTTAAATTCTCTAGCTATCTCTTTATTTGCATACTTTGTTGGATTAACAATATCGCCGTATCGGGTTTCACTGGCTTCATGATACATGGCAATAGTTGATATTTTATCGGCATTGATGTTGCCATTAAATTTTTTATTTTTAATGACAGCCAGTAAATGAGCAACAATGGCAACCTGATGTGAGTGTTCCGCAATATTTTCTGGTTTAACACAAAACATTAATGACCATCGTTTAATTAATGGCATGCGAAACATCCAGGCTAGAAATGAACTTTGCATAATGTGTCCTCGCTATTAATGATTATGCTGATTTACTCGGCTGAACTTGTTTATAGCTAGCAAAAAAGCTTTTTAACTTTTCAAGAGCAGGAATTAACTCATCAACATGAGGTAAAAAGACTAAACGAAAATAATTATGCTCTTTAACATTAAAAGCTCGACCATGAACTAATAGTATCTTTTCTTGTTTTAGTAAGTCTAAAACCATGCGTTCATCGTTGGTGATATTGAATTTTTTATTATCTACTTTAACAAATAGATATAAAGCACCCATGGCAGGGTTACATGATAAACCATCAATATCATTAATCATTTTGTAAGCAACATTACGTTGCTTAATTAAACGGCCGTCATCACGAATTAATTCATTAATACTTTGGTAACCACCTAATGCAGTTTGTATGGCGTGTTGGCTCGGTACATTGGCGCACATTCGCATAGATGAGAGTAATTTTATGCCTTTAATATAGTCTTCAGCATGTAATTTTGGACCAGAAATGACCATCCAACCCGCTCTAAAGCCAGCAATACGATAATTTTTTGATAAACCACCCAGTGTAATGATAAACACATCTGTCGCTAATGCAGCAGTTGGGACATGTTTAGCTTCATCATAAAGAATTTTATCGTAGATCTCATCGCTATAAATTATTAGACCATGTTTCCTTGCTAGGGCAATTATAGCGTGTAAAACCTCTTCTGAATAAACCGCACCAGTTGGATTATTAGGGTTGATCAATACAATGGCTTTGGTTTTTTTTGTAATTTTACTTTCCATATCTTCTAGATCTGGAAACCAATGATTCTGCTCATCACATCGATAATGCACAGGTTTACCGCCTGAAAGTGATACTGCTGCAGTCCATAATGGATAATCGGGTGCAGGGATCAATACTTCGTCGCCATTATCAAGTAATGCTTGCATTGCCATCACAATCAGTTCACTGACGCCATTACCAATAAAGATATCATCGACCATGACATCTTTAATACCTTGCTGCTGAAAATATTGCATGACAGCAACTCTGGCAGAGTAAATTCCTTGAGATTCGGAATAACCCTGTGAGTTAGGTAAGTTATGGATAACATCTTTTAAAATATCATCAGGGGCTTCAAAGCCAAAAGGGGCGGGGTTACCAATATTTAACTTAAGAATTTTATGACCTTCATCTTCAAGGCGTTTCGCCTCGACGGCTACTTGTCCTCTAATATCGTAACAAACATTATGTAATTTAGATGACTTGGTAATAGCTTTCATGAGTTAGTAACTTCTTAAGTAAAATGGAAAAAAGAGAACATCTCATTGTTGCTAATAATGTACTGTTTTGAAAGTCTTATTTTGGTTTTATTTATGATAATTTATCTTATTTTATAGATAAAAGGCATATTGTAACAACGCATTTACTTTTATTAATAGTGCAGCGACCAAAGACCTGACAAGAATGAAAGGTTTTTCACTCAATAGTGTCTATTTATAGCTAAAACTAGCCAATATTATACTCAATAAACTGGGAGGATGAAGTAACGAGGAATGTTCTTTGTTTGCCATTAATGGTATTGCTGCGGAAGGTAAGAATATAGTGCGATTAAAATCAGTATAGTTTGAACAACAAAAAAGGGGCAACAGCCCCTTTTACTTTACTTAGTCAATAATATAAATAATTGCATTGTTAATTAAATAAAGACATAACTTCATCAATAGCAATAAGTGACTTTTCACCAGTAATACGGTTTTTAAGCTCAATCTGCTGAGCATCTAAATTACGCTCACCAATGATAAGCAATAATGGCGTTCCCATTAATTCATGATCAGCAAACATAACACCAGGGCGTTCTTTTCTGTCATCAAATAATACTTCAATACCCGCTTGATTTAACGATTCATATAATGCTTCGGCTGTTTCTTTTACGCGTGCTGATTTTGCCATATTCATTGGCACAATCGCCACTTGAAATGGTGCAATAGCTTTAGGCCATTTGATACCGTATTTATCGTGATTTTGTTCTATAGCAGCAGCAACAATACGAGAAACACCAATACCGTAGCAACCCATAGTCAATGTTTGGTTTTTACCACCTTCATTGAGAACTGCACAGTTCATTGCTTCTGCATATTTACGGCCTAACTGGAAAATATGACCTACTTCAATACCACGTTTTATTTCAATGTTACCTTGACCGCATGGGCTTGGATCACCAGCAACGACGTTACGGATATCATGTACGCTGATTTCGTTACAATCACGTTGCCAGTTTACACCAGTTAAATGTGCGTCATCTTCATTGGCACCACAAACAAAATCACTTAAGTGAGCAGCACTGCGATCAACAATTACTTCAATGTTTAAGCCAACAGGACCAATAGAGCCGGCATTACAATTAGCAGCGGCTAAAATTTGCTCTTCGCTAGCAAATGTAATTGGTGTCGCTACTTGTGGTAAATGTTCTGCTTTAATTTCATTAAGCTGATGATCACCACGAAGCACAAGGGCAACAACTGTTTCAGCTTCACCTTCTACCGTTGCTCCAACAACTAAGAGTGTCTTTACTGTTGTTTTCAAATCAACAGATAAACACTGTACTAAGTCATCCATGCTTTTAACATTTGGTGTAGCTACTTTAGTTAACGTTTGCGTTGGCTCTGCACGTTCACCTGCTGGCGCTAATGCTTCAGCTTTTTCAATGTTTGCTGCAAAATCACTTGCATCACTAAAAGCGATATCATCTTCACCTGAGTCAGCAAGTACATGGAATTCATGTGACTTCTCACCACCAATTGAACCTGTGTCGGCTAGAACCGGACGGAAATTTAATTCTAAACGTTCAAAGATACGGCAATAAGCATCAAACATAATTTGATACGTTTTTTCTAAACATTCATCTTCTAAATGAAAAGAGTAAGCATCTTTCATTAAAAATTCACGGCCACGCATCACGCCAAAGCGAGGTCGTATTTCGTCGCGAAATTTTGATTGAATTTGAAAAACATTTAACGGTAGTTGTTTATAGCTACTAAGTTCATTAGCTACTAATTTTGTGACAACTTCTTCATGCGTTGGACCTAAAACAAAAGGACGTTTATGACGGTCATTTATGCGTAATAACTCTGGACCATAGTCATCTAACCGACCTGACTCTTGCCAAAGGTCAGCAGGTTGCACCATAGGCATCAATATCTCATTACCACCAGCGCGTTGCATTTCTTCACGAACAATTTGTTCTACTTTTTTCAAAACACGCAAACCAGTTGGAAGCCATGTATATAACCCAGAGGCTAGATTACGAACAAGTCCTGCTCGTAACATCAACTGATGACTGATCACTTCTGCGTTAGCAGGGGTTTCTTTAAGAGTAGACAGTAAATATTGACTGGTACGCATCGTAAAAATTTCCGTAAAATAGGGATAAGTATAATTGGCGACATTCTATCAGGGGGCTAGCTTATGAAAAAGTAATATATGTAATATTTATGACTTAGTTACATCAAAGTTATTAATGTGACGGTTTATGGACTTTTTTAGTCGTTTATTTACAAAAGCTAGGACAAATAAAGGAGAATAAAACTAACGATGAAAGCCTTTTAGAATGGTAATCGTTTGAAAGGTACTTATTCACCTCACTGAGAGAACAAAATTTTTGATTTTTATTTAATGAAAGCTTTATATACTCACCAATCAATATGCTGGTTTCAGAGTGCTTGAGCTATTTTAATTCAAGGCGCTGTGATGAAATAATGGTTATTCAGGAGAATATGCTCCTGCATTCTCTAATAACACCATCCATGTAGCGCCATTATAAATCACAGCAACGATGAAGTGATGTTGCGCAAGCGCTTCTTTGATGGGTTTTAAATGACTTTATACTGCGTCAAATAATCAAAGCATAGAATGATTATGTTTAAATCATTCTTCTTGCCTAAAGTCATTTTAATTCCCTCTGAAAACATGCACTGTGAATGGTAACGAGTATATTGACACAATATCATATTCATATTATGCGTATAGTTCGTCCATTAAAAAATTAACAAAGGAAGTAGTGTGAAAATAACTCTAATTCAAGCAGATTACCATAACGAGCAACACGGTAAAGATTTAGTGATGCTATTAAATGCCTATGCTCTTGACCCTATGGGTGGCGGCGAAGCGCTAACAGAGCATACGCAGCAAAATTTAGTGGCGACTTTAGCAAAACGAAGTGATTTTTTAACATTACTTTGTTATGTCGACGGTAAACCCGCGGGAATACTTAATTGCGTTGAAGGGTTTTCTACGTTTAAGTGCAAACCGTTACTTAATATCCATGATTGCGGTGTATTAAAAGAATACCGAGGTTTGGGGTTAAGTCAAAAATTGTTTTGTGAAGTAGAAAAAATATCGCGTAAACGTGGTTACTGTAAATTAACTCTTGAAGTATTAGAGGGTAATACAGTCGCGCAAAATGCTTACAGAAAGTTAGGCTTTACTGGTTATGAGTTAGATGAAAAAACAGGTAAGGCGTTGTTTTGGGAAAAAGTACTGTAAATATGTTTTAAACGTTAATGATTGTTAAAATGGCTTTCATTAACGTTTATTTATCAATGATTAAAAGAACTTATATCGTTAATAATTAAAATGAAATAGGTTTTCTTTTTCTTGGTACTTTAACTATTTCAATATCTTGTGGCTGAGCAATAAAATCACTTTTAGCTTGTTTTTTATTAGGCCTAGCTTTTTTCTGAGGTGTTTTAGCCTTTGAAACATAATTGCTCTGTTCGTTAGTTGTTTTAGTTGGACTTTTAGTCGTAACTTCACTAACCGCTGGAGTGATGCTTTCTTCTAGACTTTCAGGGATAACTTCTGCCTCAGTGAGCTCTTCATTGATAAGTAACTGAACTACTTCACCATTAAACTCAATCACATCTTCATGATAAACTTTTTTACGCTTTTGGTATTCCACTTCACCATTTAGTAAAACATAGCCTTCACTGATAACGACTTTTGCTTCACCGCCACCACTGACTAAATTTGCTATTTTTAATAACTTACATAATTCTACCGGTTGATGGTTTAATTCAATAACTAAGTAACTTTCTGACATATATTTCTCGATAATAAACTGAGATTTATTCTTGTGTTAATTGAGATAAAAGTTCAGTTATTTCAGTTTTTAATTCTTCGCTTTCAATGGATTGAGCAACGTCGTTAGCTTTATTAGCAAAAATTAGTGCTTGTTCTTTCTCTTCAAATTCAACTTGGCGTAGCGCCATTGCTAAATATGCGGATGCAGTAAAAACTGGTAATGCTAATTTTTCAGCCGTTGCTAAGGCTACTTCATAAATATCCATAGCTTGCTCACCATCTTCGGTAAAGTCAGCAAGTGCTTCCCATTGTAGAGGGTGATCTTTTGGTGAGTCTTGGTTTGTTGCACAAAGCACTTGTAATTTTTTACAACTGGCTAGCCTTAACTCATCATTATCGGTGTTTGAAGCGTTAGCAATTTCTTGGCAAATAGCAAGAATGTCAGTATATAAAGGGGCTTTCATAGATATTCCTAGTGTATATAAGTAGTTACCGGCTTAATTTTAATGTAATTATATTTACAGCGGCATTATTTCAGGCGATATTAACATACTGACAATTTTTTTACATTAACCCGCACACAATACAGGATTGTATGATGAAACTTAGCCTTAATGTACCCATACTAAGAGTTATTAGTAGATGCTTCATAGCATGCTTTTTACTCCTTTTTTCTTTAACTAGCTTTGCTGAAGATTGGCCACAAGAGCTATCTGGTGATCGTGGTACTATAGTCGTTTATCAACCTCAGCCTGAAAAGCTTAAGGGTAATATTCTGACTGGGCGGGCGGCAATGTCACTTGAATTAAAAGACAACCCCAATCCCATTTTTGGCGTATTTTGGTTTTCGGCCAAAATAGCGACAGATCGCAGTGAAAATACAGTCACTATTAACCAATTAAAAGTGACTAAAGTAGGCTGGCCTGATTCAACAGAATCAGATGAAAAGCAGTTTAGTCAATTTGTTGATGCACAATTAGCCAACTCTTCATTTACCGCTTCGTTATCTAAATTGACCGCCAGTTTAACCAGTGCAGAGCAAATAAAAGAAAGCCTCGCCACGATTAAAAATGACCCACCAATAATACAGTTTACAAGTATTTTGTCAGTATTGCTTAGCTACGATGGTGATCCTGTTTTTAGAGATATTGATAACAGTGACTATCAGCGGGCATTAAATACACCACTGGCGGTAATAAAGAAAAAAAACCAAGCAAAGTTTTACTTAACCAGTGGGCATCTATGGTACCAAGCATCAACAGCGTTAGGACCTTGGTCAATATTAGCTAATCCTCCTGCTGATCTTAAAGCGTTAATTCCAAAAGAAGAAGAACAAAGCGACACACCACAAGTCATTTCAGCGCCTAATATTGTAACGGCAACTAAGCCGACTGAACTGGTTGTTTCTGATGGTAAAGCGAATTGGACGAGTTTAGTGGGTGGTAAATTACTCTATGTTGAAAATACCGAAACACCTTGGTTACGTGAACTTGCCAGTGGTGATATGTATTTGCTGTTATCAGGTCGTTGGTTTAGCAGTAAAAGTGAACAAGGTCCTTGGGTTTTTGTTCGTGGTGATAAGTTACCGCAAAGTTTCAAAGAAATCCCACCTGAATCTGCTATTGGTGGCATAAGAACATCCATTGCAGGGACTGATGAGGCTGAACAAGCGGTATTAGATGCACAAATTCCTCAAACCGCTGCAATTAAACGTAGTGAAGCTAAGCTGACGGTAAATTACGACGGCGAACCTATTTTCGAGAAAATAGCTAATACCCAAGTTGAATATGCAACTAATACTTCAGCGCAAGTACTTAAAATCTCGGGTAAATATTATGCAGTTGATAATGGTGTTTGGTTTGTTGCCTCAAAGGCTAAAGGGCCTTGGCAAGTTGCCGATGATATTCCTCAAGAAGCGATAGCTCAAATTCCGCCTAGCTCACCTATGTATAACACCACTTATGTCACCGTTTATGACTCTACACCTGACGTTGTGTATGTCGGTTACACCCCAGGTTATATGTGGTCATATCCATATTATGGTGTGCCTATTTATGGTACTGGTTGGTATTACCCACCTTATTATGTTGGCGGTTGGTATTACCCTAGACCACCAACGTGGGGATTACATGTAGGTTATAACCCATGGACTGGCTGGAATGTTGGCGTAAGTTGGGGCAGCCCATTCTTTAGAGTTGGCGTGGTATGGGGCGGTGGTTATCACCACCATCCAAGACCCTGTTGTGGTCGATATTATGGCGGTGGTTATCGAGGAAATACCAACATAAACATTAATGGCAATGTGAATATTGGCAACTCGGTGAGTATTGCAAATCGTGATCATGCAAAGAAAAGAATTGCCGCCAATCCAACGAATAGGACTGGAGGAAGAATCGCACAGGGTCATCGAACTAATAATCTATACAATCAAGGTGTCAATAAAAAGCGTAATGCAATCAAACAACCATCGACAGGAAAAATAAACAGAGCAAAAGTCTCTCCGAAGCGAGCGAATAATGTTTATGCCGATAAACGTGGTGGTGTTGTGCGTCACGAAAATGGTCAGTGGCAAAATCGTAGTAATAAAAACTGGAAGACGGTGCCAAAACAGGGAACACTGAACTCTCCCTCTTTTCCAAATCAACAACAGCGTAACCAGCAAATAAATAGGCAAAAACCTAATAACCGTTCATTTGATCACAAAACGATGAATCGTGATTTACATGGCCGACAAATGGGTAATATGTCGCGAGGTGGTCATCAGCCAATGGGCAACGCTCGACGAGGTAGATAGCTTATTTATTTGGATAATTAATAATAACAGCATAAATAAACAGGAAGCCTTAGTTAATACAAATCTATTATTAATCTAGTATTAACTAAGTAATTAAAATATAAGGAATAAAAATGACTAAACAACAAGGTCTTAAATTGAGCTTTATCGCTTTAGCCGCATCATTGGTTATTGGTTGTAATTCTACCAACCCAACCAATGCACCTCAAGTCTCGCCAGAAGGCATGGAGTTGAAAAAATCAACACGCTCAACGGTTGCTTATAAAAAGGAAGGTGTTGATTTTTCAGAGTATGACAAAGTACAAATACTCCCTAGTGCAGTTGCTTTTAAAAAGAACTGGAAGCGCGATTACAATAGAGATCAGGTCTCATTATCGACACGGATAAATGATGCTGATGTAATACGTATGAAAGCTGAAATGGCTGAATTATTTGATGAAGTCTTTAAAGAGGAGTTTGGTAAAGATGCTAACTTTTCTCTCGTTGATAAAGTAAGTTCTAAAACCTTAGTTGTAAGACCTGCCATTATCAATTTAGATGTTTCAGCCCCCGATATGAGATCAGCGATAAACGTAAAAACCTATGCCGATGATGCAGGACAAGCGACCTTATTTATTGAGCTTTATGACGGTGTCAGTGGCGAAATATTAGCCCGTGCTGTTAACACTGCGGTCGCAGGAGATAATAGTTATCATCAGTGGGCAAATCGTGTATCTAATCGTGCAGATGCGAAGCGTATGATCAGAAAATGGGCCAAAGCATTGAGAATTAAATTTGATGAAGCTCATATGCCAAAAACTAATTAGATGATGGATCTAGTGTCTAAATGAAAAACAGTGTTACACCTCTAAATTCACACAGTTTACTTTTTCTTATTTTAGTTAGTACGCAGTGGCTGTTTTTTAATACTGCTGTGCACGCTAAGCCACCGAGTAAGGTTAAGTACTCAGTGCAGCGACTAGAAAATACTAAAATGCGTGAAAGTTTAGTATTACCCTATGCTTTTAGTACTGATGACTTAGGTTTAGTTGTCGGTGTAGGAGCTATGGCTTCTGGCCTATATCAAAAACAAATGACTATGGGAGGAACCGTTTATGGCGGTGAGGAGACTAAAGGTTTAGGGGCAGGGCTTTGGAACTATCGCGTTTTTGACAGTAAACGCTTTTTTTTTAGCGCTATTGGTATGATGGGGAACTTTCCACTATTACGTGCATACTCACCTTTGCCAGAGAAATATACATCAGCGCCTAGGGCAGGGTCTAATGACTCAAGTTTTGACGACTTTATTCAAGCCAGCGGCTCAAGTAATTGGTGGGAGGTGAGTTTAGAGTATGTTCTGCCTTGGGGAGATGCTAAAGAGCAAAGTATGGCTCGTTATCAATTAGCGGGCGGGTTATTAAAAGATGAAACCGAACCAGCTGATTGGAACCCGCTAATCACCGGTACTAGTATCATTATTGCTAGGCAATTCAATCGTTATCAGCAATATATAAATGAAGAGGGTGAGCTTTCTGGTGCAGTTCATGCGCTTGAATTAGGTATGTTTTACGACAATACGGACTTTCCAGCTAACCCTAGCAGAGGGAGCTCACAATATATCGCTTATAGTTATAATCCTGAATGGTTAGAATCAAAAGAGCGCTGGGACTTTGTTGAGGTGGAAGTGAGTAAATATTTTTCTTTAGGGAAAAGTTCATTTGCGAAACAAAATATTATCGCGCTCAACGCTTGGTTGGGTTACTCACCAAGTTGGGAGGTTATTTATGATGAAGCTGGAAATAACCAGGTCATTAATCATGCTCCTTTTCTTGAGGGGGCAACATTAGGGGGGATGTATCGCTTGCGAGGGTTTAGGCAAAACCGCTTCCATGATAAAGCGGTTGTTTATGCTACAGCCGAGTATCGTATGACCTTAGATTATAATCCCACAGAAAATGTACGATGGTTACGATTTCTAAATCTTGATTGGTTTCAAACGGTTTTGTATGTTGAAGGAGGAAGAGTTTCACCTACTTTTCATCGAGATACTTTATTATCTGACTGGAAATCAGACGTTGGTGTCTCATTAAGAGCCCTAACCGCAGGTATTGTAGTGCGATTAGACTTCACTCGTTCAAAGGAAGGAACAAGTACTTGGTTGATGATAGGTCATCCATTTTAGTTTTATGAACTTAAGTACGTTAAAAGTAATTTTTAATGTGTATTAATGCAGCGTTATGGCTGAAAATAAATCAAGCGCATGATTTTTTGAAAAAAAAATTAGAAACTTATAGCTTTTCTGTTGACAGCTTTTGCGAACTGCCTATAATACGCCCCCGAAGAGACGGACGATTAGCTCAGTTGGGAGAGCACCGCCCTTACAAGGCGGGGGTCACTGGTTCAAGCCCAGTATCGTCCACCACTTTGTTTTTACAAAGTATATTGTGACTTTATACGCAGAATAGGTTCAAGCCAATTCTTGCAACTAATGTCCACCATTCTTTCCATAAAGAATTAAAACTAAATGGACGATTAGCTCAGTTGGGAGAGCACCGCCCTTACAAGGCGGGGGTCACTGGTTCAAGCCCAGTATCGTCCACCACTTTATGTTTTTATAAAGTGTATTGTGACTTTATACGCAGAGTAGGTTCAAGCCTGTTCTTGCAAATATTGTCCACCATTCTTTTCCATAAAGAATTAAAACTAAAATGGACGATTAGCTCAGTTGGGAGAGCACCGCCCTTACAAGGCGGGGGTCACTGGTTCAAGCCCAGTATCGTCCACCACTTTATGTTTTATAAAGTGTATTGTGATTTTATACGCAGACTAGGTTCAAGCCTGTTCTTGCAAATATTGTCCACCATTCTTTTCCATAAAGAATTAAAACTAAAATGGACGATTAGCTCAGTTGGGAGAGCACCGCCCTTACAAGGCGGGGGTCACTGGTTCAAGCCCAGTATCGTCCACCACTTTATTTTTTTATAAAGTGTATTGTGATTTTATACGCAGACTAGGTTCAAGCCTGTTCTTGCAAATAATGTCCACCATTCTTTTCCATAAAGAATTAAAACTAAATGGACGATTAGCTCAGTTGGGAGAGCACCGCCCTTACAAGGCGGGGGTCACTGGTTCAAGCCCAGTATCGTCCACCATTCTTTATCCATAAAGAATTAAAACTAAAATGGACGATTAGCTCAGTTGGGAGAGCACCGCCCTTACAAGGCGGGGGTCACTGGTTCAAGCCCAGTATCGTCCACCATTCTTTATTCTTATTTTCTTTTAGTATTACCTCAATATTATTCAGTTAAAAAATTTGTTTATCTTCATATTCCCGTACATATATTTTTCTACACCCATTAATTATTATTTGTAGCTATTTAGCCTGCATCTCCACCTCAAAAAATCAATAATTATTGGTCATTCCTCTACCCATTAATGCCCATTGCAAAGATAAACTATTTAATTACATCAAAGTGATGAATTAACTTAAGTGCGGTGTTAAAATGCGGGCAATTTTTCGATTTATACTCCTGATGTCGCCAAATAGGCGCTGTTAGTGACACCCTTTAGAGATTCTTATGACTTTAACAACACGTTTTGCCCCAAGCCCAACAGGATACCTACATGTTGGCGGTGCTCGTACTGCTTTGTATAGCTGGTTATACGCCAAGAAAAATGGCGGTGATTTTATTCTTCGCATAGAAGATACCGACCTAGAGCGTTCAACCCAAGCGTCAGTTGATGCCATTATGGATGGAATGAACTGGTTAAACCTTGAGTGGACACATGGTCCATACTTTCAAACTGAACGTTTTGACCGTTATAACGAAGCAATAGAACAATTAATTGCCTCAGGTAATGCTTATCGTTGTTATAGCACCAGCGAAGAAGTAGATGCGATGCGTGAAGAAGCTAAAGCAAAAGGCGAAATAGAAAAATACAATGGCTTATGGCGTGATCGTACCGATCACCCAGCAGACAAACCGTTTGTAATTCGTTTTAAAAATCCGCTTGAAGGCGACGTTATCATTAAAGATATGGTTAAAGGTGATATTGCTATTAGCAATGGGCAATTAGATGATTTGATCATTGCTCGCTCTGACGGCACACCAACTTATAACTTAACCGTTGTTGTTGATGACTGGGATATGAAAGTTTCTCATGTTGTTCGTGGAGATGATCATGTTAGTAATACCCCTAAACAAATCAACATTCTTAGAGCATTAGGTGCAGATGTACCTCAGTACGCACATATCCCAATGATTTTAGGTGATGATGGTAAGCGTTTATCTAAACGCCATGGCGCCGTTGGTGTTATGCAGTATCGAGATGATGGTTTTTTACCTGAAGCACTTCTAAACTATTTAGTACGTTTAGGTTGGTCACATGGCGATCAAGAAATTTTTTCTCGTGAAGAAATGATTGAATTATTTGATTTAAAGGATTGTAATCGTGCTCCGTCTGGTTTTAATACCGATAAATTAATTTGGGTAAATCAGCATTATATGAAAACGATGGATCCAGCTTACGTAGCTGAGCATCTTGCATGGCATATGGCTGATCAAGGCATTAATACCGAGAATGGTCCTGCTTTAGCTGATGTTGTTAGAATTCAGGCTGATCGTGTAAAAACCCTTAAAGAAATGGCTGATATTTCTCGTTATTTCTATGAAGATTTCACTGAACTTGATGCAAAAGCGGTTAAAAAACATTTACGTCCAGTTGTTAAAGAGCCAATGATATTAGTTAAAGAAAAGCTAGCAGCATTAACTGATTGGTCACCAGAGCCTATTCACGCAGCAATTAACGATACAGCAGTAGAATTAGAGCTGGGTATGGGTAAAGTTGGTATGCCATTACGTGTTGCGGCAACAGGTGGCGGTAACTCACCATCACTTGATATTACCTTAGCTTTGTTAGACCAAAGCAAAGTAATAGAAAGAATTGAACAAGCTTTAGTTGTCGTTGAAGCAAGAATTGCAGCTGGTTAATGACATCTTTAATGATTAGTTTAACCACTTTAAATACGTTTAGGAGAATGCCGAGTGCAATTTAGTGATTTTGGTTTAGACAGTGCTTTAATGAGTACCATTGAGCATATGGGTTTTAACGAACCAACACAAATTCAGCAACAGGCGATTCCTGCGGCAATGGCGGGGCATGATTTAATTGCTTCGTCTAAAACAGGTTCAGGTAAAACGTTAGCGTTTATTATTCCTGCTTTACAGCGATTAAGTAAAAATCGTGCTCTGTCAAAGCGTGATCCACGTGTGGTAATTTTAACGCCAACACGTGAATTAGCTAAACAAGTTTTTAGTCAACTGCGTTTGTTTACGGCGAATACTCAATATAAAGCGGTATTAATTTTAGGTGGTGAAAACTTTAACGACCAAGTAAAAGTTTTGCAGAAAGAGCCTGAGTTTATTGTTGCAACACCTGGACGCTTAGCAGATCATTTAACGCAAGGTCACTTCCATTTAAATGGTTTAGAGCTACTGATTTTAGATGAAGCTGATCGCATGCTTGATTTAGGTTTTAGTAAAGAGCTAACTCAAATAAATAAGGCTGCCGATCATCGTAAACGTCAAACGTTACTGTTTTCAGCAACCTTAGATCACGCGCAAGTGAATGAGTTTGCCACTGAATTGCTTACTAAGCCTAAACGAATTGCTATTAATGCTGGGCATAGTGAGCACGTAGATATTGCTAAACGCTTTTACCTTGCCGATAATCTCACGCAAAAAGAAGCACTATTACAGCACTTCTTAGTCACTGAGAAATCACAACAAATCATTATATTTACTGCAACACGAAGTGATACTGATCGTTTAGCTAAACTACTTACTGAGCAAAATCTTAATGCTGTTGCTTTAAGTGGTGAGTTAAACCAAGGTCAACGTAATCAAATTATGGAAAGCTTTTCTAAAGGCCAACATAAAATATTGGTAACGACAGATTTAGCCTCACGTGGCCTTGATTTAATCAATGTATCGCATGTAATCAATTTTGATATGCCAAAGCATACGGAAGAGTTTGTTCACCGTATTGGCCGTACCGGTCGTGCAGGAACGAAAGGTGATGCTATTTCATTAGTCGGACCAAATGATTGGCTAAGTCTTAAAAACGTAGAAGCTTTTCTACAACAAAAAATCAGCTTTACTAAAGTTGAAGGTATTAAAGTTAAGTTTAAAGGCTTAAAACCGAAAAAAGAAAAAGCAGTAAAAGCTAAAGTTAGTGTTGCTAAAGATAAAAAAGCTGTGTCGAACAAACCAAGAAAAGTTATTAAGAAAACTTTCCTTGATATAGAGGATGCTGGCGCAATGAAAATTATTAAACGCAAGAAGTTAACACCAGATCAAATTGAAGATGCGACTAAAAAAGAGCAGGATTAACACTCTTTGCTAATACACTGTTCGCTAATATATCTCAGACTATATGCAGATTTACTTTTCTGAGTTTGTGAGCCATTTCATTTGTAGACTCAGCGATTAAATGAGATTACTCCCTTATTTAATCGCTGTAATATAGCCATGAAAAGGCTCAAATTCTTTTAAGCACGATGCTTTTAGTCCTATCATAAAATGACAACATCAACCTATCATAAGTAACTCTCTCAACTCAGCCACTAGACACACTAGAATTGCGTTTTTGTAAGTAAAATACCTAGATATGTAATTTATAACCAACACCTTTAATCGTTATGATCCAATGTGGATTATCTGGGTCAAGTTCAACTTTCTTTCTTAATAAATGCATGTATTGATAAAGATCAGATTTATTTGCACGACCTCTATTCGGCCATAAATGAGTGATCAACTTTTCGGTCGTACATACACGTTCAGGCTCTTCAGCTAACAATTTAAAAAGTTTAAATTCCTTGGTAGTAAGCTCTAAGTTTTTTCCTTTTAAATAAACATTTTGACAATCTTTATCTATTTTAAAAAGACCTAATAATTCAAGTTCTACATCGGGATTAAGTAACTTAGCGGTCCCATTAAGTTGTTTGGATGAAAAAGAGTTAATTGTGCCTAATATTGTACGTCGGTCATCTCCTAATCTACGGTTATAATTTCTTCTTTCATCAAAGACATGGGTGAAATTGATAATGTATTTATTAATATAATCGTCGAGTTTTTCAATAAAGGTTTCGTCTTTATAATAATTGAGCCAAGGTAGTAGTCGATGAAGTGGCATTCTATTTCTGTTATGTATGGCACAAATAGGAATGGAATATTGATGATGGATATTGTTTAACGATTCTAAGTGGTCTTCAATTAAAGAGGGTGTCAGTTCACGTAAGTCTATAATAATTAAATTAAACTTAGGATGGTCACCGTTAGTATATAGAGGTTTAGAGTGAGGTATGCATTTGAGGGTGAAGTGATTAGCAACACAATATCCCGTTAATAAGCCAATGATAAAGCTATCATTGGAAATTATGAGCATACTATTGTCATGCTGAAAACATTGCATATTTAAGTCCTTTTTCTCATTTTAAATGACGTAAATAATCTAATAATTTAACTTACTCCGGAAACAAGATTTAACGGCTGCAGAGAAGGCCTACAGGAAAAGTTAATCTGTTGTTAAAAAATTATTTTTAATCATATGTTTAAAAAACAAGCAATATTTACGCCTAAAATAATTTCTATTATTAATACAATCGCTTAATTGATTCACTCTTTAGCACAGATGGCGCATTAAAAATAAGTGTAAAAAATACTGACAGATAATCTAACCTCATACACAATCATCCCTAATTATTTTTATCGTAAAAATTTCAACAATCCCCTACGGTTAATTACTTTTTATTTAATAAAATCATTTCAAAAATCAAGATGTTTAGATTCTTTTTTAAGTGTTTTTTGATGTGTCTTTAATGGAATTTTAAGTTAGCCGTGAACTATTATTCACAGTGAATACAAAGCCGGTGCATTCAGATATATGTTAATCAGATATGGATTAACGCTTTTTATATAGGCATACACGCTTTATATGGACGTTTAAGGTGTCACTATTTTTCTTGTAACGTTAGATTTCTCTTTCTTAATAGCGTTTTAGATGTTTCAAGTAGATTAATAGTTACTAAATAATTCTTAGTGGAGTGTAAAATATGAAACTTTTTAACAAAAACATACTAGCAGTAAGTATTGCCCTAATACTTAGTTCTGCAGCCAATTTAGCATTGGCAAATGAAGCGGACAATGGTTCCTCCGCAGCAAATGATAACTCGACTGTAACTACCGACAACTCAGCTAATAACAACTCAGATAACAGTGTTGCTGATAACGACGACAACAGTACTGCAGACAACGATGACAACAGCAACAATTCCGATAATACCAACAACTCCGATAATTCGGATGATTCGGATAACTCGGATAACAGCACTAATAGTGATGATGTAGATGTTGCTATTTCAGATAACGCTAATGATAATTCGGATAACTCGGATAACTCGGATGATTCGGATAACTCGGATAACTCGGATGCTTCGGATAACTCGGATAACAGCACTAATAGTGATGATGTAGATGTTGCTATTTCAGATAATGCTAATGATAATTCGGATAACTCGGATAACTCGGATGATTCGGATAACTCGAATAACTCGGATAACTCGGATAACTCGGATGATTCGGATAACTCGGATAACAGCACTAATAGTGATGATGTAGATGTTGCTATTTCAGATAATGCTAATGATAATTCGGATAACTCGGATAACTCGGATGATTCGGATAACTCGAATAACTCGGATAACTCGGATAACTCGGATGCTTCGAATAACTCGGATAACAGCACTAATAGTGATGATGTAGATGTTGCTATTTCAGATAATGCTAATGATAATTCGGATAACTCGGATAACTCGGATGATTCGGATAACTCGAATAACTCGGATAACAGCACTAATAGTGATGATGTAGATGTTGCTATTTCAGATAATGCTAATGATAATTCGGATAACTCGGATAACTCGAATAATTCGGATAACAGCGACAATACTGATAATTCTGATAACAGCAATGATCTTGATCTAGCCATTTCAGATAATGGTAATGACAATTCAAATAATTCAGATAACTCGGATAATTCTGATAACAGCAATAATTCGGACAACTCTGATAACAGCAATGATCTTGACTTAGCCATTTCAGATAATGGTAATGACAATTCAAATAATTCAGATAACTCGGATAACTCGGATAACAGCAATAATTCAGACAATAGTAATAATTCGGATAACTCTGATAAGAGCATGGCTAATGCAAATGCCATGGGGTCTGCAGCTGCCAACAATGGTGGAGTAGCTACCGTTGATAACTCAGATAATAGTGATAACTCAGACAACAGTGACAATAGTTATGCTGATGCGAGTGATCAAGCCGCTTCAGCGAATAATGGCAGTACCGCCACGGTTGATAACAGCGACAATAGCGATAACAGCGACAATAGCGACAACAGTAGTGCTTGGGCTGATGGATGGGGAACATCTTCAGCAAATAACGGCGGCACAGCGACTACAACATACAGTGTTAATGAATCTTCATTAACAGGTACAGTTGCTGATAATAACGTGTCATATAACTTTGGTGGTGCTTCTACAATGTCACAAAGCAACAATATGACCGATGCCTTTAATGGTACCGCTGGTATTAACCAAAATGTACAAAATCTTGGAAATAATGCTTTAACTCAACAACAGGTATCATTTCAAGGGAATGTTGATGTAAACCAATAATAGGTAGGTACACCGACACGTTAAGGTTTATGTAAAATGACGTTAAAAGTTGCTGGCATTATGTCAGCAACTTCCTATAAGGATAAGGGCTATGAAAAAGCTATATCAAAGTACTCGTCTATTAATGTTACTTATCTTATTAATTATAATGAGCAACAAAACCTTTGCCGAAGATGTTATAGACATTACGATAATTGATGTTGCGCCTGTATTGCTTGAAGAATTAGATCAAATCCGAGGCCTTGGTGGAGTCGTCGATGTTACTAGCAATGCGAACTTAGGAGCCGAGCTTACCAATAATGGTGTTAACAACAGTGTTACTGGATATAACATCATAGATCAAGGCTCGTTTAATGATGCAAGTGGAGTATTTTCGATTATTCAAAATACGGGGAATAATGTCATCATTCAAGACTCGACTATAATTACTATTACAATAACTCCTGAGTAAAGGTTTCATTATGAGTAGAATGTTTACGGTATTTTTCCCGCTAATAGCAATAATGCTAATGCAAATAATGTCTGCACATGCAGGCACTGTTAATTTAGGCGGGGGGTTTAGTGGAGGCGAATTTTCAGTAAATGTTTCAAGCATCAAAGAGCGGCGTTTCAAAACTATCTATAAACAACAATACGACTTTAGTTGTGGTTCTGCCACTTTGGCAAGTTTGTTGTCTTTTCATTATGACGATGTTGTTGATGAGTTTAAAGTCTTTAAAGATATGTATAGCCATGGTAATCAAAATAAAATACAGAAAGAAGGCTTCTCGTTGTTTGATATGAAACTCTATTTATCACGTCGAGGTTATAGATCTAATGGTTTTAAAATAAGTTTAAATCAGCTTGCAAAAGCTGAAATCCCGGCAATAACTATTATTAATAATAAAGGTTATATGCACTTTGTTATTATCAAAGGCAGTGATGAAAAGGAAGTATTAGTTGGTGATCCTGCCATCGGTATTAAAGTCTATAGCAGAGCAGAATTTGAAAAAATGTGGAACAAGCAAATTCTTTTTGTTATTCAAGACAAAAAGGACATTGCCTCTAATCATTACCAAACGCAGGAAGAGTGGAAGTTACGAGTGAAGGCTAATTTAGGCTTAGCCGTGGATCATTCTAGTTTAGCACTATTTAATGTACTGCAACCTTCAGCAATTGATTTCTGATTTAACATTTAGGATATTTAGATGAATATAAACTCGGTCATGCTTTTAAAGAACCTATGTATAGTTATGGCATTTATAATCATGACTGGGTCATGTTTAGTGTCTGCTGCAAGCATAGAATATGTAGCTTTTAAGGCACCTCTAGATAAAGAAAAATGGCTTAAGGTATCGGACAAAAAGTTAGCTTTTTCACGAGGAGGATTTATATTATCTAATGGTGTCATTGTTGATATCAGTTTTGAAAAGCGTATATTTAGAAATGGTCAAGAGACCTCTAGCTCATATTTTCAAACTGCAAATAATCAGAACTTAGTTAAGAACGGAAAACTAAATATCCCTGGATTATCTAATACCTTATTTAAGTCAGTAGTACAAAATGATCTAGACAACCAATTACTTCAAACGATCAACAACATCAACATTGATATAAAAAACTTAGATAATATTAACTTAACGCCAAGTGATAGCCAATTTTATAATTTACACTCATTGCCTGTAACCATTAACCATTAACCACAAGGTTAACCCACTGATAATATGACGTTTCTATATGCCCGTCACCAATCAAGATACAGGTTTCAGAGTGCTTGATAAATTTCAATTCAAGGCGCTGTGATGAAATAATGGTTATTCAGGAGAATTGCTCCTGCATTCTCTAATAAGCTACATCCATGTAGCGTCATTATAAATCACAGCAACGATGAAGTGATGTTGCTCAAGCGCTTCTTCGATGGGTTTAAAATGACTTTATTCGGCGTTAAATAAACAAGGCATAGAGTGAATTGCTTAAATTATTTGTCTTGCCTAAAGTCATTTTAATTCCCCCTGAAATCCTGCACTTTGAATGGTAACGGGTATAATCCTTCCACTTGAAAGTGTTAGATTGATAATCTCTGAGCGACTCATAATCAATACACATTTTTGATAAATGATTATTCCTTTAAAACTTAAAAAGAAATTCTATGCATTGTATGGGCTGAGTATTATTTGCTCTACTCCCCGAAGTACGGGTAGAAATGTTTGAAGTAGCTTTAGACTAAGTTAACATTGAATAATTATGTTTATTATTGGTCTACTTTTCTTGAGGTGTAGTTGATTCCAACTGAATTCTAAACGAAATGGCTATAAACAAAGTGTTGCTTTAAATATATCGAATTAAAACACCATTGGAAGCCTGAAGTTAAGTCTGATATCTGGAGCATCATCAGTAACGCCAATATTCAATGATAAATTAATGTTTGTTTGTTTTGTATAGTTGAATGAATAGCCAATAATCAGTTGGCCAATATCAAGCGCACTACCGTTAATTTTAAAGTTATCAATTTTGGATTTTAATACATGTTTATGTGAGTAACTTAAGCTCATAGAAGTACGTTCATTTAATGACAGACCTAAGCCAAAGCTAAACCCTATGCTATCACCGGGATTAACTTCCCCTACCTCTTCATCGGTTTTTAAGTTATTGCCGTAGCTTATATTACCAAAAAGCACACCAGGGTCCGTCGCGTAGATTGCAGTTAAACTAGGTTGAACACTGTAGTATCCAGAGCCTGTTGGTAACTCTGTAGGGAAAACAGTTCCTGGTGTTGATTCTACATACTCAACATCGAATGGACTTGTACCTGTTGGGATTGTGGCAACAAGGTTAAAAACATAAATTGCTCCGCCATCTGCGCCAGAGTTAAGCTGATAACGTGTAGACAATTCAATATCACCCATATCACTACCACTTGCTGTAAATATGTCATCCTCACTAACTCCTATGCTTATTGGGCGAGAGCGCTGACTGTCATTTCGGCCAATGTAAGAAAGTTTCATGTCGACCTCCCATCGATCAGTCACACCATATCGAGCACCGAGACTACCAACAACGGTATGACGCTTTATTTCTCTAAGGTCGATCACACCAACCACGAGTGCAGGTAGAAAAGAATAAGCATCTAGAAATACACGGTTAGTATCTGTGTATGAATAACCTAACCTTGGCTCTATTATTAAAGTACCTGATTTTGTAAGTACGCCGCTATTATTAGTACTTAATTTAGGTATAGCTGAGACATCAATGCGGGTAGCTTTTTTAGGTGGCGCTTTACCTACCGGCTTATTAATGACAGGCGAAACTTTACGTTTTTTGTTATTCGTAACTTGATTGCTAGCTTGTTGGGCGTTTTTGTTTTTGGGAGAATTCTTATTCTGTTGATTGATTTTTGAACTTTGCTTTTTAATTGAACGTTTTAATTTTTCAATCTCCTTTCCCTGCTGAATTAGTATTTTATATTGTCGCTCTAACTCAAGTAGGTGTTTTTTATTAGCAGACTCTTGCGATTCAGTTATTTGCTGTGAATAACTGTAATGGCTTGTAGACATCGACAATGCAAACATAAGCACAAATAGTTTATATCGTTTTGCAGGAGGTAAGATTATGTGACTATTAGTTTTTTTCATAAATTTCTCTTATATGAAAACATTCAAAGTAGTTAAGTCAATCATTGAAAGTTTACAAATATATTTGTTAACTGAAAATCATGCTTTAGACCTAGATGGTAGTTAATATAAGCTTATATGTTAAAGCTTGAAATGCAAATTTAGGGAGTAACAAATAAGAGGAAAACAAGTAGGGAAATTGATTTTTTATCGGTCATACCAATAGAATTATTACTTACCTATTGAAACTCACACAGGGCTAGCGACTTTGTTTTAAGCAAAGTAAGTAATGAGTAAACCAATTGACAGTCTTTATAAAAACTTTCGTATTCAAAGAAGAGTGAATAATGGTAAGTTATTAGTACCAAACTATTTAATCTTTCTTTTGGATTAATAAGTTTGATTAATGCGTTTGACAAATATAATAATTATAATTCTATGAGGATGTTTCATGACCATCATGCAAAAAGCTCTATGGTTCATTGCCAGTGTTGGTAATTTTTCAGCAGGGTACTTCTACATGCACAGCGAAAGTGCTTTTAGTTTAATTTTATTAATCTCAACGTTACTTTATAGCATTATTGGACTGTATGATGTCTTTCATAGTCGCCATAGTCTGAATCGCCTTTATCCTGTAGTCGCTTATCTACGTTATTTCCTTGAATCTTACCGAGTTGAAATACAACAATATTTTATAGCAAACGATACCGAAGAGCGTCCATTTAACCGTGAGCAACGTACTTTAGTGTATCAACGTGCTAAAAATGTCCGTGATACTATCGCTTTTGGTACCCAGCGTAATCTTGTTGAAGATAATTATCTAAGTTTATGGCATTCATTAGCGCCTACTCATATAAAAGAGGCTGCCAAGCGAGTAATTATTGGTGGTGATAGTTGCCAGCAGCCATACTTAGCATCCTATTTAAATATTTCAGCGATGAGTTTTGGCTCGTTAAGTTCCAATGCCATTGAAGCACTAAATTTAGGCGCTAAAAAAGCAGGTTGTTATCATAATACTGGTGAGGGGGCTGCGAGCCCTTATCATTTAAAACATGGCGGCGATATTGTGTGGCAGCTAGGTACCGGCCTTTTTGGCTGTCGTGATGAACAGGGACGATTTAACCCTGCTACCTTTGAGAAAACAGCTAAGCTGCCACAAATAAAAATGATTGAAATAAAATTAAGTCAAGGCGCAAAGCCAGGTCATGGTGGTGTGCTGCCTAAAGCGAAAATTACCGACGAAATCGCCCACATCAGACATATTTCAAAGGATAAAGACTGTATCTCGCCGGCAGTTAACCCAGAATGTACTTCCCCAAAGGATTTGTTAGCTTTTATCGAGCAATTACGCAGCTTAAGTGGCGGTAAGCCTATTGGCTTTAAATTATGTATTGGTAACCCCGCCGAGTTTTTAAGTATTTGCAAAGCAATGTTAGAAACAGGTATTACACCTGATTTTATCACTGTTGATGGAGCCGAAGGGGGGACAGGTGCTGCACCAGTTGAATTTACTAATCGCTTAGGGCTAATTTGTCTAGAAGGCATAAGCATAGTAAACAATGCATTGGTTGGTGTTGGACTCAGAGATAAAATAAAAATAATTGCTTCGGGTAAAACGGCATCAAGCTTTGATTTACTCGCAAAAATTGCTGCCGGCGCCGATGTAGTTAATGCGGCTAGAACTATGATGATGGCCATTGGCTGTATACAATCAAGACATTGTAATACTAACCTTTGTCCTACAGGTGTAGCGACTCAAGATCCCGCAAGAGCAAAAGCAATTGACATCGAGTCAAAAAGTGATCGAGTGAAAAACTTCCATGATAATACGGTAGCAAGTTTCTTTGAATTGGTGGGGAGTATGGGCTTGGACGATCCAGCTAAGCTCATTCCGCAAATGATTAAAAGGCGTTCACCTTATGGCGTTCAAATGTCGATGGGCAGTATTGTAGCGCCATTACCGGCAATGGCTTTAGTTGACCCTTTACAGAACAAGTTAGACCTTGATGAGTCTTGGCAACATTGGTGGCAAGCAAGTAGTGCAGAGCAATTTTATGTCGATGACATTTTTATACTGAAATCGCCAGAGTTTCATCAAGTAAAAACAAATCGAGCTTAGTTATGCTCTTTTGCTTTAAAATAGAGTCTTTTAAGTCATATGACTTAGAAGACTCTAGCAATATTTAAGATTGGTTTACGTCCAGACAATTATTTAGTCTGAGCTTATATATATCACTCATCTATATCACTCATCTATATCACTCATCTATATCACTCATCTATATCATTCAGCGATCAACTGGTTAAGTGTGTAACTTGTGTCGTCACTGCCTAATTTAGTCTTCATATAAGGTAATATTTCTTCAAGCTGCGAAGTTAATTGCCATGGAGGATTAACAATAAACAATCCAGTACCTGTCATACCGTATTCATCAGTATCACTTTCTAGACAAAACTCTACTTGTAATACATTTTTGACCGAGCTTTTAGTGAAAGTATAGCTCATCTGCTCAACTAACTCGCGCTTAACAACGGGATACCAAAGAATGTATGTGCCTGTTGAAAACTTTTCATAGGCCTTAATAATAGTTTTTACCGCTTTGTGATAGTCTTCTTTCAATTCATAAGGAGGATCGATAAGTACCACACCACGACGACTTGGTGGTGGTATTAAACCAAGCACACCTTGATAGCCATCAGATTGTTTAACAAATACTTTACGCCAGCGCTGGCAAAAATTTTCCAAGTGTTGAATATCAGTCGGGTGTAATTCAAATAAATGACTACTGTCTTGTCGACGAACAAAAGCTTTTGCTATGCCAGGGGAGCCAGGGTAAACGTCAAGGTCGTTACTTGTGTCAGTACTTATGTCTGCACTTGGATCAGTATTACGGTCAGAAGCAAGGTTGAGACTCTTGATCAGTGATAAATAAGGTTCTAGTGACTCAGGCGCATCTTCATCGTTAATAATCTTGGCAATACCGTCTTTATACTCACCCGTTTTTTGGGCATATTCGTCGGCTAGCTGATACATACCAGCCCCCGAGTGGCTATCTATGTAACAAAAGCCTTTTTCTTTACGAGTCATATAATCTAAAACAAGTGATAAAACACTATGCTTTAGTACATCGGCAAAATTGCCAGCATGAAAAGCGTGACGATAACTAAGCAAGGTAATTCCTTAAGAGGGAGTTATGTTAAACAGTGGGAACACGGCTATCAAAAGGTATATTGATAGCCGATAAATATTTTGAACGTAAACTTAAACTTGGCTTGCTAAGTACTCATCGTAAGTGCCAGCAAAATCGATATAACCGTCTTTGGTTATTTCAATAATACGGGTAGCGATGGTTGAAACAAACTCTCTGTCGTGACTAACGAATAAAAGCGTCCCTTCGTATTGCTCTAACGCCATATTCAATGATTCAATCGATTCCATATCCATGTGGTTGGTTGGCTCATCAAGCAGCAATATATTAGGATTGTGCATCATTAGCTTACCAAACAGCATACGACCTTTTTCACCACCAGATAAGACTTTAATTGACTTTTTAATATCATCGGCAGAGAAAAGCAAACGACCTAAATAACCACGAACAGCTTGCTCGTCATCAGTTGGTTGACGCCATTGGCTCATCCAGTCAAATAAGGTCATGTCATTTTCAAATTCAAACTCATGATCCTGTGCATAATAACCGATATTGACATTTTCAGACCAAGTAAACTCACCTGAATCTTGCTGGTAAGCTACTTCGTTCATTAACGTACGTAAAAGCGTGGTTTTACCAATGCCATTTTCACCGATAATAGCGATACGTTCACCGACTTCAATTAATGCTGAAATGTCTTTAAGTACAGAGTTACGATCAAAGCTTTTATTCAATTTTTCAATAACTAAAGCATTACGGAATAATTTCTTCTCTTGCTCAAAACGAATAAACGGATTACTACGACTAGATGGTTTGACTTCATCTAATTGAATTTTATCAATTCGCTTGGCGCGAGAAGTCGCTTGTTTTGCTTTTGATGCGTTAGCAGAGAAACGGGCAACGAAGGCTTGAAGTTCACCAATTTGTGCCTTTTTCTTAGCGTTATCTGACAATAAACGGGCTCTTGCTTGTGTAGCAGCCAACATGTATTCGTCATAGTTACCAGGAAAAACACACAGTTCGCCATAATCTAAATCGGCCATATGAGTACAAACACTGTTTAAAAAATGTCTATCATGGGAAATTATGATCATGGTTGAATTACGTTCATTTAACGTTTCTTCTAACCATTGGATAGTGTGAATATCTAAGTTGTTGGTTGGCTCATCAAGTAACAAAATATCAGGATTTGAAAAGAGTGCCTGAGCTAGTAATATACGTAACTTAAAGCCAGGAGCGATTTCGCTCATTAACCCGTAATGTTGCTCAACAGGAATACCTACACCGATTAACAATTCACCAGCACGACTTTCAGCACTGTAACCATCCATTTCAGCGTATTCAGACTCTAAATCACCCACTTTCATACCATCAGCTTCGCTCATTTCAGGCAAAGCATAAATACGGTCACGTTCTTCTTTTACTGCCCATAACTCGGTATGGCCCATGATCACAGTATCAATAACACTGTTTTCTTCAAAAGCGAACTGGTCTTGGCGTAATTTACCCAAACGTTCACCCGTATCAAGATTAACGTTACCAGACGTTTGCTCTAAATCACCACCTAAAATCTTCATGAAGGTAGATTTGCCACAACCATTTGCGCCGATTAGACCATAACGGTTACCGCCACCAAATTTTTGTGAGATATTTTCAAACAATGGCTTAGCGCCAAACTGCTGGGTTATATTATTTGCTGCTAGCATGATGTGTTCCGTCGAATGTTGATGTTTACTGAATCAAATAAAACAGTAAATTTACCGATAAAATATTGCGCGCGATTATACACGACAAGACAATAATAGTTAATAAAATTTCTAAGTAAGGCGTAGTGTAAATAAATCAAATAAACGAGCTAAATAGGTTAGCTCGTTTACTGTATTAAATATTATTTACTCTTTTTTCTATCACTAAATTGGTTATCAGAAAAGCGGGTTAGACCTTTTTTGTGCATTGGCGTTTTCTTCTTTTTTCCATTGCCTTGTTCTGACTTAGGCTTATTTTGACCAGGGCTGGTTTTAAAACCTTGTGAATTATTTTTACCCTGTCTATCTTTGTTTGCTAATTGTTGCTCGCCACGTGTTTCTCTTGGCACAAGACAATTTGGTGCAGAACCAATAAGTTTCGTTAAGCCCATTTTAGTTAAGGCTTGTCGAATCTGTGCCCAGTTAGCTGGATCGTGGTAACGCAATATAGCTTTGTGTAAGCGGCGTTGGATGGTGCCTTTAGGTACGTTAATTTTTCCATCTTCTTTAGCTAAGTTTTTAGTGGTTACATTACGTAACGAATTTAGCTCGGTATGGTACAAGGTTGTGGCATTAGCTAAAGGTGAAGGGTAAAAATTTTGCACCTGATCTAACTTGAAATTGTTCTCTTTTAGCCAAAGTGCGAGATTAACCATATCTTTATCTGTCGTGCCAGGGTGGGCAGAAATAAAGTAAGGGATCAAGTACTGTTTTTTACCCGCAAGTTTCGAGTAATGATCAAACATTTCTTTAAATTTATCATAGCTACCCATGCCAGGTTTCATCATATTATCAAGCGGGCCTTGCTCGGTATGTTCTGGGGCTATCTTTAAATAACCACCAACATGATGAGTTGCTAATTCTTGCACATATTCAGGATGTTCAATGGCTAAATCGTAACGAACACCTGAAGCGATTAGTACTTTCTTAATGCCTTTTACTTTACGTGCTTTACGGTATAACTCTATTGTTGGCGTATGATCGGTATCTAAGTGACCACAAATGGTTGGCCAAACACATGAAGGTTTTCGACAAGTCGCTTCTGCTTTTTCACTTTTACAATTGAGCTGATACATATTGGCGGTTGGGCCACCAAGATCTGAGATTACGCCAGTAAAACCAGGGACTTTTTCTCTAATATCTTCGATTTCATTGATAATAGACTCATGAGAACGACTTTGAATAATGCGTCCTTCATGTTCGGTAATTGAACAGAAAGTACAACCACCAAAACAACCACGCATGATATTAATCGATGTTTTGATCATATCATAAGCGGGGATTTTCGCTTTACCATAGCTAGGGTGGGGTACGCGTTTATATTCAAGACCAAATACACCATCCATTTCTTCAGTTGATAAAGGTTTAGCGGGTGGGTTTAGCCATATAAGGCGAGTACCATGGCTTTGAACCAATGGTTTTGCCGAGGTAGGGTTAACTTCTTGATGAAAAATTCGGGATGCATGAGCATAAAGAACTTTGTTTTCTTTTACCTGTTCGAAAGTAGGTAAATTAATGTAAGTTGTTTCCCAAGGTTTAGCTTTTTTATCCCACGTTTTATTACGGTAATCAGCCATTTCGATAGGCTGTGCCGTTTTCGTTATATCATTATCAGAGATAGCGGCTGCTGTTTGCGCCTCATTATCACTACATGATTCAGGGGTGATTTCTTCATAAGGGCTATAAATAGGATCAATTTTACCTGGTCTGTCTATATCACGCGAATCAATGCCTTGCCAACCAGGGAGTGCCTGATTGGTTAAAAATGCACTGCCTCTAACATCGGTAATAGTCTTAACATCTTCACCACGGGCAATGCGATGAGCAATTTCAACTAACGGGCGTTCGGCATTACCAAAAACTAATAAATCTGCTTTTGAGTCAAATAAAACAGAGCGGCGTACTTTGTCCGACCAATAATCATAATGGGCAATTCTACGCAAACTTGCTTCTATACCGCCAATAATTACAGGAACGCCTTTAAAGGCTTCTTTACAACGTTGAGTGTACGCTGTTACCGCACGATCAGGACGTTTACCACCCTCATCATTTGGGGTATAGGCATCATCATGACGCATTCTACGCTCGGCGGTATATCGGTTAATCATTGAGTCCATGTTACCCGCAGTAACACCAAAAAATAAATTAGGCTTTCCTAATTCCATAAAGGCATCTTTTGAATCCCATGCGGGCTGTGCGATTATGCCGACTCTAAAACCTTGTGCTTCTAGCATACGACCGATAATAGCCATACCAAAACTTGGGTGATCAACATATGCATCACCAGTTACAATAATAATGTCGCAGCTATCCCAGCCGAGTATGTCCATTTCTTTGCGAGACATAGGTAAGAAAGGTGCTGTGCCGTAGCACTCAGCCCAGTATTTTGGATAATCAAACAATCCCTGTTGAGTCTTCGAAATTATTTGTTTTTTTACTGAAGTCATATCACCATTCCCATTGGGGTTAACCGAATCTAAATCGCTGCGCCGCAAATAGCGGGCGCGGGATTATATCAGATATTTCATGCTATCCCCAACTATATCTGTTCGTTTTTTGAACAATGTTAGAGTCTATTATTTATTAATCAAGATTGTATACTGTTTACAATCTTGATTTCATTTGTTCTAATCGCTGTGAAATAAAATTCGGTGTAAAGCTGAAAAATAATTAAAATAATAATAAACCATAGTGCTAATCGCATTTCTGAGGAAAATATGAATAAGAATTTAAAAAGCAGCTTATTGGCTAGTGCGGTTATTGCTGCATTAGGCTTGAGCGCATGCAATGAGAATAATACTGTTGTGGCGGAAACTAAAACAAGTACGGCTTCTGAAACTTCGGAACCTAAACAAGTGATCAGCTCAAAGCAACAATTGGCTTCGTTATATCTGCAAGCTAAACAGAGTCTTTTTAAGCAACGAGCTTTGTCAGCAACCATGTATGGTCTATCTCAAAAAGATATAGGACAAGTCATCAGTAGTGATATGGAGTTCTATAGCCCTGAAAATGAAAAGCAATTAAGAGCAGAGTTATTATCCATATCAAATACTATTGCTGGTATCAAGCTAGATGATGCCGATATAACAACAAAGAATAACCAACAAGTTATGGCAGGGCTTACGCGCTATTTTGCTGGAGAGCCCAATTTTAATATTGGTTATATTGATACATGGATGGGGCTTTCTCCTTTTATTGTTAATCAAATTAATGGTCCATTAATTGATATCCCAAGGGTGATGCAAAATGATCAGCCAATTACTACAGAAAAAGAAGCATTAGATTATATCGTGCGTTTAGGGCAGTTTGATAAACTTGCAGCAACTATTATTGAAAAGCAAACGGCAGATGCAGCCCAAAACTGGTTACCTTCAAAAGTAACCTTACAAGGTGCTATTAAATATTTGAAAGGCTTTACCAGTGGATCTGCAGAACAACATCCATTCGTGAATGTTTTTCGTGAGAAAATTGAAAAGGTTGACTCACTTACTACAGAGCAAAAGCAGTCTTTAATCACTCAAGTTATTGCTAAGGTAAGTCAAGTGGTATATCCCGCTTACCAATCAGTAGAAAAAGCCAGTGAACAGTTATTGAGCGAAGCGCGTTCTGAGTCAGGTATATGGGCGCAGCCAAAGGGTAGTGTTTATTATCAAGATGCTATTAAGCAGTTAGGGGATAGTGAATTATCGCCGACTCAAATTCATCAAATTGGTTTGGATGAAGTGGCGCGCATTAGCGGCGTTATGAATGAAATATTACTAGCTCAGGGTTATACAAAAGGCACTGTCGGTGAGCGCATGGTGGCGTTAAATGAAGAGCCACGCTTTTTATATGAAGACTCAATAGCAGGACGTGAAGAATTACTCAGTGATATTAATGGTTATATTACTGAGGTAACAGCAAAAATGGCACCAGTATTTAGAACTACGCCAAGTTATCAAGTAGAAGTGAAATCTTTCCCTGTTGAAGTGCAAGATGGTGCTCCAGGTGGTCAATATACATCACCCGCTGTAGATGGTAGCAAACCAGGTATTTATTGGATTAATTTGAGAGATATGAAAGCTAATCCGAAATTTGGATTAAAAACGCTAACATATCATGAGGCAAATCCAGGTCATCACTGGCAAATTGCGTTGAATTTAGACCAAGCAGAGCTGCCTTTTTTACGTAGAATTGCACCTTATAACGCATACACTGAGGGCTGGGCTCTTTATTCAGAACAAGTCGCGTATGAACTCGGCATGTATGAAAATGACCCTTTCGGAGATTTAGGTCGTCTACAAGCTGAATTATTTAGAGCAGTACGCTTGGTTGTTGATACTGGATTGCATGATAAACGTTGGACGCGAGAACAAGCGATTAGTTATATGTCAGAGCAAACAGGTACTGCTGAATCGGATGTGGTTGCAGAGATTGAGCGCTACATGGCATGGCCGGGTCAAGCGCTAGGTTATAAGCTTGGTATGTTAAAAATATTAAGTTTAAGAGAACAAGCTAAAGCCCGCTTAGGTGATAAATTTGATTTAGCAGAATTTCATGATGTAGTACTTTTAAATGGCGCAGTGCCAATGGCTGTATTATCACGTAATGTAAATCATTGGTTGGATAATAAAGTATAAAAACACTTTATAAAGCCATGTCGTAAAAGACTGTCAAAAAGGTAAGTTATCCAGCTATGTTTACCTGGCAGTTATAAAAATTAAAAACCGTATTGTTAATAACAATACGGCTTTTTTATTTTAGGTGGATTATACCGTTTTAGTGAATTTTTTGACTATTTAAGACGGTTTCATTTTTTCTATTATTCTTAAGTAGTACGCAGTGCGTTTCACCTGAACGAGCACAACTATCAAGAGCAGCCATTTCGTCAACGTCAAATGAAGCGTTTGAAAGAATAACTGCTGAGCAATTCCCACGACACAATACATTCTTTATTTGCTCTATATCTAAATGAGCTGATTTTGAATCCAGTAAATTATTCACTTTATTCTTACCCTTAAAACTAACACAAAGCACTTTTGAAATATCAACACCATGGGTATGAGCTAACTGCTCAATTGAAGATTCTTCTGGGTTGATAAAAAGTACCCATTTTTTTTCTTGATTATGTTGCTGACAAATATTTACATAATGCGACGACAATTCTTGATGGTTTTCAACATTAGCTAGCTTTAGCCAAGCTTGCTCTGCAAGTGGAGTACTGATGGCATTATTGATACTTGCATTGATGGTTGTATTGGTCGTGAACATAGTTTTGCCTCGTGCTAAGTCGTGTTATGTAACTATACTGTATAAACGTACAGTATAGTGTATTTGATGACTATTCAAGCATTATTTGCTATTTATTGAACAAAATAATACCAGCCGTATTAAAGCAGTAATGCCATTTGTATTAATTAAGGTTACAGAATTCAATGAAAATAAATTTTCAAGAATAAGGCGCTTAATTGAGCAATAGCTGGCTATTAGGATCGAAAGCAACGAGGTTATTGGATATTTATACCCGTCACCAACAAGATGCAGGTTTCAGAGTGCTTGAGCAATTTCAATTCAAGGCGCTGTGGTGAAATAATAGTTATTCAGGAGAATATGCTCCTGCATTCTCTAATAAGCTACATCCATGTAGCGCCATTATAAATCACAGCAACGATGAAGTAATGTTGTTCAAGTGTTTCTTCGATGGGTTTAAAATGACTTTATTCGGCGTTAAATAACTTAAGCATAGAGTGACTATGCTTAAATTATTTGTCTTGCCTAAAGTTATTTTAATTTCCACTGAAATCCTGCACTTTGAATGGTAACGGGTATAGGTCATTTAAAAATGATCACTTACTTAGTGCAATTGGTATAACAGTTAATAAAGGTTAAATAGGTACTGGTCAACTCGGTATATACCGGTAATCATTCAAGAAGCATGTTGCAGAATTTATGAGTCACCTCAGCGAGGAATGACATAAGAAAGGTATTATCAGCTATGAGTAATTATTAATTTTACTAAAGCATCAAGCACTCATTATCCAGAGTTCAGCTTATTTAATTTGATGGTTTATTTTCTTTAGGAAAGCGTATTTAGGAGATAGTGTTTGAAAAATATTTGGGAACATCACCAATAAACATTGTTAATTTATTGGTGAGTAAAGAACAAAGCTTAGATTATTTAAGCTCAAGTGTTGATAATTGTGCTTCAAATTGTTCAGAGCCACCTTTAACTTGGTAGAGCTTTACTAACAAGTAACCTAACTCGGGTGCAAACCAAGCGTAGGTGATCCGTTTTTTCTCAACAATTTCACGTTTTAATCGAATAGTTTTGACTAGGCCATAGGGGAGAATTAGTTCTTCTTTACCATCATATAGATATTGATAATCTTTAACAGATCCCTTTGTACTAATGACGGGATATACAAACCGCTTTTGTTCGGGGTTGTTAATTAAATCAATGCGATTTTGTAGATGATAACTCAGTTTATCAAGCAGGCCGTCAGTAAAATCGAGAGATATTTTTTTATCTTTTTTCAGATCTGTTGCTGTTTTCCCTGCTAAATCATACTGCCATTGATAGTACTTATCACGTCCTGTTCCCTCACGCTGATAGTCATAACTTAAAGGGATCACTTGGTTTTCTTTGATATCAACAATAGATGTTTCGCTACGTGTATCAGAAAATATTAACCAACTTATATCAGTTTCATAATGATATTTAACTGTACCATCATCAAGATAACTTAACTCCCTGATAGCTTTTCCTACAGGATCTGATTTACGTAATAGCGTATAAGTTGCACGAAAAGCAGGGATAGTTTCAGCGAATGAGTTTTGTTGTTGCTTGGCTTTTGGTAAGGGTGACGTTTCAATATCAGTAGCGGAAGCTAGTAAAGGCAGAGTAAATAAAAGTAAGGAGAAAATTTTTCGCATAATAAACAAATAGACCAGAAGCAATGAGTATACATTTATACTAACAGCTTCTGTCTGGGGGAGAGCAAAAACTTGGTAACTATTTGTTGTACTATTTGTTGTACTATTTGTTGTACTATTTGTTGTACTATTTGATGAGTTACTTCATTTAGCGAGTAGTACTAAAATAACCCTATTTAACTAGCAGTATTCAAGAGGTTAAGCTAATTAGGTTAATCAG
This sequence comes from Colwellia psychrerythraea 34H, assembly GCF_000012325.1. Lineage (NCBI taxonomy): Bacteria > Pseudomonadati > Pseudomonadota > Gammaproteobacteria > Alteromonadales > Colwelliaceae > Colwellia > Colwellia psychrerythraea. The sequence continues at coordinate 3,328,809 of NC_003910.7, read as the reverse complement.
CAGCATAACCTGAAATAGGTAGAATATTACCATCTAATACTGCATGTTCGTCTTGCATATTAAGTCTTTTCTCAGCAAACCACTTTACGACTAGTGGATAGATACGATGTTCTTGCTCATGAACTCTAGCAGCTAAATCGTCACTGGTATCGCCTTCAAATACCGGCACTTTGGCTTGAAGAATTACTGGGCCACCATCAAGTTCTTCAGTAACAAAGTGAACACTAACACCATGTACATCATCACCGGCATCAATAGCGCGTTGATGTGTATTTAAGCCCTGATATTTAGGTAAAAGAGAAGGGTGAATGTTTAACAGTTTACCTTGGAAGTGCTGGACAAAGCTTGGTGTAAGGATTCGCATAAAGCCAGCTAATACGATTAAGTCAGCATCAAAGCAATCAATTTCCTTGATAAGTGCTTGATCGTAATCTTCACGGCTAGCAAAATCTTTATGAGAAAGCGCTACAGCGGTAATGTCAGAATTTTTAGCACGGGTTAGGCCATAAGCATCGGCTTTATTGGATATTACGCCAACTATTTCTGCAGGATAATTACTATCAGTACAGGCATCAATAATGGCTTGTAAATTAGTGCCACCGCCAGAGATCAATACTACAATTTTGCTCGACATATATTTTCCTACTTTACTTAATAAAAGGTTTATAAAAGATTGATAAAGTCGTGATAAATTAAAGGGGCTAGTAAATAGCCCCTTTAATATATATTTGTATGCTTTGTACGTTAGCTACTTAAGCAAAAACTACTTGCTCTTCACCGTCAGCTTTATCAGCGATTTCGCCAAGGTGCCAAGCATTTTCGCCATGTGCAGTTAGCACTTCAATACTTTGTGCTACTTTATCAGCAGGAACTACAATAACCATACCAACACCACAGTTGAACGTACGGTACATCTCATGTTCAGTAATGTTGCCATTTTCTTGTAACCAATTAAAGATGCTCGGCCATTGCCAGCTATCACCTTTAATAACAGCTTGTGCTGTTTCAGGTAATACACGTGGAATATTTTCCCAGAAACCACCACCAGTGATATGAGAAAGTGCATGAACATCTACATTTTTAAGTAACTCAAGTACAGATTTAACGTAAATCTTTGTTGGTTCAAGTAAATGGTCAGCAATTTTCTTGCCTTCAAGTAATTCATTAGTATCAGTGTTGTTTACTTCTAATACTTTACGAATTAAAGAGAAACCATTTGAATGAGGACCTGAAGCACCAAGCGCAATCAATTGATCGCCTGCAGCAACATTAGTACCGTCAATTAAACGAGACTTTTCAGCTACACCAACACAAAAACCAGCAATATCATAATCACCTTTGTGGTACATACCTGGCATTTCAGCAGTTTCACCGCCAACAAGAGCACAACCAGATTGAATACAACCTTCAGCAATACCTTCAACAACTGATGATGCGACAGCAACATCAAGTTTGGCAGTAGCATAATAATCAAGGAAGAATAATGGCTCAGCACCTTGAACAATAAGGTCATTAACACACATTGCCACTAAATCGATACCAACAGTATCGTGTTTAGCTAAATCGATTGCTAAACGTAATTTAGTACCTACACCATCGGTACCAGCAACTAGTACAGGTTCTTTATAACCTGTAGGTAATTGACATACCGAACCAAAACCACCTAAACCACCCATAACTTCTGGGCGTGTTGTGCGTTTTACCGCACCTTTAATGTTTTCAACTAGCGCATTACCAGCATCAATATCAACACCAGCATCTTTATAGCTTAACGACTGTTTTTGTTCGCTCACGGGAAACCTCAGAAATTACCGACAGTATTTTAAGGGCCGTATTCTACCAGTGCAAAGGCTCATACTCAAGACGATAAACAGTATCTTCGCCTTGTTTTCTTTTATTGGGGTATTTCCAAAGAATTTATTGAGATTTGCGGGTATTAATTGCTGGCAATGTGGTAAGATATTACATATAAAATCATAGAGTTTTTAAAATTTTCAGTCGATATGTTTAGATTTCCTTTTGTAATAATTATGCTGGTATTCTCGTTGCTTAGCCCTAGTCTAGCAGCCCTTGAAGTCAATGATCTGTACCAAGCCAATGTCGTCGTCGACTCACAAGCTCGTGAGCAACGTCAACAAGCAATAAAAAAAGCACTGCAAGGTGTGTTTTTAAAAGTCGGTGGTAAAAAAGGTGTGTTAACACATGATGTGTTGAAAAAAGCACAAAGAAAAGCCAGTAGTTACGTTAGTCAATATCACTACCAACGAAAAGATGAAGAGCTGAGTTTGGTCGTTAGCTTTAATGAAGACAAAGTAAATCAATTGTTTAAAGACGCGAATCTTCCGTTATGGGGCAGCTTACGCCCACAAGTACTGTTGTGGTTAATTGATGAGCAAGGCACAAGCCGAAGTATAGTAGCTTCTGATGAAGATACTATTATCCCTTCAAGTATCAATGACTTTTCAATACAACGTGGTTTACCTATTGTTATGCCTTTAATGGACTTAACCGATAACGAACAAGTGGTGTTAAGTGATTTTTGGGGGTATTTTCCTGAGCAAATCCTACAAGCTTCGCAGCGTTATTTTGCAGATACTATTGTGGTCATGAGAGTATCAGATTCAAGCTTAGTTATTGATAGCGAAAAAAATGAAACAGCTATTACGGAAAGTGATGCTGCGTGTGGCTTGTTATGTGAACAGCAAGAACTTGCTCTCCCTAAAGTATTAGATTGGCGTGTTTTCACTCAAGGTGTTCTTTATACCCAACAATATCAGGGTATTGATAAAGTCAGTTTAATTGAACAAGGCTTATCCGACATTACCGAGTTAATTTATCAATCTTATGCATTATCTACCACAGCGGAAAATGACTTTGTTATTGAAGTTAAAAATGTCACATCATTGAAAAGTGACATGCAATTATTTGATTTTTTAAAAGATTTGTCTGCAGTTAAAGCCGTCACTTTAATTAATGCTCAAGGTGATGAACGTCAATTCAAGTTAGATCTCATTGGTTCAAAAGCATCATTTTTAGCCTCATTGAAGCTAAACAATAAGTTAACGCAACAACTTGACAGTCAACTCGATGGCTTTTCTCATATTCAACAATTTAATACTCAGCTATTCAATGGCCAAGATCAAGCAGGCATAGACCTCAATAACGAGGCTAATGATCAAGTACAGGTTACTGTTTTAGGCACTGTTGATACGAATAAAGATGAACTTAAAAACCCACAAACGAATGTAAAAAATAAAGAAGGTCTCCTAGATAGCAATATCCCAGAGACTATCCCTACGGGAGAGGATAACAGTAATTTAAATACTGACTCTGCCGATGAACTTACCAAGAATGATCAATTGCAAATATTAACTGAAGCAAAACCACCACTGACGATTGTACCCAAAATTCCCGTTTTTTATTGGGAGCAAAGATGAAGCAAGTTGCTCAATTAACGTTGATGGTACAATTACCTGATGATGAAACGTTTGATAGTTTTAAAAGTGACATTAATCAGGGGGTAGTAACTCAATTAAAGTCCTATATAGAATCACAACAATCGACGCCCCACAGTTTTTACCTGTTTGGCTTATCGAGTGTTGGTAAATCACACCTAATGCATGCAAGCAGCACTTATGCTGCGCAGATTGGAAAATCTTCTGTATGTTTATCTTGTGCTGAGTTAAAACAATTACCCGTAGAAGTTTTAGATGGCTTAGAGCAAATTGATTTAATCTGTTTAGATGATATTCATTTGATTGCAGGCGATACACGCTGGCAACAAGCCATTTTTGATTTATTTAACAGAGTGCTTGAACAAAATAATTACTTATTAATTTCAGGTGATGAGAGTGCCCAACAGTTAGGTATAAGCCTACCTGATTTAGTGTCGAGACTTACTTGGGGATTAACTGAGCAAGTTAAGCCTGTTGATGATGAAGAAAAAGTTATTGCCCTCCAATACCGAGCCACGCAACGCGGTTTGTTTTTGTCTGATGAAGTAGTCAAATTTTTACTTAATCGCTTGAGCCGAGATATGGGCAGTTTAATTAACTCACTTGATGTCCTAGACAAAGCTTCTATACAAGAACAAAGAAAAATTACCATTCCTTTTATCAAAGAAGTGCTAACGCTTCAATAGTTTGTTGATAAGTAGGATTGAACAGAATTTACATAAAAAAACGCGATGATTTAATCGCGTTTTTTTATGTTGGTAAAGTAACTGTATTGACTCAGAGATTATGTGGTCATTAGTGCAGAGGTAAAGGTTTTTGATAATACCGATTAAAATTATTTTCTTGTTCAGGTGTAATGTTTGCTGACGATGGCTGTGCAAATTCTGTAAAAATTGAGACGCTGTTTCGTTGTCCCATCATTTTTCTAACATTTGCTCCTATTGGGCTAATAGTTAAATTATCAAACCAATTACTTCCTTCAACCATTTCTATAGGAGTAGGTACTAAGTTTATTGCCGCTTGGCTATCAAACTCGGGTAATACACGACTAGCACTAAAAAGTACTCTATCTGTTAACTTATCGTCACCAATGCGGCCACGTTGTCCCCAAGTGACAATATAATCAGCTGCGGAAATACTTTCACCTATTGGCTGATTGGTAATGGCAACATCACGTATTACTGCAAAGCGGCTTTGCATCATTAACTCTTCAAACAACATGGCATAATCTTCACGTAAACTCGAGTAAGCATAAAAGTCTGAGGCACCTTCTGGACTAAAAAAAACTTCAATATCTGTTGGTAAGTAGTTTTTTTGTGTCTGGTTGGCGGTCTCGCCAGTAAAACTAACTTGCGCTAAATCACGCATTTCTTGGCTTTTTAGTGGATAGGTAATAGCAAGTTCATCTGATTCAAACGTCGTACTGACAGCTGCATCGAGCACACGTTGATTGCTGCTATGTACATACCATTCGTTACTTGGGAAAAAGTCATTGGCATGAGCAAGTTCATGGTACATTAATGATGTTAAGCGATATAGAGCATCTGTAGCTGTTCGAGTGACCCGTGCAGATTTACTATAACTTTTACTTGCAGAGGCATTATCTTTTACGTACCGCCAAGGCATAGTGAACTGTAGGTCTTTACCAAAGTCAGCCCGATAATCGGGTGCTTCATTTATCGTATCGCGCTCTTGTGGAGTTAACCAAAAATTTTCTGCATCTAAATATATGGCACCTGTCGCCGCCCAATAAAATGAAGGGCGCACATCATAAGAAATAACAATTGCTGTCGTCGCTCTAAGCAAATTTTTGATATCGTTGTTGGTATCATTATTACTCAGAAAGTCTTTAAATCTATCACCCATCCAATGGTGGGATACCACAACACGATCCATAATACTCTCTATTGAAGGTGTCATTGATGAACTTTTTACTTCCTCTGCAATTAGAGGTGTTTGGGACAAAGTACATGAACTGGTTAAGGTATTAGAGTAAATACAAGTAACAAGATCATCAACATAAGGGCTATTGCTGTTATAAGCGAAAACCGATGCTTTACGCTCTGAAAAGTAAGCATTACTGCCTATTTCCGCAGCTGGCTCTACGAGTATCGCTACCTGATCACGATAAATGGTATTACTGTCAGAATCTGTGGCGGATGCCTCGAAGGTAATAATGGTATCGACATCAACTTGGGGAGCATCAAAAAAAAGTGCTAACTCACCACCACTATCAGCGGTTAGGGTGACACTAGGACCTTCTATTTGTTGCCATGTTAACGTGTTGATATCAATCGTTTCAGAAAGTTGGCTACGAAGTGACACCTTATTACCTGCTAAAGCTTCATGAGATAGACGTGTGGTTAACTTATGATTGTTATCATTAACCGTTATATTCTTCTTTAATATTTGCTCGATGCCATCATTGAGAACAAAACTGACACTAAAACTGTAATCGCCTGCTAGCATAGGCGTAAAAGAAATAACTTTACTCGTTTTTGCTAAAATTACTACCGGCTCGCCAGCCGTTTGTTGCCATTTTATTTGACTAACGACATCAAAAGGGAAGTGAAGAAGGAGATCTATGCTTTGATTTACATTTTGCACCTTATCAAGCTGTACTATGCTATCAAGGGGATAATTCGTCACATTACCATCAGATTTACTATCACAAGCAGTCAGTACTACTGTGAGAAATAGGGGTAATAACAACGAGGCTCTTACAAAATCACAACGCATTCATTTATTCCTTCTTTTAATAATACCAAATCAACTAAGTTTGTTCTCGCTCAGAGCTTGTCAGCGGTTTGAGAACAAATAGAATTTTTTTATGTATAGTCATTCTATCTTAAGAAAATTATGTGCAGTTATCAGATTGCTGACAAACTCCCAAAGGGCGAATTTAAAAGGCTTACATGCCGCGTTATTGATTTTGATAAGGGAAAAACCATTATCTTCAATCAATGCCTTACCTCTAAGACTTTTAAGTCTCGCTGAGTGAGAAGAAACTTACTTGAATTGGTATTACTCGGTATTAGAATTATTTATTTACTTTCTTTCTTTTTCCGAATGCTCAGACCAAGTTCTTGACCACGAAATTTGGCGTAATAAGTCGCGCCAAAAAACATAGCACTAGCAAATATCAACTCTAACATTGCCCAAACTCTATCTGCTGGCAATACCCAAAGGGTCGTTAAACTATGCAAAAAATAGATTAAAACAATAAAGTTTGACCAAGCATAGGTGAAAGGGTTTCCTTGTAACAATCCCTTTAATGGAAATAATAACGGCAAGGTAAACATTACCAGTGACGTTGTCGTACTTAAACTCTCGCTTGGACTTAGTACTATTAACCATAACGGCATAAATACTAATAAAGAAAAATAACCTGCTAAGGCTATTTTTTTATAATTACTCGTTGAAAATCTTTGTTTGTTCATTTGGCTGCTTATCTACATTAAGGATTAAATGGTAATTTAGTAACTTACTGTTTAAAAAAAGTTAAAACATTTTCAGGAGGACGTCCAATAATTGCTTTATTGCCATCAGTAACGATAGGGCGTTCAATAAGTTTCGCCGTATTTGCCATGGCGTTAATCAACTCTTCTTCATTAGCACCTTTTAAATTATTTTCAGAAAATTCGGCTTCTTTTACCCGCATCATTTCAATGGCTGTACAATTAAGCTGCGCTAATAGCTGCTTAATCTGGGCGTGATCAATTGGTGTTTTTAAGTACTCAACAATAGTGATTTCCTGATTTGTTTTTTGTGCTTGTTCTTCAAGTAATGCAAGTGTTTGGCGACTCTTAGAACATCTTGAGTTGTGATAAATAGTAAACATGGTTTTCCTTTCATAATTAATTGCTAGTTAAACGGTAATGTAAATGCTAACAAGCTGACAGGTTAATACAGTCAACTTGTTATAAACGTTTTAAACGATTTTCTTGTTCTTGTAACTGTAATATCCGGGCCTTCACTCTTTTTTGCATTAAAGGTTGCTCATCAAGAAATGCATAACTGGTCTGCAATTCATCAACGGCTTTTGGATATGCGCCGAGTAAAGCATACACTTCTGCTTTACTCATGTGCATTAAACCTGTTTTCTCTTGAGTTCTATACAAGGTAGTTAATATATCATAAGCGATAAAGTTACCTGGGTTGACTAATAAAAAGTCCTGTAATATTTGCGCTGCAAGATCATATTCTTTCACGCTGAGTAGGGCGTTAGCATAGTTTAAACTGACTACCTGATTGTTAGGCATGAATAAGTTTAATCGTTCAAGCATCTTTATTGCTTTGTTAGCCTGATTATTTGCTATGTAGACATCCGTTAAGGCATCAACATAAAATAAATTATCCTTATCATTTTTTTCTAACATCTCTAATAACTGCAAAGCTTCACTAGTTTGTTTGTTTTCAAAATATGATAGTGCTAAACCATATTGTGCAGCAGCTTTGATAGCGTAGCGTTTTTTCTCCAACTGTAGTTTAAAGAAACTAATATTGGATTTTGCCTCGCCTTGATATCTAGACTTTAATCTTGCTTTGGTTAATTCAAAACCTAAACTAGGTGGTAAAGGTCTTGCTGGGTAGTTTAATGCACGCTGGCGAGCATCAGCTATACGCGATTCAGGTAATGGATGAGTAAGCAACATTGCCGGTGGTTTGCTGGCATAGCGGTACTTAGTTGACATTTTACTAAAAAAGCTTGCAGCACCTTGAGGGTCATAATTGCTGCTCGCTAGTAAAGCAATACCTACTCGGTCTGCTTCTTTTTCATTACCACGAGTGTAGTTAATGCTGGCTTGTTGCGTTACGGCCATACTTGCGCTTAGTGCGGCGATGCCAACGGTAGGGTTAACCAAGGTAATCAGTACACTAGACAGCATAGCAGCCATGGTTAAACCTTGAGTTTGGCTTTGTGATTCAAGACGTCGGGCTAAATGGCGCTGAGTAACGTGAGAAATTTCATGAGCAATAACAGAAGCTAATTCACTTTCTGTATCAGCTGTTGTTATTAAACCACTATGGATGCCTACATGACCGCCAAAAAAAGCAAAAGCGTTTAATTCGTTATTATTGATAAGAAAAAACTCAAACGCATAATTCACCCCTTGAGCATTTTTCACTAGGCTATTACCTAAGTGATTTATATATTCAATTAAAACTGGGTCTTGAATTAGCGGTTGTGAAGCGCGTAATTGCCGCATCATTGCTTTACCGATTTGCAGCTCTTTATCGGTAGATAATACGCTGTAGCCAGAAATTCCTATATCGGGTAACTTATTTTTATTGTTATGATTATCAATAGCACTTGCATTAAAGCTAGTAGCGGCTGCGATGCCTAATGTAAATAACAAGGCAGTAAACATGGGTTTTAGGTTAAGCAATATTACATCCTAGGGTCATAATGGAAATATACGAGAGTAACAGAGAGCACTTAAGTGTCTTGGGTAAGGATATTACCATTTCTTTTGGCTATTTCTTGGTAAAACTCCGCTATACTATAGCCTTTGACCACAATAATCTGAAAAGATTCGCTTAAAGTTGTGATTAATTCTTTCACTTTGTAATGCGCATATTTTAACAGTGCAATATCTGCTTCATCCCCACTTTGGAAACTGTAAATAGCAAAAGCAACTAAGCTATTAAGACGAAAGAGCATCTGTGTCTTTTCAGGTAACCAATTATTAAAAGGGCAGTTGCCTTTGTCAATCATACTATGAGTAACGACTTCGCCATCAATAGCAGGATAACAATGTAGTTCATAGCCCATGTCATTAAATTCATGGCGTAAGGTAATTTGTGGTTTATTCTTCACCTGAATACTACCATCTGCTTTTTTACTCGCGCCTAACAAAGCTAAATTCCATGAATTTTGGTTTAATATTTGTTTATACGCACTATCAAATCCATGAGTAAGTATGCCATCTACTTCACCTAACGAAGAAGAAAACATATGATATATAGAGGATACTTCTCCCCAATTAATTTGCTTTTTATAAGCATTAATCTCTTTTAAGCTAGCGTTGGTACTTAATGAGCTCATTTAATTAATATTCCTGACAATAAGTAGGTTTTCATAGGGCTTATCTTTATATCCGTACTCCATAAGAATGCAACTTTATGGAGATTATGCAATTTAATTTCAAAGCGCAGTGATGACATAATAGTTATTTGAGATAATATGCTCAAGCACTTCTATGATAGGTTTAAACGTAATTTCAATTCCTACTGAAATCCTACACTTTGATTGGTAACGGCTATAGAGGTACGTTATGATAACTTTAATTTATACAATGGATTAATTGTCGCAAATTAGTGAATTAAACTAAAGCGCTGTTTTAAGTTTTCTATGATTTATAAATATGATGGTAGAGGAGAGAAATGTCCTGTGCCTTTGGTTAAATTACGTTTATTACTAAAAAAAATGCAAGATGATGACCAATGTATTATCACTATTGATGATACTGGCTCTATTAATGATATTCCTAAATTGTTAGATAAGCAGGGATATTTTTATCAAAAACAAACTACTGAGATGGGTATTGTCGAGATAAGTATTAGTCGAACAAGTCATACAAGCAAAAATTAAAGAATGGGTAGTTATGTTTAAGTTATTTAGTGATTGGTATACACGTAAGTTTTCAGATCCTCACGCGGTCACGTTGGTTGTTATTTTAGTCTGTATAGCATTATTTATTGCTTTATTTAGCAATTTATTGATGCCGGTATTTGTTGCAATAGCATTAGCTTTTTTGTTAGACCTTCCAGTTAACAAACTAATGCAAAGCTCAATGTCGCGTTCTAGTGCTACGGTAGTAGTTGTTGTTACTTTTCTAAGTTTCTCCTTATTAGCTGTATTAGGTTTAATGCCTATTATTTGGAAGCAAAGCAGTAATTTATTGCAAGAAGTTCCTCATATGATCAGTCAAGGACAAGGTTACTTATTGACCTTGCCAGAGAAATACCCTGATTTTGTCCACGTCTCGCAAATTGAAAGTTTCATTGTCATGGTTAATGATAATTTACTTGAATGGGGGCAGGTTGCACTTAGAGCGTCTTTGAACTCAATTTCCGATATTGTCGCCTTAATGGTTTATTTGATCCTTGTACCGTTAATGGTGTTCTTCTTTTTAAAAGATAAAACAGAGTTAATGAGCAGTATTGCCCACTTCTTGCCTAAAGAACGCCGCATGGCAATTAAAGTGAGCCAAGAAATGAACCAACAAATTTTAAATTATATTCGCGGAAAAGTGATTGAAATAATTATTGTTGGGGCATCTACTACTATTGCTTTTATCTTTCTTGATTTGCAATATGCCTTACTATTGGGGGTTTTAGTCGGCTTATCAGTACTTGTTCCTTATGTAGGTGCAACCGTTGTCACCTTACCTGTGCTCTTAGTTGCTCTTTTTCAGTTCGGTATCAGTAGTGAGTTTGGTTACGTTATGCTTGCTTATGGTTTAATTCAGGCGATTGATGGTAATGTTATTGTGCCTTTGCTGTTCTCTGAAGCTGTTAATTTACACCCCGTGGTCATTATTATCGCGGTGATATTTTTTGGTGGTTTATGGGGATTTTGGGGCATATTTTTTGCAATCCCTTTGGCAACATTAGTCAAAGCTGTCATTAATGCTTGGCCGTCTATTCCGGGACCTGCCGTGACGAGTGAAAGCTAAAAGTAGTGATACATGCTATCAAAAGGCTATAAGGGCGTTAGCTAGATGCCTGTACCATACGACTTTAAAGTAAAATAACGTAAGTACTTTACTCACTTGTACATTAAAAAAGCCCTAAGCTAATTTTATTTAGCTTAGGGCTTTTTATTTATAACGTTAATTAGCGCTATAACATTTCAATACGTTACTTCTTTAACTCGTTTAAAACGGCTAAGACCACATCATGATGCTCTTTAGTTTTAAACTTATTAAAAACATGGCTGATTTTTCCATCAAGTCCAATTAAAAAACTCAAACGGTGAATACCGTCATATTCTTTCCCCATGAACTTTTTCAAACCCCAAACTCCAAATTGATCAGCTACTTGATGATCAACATCAGATAACAATGAGAAATTTAGTTCATCACGTTGGCAGAATTTAATTAAACGTTTTACTTCGTCAGGACTAATACCAAAAGCAACGGTATTTAATTCAGTAAGCTCAGCTTTGATATCACGCAAACCTTGGGCTTGAACGGTACAACCCGGAGTCATTGCTTTAGGATAAAAGTAGATTAATACTTGCTGTTTACCAATATAATCAGTTAACGAGACTGGCTCATCATTTTCATTGTTTAGTGTAAATAGTGGTGCGGTATCACCAACGTTTAGAGTATTCATAATAAAGTCACTTCTATTTGTTTTTAAATTGTTTTCTATGGACTGTTGATCTTTCGATATTACTTTACAGCAGTTTGTTTGATAAGTTAGCAATGCAGAGTTCATTAAGTGGCTACATGAATGTGCAATAACACAATTTATCTTTCAAACAAAAGCTGCTTTACATTTCAATCCTGAATAATCAAGAGTCTATCACTGTAATAAATTGGCATTAGCTTTGATGATAAAACCTTGTACATCGGTTTGCTGACAAAGCTCTAGAAAATCATATTCCAGTTCATCAATACTAATTTTTTCCGTTAAAGCAAACAATATGTTCGCACTCATATGATTGGTTTTTGGATCTATTTTCGACTTTAACGAAGAAATGTCTATTTTACGAGTGGCAAAAAAAGCGGTCATTGCTTTTAGAATACCGGGTTGGTCTATGCCAGAGTACTCAGCTCGGTAATGTTTTACTAAGTCAAATGTTCTGTGACCAGACGTGCGCTTCATCATAGTGATTAAATCTAAACTATGGGCAAGTTGAGGAATCTTCATCTCAATCTTATTAATCGCCCTGGTATCACCTGTAAGCAACATAATGAAAGTAAATTCAGAGCCAAAAATGGCCATTCGGCTATCTAATATATTACATTCGCATTCACTTGCTAATTTAGTTAATTCACTAACACAACCTGTTCTGTCAGATCCCATCGCTGTTAGTACTAAATATTGTGGCATTTATTACGCCTAAGTTGTCTAGAAAGGCGCATTGTAACTTATCATGATAAAAGTTGGAATCATCTTACATTTTTGTGGTCATATACCTTGTGTTTGTAAAATCAGGCAAGTACCATGGGGCGCAATATTAGCCCTGTCTTATATCGATTTTATTTTAGAGATTTTAAGTATTTTTTAGTGAGCTTAGCAGGTTTTGAATATCAATAACCTAAGCCACAGGAGTTTTAATGAGTTGTAGAGCATTTTATTTATCACTGTTAGCCTTGTCGATCACAGCTTGTGGTTCTGTTAATAACAAGCAAGCAGATGGTGGTTTTGATTATCAGCACAAGCTTGAAGCTAACGATCTCGTGATTCCTGCTAATTTGAGTAAACCAAAGCAAGCGAATGATTTTTTTGTTACCAATAAAATAAATCACCAAGGTCCTGTTGGTGAAGACATGGATATTAGAGCACCTTCATTGGTGATGCCTGTTGCTGCATCTTCACGTGTTGTTGAAGAGTCTGGTATCGCTATTATTTGGTTTGATAAAGTTTTAGAAGATAAAGATTTATTGGCGTTTATTGAAAAGGTTGTCATAGAAAAATTAGCAGAAGATCAAATTACCTATGACTACATTGAAGAAGACACTGAAGTAACCTTAAGCAAGGTTACTGAAGGAGCAACTAGTTTAAAAGAAACTAGCATTAAGAGAGAAGGTATTAAAACGGCCATTATTGAGTCCGATTGGTATCACAACGAAGTTGATGTTGGTTGGATCTTCACAGATATTCAGTTTTCAAAAAGCGTACGTTTTCGTTTTCAATTGTTAGCTAAGTCTCATGGTCGCAGTGTTTCATTACGCGTTTCATTAGTCGACTTTTTACAAACAGATGAAAAGGGCGGCAGTAAAACAATGGATCCAATTGATAAGCAAAGAGCTGAAAAAGCTATGCTTAATGAGCTCATTGCTGCGGTTGATTATAACTATCGTCTTCAACAACGTGCGGATCGCTTAACTCGTGCGAATCAAAAATTAGTGACCATAGGTAAAAACATTGAAGCGGAACAAGCGTATATTGTTGAGATGGGCTTAGAAGACCTATGGGGTAATATGCCATTGTTCTTTGAAAAACATGGCTTTACGATTACCGATTTAAATGAAGATAAAAAGATTTATTATGTAGAGTTTGTTAAACCTGAGTCGAGTGTTTGGGATAGCATCTGGGGTGATGATGTACCCGTCATTGATGTTAGTGATGCTCAGTACCAATTTGTGTTAGGAGCTATAGATGAGCTTAACCAGAAAACCTCGGTAACTATCTATAATTCTGATGGTGAGCCATTGACCTTAGAAGCGCTTGAGCGAATTTTCCCAGTGGTAGAGAAGGGACTATCGTTTAGAGATGTATTCTAATCTTGGCTTTCGCGAAGTAATTATGAAGTAGTTACTTCGTTACTAAACAGGCATAAAAAAAGACATAAAAAAACTCCACTAGTTGGAGTTTTTTTATGTCTGAAATCTGACTTCAGTTTTTAAGAACGAGCATTACGTTAGTTCTTTTTTTTAGCGACCGGCTCCATTTTATGCGAACTTTTATTCGTTCTTGGTAGTGTTTCTTCTCGGTCGTTTAAACTATTTTTACGCATTTTTTGCTTTGAGCTTTTTTGAAATGTACTCAAATTCCCTATGATAATAACGACTGTTATTACGATTATAAAAATAGCTAACCAATTGTCCATTGGAGTGCCTCTTGGTAAGTTTGTGAAGTTAATTCGCTAAAATTAGTATTCTAGGATAATTATTTAGGCAGTATAACATTGGTTGGTGCTGCACAAACATTGTTAATATAACGCTTTGCTATGTCATCTAAGTTTTCAATAATGACATTCTTGCCTAAGATACTGCTGTTACTTAATGTTAGTGTTAATAATTCAATATCAAAAGCTTGCTGGTACTGCTGAGCTAACGGCAGATATGATATATGCCAAGGCTCTTCGGCAACACCACCTTGGAAGCTCTCATAAGGGAAATAAAAGCCAAACTGGTGCGCGTGGTGAGCAAGCCAAACAGATAGCTTTGCTAGTGGCCCTTGTTCACTGTATTCCCATGGTTCAAGTTGAAGTTGATAATCTTTAGCTAATAAATTTGGCGCATAAACATCAATATCACAACCCCAATGATGACGGCTCGCACCGGGGAGCGCGGAATAAAGTAAAATATTATGAATTAATTCAAGTGGAGATAAGTGCTCTGGAGAAACAACTTCTCCAGCTCTATTTTTAATCGATGTTTTCCCAGAAAATTTGTTATTCCATAGCATAAGTTGTCGTTCGAAAGATCTAAAACCACTAGCAATCGTTAACTCAATAGCGTCAGCTTTAGCCGCATTCACCATATCATCAAAGGCGTCTTTCATCTCTTGATGAATGGCAACTCGTTCACTTACATAGTAGAGATGCTCTTCATTTTTCCCCAACAATTGAGTTGGATTTATACTCTTAATGTGATTGATAGTTCGCATTGCTAAATGAAACCTTATAACTAACTAATGGTTTTATGCGTACATAAAACATTAACCAAACAATGATAATAAATATCAACGAGCTTTTCTAAATCATCACATGAAACAGATTCATTTACTTGGTGGATAGTTGCGTTACATGGTCCAAGTTCAATGACTTGTGCCCCCGTTGGCGCAATGAATCGACCATCGGAGGTACCACCTGAAGTGGATAACTGAGTTTCTGTACCGGTAACTGAAAGTATTGCTTGGCTTACGGCGTTCAAAAATCCATGTTCTGATTCAACATGTTCTGTGATAAATGGCTTACCATTAAAAGTCCACTTTATATCATAATCAAGTTGATGTTTATCAAGAATAGACTCTACTTGTTCAACAATAATTTGATCAGTTAATTCAGTGCTATAACGTAAGTTAAATAAGGCGTTGATATGCCCAGGAACAACATTTGTTGCACCAGTACCCGCATTAATATTAGACAGTTGAAAACTGGTCGCCGGGAAATAATCATTACCATTATCCCACTGTACCTGACTTAATTCTGTTAATGCTGGCATAGCTAAGTGAATCGGATTTCTCACATGATCAGGGTAAGCAACATGACCTTGTTTACCTTTAATATCTACTTCAGCAGAAATAGAACCACGTCGGCCATTTTTCACGATATCGCCGACGGCGTGAGTACTTGAAGGTTCACCGACTATGCAGTAAGTGATTTTTTCATTACGCGCCTCTAACGTATCAATCACTTTAGTGGTGCCATTGATGAAGGGGCCTTCTTCATCACTTGTGATTAAATAAGTGATTGAACCGTGATGATCTGGGTGGTCTTGAACAAAGCGTTCTGTCGCCACTATCATTGCCGCGAGACTACCTTTCATGTCTGCTGCGCCACGGCCATATAACATACCATCAATAATCGTTGGCTCAAATGGCGGGGTATTCCATAATTCAAGGTTGCCTGCTGGTACTACATCGGTGTGGCCAGCAAAACAAAAAACTAAGTCATCTTCTTTCGTAGCATTAGTGCTGTCACGACGAGACCAAAGGTTTGTGGTATCGGCAAAAATCATGCTTTCATTAGTAAACCCAAGTTGTGCCAATCGTTGTGCCATCAATTTTTGACAGCCAGCATCTTCTGGGGTAACTGAGGCTCTAGACATTAAGTCTATTGCCAGCTTAATAACTTCACTTTGATTTTTTTGTTCAATTTTACTCACAAGGACTACCTTTACTTAGTTTTTGATGATGTGGCTTATTTTATGTAAATATATATTTATTTGTCTGCGAAAAGTGTTTGGTACTGATCAACTTTAAAGCCGAGGTTGAGTTCACCATTTAATGGTAACAGAGGTCTTTTAAGTAAGGTGGGTTGCTCAAGTACCGCAGCAAACATTATTTCATCTGTTAAGTTATTCTTTATCTCATCAGGTAGATTACGAAATGTTGTACTACGTTTGTTTAATAATAATGACCAATCACTTTGGCTGACAAACTCTGTTAGTAGTTCGGCTGTTAGCGGTTGCTTTTTAAAGTCATAAAGTTGATGAGCTATATCGTTTGCTTCAAGCCATTTAGTGGCTTTTTTCACGGTATCGCAATTTTTTATGCCGTATAAAGTGATCATAGTATTCCTGTTTGAATGTTATTTATTATTTGAATGATAACGAGTATAAGTTTGATTTTATATTACCAGATAATGATTAACCATAGTGCTTCAATCGCTGTATTTATAAATTCATCTTTAACAAAAGGTAGACTGTTCAACTATAGCACTAGTTGCTTGTTGTAATGTTTAATTTGTCGAGATTACCTGACATTCTGCTAAGGGCTGCGTCTTAACAAATGCATGGTTCTAGGGGAAAGCTGTTTAAAGTGGCTATTTACGAAGGTTTTACTAAGATATTTAATATAAACCCTGCTAGTTATCTTTGAAATTTATATCCACAGAAGCTGTGTGTATGGTTGTGGATAAGTCTCCGTGTACGTCTTTATCGATTGATTTTAAAGTAAAAAATAAGCAGTACGTTTTTTGTCTAACAAGCGTTTAAATACTAATGAATAGGATAAGTGATTAAAATATGACGTTGGATCTGTTTATCTATAAAAATAAAGATTTAATACGGTTAAACCTCTTGAAAGTAAGTTTAACCGTGGCTTCATAAAAAATAGCGAGTATATATCAACCGTATCTGTTGCTACATGGTCGCTTGTATCGCCGTTAAGGCAATAGTATAAACAATGTCATCGACTAGGGCGCCGCGTGATAAATCATTAACAGGTTTATTCATTCCTTGTAACATGGGTCCAATGCTCACTAAGTCAGCTGAACGCTGTACTGCTTTGTAAGTAGTATTACCAGTATTTAAATCAGGGAATATGAATACTGTCGCTTTACCTGCGACTGGGCTATTTGGCGCTTTTTTCTTAGCAACATTCTCCATAATGGCCGCATCATATTGCAGTGGTCCATCAATAATGAGATCAGGTCGCTTAGCTTTAGCAATTTCAGTGGCCTTAGCAACTTTCTCAACGTCAGCACCATGACCCGATCTGCCGGTACTGTAGCTGATCATGGCAACTCTTGGTTCAATATCAAATGCTCTAGCTGAGTCAGCAGATTGAATGGCTATATCAGCCAACTGTTCTGCATTAGGCTCAGGGTTAATAGCACAGTCACCATAAACAAGTACTTGATCAGGTAGTAACATAAAGAAAACTGATGAAACTAATGAGCTGTCAGGTGCAGTTTTGATTAACTGCAAAGCGGGTCTTATGGTGTTTGCTGTCGTATTTACTGCGCCAGAAACTAGGCCATCAACTTGGCCAAGTTGTAACATCATAGTCGCTAAAACAACATTATCTTTTAAATTTTCTAGGGCAATAACATCCGTTAGGCCTTTATTTTTACGTAGCTCGACCATAGGTCCAACGTAATTATCTCTAATGGAGTCGGGATCTGTTATTAATAAGTTATCTGGTAAGTTAATACCTTGATGTTCAGCAATCTGAAGTATTTCTTCTTTGTTACCTATTAGTTGGCAGCGAGCAATGTTTCGTTCGCAGCAAATTGCAGCCGCTTTAATGGTACGTATATCTGTTCCTTCAGGTAAAACGATTAATTTATTTGCTTGGCGAGCTAGCTCGGTTAATTTATGTCTAAAAGCAGGCGGTGATAATAAGTTATAACTATTGTTTTTCGAGGTCAGGCTTTCAAGCCAACTACTACTTAAATTATCGGCTACATGTTGCTTTACTTTATCTTGGCGTTGGATATCGTCTTTAGGTATTTCAGGATTAAAGCCCATGATATGACGTGATGTTTGCCAAGTATCCCAAGGTACAGATAAGACAGGTAAACCCGCATCAAGTGCTTGTTTACATAGCTCCCAAACTTGCTCGGATGGTTCAAAGCCATTGGTTAAAATCAACCCACCTAATTTAGTACCATTTAACGCGGATAAACAGGCAGCAATAATAATATCGGTGCGATCACCTGGCGTAACAATGAGTCGACCAGGAACCAAGTAACTCACTAGGTTTGATACGGTTCGGGCGCAAAATGCGACACTGCGAAAACGACGATGTTCCATATCGCCATTATTAATTACTTTAGCTTCAAGGTAGTTACTGATATCACAAACACGTGGAGCGATGAGATCAATTTCCCATTGAACCGTGCCAAGTAAATCAAAGTGTCTGCCTTTAAAAATTGATAAATCTAACCAATGGTTTAGATTAAAATCATTTTCAATTTCTTCTTCTTTGGGTAATAAACCAAATTCTTCTTGGTCAGGGCAATTGAGCTTGTTGATAACACAACCAATGAGGTGTCGGTTCTTTATACCACCATAGGTCTCGGCACTGACTTCAAGTCTATCTTCAAATTCTTCGGCGCTGTCATTTCCCGGGCTAGCAACTAAGACAATATTTGCCCCAAGTGCTTGAGCTACATCACGGTTAATGCGACCAGCATAAGGTTGTCTTGGTGTAGGGACTAGACCTTCAATAATGATGACGTCGTGATCTTCTTTAAACGCATTGAAATTCGCAACGATTTCTTCTAAAACAACATCGTGAAGTCCATCGCCCATTTTCCCCTCTACATAACTAAGCGAAACGCTAGTGCTATTTTGAGACAGGCTAATGGCATCAATTGTTTTGTTTTTTTTAGCTAAGCTGTTCCTCGAAGGTTGGCTAATGGGTTTGAAGTGTCCTACTTTAATTCCTTTTTGCTGACAGGCATGTAATAAACCTAACGATACGCTGGTTAAGCCGACACCTGAGCCAACAGGGATTAACATAATTCTATGTGGCATAAATTAAATCCTACTTATATTGAGATACCCGTTCTACTTCCAGATGAATAATGCATGTTGAAGTGAACGAGTATGTAGTCATCTACTTGACTAAATTTGTTAGTAATTGGGCTGATTGTTCGGCAATTACCCATTCTTCGTTTGTTGCAATAACCCAACAAGCTCTTGAATCTTTAGTGGCAATATTACCTGAAGCACCAAAGCGTGTTGCTTTATTTTTTTCTTCATCTAAAGAAAAGTTTAATAACGCAAGTTGCTTAACTATTTCAGTACGCACCCAGTTTGAATTTTCACCAATGCCACCGGTAAATATAAGGCCATCTAATTGCGTTAAGCTGGCGCTATAAGAGGCAATAGTTTTGGCTATACGATAACAAAAAATTGTCAGGGCTAATGTTGCTTGAGCATGATTATCTTCTAACATGGCATTTTCTAAGGTACGGCCGTCGTTGCTTAGGCCAGAAACGCCTAATAAACCACTTTCTTTATTGACTAATTTATCAACATCACCAATTGAGTAACCTAAATTTTCGACTAGATGAAAGATAATTCCGGTATCGAGATCGCCACAACGAGTACCCATAATGACACCTTCGCCAGGTGTCATACCCATACTAGTATCAACACTTTCACCATTTTTAATAACAGTTACACTACAACCATTACCTAAGTGAGCGCTGATTAAGTTACATTGTTCAAGCGGCTTGTTTAACTGCTCTGCAGCTTGCTTCGCCACAAAATAATGGCTGGTGCCATGGAAACCATAACGTCTTATGCCATGCGCTTTGTACAATGAATAGGGAAGGCCGTAAATGTAAGCCTTTTCAGGCATACTTTGATGAAAAGCGGTATCAAAGACTGCGACTTGTGGCAAATTTTCAAAGGCTTGTTGGCATGCTTTTATACCAATTAGATTTGCGGGGTTATGCAATGGTGCAAGTTTTGCCAATTGGCTAATAGCTTGTTCTACATCCTCAGTAATGAGCGTAGGTTGTGAGTATTGTTCACCACCATGGACAACTCGGTGACCGATAGCTGTGATATCTTTGACTAGTCCAAGTTGTTGTAGTTGCTCTACCAATACAGAGAGAGCTGTTTGATGATTAAATGGCTCGGGTAACTTATAGGTCTGTTTTTCTCCGTTAAGTTTGACGATGATTTTAGCATCAGGGGTGTGTAGGCATTCGGCTAAGCCTGATAATAGTGTTTCACCGCTTAATGGTTTTATCAAAGAAAACTTAACAGAAGAGCTGCCACAGTTAATTACTAAAATAGCACCAGTACTAGCGGGCTCTTTGCGTTGAGGTTTTTGTTGAGTCATGTTTATTGTCTTTTAAAAAAATGAAAAGTTATCGAATAATTATAGCAATAATAATATTGTCGGCATTATAGCGATGGAGTTAGTTAGAAATCTTGATGCAATACAATAAAAACGGTTTAATTTAACTTTTAATAATTGTTATTCGTAATAAAAGCTTAGTTACATTTCTAACTGTTGCTTATAAGGACTAGCTGCTATAGTAATGGTATGAATATCTCCGTAGTACAACTCATTAAATTGGGTCAAAAATATTTATCTCTCTGGCCTGACAAACCAGAATTAACTCAATATTTTGAAGATTATCGAGGCGTGCAAAGCGCGCGCTTTGTTTGTCGGTATTTTCCTGCGTTAGCTATGTTTACTGTTATTATGCAGCTCTATATCGCTTCAGGATATCCCCTTGGCCAGGGATCAATAAGTAATGCATTAAATGCACTACCTCAAGCACTTGTTTATGGTTTGTTTTTATTAAGCCTACCTGTGCAGGCATTAGTTTTTTCAGGTGTTAAAGCAGATAAGTTATTACCACCATCATTAGCTTCTTGGTATCATAGTGGTTTAGAAAAGGTAAAACAGCAAGTTGCTGAGCAAAATCAGCGCAGCAATGGCGATAACAACGATACCGCTATTGCTAATTTAGCAAAATATAAACCACGGTATATCGATCTTGCTCAACTTTTACATTTAACTTTCGCGACCACAAAGTAGTTAATCAAACTACTATTCCACAATCTAATGCTTCTTTTGATACAAACGTAAAACAAAGTCTGCTTGGCAGCTGAAGTGCTTTTGTTGTGTCAATTGAGCAATTAATTCATCATTGGCTTTAAAGGCAAAAGGTGTCATTGCTAATAAGTTCAGTACGTCGTCACTATTAGAGAAGTTCATCGGGTAATTTAATCGTTGCTCTTCAACTAACGTTAATTTTTCAATGATTTTCTTAGTCGTATCATGTTTATTTGCTTGACGGTATATCAGCGATTTAAGCTCAAATAAATGATTGTCGGCAGGGGTAACTGTTAAAAAGTACCCTTCATTTTTCAAAATCCGAGTAAACTCATTTTCTAAAATTGGCGCATAAACACTATAAATCCAACCAAATTTCTCATTAGCGTAAGGTAAATCAGAGAGGGTAGCTACGCTAAAAAAGCACTCTTGATAACGTTTTGCTGCAATCTTTATTGTTTCTTTAGCAATATCTACACCGTAGACACTGTTATGCTCAGTTTTATGCTGATTGGTATAAAAACCCTCACCGCAGCCAGCATCAAAAATGTCTGCATTTTTATCACTGTATTTTTGATATAACGCGAGCATACTGTCTAACAAAGGCTGATAATAACCTTTGTCTAGAAACGCTCGTCTAGCTTGTACCATTGCTTTGTTATCACCAGGTTCTTTTGAGTGCTTAAATTGAACGGGTAATAAATTAACATAGCCTTGTTTTGCTTGATCAAAACTATGATTGTTTTCACAACGATAGCTCTTTTCATTGAGCAATAAAGCTTGTTGGCACAAAGGACAACGGTATTGAGCTATTTCTTTAGTAGAGATGTCAGTATGCATTGACAGTAAACCTTATGAAAATGTTGACCAAATTGGCGCATGATCTGAAGGCTTTTCAATAGCGCGTAATTCATAATCTATATCGGCTTCAATACATTGCTCAGCCATATTTTTGGTCGCTAGTACCACATCAATACGAAGACCGCGGTTGTCATCAAAGCCACGCGAGCGATAATCAAACCAAGAGTAACGCTCGGTAGTGTCGGGATGTAATTGACGGAAGGTGTCAACAAAACCCCAATCCATTAACCTTGTTAACCATTCTCTTTCTTCAGGTTGGAAAGAACATTTACCGCTTTTTAACCAGCGTTTACTGTTTACGTCACCAATACCAATATCTAAGTCTTGCGGAGAAATATTAATGTCACCCATTACAACCACATTTTCGTCATTGACGTGATTGTCATTAAGGTAGGTCATTAAATCTTTATAGAATTTTCTCTTATAAGGATATTTAGTCTCATGACTAATATTCTCGCCTTGAGGAAAATAGCCATTTAATACGGTTACTTTCTCACCTTTATCATTAGTTGTTGTGACCATAATCATTCTACGTTGGGCTTCATCATCGTCTGTAGGAAATCCCCGTTGTACTGACTCAGCTTCTTTTTTGCATAACATGGCAACGCCATAATGGGCTTTTTGGCCATGAAAATATACGTGATAACCCATGGCTTCAACAGCTTCTAATGGGAAAGCTTCATCATGAACTTTGATTTCTTGTAAACCAATGATATCGGGCTGATGTTTATCGATAATCGCTTGTAATTGGTGAAGACGAGCACGAAGGCCGTTAATATTAAAAGAGATGATTTTCATAGTATTCCTAAAGGCTTTTAGCAAACAATATCGTAATGTATTGTTTGGTCATTCCATTTCGCATAAAGAAGTGAGTACTTTCTTATACAAACGGGTATAAATTAAGACAATGATCTTGCGTGTTTATCTAGCTTCTCGCAAGTTTTATTTTTCACATCCTGTTATAAAATGTAATTTATTCGTAACAACTGGTAGAGCCTATTGTTTAACCGTAATAACTTGTTTAAGCTAACCCTAAATAAGCAACACGATATAGAAAACTGTTAATACAGTTGTCAGAACAGTTATTTATCAATTTACATTAAGAACGCGTAATAAATAAGGAAATGAACATGCCAGATAGTAACTCAAGCGTAAAAAAAATATTATTGGTTGAAGATGACCGTCAACTGTCCGATTTAGTCACTGACTTTCTAACCAGTGAAGGTTTCCACGTTAAACAAGAATTTCGTGGTGATACAGTAGCTAAACGAGTAAAGCTTTTCTCTCCTGACCTTATTATTTTAGATGTCATGTTACCCGGTAAAGATGGTTTTGGTGTTTGCCGTGATTTACGCCCAGAATTTAATGGACCCGTGTTAATGCTGACAGCAAAAAGTACTGACTTTGATCAGGTACTTGGCTTAGAAATTGGTGCAGATGATTATGTTATCAAACCCGTTGAACCTCGCGTATTGCTAGCAAGAGTAAACGCATTGTTACGCCGCGGAGATTTACCTAACCAAAGTGAAGAGAAAGGTGAAATTACTTGTGGTGGTTTATACATCAATAAAGCATCACGTAAAGTGACTTTACAAGATGAAAATGTCGACTTAACTAGTCAAGAATTTGATTTGTTATGGTTACTTGCGGGTAAAGCCGGAGAAGTGCAAAACCGTGATTATATATACAAGGCAGTAATTGGCCGTGAATATGATGGTTTAGACAGAAGTGTGGATGTACGTATTTCTCGTTTACGTAAAAAATTACATGACAGTACAGATACACCCTTTAGAATCAAAACTATTTGGGGCCAAGGTTATTTATTTGTTCCAGATGCATGGAGCTAGCCCTCTAAATTAATGTCACTGTGATGTTATAGTCATTAAAATATCAAGGCTTTGTTTACCTACTCGTAGTAACAAAGCCTTTTTCTTAAGCTTATACCCAAGCTACCTGAAGATGCAGGTTTCAGCTGGAATTAGAAATGCCTTTAGATAAGGCATTGATTGAAGAGAAGGGTTGGCCCCTTGTCGAAATCAATAACGCAGCATAAAGTTTTTCTAAACCAGCCCTGTGGGGACGTCCAAGCAAACCATGCTCTTCGTTGCCTCCTTTTTTAAGGGAGTAACCCTTAATAAAATGAGGCGCCTTGATCATGAATAGCTTAGTCGTCCTGAAACACGCATCTTCAAGTGGTTTGGGTATATTGTTATTACAATCTCTTGATAAGGTACGTCGATGAAATTAGGTCGTTCGTTTTTCAATCTCTATTTCTTTATTATCTCCACATTCATCATTTTTTCTTGGGCACTTGATGAAGTATGGAATTCTTATCTTGAGCAAGACATTGAGTCTTATACGGGTTATAAAACCCTGATGATGGCCACAGGCGATTATGTACAAAAACATCCTAAAGAAGAATGGGAAGAGATAATCGCTGGCGCAGCAAAACGATGGGAGTTGCCTTTAAAGTTAGTCTCCTTAGCTGAAGTGGAAGCCATTGATCACACCGATCACAATGCGTTATCACACTCAAATGCCCATATTTATTATTTTGACGATCAAGTGATGATTCATTATTTACTAAAAGATAGTGATTCAGTCATTACGTTAGGCCCTGCAAAAATGCCAACAAGGCCGCGAGTAAAAGCAACTTACCGTGTAATGATTTTGGCAACCTTTGGTATCGTTATTTTTATTTGGTTATGGCCTATGTCTCGTGATTTAGAACAGCTCAAAAGGGCAACCAGAGATTTTGGTCAAGGGCAATTTGATAGTACGGCACCCGCAGCAAAGTCGACTATGATAGCGCCTATGATTTCCTCATTTAACATGATGGCGGCAAGAATAAAGCGGCTTATTGAAGCACATAAAGAATTAACTAATGCGGTTTCGCATGAGTTAAGAACACCATTAGCACGAACAAAATTTGCCTTGCAGATGCTCGATACAATCAAAGACGATGAAAAGCGTGCTAAATATCAGAAGCAAATTAGTAATGATGTTTGTGAACTGGAAGAGCTTATCAATGAGATGCTTATTTATGCTGCTTTTGATAATGACAAACCAGCGCTTAATTTTACTAGCACTAATTTAAATGATTTAGTTAAGTTTCAAATAGCCAGTCATGATCAATTTGTAAACTCGATTGAGTTTATTAATAATATGCCTGACAGTTATGTTTGTTGTGACGGGCACTTTATGGACAGAGCGGTGAATAACTTTATCAGTAACGCCATTAAATACGGCAATGATAAAGTGAGAGTGACTCTTTCTATCGAAAACGGACAATGCATAATTTGTGTAGAAGATAATGGCGATGGCGTGTCTGATGAGTTCAAACAAGTTATTTTTGATGCCTTCTCACGCGGGGACCAATCAAGAAACCGTGAAACAGGTGGTTTTGGCCTAGGGTTAGCGATTGTGGCCCGTATTATGGAGTGGCATCAAGGTCATGCCTCTATCGGCGATAGTGAGCTTGGTGGGGCAGCATTTACACTGACTTGGCCCATTAAGATGAGTTAGTTTAACTTATTAAGATAGAGTAATTATTGATTAAATAATTACTCTATAATTTATTTTAAATTTATTGCCTTATTGGCTAAATATTTTTTACATTCAGCCGATAACTTAATTATCAAAGCACCGATAAATAAGTAGATAGGCATTGGCAGTAGAGCTTTCACAGCAGTTTTCAACAAATAACATCTCACAAAGTAATGACGTGATAAAGAACTGTGCTGGGCATTTAGCCACTGACTTTTCATCAACTAACGTTTTACTTCATGAGTTGCAACTTGGTGAACAACTAAATGAAAGTGTTGAACAAACCCGTCGTGCTGATTTTAGTTTGATGTTGGCTATGTTAGCTGAAGATGTACGTGAACAAAGCCAATTTTTGTTACCGAAAACCAAAGAGGTAACACCTGCTGATTTGTCGACTGTTGCTTTGAGAAAACAGTTTAACCTACCCGACGAAGCCGCATTGGCATTAACCACGCTGGATGATGTTAACCAATTCAATCAAGCGCATACTATTGTAGGTAATGACCTAGCTAATATACATTTAACTAACGCTATGATGCCTAAACCCTTGGCATTTCGTGATGATAAAAAACATATTGAAAGCCAAGTCTTAGAAAATACGAGTTTATTTACTCAACTCAAGCATAAGCAAGCAGCAGAGTTAAGCCGAGCACACAATAACCAGTTACAAGAAGAACAATTAAATTCAGCAACAATTGAAACAGATAAACCACTTAGTCAGTCATTAAACTTTAATGCCAAGGCCTGGTTAGATGGCATTCAACAATCTTTAGTTAAAGCGCCATTGCTTAACTAAATAAGCGTTATATAAACGTTTAAATACCTATTTGCTTAGCGCAGCAATGTTTAAATTTTTTATTTCTTTTTGTTGACCATGCCGTTGGATAATTGTTGCATGGACAAACTTCATTACGTTTAACCGTCACAATTTCATTGTGTACGGTGATATCGCCATCAATATAGCGCCACTGACCTTGTTCAATAGTGAAGTTTGACTTTTCACGTAATTCACACAAGGTTTGATCAACCACGTAATAGGCTGAAAATTCTACGGTAGTCTCATCGCTTTCATGTATTTTCAATGCCAACCAAATACATTCATCCGCCCACGTTTGAATTTCAGTGACAGACTGCTTCAACCGCTGGGAGGCAGCATAAGTGTCAAAAACATATTGACCATTTTTTGTTGCATAGGCACTAAAGCGCGAGCGCATTAATTGTTCAGGGGTGCTGGGGTGTTTTTGTTGTGTAATATAAAGTTGGCAACAAGCATTAAATGGCAACGACGAACCGCAAGGGCAAAGCATAACAATATGTCCAATGATGATAGTATGTGTAAACCATTATATTTTAACGCAGATAAAGCGCTATTGGTCGTTTTCTTTTACCCTTTGTTGATTTTTTCGATTAGGATATCGGGTTAATTACATGCTCAATAGTTGCCAGTATTAGTGATTAATACCAATCTCATTGGTATAACTTAGCGTCTCCTCATTCATTTTTTAACAACAGAACTCAACAAAAGAATTTATTTTATGAAATTACAATTTATTGGCGCAGCACTTAGCTTTTCATTAGCCGCTTGTAGTAATACTCAACTTAATGAGCATTTAAATACCAGTGCGCCAGAGAAAATTCAAGGCGCTGTTGCAACCAATGCACAAGCAACGGATATCATCACTTTAGAGCAGATAATGGCAGATCCAGATTGGTTCGGTCGCGCGCCAGAGTCTTGGTATTGGGGAGATGATAGTAGCAGCATTTATTATCAGCAGAAGCAACTAGGTAATCCTCTACGTGATTTGTATGCAGTAAACCTGTTAAATAATAACGAAGCTTCACCAGTCAATTTATCAAGTAAGCATACTGTTTCCTATCAAAACGGAGTGCTGAATAAAACGCGCACTCATAAAGTCTACACTTTTAATGGGGATGTTTTTGTAAAAACGCTGGTCAGTAATACGATAAAACAGCTTACCTTTACCTCAAATGCTGAACGTAATGCACTCTTTTTGAATAATGGAGAGATAGCTTACCAAGTAGGTAATGTTTTTTATGCCCATAATCTACAAACAGGTCAAATTAAAGAGCTGGCCAGTTTAAAAATGTCAGCAAAACCTGCTAGAACTATTTCACCTAAAAGTTACTTAGCAGTAGAGCAGCATAAGTTAATTAACTACATTGCTTTGCAACAACGCAACAATGCGTTAAAGCAAACACAAAAAGAACGTCTAGCTATTGAAAACACAGCAGTTAATGACAGTAAGTTTTATTTTGGTAAAGACAATAGAGTAGCACATGCAAGTTTATCTCCATCAGGCGATAAACTATTGGTGAGTATTACATCAGCAAAATCAAGTCGTGATAAAACAGATATTATGCCTAATTACATTACTAAAGATGGTGTGATTGCTGCTGAAAAAGTCCGTGCTCGCGTTGCGAACAATCGACAATATCAAGAGCAATTGTTCCTGCTTGATTTAGTAACAGGCAAACAACAAGCGTTAAGTTATGACAGCTTACCAGGCTTTGATGATGATGTTTTAGCTAGCGTAAAGTCTGAAAACTTTGCTCGTAAAGGTAAGACATACAAATCAGAAAAAAAAACACGTAATATTCATGTACTTCAAATGAATAACCCTATTAAGTGGAGTAGCGACGGTCAACACCTAGCCTTAATGTTAGAAGCTTGGGATAACAAAACCCGCTGGTTAACTACGGTTGATTTTACAAAAAATGAATTAGTTACCCAACATAAACTACATGATGATGCCTGGATTAACTGGAGCTTTAATGAGTTTGGTTGGTTAAACGCTAGCAATAAAGCCAGCCTTTACTATTTATCTGAAGAGTCAGGTTATTCTCACTTATATTATAAAGGCCTGAATTCAAAAGCAGTTAAGTTAACGTCTGGTAAGTTTGAAGTAAGCAGTGTTACACCAATGCTTGATAGTCAACGATTTATCTTTAAAGCAAATAAAAAACACCCAGGTATTTATGAAATATACCAAGTTGATTTAGCTAAAAAATTAACTGCGTTGACTAATTTAGGGGGTAAAAATAATTACACCTTGAGTCCTGATGAATCAAAACTGTTAATTGAACATTCTACGGTAACAATGCCGCCAGAGCTTTATGTACAAAGTTTAAAAGCGGGTGATGCAGCACAACGAATTACTCACACAGTTTCTGAGCAGTTTCTAGCGATGCCTTGGTCTGCTCCATCTGTTATTGCTATTGCGTCAAGCAAACAAAAAGAGCCGATTTACTCAAAAGTATATTTTCCTAAGAACTTTGATAAGACCTCAGAAAAAAATCGTGCGGTAATGTTTACTCATGGTGCCGGTTACCTACAAAACTCTCATTTAGGTTGGTCAGGTTACTTCCGTGAATTTATGTTCCACTCTATGTTGGTACAACAAGGTTACGTTGTTATTGATATGGATTACCGAGCATCTGCTGGTTACGGACGAGAGTGGCGTACTGCTATTTACCGTCACATGGGTAAACCTGAAGTAGAAGATATGCGTGACGGTGTTAACTGGCTAATTGAAAATGCTAATGTAGATGCAAAACGTGTTGGTACTTATGGTGGTTCTTACGGCGGGTTCTTAACGTTAATGTCAATGTTCACTGACCCTGACTTATTCGCTTCTGGCTCAGCTATTCGTTTAGTCTCTGATTGGGCATATTACAACCATGGTTATACTTCGAATATTTTAAATACACCTGAAGATGATGCTATCGCTTATGAACGTAGTTCGCCTATTTATTTTGCAGAAGGACTGAATAAACCATTATTAATCAATGCGCCTATGGTCGACGACAATGTGTTTTTCGAAGATACTGTTCGTCTAGTGCAACGTTTAATTGAACTTGAAAAGCAAGATTTTGAAACGGCTATTTACCCAGTAGAACCACATGGTTTTGTACAACCTAGCTCTTGGTTAAATGAATACCGTCGTATTTATAAATTATTTGAGAACACCTTATAATTTGAAGTAGGTTTTAATGCGCTAAAATAAAAAAGCCCTGATAGTACTATCAGGGCTTTTTTTATGTGTTAGTGAAGTGTTCACTTTGCTATATTGCGATTAGGTGATGAACCTTGAGGGTAATATAGTTATATAGACCAAGACACGGTATCACTGATACTTTGTTGCCACTGTCCTAAAGACTCATTCTTATCTCCGACAACAATGATATTACTGCGATTAAATTCAAGAGAACTACCAAAAAGAGCTTTATCATTAAAAGAATCAGTAAAGTTTAATTGTTCATTTTTTGGAACAATAAAAACAGTAACAGGACTAGTTTTACCTTGGTAAACTAAATGCAAACTCTTCATACCGTCAAATCGGCAGTAATCAGCCCACAACAGTTTCCCTAAAGATTGGCTAAAGTTACCATCAAAAGCCGCCATCTTCTGGTTTAATGACGCTAACGTTACTTGACTGCTGGCGTTGTTGGCAATATTTCCTTGCTCATGATAAACATGGGCTAACGCATAATCACCTAGGTTGTGATAAGCACTCGAAAACTGCATAAAATTAAGTACTAAGCCGCCCACGATGGCAACAGATGCTGCTAATGCGAGATGCACGCGAGTTTTACGCTTTTGCACTTGGTGAGTTGCTAAGGTCTGTCGCAAAATCAATTTATCGACTAAATCATCAGGTACAGGAATTTGTAATGCCTGTTTAATTTTTTCATCTAACTGACAAATCTCTTGAGCAAATTGTTTTTTGCTTGGATCTTGTTCCTGAGCCAATATAGCATCAGCATCCTGATTGTTGGGATCGGCATATATAGCGCGTCTAAACTGCAAATCATCCATTGTACATACCTCGTTTTACTGGCTCTGCTTCTAAAGCTTCTTTAAGCTGGTTTCTTGCTCTAAATAAACGTGTCATTACTGTATTTTTATTTAGATCTAACATAGCGGCAATATCTTCTCCGCTAAAACCACCTAATACTTGTAAAATTAACGGTTCAGAATATTCAGGCGGCAATTGTGAAATTTTTTCCCTTAACCAGTGATTTTCAAGCTCTTGCTCTGTAGTCACTGATTTAGTATCGGTTATGCTTGCCTCTTCATATTCACTCATGTCAAAACGTTTTCTCTCAAAACGTCTGGCATTCTCTCGTCGTAAAATAGTGATTAACCATGACTTGGCCGCTTTTTCATCTTTAAGCGAATCAAGGGCACGCCAAGCTCGTAAAAAGGTTTCTTGCACCAAATCTTCAGCCACTTGTTTTTCGTGGCATAGCCAATAGGCATAGCGATATAAATCACCGTGTAGCGCCTTTACTAGCGCCTCATATCTAACTTGTTTTGTCATCATATGTTTATAGACCCTAGTAGGGTGAAGATTATTTCAAAGAGTAGTGATTATTTAGTAAATATTTATCAAATAAGTTATCAAGCTACTTGATGAACAATCAACCAAGTAACTTAATAGAGTATAGGCAAGACTTAATCTTTATGGATTG
The DNA here is from genome assembly GCF_000012325.1 of Colwellia psychrerythraea 34H. Lineage (NCBI taxonomy): Bacteria > Pseudomonadati > Pseudomonadota > Gammaproteobacteria > Alteromonadales > Colwelliaceae > Colwellia > Colwellia psychrerythraea. The sequence goes on along the minus strand of NC_003910.7, from coordinate 3,297,517 downwards.
AGTGGTAATAAATGATGATTATTTACTTTATCACTTTGTTGCTTATGAACAGTTTGAATAGCGTTTAGCAATGCCAAACCTTGCCAGGAGGGGGCTCCATTGATCGCGCTTTTTCCATAAAGGTGTTGCTGTAGATCATTAAGAGCAGTGGCAAAGCTTTGGTCTTGAACAATTGCTTGAGCTTGAGCAATATTATTTATTTCTAACCCTGATTTATTAACCGGTAATAATTGTCTTAACCAAGGCAATATTAAATTTAATGCTTGCTCAGCGTTGTTTTTCTTACAGGCAGCTAAAAGTGCAAGGTATTGATTGCCCGAATTAACAACATTTTTTGTATTATCAGATGGATGGTTGGTTTTTTGCTGATTTTTTTGCTTCAAATAAAAGAAATGAACCAACCAGGCCAAACTTGTTAATAACCATAAGCTAAGAAACAACCATTGTAGACGTTTGTCTTGAACAAGTACCTCAGTAACAACAGCAGGGGACTGGGCTGTTAAGTTTTCAGAACTATTAGCAGAATTACTAACCGAGCTAGCAATTTTATTGGTTGCATCATTGAAGTTATTTGCAATAACTCCTTCTCCAGCTTCAACTGTGATCGTTTTTGAGGGCAGTGTCGCCACTTCGATTTTATTGGTAACGGTGTTAAACCACGTAATACTCATTTCAGGTAATACAAAGTTTCCGGCAGTACTTGGCACTAGGGCAAAGTTTTGAACTTTTTGGCTGACCAATCGATCATTTCTTAGGTTGGCATTTAACTCAGCTTGGTCAGGATAAATTTTTAAACCACGACTACTTTGCATTTCAAGTTTGGGTAACTGTGATTTTGAAAGGCCCGCAGCTGTCAGCGTCACAGTGCGCGTAATTGGCTCGCCAACGGTAAATTGATCATTTCCCGTTGGCCACTCTTGATGCAGAGTAAGTATGTCGGTAGGTAACCATTGTGCATTGCTTGGATAGTTCGCTGGTATAGGTAAAACAACAATATTTTGTGCATCACCTAAAATACTGACTGGTTTAGTTTGGGCAAAACTTAGAAAACTCGAACGTCGTTTCGAGGGTTGGAGTATTTCACCGGAAAATAGCGGAGCTTTTAAAGTAAATTCGCCACTTTGTTCTGGAGTTATGGCATAAGTTTGCTCTATTACGCGGTAACGCTTGCCGTTGATAATGTTATCTGATTGTTTGTCTTGGCCTATCTTTTCTATGGTAGCGCCCGTTAAGCTTGGCTCAGTTAAATTGCCACTTTTAAGGTCAACGGCAAAGTGTAGCTTAATTGATAAAGTTAATAGTTGCTGAACGTAAACTTCATTACTGGATAACTCACTAGTAACAAAAATATCAGTTTGCGTGTTGCTGCCTGTATCCTTGGCTGCGATAACCGTCATTTTAACCGGCTCACTTTGCTGGTTTTCAATAGTAAGAGCAGGAATAATGAACTGCCCCGCGCTGCGGGCAATTAAAACTATTTGCCACTTGGTAACTCGGCTAGTTTTAAAGTTGATCATACTCGTTTGTGAACTAACCGATGTTTGACCGACAATAAAATCACGCAGTAATGGAGTGGTGTCTAATGCATTACGGTTTACATCGTCATCAGCAGTGACCGTTAAAAGAATCGACTCATTAATCATCGCAGGATTTTTATCAACAACTGCTGTAACTTTTGATAAAGCGAAGGCGTTATTGCTGAACAAGAATGTAGCCATAATCAAGATAAATAGCATAAGGCTTTGCAGGAAATAAAACGGCCCCGTTAACTGTTACCTTATTTGAAAATTGTACCACTTTTGATTACTCCCTGAGATGACCCTTCACTTCGGCGCTTTTGATATTCGAGACGCATTTATTTCGTAATAATAAATAAGGGTCGTCTGTTACCTTATTTAATAGTTGTTGATGTTTTTGCTCAGTTTCTTGTTTTTTGCTATCACTGGCTTGTTGAGCTAAAGATTTCTCATCACTTGGATCTTGCTCATCATCAGAATCTTCGGCTTGCTTAGCTTGATCTTCTTTTTGCTGTTCATTTTTCGCTTGTTGCTGAGCATCTTGATCCTGCTTGTCCTGTTTATCGTCTTGTTCTTGTTGCTGCTGGTCACTCTGTTCTTGGTCACCTTGGGACTGATCTTGAGGTTCTTTTTGACCGTCCTTACTTTGTTGACTCTCTTGATTCTCTTTTTTATCTTGTTCATCCCCCTCCGATTGATCTTGAGAGTCCTGACCTTTCTGATCACCTTGAGACTGTTGTTCTTGCTGTTCTTGTTGTTTTTTAAGTTCTTCTAGTTTTGCTAAATTGTCTTTGGCATCATTTAACTCAGGATCTTTTTCAAGTGCTTTTTTATAAGCATCAATCGCCTCATCAACTTTTTGTAGCTGTGCGAGCGAATTACCTTGGTTATAAAGCGATTGAGCATTATCACTTTGTTTGAAAGCTTGTAATGCTTGTTCATAATCCCCCGCTTTATAGTGAGCACTGCCTTGCCATTGGCTGACTTTGAACTGCTTAGCAGCTTGCTGATAGTTCTCTTGTTGGTAATGCTGTTGTGCTTGTTGGTCTGAGGTTTTCCACAAGTCTTGCCAAAGTTGACTAGCGCTATTAACGTTAGGCTCACTCGTAGATGCATCACTAGATTTTACTGTTTCAGAATCTGAAGCGGCAAAGCTGACAGGGCTGATAGATGAAAGACTGAACAATAAAGTCAGTGGCATAAGCCAAGTTATTGCCAATATGCTGCTACCACGGCGAAAATAAGTTAACAGTAATGGCAATATGATGATGAGTAACCAAGGTCCTTGCTCTTGATACTGATCTCCTTGCATTGCTTGTTTATTTTGTTGTTCGCTTTGCTGACCATTTTTATTATTTGATGACTGTGAATTAATCTTATCGTCTAGATTTGAATTTAAATGAGCGGTCAGCGCTTTTATATCGGTGTCGTCATTGGTCATGGTGTGATAGACGCCTCTGCTGCGCTTAGATATTGCCGCCAATCTACTTTCAGGTAACTTAGGAATGACGATAGCACCTTTGTTATCTTTGAGTAATTTTCCACTACTTAGCTTTATTGGTGCGCCGGTTTTACTACCTACACCTAAGATATTCACTTTATGGTCGTTGTCGTTAGCCCAATCATAAATATCTGACATTTCTTCCTTATCAATATCATCAGTAAACCAATAAATATCGCCACTCACATGACCGGCATTTTTTAATGTTTTATCCGCTAGAGTCAGTGCAGCCAATGCATTAGCGCCATAAACCGGCATAATATCAGGTGATAGTGAAGGTAAAAGTAACTCTATGTTTTTAATATCTTGTGTCAAAGGACTAATAATAAAAGCATCACCGGCATAGGCAATTAGACCAACATCACCCTCGTTGATCTTTTTAAGTAAATCGATGGCTTTATAACGAGCACGGGTTAACCTATTGGGTTTCACATCCGTTGCGTACATGGAGTAAGACATATCCATAACAAGCACAGCGCCACGTTCTAGTTGATAAACCGGTTGTGGTAACTTTTGCCATGCAGGTCCAGCTAGAGCTAAAATAATAGAACTACCCATAATAAAAGGTTTTAACCAAAAACGTGGTTGTGACGAAGAGGTTTGTGCCCCTTTGTTTTGCGAATTTTCCAATAAAGCATTGGCTAAGTGAGCAGGTAAAAAATGTTGCCAAGGTGATTGGTAATAACGAATTTTCTTTAAAATAAACAGTATTAAAAACAAAGCAATAAAGGCTAATAACCACCAAGGTCGAATAAAGTGGAAGTTATTGACTAACCCTTCGAAGCTAAGGCCTTCGAAAGAGAAGTCGTTAGCGAATTGAGTTAAATCAGTGAATAAGTTGGTTTGTTGTGCCGACATGTTATTTACCACCCATAGCGCTGACACCATCTTTATTCGTGCTGGTATTGTTTTTTGTAGTAGCGTTTTTAGTGGGCAATAAAAAGCTGAAATGTAAGCTGAGTAAGTATACAAAACAAAGTAGGGCAGCCAATGCTAGTGGCCAATAAAACAAGGCACTCAGTGGTCGCATTTGTTGTTGTTCTTGTTTAATCGGTTCTAGTTTATCTAACAAACCATAAATCTCACTCATGCTTTGGCTGTCTCGGGCACGAAAATATTGGCCACCCGTTTGCTTCGCGATATTTGCTAAACTTTGCTCGTCTAAATCGCTCGATGGATTAATACGCTGTGTTCCCCACATTGATTTTTGCAGCATAACATCGGCGCCAATACCTACGGTGTAGATAGTAATATCTTTAGCAACGGCTAACTCTAATGCCTGCTCTGGGGGTTATTTTTCCTGCAGTATTTTGACCATCGGTCAACAATAATAAAACTTTGTTAGACTCTTGTTTTGCATCAAAACGCTTTACTGCAAGTGCGATAGCATCGCCAATGGCGGTTTTTTTGCCGACAAGATTGAGCTCACTCTCATCTAACATTTGCTTTACTGTTTTTCTATCAAAGGTCATCGGCGTTTGCATGTAAGCATCATCGGCAAATAAGATTAAACCGAGACGGTCACTGACACGACGCGCGATAAAATCACCAAGGACAACCTTAAGCATCTGTAAACGGTTTACATTGCGACCGTTAAGACTCATGTCTTCTATTTCCATACTGCCGGAAAGATCAACAGCAATCATCATTTCACGACCTTCACTGGGGATATCAATTGCTTCACCAAGCCATTGAGGACGACTAACAGCGAGAATCAATAAAACCCAACAAGTCGTTAAAATAATCAAAGGTGCTTTACGCTTTTGCTGATCGCTCATCGCAGTGCTTGATACATTAATAAGCTCCGGCATGATAAGTGCGCTTTGTTGGTTCGTACTTTTTTTAGCCGGTAAAAAATAAATAATCAGCGGCAGAGGTAATAGGGCAAATAACCAGGGCCAAGCAAAACTTATCATTTGCTTAACTCCTTTTCTTTTTCGATGGGCATAGGCGTATTAAAAGTTGATGTTTCATCATTAGGTAGAGCCTCATCAATAACGAGAGGCTGTGTAATAGGAAGCGCATAGTTTAACCACAATTTGGTCGCTTGATGGCAATCACGGTCAATATCAGCTGTTGCTGTTTTCTGTGCTTGGTATTGCGCTTCAAATGCAGTATTAATTAATTTAGTAAAGCTAGCTTGATGCTTTTCAGGTAATTGATTCATTAAAAAATCCTGAAAACCCTGGCCATATAACTTAGCTAATTGTTGACGATTAATGTACTGCATCGCAGCCCATTTCAATAAGGTAATACATTCTTTAGCACTGAGCGTTGGATTGTTTTCTAGTACCGTTAAGGCCTGTTTTTTACTGGCATTTAACTGTATGCGTTGTTTGCGTTTTTTATAAAGCCAAAACGTACCAATAACAAGTAATGCCAGTAAAATCCACCAGCCCGGGGCAATTGGGAAATTACTCACTTGCTCAGGTACATGAATATCATGCAATTGTAATTGAGCCGATTGACCTTGAGGTAGTTGACCAGGAAGAGTAGGCGAGTTTGCTATTGCCATTATAACGATGCCCCATATTTTAATTGCTGCTCGAGGCTTTCCCCTGCACTAAAGTGAATAACTCGGGCGCCTGTTGATTGCAGCAACAACTGCATTTTTTCATGTTGCGCAAGGGCTTGTTGTTGGTATTGCTCTGCGGTGTTGTTATCACCTAATGTTAATTGCTGTCGATTGATACCATCAGTAAATGTTACTGCTAATTTTAGTGAGCTCTCGGGCAGTGCTTGTTCAAGGGGATCACTAATTAAACAAAGTACTAACTCACAATGTTTACTAATCTGGCTTAGGTGCCTTATAGCATGCGGACAGCTTTTTTCATCTCGTAGCGCATGACCGTCGGTGATCAAATAAACAAGTGAGCCGGGTTTAGCAAGGTGTCTTAATCGAGCACAGTGTTGTTCAAAATAATGATTTTTATGTTGTGTTGTGGTTTCTTGTTGTTTATCTAGCGCAGAATCGTTTTCTTCGAGCTGTGTTTGCTTTTTTTGATTATTTAGGGTGGTTAACGCATGCAAGTAATGCAATACACCGGCTTTTCGACTGCGCGGTTTTAATTCAATATGCTGTTCATCACAAAACACTAAACCACCCAAACGATCACCACGGATTTTGGCGTGCCAAGCAATAAGTGCCGCTAAATGAGCGCCTTGGACAGATTTAAAAAGAAGTTTGCTGCCAAAATTCATATTTTGGCTCAAATCAGTGGCAACCAGTACCGGCCTTTCTATTTCTTCTCGAAAAAGTTTAGTGTGGGTTTTTCCGGTACGGGCAGTTACTCGCCAGTCAATGGCGCGAACATCATCACCTGTTTGGTAATGCCGCACTTCGTCAAACTCCATGCCACGGCCTTTACTGCGTGATAGATAATTACCAGCTTGCTTACCTTGAATATTCTTTTTACCAGCCAAGTCAATCAAACGACTCTTATTTTGGTATTGCAATAGTTCCTGCATAGATAAATCAATGCCATTACTATATAAGCTTGCAAGTAAGGATTGGGTTGCATCCTTATTTAAGGACTTTGCAGACGATTTTTTTTGACGATTAAACCACATAAAGTAACTCTATTTGCTCATCCGATTTCATAATTTATTCGACACTAAGCAACAGCAACTTGAGTTAAAATATAATCAAGCACTTGATTTGCAGTGATACCTTCGGCTTCGGCTTGATAGCTTAGTAAAATTCTATGTCTAAGGGCATTATGAAAAACGGCTTGAATATCTTCAGGGCTAACAAAATCTCGATTATGAAGCCAAGCGCGAGCTCTAGCACATCTATCTAAAGCAATAGTGGCACGTGGACTAGCGCCAAAAGCAAGCCAAGTACTTAATTTATCGTCATACTTTTCAGGTTGACGCGTGGCGATAATTAAATCAACTATATAGTTTTCTAATGAAGGGGCCATATGTATATTTAGCACTTGCTCACGCGCTGAAAAAATTTCACTTTGGCTTAATGTTCGTAAACTATTTTCTTTGGTAGATGTTTCTTTTTCGCTTGAGTCATTCCCATGATTAGCATTTGATCTTAACGCTTCACCACGGTTTAGTTTCAGTATTGCTAACTCACTTTCGGCATCAGGGTAACCAATTTCAATGTGCATTAAGAAGCGATCTAATTGTGCTTCAGGTAACGGGTAAGTACCTTCTTGCTCAATAGGGTTCTGCGTTGCCATGACTAAAAATAACTCAGGTAAGTCATACGTTTTACGACCAACGGTTATTTGTCCCTCTGCCATCGCTTCTAATAAAGCCGACTGTACTTTAGCTGGCGCTCGATTGATTTCATCAGCAAGCACTAAATTTTGGAATAAAGGACCGGGTTGAAAAACAAAGGTGCCATCTTCTGGACGATAAATATCGGTACCGGTTAAATCAGCGGGTAATAAATCTGGGGTAAACTGAATACGATGAAAATCAGCCTCTAGTCCCTGTGCTAATGCGTTAACGGCACGTGTTTTTGCTAGACCAGGCGGACCTTCAACAATTAAGTGACCATTAGCCAATAGGGCAATAAGCAAATTCTCAACTAACGCTTCTTGACCAATTATTTGTGAAGATAAATGTTGTTTTAAGGTAGAAAAATGTTCAATTGCCATACGGATAAATTCTTTTAATATTGGTCGTTATAAAGTGAAACTTAGTGATAACTGGGCTTGGCACTCATTCATAAGAGAGCTTCAGCTGTTTACTGTTAAACTAAGGAAAAAGTTAATATAAATTAAGCTAGTATTTTATACTCGAGCCACTTGAAGATGCGCGTTTCAGGACGCTTGAGCAAATCATGATCAAGGCGCCTCTTTTTATTAAGGGTTATTCAGGAGAATATGCTCCTGCATTCTCAAATAAGCTACATCCATGTAGCGTCCTTAAAAAAGGAAGCAACGAAGAACATGGCTTGATCAAACGTCCCCACAGGGCTGTTTTAGAACAGCTTTATACTACGTTATTGATTTCGACAAGGGAACAACCATTCTCTTCAATCAATGCCTTGCCTAAAGGCTTTTCTAATTCCAGCTGAAACCTGCATCTTCATGCGGCTTGAGTATATATAAGGTTTTTATGTAATAAAACAAGTGAATGGTAACAAAATTTTAACAGTAATTTACAACTATAAAATGTATAAAGTTGTCGTTAATCTTTTTTGAACGCAGGTAATGATTGAATTTTTTCTAGAGTTAGTTAGAATCAAGTTAGTTAAAGAGGTCAGACCTCTTGAGTTTAAATTATAAATACAGAGTGTGTGGAGTAATAAATGACAATAAAAAGACTAACAACTTCGACGGGTGAGCGCATAGCAATTGTTGCTGGCTTGCGTACTCCGTTTGCTAAACAGGCAACGGCTTTTCATGGTGTACCAGCAGTTGATTTGGGCAAAATCGTTGTTAATGAATTATTACAAAAACACGATGTTGACCCAGGGATCATTGATCAACTTGTTTTTGGTCAAGTAGTTCAAATGCCGGAAGCGCCAAACATTGCTCGTGAAATCGTCTTGGGTACCGGTATGAATACTCGTACTGATGCTTACAGTGTCTCGCGCGCCTGTGCTACTAGTTTTCAATCAACGGTTAACGTTGCTGAATCTATTATGGCTGGGCACGTTGATGTTGGTATTGCTGGCGGTGCTGATTCATCATCAGTGGCACCTATAGGTGTTTCTAAAAAGCTTGCACGCACGTTAGTTGATTTAACCAAAGCAAGATCACTAGGGCAGAGACTTTCACTACTTAGTCGTCTTGGTTTGAAAGATTTATTACCCGTTTCTCCAGCTGTCGCTGAATACTCTACCGGTATTTCTATGGGACAAACGGCAGAGCAAATGGCGAAAACTTATCAAATTTCTCGTCAAGATCAAGATGCATTAGCCCACAGATCGCACACTTTAGCGACCAAGAGTTGGCAAGAAGGTAAATTAGCAGGTGAGGTCATGACAGTTCATGCGGAACCTTATAAAAGCTTTATCGATAGAGATAATTGTTTTCGAGAAAATTCTGTTTTAGAAAGTTATGCTAAATTAAAACCAGTTTTTGATCGCAAGCATGGCACAGTTACCGCTGCTACAAGTACGCCGTTGACCGATGGTGGTGCAGCTATCCTACTAATGCGTGAAGGACGAGCGAAAGAGCTAGGTTATAAACCATTAGGCTATATTCGTAGTTTTGGTTTTGCTGCCATCGATGTTTGGCAAGACATGCTCATGGGTCCAAGTTATGCCACACCTATTGCATTACAACGTGCGGGCATGAATTTAGCTGATTTAGATTTGATTGAAATGCATGAAGCATTTGCAGCCCAAGCATTAGCGAACATGAAAATGTTCGGTAGTACTAAGTTTGCTCAAGAGCAACTTGGCAGAGATAAAGCTATTGGTGACATTGATATGGATAAATTTAATGTTATGGGTGGCTCGCTCGCCTATGGACACCCTTTTGCTGCTACGGGTGCAAGACTTATCACACAAACCCTTAATGAATTAAACCGTCGTGGTGGTGGTGTTGGTTTAACAACAGCTTGTGCTGCAGGTGGTTTAGGCGCGGCAATGATTGTGGAGACAGACTAATGACTCAAGAAATAAAATCAAATGATAGTGAAGGCACTATTAAAGATAATGCTGAAGAAAGTAATGAAGTGAATAATGAAGTAAATAGCACTGCTGAAAATAGTATTACCAAGGCTTATGGTAACGATGCTGCTGAAGCAAAAGTCACTGACGAAAAAGTAAGTGAGCATAATGACCCAGTAGAGCCAACAGGCAGTGCTTTTACTATAGTTCGCCATGATAATGGTATCGCTCATTTAGTGATTGATGTTATTGGTGAAAATGTAAATACTCTTAAAGCAGAGTTTACTGAGCAAGTTAATGCGGTATTGGCTGAAATTAAAGTTGATAAAGCAATTACCGGCATAGTGCTGTGTAGTGGTAAAAAAGGCTCTTTTGTAGCCGGTGCTGACATTAATATGCTCGATGCTTGTCAAAGCCGCGATGAAGTTGTTGCTTTATCTCGACAAGGACAACGAATATTTTCTTTGCTAGAGCAATTACCTATTCCTATTGTTGCGGCTATCGATGGTGCATGTTTAGGTGGCGGTTTAGAGCTTGCTATGGCATGTCATGCTCGAGTTTGTAGTGATAATAGTAAAACTGCTTTGGGTTTACCTGAGGTGCAATTAGGCTTATTGCCAGGTAGTGGCGGTACTCAGCGTTTACCTCAGTTAGTCGGTTTACAAAAAGCCTTAGACATGATGCTTACGGGCAAGCAATTACGCGCTAAACAAGCATTAAAATCAGGTTTAGTTGATGATGTTGTGCCAAGCAGTGTGTTGCTTACGGTTGCTGAAGATTTAGCAATATCTTTGCGTCAACGTGGCAAAAAGACAGTTAAGCGTAAACAAGGCTTGATGGATAAGTTGTTAGAAAATAATGCTGTTGGTCGAAAAGTTGTTTATCAACAAGCGCAAAAAACTGTGCTAGCAAAAACCCAAGGTAATTATCCAGCGCCAGCTAAAATTATTGATTGCATTCGCACTGGTATCGAATCTTCACCTGAAAAGGGCTATAGAGTAGAAGCTGAGCATTTTGCCGATCTGGTGATGAGTGATGAATCTGCGCAACTACGTCAGTTATTCTTTGCGACAACAGCAATGAAGAAAGAGCAGGGCGTTGCTGATGTTATGCCAGAAAAAATGACTAAAGCGGGTGTTTTAGGTGGCGGTTTAATGGGTGGCGGTATTGCCTTTGTCACTGCAACTAAAGCGAATATGCCTGTACGTGTTAAGGATATTAGCCACAAAGGTATTGGCCAAGCATTAAAATACAGCTATCAAATACTGAATAAAAAAGTTAAGCGTCGTTTTTTACTTAACAGCGAAATGCAAAAACAGTTAGCTATGATAACCGGTAGTGTGGAATATACGGGTTTTAAAGCCCTTGATATTGTTGTTGAAGCAGTATTTGAAGATTTAACATTGAAACAAAACATGGTGGCTGAGGTTGAAGCGCAAGGGCATGATAAAACTATTTTTGCCAGCAATACCTCTAGTTTACCAATAGGGAAGATTGCTACTAACGCAAAACGACCTGAAAATGTAATTGGGCTACATTATTTTTCGCCGGTTGATAAAATGCCGTTAGTGGAAATAATTCCTCACGATAAAACCTCTGATCAAACTATTTCAAATACAGTGGCTTTTGCTAAAAAACAGGGTAAAACTCCTATTGTTGTTAAAGACAAAGCAGGTTTTTATGTCAATCGTATTTTAGCACCTTATATGAATGAAGCCGCTATTCTGCTTCTTGCTGGTGAGCCCATTGATAAAATAGACAAAGCACTGGTAAAATTTGGTTTTCCTGTAGGACCGATGCAACTGCTTGATGAAGTGGGAGTTGACGTTGGCGCTAAAATTGGACCCATCTTGCAGGCAGATCTTGGTGAGCGTTTTGCAGCACCAGCGGCGTTTGATAAATTACTCGCAGATGGTCGTTTAGGTAAAAAAGTAAAGAAGGGTTTTTATCAGTACGAAAAGCCAACTTTTACTAAGAATTTACAAAATACTTTCAAAGGTATTAAATCAGGCCACAAACAAGTAGATGAGACTATCTATAGCTTACTAAATATTAAGCCTATGGGAAGTCTATCAGCAGTAGAAATTAGTAAACGTTGTACTTACATGATGCTAAATGAAGCGGCACGCTGTGTTGATGAAGGTATAGTGAGAAATGCTAGAGATGGTGATATTGGTGCGATCTTCGGTATTGGATTTCCACCCTTTTTAGGTGGACCGCTACGTTATATTGATAAAATTGGTGCTAAGTCAGTGGTTGCTCAATTAAGTCAATGGGCTGAGCAGCATGGCGAGCGTTATACTCCATGTGAAGCCTTGATTACTATGGCAGAAAATGATGCAGTTTATTACCCAAAATAAGATTGTGGAGTAATAAAACAAGTAAAGGGCTGTTGAGACTTTTCGAACATAACTGTTCTAATATGCTCAACAGCCTTTTTTGCATCAACGAGACTAGTTAAATTCTCTGTCAGTTATTAAGTCAGTCAATTAATCTGCTTACTAACTTTAGTACTTGAGAGGACTGGCTTTAATAAAAGCGTCAATATCTGTAATTATCTCACCATTGGGTTTTTGTGTTTGTTCTAGCAAATCACTTTGTGAATACAGGATAAAGCGATCAGGCTTACAAGCATTAACTACACTATTTTTCACGAAGGTTTTAACTTGCGCTAATGTTAAGGTTAAAACCGCTTCCAGTAAGTTTTCTTTCTGTTTAAATTCTTCATCTTTATTACAAATAGCAGCCCAAAAGCGCTGGCTTCTAATACGTAAGTTATGATCTTTTTCTTGTAATTGACTCGCCAAACCTTGCAATAAATGTTGCCATTTCTCGGCAGAAATATTATCGAGTTCAAAAATACTGCTGCTGATAAATTCATCCATAGCGTGTGCTAATGTATAAGCATCACAGTGGGGCGATTGAATATAAAACGCGATGCCAGGGTAGCTATTAATTGGCACATAACCGACTCCTACTAAGTAGCCATATTGCTTTTCTGTACGCATTTTCTGAAAAAATAAGGGCGATAATATATGGCTAGTGATCATTGCGAGTGCCACCGCGTTATCATCTTTGTGTTCAAATGCTGTATAGATGACACACGCGTGATCATGTTCAGGTAAGCTAATGGGTAATAACAATGTTTCTTTGGTTGAAATATCGGTTACTGGACACTGTATGGCATATTTTTCATTAACATTACCGTGAAAACCTTGTTCAATAACCTCGCATAATTGTTGGGCATGCTCAATCAACCAATTGCCATGAATGAGAACTTCTAATGTTACTTTTTGGAATAGTTGCTGACTAAAGTGCTGATATTGACTAAAGCTCACCTCACTAAGTGCTTGCGCTAACGCTTTACTGGTAGGGTTATTAGGTTGCATTACTGAGCTTAGGCTAGCGAATAACTGTGAAATTGATTTACTTTTACCACTGTTTTGCCAATGTTGAACCAGCTGTTGTTTAAATAAAGCAAAGTGTGCTTCAGTGACATTGTGGTTTTTTAATCGTATTAATAGTTTACTTAACAACAGATGTTGGTTTTCACTATAACCTGATAGTTGCATGGTTACGCCGCCTTGATGGGCATATAAGTGATAATGTATGCCTGCTAATTCTGCTTCGTAATTTTCTTCAATAACGGTATCTGTATATAAATCAGTAAATAGACGGGTCATGGCAATATTAGCGACACTTGCAACAACAAAAGGGGCATCAATACCTATATATAAGTAACCCTTAGGGACTTTAAACGTGTGATCTTGTTTATACCAAACGACCAACCCATTTTTATTAATAATTTTTTCAGGAAGTTCGGGTGCTTCCTGCGTATTTACTAGATGCTTTTTACTAGGGTAAACGGTTGGCTCTTCGACAATATAAGGGTTAGGTGCAGGTAAGTACAAACCTTTGATGTGCGCTTTATCGCTTAGAGCAATATTACGCCAATGAATCAATTGTTGTTCAGAAATAGGGGCCATATGGTAAGGCACTTGGTACCAAAAACTATTCTTGGAAAAATTATTTTTCTGACTAACATGCATGAGTCGCATATTATCGACCTGTAAAAAACTAAGTAGTTTTTTGATGTTCTCAGTCGACATACCTGACATAACATAGTCACCAAAAATATAATCTTCTTCTGGGTAATACTGCATGTTGATGACTAATTGACTGACACTGTCGAGTGGTCGCATTTTTTCATGGTAAATAAACGCTAGGTTACTAATTTTTTGTTTTTCTTGATAATAGTATTCAGCGATTTCTGTGTTATTTAGCAGAGCAATATAAGTTAATATTATATCGACAACGTCATTGAGGTGCTCTTCACCTAATTCAGTTAATGCGATGCTAATATTGAAGTCTTTAAAGTTAGAGCCATTAATACCTGAACCAGCGGTTAGCGCTAAGGCCCATTGATGCTTTTTAAGTAAAGATAAAGCACTACCTTCACCTTCATGACCTAACAAATAAGCAAGAATAGATTCAGGTTTATCTAGGTAATATTGATCAATGCTGTCCATGGCAAAACTGATAATAAGCTGATGATCATTTTTAACAGGGCAAACATCTATTTTAATTTTTTGATGTTCAGGTAAATATAAGGGGTGCTTAATCTCAGGCAGCGGCGATTCAGCTGACTTTATCGGACTAAAACGCTGCTCAGCGATGCTTTTAAGTTCGGCTAATTTTTGCGGCCCTTCAAGTGCTAACGTCATGTACTCTGCACGGTAATACTGTTGAAAAAAGGCTTGTAACTCTTGGCTTATATTTTGTCCGTCTCGATCCCCTAAGGTATCTAGATTCCCAACAGAGAACTGCGAAAATGGGTGTTTAGGGTTAATTGTGTCTTTGTGAACATCGTATAAACGTCTGATATCATCTTTTAACTTTAAGGTGAATTCAGCATCAATATTCTCACGCTCTTTTACGACAAAGTGATCAGCCAGAAGAGGTTCAATAAAAAACTCACTAAAGCGCTCTAGTGCAGCTGAAAAGTGCGTGGCGGCAATATCAAAGAAAAAACATGTATGCTCTGTGCCAGTCCAAGCATTATGGTTGCCGCCGTGTTGATTAATAAATTTTTGATACTCGCTACCATCAGGGAAGTTTTTTGTCCCTAAAAATAACATGTGCTCTAAAAAGTGCGCTAAACCCTGCCTGTCATTTGGATCATTAAAGTGACCGACATTAACGGCTAAAGCCGCTGCCGATTTAGCGGTTTCATCATTATGAATAAGCAGTACGCGTAAACCATTGGTAAGAGTAATTGCTTGATATTGTTTTGAATCATTGGGGCTTTGTTTCAACACTAAGGCTCCTAAGAACACTTTAAACGACAAAGCGTATGACGAGAATATGGATAGTTTCTGAATTCAACAGGGAGATAAAAAAATTCCTTAATTACTTAAAGGAATAAAAAAAGCCTATTTATTCTTAACTGTTGTTATTAATGCGCGTTCAATTCTATTACTATAGCCGCAAAAATAACTTAGACTCAATACTTTAGCCGATAAAATTCATAAATAAGCTAAAAGTTGAACTATACCGTTATTGTAACCTACAAGTAGTCGTCGAGAGAATTAATGCAAGTTTATATAATGCGCCACGGTGAAGCTCAAAACTTTGTTGAGCAGGGCAGTCGTGATGACAGCCAAAGAGCGTTAACCGCACAAGGTAAAATCGAAGCGAAAATGATGGCGACATGGTTGCAAAAAATGAAGATAAGCCCTATGCAAGTCTTTGTCAGCCCTTATATTCGAGCGCAACAAACTTGTGCTATAGCGACTGCTTTGATGCAAGCCGCTATTACAACGTTAGATTTTATTACCCCCGCTGGCGACGCCAAACAGGTACATGACTTTATTGATGGTTGGTGTAGTGAGCAATTAGAAGCAACAACTGAGCAAGAACATAGCTTGCTCATAATTTCTCACATGCCTCTAGTTAGCTACTTAGTCGCAGAATTAACACAATCGAGTAACGCCCCAATCTTTGCTACTGCAGGTATTGCGCACATTGATTATGATACGGAGAAAATGCAAGGTGTCTTGCAACGTCTCGTTTCACCTATCGAACTCTGTTAATACTTAGCTGTTAATTCCGATTATATTTATCTTTTAATTCGATTAACGCTAAGATAGCACCGTTTCCGCCCCATTCTAATGGTGCTTGATGAAAGGCCATCACATCAGGGTGTTGCACCAACCAATGGGGCACTTTATTTTTTAAAATATGTGATCCTATACCATGAACAACGCATATACATTGAGCGTGTTCCTTTTGGCAGGCAAAGAGTAACGCAGCTAATTCTTTTTTAGCTTGATGTTGATCTAGGCCGTGCAAATCAAGGATAAGGTCGGGGCGATAATGGCCGCGGCGAAGGTTTTTGACTTCAAAACTGTCAACACCCTCTCGAACATATTTCATTGGACCTTGTTTATTTAAATTAGGTTCAAATTCATCAGAAAAATGAAATTGCGCGATGGCCTTATTTGCCTTGTTATACTCTTGGTCATTTTTTTGGGAAGTGTTAGACTTATGGCCACTTTTAATTAAGCGAACTGTGTCGATAACTAAAGGCTTAACTTGACCGATAGCATCGGCAAAAAGTTGCTTTTCATCAGGCAAAACTTCTTTAATTGACTCATTAGTTTTTTGTAATGATTCATCAGCTTTTTTTTGCTGACTCTTACTTTGCGCGCTGGCTGCAATATTCGCGCGAACTTTGGCTTTTATTGAAGAAAGTTCGGATTTTAGGGCTTTGTTTTTCATTGACGCAGTGTAAAACATTTTAGTGTTAATACATATTAATTATTATCGTTAAGTACCAAACCTAAATACCAAGATAAAACAGTAGAGTTAAGCTAAGAAGTTAAGTTAACAACTTAAACTATAAAGCAAACCTGAAAATATAGAGATACCTTTTGAGGAAGAGAATGTGAGCAATACCAACATTGAAAACATAACCACGCAATTACATACTATTGCTGATTATTGTCGTTATGGGGCCAGTATATTTAATCAAGCAGAACTTTTTTATGGTCATGGAAATGACAATGCGTTAAATGAGGCACTTACCTTGGTGATGTTTGCTTTATCCTTGCCCGAGGAAATGAGTGAAGACGTAATGACTTGTCGCTTAGTTGATTACGAGAAGCAAAATATTCTAGCACTTTTTGAGCAACGCATTGAAACGCAGCAACCTGTTGCCTATATCACCAACCTTGCTTATTTTGCGCAATTACCATTTTATGTGGATGAGCGTGTTTTAGTGCCTCGTTCTCCTATTGGTGAATTAATTGAAAAACACTTTGACCCTTATTTTAGTGAACAAAACCCACCGCAAAGAATTTTAGATTTGTGTACTGGCAGTGGTTGTATTGCCATTGCTTGCGCCAGTTACTTTCCTGATGCTGAAGTCGATGCGGTCGATTTATCACTCGATGCATTAAATGTTGCAGAAATTAATATTGAAAACCATGGTTTAAGTGAACAAGTTATTCCAATTCAATCTGATGTTTTTTCTGGGGTTACTGCACAAAAATATGATTTAATTGTCACTAATCCGCCTTATGTTGATCAAGAAGACATTGATAGTTTACCTGCAGAATTTACCCATGAACCCGAAATGGGTTTAGGCTGTGGTGAAGACGGTTTAGATATTGTTAGAATTATCTTGGCAGAGAGTGCGCTGTACCTCAATGATGATGGCGTACTCATTTGCGAAGTGGGTAACTCACAATATCATGTTGAAGCTCTCTACCCAGAGGTCGATTTTACTTGGTTGACCTTTGAACGCGGTGGTCATGGTGTCTTTATGCTAAATAAAACGCAGTTAGAGCAACATGCAGAAACTTTTTTAGCTGCACTTAAAACAGCATAAACGTATAAAATAAAAGTAAGCTAAGTAATAACATCTATCTAAGCTGATAGTGAAAAATTAGTTAGTATTAAAAATAGCGGATACAAAAAATAAAGTGTATTCGTAGCTTTAAAAATTAAATTAATAGGCGGTAATGTTCAATGTCAGGTAATACCTTCGGAAAATTATTCACAGTCACCTCATTTGGTGAAAGTCATGGATTAGGATTAGGCGCCATTATCGATGGTTGTCCACCAGGGCTTGAGTTAACTGAAGCTGACTTACAAATTGATTTAGACAGACGTCGCCCTGGCACCTCTCGATATACTACTGCTCGCAGAGAAGCGGATGAAGTAAAAATTCTTTCAGGTGTATTCGAAGGTAAAACCACAGGCACGCCTATTGGTTTAATGATTGAAAATACCGACCAACGTTCAAAAGATTATGGCAACATTGCTGACAGTTTCCGTCCGGGTCACGCAGATTACACTTACTGGCAAAAATACGGACTACGTGACTATCGAGGTGGTGGACGTTCTTCTGCACGTGAAACAGCGATGCGTGTTGCTGCCGGCGCAATAGCAAAAAAATACCTCGCTGAAAAATTTGGCATGACCATTCAAGCCTGTGTTACTCAAATTGGCGATATTGTTGCCAGTGGTCCAAAGGGTGCTCCGTTTGATGTTAATACCGTTGATTGGTCGAGCGTAGAAGACAACCCATTCTTCTTCCCTGATGAAACTAAAATTGAACAACTTGGTGAGTACCTTCGTGACATCATTAAAGAAAAAGACTCTATTGGCGCGAAAGTGACTGTTGTAGCCACTAATGTACCTGTTGGCTTAGGCGAGCCTATCTTTGACCGTTTAGATGCTGATATTGCTCATGGTTTGATGAGTATCAATGCCGTAAAAGGTGTTGAGGTCGGTGATGGTTTTGCCGTAGTAAATCAAAAAGGCTCAGAGCACAGAGATGAACTTACCCCTGAAGGTTTTTCAACAAACCACTCAGGTGGTGTTTTAGGTGGTATTTCATCAGGTCAGCAAATTATTGCGCATTTGGCTCTTAAACCAACTTCAAGTATTGGTGTAAGTGGTAAAACGGTTAATTTAACGGGCGAAGCGACGGACATCATCACCAAAGGTCGTCATGACCCTTGTGTCGGTATTCGCGCTGTACCTATTGCTGAAGCAATGTTAGCGTTGACCTTAATGGATCACTTCCTTCGTCATCGTGGGCAAAATGCTGATGTTCAATGTAATACACCTGACATTGAAGCATAAACAATAACAATCTTTAGTTTAGTGAGTAGGCTTCAGTTTACTCACTAAACCCCTGCATTAGTTCCTTTTCTTTTCATCGTAAGGCTCATACGCTTGATTCCTTTCAACATGATGTTTGTTCGATTATCTTCGAGTTACTTTTTTTATTTTGCTCTGCTGGGTTTAATCTCACCTTACTTGGCTATTTTCCTTGATGGTCAAGGTTTTAACTCTCGCCAAGTCGGTGAAATTCTTGCCATTATGACTGCAACAAAAATTGTTGCGCCAAGCTTATGGGCAACATTTGCAGATAAATCAGCACGACCTCTATTTATTATACGACTCGGTGCTTTGTTAGCACTGGTTAGTTTTAGCTTACTCTATTGGTTCAGTCAGTATTGGCCAATTACCTTTTGTCTGGCGCTTTTTACCTTGTTTTGGACCGCAATTCTACCGCAACTGGAAGTGCACACGTTAAATTCAACTAAACACAGCAGTAAAATCTATGCACGTATTCGTTTATGGGGAAGTTTGGGTTTTATTGTCTTAGCAGTAGTGGCAGGTGAGGCAATAAGTCGTTTAGGTTATCAAGTATTTACCAGCTTAGGTGTTATTATTTTGGCCGGTCTATTTATCAGCACTTTGTTACTAACGCCTAAAAAAGGGGTAAAGTTAAATAAAGGCAAAGCCAATGCTCCTGAGCCTATTGTTAATAAACTCATTGATGGTCGTTTTATAAGCTTCTTTATCGCGGGTTTATTATTACAAATTAGCTTTGCGCCTTATTATGGTTTTTTTGCACTGTTTTTACGTGATTTTGACTACTCTGGTGTGGCCGTTGGCTTATTCATTGCTCTGGGCGCTGTAGCTGAAATTGTTGCTTTTATCTATATGGGGTCATTGTTTAAACGCTTCTCTTTGAATTCATTATTAGTTTTTAGTTTAGCTATTACCGCCTTGCGTTGGTTTTTGATGCCAGTGGTTGCCGACTCAGGACTCTGGCTTGCAATAAATCAATTAAGTCACGCTGCTAGTTTTGCCATTTACCATAGTGCGAGTATGAAGTTTATTTCTTCGCACTTTACTAAGAGTCAACAAAGTAGAGGGCAGGGTGTCTATTTAGGTGGTGTATATGGTGTTGGTGGTGCTGTTGGCGCTTATATCACAGGATTACTTTGGCTAGGCGGAGAAGGGGCGAGTAACGCTTTTATCATGGCTGGCACTAGTGCTTTACTTGGCGCAATCATTATGATTTTTAGTAAAAAATAATGGCGAGATTCTTTTAGCTAAACCAAATTGCAGTATAATATCTAACATTGATAGATTATAAATAAGGAAGACTTACACATGAAACATATTTTAGTTAAAAAAATTGCAACTACAATCGTCTTTGTTTTGGCCGTAACCACTACATGGCAGGTTTCTGCTAAAGATATAAGTCAGACCGAATTGCAACAGATTATGAAAAATGACAAACAGGTTATCTTACTCGATGTCAGAACAGAGGAAGAATTCGAAGAGGGTCACATCCCTAATGCGGTGAATATTCCACATAAAGAGCTCGAAGCTCGATTAGCTGAATTGACCGGTGCTAAGAACACACAAGTCGTTATCTATTGTCGTTCAGGTAGAAGAGCCGAAGTTGCTAGAGAAGTATTGGTAAAAAATGGTTTCAATGAGTTAGACCATTTGTCAGGTGACTTTAATGAATGGAGCAGTAACAATCTGCCTATCATTAAAGTGAAGTAAACACTGATAATTACTTGAAGCGAATAAAAAACCACAGTCTTTATTAACTGATTTTAATAAAAGCTTTGGTTTTTTCGTATTCATTAAGCTTTAAAGTTTTTTTCGAAAATTAAGGGCTAGCGTTAAACCGTGCAATAGCTAAGCAATATAGGCTTTTACCGGTGACCAAACAGCCAGCTCATTACCACTAGGCTCAGTAAAATGAAACCGACGTCCACCAGGGAAAGAGAAAATAGCTTGGCTAATAATACCTCCCGCACTTTTAACGCGTTGTTCGGTAGCCTCTAAATCGTCACTGAGTAAAACCAATAAGCAAGCGCCATTAAGGGTACTTGAAACGAGTTCAGACAAAAAGAAACCGCCTTCGATACCTGAATTGCTAAAGGCAGTATATTCTTCACCATAATCAATAAATGACCAAGCAAAGGCTCGTTCAAAAAAAGCTTTGGTTGCTGGAATATCCTTCGCGGGCAACTCTACATAATTAATTACTTCACGGGGTGTCATAAATAAACGCTCCTATTTCAATTGGTATTACTATAGCTCAGTGTTTTTTTGGATTATGGTAGCGCTAGATTCAAAGATATTTTCTATATTTGCCCATATTATGACGTAATGATAATTTTTATTGCCATTACTATCAAAGTGATACCGCCGACAAATTCAGCCTTATTCTCCAACCATGTTCCACCTTTAGTACCTACTAAAACGCCTAACCAACTAAAAATAAAGGTAACTGAAGCAATAATCAAACAAGCGATTAACGGGTTTACAGGTAAAAGCGTTAGGCTAAACCCCGCTGCCATAGCATCAATACTGGTGGCAATGGCTAGAATTAATAACACACGATGAGTAATCTTACTGATATCCTCTTCAATTCCTTCAGAAAATGAATCAAAAATCATTTTGACGCCAATGAGGAAGAGCAACAAAAAAGCAATCCACGGCGTATAAGACTCAGCCCAACTTAATACCCCTTTGCCACCAAGGTAACCAATGATAGGCATTATGCCTTGAAACAAGCCAAAATATAGCGCAACAATGATGCCTAGTGGCGCAACTTTACTCTGTTGTTTGGTTGCCCCTAAACCAATAGAAACGGCAAAGGCATCCATACTTAATGCAATAGCAAGAATAATGACTTCTATCATGTGAAAAATGTCCTAAATTATAAAAGCAGTAATTAATTTATTGATGGGCGGATCGTTGCTAGTCAACTAAACACTTATTAAAAAATATCATATCGAAAGAATTTATAAGTCATTTGTCATGAGTAAAGTGGCTTTATCAGTAGCATTGAGCAGCTAGTTTTCAACTAACTGTTGCCTTTTAACTCTTATCTTATTTATACCAAATACTTACCACAATTGTTGATGGTTGAAAGGACCCACCACTTTGAGATTGGGTGATATTCTCAATTTTAATATTTGGTTGTGTTGCAAGCCAAAGATTAATATCACCCTCTAAACCGTGATCTGTTGCGGTATCTGATTTGGGTAAAAAGCCTACTTTTGGTCGTAAAATTTTAGTAAATATTTTAACTTCCATAATATTCTCATCTTTCTAATAGCGTAGAGTAATAAGTTAATAAGTGACTAAACAATATAGTCAATCCCCCTACAAAAAGGTTATGACAAAAAATAAGATATGTCATTAAAAAGTTACCTGTAGGAAATATTGCTAATTAAAGGCCTGTTAACAGACTCAATAGAGTGACTATAATTTTAGTTGAAAACGAATGGCCAAGTTGATCTATCGGGGGCAATTGCCTTATTACTGCTAACTTGTTAACCATTAATCCAATGAGTTTAGTAAGATCTTTATTTCTTCTCTCACTGAGTCAATAGAGCCTACAATGTTATCTACGGTTTGCTGGCTAGTAGCAATCGTTTCCCAATTAACGGACCAAACATCCTTTAATGCAGTAGTTTTTGTTTTAACTTCATCATCGGTAAGGACACTCAAATCATCGATTAACCCGACAACAACCCATCCTTTTCTAGGATTTCCTTCCTTTAGGTCATCATCATAATAGGCTGAATAAACCAACTGTTCTAAAGACGATAGATTTATCAACATCTCAAAACTTGCGGTTCTAATATTATTATTATTTTCAGACACTTCCATACGCCACACATTGTATGAAAAACCCATTAGCGTAAACAATAGGCTAAAGATTACCGTTCTCTGATATAAATTAATTCGGTTATCAATTTGATTTTCCATAGTTGACCTCACAGTTAACGCGTTAATAACAAGCAATAAAATAGTTGATTCAAATAAGTAATGAATGAACAAAACCCAACGGTGTTTTGTCTTTCTTTATGAGTTGTATGCTTTGCCTAATACCTGTAGCAAGTCTAAATATTTATTTCACCAGACATATAATCTACCGCATTTCCTGTCAAAACAACGCGATCACCTTTCAATTCGCAATGCACGATCCCACTTCGCTTCGAAATTTGGCGACCTGTTAACAATGATAGCCCCAATTTGGAATTCCAATAGGGTGCTAACTCACAATGAGCAGAGCCGGTGATAGGATCTTCATCTACGCCAAGTTTAGGAAAAAAGCATCGACTGACAAAATCGACATCGGTTCCAACAGCGGTAACAACCACACCTCTGAGATCAAGTTTCAACCACTTAGATAAATCAGGGTCAAGATTCTTAACGGCTTCTTCACTATCTAAAATAATTATATAGTCGAAAGAGGCGATAACTTGTTTAGGTATAACGTCGCCTAAACCTGCTAATAAATTAATGGGGGCATCAATAACTGCAGGGTGAGAGGCCGGAAAGTCCATACTAAAACCTGAATCATTTTTTGTGACAACCAATTCACCGCTTTTAGTTTGAAATTCTACCTTTGGTGATTTAAAACCTAAGTGCTCATAAAGTACGTGAGCAGTGGCTAAAGTGGCATGGCCGCACAGATCGACTTCACCTCTTGGTGTAAACCAACGAAGCTGAATTCCTGCTGCAGATGATACAAAAAAAGCGGTTTCAGATAGATTGTTTTCTTCTGCTATTTTTTGAAGAACTTCATCATCTAACCATTCGTTTAATGGACATACTGCCGCAGGATTTCCTTCAAACACGTGTGATGCGAAAGCATCAACTTGATATATTTTTATTTTCATGAAACTCCAAGATGTGATTTGTTAAAAACCTAACGGTGACTTAATAGCTAAATATAGTGGCTGATACTGTTGAGATAAGCCGAGCATACTTTATTCATTTGATACCTTCTAACTTTCTACTGTTTCACTAACGCTGATTTTACAATAGCCAAACCAATAAGGCCTAATAATGCACCCGTAACCTTATCAATGTAATAGGCGGCTTTGGTAAATCTTGATCGTATAGTTCGTGTTGAAAGCAGATAAATAATGGCTAAGTCCCATAAAAATACAACCACGGTCATCCAAATACCTAATCCCAACTTAAAAGCAAAACCTACGTCAGGAGTGAGAACAACGGTAAATAGGCTGAGGTAAAATAATAAATTCTTTGGATTTAATATTCCAGACATAAATCCAGTAATGAACTCCTTTAAAAACGTTGATTTATTGGAAGTATCGTTAGTCGATTCAGACAACGCAAAGTTGTTGTATGAGCTTTTACTAGCACGTAAAGCTTGCACCGCTAGATAAATTAGAAACAGCCCTCCAATAATTTTTAGTACCACCATTATCGTTACTGAGGCGGCTAAAATCGAACCGACACCAATCAAACACAACCCAATATATAATGCGTTAGCAGATGATATACCCAGCGCAACACCAATAGCATTTTTACCTTCGTTTCTGATTGCGCTTTTTACAACGAGCACGAAATCTGGTCCAGGACTTAACAACGCAAGAAAATGCGCTATAGCAACCGTTACGAAAATACCAAATAAACTAATATCCATATAAAACACCTTTATTAATCGTAGAAATGAGCGCTAAGTTTGAATAATAAACAACGCCGTTATTATTGGAGTAAATATTGTTGGCTAAATTTTTCTTGATAACCAAAGCATAATATTTAATAAAAATTGTTCGTTTTGTTCAGCACCTTCAGCAATCACGCCCATCTTCATTTTTTCTTTGCCACTAACTTGCGCAGTAAACATGGCCGCTTCACCGAAAACGACAATTCTGCCTTTATCAAACTCCAAGGTAGCACCTTGATTCCAACCCTGAACTGAAATTTCAGGGGTATCATCAGAAAACTCCCATGACTTTGTTGGCATATATGAAATGGCAGAATGACCAAAAACCAGTAAAGGTTTAGCGTTTGGCGGAGATAAAAAAGCTTGCCCTGTAAATGCTTTTACCGATGTAATCTCTTCTTTTAGACCGGTCCCTTTTAAAATTGGATGAGCGAGTAAAGTACCGTTATCCTTTTCAAATAACTGTGCTTTGTTAGTTACCTCTTCGACATAACCATTATTAAATTGAAAGCCAAAAACAGCTGCCATATCCTCTGCTGCCTTAGGGAATGGCATATGGTCTGCAATTAGAAAGAGTGAGCCGCCATTTTTTACCCATTGATAAACAGCCTCAATTTCCTCTCTGGAAAATGCAGAGTAATTAGGTAAGTCCCAATCATTTACATTTTTTACGCTTAATGCATTAGATATTATTAAGATATCAGCATGGGCTAATGATTTTTTGGTGAAGCTCTCTTTGTGTTTTTTAACTAAATAGCCATCACTTTGCAATATATCAACAAAGGGTCGATACCTGCCATCCATGGTATGAAAGTTATGATGCGCTTCATCTAAGAGTACTATGGGGGCTTGTGCGGCTGAAAAAGTCTTTATGGTGTTTTTAGCTTTAAAACTGGTATCACCGAGTTGCTGCGCATGAATAGATAATGACATAAATATCATAAAGCTAGATATTAATTTAACCATAAGAGTATCCTTATTCTGAAAGTAAAATTGACCATAGATGAATACATGTACCTTGATTGATAACGGGTGTAAATAGTTGATTACTATTGTTTAGACGAAACATAATCAACTATTTAAATTCTGTTTAATCGCTTTTTATTGTGTCAATTATGCCTCTTTCCGTAAAGACTTCTTTTGCTACCAACATGCCATTTAAAGCTGCTGGGAAACCAGCGTAAACTGACATTTGTATAATAACTTCAATTATCTGTTCTGGTTTGCAGCCTACATTCAAAGCACCGTTAATGTGTACATTCAGTTGAGGCTGGCAATGTCCTAAAGTAGTTAAGGCGGCAACTGTTGCTAACTCTCTACTTTGTAAATCAAGCCCTGGCCTTTGGTAAATATCACCAAAAGGAAATTCTATCGTATATTTTGCTAAATCTGGTGAAATTGATGCCAAACTATCAATGACTTTTTGACCTGCTTCTCCATCAATTTCTCTTAACTTATCAAGACCTGATATATATCGTTGATTATTCATTAATACTCCGATTCTAATCTTTGCGTAAATTCAAAGAACTAGAATCTACTACTTAGAGCTAACTCTAAGTCAAGTAGTTAACGTTTACGTGACGATTTTACTGTAATGCTGTATTTTCGTTTTCAACATTTGAAGGTGAGACTGTTCTTCTGCTATTTTCTCTTCTAGCATCAGCGCATGCTCTTCTAGAACTTGCATTCTCAACCCTGAGGTTGAAATACCAATAGCTCGTAAATCTGCATACTTTAAGATTTGCTTTAGAGGCATTCCAGTCTCTTTTAATCGCTTGATGAACTCAACCCACACCACATCTTTTTGAGTAAAATAGCGATGACCACTTGAGTTCCGTTCAATTTGCTTTAACAAACCTATTTTTTCGTAATATCGAAGCGTATGAGCCGATATATTAGTGACTATTGAAAATTTTTTAATGTTCATGATTTTGCTAAATGTAAATTTATTAATTAATGATTTCAACTGAATAAGTAATATCAATGGTTGGTTGTAGCATTAAACAGACATGACAATACTTATTAATGGCTTCTTCGATTGCTGCTTTAACTTGAGATTCTGTAACCTTAGCTTCAATCGAAAAATGTAAATTTACCGATTTATATAATCTAGGTTCATTCTCTGTCAGTTGATAGGTTACACAGTTATTTAGCGCTTTAAGTTCAATATCATTATCTTTGAAGTAAAGGGTGACATCGGTCGCACTGCAGGAGCCTAATGCGGATAATAATATTTCCGTTGGGCAAGGGGCTGATTTACTGTCAGCATCAATGAAAACCTCGAATCCATCTTCTGTAATAACCTTGAAGCGACAATCTCCTTGCCAATTAACATTAATAGTCATAATTATCCTTTTAAATCGCGCTACATGATCCAAACTCATAGTCGCGGGTCATGATGGATTACTCGTTATATTTACTTACTCTTAGCGAGTAAGTGTGTAGTAAGGGTAGGGGTTAACTCTGTAATTAAACTAATAACATTGTCACTGGCGTGATTTAGTAAAACCCAACCATCTGTGCCCATCAGCTCAATTGAGGTTATATCAATTTTACCAGTGTCTTGGTTTTCATTACACCAACAACCGGAAACACGGAAAATACCTAAGCTTGTATCAATACCAAACGGATTAATTTATTGGCCAACTTAGAGCTTCAGTAGCGAGCTTATAACAAACAAAATAACGTAAACATAGTTATTCTATATTTCATTTATTTTGAGATGTTATCAGTTTGCTAATGAGCTCCCGACGGGCGAGTTGAAAAGGCTTACATGCGGCGTTATTGATTTTGACAAGGGAATAACCATTCTCTTCAATCAATGCCTTGCCTCTAAGCCTTTTAATTCTCGCTAAGTGATCAATAAATTAGTCCGATTGGTATAATACGACTGATAGTAAATTTTTTCACAAAACCTCAGATAAATATAATGCTGTTAACTCACTGATAATACTTGGCTAAAATAGTAAAAAATGAACTAAGCCAAGTTGGAATTCTGTCTGTTTTTCGTGTTAGCTACAAAATTCATTTAAGACTTTCATTGCTAACTCAGCCTTGTCTGTTTGAACAAAGATATGGTCGTGATAATAAGCGGCTATTACATTCGCGCTTATATTATTAGCGGCTAACTTACCTGAAACTGCTGCAGTGAGACCAACCGCATCAAGACTTGAATGTATGGTTAAGGTAATACCTCTAAATACGGACTCAAATGGAAGTTGGTTAGCAAGTGCCATCTCTTTCGATATGACTATCGTTAATCCTTCTGATTCACGAAAAGACGCTAATGGCGATAAGGCATTGAAATCAAGATAATCACCTTGAACTGAGCAAAACACATATTCACCTGCCATCAAGTTAGGTGACATCGAGGCCAACAGCGTATCTAAATTGATTTCACCAGTCATGTAAATATCCTTTGTTGTTATGCCCTTATATTGGGCTAAATATTGCCGAGCAAAATTTGAGGGACGAATACAGATATCTGTATTTTATCCATTTTTTAGATTACTCGATCACACCTTGCTTATAAACTTGCCCATTGCTGTTTCAAGCCAATGAGGTGAATAAGACCAAAACCTAAACAAATCAATGAACTCCACACCCAAAATTCAGGAGAACGGCCCATAGGTGAACTAATGAAAAAGAAACCAGCAATACCGCGAACGAAATAAATTAGAGTAATCAGAATCAGGGCTAAACGGATTAATGGTAAGCGAAAAGTAATACCTGCTGCAGAAAATGCATAAAGCGACCAGAGAGAGAGAACAAGCACAATACCACTGGTGATTAAGGTAGGTTGAATACTACCTCGCTCAGCAAGAACAGCCATTTTCTCTCCGGCACCGAAGAAACGATACCAAGGAGCACCAAAATAAATGCAACCAATATGGATAATGGCGACTATCGCATTTAAGGTACCTGCAATAACTAAAAATCCATTCATATTCTGATAGAACCTCCGTGTTATCTAACGCTTATTTAAGCGGAAAAAAATAGCTGGTTATTCGTCAATGATGAAAGTTAAGCAACTATCTTTGTCTATTTCAATAATTTTTTAGTCTGCATTATTGTGCTAATTTTAACTCACATGCTTCAACAGTCTGATAGATCAACGTATTTATTGTCATTGGCCCTACACCTCCAGGTACAGGAGTATATGCCTTAACACGACTCATAAGGGGCTGTAACTCAATGTCTCCGATACCACCTTCATGATACCCAGCATCTATCACTACGGCATCATCTTTAATCCAATCAGCTTTGATGAATTCAGGCTTACCGACAGCGCCTACAACGATATCAGCAGTCTTGATGATTTTATCAAGACCAACTGTTTTTGAATGACAAATAGTAACCGTGCAGTTTTTATTAAGCAGCATCATTGCCATTGGTTTGCCAAGAATAGGGCTTCTACCAACGACAACAGCATGTTTACCTTCTAGTTGAATATCATATGCCTCTAAAATTCGAATTATTCCTTTTGGCGTAGCGCTGCCATAAGAGGTTTCATTCATTGCCATACGACCAAAACCCCAACAAGTTACCCCGTCAACATCTTTAGATAAATCTATGGAATCAAAGCACTGTCTTTCATTAATTTGTGGAGGCACAGGGTGCTGTAAAAGAATGCCATGAATATTTGGATTGGCATTTAGTTTTGCAATTTCAGCTAATAGCTCTTCTGTCGTTGTTTCTTCAGACATTTCAACTTTCAACGAGTCCATACCAACTCGGGTACAAGCATTCGACTTCATTTTTACATAGGTTGCCGAAGAAGGATCATTTCCCACTAGAATTGTGGCTAAGATAGGAACGGCACCATTACTCAATTCCTTAAGGCGTGCAACTCTTGAGCGCAAATCTTCTTCAGACTTTTTAGTAACGCTTTTCCCATCTAGAATCAATGCTGACATATAT
Source organism: Colwellia psychrerythraea 34H (assembly GCF_000012325.1). Classification (NCBI taxonomy): domain Bacteria; kingdom Pseudomonadati; phylum Pseudomonadota; class Gammaproteobacteria; order Alteromonadales; family Colwelliaceae; genus Colwellia; species Colwellia psychrerythraea. Next base: position 3,268,175 of record NC_003910.7, on the reverse strand, counting down.
ACAATCCTTAACTACTACGTTATTTGTTTAAAAACTAACACCCAAATAATGGGCAAAATTCAGGTAACTAGAATAAGCGACACAGAAGAAAAAGCCAAATATATTTTATCCTTATTTAACAGTTTGTTATGAAAAATTACCAGTTTTCTACTGATAGTTTAGGCCACTGTTCTTTCCATTTTATCGCTTTGCCTTCGTAAATGGTTTGGTTTACCAAAATTTTATTTGGTCTCACCCTAAGAGAAAACATATCTTGGAATCCAAAAGGAGCTATAAACTCTAATTGGCCTTTGTTCATCCGCATCGCCATACACGCACCAATAACAGGCCAAGTAGATATTGATTCTTGAACACTATGATATCGAGCTTTCGGTATACCAAAACGCTCTTCATACCATAAATGTACTCTAGCAATATTTTTGACATCGAATGGAATATTCATCTCAGAGAGAGATTCAGTTAACGCTTGAATATAGCTATTTTCTGACTGCCAACTTAAATCATTCTCGTCCCAATATAAGACATCAATATCCTTTATAAATGTATTGAAATCATAGCCATGAATTACATTCCATACATTTTGAAATATAATGCCAGCACCTACCCATGCGTTGGGAAGGTGATTGATTTTCTCTAATATCTGGGGCATTCCATCAATTGTCATTACAAATTCAGACAATAAAGCTATCTGTTCATCGAGAGACAGATGTTGACCATTTAATAATTTTTTTTTCATATAAAGGTAAGTCTATTTTAAGTTGAAGACACCTCATTAAGAGGCTAATAATTGGTAGCTAAAATGTTAAATGACGAAACTAAAGCAACTGTTCTGTCTGGTTTAAAGTAAGTCTTATTAGATACTATTTTAATGATTCTCGAATGCGACTTCGAAGCACTGGCAGTAATTCTATCTCAAACCATGGATTCTTCTTAAGCCAAATGTTATTCCTAGGGCTAGGGTGAGGAAGAGGAATGATATTTGGCCAATAGGTTTCCCACGATTTGACCAAATCAGTGACCGAAGCGTTCTTTAAGCCCATATGATATTTTTGTGCATAACTGCCAAGCACAATAGTGACCTCTATTTGCTTGAGGTGGGCGAGTATTTTCTCTCTCCAAGCTGGCGCGCACTCTTTTCGCGGCGCAAGATCGCCTGTTTTTCCGGATCCAGGAAAGCAAAAACCCATAGGTAAAATAGCAACCTTTTCTGGATCATAAAACTCTTCTCGTGATAACCCCAGCCACTCACGTAAACGTTTACCGCTTGCATCGTCAAAAGGCACACCTGATGTATGAACCTTCAGACCAGGAGCTTGACCAGCAATCAATATCTTTGCCTTCGGGTGAACCTGTAGAACAGGTCGTACTCCATGTTCTAGTTGAGAAGCACAAATGGTGCAGCGTCTTACTTCGTTAAGTAGAGTGGAAAAATCTGACATTTGTATCTCAATGCCTCATTAAGAAGCTAAATGTTAAGGCTAAATTATAGCTGAGTTGACAAGTCTACTGTCTTTAAAGACTTATTGATAACTAAGGGGGTGGTTTCGTGTTAAGTGCTTCTAGTGTTGTAATTTAATCATCTTTTTCGATAATTAGTTTTACGATATCTTCCATTGTTGTCGCATATATATCAGGTTGGCGGTACAGCGGATGATAAACAGCACCTGAACGATTAATGTAAGCCGCTCTCATTTCTACAGACAAAGCGCCATGAGTGTCCCAATCATGAGTAGCGACAAGCCTCAAAGACTCCAGTGGTTGATTTAATCGTTTAGCCGCAAATTTATAGACAGTAGGATCAGGCTTAAAGCTACCTGTTTCCTCGACTGAAATAATATCGTCAAAGTATTCCTTTAAACCTGCATTGGTAATTTGAGTCGATATTAAATTAAGAGATGAATTTGAAAAAGCGACAGTGCGAAAACCGGCAGACTTTAACTGAGCTAGCGCTGGCTTAATATCATTGTGAGGGGGCAGGTTAGCAAAACCAGCAAGAATATCATCACGCGCTGCCTTAGACAGCTTTATACTCATGCGAGCGGCAATCGATTCAAGCATAGTACCCGCTAAAGTAGCAAAATCAGTCTTTACGCTTGTCATGATACAAACGGTAGATGAGTGCAAAAGCATAGAAAACCATGTTGCCATCACGCTTTCATCACCAAAAGTAGCTTTGAATTTGGGTTTTAATGCACTGAGATTAAGTACCGTCTCATTTATATCAAACAATATTATAGTTCGTTTCATTACAACCTCATCATTTTTTCATAGAAAAAAGTATTTAATATAATGCTTATCTTGATATTTTAATAGGGAACCAAGCTCCTATCAAAGGAATAAACATTACGTCGAGTTACGTTGAATTTTTCTGGTATAAAATAACTTCCATTTTGTAATAGGGTACGTCTGCTTTATAGAAACGCTCACTAGATGCTTGCATACCAAAGCGCTCATAAAAGGGTATAGCTGATTCTCTCGCATCACACCAAAATATTTCTATGCAGTTATTTCTTAACGTTTGAATAATATGTTCCAACATTTTGGAGCCAATTCCTTGATTTTGATATCGGGTATCGGTAGCAAATTTACGTAAACGAGCACTGTTTGAAGTTAAATAAATAGAAGCGACACAAATAAGTAATCCGTCAATAAACACACCAAAATGTGATGCGTCTAAATCTCCCTTTACATGGCAATATTCAGGCGGTTCATTTGGCCATAATACACTCTGACGAAGTGGTATAGTTTGTTTCCAAGAAATAGCTCTAATTTCCATTTACTTTTAACCTCATTAATTAATACAACGCCTCAGCATCAAACAGCTGTAAATTATCCGTTTGAATATCTTATTAGCTTTTTGGTGTAAACGTGCATGAGTATTTTGGAATAAGTGCTTCAACAATTAAATCACTACCAGAGGCATTAAGTTTTTCAGGATTATTAGCGAGGTAATTTATTACGATATCTAATAAGGGGGTTAACTCATTTGGTGGAACATCTACACATAAGTTATTTTGTTTATTTGAATCAATAACTCCAACTACATACCCTACAAATTGCAGATGGGCATTTTCGCTAACTGGAGCAACAGACATTGATTTCAATAAATTACCATCAATATAACTGGCACTCGCCGAAGAAATAAAAAGGCTGAATGAAATAATAGTAAGAAAGATATTTCGCATTAAAAGTTCCTGTAATCGATTGAATAGGGTAAGCAAAGGTTAGATTTATAGGCTAAATATGATTAACTAAATTGTTGAGGAATAAAAAAGCCAATTGCTCTCTGTCATATCAACTAGCTTATAATGACTTATTTTTACGTAGTGTTATTTGTTTAATAAGTTGAACAATACAACCCAATAAAAAGTACCCTACAAATTGGCCAGAAAGAAAAAGTATCATTTTTGGCGCAAAATAAGTTTCTTCACTAAAAAAACGTAGAGTGAATATAGCAGGAGAAACTAATACTTTATATCCTGGTAATGATATTGGGACCATGTAGTAATTAAATAAAAAAGCACATAATCCAATTGCCATTCCGGCAAATCCCCATATGGAGGAAAGTTTAAAATTTAACACTACTCTATCGACTCATCATAATGCCCAAATAAAAGGGGGATATTTGTTAACTGTTATACGTAAATATATTGCACAACTAATCCAATCACAACAAATACAAAACCGAATAGTTGAATTATTAAGTCAACTTTACGACAATTTTTTTCAGGTTTTTTAGCAAAAGAAAGTTTTTGGGTAAAAAATTTTGAGGGGAGAAAACGGATACTTGAATAACCCATACAACAAAAACCAATGGCTAATAAAAAATTAGATGGCATTGATTGATAAATACCTGAAATGAAATTAGATATTGCGATTGAAAAGAAGAATAAACTCGGCCAATGAATTTCTTTTTTAATGACTACTTGAGACATTTGATAATCCTTTACAGATAAACCTCTCATCAAAAGGCTAGCAATAGTAAGCTAAAATGTTAAACGAAGCGAAACCAAGGGTTGCGCATTATGTTGATTAGTGATGATATTTTAATATATATCAAATACAACTTTCGTTGTAACTATTACCGGGGCCTTAATTAAATTGGTTTCAGTATTTATATATGTTGTTCGTTTTAACAACTTAAGTGCAATTTTATTCCATGCGTCACTAGGAGTAGAATTGACAACCTTTAGATTAAAAACCTTACCGTTTGAATCAATAAGGTAGTTTATAAATACTGTGCCATTTTCACTTGGTAGTTTACCGGAAGATGCTTTAAAGGAAATTCCACCATCTTTTGCTATCCAATATTTAGATAGCTCAGGTTCCTTTATTTCAATGGCTGGTTGTATAAGGTATTGGGATTGGCAACCAATTAATACAGAACTAAAAAATAACGATAATGCTAAATGTTTCATATAACTTCCTTGTAAAATATAACGCCACCTTAAGTGACAGATAATCGATGGCTAAAATGTTGAGGACCAAAAAAAGTTAACTGTTTTGTATCCTTATTTATTAGCTTTCAAGTGTACATTAGGCACATCATCAATCTTCTTTATCAAATAAATGCCAAGGAATAAAAACGCAGATAATAATAATCATAAATATCGCACCTTCCTTGAATCTAGATAAACTAAATTGATCGAGGTTATCACTTATTAAAAGGTGAGTACCAATCAATAAACCTAAAGCAATTAAGAAAGCTCTAAATTTAATATCTCGTTTTAAGTAACTCAGACAATTCCACAAACCTAAACTTTCCTTGTACACATGAACTCCAAATAGCAGACCAAGTAATTGTTGGCTAAAATTTTAAGTATCATTGAAGCCGAACGCTGCTTTACAGCAAGCCATGAATTTGAGTCGTTTATATAAAACTGATTTAGCGAAAATATAAACAGTCGTTATAAAACCTAGGGGGAGTTAAGCGAAGTGCACTAAATCCATTTAGGCAAAAACAGTGTAACCAAAAATACAAAATATTTTATGTTTCTAAAATACCACAAAAGGAAACAGAAACAAGGACCACACTATAAATAAAATGTCGAAGCGATAAAGGCTAATCATTTGAATAGATGGCCTGCATTAATGGCTACTTTAAGCGGAAAAATAGTTGGCTAAAAGGTTATCGCAATGAAAACATACATCTATGTTATTACGTTTGAAATTCTTGTTAGCTCAGTTACCAGTAACACTTTCTATTTTTTATCTCTTATTTTCTGGAGAGGCCGAATATAACCATCCAAAAAACTTCTTAAATGGATAGAGCACTAAAGCAAAAATAATAAAGCTTATTAACCCAGGAACAATATCAAATGAACTAATAAAGAAACTATAATTTATTTCATAGCCACTCATAGTGGATCCAGTCAAAATACTAGCAAATACAGCTGACATATCACCAGCAAAACTAGAACGGGCTTCCTTAATATTTAATTGCATAAAACCTGATCTTTGATCTTCCCCCGATAAAGTGGACACCATCCACTTTAATTCACCGCCAATTCAAACTCAGCAGGTGTTTTATATCCTAAACTTGAATGCAATCGTTGTCTATTGTAAAAATAGTTCATGTAACCTTTTAATTTTGAATGTAATTTATCAGTAGTCGCGAAGACATTCCCTCTGATTAAATCAGCTTTTAATGAATGAAAAAATGATTCAACTTCAGCATTATCAGTACAACAACCTGGACGGTTCATACTCGCCGTAATGTTATGTTTAACTAAGAACTGCTGCACTACATGTGCTCGATATTCAGCGCCTCTGTCAGTATGAAATAACAAGGGTTGTGTCGGTTTACGCTTCTTTATTGCTAGCTGCAGCGCTTTCAGTGTCAGCGCTGTTGATTTGTTCTGACCAAAAGCCCAACCAATGATACGACGTGAAAATAAATCTAATACAACGGCTAAGTAATACCAGCGCGATCCTACTTTCAGGTACGTAATATCTCCCGACCATTGCTGATTGATAGCATCAGGCTTACTTATGTTTTTACGATTGTTTTTGATCGCTTTATAAAAGAACTTCACCTTAGCTGGCCTGCTATAAGTCTTGAGCGCTCTAGCGCGTAAGCCATTTTCTCGCATCAACCGTGCAACACGCTTCTCACTCGTTGTAATACCTTCACGCTTTAATGCATGAAATACGCGTGGGCTGCCGTAGGTTTGATGATTGTTATTAAAGACTTGTTTGATATTTAAAAGTAAATCCGCATCATTAATAGCACGCATTGAACGTGGACGTCGTCGCCATGCATAAAAGCCACTACGAGAGACATCAAGCCATGAGCAAAGGTATTTAACACCTAAGGCTTCTTTGTGTTTTTCGATGAATCCAAATCGCTCTGATGGACTTCCGCCAGATACCGTTGCCACTTTTTTAGTAAATCATTTTCCATTTTTAAACGGTCGTTTTCTTTTTGCAGCTGTTTAATTTTATTTAGTTCTTTCTTTGTGGGGATTTTACTCATGAGTTCACTATTGCTCTGATAGTGTTGGTTTTTTTTAAACTTCCCTTCTCGGTATTCTTTACGCCAACGGCTTAGCATTAACGGGTGAATATCCAACGCTTGAGCAACATCCTTAGATAACATGTCGTTTCGTAAGCTTAGCTCGACAGCTTTAATTTTGAAATTAACAGGGTAAAACCACGTCTTTTTAGGTTGGGTATATCTAGGCATTTTAGCCTCCTCAATGTTATGAGGAGGTGTCCACTAAAACGGGGGAACTTCACTTCCCCCGTTAAAACGCTTGTTATACTACCTTGCGATTATTTTATGTAAAAAAATCATTAACAAGGCAGCAAGTATTGTTGCAATAATGTCACTTAAATCAAAAAACATTGAAGTCCAGTATTGCTCTATTTCATAAGTTAATGCCCCCGCGGTAACTATTAAAACAGACTTATTCAATTTTTTAATGTTTGGTAGGACCATTGGAATAACAGATAAGATTCCAAATAAATATAAAAAACTTGGAGCAGAACCTAGAAATGTATCCAAAAGGTTATTAATACCAAAAAGATCAGTTCGCATTTGCTGCACTATAATTGCCAGAATTGTACATATAATAAAGCTAGCAATATAGAATTTATTCCCTCTGAACGACATACCTACTCCTTGGTAAATTAATGCCTTGTTATATAAATTTGACTCACAATTCATCTAAAGGATCATATGATTTTTTCTCTTTGCGAACACATTCTTTTTGAGATTTTCCTACCATATCAGAACACTTAACCGCTTCTTTAACGTCTGCCTTAGTTGTTTTATCTTCTAAGGTTTTAAGTGTTGCGGCCATAACATATACGGCTGCATCGGTAGCGCTGCACTTGCTGGTGTTGTGAGGGGTATTAGCATTTGGGTTTTGGTGTTTTTGTGAATCCATACAGCTTGAGCTGACGGGAGTAACACACCCACTTAAATTTGCGAGTATAAAAACATAGATAAGCCATCGAAACATATATATTCATCCTGAATGTTGAGTTTGAATAATGTCCAGTTAATGTTCGATTAATAGGCATAAATCAGTTAGCTAAAGTGTGGAAGAACTTAACAGCCAACGGGTTTACTTCTTATTTATTAGCTTTAATTAGTCACTCTTATTGCAGTCGAAAACGCCACTGTCTACTGTAAAATACGTTGCGCCACCAACAATAAGGGCAGCAATAGGATTTAAAGTAGCAAAACCTGTAACTCCCAATGTTAATAATGATGTATTTACTGGATCAATTTTACTGCATTCATTCGAATTGTTTTGTGAATAATTAGTTTCGGGTACTTTAGCATTGCTTTGGAATGAAGAGCTTGAACTACAACCACTGATTAGAGATAGACATACTGTTAACAGATATTTATTTTTATTACACATGAATTTATTCCTTTAAATTGCCAGGCTAATTATTAGCTCATGTAGATAGAAAAACTTTAACTCCTTGTTATATTAACATTAATTAGTGGCTAACAAAATTGCCATAGAGTTTACTTCTGACAGGTCGTTTAACCAAATAAATAGCGCCATTATCCCTCATTTCTTTAATTTTGGTAAAGGGAATATATTCGGGTAGTAGCATAAAATAATCATCATTACTTAAATCACCATACTGAATGCTATTTACCACAGAATATTGCCATTGATAGAAAAAACTTCCATAAACTATGGCTACGTTATCATCACTAACACGTACAACCTTAGCTAATTTATATTTGTTTTTTCGTTCTAATTTATCACTGAGTAATCTGAAGTCTAAGAAATAAATATCATTCACTTTGGGGGTTAAAATCAGGACCGATGTTTCTGTTTGCTCAGCGGTATGCTGCTCATATCTTTCGTATCCAAAATATATAATCACAAGCAAGCAGCTCAATAACACGAGTTTATTTAAAGATATTGATAACTTGGGTATTATTTGTTGTAGCTTGAAGGCATGTGGCACTTTAATTATTCCTTTTAAAGTTAAATGTGTTTAATTGAACTACTGAAGTTGACTTAAACTCCAATGCTTAAGTGCAATATAATGCCCAAATAACAGGCTAAATAATAGTTGGCTAATATTGGGTAGCGAAGCGAAACGTAGCCAACTGTTACGTGTCCTTGTTGACCTTCTTGTCATAAAGTAAGAACGACTAAACTTCAATGGTACCTTTTAAATACTGCACAGCTTTACCTAAAAGATAAACCTTATTATCTGCAACATTGCATATTATTTTACCGCCGCGTTTAGACGCCTGATATGCAATTAGTTTAGATTTATTCAGCTTTTCTGCCCAATAAGGAGCTAAACCCGTATGGATAGAGCCTGTAACAGGGTCTTCATCACCTCCATTCGCTGGCCAGAAATAACGAGAAACAAAATCATAATCGTTTGATTTAGAGGTGACAACAACATCATGTGGAGCGAGTTGCTTTAATAACTCATTATCTGGAACGACTGAAGTCACATCAATCTCTTTCTCATAAACAACAAAGTATGCTTGGTTATTTAATAAAACTTCCATCGGCTTGATTGAAAGGCCATTTAATAATGCTACTGGTATATCGCTAATACTTTCAGGTGGTCTACTTGGGAACTCCATTTGAATATAACCACTATCCATTTTCGTAACAGATAAATCACCTACCGCTTCAGCGTAAAAATTAATATTTAGTAGATTATCGTTTTTAGCAAAAATGACGAATGAAGATGCTAATGTGGCATGGCCACAAAAATCAATTTCAGTGATAGGAGAAAACCAACGAATTTCATAATTGTGAATATCAATTTTTTTAACATAAGCGGTTTCTGAAAGATTATTCTCAATAGCAATAGACTGCATAAGTTCATCAGATAGCCAGTCGGTTGTAATAATTACTGCTGCTGAATTTCCTTTAAACGCAACATCTGTGAATGCGTCAATAATGTTGATTTCTAATTCCATTTGAGAATTTGCTCCTTAGGGATGTTTGATTTTTAACGCTTACATAAGTGTAAAGTTATAGTTGGCTAACATAGGTTAACGGAGTGAACAAAAAGCCTACTGTATTTTGTCCTTCTTGCAATTATTATTATATTCGCCGTCCAGTTGTTAAAAAATGAACCCAATCCATTCTATTTCGTTTTTCACATTCTGCAACAGCGAGCTTTACATCATAAGGTACTCTTATATGTTTAATATTCCAGTTATCTTCAGTTTTCTCTACTATGGAATATGATGCCATCGAACTGAAATTTTCCATTGAATGAACAATTGGCTCATCATCTGTGTATGCCTGCAAACCTACGCTGCCAGGGTTTATGATTGTTTGCCCTGTAGTTAAAGAAACAGTTCTAGGAGTATGTGTATGACCACAACATATAAGTGTAGAGTTTTGACCGTTTAGAAGTTTTATTATTTCGCTATCAGAACGTAAACGAGCATAGCCAAGCTCAACATTTTCGAGTAGATAGGTTAAGTCATCGTCAGGTGTGCCGTGGCATAAATATACATCAGCGTTTAATTGAGCATCAAACGGCAATGATTTCATCCAAGTAATTGGCTCATCGCCAAGATCGTCAATGATAAATTTCATTGTCGGATTTGAAGCAAGTTCTGCTGCTGTCGCCTCAAATATCTGGCGATCTTGATTCCCACAGATGGTAACTATTTCATATTGCATTAATAGTTCATAAGTCGCTTTAGGTGCAATAGGACCATAAAGAATGTCACCTAGATTTACCATCAAATCAACGGAATGTTTTTTTGCGTCAGCAATCACTGCCTCTAATGCAAATACATTACTGTGAATATCAGATAATACTGCAAACTTCATGTAAACCTCTTAGAATATAACGCCCAGTTATGGGGAAATTTATTGCCCACCAAAGTGGTACAAGATCAGAACAAAAACAGCCAACTTTAATTTTTACGTTTAATGTTCTTGTTAGATCTCGTTTTATAAAGACACTTGATATATGTCTACTTCGAAACCACGAAATACAGAAGATTTAATAAATTGAAAGCCTGTTCTGTTTATCACTTTAACAGAGCTAATATTCGTTGGCTCTATTAGTGCGTGCACCACTTTAAGGTTTAAGGCATTTTTAGCAAAATCTAATACACCAAATGTAGACTCAACAGCATAACCTTTACCCTGTTGGTCCCTAGCAAGACGATAATTTATATGTATAACATCATCAGTATCTACTTTATGTTTATTAAGACCGCACACTCCAACAAACTCATCAGTAATAGAGTTAAAAATTGCCCAATGGCCATAACCATTTAAGTCATATTGATTTTTGCAGTTCGCTATATAATCATAGATTTGTTGTTCGGTGTGAACACCTACCGTTGAGTATTGCATTACGACAGGATCAGCTAATACTTTTGATAGGTTATCAACATCCTCATTCGTAATTTGACGAACACATAATCTTTCAGTTTCAATAATAATCAACACAAACTCCTAGAGATATAACGTCACCTTAAGCGGCGAAAAATAGTTGGCTAAAATGTTTGAGGGAGAAACACCGCCAACTGTATTTTTTCCGTTTGAAGTTCTTGTTAGTTTACTTTAACTACTATTTTTTCTTTGCTATAAATGTTTTATTGATTATGCGCCATTCATTCTCGCGCTTGTACATTACAAGGTAGTCAATGTAATGTGTTTTTGGCGTATCAAAGCCAAGCTTCACCATCGCCATTTTGTCATCAACTATATCAACTGACAGAATATTCGCTGTCCATGTATCTTTAGTCGCTTTTTTGAAATAACCAGAGAACTCTTTTAACGGAACAGTCCTAATGATTTCTTTTCCAGTTTCTTTGTTAACACTAATCATTTTTACATGACCAAACTCCAAATCAAAGGCTTTTGAAAGAAGCTTTTGATCCCCGTTTGCAGCCCCATTAAAATAATTATAAGCCGTTTCTACAACTGCTTGGTATTCTTTACCTGTTACGGATTCGGCATGACCAGTAGCGGATAAGAAAAAAGTAAAAACTGCAACAGTCATTGAAAGTAGTTTTATTTTATTCATTGTATTTATATCCATCGAATAATTTTAGAGTTTCATTGCTAAAGTACAATGATATTAAGGAACTATTTGACACACAAATAGTGAACAAGTAAACCATTAGAATTGTTACAATTTATGAATATAGAACTATCATTTAAGTTTACGCTGTTCGAAAACTAACGCTTCACTAAGAGGCAAATAATAGTTGGTTAAAATAAGCGACGAAGGGGCAAATAGCCAACGGTAATATCTTGCCAGTTACCAAAAGCGACAACCCAATCACCTTTGTTATTATCGCTATGGCTTGACTCTTCTACTCGACAAACACTACTGCCGACCATGACTTCATCTAAAGCAACAGGGTCTGCATAAGATTTAGCATCATTCATTCATTCGCCCGCGCATATAAGGGGTCGAGTGAAAGAAAAACAGTGCGAAGCAATACTTCACCGGCTTTAGGTGTTGGTTTTTCGCTATTTACCAGCGTAAAGTTTTCAGCTATTGGCGCGCCAAAAGGTCTAGATGCCAAAACCATTTAGTGATTTATATCAGTTGTTTGAATCATGTTCATTCATATTAAGAAAGAGCTAATGTAAAGAGATAGTGTTGAGAGCTATTAAAAAAGTCTGCGTGTGAACCTTTTAAAGTAATGCACACGCCACTTATGTCTGTCTTTTAATTACAATGCTTGAGATAAAATCTCACGGCTTATTGCTAAGGTAATATCGTCATTTTCGCCCAATGCCGTCATACCATGTTGCTCTAATCGTTCAATCAGCAAGTCGATATCTTTGCTACCAAGATCCACGTGGGATAAACGTGTTGGTACTTGCATTGTTTCGAAGAACTCTTCAGTTAAACGGATCGCTTGGTCAATACGTGCGTTGTCTTCACCATCAGTTATCTGCCAAACGCGCGCTGCATATTGTAGTAACTTTTCACGTTTTTGCTCTTTACGAACTTTCATTACCGCAGGCAATACAATGGATAGAGTGCGTGCATGGTCGATACCAAAAGCACCGGTAAGTTCATGACCTATCATATGCGTTGACCAATCTTGTGGTACACCCGCGCCGATAAGACCATTTAACGCCATCGTTGCCGACCACATAATATTGGCTCGAACTTCTAAGTTTTTTTTAGTCTCAGGTAACAACGCTTTAGGCCCTTCTTCAATCAAGGTTTGCATTAAACCTTCACTGAAACGATCTTGCACTTTGCCATTTACACTGTAAGTTAAATACTGTTCAATGGTATGAATAAAGGCATCAACAACGCCATTACTGATTTGACGATCTGATAATGACAAGGTCACGTTAGGGTCTAACACCGCAAATAATGGACAAAGCAAAGGACTCTTGAAAGGTAGTTTATTACCATCACGTGTTACCACTGCGTTGCCATTACTTTCAGAGCCTGTTGCAGGCAAGGTTAATATCGCGCCAATAGGTAATGCTTTTGTGACGGCTTGCTGTTTAGCAAGAATATCCCAAGCATCGTCACCTTCATAAAGTGCAGCTGCGGCAATAAATTTAGCGCCATCTACAACTGAGCCGCCACCAACAGCAAGTAAATAATCAATGTTTTCTGTTTTAATTATTTCTTGCGCTTTCATCAAAGTGTCATAGGTTGGATTTGGTTCGATACCTGAAAATTCAAACCAAGTATGTTCTGTAAGTGCATCACTCACTTGTTGATAGACGCCATTACCTTTAATTGAACCACCGCCATAAACCAATAATACTCGAGCGTCTAAAGGGATTTCTTTGGAAATAGCGGCAATTTGCCCTTCACCAAAATGAATACGGGTTGGGTTTTTAAAACTGAAATTTAACATTGTTATATCCTAAAATTTTTCAAAAAAGTAATTTATAAATACGTTGGTCTAAGCAGAAAATAATTCATGCCCCGCTTTTATAAAAACGGCTTATAAAGCGTACACAGGGTAATCGGTATAACCTTTATCAGTGCCGCCATACATGCTTGTTGGGTCAACGTCGTTTAACGACCATTCGTTCTTAATACGCTCTGGTAAGTCAGGGTTAGCTATAAATGGGCGACCGAAGCCAAAAATATCACCATTGCCTTCAGTTAAGATTCTTAATGCTTTTTCTGGCGTATATTTACCGGCATACATCACTAAACCGTCAAAGGTGTTTCTTACGGCTTTGTAGAAGTCTTCAGGTAAATCAGGCGCATTATCCCAATCCGCTTCAGCAAGTGATAAATAAGCGATACCAATATCATTTAGCGCTTTAATGGCTGCGATATAGGTTGCATGCGGATCGCTTTCTACTAAACCTAAATAAACCCGCACTTCATCAGTACTTTCAAATAATGGCGCGAACCTTACGCCTACTTTGTCAGCCCCCATAACGTCAGCAACGGCTTGCGTTATTTCCTTTAAAAATCGTAAGCGATTCTCTAAGCTACCACCGTATTTATCAGTTCTATCGTTGGTATGTTCAGAAATAAATTGATTCACCAGATAACCATTAGCGCAATGTAATTCAACGCCATCAAAGCCGGCTTCTTTAGCATTTACCGCAGCTTGTTTGTACATTTGTACCAGCTCCTCAACTTCAATAGTTGATAGTGCCCGAGGCTCACTTGGATCAGCTAATGCGCCTTGCTCTGGTGCAGTTTCGATAAAAACTTTAACCGCATCAGCTTTCAATGCTGATGGGCCAACAGGTGCTGCTTGGTTTGGTTGTAATGATGTATGAGAAACACGACCAACATGCCATAATTGACAAAAAATAATGCTACCCGCATCGTGTACTGCTTGTGTTACCTGTTTCCATCCTTGAACTTGCTCGGCACTATGAATACCGGGTGTCCACGCATAACCTTGCCCTCTTGGTTCAATTTGAGTGCCTTCAGTGACCATAAAGCCAGCGCCAGCACGTTGCGAATAGTAATTAGCCATCAACTGGTTAGGAATATTTCCCGGTTGAGAGCTTCTAGAACGTGTTAATGGCGGAAAAACAATACGATTCTTAAGGGTATAAGGGCCAAGCTCTGTTGCTGTAAATAAAGGTGAAAATGTCATGCGTTACTACTCCAAAATAAAGTTAATATAATCGTAGCGGTGACTAATAAATGAGTTCCAATGCTGTCACCGCTTTTTCAGCATTACTAGCACCACTAAGTGCCTGATTTATAATGTTCTTGTGCTGTTTGTTACGTACGTGGCTAAAGTTTGGTATTTCCACATAGGCTATTTTTAATATGATTTCAGTTGATTTATTTGTTGAATAACAAAATAGTTCTCAACTCAATACTGACGCGACTTTGCACGTTTTCAGCCACCGAAGGCAGTAAGAAAGCACTATGCGGAGTTCTATTAACTGCATTGCTTTTGTCGCTATCAAATACTTTAAAATTAAGTTGTTCTTTCGATGTCATTCGAGAGAAATAAAACCAACGATTGTTTGGGTTATAACTAAAACCTTCAATTTCCCCAACACGATCAGGATATGCAACCTGAAGCAAATGTGATTGCTCTGAAGTAACACTGCGCATATCCGCAAATGCAAGTGGGCTGTCTAACACCACATCAACTAGCGGTATCCAAGTATTAATAAATTGATAGCGATGATAATCACTCGCCTTTAAGCCCTGTTTTTCAAGTTCAATATGTAAACGATGTTGTGCAGAGCTAGCGACATAATCGTTGTGTACCGTATGAATAGGAGAGCGTTTTTCAGCGCGATGAAGCTTGTCTTCAACCGAACGAATTGTATGGTCGAATACCACGCCTTTGCTGGCATTGGTTAAGCTCATAAGATGTTTGATGATTTGCGGATAAAGTTCAGTGCTAACCATAGCGTCATCAAAATAATCAGCCATATGATATTTATTGGCAACTAAACCAAAACCATCTTCTTTCAGTGTCGCAGTTTTCGCTAATAAACGAGCATCCGTAATTTCAACCACGCGTTTATCCACTTGTTCGGTAAGAGTGTCGGCACTTTTTTTGCTTGTTGATAAATCAAACGTCGCTTGAATATTTGGCTTGATATAATTGATTTCAGCTGCAATGGTCGGCTGATTTTGATTTACGGCATTCAATAACATAATAAGGTCCAATTAAGCTCAATAAATAACGAATTAACTTGATGGGATGTATGCTAATCTTCCTTTCATACAAATGAAAACAATATAAACTTGTTGGAGATACAAAAATGAGTGGTATCAATCGACTAGACATTAAACAATTGCGCGTATTACAGCTATTACTTCAGGAAAGAAATTTGTCAAAAGTTGCTCATATTATGGGCTTAACTCAACAAGCGATTAGTGAGCAACTGAAAAAAATTAGACATAGCTTTGATGATGAAATGTTTATACGCACCAGTAATGGCGTAATTCCAACGCAAGTTGCAGAAAGGATGGAACATCGGGTAAATCAGATATTGGCGGATATCGACAACTTAATTACCGGCGAAAAATTCAACCCTGCTGAGCTTTCAGGAATATTACAAATAAGTTCATCAGACTATGCGCTAGTCACCATTCTTCCAATGTTATTAACGCAAGTGAATGCGTTAGCACCAAACCTAAAAGTGATCATCAGGGATTTTGAGTCGGATAATTTAAACCAACTGATGGTGACGGGTGAACTTGATCTTGTGTTTACTTTTCCTGAATTTATTCCTGACAACTACCCGAACAAGCGTTTATTTGAAGACCATCATGTATGCGTAACAGGGAGTAATTCAATTTATCGCGGGAAAAAATATAGCTTGTTAGAACTAGCACAGCTGCCACAAATTGTTATCTCGCCTTCAAGACCGAATTTAAAAGGCTCACATGACTCTTGGTTTGCTAAACAAGGAATGAAAAGACATATACTGATGTCCGTGCCTAGCTTCTCTGCTGCATCAACCATTATTGAAGCGACCAACACCATTGCATTTTTACCATCGAGACTATTACCTGATCCTAAGTTAGTTGCGATAGAAATTGAACAAAACCCACCAAAATTTGACGTTATTGTTGCCTGGCATCAACGCTCAAATAATAATCCGTTACACCTGTGGTTATTGGGCTTACTGGATAATATTTTCTGCTCTGCTGAATAATTAGATAAACAGAAATTTTAGACTCTGTACTATTAGTTTGACTCATTAAAAGGATTTTTATAAAACGAAATAAACTCATTTATTCTCTTAAATAAAAAACGCGAGTTAGTTGCCTAAATCGCGTTTTATCTAAACCTTAAATAGCTATTGTGCTGGTGAAAATTCGGCACGCTTGGTTGTCTTGATTTATTTTCCCCACGCACAACAAAATAACTAAGGTAATGAAAGTAGTTTTAGATTTCCTGATAACCAAGTAGGGGCAGGGTATTAAAGAAACGTAATTGGTAGTCAGTTTTTTGATTGTCGCTGGTTGCTCTTAACGATACAGCGATGCGGTGTTCTTGTTTTTCATCTATGGCAGCCGTTGGGTAAACTAACCAGCTACGCCAAATTTGTGGTTCATCTACTCTATGCTCAGCAAAGCTTAGGTTAATGTCCTGCTTGATAGTAAATAAACCGTTATGATTATGTTCGGTATCGTTAATTTTAAAACTAAAATCAGCGAGTGGTATCGCTAAACCTAAACCCCAAGCTTTAATATAAGACTCTTTTAATGTCCAATAATCAAAAAACCGATTGCGTTGTTGTGCTTCTGGCAGCGCAAAAAGTTCATCTATTTCTTTAGAAGAAAAATAACGTTCAGCAATCGCTAATACATTATTGTTGCGGCCGGTATTTTCAACATCACAACCGATATCATCCTCAAGCGTTACCGCGCAAATTATAAGATTTTTTGTATGGCTGATGTTAAAGCGCAGCGGCAGTGGGCAATTAATAACTTCAGGTTTATCTTTATTACCTTTTTCAAACTGCCAATCTTGCGGTGCTACATCAGCATAATAAGATAATAAATCGCGTATGAAAGCGCGAGTAATCAAGGCATCGTGTCTATCTTTAGCAAACTTATATCGTTGCTGTTTGGCTGTTTCTGTACTCGTTAATAATGTTGAGTAGGTTGCTAATAACTCATCATTGCCGAGTAACTCTTCCGGTTTGGTTACCCATATATGAATTTCATTGGCAGCAAGGTCGAGCTTTTCTTTTGTTCGAGTGGAGAGTTCAGATTGAGAAAAAGAAGTCATAAAAGTATCGGTGGCTTGTGTTGTTGATTTATTGCGTGGTTCATCTGGTGAGGCAATATTTTATCATAAACAGTGCAGGGGGTAATTCGTTTTTATGAGTTTTTTTAAGTTGTTTGATTTAGCGCAAACCCGCTGTCTGTCATTAGTGATAGCAATTAATACTAATTCTTTCGTAATAGAACAGATTGGTGGTTGACTGGTCGAACAGTTCAACTCATACCTTAGTCTATAAATTAGAAAAGCTTGTATCGGGTGATTGTATTGGATTTGAAACGTGTGTATATTAGCCGCGTTAAGTAATTTACGAATAATTATTGATGGTAAATATTAGACGGATGATAATGAGCAAGCAACCAAAAACGGCATCTACTCAACACGCTAACGCAACTACCACGCCAGAGATGAGAGCATTCATCCATGAATCTGACTTACCCACGGCCGTGCTTGCACGTCTATTAAAGGTGTCAGAATCTACCATCCGTAAATGGCGTAAACGAGCCTCTCTCGCTGATGCGTCTCACGTACCAAAGCAATTAAACACTACCTTAAGTGAAGCACAAGAGTATGTTGTGGTTGAGCTTCGAACACGCTTATTACTTTCTCTTGATGAATTGTTGGTTGTCTGTAAATCATTTATTAATGCCAGTGTATCGCGAGCAGGCTTACAGCGATGTTTAAAGCGTCACGGTGTTTCTCGCCTTGCAGACATGGAAAATAATGGTGAGAGCAACAATGCAGACGATACCAGCGCTGTAGAACCAACAACAGTGCAAGTATTGTTAGAAGATACCCAAGAGCACCAGCAACTTATTTCAGATCTCTCTCCTAAAGCAATGCGTGAAGTGTTAAATCGCGCTAACGATTTAAGTGAAGATGAAGTCGTACATGTCAAAGTGACTCAAATACCTTATTTTTCAGAAAATGCTAAAGAACAACACAGTAAACGCCATTTATTAATCGCTAATGACCCTACGTCAGGTTGGGTATACGTCGATATATACGATGGCAATGAAAGTGAAGCCGCTAGCCGTTACATGAGCTACGTACTCACCAAAGCCCCTTTTCATATCCGCCGAATTTTAGCGGGAAATTATAATGAATTTTTAAGTCGTTTTCGTTTATTAAATGAAAGTCCTGATGAGGCAACAACATCGTTCTCATCAAAAAACTTTCACGGCACTGATACTTAAACAGATCAGATACCAAAACGGATAACGAAAATGCAAGCAAATAACAACTTTAGAGAAACCACAATGGCTAAAAAGCAAAGCACATCTAATAACCCTGTAACGAATGAAGCAGACGAAAAAGCGTTTAATTCTCGTCTTCAAGAATGTCCTATTGCCATTGTTGGCATGGCGTCTATCTTTGCTGATGCAAAGAACTTAGAAAACTACTGGGACAACATTTTTGAATCAGTCGATGCAATTAAAGATGTACCCAGTGATCGTTGGGCAAAGGATGATTATTACTCGAGCGATCCAAAAGAGGCTGATAAAACCTATTGTAAACGTGGTGGTTTCTTACCAGAAATAGACTTCGACCCAATGGAATTTGGTTTGCCACCAAACATTTTAGAGTTAACTGATATCGCTCAGTTATTGTCTTTAGTAGTTGCACGTGAAGTATTAAACGATGCAGGTATTGGTGATGGGTCTGGTTACGATCGTGACAAAGTTGGTATTACGTTAGGTGTAGGTGGTGGACAGAAACAAATTTCGCCATTAACGTCTCGCTTGCAAGGCCCAGTATTAGAGAAAGTATTAAAAGCGTCAGGTGTTGAAGAAGCTGATCGCGCCATGATCATTGAAAAGTTCAAAAAGGCCTATATCGGTTGGGAAGAAAACTCATTCCCAGGCATGTTAGGCAATGTTATTTCTGGTCGTATTGCTAACCGTTTTGATTTTGGTGGTACTAACTGTGTTGTTGATGCGGCTTGTGCAGGTTCTTTAGCGGCGATTAAGCTAGCTATCTCAGACTTACTTGAGCACAGATCTGAAGTAATGATCTCTGGTGGTGTTTGTTGTGACAATTCACCATTTATGTATATGTCATTTTCAAAAACTCCTGCTTTTACAACAGGTGAAGACATCCGCCCATTTGATAATGATTCAAAAGGTATGATGATTGGTGAAGGCATCGGTATGATGGCTTTCAAGCGTTTGGAAGATGCTGAACGTGATGGTGATAAAGTTTACGCCGTACTTAAAGGTATTGGTACTTCAAGCGATGGTCGCTTTAAGTCGATTTACGCACCACGCCCAGATGGTCAAGCTAAAGCGTTAAAACGTGCTTATGAAGATGCAGGGTTTGATCCAAAAAGCTGTGGCATGATTGAAGCGCATGGTACGGGCACGAAAGCGGGTGACGCAGCAGAATTTGGCGGCTTAGTTAAACACTTCTCACAAGATAATGATCAAAAACAACATATCGCCTTAGGCTCTGTTAAGTCTCAAATTGGTCACGCTAAAGCGGCCGCTGGCGCAGCAGGTATGATAAAAGCGGTATTAGCGCTTCATCATAAAGTGCTACCAGCAACACTACATATCGACCAACCTAATACCTCGTTAGACATTGAAAACAGTCCAATGTATTTAAACAGCGAAACACGTCCTTGGATGGCACGTGAAGATGGTTTACCACGCCGCGCAGGTATCAGTTCGTTTGGTTTTGGTGGTACTAACTACCACATGGTATTAGAAGAATACTCGCCAAAAGCACAAGGCCAGTATCGCTTAAATGCAGTGCCACAAACACTGTTAGTTACAGCGGCTAACGAAAAAGCATTAGTGAGTTCATTAACAGATTGGAAAAATAAATTAAGTGTAAAAGCAGATGATCAACCATACGCTTTTAACGCCTTAGTTGTTGAAAACACGTTAACAACACCAGCGGTTGCTCTAGCCCGCTGTGGTTTTGTTGCAAAAAATGCTGATGAAGCAATCAAAATGATTGAAGGTGCTTTGACGCAATTCCAAGCCAAATCAGGTGGTGACATTCCTTGTGAAGAGTGGTCAGTACCAACGGGTATTTATTACCGTAAGTCTGGCTTGTCAGTGAGCGGAAAGGTTGTCGCTCTCTTTTCAGGTCAAGGCTCACAATACGTTAATATGGGCCGCGAGCTTGCTTGTAACTTCCCAAGCGTAATGCAAGCTGCTGCAGATATGGACAGTGAGTTTACACAAGCAGGTTTAGGTCAATTAACCCCGACAACGTATCCAATTCCTGTATTTAATGATGATGCACGTAAAGCACAAGATGAAGCTTTACGTTTAACTCAACACGCACAACCTGCAATTGGTACCTTAAGTGTTGGTCTATATAAAGCGTTTACTAATGCTGGTTTCAAAGCCGACTTTACTGCGGGACATAGCTTTGGTGAATTAACCGCGCTTTGGGCTGCAGGCGTAGTAAGTGATAGTGACTATATGATGTTAGCACGTAGTCGTGGTCAAGCAATGGCAGCACCTACAGGTGAGGCTGCGATAGGATTTGATGCGGGCACTATGATTGCCGTTGTTGGAAGTCCAACTGATATTGCTAATGATATTAAAGACATCAAAGATATCTCTATTGCAAACTACAACTCTAATAACCAAGTAGTTGTTGCGGGTGTAAGCACTCAAATAGCAATCGCTATCGATGAGTTAAAAGGCAAAGGTTATAAAGTTGTACCATTACCCGTTTCTGCCGCGTTCCATACGCCACTTGTGGGCCACGCTCAAAAACCATTTAGCGATGCTATTGATAATGCTAAATTTAATAAGCCGCTTGTACCTGTTTATTCAAATGGCACAGCCAAAGCGCATTCAAATAAAGCGGCTGATATTAAAAAGTCACTGAAAAATCATATTTTAGAATCAGTACACTTTAACGAAGAAATTGACAACATTTACGCTGATGGCGGACGAGTATTTGTTGAATTTGGCCCTAAAAATGTATTAACCAAACTTGTTGAAAATATCTTAAAAGATAAAGAAGACGTTGTAGCTATAGCGGTTAATGCTAATCCAAAGAAATCGGCCGATATGCAAATGCGTCAAGCGGCAGTGCAAATGGCGGTACTTGGTTTAGAGTTAACAGAAATTGACCCGTATTCAGCGGTTAAACGTCCATTATCTGCACCTAAAATGTCACCACTAGCGATGAAGCTAACTGGCGCATCTTATGTGAGTCCTAAAACTAAAAAGGCATTTGATGATGCACTAAATGACGGTTGGACAATTAAACAAGCAACGTCAGTTCCTGTTGCTGTGCCTGAGCCACAAGTGGTTGAAAAAATTGTTGAGAAGATCGTTGAAGTAGAGCGCATTGTAGAAGTTGAGAGAATTGTTTACCTGACTGCAGACGGGAAAGTCTTCGATGGTAGTGTCGCAGATGGAACTGTTGCTAATGGTCAAGCAGCTAACAGTGTTGCAGTAAACGTAAACACTGCGGATATAGCAAATAGTATTGAACGTAGCGTTAGTCAGTTTGTTGATCACCAACAACAGTTATTAAACGTACATGAGCAATATATGCAAGGTCCAAAAGACTATGCAAAAACGTTTGATACGGTCCTATCTAACCAAGAAGCAGGCGAGTTACCTGAAAGCCTAGACCGTACGTTAGGTATGTATCATGACTTCCAATCAGAAACATTGCGTGTTCATGAGCAATATTTGAATAACCAAACTGATAATATGGCAACGATGTTGTCTGCTTCTGAAAGTAATACAGAGGTGAGTTCTAACATAGTTAAAACATCACCAATCGCGACTCAAGCACCTGTTATTAAAAGTGTAGTGACACAAGCGCCTGTTGTTAAACCAACAATTTCAGTGGCACCTGCAACACAAACGTTACCTGCCGCCGTATCTCCTCCAGTAGTATCTGCTCCAGTAGTAAATGCGCCCGCACAATCAGTAGCAACAGCCGTTGCGATGGCGCCGGTAGCTGAAGTTTCTATTGCTGTTCCTGTTCAGGAATCATCACTTGACCTTGAACGCATTCAAACAGTGATGATGGAAGTAGTTGCTGAGAAGACCGGTTATCCAACAGAAATGTTAGAACTTGAAATGGATATGGAAGCTGATTTAGGTATTGATTCAATCAAGCGAGTTGAGATTTTAGGCTCAGTACAAGAAATTATTGCTGATTTACCAGAGCTTAACCCTGAAGACTTAGCTGAATTACGTACCTTAGGCGAAATCGTTGACTACATGAAGTCGAAAGCACAAGCTGCGGCTCCTAGTGCGTCAGCGAATGACAGTGCACCAGCACTACATTTAGTCGATAGCTCAGTTGTGCCAAGCATCGATTTACAACACATCCAGAATGTGATGATGGAAGTGGTTGCTGAGAAGACCGGTTACCCAACCGAAATGCTTGAGCTTGAAATGGACATGGAAGCTGACTTAGGTATTGATTCAATAAAACGTGTTGAAATCTTAGGTTCAGTACAAGAAATCATTAACGATTTACCAGAGCTTAACCCTGAAGATTTAGCTGAACTGCGCACCTTAGGTGAAATCGTTAACTACATGCAATCTAAAGTATCAGCGGCTCCTGTAGCGAGTGCCCCAGTTAATACGACTGTAAGCAGCACGCCTGCAATCGATTTAATTCACATCCAAAATGTGATGATGGAAGTGGTTGCAGAAAAAACTGGCTACCCAACTGAAATGCTTGAGCTTGAAATGGACATGGAAGCTGACTTGGGAATTGACTCAATCAAACGTGTTGAAATACTGGGTGCTGTTCAGGAAACTATCCCTGATTTACCAGAGCTTAACCCAGAAGATTTAGCTGAGTTACGTACATTAGGTGAAATCGTAAGTTACATGCAAAGTAAAGTATCAGTAGCGCCTGCAGCAGTTGCAGCAATTGTGCCAAATGCGACAGCTAATGCAAGTGCTCCTGCAATTGACTTAGATTACATTCAGAGCGTTATGATGACAGTAGTAGCGGAGAAAACTGGCTACCCGACTGAAATGCTTGAACTTGAAATGGACATGGAAGCTGATCTTGGTATCGACTCAATCAAACGTGTTGAAATACTTGGTGCTGTTCAGGAAACTATCCCTGACTTACCAGAGCTTAACCCAGAAGATTTAGCTGAGTTACGTACCTTAGGCGAAATCGTAAGTTACATGCAAAGTAAAGTATCTGTAGCGCCAATAGCAGTTGTTGATAATGCTCAAGCTGCGTCAGCCATTGTGCCAACTAAGGTAAGCAGCGCTCCTGCAATAGATTTAGATTACATTCAATCCGTAATGATGACAGTAGTGGCGGAGAAAACTGGCTACCCAACTGAAATGCTTGAGTTAGCCATGGATATGGAAGCAGACTTAGGTATTGACTCAATCAAACGCGTTGAAATTTTAGGTGCTGTTCAGGAAACCATCCCTGACTTACCAGAGCTTAACCCAGAAGATTTAGCTGAGTTACGTACCTTAGGTGAAATCGTAAGTTATATGCAATCTAAGGTAACACCCGTTGCAGATGTTACTGCTGAAACAAGTACGCTAGCGAATGAAAGCGCTCCAGCAATTGACTTAGATTACATCCAATCTGTAATGATGACAGTAGTGGCAGAGAAAACTGGCTACCCAACTGAAATGCTTGAGCTTGCCATGGATATGGAAGCAGACTTAGGTATCGACTCAATCAAACGTGTTGAAATTCTCGGTGCTGTTCAGGAAACTATTCCTGACTTACCAGAGCTTAATCCAGAAGATTTAGCTGAGTTACGTACCTTAGGTGAAATCGTAAGTTACATGCAAAGTAAAGTATCGCCAACGGATCCGACTGACCCTAAAGGAACAGGTGTTAAAACCACTGTCCCTGCTGCTGTTCTTGCAAATGGTAGGTCAGTAGAAACAGCGGTTAACTTTCAAGGCGCACCTAGTGCAACTGTTGAACTAACAGCATTATCTTCAGTGAACAAAATTGTTCAAGATGTTACTGGTGAAGGCAAACAATCAGGCGCTAACGCGTTAGTTGTTGATGATGGCAGTGGCGCAGCCGTGGCGTTAAGTGCTCAACTGATCAAAGCAGGTTGGCAAGTTACGGCATTAAAACCTAATTGGGTGGTCAGCCATTCGAAAAAAGCGTTTGCTACAGCAGTAAATGTTGTTGAAATTGGTACTCATGATAAAACACTTGATGAAGCTCAAGTAAAAGACATCATTGAGAAAACAGCACAATTAGACGCAGTTATTTACTTACAAGCAGCAAATACTGTTGATGCTATCGAATACCCAGAAGCGGCAAAACAAGGCTTAATGTTAGCCTTCGTATTAGCTAAGTTGTCGAATGTAAAGTTAGCGACTAATGCACGTGCTTCTTTTGTTGTGGTAACTCGCCAAGGTGGCGCTTTAGGCTTTTCTAATGGTGATGCTGATAGTGGTACGCAACAAGTTAAAGCCAATGTGAAAGCCGACTTAGTGCAAGCAGGTTTAGCGGGCTTAGTTAAAACCATCAACCATGAATGGAACGCTGGCGAAGGCAGTGTTTTCTGTCGAATTATCGATTTATCAAGTAAATTAGCAGCAGATAAAGCAGCAACTATCATCAATGATGAGTTACTTGATATTGACGGCAGTATTGTTGAAGTAGCACATGATACCGATAACCTGAGTAATAACATTGGCTCACGTCTAACGCTATCTGGTGTGGTTACCGATAGTTATGCACTAACACCAATTGCTAAAGGGTCAAACACAGCAATTAACAGTGACTCGGTATTTTTGGTAAGCGGTGGCGCAAAGGGGGTTACAGCACATTGCGTTATCGAAATTGCCAAACAGTACCAAGCTAAGTTTATTTTATTAGGTCGTTCATCCTTTGATGACAACGAGCCAAGCTGGGCACAAGGCATTAGTGATGAAGTTGCTTTGAAAAAAGCAGCGATGCAAGCATTGATTGCAAGCGGCGAAAAACCAACACCAGTTAAAGTGACTCAGTTTGTACGTCCGGTATTAGCTAATCGTGAAATTGCGCAAACCTTAGCGGCAATTAAAGCGGCAGGCGGGCAAGCACATTACGCTGCTGCCGACGTGACGAATAGTGTAAGTGTTAGCGCTGCGGTTCAGCCTTTACTAAAAACCTTAGGTCAAGGTTCCTTACAAGTTACGGGCATCATTCATGGTGCGGGTGTCTTAGCGGACAAGTTTATTGAGCAAAAAACGCTTGAAGAATTTAACGCGGTATACACAACGAAAATAGATGGTTTATTGTCTTTATTAGCAGCAACCAATGCCGAAAATATTAAACACTTAGTGTTATTTTCATCAGCGGCTGGTTTTTATGGTAACCCAGGGCAATCTGATTACTCCATCGCTAATGATATTTTAAATAAAACGGCTTACCGTTTTAAAGCATTAAATCCAAGTGCTCAAGTACTAAGCTTCAACTGGGGACCTTGGGATGGTGGCATGGTAACACCAGAGCTTAAACGTATGTTTAACGACCGTGGTGTTTATATTATTCCACTTGATGCAGGCGCTAAATTATTGGTAAGTGAACTCGCTGCAGATACTAACCGTTGTGCACAAATCCTTGTTGGTAATGATTTGTCGAAGGATACAGCTAAGGATGCATCTGTAAAAAAGCCACAAGTTAGTCGCTTAACTAGCCGTGTTAATAAAACACTTTTAGCGACTAACAATACCTTTTTAGCTGACCACACCATTGGTGATGACAAAGTATTACCAACCGTGTGCGCCATAGCATGGATGAGTGAAGCCGCAATGGTTGCTTACCCAGCATTTCATTATCAAGGACTAGCAAACTATAAGTTGTTTAAAGGCATCATCTTTGATGGCAGTGAAGCAACAGAATATTCAATCGATATGATTGCTCAAGTTGAGGGTGAAAGCTTAGTAGTAGACACTAAAATTTCAAGTACTAATGAGCAGGGTAAACCAGTATTTCATTATGGCGCTCAGCTGACATTAGTCGCTAAAGCGGAAAGAAAAGAAGCGCCAACGGTTGAACTTATATTACCTGAAGCTTTACCAGAATTACTTCCGGAAACAGTACTTTCGAGCACTGAAGAAGCAGGCGCTTTATATACTAATGGTACTTTATTCCACGGTGAAAGCCTGCAAGGAATTAAGGCAATACTTGCGTGTAATGAGCAAGGTCTATTATTGAAATGCCAAGTACCAGCAGTGGCAAGTCTTAAGCAAGGCGAGTTCCCGATTAGCCCGTTGAATAGTGCAAGCGAACACTCGAACATTTTTGCCAATGATATCGCTTATCAAGCCATGTTAGTTTGGGCTAAAAAGCAATTAGGTTTAGGTAGCTTACCGTCAAGTACGCAAAGTTGGACGGTATACCGTGACGTCAGTCTTGGTGAAAACTTCTACCTTAAATTAACGGTAGTGAAAAGCTCAGGCAAAGGAAAGCAACGTGGTTCTTTAGTGGCTGACATTGAAATGATTGATGAAAACAATCGATTACTCAGTGAGATAAAATCTGCCAAAGTGACGGCTAGTGCTAACTTAAATGACTTATTCCTACCTAAAAAGGCACCGAAAACTACACCGAAAGCTAAGCAAAGTGAAAGTGAGGCAAGTGCGTAATGGTTAACAATCATTATAAAACGGCCATTATTGGTTTAGATGCTCAGTTTGAAAATGAACAGAGCGTTCAAACCGATATTGATCGGGTTGAACGTGCGCTATACCTCGGCAAACTTTCAGGGAATATCTCAGGTAAGAGCCTAGATCAAGCTGAAATATCAGACAAGGAAAATACAACACTCAAGCTAAGCTGTTCAGCAACGGTTGAGCGTATGGCACTTGCTAATCAAGTCAGTAGCGCTGATATCAAAGTTGTTGTGCTAATGCACGACAGTGAAAATATAGTCATTGATATTGAAAATGTTATTGTTGTTACTTCGTTAGCTAGCGCACTACAACAAATAGATACGTTGATTGAGCAAAATTTCTTGGTAGCCTTGCTTGGTATTAATTTACTTAGTTTAAGCGATAAGCAAAATGGCAGTGATGTTTGCCAAGAGCTGGCGACCATCTCATATGATCAAAACTTTAGCGCTTATCAAGCGTGTCGCGGTATTGCTGCATTATTATTTGCACCTGCAACGTTTGCACAAACTCATCACTGTTATGTCTATTCGCGGATAAAAGGTTTTGCCACGGGGAGCGATA
The DNA here is from genome assembly GCF_000012325.1 of Colwellia psychrerythraea 34H. Classification (NCBI taxonomy): domain Bacteria; kingdom Pseudomonadati; phylum Pseudomonadota; class Gammaproteobacteria; order Alteromonadales; family Colwelliaceae; genus Colwellia; species Colwellia psychrerythraea. The sequence goes on along the minus strand of NC_003910.7, from coordinate 3,240,368 downwards.
TAACTAGTGTTACTGCTGCAGCGTTAGATAAAGCGCAAGTCAATGCAACAGATATTGGTTTGCTTGAAGTTTCTGCGTTATCAAATAAAGATGCTTCGCTTGCTGAAACAAAAGGTTTATTGAGCCATTATTTAATAGATGGTGCCAATAAAGCAGTAATGAGTGAAGATGCCAATGAAGCATTAAATACGGCTATCTCTTGTGCACGTAGTGTTACCGGAGAAGGGGCTGGCTTTTCTGAAGTGTTAGGTTTGTTACGTACCGTTATTGCACTGCAACAACGTTATATTCCTGCCATTACTGATTGGCAACAACCACAAGCCAGTGAACTTGAAAAATGGCAAAGCTCAAGCTGTTACTTTCCAACAGAGGCTCGTCCATGGTATCCACAGCCTAATGGTAATGCCCACTTTGGCGCGTACAGTTGTTTAACCGTTTCAGACAATAATCATGATTATTGTCATATTATCCTGCAAGAAGAGCAGGTTGGTCTTATTGATGGTAAACATGCTGCAAGCGATATTCGCAGTAATGGTTTTATTGCCTGTAGTGATTTACAGCTAGTATTAATTGGCGCAGAGGATTTACCTAATTTATTAACTCAGTTAATTGATCTTGAAGATGAGCTTGAAGCTACTTTTAAAGGTAACCTTGAAGAGAAGGCTGAACAGAGTAGAACATCACTTAAAGATATTGCTTTAACGCGTTTTGAACAGTCTAAAGGCAATAGCAGTCGTTATACGATTGCCTTATTGTCTGAATCGATAGAAGAACTAAGCAAAGAAATAAAACTCGCTAAAGCCGGTGTTCCTGCAGCATTTTCTGATGTTAATTCTGATAAGAATAATCAGCAAGAATGGCGAACGCCAAAAGGCAGCTATTTTAGTGCTAGCCCTGTTAATAATAGTGAATCAGCGACTAATAATGTTTCATTTTTATATCCGGGCATTGGTGCAACGTATGTCGGTTTAGGACGTGATTTATTCCACCTTTTTCCTGAAATACACCAAGATGTTGCTAACTTAGCCGACGATATTGGCGCAAGTTTAAAAGATAAATTATTAAATCCCCGGTCCATAATTCGTCCTGATTTTAAAGCATTAAAACAGCTTGATTTAAACCTCCGTGGTAAGTTGGCTGATATTGCAGAAGCAGGCGTTGGTTTTGCGTGTGTATTCACTAAAGTATTTGAAAACGTCTTTAAGGTAAAGGCAGACTTTGCTACAGGTTACAGCATGGGTGAAGTCAGTATGTACGCTGCATTGGGTGCATGGCAACAACCAGGATTGATGAGCGCACGTTTAGCTAATTCAGATACCTTCAATCAACGTTTATGTGGTGACTTGCTAACTTTACGTGAGCATTGGGGGCTTCCTAGTTCGACAAGTAGTCCTACTAATAGCCCTAGCAATGACCAAGCTGAAAGTCTAGATGAGTTGATTTGGGAAACCTACACCATTAAAGCAACGTTAGATGAAGTTATCGCTGCCAGTGAAGATGAAGAACGTGTTTATTGCACCATAGTTAATACGCCAGACAGTTTATTATTAGGTGGTTATCCAGCCGATTGTCTACGCGTTATTAAAAAACTTGGTGTACGTGCTATGCCACTTAACATGGCAAATGCAATTCACAGTGCACCAGCAAAAATTGAATATGACGACATGGTTGAACTTTATACCATGGACGTTACTGCGCGCTTAAAAACTAAAATGTATTCAAGCTCTTGTTACTTACCCGTACCACAAATGAGCAAAGCGATTGCTCACAGTGTTGCTAAGTGTTTATGCGACCGAGTAGATTTCCCCCGTTTAATTAACACCATGCACGATAAAGGTGCGCGGGTATTTATTGAAATGGGACCAGGGCGCTCGTTGTGCAGCTGGGTAGATAAAATTTTAGATTTTGACGATAGCAGTAAAAATGGCCTCTCTAATAAAGAACCTAATCAAGTTGCTCATAAAGCACGAGTATCAGTGCCAGTGAATGCAAAGGGCACAAGTGACGAGTTAACGTATGTGAGAGCCGTTGCAAAATTGGTTAGTCACGGGGTGAAACTAGATCTTCACCGCTTATTTAATGGCTCAATTATTGTGAAAAAGCCACAAGCTTAAAAGAAAAATATAAGAGATAGTGGATATAGGACAATGTGCTCCATGCATTGTCTAATAAGTGGCATCCGTGCCACGTCTGACAAGAAATCTTGGATATGACGCTAGTTTGCAGGGTACATCTCTTGCAGTCGTCATCCCCGAAGTGTCTAGTCGGGGAACCATTGCACTTAGCTCTACGGCTATTGCCTAATTAATGGCGTAGCAGAGAAAAACAAACTGGATACCCGACAAAAAATCTCGGGTATGACGTATAAAACGCTTAAAAGTTTTATAAAACTTTTCGAGGAAAGTATGGAAAATATTGCCGTAGTAGGTATTGCTAATTTATTCCCAGGATCTTCTGCACCAGAAGAATTTTGGCAGCAATTGCTGAAGAAACAGGATTGTCGCAGTAAAGCAACCAAAGAACAAATGGGTGTTGACCCTGAAAAATACACCGGAAAAAAAGGCGACACAGATAAATTTTACTGTGTGCACGGTGGTTATATTCGAGATTTCAATTTTGATGCAACATCATTTATTCAGAACACTGCTGGTTTAACCGCACCGCTGAGTGAAGAGTACCTAAATCAACTAGATGATCTAAATAAGTGGGCTTTGTATGTTACCCAACAAGCATTAACCGACGCAGGTTATTGGGGCAGTGATAAGCTTGAGCAATGTGGCGTTATTTTAGGAAACTTATCGTTTCCAACCAAGTCGTCTAATCACTTATTTATGCCGTTGTATCACCAAGTTGTCGATAACGCATTAAAAGCCGGTATCGATAAAGATTTTCAGTTAAGTCATTTTTCTGATACTGATATTTCGACCAATAATATTCATGCAGATAATGCGCTGGTTGCGGGTTACCCTGCGGCGCTTTTAGCGAAAGCTGCGGGTCTTGGTGGTACACACTTTGCGCTTGACGCAGCCTGTGCATCAAGCTGTTATTCGGTAAAATTGGCTTGCGATTACTTGCATACTGGTAAAGCTGACATGATGCTAGCAGGTGCGGTATCAGGCTCTGATCCTATGTTTGTTAATATGGGGTTCTCAATCTTTCAAGCCTACCCAGCTAACAATATTCATGCCCCGTTTGATAAAAACTCTCAAGGCTTATTTGCCGGTGAAGGTGCAGGCATGATGGTATTAAAACGCCATAGTGATGCGGTACGTGACGGTGATAAAATTCATGCGATTATCAAAGGTGGTGCTTTATCAAATGACGGTAAAGGTGAATTTGTTCTTAGCCCAAATACTAAAGGGCAAGTGCTTGTTTATGAACGTGCCTATGAAGATGCAGCGGTTGACCCACGTGATGTAGATTACATTGAATGTCATGCTACTGGCACACCAAAAGGCGATAACGTAGAACTTGGCTCTATGGATACCTTCTTCAGCCGTTTCCCAAGAGAAAATGGCAATAAGCCTTTGCTTGGCTCAGTCAAATCTAACTTAGGTCACTTACTTACCGCGGCAGGTATGCCGGGTATGACTAAAGCGATTTGGGCACTTAATGAAGCAAAAATCCCCGCAACCATTAACTTAAACGAGCCATTAAGCTCTAAAAAAGGTTATTTAGGCGGCGCACAAATGCCAACAGATACTATCGATTGGCCAGTTCCTGCTAACAGTGCAAACAAGCCAAGAACCGCTGGTGTCAGTGTATTTGGTTTTGGTGGCTCTAATGCTCATTTAGTTTTACAACAACCCACACAGCAACTTGAGCCTATTACGGTAAAAGCCAAACCACGTGAGCCGCTCGCCATTATTGGTATGGATGCTCATTTTGGTGGTGCTGAAGATCTTGCTAGTTTTAAAACACTTATCGAAACTAATGATAATACTTTCAGAGAATTACCGACGAATCGTTGGAAAGGCATTGATAACGATACTGATGTGATGAATGCCTTGCAGCTTAGTAAAGCACCTCAGGGCGGCTATGTTGAAAACTTTGATATTGATTTTTTACGTTTCAAAGTGCCACCTAACGAGCAAGACTGTTTAATTCCCCAGCAACTGATGATGATGAAAGTTGCTGATAATGCAGCGAAAGATGCAGGACTTAAAGAAGGTAGCAACGTTGCGGTACTTGTAGCTATGGGTATCGAACTCGAGCTGCATCAATACCGAGGTCGCGTTAACTTAAGCACACAAATTGAAGAAAGTTTATTACAGCAAGGCGTTACGCTTAACTCAGAGCAACGTGAAACATTAACCAATATCGCTAAAAATGGCGTTGCTCACGCGGCGCAGCTTAATCAATATACCTCGTTTATTGGTAATATTATGGCGTCACGTATTTCAGCATTATGGGATTTTACCGGTCCTGCGATAACGCTTTCTGCGGAAGAAAACTCAGTTTATCGTTGCGTAGAATTGGCTGAGAACTTATTCCAAACATCAGACATTGATGCCGTGATTATAGCCTCGGTTGATTTAGCTGGCTCAGTAGAAAATATTACCTTAAGACAACACTTCGGTCCGGTAGAAAAGGGGCAGGTAGAAACAGGCTCAGTCTCAACAAATTCTGCAACCTCAGCAAATGTCCTTGAACAAAATACATGGCGAGTAGGTGAAGGGGCAGGTGCGTTTGTCGTTAAACCCCTGTCTAAAGTCATCCAAGTTGCAGAGCAAAGTATTTACGCCACCATAGACGGTATTAGTTTTGCCAATGGTAAAGATGCTGCGGCCATCACTAAGGCCGCAAGCGCTTCACTGAACATTGCAGGGCTTAACAGCGCAGATATTACGAGTGTTGAAGCACATGCCAGTGGTTTTAGTGCTGAAAATATAGCAGAAGCTCAAGCACTACCAGCATTGTATGCAGGCAAAGTGATTAGCAGTGTTAAAAGCAATATTGGTCATACGTTTAATGCCAGTGGTGTTGCCAGTATTATTAAAACAGCACTCTTGTTAGATGATAAAGTGTTGAATGAAGAGCGCTTAACCTCTCATGTCGCGTCTCATATAGCCGTGAATGGCTTAGGTAAAGATGAAAGCTGTGCGCACCTTATTTTGTCATCGAGCAAGCTAGCCCATCAAGCAGCGCCTCCTCCAACAGGCAAACAACGTCCTAAACTAATTAAAAATATTAGTTTAGGTGGCAAGGCCATTTTTGCAGACATCATTGCTAACGTTAAAGCACCGGCAATGACGGCGATTAAGCAAGCTTTTACTAAGCAACCTTTACGTCAGGTTAAACAGGCGGTTAATGTCATGAACATTAAACCTAAGCTAACTGAAGCAAAAGTAGCTGAAGTTAAGTTATCCCAAGCTGCTCAGCCAACTAATTTATCTAGTCAAGCTCACACACGATCAACGGTCGTTACCGGAGTAAAAGTGAAGAAAGTTACTAATACTGCTATTGCAAATAACCAAAGCAAGAGGCAAGTACCTGCAGATGTTAAACATCAAGCAAGTAAAGAAATTTTCCAAGAATCAGCTACACATCAAGCCTTTTTAAATACTCGCCAAATGGCAGGTCAGCAGATTTCGAAATTGATTGAAATGCAAGCTAATGTCAGTGCAGGGTTGCCGACTTATGTTTCAACAACAAGCGCAGCTGAGCCGGTAAATGAACGTCAGCATGCACCTGAGCTTTCGGTTGTTTCTTCAAATGTACAAGCGGAAAACCAGCAGTGGGCAAATGAATCTGGTTTTAAAATCAAAGGCCCAGCAGGATACAGCTACCCACCATTACAACTTGAAGAGCGCTTTAATAAACCCGAAGAAATTATTTGGGATACTGCCGATTTAGTTGAATTTGCTGAAGGTGATATCGCGAAAGTTTTTGGTGATGAGTTTAAAATCATCGACAGTTATTCACGTCGTGTACGTTTACCGACCACAGATTATTTATTAGTTTCACGTGTTACCGAGCTTGAAGCTACGGTAAATGAATATAAAAAATCATACATGTGCACTGAGTATGATATTCCCGTTGATGCGCCGTTCCTTATCGATGGTCAAATTCCTTGGTCAGTATCGGTTGAATCAGGACAATGTGATTTATTATTAATTTCTTATATTGGTATTGATTTTCAAGCCAAAGGCGAACGTGTTTATCGTTTACTTGATTGTGAATTAACCTTCTTAGAAGAAATGGCCTTTGGTGGTGAAACACTGCGTTATGAAATTCATATCGACTCATATGCACGAAACGGCGAGCAATTATTATTCTTCTTTCACTACGATTGTTATGTTGGTGATAAAAAAGTATTAATCATGCGTAATGGTTGTGCTGGTTTCTTCACTGATGAAGAACTTGCTGATGGCAAAGGCGTTATCTTAAATGATAAAGATAAAGCAGAATTAGCTAATGCCGTTAAAAGTGATTTTGCACCATTAATAACTAATATTGATGCAGCGAAACAAGCCAAACAGCATTTCGATTACGTTGACATGATGAAATTGGTTGATGGTGATGTTGCAGGTTGTTTTGGTGAAGAATATAACCAACAAGGTCGTAATCCGTCATTAAAGTTCTCGTCTAAGAAATTCTTAATGATAGAGCGCATTACTAAGATTGATGCAAAAGGCGGTCATTGGGGCTTAGGCTTACTAGAAGGTCAAAAAGACTTAGACCCACAGCATTGGTATTTCCCATGTCACTTTAAAGGTGACCAAGTGATGGCCGGCTCATTAATGAGTGAAGGTTGTGGTCAAATGGCGATGTTCTTAATGCTTAAATTAGGCATGCACGCTAATGTAAATAACGCACGCTTTCAGCCTATGCCAGGTGAGTCGCAAACCGTACGTTGTCGTGGCCAAGTACTTCCGCAGCACAATACGTTAACGTATCGCATGGAAGTAACCGCAATGGGCATGACTCCTTACCCATTCTTAAAAGCGAATATCGAAATTATTCTTGATGGTAAAGCGGTTGTTGATTTTAAAAACTTATCAGTGATGATCACTGAACAAGATGATAACTCGCCATATCCGGTAACTTTACCTGACAATGTTCAGCTTCAACAAAGCAAGGTGCAACCAGTAACAAATGCCGAAGTTAAAAGTGCAGACACCAATCTTGAACTAGATGAACGTGGTGTAGCGCCATTTAAACACCCTGAACGTGCTTTAATGAAAGTTGTGTCTGATTTGATCGCGCCAAAAGAGAAGGGCGTAACACCAATTCAACATTTTGAAGCGCCAATGGTAGCTGGTCAAAACCGCGTACCTAACCAAGCACCGTTTACACCTTGGCATATGTTTGAATTTGCTACCGGTAATATCTCTAAATGTTTTGGTCCTGATTTTGACGTGTATAAAGGTCGTATTCCTCCACGTACACCCTGTGGTGATTTACAAGTCGTAACACAAGTTGTCGAAGTGCAAGGTGAGCGTTTAGATCTTAAAAAGACTTCTAGCTGTATCGCAGAATACTATGTGCCGAGTGATGCATGGTATTTCACTAAAAACAGCGTTAATAACTGGATGCCTTATTCATTAATCATGGAAATTGCCTTACAACCGAATGGCTTTATTTCAGGTTACATGGGCACCACACTTAAATACCCAGAAAAAGATTTATTCTTCCGCAACCTTGATGGCAGCGGTGACTTAATCAAACAGGTAGATTTACGTGATAAAACCATTGTTAATAAATCGGTATTATTAAGCACTACCATGGCTGGCGGTATGATAGTACAAAGCTTCACTTTTGAGCTGTATGTGAAAAATGAAAGTGCTGCTGCTCAGTCATTAGAAAGTCATGACTTGTTCTACAAAGGTACGGCCGTTTTTGGTTACTTTGGTGCAGATGCGTTAACGAACCAATTAGGTATTGATAACGGTAAAGTAACGCACCCTTGGTTTGTTGATAACAATACTCCTAAATCAGACATTAAGGTGATCGATCTTAGTAATTCTAATCTGCCTTTATACCAAGCGCCATCGAACAAACCGCATTACAAATTAGCGGGTGGTCAAATGAACTTTATTGATACCGTTTCAATCGTTGAAGGCGGCGGTAAAGCGAGTATTGCTTATGTACACGGCGAACGAACTATTGATGCAACAGACTGGTTCTTCCGTTATCACTTCCACCAAGATCCGGTAATGCCTGGCTCATTGGGTGTTGAAGCGGTTATCGAATTAATGCAAACCTACGCATTAGAAAATGATTTAGGTAAGCAATTTACTAACCCAAGATTTATTGCACCGGCAACCCTAGTTAAATGGAAATATCGTGGTCAAATTACGCCATTAAACAAACAGATGTCTCTTGATGTGCATATTACAGACATCATTAAAGAAGACGGTGAAGTGAGATTAGTCGGCGATGCTAACTTATCGAAAGATGGCTTACGTATATACGAAGTAAAAGATATTGTCCTGTCGCTTGTTGAAGCATAACAATAAACAATGGATACAGGACAATATGCTCCATGCATTGTCTAATAAGTGGCATCGATGCCAAGTCCAAGAAGTAACCTCGGGTATGACGTTAATGAGGCATTTGCCTCTCAGACGTCATCCTCGAAGTATCTAATCGAGGATCCATTGATCTTAATATTTAAAGCATACAATTATCAGGGACGATAATATGAAACAGCCAGCGGTATATATACTAGCGAATAAGAAGAACGGAACTTTATATATTGGTGTTACCAGTGATTTAGTTAAGCGTATCTGGCAGCATAAAAATCATGTTGTTAGTGGGTTTACCGAAGAGTATGAAGTGCATCAGTTGGTATACTTTGAACAGCTAGATGATATGGAAAATGCCATTACTCGCGAAAAAGTAATAAAGAAATGGAATAGGGCTTGGAAAATCAGGCTAATAGAGCAGAACAATCCTAAGTGGCTAGATTTGTATAATGATATTGTGTAGCACTTGCCTCTCAACTGTCATTCCCGCGTTGTTTTGGCGGGAATCCATAGCTTTAAGTATAAGCAGTAAAGATAATAAGAAATAGTGATGTGGATACCCGACAAGTAACTTCGGGTATGACGAGTATTGTGGTATTAGTACTTGCCTCTCAACCGTCATTCCCGCCTTGTTTTGGCGGGAATCCATAGCTTTAAGTATAAGCAGTAAAGATAATAAGAAATAGTGATTTGGATACCCGATAAGTAACCTCGGATATGACGAATGGAATAATGAGTGCCATGGTATTTAAGTACTTGCCTCTCTACCGTCATTCCCGCGTTGTTTTGGCGGGAATCCATAGCTTTAAGTATAAGCAGCAAAGATAATAAGAAATAGTGATGTGGATACCCGATAAGTAACTTCGGGTATGACATTAATAAAGAATAAATAGGAACAAAGATGTCAAATTTAAGTTATAGCAATGCCAATCCAATTGATTGGGCATGGAAAGTTGATAGCAGCGCTGTTAAAGCCAATGATGTAGAAATAAAGTCAGCGTTAATGGATTTAACAAAGCCGGTTTATGTCGCAAAATCTGCTAATAGTTTTGGTGTAGTAAACGCTACTGCAGCTACCGGTGATACGGATGTTGTCGCTTTTGCTCAAAAGCTAACTCCGCAAGATTTAGGTGATGATGCTTATAAAAAGCAGCATGGCGTTAAATACGCTTATCATGGCGGCGCTATGGCTAATGGCATTGCCTCAGTTGAGCTCGTTGTCGCTTTAGGCAAAGCCGGTTTTTTATGTTCATTCGGCGCTGCTGGATTAGTACCAGATGCTGTTGAAGATGCGATTAAACGTATCCAAGCAGAATTACCTAATGGTCCTTATGCGGTAAATTTAATACATGCACCAGCGGAAGAAGCATTAGAGCGTGGCGCTGTTGAACGCTTTTTAAAGCTTGGCGTTAAAACAGTAGAAGCTTCAGCTTATTTAGGGTTAACCGAACATATCGTTTGGTATCGTTTAGCGGGTTTATCTAAAAATAGCGATGGCAGCGTAAAGATCGGCAATAAAGTTATTGCAAAGGTATCGCGAACTGAAGTTGGTCGTCGCTTTATGGAGCCTGCGCCACAAAAACTAATTGATAAGCTACTGGCTCAAGGTAAAGTCACCCAAGAGCAAGCTGAGCTTTCAAAGCTTGTACCTATGGCTGATGATATAACCGCTGAAGCAGACTCTGGTGGCCATACCGATAATCGACCTTTCTTAACCTTATTGCCGACGATTATAGCGCTTCGTGATGAAGTTCAAGCACAGTACAACTTCTCTCCAGCGCTACGTGTTGGTGCTGGTGGTGGTATTGGTACCCCTGAAGCTGCATTAGCTGCCTTTAATATGGGCTCAGCTTATATTGTTTTAGGCTCGGTAAACCAAGCATGTGTTGAAGCTGGCGCTTCTGAATACACTCGTAAGTTACTGGCTCAGGTTGAAATGGCCGATGTTACTATGGCACCAGCGGCAGATATGTTTGAAATGGGCGTGAAGTTGCAAGTTGTTAAGCGTGGTTCAATGTTCGCTATGCGCGCGAAGAAACTTTACGAGCTGTACATTAACTATGACTCAATTGAAGCTATTCCAGCCGACGAACGTCTTAAGATTGAAAAGCAGATATTTCGCTCTAATCTTGATGATGTTTGGGCAGGTACTGAAGCCTTTTTCACTGAACGTGATCCTGAAATGTTGGCGCGAGCACAATCTAGCCCTAAACGTAAAATGGCGCTAATTTTCCGTTGGTATTTAGGATTAAGCTCTCGCTGGTCAAATACCGGCGAGAAAGGCCGTGAAATGGATTATCAAATTTGGGCAGGCCCAAGTCTTGGCGCATTTAACAGCTGGGTAAAAGGCACTTACTTAGAAGATTATACTCGCCGTGGCGCCGTAGACGTTGCTTTGCATATGTTAAAAGGTGCAGCCTACTTACAACGAGTTAATCAGCTAAAACTACAAGGTGTTAGCTTAAGCACTGAACTGGCTGGCTATCGTAGCGAAGATTAGTCTTTACAGGTTTAGAGGAAATTAGATGTCAACATGTACTGAATTTGCAGTTTTTGAGGTTGAAGAAGCGAACTTAGCGCGCGTGATCGCGTTAAGTGAGTCACTATTTATTGAAATAAATGCTGAGCAAGAAAATATTATTGCTCACGAAATATTAGTGAAAACCGATAACGCAGAGGAAATATGTTGGCATCTTACTTGGGCAAATGTTGAAGCCGTAGAGGCAAGTTCAACTAAATGGTCAACCTACCCAAGTGCAGCAGGAATAGAGTCTTTAGTCGGTAAAAAACTCTATTATGGGCACTTTGTCGCAGTTGTTGCATCGACAAGAAAATAACCGCTAAGGCTGTCTTTTTGGCTGCAGCTTGTTATTCAACAATCGCGTGCTATTCATAAGTTAACGACTGCCTTCTGCAACAATCACAGGTAAATCCATACAACCATAATTAATACCAGCCTGACTCAATACACAGGTTAATTGTCCTCGATGATGAGTTTGATGATTAAAAATATGCTGAGTAACATCTGCAACCGCTTTGGTTATAGCGACACCTTCAGTGGTGGTATAAGTAATAAATCTATCACAATCCTCTTCAGTTAAATTATCGCAATAGCGAATAAGTAACGCATCAACTTGTGTTCTTAATAAGGCAATATCGAGTAAGTTAGTGTGATAAAGGTCTTGTGGTGAACCAGGCTTTGGAAATGCTGATAAATCTAATGGCGACAGATTCGCTATATTATTTGAAGCTAAACGGCCCATTAAAATCAAATCACCAAACAAAATATGATTCCAATAGCTGATAATATTGGGGAAAAAGGAGTGAGTGTCTTTTTCTAAGGTTTCACTTGGTAGCGTCAGACAATGTGCCATTAATTGGCTATTTATCCGCTGATTATATAGCGACATCATTTTAAAATTTTTTGATAAACTCAATTCAATTTCCTCAAGTTAGTTACTTTATTCCTTATTATATTACTCACAAAGGGCATAAAATTAATTAGATGGCCGACAGTAGCCAAATAGTTTCACTCGCTTCACATTTACCCTTTAAACCACCAGGTACGTCTATTTTTTTGAGAAGACTCAAGCTGTATTTATCCGAGTAATACTGCTTAATATCATCTGGACTAATCGAAAAAGGGGGACCTTCCATTACTGTTTGATCATATTCAAAAGTGAGTAGCAGTTGTGGCGCAATACGGGTAATTTCAAGTAAATGTGCTCTATATTTCTTACGCATCTGATCTGGTAAGGCAACCAATGCAGCTCTGTCATAAATGGCATCAACGCCACCTAATATTTCAGAAGATAGCTCAAAAATATCACCTACAAATATATCGATATTTTCTGCACTATAGCAGTCTAAATTTCCTAATGTTGAAATCCTTGGCTCTACGCCAAGTTCACTGAATAACTGTTCTACGGCAGGTTTATTTAGTTCAGCTCCAGCAACACGATAACCTTTAGAGAGTAACCAGGCAATATCAAGCGTTTTACCGCATAAGGGTAAAAATAGTCGGTCACCTTCAGCTAAAGAAAGGGTATTGATATATTCAGCTAATAACGGGTTAACGGCACGTTGATGAAACCCTATTTCATTGCTTTCCCATAGTTGATGCCAAAAATTTGAATCCATTTCTATACCTCTTAGTTCTTTGAGTCATTGACTAATCCCATGCACTCTTACCGTGGCTTTAATCAAAAAACAACTTATGTTGTTAGCTATCAAAGGTGAGCGCACTTGGTAGAGGATGACGAGCAGTTAAATTTGAACGCTCTTTGTTTAAACAATAACATTAATTTATCGCAAATTGCCACAAAGAAGAAATGAGTAATACCAATTAAGTGATGTGATTTTAAGAAGTTTATTGTCAGAGCGGAGTGATAACAATCTTAACAGTTGAGCATAACTTATCCGACTTAGAGAACATCACCAAAGTTACCGAACGTTAACAAGTTAATTTCAATTATGACTGTTTTTATGGGGTTTGTAATGGAGAGATTGCCTGCCTAGTTTGCGCTCTCCATCACTATTTATTTCTTGAAGTAATTATTTGTATTTTGCTCTTTATCAAAAAAATAGGATTATTCAACTATGGCGGTTTGACTTGTACCTGAACCACCCGTTATCGGTGACCAATGTGACGATCGTACCTTCCATTTCCCCGCTTCTTTAGTATATATCTGACTAACTCGGGTCCTATAATTACTGACCGCAGGACTTCCTTTTGGCGTCATAGAACCCTCGGAATAATAGTGCGCTATTGCAACTTCATCAGGTACTAAAATAGTCACATCAATATGTTTAACATCGATATTGAAAGAGTCATATTCTTCTAATCGACCGTCTGCTTTAACATGTTGAATGAGTCCGCCACTAGACCAGAACTCCATAGCACCTTCTTTAGAATAAGTGCCTTCAGGTACCTTAAGATTTTTTTTAACATAAGCATTATCGTTTACGATAGTATTTTTGACTTCTTGCTCGGTCGCAATCGCTGTCTGGGCATAGGTAATAGCGAGAACTAACAATCCAAAGAGTGTTATGAATCGTTTTTTCATTATTGTTTCTCCTAGGGGGTGAATTGTAGAATTAACATTATGATAACTGAGAACTTCAGCGTATTTTCAAAGACAAATCCACCAAAGCTCGTGATGAAGTATAGGTGAACATAAATCAATTGCTTGGAATCTTGGCTACTCTTGCAGTCGAGTAACTAAAGTCTAATAGATAAATAATGGCGTGTTTTTTTGTTTGAGGACAAGCGTAATGGTTAGTTATGCCTTTTTGAGCTGTACTTAAGTTTTCAATACGTGAAGGTTGGGGCTAACGCTATCTATCAAAGCGCTAGCATTTAAGTGAATTAGCATCGCTCTTAGTCATTATTAATTTTTGTCGGAGGTATGGAGTACGTGCCAATAACATGGGCTACCGGCTCTGCTTCACCATCGGAATACAACTCAACCTCGCCAACTACAAGAATTCTTCCGACTTTTATCAAGGTACACTTGCCGATAATATCCATTTGCGGTGAAGGTTTACGAAGAAAGTTAATCGTTAAACTGGTAGTGACGGCGAGTGGCACAAGCCCAATTTCGCCTAAGATTGCCACGTACAGAGCAACATCAGCCGTGGTCATCATTACGGGACCAGAGACAGTGCCACCGGGGCGCAATTCATCTTGTCCAACCCTGTGTCTAACGATTGCTCCTCGATTCCCAACTTCATCAATCGAACATTTTGTTTGAGGAAATTCAGAGTGTAGGAACTCGGTTAGTTCTTCTTTAGAAATCATGATTCGCCTTTGATAACGTTGGTTAACTGTTTAGTGAATTGGAACTTGCTTAAGGGTTACAAGTGTCGCTTTATCTATTAACTAGGTTTCTATTAACTAGGCAATGATTAAAATGCTTCATCTTCGCTATAAACATTCACGGTAAGCTCACCATCAATACTTTCAGAAATAATGAAATTTATCGGTTTACAACATACTTGGCAATCTTCAATGTACTGTTGGTCCAATTCGGATGCATCAATGAGCACCTTGATTGATTCACCGCAGTATGGACAACCGATAGTTTTTTCAGATAATTGATTTAATTCCATCGAAAAATTCCTTATTTAATTTAAAGATATCGTTAGCAATGATTGCGGCATAATATTTCTAAAACCTATTTCATTTATTAAATTAGTTCAGAAAGTTTTCTTCCATCATATCGAGTATTTGCACAATATTAACGTTTTTTAATTCATACTCAGTTGACGAATGAACCACACCTGCTTTGTCACCAAGGGCAATGTCGACTCGATCAGGCTTGCTATCATGAAGCACCAAGACAATTTTCTTATTGATAGCGATACAATCTATTGTTATTGCATCTGCGTTCATGCCTTGCTTACGTAATGTTTTATCCATAATACCCATGAGGGTATCAACATTTTTATTACGGTCATAAAATATATCATTGGCTTTGGCGACTATTTCAGAGAGTTCTTTTAAGGATTCTTTCATTATATTCTTATAGGTAAAGTATTTGATTGGTAACGGGTATCAGTTATTTTATTACTGTAAACCAGCGCGCATTTAAAATCTATCAGCATGTGAGGGGATTATTTACTCTTGTGGAAACTGACCATGACAGTTTGTGTTTCTTGTCTTGCGTTGATTTACATCTCGATACTGGTTAGTTGTTTTGAGACCCTTTATACTTCGACCATCTTTTTCACAGAATAAGTATAATAATTATGATAAAAAAAATTGGATTATCGCTTTTATCGGCCGCAGTGCTGGTAGGTTGTGTTGCAACAACGTCTGATGACTCTTCGAAAGTTAACTCCTCACAAGGGAATAGCGCCCAAGATATTAGTGCTAGCTATGACAGCATTAATACAGCGCAATTAATTGAACACGTAAAAGTATTATCTTCTGATAAATTTGGTGGTCGTGCGCCATCAAGCGAAGGTGAAAGACTAACTCTTGAATATTTAACTGAGCAGTTTACTGCTATTGGCTTTAAGCCAGGTAATGGTGACAGCTTTTTACAAGAAGTACCGTTAGTATCCATTGAAGCGTCAAGCGATATGACATTGTCTATTGGTGGTAAAAACTACCAGCACGGCACTGATATGGTAATGGGCAGTGCTCGAATCAGTGAATTAGAGCAGCTTAAAAATTCTGAGCTTGTTTTTGTTGGTTACGGTGTTAATGCGCCAGAATACAATTGGAACGATTATAAAGATCTTGATGTTAAGGGTAAAACGGTTGTTATTTTAGTTAATGATCCAGGTTTTGCTACACAAGACCCTGAAGTTTTCAATGGTAATGCCATGACCTATTATGGTCGTTGGACTTACAAATATGAAGAAGCGAGCCGTCAAGGTGCTGAAGGGGCAATTATCATTCATGAAACTGCACCGGCTTCATATGGCTGGTCGGTAGTTAAAAACTCTTGGACTGGTCCACAATTTAGTTTTCAACGTGATGATTTAAATAAAGATCGCGTTGCAGTGGAAGGTTGGGTTAACAGCACTGTTGCAGCTGAGTTATTTGCAAAAGCAGGTCTAGATTTTGATAAAATGAAAGAACGCGCCGCACAAGGCAGTTTTAATATTGATATGGGTAATTTAGATGCCTCTATTACGGTTAAAAATACTATAAAAAAATCAATTTCATATAATTTTATTGCAACTTTACCTGGTCAAAAACAAGCGGGCGAGCATATTTTATACTCAGCGCATTGGGATCACTTAGGTACAGATTTAACCAAAACAGGCGACCAAATTTATAATGGTGCCCGTGATAATGCGACAGGTACGGCAGCTTTGATTGAAGTAGCAGAAGCTTTTTCAAAATTACCGAATCGACCTGACCGTTCAGTAACATTCTTAGCGGTAACGGCAGAAGAGCAGGGCTTACTTGGTTCAAAGTTTTATGCAGCAAATCCAGTAATTCCAGCAGCTAAAACCGTTGCTAACATTAACATGGATGCACTAAATGCTAATGGTAAGAGTAAAGATGTCGCGGTATATGGTTTAGGACAATCTGAACTTGATAACTTTTTAACGAAAGCGGCTTTAAAACAAAACCGTATAATTTCAGGTGATCCTAGACCAGCAGCGGGAATTTACTATCGCTCTGATCATTTCGCTTTTGCTAACGTTGGTATTCCTGCCTTATATGCAAAAGGTGGTTCTATCCCGGCTGACCAAGCAACGGCAGAGTTAAGAGCCAAGTTAGATCCAATTCTTAGCAAGTGTTATCACGGTCTTTGTGATGAATATACGCAAGATTGGGATTTAACGGGCGCTGTTGAAGATATGCAATTGTTCTTTGAAATTGGCGTTGAGTTATCTGAATCAGATATTTGGCCACAATGGAGCAAAACGTCTGAGTTTAAACGATAATAATAGCGTTAAAAATCGTGTTTAGATGCGGCTTGAATTAGAAATATAGAGACTTTTCATAAGCATTAGTTCTCAGTAAATTAAGCGATAGTGCTGTAAAGTACTATCGCTTTTTTGTGTCTGTTTTACACTTTTCTAGCTTACTGACAGAGCTCAGTTAATTTGGCTTGAGTCAGTTGTTTTAAATCTTGTGGGCTTAACTCTATCTCCAAACCTCTTTTACCAGCACTAACAAACACCGTAGTAAATTGGACTGATGATGAATCAATAAAAGTATTCAAGCGCTTCTTTTGTCCCAGCGGACTAACACCACCGAGTACATAACCCGTAGAACGTTCAACATCGGTTTTTAATGCCATAGTGGCTTTTTTACCACCATGTGCTTTAGCTATTAACTTCATACTCAACATCGCCGACACAGGTATTATGGCAACGACCAGTGCTTTGTTATCAATACTCACCACTAAAGTTTTAAAAACTCTTTCACTTGAGATGCCAAGCTTTTGTGCTGCTTCATCTCCGTAGGATCCACTTGCTGCATCATGTGAATATTCATGAACGTGATAACTAATTTTACTCTTCTTGGCGGCATTAATTCCGGGTGTCATATCATCTTCCTAGGTCACTATGAGACGTGGGTATTATGGGTCATTTTGAGATAAAGCATATTCACATTTAATATATTCCATTCGCAAGATAAATATGTCTTTAATTTTGATAAAAATCAATGCGCTAGATCATCTTTTTGCTACGATTATTTTAGTACAGTGATCCTATAAAGCTCAGAATATACAATTGGCTTAACGTTTAGCAGCAATAGCTGATTCAGCTTCGCGACTGATGAACTTAGATTTTATAGGAAGGGATATTTTGTTACATACTAAAACACCAGAGCTTAACTTAATAGTTAAAGATATTATGCAATCTAGTATCTTAACGTGTTCGCCTGAGACAAAGATTAATGTTGCTGCTAGTCGTATGAGAGCACGTAATATCAGCTCAATTATCATTAAAAGTAACCTTACGCTTGGTATATGGACTGAATCAGATTGCCGTAAAATTGATTTTAGCGATCAAGAACAATTTAATGTAAGCATTAGCGAGTTAATGAACTCACCTGTGCTAACTATTAAGCAAGATATTCAGGTTAATGAGTTAGCGATTAAGTTTAGACATTACGGCGTTAGACACTTTATTGTCGTTGATGCTGATAACCTCCCTGTGGGTATCGTCAGCCAAACGGATGTCATTAAAAACCAGGGGATAGAGCATTATTTACAAGCAAAACTTGTAGCAAGCAGCTATAAAAAAAACCAACAATTACTGCAACATGATTGCCGCTTAGACAATGTAGCTGAGCAAATGAAAAAGTATGAGTGCTCATCTACACTCATTTTCAACAGTGAATTAGGGCAATACGGCATTGTCACCGAACGCGATTTACTGAGCCTGCTTGCACGGGGTGAATGTACTAAAAAGACCGCTTGGCATCATGCACATTACCCATTAAAAACTATCAATGCTGACCATTCCTTATATTCAGCTTACCAGCAATTAATCAGTCACAATATTCGTCACTTGGCGGTGTCTGATGATAATGGTGCCATCATTGGTACTTTATCAATGGACAACATTATGTCTGATATTGAATTGGCTTATGTTGAAGAGTTACATCAAATAGTTCAACAAAGAGATATCGCCCTTAGAGAATCAAAAAAACACTTGTTGGTGGCTGAGAAAATTATAGAAGCCTCTTTAGATGGCATTATGATCACCGATGAACAGGGGACAATAATCTCAGTTAATCCGGCATTTACTCGCGTGACAGGCTATAAAGAAGCGGAAGTGTTAGGGCTGAATTCAAAGATATTGAGCTCAGGTAGACATACTAGTGACTTTTATCAACAGCTGTGGTTGTGTATTTTAGAACAGGGTGTGTGGCAGGGAGAAATTTGGAATAAACGCAAGAATTCTGAAATTTATCCTCAATGGTTAACTATTATCGAGATTAGTGAAGGTGTTGACAACAATAAAGTATTTGCCGCTATTTTTAGCGATATTAGTGAAAGAAAACTTGCTGAGAAGCGCATTGAAAATTTAGCTTTTTATGATGAACTTACTCAATTACCTAATCGTAGGCTCTTTTTTGATCGTGTTGATATGGCGTTAGCAATAGCACATCGAAAAAATAATAAAATGGCTCTATTTTTCATTGATTTAGATTATTTCAAAGAAGTTAATGACAATTACGGTCATCGGATTGGCGATTTGTTATTACGAAGTTTCGCTAAGCGTTTGACTGAAAGTTCAAAAGAAGGGGATACAGTTGCTCGTATTGGCGGCGATGAATTTACCTTATTGCTAACAGATATGCGTGAAGTCGACCATATTTGTAAAGCCTGTAATCGAATCGTTGAAAAACTGCGTCAGCCTTATCATATAGAGGGTCATGCACTTAATATAACAACCTCTATTGGTATCGCCGTTTATCCTGAAGATGGGACAAACGAAGAAGAGCTGATGAAAAATGCTGATATCGCTATGTATCGTGCTAAAGATATTGGTCGTAATTCATTTCAATTATTTACACCGGCGATGAATGCTCATTCACAAGAACGGTCGTTAATACAAAGTCACTTACGTTTAGCATTAGTTCACAATGAATTGGAACTGAATTATCAAGCTCAAATCCATGGTGTTACCGGTAAAGTCATGGGCGTAGAGGCTTTATTACGCTGGTATAATCCTATTCTTGGGCAAGTATCACCTGCACAGTTTATTCCTATGGCTGAAGAACTTGGTTTTATTGCTGAAATTGACCATTGGGTTTTAGAACATGCCTGTAAACAACGAAAATTGTGGTTAGATCAGGGGCTTGATTGTGGTCGAATAGCGGTAAATATTTCAGCATTACATTTTCATCAAGGTAACCTTGTCGCTTCAGTTGAATCGGTGCTAGCTCAAAGTCAATTGCCGGCAGAGTTATTAGAGGTTGAAATAACTGAAGGCTGCTTCATTAAGCAAATGGATAAAGCGACTAGTATATTAAAACAACTTAAAAAGATGGGCGTTAAAGTTGCCTTAGATGACTTTGGTACCGGCTTTTCATCATTAAGCTACTTAACAAGTTTACCTATTGATACTCTTAAAATTGATGCGAGTTTTATTGCTAAATTACCGCATAATTTTAGAGAGAGCCAAATAACATCGGCAATTATCACCTTAGCGCAAAACCTTAATTTAGATATTGTGGCTGAAGGCGTTGAAACTGAGGCACAAAAGATTTTCTTGATCGAGCGAGGTTGCGAAATTATGCAAGGATATTTTTATAATAAACCTGTATGTGCGAAAAATTTACCTAGGGTAATTCAATCTTCGCAGTGTGGGAAAATAGTAAAACCTCAATCATCAGAATAGTCATTGTAGTGGGGGCAAGAGCAAAGATAATCGAGAATGCTAAGTTATCAGTTTAAGTGAAATATCACGTTGAATTTTAAATTCAACTGTAGACTATCCAACTTAATTAATATCAGTAGATTTGCTTAGATTCTCTTATGGATTATCCTGACGATACTCGTTTGGCTAGATGTCTGTTGCAGGTGTTATTTTCACATATTCATAACTAAATGCTCTGACTTTTTTACCTGAATTTGCAACAAACTCTACTGTTGTTGAACGAGGTAATATCAATATTGCGTCGAACTCCTCACCAGCTAAAAAAGTATCATGGCCACATACCAAGTCTTGGGTTAATTTAATCCGCATTTCTAATCTTCGCTATCGTAAGTTGAATAATTGCACTGATTGTAACATTTTTTTTACGTGAAAAGTTAGTGCAAAAAACGTTCTAACCGAGTTAAATATGAATTATCGAAAATAATATCTTATCTAGCTAGTAAATAATCATGGTGTTTAATTTTTTAATATACGAGGATGAACTGAACAACCAGTTAAATTTGAATGCGTGTTAATAGTTGTACTTACACTGACGTTAACTTTTAGCTGAAAGTGATCCCTTTGTTAATACCACTGACCTAAAGCTTATTACCACGAAAGAGTAATAAAATACCCTACTCAAAATAGGGCTAACTCGTTTCAACTTTCACCACAAAGTGGTCATATATCACTTGTCTGTGTATTGAGTTTAATTAAATTGTGAATAGAGTAAAAAACATGCGGTCACAATCAATAACCCGCCCATTAATTGATTAAAAAGATTTAGCCTTAATTGATTACTCAACAGTATTGTGACTTTATCTCCTAATACAGACCAGGAAAAAAGTGATAGATAACAGACTAAAAAATAGATAAGTAAAAAAGTTAAAAACACCTGGTTATTCTCAGGCACTGAAAATAAAGAAACACCCGACACACTTGCAATCCATGCTTTGGGATTTAACCATTGTAAAAGGAAACCTTGCATAAAAGTGGGTAGGTTTTGTTCATTAATATCTAGTTTAGGCTTTGAAGATGCGATTAAATATCCCATATAGACAATAAATAATGAACCAGAAATGGCTAAGTATTTAAGCAATAATGGATACAAGTCAATAACTTTATAAAAACCTAATCCAATAAATAATAACAGTGATGTGAAGCCAATCGTTCCACCTGAAACGAATGAAAACGTTTTACGTACTCCGTAATTTGCTCCTGAAGATAAAATCACCATATTCACAGGCCCAGGAGATATTGACATAGCCAATGAGAATGAAAACATTGCGAACAATAACGACATAATTTTACCTCTAGTTTTTTGTAAACTATATATCCATTCTATTAATAAGATAAGGTGCTAGAATTAAACTTCACTGTTCTAAATACTTTAATAAAGATACACATGATAGATGAATTACGAGCAATGGCTATTTTTGCTGAGACGATTAAACAAGGTTCGTTTCGAGCGGCTGCAAAAGAGTTAAAACTTTCACCTTCAGTTGTTAGCTATCAAGTGACTCAATTGGAAAAATCTGTTGGTACGGCGTTAATTTATAGATCGACCAGAAAACTGTCATTAACCTCTGAAGGTGGAGTACTGTATCAGTATGCTTTGAATATGATCCAAGCTGCACAGCAAGGGTTAAATCAAGTAGCTATAGAAAAACAAG
The DNA here is from genome assembly GCF_000012325.1 of Colwellia psychrerythraea 34H. Taxonomy (NCBI): domain Bacteria; kingdom Pseudomonadati; phylum Pseudomonadota; class Gammaproteobacteria; order Alteromonadales; family Colwelliaceae; genus Colwellia; species Colwellia psychrerythraea. The sequence continues at coordinate 3,218,380 of NC_003910.7, read as the reverse complement.
AGTTAAGAGGAACTTTAACCCTCACCTTACCTTCAGCTTTAATCAAATCAGAAATAAGCAAAAAAATATCTCAATTTAGTAAGTTACATCCTTTTTTGAATTTTAAATTATTTTATACCGATGACAGACAAGATCTTATACACCAAGGCATTGATTTAGCTTTTAGGGCGGGGTCAATGGATGACAGTAATCTTAAATCAAAACGGGTTGGTGAAATTAATAGAAAATTAGTTTGTTCTTACGATTACTGGAAAGAAAATATCCCCCCCATTTCTCCTCAGGACTTAACGACATGGAATTGGATCAAATTAGATATGCTTCCAAATCACAGAACGTTAGTAAATTCTGCTGGTGAAAAATGTGACATTGATTTTGAAAGCAATATCAGTGTAAATAATGTTGAAGCTATGACTCAGCTCTGTATCAATGGCGCAGGTATAGCAACGCCTCCTGATTATTTAATCGAAAAAGAAATTGAAAATAATGCCTTGGTGGAATTGCTACCAAATTGGCAAGTTGAGTCGATTCCCCTATATGCAGTTTGGCCAAGTAATGTATTTCAAAATAGTAGTGTTAAACGTTTATTAGAATTTTTAATCTGACAAAAACATTCGGATTGAATACGATAGTTCTCAAGCACACTAACGATCGCTTAGCTATGCACCTTGCTCTTGCCCCATAAAAATGGACACTAACTAAGAATGTTTCCTTTAGCTTCTGAGTCCGAAGGGTTTTTATACTATGGCACGTTAGCTTTTATTAATTTTAAAATATTATGTGGTTTATCGTAATTTCCTGACAGCATTTTCCGAAAAATCTCAATTAATTTTTCTAAATTTAGCTAGCGCCTAAAAACCATTGAACAAGAAATATCACTTTCTTTGAAAATCCACAAAGAAGTTTTACATTACAGCAAGTTGTTAGCTTCATACTACTCAGTTGCATAGATCATTTATAGTGTCTATTCTTCGTGTTCTCAAAGCTAAAATAATAAAAGGCATCGCCATGCAAATTCAAAAACCGATGAAAGCTATCCAATCAATTATTAGTGTCGTCGTGCTGATGACCACTTTAGGATGTTCTCAACAGTATGAGGCAGTAAATACAGTACAAGTTGCACTACCTAATCAAGAAAAATTTAGATTAATATTAGGTGGTACCGATGTAGGTGGAATGTTAGTTAATCGCAATGCTGAAAACATTATTATTGACTATTCATATAGTAATAATGGTCGTGGTTCTAGTAGCAAAGAAGTTCTGAAGTTGTCAGATACAGGTTTACCCATTGATTGGCGCATTACAGGAAAAACGGTTTTTGGTAATGAAGTTGATGAACAGTTTAGCTTGCAAGACAATATGGCGTATTGGCAGAGTACAGCTGAAAAAGGCAGTGCAAAATTTAATAACAGCGCTATATACATTGCGCAAAATGCGAGTCCGTATGCGCTTTACATATACGCTACAGCCTTGCTAGAAAAGCCAAATCATTCATTATCTGCATTACCTTCTGGCGAACTTACAATCACCCAAGTCGACAAGGTTGACCTTAAAGATATTAGCGGTGTGTTGGTCAATGCGACTATTTATGCAATCAATGGCATTGAACTGGATCCTAGCTATATAGCACTTGATGAGAACCAGCATATGATTGGTTATTTGTCGCCACGTGCTGTTGTGATTCGTGAAGGATTAGAACAACAAAGTAAGATCTTAAGCGATTTAGCGGCTAGCTTGAACGCAAGTCGATTTGAAAAAATAGCGAAGAAAACGACGCACCTATATGAGAAACCCGTGCGTATTAACAATGTCAGAATATTTGACCCAGTTAACATGCAACTTACTGATTCTCAATCAGTGCTGATTGAGAAAGACAAAATTACAGCTATCGAGCCATTGGTTGATATTCCTAAAGAAGGAGAAATTCTGATTGATGGTAATGGCGGTACATTAATCCCAGGATTATATGAAATGCATGGCCACATGAGCGATAACGACGCCCTACTTAATGTGATGGCAGGAGTGACTTCTGTTCGAGATATGGGTAATGAGATTGAAATACTAGATCCTTTAATCGAAAAAATTGAAAGTAATCAAATCATCGGTCCACGCATTACTAAAAGTGGCTTTATTGAAGGAAAAAGCGAATTTTCAGCTGCCACTGGAGAAATTGCTTCAACTGAACAAGAAGCCGTTGATCTTGTGAATACGTATGGTGAAAAAGGTGGTTATTTCCAAATCAAGATATACAGTTCTATTAATGGTGAGTGGGTGCCAGCCATGGCGAAAGCAGCAAAGAAACACGGCATGCGAGTAACAGGACATATTCCCGCATTCTCAACAGTTGATGAAATGATTGCCGCAGGGTATGACGAAATCACCCACATAAACCAAGGTATGCTCAGCTGGGTACTAGATCGAGATGAAGATACTCGAACACTTTATCGCATTACGGGAATGAAACGTTTTGTCGACTTGGATCTCAATAGCGAAAAAGTACAGAATACCTTAAACACCATGGTCGAAAAAAATATAGCGGTTGATCCCACCATTGTCATTCATGAATTTGGCTTAACGGCCAGAAATGGTAAAACTCGCATTGGCACAAAAGATTATATCGACAATATGCCTGTCGGAGTTCAAAGACAAGCGAAAGTCGGTTTATTAAATGTTGCTGATCAAGAAGAGGATAAGGCTTACCAGTTGGCTTTTGATAAAGTTATTGAGACACTCGCATTAATGCATAAAAAGGGAATTTTCCTCGTTCCAGGTACCGATCTAGGTGGCGCTTTTGAGCTGCACAGAGAGTTAGAACTATTCAAAAAAATTGGTATGTCTAACGTTGAAGTATTGCGCAGAGCTTCTTATGACATGGCTAATTATTTAGGCTATGGTGATCAACTTGGCAGTATTGAAGTCGGAAAACTGGCTGACTTTTTCTTAGTGCCTGGCGACCCAACAGCAGACCTTCGCGCTATCAAGACTGTGTCAATGGTTTCAAAAGGTGGTGTGATTTATTTCCCAAGTGAAGTTTACCCTGAGTTTGGAATCAAGCCATTCACGACAATACCCACGATCGTTGAGAGCAATTAATTTTTAAGATATTAACCAAATGTTTAAGTGCCCCTTTAAGGTGCGCTTATCAACATCTAATACTCTTTATTCGCTCTAGGGTGTCCTTTTCTACGTCGCTAACAATGGCTTTTATTAGCGATTAACGGAGTATTTTGTCGCTGTTAGCTTTCGAAGTTAGCCCCCCAGATTTATGATGACAGACCGCTATATTGCGTATAGCGGAAGCTAGCAACTCGTTAATCCTAACGCCCGCTTCAAGCTAAATTCTGAAGTAAGTTTTGTGTAAAGAGACTTATTAATTTACGTAGCGTCGCATAATAATTCGATGCTAGAAGTTTTTACACAGCCTGTGGCATTAATGAATATAGAGTATAAAAATTTAGCCGTTAATTTAGTGATTTTTCTAGCCATCAATAGGGCATGTCGTATACCTTAGTATTATTAAAATATTGATGGAAAATAATCTTGCAGCCCATTATTCAAATCACAGACGTTAATAAAGTTTATGCTAGTGGCTTTCAAGCACTTAATAATATTAACTTATTAATAAAACCCGCTGAAATCTTTGCCTTATTAGGGCCAAATGGTGCAGGTAAAACGACACTCATTAGTACTATTTGCGGCATTGTTGATGCTACCTCTGGGAAAATTACTGTTGATGGTAAAGATATTGTCTCAGGTTACCGACATACGCGTGAACTTATTGGTTTAGTGCCGCAAGAGTTAACCACCGATGCTTTTGAAACAGTATGGGCGACGGTTTCATTTAGTCGTGGATTATTTGGTAAAAAATCGAATCCTGCTTTTATTGAGAAAACACTTAAATCATTGTCCCTTTGGGATAAAAAAGACAATCGCATGATGGAGTTATCTGGTGGTATGAAACGCAGAGTGATGATTGCTAAAGCACTCTCTCATGAACCTTCTATTTTATTTTTAGATGAGCCTACTGCTGGCGTTGATGTAGAGTTGCGCAAAGACATGTGGCAATTGGTACGACAATTACGAAACGATGGTGTGACTATTATTTTAACCACACATTATATTGAAGAAGCGGAAGAAATAGCAGACCGTATTGGTGTCATTAAAAATGGTCAACTTATATTGGTTGAAGATAAAACAGCTTTAATGAATCAACTAGGTAAAAAGCAATTGATTCTCGATTTAAAAGAGCCATTAACTGAAATACCTGCAAATATGGCTGATTTTAATTTACAGATTAAAAATGATGGACAGCAATTAATTTATAGTTATGACACCACTGAAGAGCACACTGGGATTTCTGCTTTACTTCAGCAGTTGTCCGCAGCAAGTATTGGGTTTAAAGATATCAAAACAGATCAAAGCTCGTTGGAAGATATATTTGTCTCGTTAGTAAGGGAATCAACATGAATCGTTACGCTGTTTCGGCCATTTATAAATTTGAAATGGCGCGTACAAAACGCACTATTTTTCAAAGTATTATCTCTCCAGTGATTTCAACATCACTTTATTTTATTGTTTTTGGCTCTGCGATTGGTTCTCGTATTACTGAAATAGATGGTGTTAGTTACGGTGCTTTTATTGTACCGGGCTTAATTATGTTATCGCTATTAACACAAAGTATTTCTAATGCGTCATTTGGTATATATTTTCCTAAGTTCACTGGCACTATTTACGAATTACTTTCTGCTCCAATATCTTCTTTTGAAGTATTGCTAGGTTATGTGGGCGCTGCAGCGACTAAATCGATTTTGTTAGCGTTAATTATTTTAGCAACAGCGCATTTGTTTGTCCCCCTTGAAATAGCACATCCATTTTGGATGTTATTCTTTTTAGTGATGACTGCGATAACTTTTAGTTTATTTGGTTTTATTATTGGCATTTGGGCAGACAACTTTGAAAAGCTACAAGTGATACCACTTATTGTCATCACCCCACTTGTTTTCTTAGGAGGTACCTTTTACTCCGTCAGTATGTTACCGCCATTTTGGCAAACGGTAACGCAATTTAACCCCGTATTTTATTTAATTAGTGGCTTTCGATGGAGTTTTTATGAAGTGGCTGACGTAAGTTTAATAACAAGCTTATGTGTGATGAGCGGCTTTTTAGCTTTTTGTTTATTAGCCGTTGCCTGGATATTTAAAAGTGGTTATCAGATAAAGCAATAATAGAGATAATATGATTAAGCAGAATGCAGTTAAAGGTTAATTTGCAAGAGTGTTTATTAATAAGTATTCAACAAATTTCGATTGTTCAATGGCAACAGTTACTACAATAGAGTCGTTAGCATCAATGATTACCTTATGATTTCTTAACGCTATTAGTGGCGGTTTACCCATTTTGCAATGGGGCACATGCGCCTTAGAATTTTCAAGCCTAATTTTTGCCGTTCCCTGCGGTATATAGTCCTTAACTATACCATTACACGTTTTATCAAAATCTCTATAGGCAGGCCAAACTATTTCCGTTGACAGTAATTTTTTATTTGCTAAAGTGAAATTACCTGAAAATCAATTGTTACCCGTAATCATGCAAAGAGTTCTATTTGTTGTATTAGCCTTGGTTCAGTTTTTGGTGGTCCATATTAGCGCAGCTGAAATCCCATCATTCAAAATCAATTCAGCCAGTTCAGGTGAAAAAACAAAGTCTGTCATCCTGATGAAAGAGATCATTGCAAACTTATACGGACGAGCAAATTACCAGATAGAATTTTTACACACAAACAGACAGCGTGAGTCTGTTTTGTTGCAACAAGGTAAAATAGATGCTGTGCTCGCAAGGTATCGCGATATAGGAGATGCAGACCCAAACCTGATCAGATTAGAGCCAGAATTAATCAAGGCTTACGCATTTATTGTTTGTCATAAAATCGCATCTTGTCAGTCTTATCGACATACAACTATTGGTTACCTCCATCATTTTCAATATGCGAAAGCTTTTTGTATAGAACAAAAACTGAATTGTAGAGAATTTAACTCAAAGACAGGCCTTTATAGGGCGATGGCAGAAGGTTTCATTGACGTCATGGTATCCTATAACGTCAATATTGAAATACTAAGAAAAATTAAGTTTGATACTCACATCTATGTAAAGAAACTAAAAGAATTATCCTTCAATAGTTATCACTATTTGCATATAAAAAATAAAAGTTACCTTAAAGAATTAAGTCATGCCTTAACAAAATTGCATCAAGAAGGGGTCATCGAAAAAACATTTGAACGATTTCAAAATGAAAGTTTAGCCAATAAAAACATCACCATATTACCTTAATCTTCTTTCTACAGATGAGATGGGTAGTCATTACCCATTGATAAAAAAGTTTTTTTTTTCGTTAGACGGCCACTTAAAAATTATTTTCTAAAGTCCGCTTTTCCCCATAAGCTACAAAAAAGATGAGGTAAATTTAGCTTATTGTTTATAACCGTAATGTGGCAAAAGTGACGGTTTAATCAAATTCCTCAAAAGGCGTAGTTTTTTAGCACCAATAAATATTGTTGCTATTGACTATATTGTCCATGTGCTTACCTATTTAACGTGCCCTCATATTTGGTTCTCCTAAACCCAGCAATACCTAATAAGAAAGGGTGGTGTGGGAGGTAGCCAGAGAGGCATTGTTCACTATTACCAACCAAGCAGATAAGCACTACACGAAAAAACGCCCCAATATCCTATACTAACAATATGAATTGATTAGTTTTGTATATTAATGCGTGAGTTGTTAGTCCAGTTATAGAGCTAATTTGATCACGAAAGCATGCCATTATGGTAGTTAAACATTTGAAATTTACGCACATGAATTAAAGACTAGTTAACAGTTAAAATATCCATTGCAGTACTGTCTAGATAATGTACGGATATGCTTTAAGGATAAATCATGAGACCAGATGAAGAATATGTTCTTGCGACCCTAGCGTCTAAATTCGGTGGTAAATATATCGATGGCGAAGATCCGCCAGACGGTTATTTACTACTAAATGACCGGAGAATTGCCGTAGAAGTTACCAAACTGGTTGAGCACATAAATGAAAATGGAAAACGACGTTCAAGGTTGGCAGATGATGTGCCAATCTCAAATATCGTCGAACAGTTAAATGAAGAAATAGGCAACCTAATTCCTAAAAACCGATGGATTCATCTTGTTATTCCCAGCCCAATTAAGGGGATCAATGAATTTAAAAAAGAACTGACCCGAATAATTCTCAACATGATTGCGACCAAGACACATGACTCAGTGATAGACATTTTAGGTTATGTGGTATCAATCAATTTATATAAGTGTCAATACCCGCCAAAGAAAAAAGTGGTTCAGTCAATTGCCACTAAATTTGCTTCGACAAACATTCAGGAAAACACCCAATTCCTTTTAGAAAACCGGATCAGCATCAAGAATCAAAAATGCAATGCCAATGGTGATGTAGATGAATATTGGCTGGCACTCTTTAATACTTATTGCATGGCCGACGTTGATTCATATCGGGGAGCCTATGATTCTCTAAAATTAGTGCATAATTTTAGTAAAATCTACCTAATTGATGGATATCGACGTGTTTATAAATTGTACTGATGTCAAACTGCATTCAAAAATGGATTGAGAAATAGTAGTGATAGTATGAATCCAAATAATGATGAATATCGTGGGGATGACGATGATTGATGTAATGTAAGTTATCATTTGATGGTTGAAGCAAAGCCTTGATAAGAGCTTGCTTCTTTACGTTCGCTTTCGTATTTAAATAGCCCATTCTGAGCTCGTTTTTTCATTCATAAAATGGTGGATTTGTGGCAAAAGTGACGGTCAAAGAAAACCCTTCAAACGTCATAGCTTTTTAGCACCAATAAATCTTGGTGCTAATGTTCCCTTGCTGCGCCTAGCGGAAGAAGACCGCAACAAAATCAAACGTTAGCTTTTCGATCATATAGCAGACATCAATTTATTAGTTCTATCTCACTATGTCATAGTTCTCCAATATAACTGACGCTGACATCATCGACACCAATCTTCGCATTTGGGCAACTGCGTGAGTGTAGCCATCTTCATTTAATAATAATTCGAAGGAAAAATGCTGCTGTATTATGTTTTGGACCTTATTATTCTCTGTCCAAAATACACCAGATAATACTACCTTTGAAGCTGTGCTGGGGTGAAAATAATCTATTCTCACAATTAACTTATCAGTACTTTTTTTGTTCGACTTTAATTCATCAGTAACAAATTGAATACTGTTATTATTTAAGTTTAAGTCATTAATTAACGCTTTGGTAAAACCAGCTTGTAGCGGCTCTGCCCACACATCAAAACGAGCATAATGTAATTGATGTACATTTAGCTGCATTACTAATTGTGGTTGGTCTAGATAAGCCGGAAGTTCTAGCACTTCTACAACAACTGTTTTGTTAATATTTACCGAATTTTTAGCTAAGTGTTGGCTATTAAGTAAATAGTAATTTGTTTCCAAGGGAATTTCTGAATTTGAGCTACAACTACTTAGAAAAACAACCAATGTTGATAAAGCTAGTATTGAAAAATTCCTGATAAAAAGGGGGGATCGTGTTTTCATTGAGTTCATTCTGCCTTCTTATTAGGGGTATATTTTTTAGGTTCAATCGCATCAACTTTACCTGATTCAAATATTAAGCCGTTAGGTTGGTGTTTTAATTGATTAAGAAGTGGCTGTAATTCGTTCATGACCTTAGTTAATGCCGATAATGTTTGACGAAGATCTTCATACCCTTTAGAACCAGCAGAGAGATCTTTACTTAATTTTGTATAGCTTTGCAGGGTCGTTTTCAATTCCTGAGTCAATTGCTGCTGATTCACACCATCAAGTACGCCTGATAAATTATCACTAACACTTTGAAATGATTTTGCTGTTTGGGTGAATTCAGTAATAAGTTCGTTAGTATTACCAGAAATTTTCTCTAATGGTAGAGCATTAAGATTATCGATGAACTGGCTTGCCTTCGCGGTAATTTGTGAAAACTCATCATCAACACTAGGGATGATCGTATATTCACCATATTGGCTATTTTCAAAATCAGTTCTTTGTGTATTTTCCTCCTCATTATTCAAATCAGAATAGTGCTGAAAATCAATAAACAAACTACCTGTCAGTAAACTACCCGTTTTTAAACTCGCTCTTAAACCGTCTTTAATCCATAACTGATGCTGCTGTTTCATAAGGCTTACACCCATTTCATTATCGGGTAAGCCAACTCTTCCGGGTTGTAAACTTATTAAAATTGGTATTTTTATGTCTTCATCAAAAATTTGAGGTCTATCGCTATTTCTTTGTGCTAGTAGGTTAATAGATTTAACATGCCCTATTAATACTCCTCGATATTCAACAGGGGCGCCAACACTCAAACCGCGAATGGTATTACTGACCAAAACAATGTATTCAACAGAGTATTTATAACGTTCATCGTCAGCCTCCTTATAATTTGCATAGATATCAAAGTACGATCGTTCGGTAATTTCTTCGCCATTTTCCATGCCTTTGGGTACATCAAAAGTAACCCCATTAGTTAGCATGGTTTCTATGTTACCGGTTTGTATTGATAAACCATCGGCCGTTAAATCCATCCGTAAACCACTAACATCCCAAAACTTAGTGTTGGTGGTGACTAATTGATGATACGGCGCTTTAATAAAAGCATTGTAATAAACTACACGTTCTTCAAAGTTAAAGTGAATGTGCTCAAACTGACCAACCGTTAAGCCTTTATATATGATTGGGTCACCTTTTGAGTAAGCAAACTGGTCGTTACTGTTTAACGTTAAATGTAAACCAGGTGCTCCGGGAGGAGTTACTGGTGGATCTTTTAGCGCAATAAACTCTGATGTTAACTCATCTACTTCTTCTTCATGAATAGAAGAGGGATAAAATTCAATATACACGCCTGATATCAAAGTACTTAAACCAGAAATTCCGGTATGTGATATTTCTGGTGATACTAGCCAAAAATCACTATTTTTATTAAGTAACTTTTCTGCGTTTTTTGTCATTCTTGCCGTTACAATAACGCCATCAGCATTTTCGTTAAGTACGATATTAGATACTTCACCAATGTCGACATTATAGGATTTTATTTTAGTCTTACCTATCTCCATACCTTCAGCAGAATCGAACGCGATGGTGATTACTGGACCTTCATTACTCAACTGATAATAAATCATCCAAGCGCCAATTAACAAAGCAACAAAGGGTACAAACCAAATCATAGATACCGACTTTAATTGTTCAATATTTGCTGGGCTTACATCAGTCTCTTTATTAGATATATCGGTATATTCGTTATTGGTCATTACACTCTTCACTATATAAATTGTTTTTTGTTTGCCAAATGAATTGCGGTTCAAAACTCATCGCCGCCAGCATGGTCGTGATCACTACACCAGAAAAAGCTAATGCTGCCCCACCTGGATAAATACTCATAGTATTGCCTAGTTGAATAAGTGTAACCAGAATGATCACCACATAAACATCAACCATAGACCATCGTCCGACAAACTCAGCTAACCGATAAAGTTTCACGCGCTCTTTAGAAAAACGACTATGTTGGTGTTGAACACTATAATTTAACCATACCAAAACCAACATTTTTGCCATAGGTACTGCAACACTAGCGACAAAAATAACAGCAGCAATTGGATAGGAACCCATTTCCCATAATAAAATAACGCCTCCTAAGATAGTACTCGGTTCATCTTGTCCTAAAAATCGAGTATTCATAATAGGTAAAATATTAGCCGGAATATAAAAGACGATAGACGTTATCAGTAAGGCCCAGGTTTTTTGAACACTTATTCTCTTTTTTAAAGCTAGGCTCAAATGATTGCGTGGCGTTACGTCTTTAAGTTTTGTAGGTTTTATCTGTTTTTTTTGTGTCGCTTGATTTGATTTACAATAATTCAACAATTGATTCAATTGATGTTTATCCATATGCAACACTGCAGCTGTCATTGCTAAGGAAAACAATATGTAAGCATAAAATGATGGACCAAGACTAATGTCAGCCAATGAAATGATTTTAATTAAACTCACTAAAACGCCAACAACAAATATCTCTACCATACTCCAAGGTAATAATTTATAGGTGAGTTTTAAAAGATACTGACCAGCTCGAGGGTAAATTCCTTTTCGTAATGCAATGGTTAGGTAAATCAATGAAAACAATATGAGTGCCGGTATTACAAATATTGTCAGTACTTCAAGTACAGCTAAAACGTGATAATTATTGTTGTTCAAAATAGTTAAACTTGCCAGAATATCAATTTTTCGTTCAATTCCATTGGACTGAAATGCTAAAAATTCAAAAGGTAATGATAATAATAAGAAAAATATGGCAGATATAGAATACGCCAGTATTCTATCAAGGGCATTATGATGTTTTGAGGATAATAAAAAACCACAGCGTGGACAAAGCGCTTTTTGTCGTTCGATCAATAGTGAAATATCGACGGATAAAGCACATTCATGACATTCTACAATGCTACTAGATTGGTCGTCCAAACGGTACTCACTAGTTATATACGAATTTAAACTATACGAAATAAGATTTTAGATAGATAGTATTAGTTATTATATTAGTTTCTCTAATTTTTTACGGAATTGACTAGGTGTATCTCCATAGTGATCTTTGAAGGCATGTGAGAGTGTGCGAGCGTCAGAAAATCCTATGACATCAGCAATTCCTTCAAGTGATAAATTGGAATGTTTTAATAATTGATAAGCTTTGGCCATACGCCAACGGCTTATATAAACCATTGGAGAAACACCGATGGCAGCTTTGAATTTACGCTGTAAGGTCGCACGAGACATACCAACCACATCACTAATAATATCTAGTGTCCATTGTCTTTCAGGGTGCTGATGGATGAGCTGTAATATTTTATTCAAACGAGGCTCTTTAAGTGCTGATAAGAAACCCGTTAGGTGCTCATTTTTCTCAATAAAGCTGTTCAGTAACTGAATAAATAACACTTCAGTTAAACGGTCGATAATACTATTCTTCTTATTATTTGTTCTGATTATTTCTGCATCAATTAATTTTACTGTCATCCAAATATTATCATTCGATTGAATATTGGAAAGTTGAATTATGGAGGGTAAGGCGCTGAGAATAGGGTGTTCAATAGCTTCATCGTATTCAACTATTCCACACATAATCTTATTGGTGATTTCACCTTGTTGAAAAAGTGGCATACCTAAAGCGCAGGCATCCCCCGCTTGTTCACAAGGCACCCGTTCGCTTTCAATTTCATCTGCTATCCAATGCATATCTCCGCCTGGGATCATGACGATATCCATTGGATTTACATTAATATTGCTGGATCCTGCCCCAACATAAAAATCGCCTTCCAAGGCAATATGAAATCTTGGCATTTCAATCGATGATAATGACATACCCCACGGAGCAGCAAGACTCGAATGAAAGAATATACTGCCACGAAAACGAAGCGTATCGATGACATCATCAAGTACATTAAATTCTGATGTTGGACATTTGAGTTGATGAGCGACGTTTTTGAGCATTTCAGATACCAAGGGTTAATAGTAATGGCTGCTATAGTTGTTTTTTACGAATTAAAGCAGAGTATATTATGAAAGCGAATAAAGTATTAATAGCAATATCGTTCCTGTTTGTGCAAGTCATTTTTTCAGGATTCACTTATGCAAATGAAGCGTTTGTAATGAAAAACGGTGAACTTGAACGTCCAACGGGCTATCGAGAATGGATCTACGTTGGCACACCCGTGACACCCAACGACATGAATAACGGGAAAGCGGCATTTCCTGAACTTCATAATGTTTATATTGACCCTATGAGCTGGAAACATTGGAAAAACAAGGGTGAATTTCGTGATGGTACTATCATCATTAAAGAGCTAGTTTCTGTTGGTTCCAAGTCTGCTGTTAGCGGTAATGGCTATTTTATGGGCGACTTTATCGGTCTTGAAGCGACAATTAAAAGTAAAAAACATTTTAAAGATGAACCAGGAAACTGGGCATATTTTAGTTTTTCAAGTGCGGATCATAAAACGTTGTCAAAAACAGCAAAAGCATTCCCTTCAAAGTCCTGTAATTCATGTCACGCTGGTGCTGCGGCAGATGACTTTGTTTTTACTCAATATTACCCGGTATTAAGTCAGGGTAAAGGCATGAAAATGAAAGCGGGTGGTGGCCATTTTGACAGTCTTAAACCTGTTAAATAAGAAAATTATAAGTTAGCTCGCCGTTTTATCATTTGATTTCCTATTAAAGTCGAATGATAAAACGACTCATTTTTATAGCTTTATAAGTAATACCAATTTGATTAAATTTCTTCCCTAGTCAGAACTACATTGGTGAGCTTAGAACAAACAAAATTTGTTAAACATAGTAATTCTATATTTCACTAATTTTGTGATGTTATCAGTTTACCAATGAGTTCCCAAAGGGCGAGTTTAAAAGGTCTAGATGCTACGTTATTGATTTTGAGAAGGGAATGACCATTCTCTGCAATCAATGCCTTGCCTCTAAGCCTTTTAATTCTAGCTGACAGGGAAAGAACTTAATCAATTTGGTATAATCTTTACCGGAGAAAAATATGCTTAAATTTTCAACCAACACCTTAAATCGATTAAAAATTGCTGTCGTCATACTATTCCTACTGCCTTTTCATACTATGGCCGAAACAGCCGCAACATCATCAGGAAAAGCAGTCGATAATGAATATGCAGCTAAAGTATGGCAATACATGGTTAACAACAAGCTGGTAGGTGATGGGCGTATACGAAGCTACCCTTTTGTAGGAAACCGACCACATGGCAGTATCCAAGAAGTTATCTCAACTAACGCTGAAATAGATGGTCAAAAAGGAAAATTGATCGTTAAGCACAACTATGGCGCTAAAGAAGAACTTACACCGCATAAAGTTTATAGCGATGATCAAGCCGATAATTATGTAGCGCTTACGATTATGTTTCAGCGTGAAAACGGCTACGACTCATCTAACAGTAATTGGTTTTGGGCTGAGTATTATCCTGATGGTAGTATCATTAACTATCAAGGCGTAGATTTATCCGGCCGTTCAGAGATGTGCTTAGGCTGTCATACTCCGCTTGGAGGTGAAGATAGGGAAGTGTTAAACGGCGCTTCAAAATAACAGTATTGGTGAACAATGCAGGGTACAACGAGTGATTATTAGAATATTACATTGGAGCATTGTGGTTAGTGTTATGATGGCATATTCAACAGCTTATTATCGTTATTGGTATACCACGCAAACTGAAGTTGCTAATTGGACTCTACTCGTTATTCATATCAATGTTGGTTTATTGATATTTATACTCAGTATTGTCATGTTCACATTGTATTATCGTTTATCTACAAGCAAAGATAGTGCTGCACCGGTAATAACAACTACGACGAAAACAACGCCCGCTAGAATAATGCATTATGCTTTGTATTTTATGCTGATTTCTCTGCCAATCAGTGCTTATCTTGGCACTGGCTTCGATATTCCGGTATTAGGAGCTTTTAATTTACCTGGCTTTTTCAGATTTGAATATATTGAACAGACAGTGCTACAAAAATTCGATATGTTAATGATTACTCTTATTGAACCTTTTGCTAATTATCATCGAGATATCGCTTCAGATATCTTACTTCCACTTTTGCTAATTGGTCATATAGGCGCGGCAATTATTCATTATAAGCTCAAAAAAATTCGCCCTTGCTGTTAGTGAATTTAATGAATAATTGTTATTTTTACCCATTCTGACTATGAGATAAAGTTATGACAAAATATCATAAATCTACCCATGTAATTTCCGCTCTAACCAAAGAACAATATCGAGTGACACAAGAAAGTGGCACAGAACGAGCTGGTAGTGGTGAACATCTTAATAATACTTCACCTGGTATTTATGTAGATATCGTTTCAGGAGAGCCACTTTTTGCTTCATCAGATAAATATGAATCTGGCTGTGGCTGGCCAAGCTTTACCAAACCAATAACGTCAAAAAACATACAAGAACTAAGTGATAGCAGCCACGCCATGGTTCGTACAGAAGTCCGTTCAAGCCATGGTGATAGTCATTTAGGGCATGTATTTAAAGATGGACCCACAAGTAAAGGCGGGTTACGTTACTGTATTAATTCAGCATCACTTCGTTTTATCCATCGTGATGAGATGGTCAGCAACGGCTATGGTGATTACATTGACCAAGTAGAGGATTTATCAATATGACAATTGAACGTACAATTTTGGCTGGCGGTTGCTTCTGGGGAATGCAAGATCTTATACGTAAACTTCCTGGAGTCACGTCAACCCGAGTGGGTTATACCGGTGGTGACGTTATCAATGCTACTTATCGTAATCATGGTAATCACGCAGAAGGCATAGAGATATCATTCAATACTGATGTGGTCAGTTTCCGAAGTATCCTTGAATTGTTTTTTCAGATCCATGATCCAACAACAAAAAATCAACAAGGGAACGACCTAGGGGCTTCATATCGTTCAGCGATTTATTACTGTTCAACTGAGCAAAATACTATAGCGATGCAAACAATCATCGATGTTGATGCATCAGGCTTATGGCCTGGGCCTGTAGTTACGGAGTTAGTTCCTGTAGGAGACTTTTGGGAAGCCGAAATAGAACATCAAGATTATCTACAAAATACACCGAATGGTTATACTTGTCATTTCCCCAGAAGTGATTGGGTCTTACCTTCAGTTAAGTAAGTCAGTAAAGTGAATCACTAAAGGATCCTTCAATTATGGATAACATTATGCATAGTGAGGAGTTCAGCAAGATTGGTTTCGGCGGTGGTTGTCATTGGTGTACCGAAGGCATTTTCGAATCACTTATCGGTATTAAAGCGGTGAATCAAGGATGGATCGCTTCTATCGGCTGTGATGCTGAACTCTCTGAAGCAGTTGAAGTCTATTTCGATGAATCTATTATTTCTTTGCAGACGTTGATCGAAATTCATTTACATACTCATGCATCTACAGCCAATCACTCGATGCGACAAAAATATCGATCAGCTATATATACTTATAACGATGCGCAAAACCAAGACGCTAAAAGAGTTTTAGACTCCCTACAATGTGATTTTGATAAAAAAATCATCACACAGGTACTGCCATTTGATGCGTTTAAAAAGAATAAGGATGAATTGACCAATTACTTATACAGCTCACCCGATAAACCTTTTTGTAAAACTTACATTCATCCAAAATTAAGGATTCTGTTAACGCGTTTCAAGCATCAGGTTAATGAGAGGAAGCTAGCTTTATGTATACCGAATAATGACTAGTCAATCAATTGACCACAAAATTTTAAATCGTTTTTTTAGCACTAATATTTATTAGTGCTAATGTTTCCTTGGTGCGCTAAGCGGAAGCTATGAGTGAGTTAACTGATACTTCGGCTACTAGCCAATTGCGGACATTAAGCCTTTGCAAATTCAGGAGCATATTTAGGGCAATATTAGCCAAAATTTTCTGCTCACTTGTGGGGCTGGTTTAAGCTCATTGCTGCCAGTGGGTTCCATCTCAGAACGCTAGCTCAAGCCACAAAGTGGTCGTTTTTTGTTGTTCAAAATCACCCAATCTAATGTTCACTACGATTCGAAAGCTGAGATGAATAATAATTGTATTTTAATCTTGCCTTAAATAACATTTTTGAGCTTCCTAATCTAGGTTTATTACCAACCAAAATTTTTGGGCATAATGAGATTAAATAACCCTAGTTTTCTTTATATTTCTCGACGGAAGGTGGTTTTCATGTGAACGAGGTAAGCTTATTTTGAATAGAGCGCCACCAGAGGTTGAATTAGACACATTTATTTCTCCAGCTAGCTGATTCACAGCACCTTTGGTTATGGCTAACCCCATGCCCAATCCACCTGTTTTCCTCGTTCGACTATTATCTAAGCGAGCATATGGGATAAATATTATATCGTAGTCTTTTTCTGCTATGCCTTTACCATCATCTGCGATGATGATTTCTATTTTATTTACAGCAATACTTACACTAATCGTTACCTTACTTTTGGCGTGAGCAACTGCATTTTTTATCATGTTGTCAATAATTAATCGTAAGTGTGCAGCTTTGCAATTAATAGTGATTATCTCTGTAAAATTCACAGTAACGGGTATCAGTGGATTAAGTATTAATTGCGATATTCGATGCGTTATAAAATTATTCAAATTGATGTATTCACAGTCATTTTCTTCCGTTTGAATATTCAATTTAGAAAACTGAATAATCTGCGAGCATAGCTCATCAATATCATCGATATACTGATCAATATTATCAACTAAGGAGGTTTGCTCTGCGGTCAAATTTTTGTTTCTGAGAATTCCTGTCGCTAATTGTATACGACTTAGCGGCGTTCTAAGTTCATGCGGTACAGCTTGCGCGAATACTTGGCTTTCATTCACTTTATTAGATAGCGCATCAGCCATTTTATTGAAGCTTTTGGCTAGTATTGTCAATGGCTCTGCAAGGGAGTTACTTGCTCTTACTTTTAAATTACCACTACCAAGTTGGAAGCTTATCTGGTTTAAGTGATTTATTTCTTTTTGTAGTTTTCTTATCGGGAGATACAACACTAAACCAATGACTACCACAATAACAAAAAGCAGGATGAAAATGGAATACTCTTCAATGTCAAATGGCTCATTTGTCATTTCATAACCTAAAAGTTCAGGTTCTTGCTGTTTGTCTTTAATAATAAATTTATCGGATGTATTGGCTACCGAATGAATAGACAATAATTCTCCATTTTGTATTTCATATACATCAACATTTTTATGATTATTTAAGTAAATACAGCTATTACACACAAGACTTAACGCTTGTGTGCCTAACCATTCAATATCAAAAGGATAATGTGAGCTATCAAGGTTGCTATAAAAAACACTGGCCTCACTGTTTTCTGTTTTTCTTTGTACTTCTAAGATATCCTTAAAAAATACCGTATCAGTTGCAAAGTCTTCGGTAGCATCATGAGCATTCCACTCATCTAAAACAGCAAAAGTGAGGAATACGCTGGTAAAAATGGCTAAAAACAATGAGCCATATAAGCGAGTAAAAAAAGGCGTAAATAAGTTATTCATTGACGAGTAAGTACCCTTTATTTCGAATTGTTTTAATCAGTTTATAGGGAGATTTTTCGTCATTAAGTTTTTTTCTAAGTGCTGATATACGCATATCTATCGAGCGGTTAGTTACATCAAAATCAATACCTCGTAATGAGTGAATACACTCTTCTCGTGAAACCGTTTGTCCTGATTTATCAGCGAGCAGTACTAACATATCAAATTCAGAGTTAGTTAAATCAACTAGGGCGTTGTTTAACGTTACCGATAAAGTATCTCGGTTAATTAACAACTTATTAGGTAATTCTTGTGTTACTTTTTCATTGTTAACCTTAGCACGACGTAATAAAGCCTCTATTCTGGCTGACATAATATGAGGTTTTGCCGGTTTTCTTAAATAATCATCCGCGCCAAGTTTTAATAAACTCACTTCGCTCAGATCATCTTCCATGGCGGTTAATACAATTATTGGCCCATTATAAAATTCGCGTGCTTGTTTACATAATTCAAAGCCATCAACGCCAGGTAACATTAAATCAAGCAAAATAAGGTCTGGCGATAACTTTTTTATCATCGCTATAGCTAAACTTCCATCAGCAATAATAGTGGTTTCATAACCTGTGCTTTGTAAATATATTTCAGTCAGTCGAGCAATTTCTTTGTCATCTTCAATAATTAATATATGCATTTTTTCATTGAGTACGGTTGTAGGTAATAAGAACATTGTACTGATTTTAGTTGATATATCGAGGTTTCTTACAAACGCTTACATAGCGCTTTATGGCTTACATACGCTTACCCATCAAGTCGATCTAATCTCGTATGATTATTGGTAGGCATTTACCAAAAGGATCGCTTATGAAAATTATCAGCTTAAACAGTATTGTATTATTAACCACTATTTCACTTTTAGGGGGTTGTAATTCAGACTCCAAAACAGTCACACCAACACCTGTTGCTACACCTGCGCCAACTACGCCGGCCCCTACGACTCCAACAACGGATCTTTCAGCCGAAACGTTGGCACTGGGTATTAGCGATGTTCCTAAAACGTTAATAAACACCTATAGCAAGGCCCTTAAATTTAATCGTTATACCAAGATTGATAGCCCAGATGGTAATGCCATTCATATTGTTGCACAAGATGCAGTTACCGATAACCAAATCGTTCGCTCTCGTAATATATTGCAACATTACCTAACCGATTACCCCGGTTCTGAATATGGAGTAGACAAAAGTGCAGTAGCCAATAAAATAGCCGAAAACGCTGGTGTTTTGTTATTACTCAATGGGGTTGATGACGGAACAAATGCAGGTGCTGAATTAGATGGTCAACCATTATATTATGGAGAAATGCAAGTAGAAGGCGGTAGCTGGTACATTAATCAAAATTACGATCATCGTGATGCTTCGTTTGAGGAAATTTTACATTTTGTTCATGATTACGGCATTGGTGTGGATCAAAACACGGTCTTTAACGGTGTATTACCAAATTATCAAGCAGAGATTCGTGCAGCACAAGTAACCGCTTTATCTGGCAAACTTTGGGCATGGACAGCAGATCAGGCTAGCTGGATAACAGAATTAACCGCTGAAAATAGCTTGTCACAAGAATATTTGGCTTCAGTTATCGATAGTTATTATGGTCTTTGGGGAGCATATAAAGAGAGTCCATATGGTATGTGGGGCATGTACATTGCTAAAACCCGTAATGATTTAGCTGCTAAAGATCCACAAGGTGCTGCCATCATGGATAATAAATTTTTCCATCCATACCTAACCTATAACGCGCGTATTGATGAAAGCTTTGTTGGCGATTTTAGCTTAAGTTATAACGCTAGCCTATCTTACACTCATCATGCTCAATATTTGAAAGATGTCACACTCACGGGCAGTAATAGCAGTAATGTCATTGTTAACCAACTTGATAATAACATTACTGGAAACTCAGCGGTAAACACGGTGATATTTTCAGGTCCTTCATCAGAGTATCAAATTAGCACTGAGAATGGTCAAGTGACTGTTCACGACATGCAAGATAATCGTGACGGTCTTAATACGCTCATCTCCATTGAAATGCTAAAGTTCTCCGATATGACAATGGATGCACCTAACGCTTAATAACATCACTTAATACAGGTCGCTTATTTCAATAATTTAGTTGAAATAAGCGCTTTAGTAGTAAAATAAAGGAATAGTAGATGAATATTAGCCATGATATTGGTACACAAACCCTTGCTACAATTAATCAGAAAGACAAAACACAAGAAATAAAGTCAGCTCACAAGGTGGAATACATAAAAATATTGATAAACTAAATGACGTAAGCATTTCTCTGGAAGGAAAATTAAATCAAGCAATAGACACGGCTTCTGACGAAATTGACGATATCTTGTTACGCCATACAAGCTCAGAGAAAAAACAACAACTTGACGGAATTTATAAAAAATTAGACAGCTTATTTTTAAAAGATATATTAACCAAAAAGGAAAAAGACTCTGCCGAAGTATTATTTGAAAAGGTGCATGTTATTCTTCAAAGTAGCCTTGATAAATTAACAACATGAGAAAGTAAAACGGTTAATAAGCTTGTCAATAAAATGGATTCTTTGACAGAGCTGTTAAATAAAAATAACGCCAGCGCTCCGATAATGGTTGGCTAACCCACCACTAAAGTTGATATAACCTCGTCTGACTCTATAAACATTAAAAAACAAGGGAGTAAAAAAGCGCTTACTGTTGCAGAAATCAATGCATTGTCAGCAACTGAGCTTAATAAGTTAGCAGTAAACCAATTACAAAAAGCTGAATGTTCGACAATTAAATCGGTTAAATGCATATCAATTGAATCAATTGGAGCCAGGACAGCTTAAACAACTAACGGCGAATAATGTAGAAAAGCTTAATCAATCTCATGCTAAGAAACGTGCTTCCATTTAACTTCGGTTTGTCTAAGTCAATATTATATATATTCACGCATCAATGTATTGTTTTAATGTGAAACAGAAATATTGATGCTCCTCTCTCTTTTGCTCTAGGCATTTTTGAAGTCATACATGAATGACCGCTGTGGTGGCTTTGCTCTCATTCAACCTGAGCGACTAATTGACAGAAGTCATCATCAAAAGGCTCATGATTTTATCTATGGGGAACGTCCGCTCTACGCCCTGAGACCTTTAACAAGCTTTTTCTTTAAAAAGTAATGGGGAATTCCTATCGCTCAATGCTTTTAAATACTTGGCTTCATTGTATGGCTCTTTAGTTTTCCAACAACGATATATGATCCGTATCCACTTAAATGCTAGCGAACGCACAGCTGCCTGGTGGGTATTACCTTTTTCCCTTTGCTGCTGATAATAAATTTCCGCCCAATAAGATTGCCTTATGCTTTTAGTAGCCCATTCTATAAATGATTGGCGAGTAAATTTAGAACACTGATATCGCCAATGAATCCAGCTCTTTTGACCACTACGCACTGTTACGGGTGCTATCACTGCATACATTTGAATTTCCGATGCGCTATTGAATCGACTACGGTTTTCCCCAATAGCCACTAATAGCCTAGGTGCTAAACACGGGCCAGTACCTGGTAATGATTTATAAAGTTCTGCATCCGGCAAAGCATTAAACAACTCACTAATTTCTCTATCAAAGACCTTAATAACCTTCACAGCAACAAGCAGTTGATTAGCTAATGCAACTGCAAGCAGTTGGTGCGACTCGATAACTGCGTTATCGAGAGTGAGCGGCTCTGCTTCACTAATAGATTGAATTCGCTTAACGCTATATGCCGCAGTACGTCCAGGGTATGAGCCAAAAAACTTTTTCAAGGTATCAGCCCTAGCTCTTTTAAGTTTTTGTAGGTTGGGCCAACGTGTAATGAAATCACAAAATATCCCCGATCCTCGGTGTGAAAACCAATCAAGTAAGTGAGGGTAATATTCTTTAAGTGTAATGATTAATCGGTTGCTGAACCGCCTTTTATCATCAACTAACTTACGACGCTGTTCGACTAGATACGTCAACTTCCTAACCGATTCACTGTCCATTTTTAATGCTTTAATTTTATTGGGATATCTCAGCATTAAATCTAAAGCAAGCTCTGCGTCCGTTGGGTCGTCTTTTGCACCGCTGGGTGAAAAAGCTTTACGGTATTGAGCTAACATTGAAGTGTTAACGGGGTGAATAGTGATAAAATCAAATTTTTGAAGTGCGTAAACGATAGGCCCTTTGGATAGTTCAATAGCAACAGCTATTTGTCCTTTGTATTGCTTATGAAGGCTGGTTATCCATTCATTGATCGACTTAGGTGAGTGCTTAATTACTTCAAACTTTCGTGCACTTGAATTAGCCACTTGAACACATACATCGTGTTTATCATTTGCCCAATCAATACCGATATAAACTGAAAACTTAGTCATAACTACCTCCAATTGTTATTGTCAGCATGTATGCCAAAGCTTTTCGAAAGCGATATAGATAGCGTTTATGGGCAAGCCCTGAGTATTCGTTTTTAAGCTAAGGCGTACCTAAGACATCGAAAGTAAAGCGGTAACCATCGAAATGATATCGTATCAATATTCGTATGAAATAGGCACATGGTCTGAACACCCTAATTATAGTTTTATTCAGACTGAAAGGACTATATCGTATCTAAGTGAACATAAACGTGCCTAATTCCGAAGACTAATTTAGGTCATCAATGTGGAACTAGTTGACCGTTCCAACTACTCGATTGGACTTAAATATCCATTTATCCTGACCTAAAGATACTAATGGAGCACCATTGGAACCCTTAATAAAAAATAAAGAGAAAAGGGCCCCAAATCAAATTCACACTTCATAGCTAATTCCGATAATTTCATATCTCGTTGCAAGTCTCTTTATAGAGATTAATTAGATACTAAAACTGATGTTTTATTACTGAGTTTATGTTCCCTTGGCGCACATTGAAGACATTAGCCTTCTTTTATAATTCAGATTAAATCGAGTATTACTTCTATGGTACTTTCGCCCCGAAGCGAAGTAGAAAAGTAAAATAACACAATGAAGGAATATAAATTAAGTCCAAACGCCTCTAATTAGTTGGCCAAATCAACTAGTGCTTTATCGCTTTTAACAACAACAGCTCCAGTTGCAAACATTGCGGTAGCCATAACCAAAGCGTCAACGCCATTATATAAGCAATATTAACATCATAAAAAAAGCCGATTAAACTCAGCACATAAATAACCATTCTGTTACCGTTCAGTAAATCAAAATGCTTTTTCATAATCATCACCTTGTTCTAACCTGTAAAAGTTAATTCCTATTACTATGTTGCAAGCATTTATTACGCCATTTCATATCATTAAATAAACAATTCATATTTACAGTAAGACTACAGCGAAACTAAATAAACGTCTCAACGAAGTGAAGTGATGTTTATATTATTTATCAATATGTCGCCATCTCTTTAAAAATAAAAGACTTACTTATAGTCGCTTTCCGTTTAACTGATGGCTCAGATACTGCATCTTGCCGTTTTGAATCAGCATACCCGTTGACGTGTTGTGGAGTAAAAAAACATAGATAGAAAAAATAATAATGAAAATACTTTATTTGCATGCATGGTGAGACACCTGTAACACATTTACTAACAGTAGCCCGTTAAATATATAGGCTTCGTGAGGAAGGCTATATGGGGCTGAGGCTGGCATAGAAAGTGCAATTGTCTATATGCACTTAAAAACTTAAGTGCTTAACATGTACATTTCGTATGCAATGGAGAACATAATAATGAATAAAACAAAAATTCTACTCGCTCTACTATTAACCTTTACATTTCAACTCGCTCAAGCTGGCAATGGTATGCCTGGCATGCGCGGAACACAACATTTAGGTTTTACGGTACCAAATGTTAAAGAAGCAACGGCTTTCTTTGCAGACGTTATAGGCTGTGAATCTTTTTATTCGATAGGCCCTTTTGGACCATTCGACAACAACTGGATGACTGATAACTTAAATGTAAACAAAAAAGCAGTTATTAACACTGCGCATCTAATGCGTTGTGGAAATGGTCCTGCGTTAGAAATTTTTGAATACACGTCACCAGATCAAAGAAAAACACTGCCTCGTAATAGTGATATTGGTGGTCATCACCTTGCTTTTTATGTTGATGATATGACCGCAGCTGTAAAATTCCTTGAAGCTAAAGGTATTGAAGTGCTAGGTAAACCTCATACATTTACCGATACAGGAATGGCTGGTTTGACATGGGTTTATTTCATGGCTCCTTGGGGCATGCAACTAGAAATTGTTAGCTATCCATTAGGTCAGGGATATGAGAAAGAAATGGGAAGCAGAATGTGGGATCCGCGCTACTAATAGAAACATAGGAATAGCGCTACCCTTTGTTCGGTAATGCTATTAACCCAAAGGGATAAGCATAGCACTACCTCAAACTAGGTAGTGCTATTAATTAAAAGAGATAAAACCTGTGAAAAAAATACTTGCTCTCATACTAATAATTTACAGTTCGTCTGTGTTCTCTCATTTCTCACACTTTGAGCCAAGAATCATACATTTATACCAAGATAATCAAGACACAATCATTCTCATGAGAATGCCACTGCCACTTATTCTTTTAGATGAAAATTGGAAAGGAATTGATAGCAAGCAAAATATCCCTTATACAAATAAAGTTAACAACTCAGGTTATTTGATTGACCCAGAGAAGATCACAAAAAATTTAGATGACTTTAAAAAAAGTATTACACCGGGTTATACAATTAAAAAAAATGGTGTTGTACAAAATTATCACATTGAATCAATCAACATATTTAATAGTGATGATCGCAAACCATTTAGCAGTTTAAAAACCGCTGAAGAAAATTTTACTAGTGATGTAACAATAAGACCCAGCGCCACAAAACTATTCGATGCGGGCATTGATATTAAATTACGCATATCTAATACCTCAGTAATAAACGATGATATCTCGATAAGTAGCATACTTGGAGATAAGTTTAATGCAATTAATAAACTTGCAAACATTATCAATCTCCATAGAGACATTGCTAATGAATCTGTAACGACAACCTTAGGTATTCTTGATTATTCATCAACTCATCTGCCTAGCATGACACAACAATTAATTAACGGCTTTAGCGATGGATTTATTCATATTTTAATAGGGTTAGATCATGTTTTATTTGTGTTACTTCTTTTTTACAGTGCAGCTAGTTTTTTAAAGCTTTTATCACTTGCAACTGCCTTTACTTTTGGCCATTCATTCAGTTTATTCTTTGGTGACAACATAGCCATAGCATCGCCAATATTCATACCAGGTATAGAACTATTAATTGCACTCACCATTGCTTTCACAGCAATAGCATTATTGTTGAAAAAAGCGCAGCATCTAGGAACCACTCCCCTTTTAGTTATTGGTGTTATTCATGGTTTTGGTTTTTCATTTGTATTCAACGAACTTGAAAAGGAAGGCGCTCAAACAAGCATAACTAATCTACTATCTTTCAATTTTGGTATTGAAGCTGGGCAATTATTTATCTATGCACTGGCCTTCACGATGACAATACTTATTAAAAAACAGACAGTACTCGTTAAAAAATTACCTTACTATGTATCTGTATGTGCACTGGTAATATCAGCTTATTGGGTCGTTACGCGTTCAATGCCCTTATTTGACTACATAGTAATCTGATTTATAGAAATAAGGCGAGTGGGATTCAATATTTATTTGAATTAATGGTCGTTCTATCCCATTCCTCTTTAAAGACTAAAGTAGTGATTACTCTCGGGGGATAAGTAAATATTTATTAACGATTACATACTATGGTGAACATTTAAACTAAACCTAATAGCTTAATGAGTAAACTTATACAATGTAAGAGGCCAATAGGCTGATGTTATTCTAAGAGGTTATTCCAGATTTAGCCCTCATATTTAATCTACTTTATTATCTACAACAACCATCTCTCATACCCCCCTGTTAAGTTAATGACTTGATGACATAGATAACTATATTTCACTTAAAAAAACAGATTAAATCATGGTAAAGCAGGCTGAAAAAATAGCGTATTGGCTCGCCGACTATCACCTTTACCGCTGAATTTTTTTCTCACCCAATTTTTATAGTATAACTTTGAAAACATTATTCTTCGTGTATTCATTGGCTTGAGACACTCGTCTCAAGCTTAAAGTCAAATCAATGGAAATATCTAAAGAAATCACATAAGTCACTGTAAATATGATTAATTTAATGCTTGGCATATCTATTGCTTTAGTACTCATATCTTTAAACAGAGGGTGCAACAATGAAAGATAATAAAAGCTCTATCTCACGTCGTAAATTTTTAGGCAGCGTCGGCTGCGGTGTCGCTGGAACCGTCGTAGCAACGACTATGATTGGATGCGCAAAGGCTTCAGAAAGTGAAGCCAGCTCGATTAGCATGCCTGACTCAGGTCATATCAGCCAAACGATGTTAAAACTGGCGAAAGACATCTACCCCCACGAAATGCTTGAGAACAAATACTATCAAAAGATTGTAGATGATCTTGCTAAGCAAGAAAAAAAGTTGATCGGTGAAGGCATCGCAATGCTTGACCAATTAAGTATTGAGAAACTCGGACAACCTTTCCTGAACGTAGGTTATGAACCAGATCGCATCAGAGTTTTACGTTCTATCGAAGACAATCCATTTTTTATAAAAGTTAGAACAGCACTAATGTTCGGCATTTATGACAACAAAGATCTGTTTCATCTATTTGGCTATCAAGGTTCGTCGTGGGAAAAGGGTGGATACATTGACCGAGGGTTAAACGAACTTGATTGGCTTAACGATTAACCAGATTAACTTAACCATTAATAAAAATGGTATCAAATAAACTTGGGGAAAAAATTATGACAAATATAGCAAAATTCGATCTAGACGATGATGATCTAGTAGTTATTATTGGTTCGGGCGCTGGTGGTGGCACTGTCGCTAATGAGCTCGCGCAAAAAGGTGTTCGCTCGGTAGTATTAGAAGCGGGTAAACGCTTCACACTTGAAGACTTAAAAAACAGTGAATGGGAAATGTTCATGAAGCTGTCGTGGTTGGATAAACGGATTTCAGCCGGTGGTTGGCATCATGCTAAAAACCATTCAGGCTTACCCGCTTGGATTGTAAAAGGTGTTGGCGGTTCATCGATTCATTGGGCTGGCGTATCGCTGCGTTTCAAGCCGCATGAATTTAAAATGAAATCTACCAATGGCGTCATAGAGGGAGCTAACGTTGCTGACTGGCCAATTTCATATGATGATATTGCACCTTATTACGAAAAAGCCGAAGATAAAATGGGAGTTACTGGCACTAAAGCAACGGGAACCCCAGATTTGCCTGAAAACAGCCACACAAAATTGCACAGAGTTGCAGCAGAACGTACAGGAATGACCTTTTCCAATGCGCCCATGGCGATAAACTCAGTAGCTAGAGACGGACGTCCGGCGTGTCAACAAATTGGTTTTTGTATGCAAGGATGTCGAATTGGTGCTAAGTGGTCAACGATGTATACAGAGATCCCAAAGGCTGAAGCGACGGGCTTATGTGAAATTAGACCCAATTCAATGGTGCTAAAAATAGAGCATGATGAAGATGGTCGAGCAAGTGGGGTACATTATGTCGATGAAAATGGTAATAAAAAACTCCAAAAAGCACGGATTGTTTGTGTCGCTGGGAATTCAATAGAATCACCACGTCTTCTACTCAATTCAGCCTCTAAAAAATTCCCAGATGGCTTAGCAAATTCGTCAGGGCAGGTTGGTCGTAATTACATGGGACACGTAACTGGAGGCGTTTACGGTGTATTTCCAAAACCAGTCAATATGCATCGTGGTACGTCTGTCCCCAGTTTAATAACAAGTGAACAACGTAATGATCCAGATCGTGGTTTTGTTGCGGGTTATTCATTAGAAGTTTTATCTCTAGGCTTAGGTTTTTTATCGGCCTTTTTAAAACCCGGTACTAGTGGCTGGGGTAGAGAGGTATCTGAAGCATTAGAGAATTACCAAAATATGGCAGGTGTCTGGATTTGTGGTGAAGATCTACCCGTAGAGACTAATCGCATCACTTTACACCCTACTGAAAAAGATCAAAATGGACTACCCGTCCCCGTTATAACAAAAACAGATCATAACAATGATTTAGTGATGCGTAATCACGCCTACGCCCAAACGGCTAAGCTATACAAATCAGTCGGTGCAACTAAATTACATAACCTGCCTGCTTATCCAAATAGCCACAATATGGGCACAAACCGTATGAGTGAAAAAGCTAGTGACGGCGTGGTAAACAAATGGGGGCAGTCACATGATGTCCCTAATTTATTTATTTCAGACGGAAGTCAATTTGTAACAAGCGCTGCTGTTAATCCTACCCTAACTATTGTTGCTTTGGCTATTCGACAGGCCGAACATATCGCAAAGTTAGTCAAAACGAATGCACTATAGTTAAAATTTTTCGTGGTGTTTTTGCACCGTAATTTATGTATTTTCCCATGCATTTAGGTTTAAAAGACAAGAACACCACATTTTTATTTTAGGAGAAAAAAATGTTACCCACAGAATCACAGCGTATCTGGATGTATCGCAATATGTTGATTAGCCGTTATATGGAAGAACGTATTGAAAGTATTTATATGGAGGGGAAGAAGCCTGTTTTTAATATGGCCAATGGTCCTATTCCCGGAGAGATGCACCTTTCAAATGGTCAAGAGCCATGTGCCGTTGGCGTATGCGCTCATTTAAAGGCTGAAGATGTCGTTACCGCAACCCATCGACCTCATCATATTGCAGTCGCCAAAGGAGTTGATCTTAATAAGATGATGGCCGAAATATTTGGTAAAAAAACAGGATTAAGTGGTGGGCGAGGTGGTCATATGCACTTATTTGATAACGATGTTAATTTCGCTTGTTCGGGCATTATCGCACAAGGTATGGGACCAGCAGTTGGCGCAGCTTTATCTCGAAAATTACAAAAAAAATCGGGCATCGCTATTTCTTATATTGGTGAAGGTGCGGCAAATCAGGGCGCTTTTCATGAAACGCTTAATTTAGCTTCAGTGTGGAAATTACCTGTTATTTTTATTATCGAAGACAATGATTGGGGCATATCAGTTGCGAAATCAACGTCGACGGCAGTTGAAAAAAATAGTATTCGTGCTGCCTCATATGACATGCCAGGTATTCATATTGAAGATAATTGCCCCGACAAAATATTCAGTGCCACTAAAGAAGCGATTGAGCGAGCACGACGTGGTGAAGGTCCAAGCTTAATTGAAATAAAAACATCCCGTTTGGCAGGACATTTCATGGGCGATGCTGAAGATTATCGTCCAAAGGGCGAGAAAGACAAACTCGTCAAAGAAGATCCTATTCCTACTTATCGTCAAAAGTTAATTGATGCAAAAGTTATCACGCTAGATGATGATTTAGTACTTGTTGAAGAAACACAACAAATAGTTGAACAAGCTATTACCTTCGCCCGTGACAGTGAATATCCACAACCAGAAGAAGCCATGCTGCATGTGTTCGCTTAATAATAATTATCTACAGGAGACTTAATATGTCTGCAACTAAAAAACTAACTATTGCGCGTGCTATGGCAGAATCGCTAGCTCAAGAAATGCGCGCGGATCCCAAAGTCTTCATCATGGGCGAAGATATTGCGCAACTTGGTGGAGTATTTGGAAATACTCGAGGCTTGTATGATGAATTTGGTGGGGAACGGGTTCGTGATACACCGATTTCAGAAACCGCCTTTATCGGTGCTGGAGTCGGCGCTGCAATGGATGGCATGCGCCCAGTAGTTGAATTAATGTTTGTTGATTTTTTTGGTGTTTGCTTTGATGCCATATACAACATGATGGCAAAAAACATCTATTTCTCAGGCGGTAATTCACACGTCCCAATGGTGATAATGGCTTCCACTGGTGCAGGTTATAGTGATGGTGGGCAACACTCCCAGTGTCTTTATGGTACTTTTGCCCATTTACCCGGTATGAAGGTTGTTGCACCCAGTAATGCTTATGATGCAAAAGGCTTAATGACAGCTGCGATTCGTGACAACAGTCCTGTTATTTATTTGTTCCACAAAGGATTACAAGGTATGGGTTGGCTAGGAAATGAGCCCGCGGCAATTAATCAGGTGCCTGAAGAGAACTATGAATTAGAAATTGGTAAAGCAAGAACGGTCGTTGAAGGCGCAGATATCAGCATTGTGAGTCTTGGGATCGGGGTGCATCATGCATTAAAAGCAGCACAAGAACTAGAGAAACAAAATATCAGTATCGAAGTTGTCGATCTTTGTTCATTGGTGCCGTTAGACCGAGAACATATTATCGCATCCGTTAAAAAGACGGGACGACTATTGGTTGTTGATGAGGATTATCATAGTTTTGGTGTTAGTGGAGAAATTATAGCTTCAGTGACTGAACATGATCATAAGATGCTTAAAACACCACCATGTCGTATCACTTTCCCAGACATTCCGATCCCGTTTAGTAGACCAATGGAACAATGGGCGCTGCCGTCCACCGAAAAAATAATTAATGTATGTTTAAACATGATGGAGAGTAAATAAATGACTCAGTCAATAATAGTGCCTATGGATTTATGGGAAGAAGATGAAGAAGCTGTTATTACCGCTTGGCTTGTAGATAACGACAGTGAAGTGTCTACAGGACAGTTAGTGGCAGAAGTGATGGTCGAGAAGATTCAGTACGAAATCAATTCAACCTGTGACGGTATAATATCCATTATCAGTGAAGAAGACGATGTCGTGAATAAAGGAAGCGTAATAGCAGAGGTATCTTAAATGGAACAATCTATCAATGATTCAACCTACACTGTGCCATTGCGTGGTGTTAGGGGAGCAATCGCAAAAAAAATGCAGCAAAGCTTACAGACTAGCGCGCAGCTTACTTTACATGCAGAAGCCAATATTTCGCCTTTACTGCATTTAAAACGACAATTATCGGAACAAGGAGAAAATGTATCAATACAAGATTTGTTGCATTATGTGGTGATTGAAACACTTATAAAACATATGGATCTGAACGCTAAAGTTGAAGATAACAACATTGTTTATTATCGTGATATCAATTTGTCTTTTGCGCTAAGTTTGGATCAAAATATCTTGGTGACACCAACTATTTTTTCAGCTCAAAATTTAACCGTAAGTGAATTACAACAAGCTCGACATAACGCCACTAAAAAAGCCAAACAAAATGAACTTAAACCAAATGATTATATGGGAGGAACGATTACAGTCACGAATTTAGGATTAACCAGAGTTAAACACTTTACGCCCATTTTAAACGCCCCTCAAATCGCTATCTTAGGCTTAGGTGCGACCAGCGAATGTGTAAAACCTAATGCTAAAGGTGAGTTTGAAGCGGTTAAAATGATGGGACTCTCATTAACGATAGATCATCGAGCAATAGATGGTTCGCCGGCCGCTAATTTTTTATCGGATATCTGTACTCATATAGAGGAGATTATCCTTGCCTAATCCGATGGCGTTAATGTCGATATCTGCAACTCAAGCGCTAGAGTGGGAAAAACAGGCTTTAGCTAAAGTGCTTATCGATCAAACGCCTCGTTTTCTTATTTGGGAGCCAGTAGAAAATGTAATGGTGCTCCCAGCATCAAATAAGTGGCTAGCCACACCACAATTAACTACTCATATGGCAAAACTTGGTTGGCAAATAGAACAACGAAAAACCGGTGGTTCACCGGTTCCTCAAGCGCCAGGCGTGTTTAATCTAAGCATGGTCTACCCATGGCCTAATGAAGTAGAATTTTCAACGACGAAAAGCTATCAATTATTGATCGATATTTTGGAACTATGGTTATCCAATTATGGGGTCAGTGCTGAAACAGGTGAGGTCAAGGGCGCTTATTGTAATGGCGCTTTTAATTTATCTATAAATAATAAAAAATTTATTGGAACTGCGCAGAAAATGCGCAGAACGAGTGCTGTTAATAGTAATAGAAAAGTTGGTGTTTTAGCCCATGCCTTTATTCTAATCAACCCCAAAATTACCAACTTAGTCGATGCCGTAAATCAATGTTACCGGCAATCTGGTCATTCTGAGGTTTTTAGTCGAGAGGCTATGACATCACTAACAGAGCACAACGGAGATGCTAACGTGAATTATAACAAGCTGGCAAACGACCTTCATCAGTCTGCACAATCTGTGATTGATAATTACCTGGCTATTATATGAACTGTTATAGGTATATAGTAAGGATAAGCTAAATAACAAAGACAAGGATGCGTAATATATTAAGGAAATAAAATGAGAACTTCCATCATTGATGAACATCTATCTAATGTTTATAGATCAATTGAGAGTAATGAGTTAGATTCAGAAAAAAACTTAGTCACTAGTTCATGGAAACGCTGTATTCAAACCTTTAAGCTTGACCCTTTGGGCCGACATGGTTCACGCGTTCTTACCCAGTCTGAATTGCAAAATCATACCTCCCCTATGGAAGAATTTATCATTACGGCAAGAGAGGGGATGGAAAATTTATACTCACAAGTAGAAGCATTAGATTATGTTGTTTTACTTTGTGATAAAAACGCTGTTACGGTTGATTTTATTGGTAATAATCGCTTAACCAAAGACTTAAGAAACGCAGGGTTATATTTGGGTGCTGACTGGAATGAACGTCATGCTGGAACCTGCGCAGTCGGTACAATTATCAACGAGCTTGTTCCGCTAACAATTCACCAACAAGATCATTTTGACATCGTAAATACAACGTTAACTTGCTCTGCCTCACCTATTTTAGATCATAATGGTCAGCTATTGGCTGTACTTGATGTCTCAGCGCTTTCTTCACCAAAAGAAAAAACGAGTCAACACTTGTTGCTTAAATTGGTACAGATGCATGCTGGACTTATTGAGGCCGCTAATTTTTTAAATTATTATAGCAATTCCACAATTTTAAAATTCGATATAAACATTAGTGCTCTGAATACTTATTGTCCAAATTTAATTGCTTTGGATAGTAACAATGTAGTGATTGCGGCGAATCAAAATGCTCGAACAATTATTGCGAGAGAACTTGGAATTAATGACATCAGATCACAGTTACTCACTGGATTTGATATCACTTCGTTATTTCAATTAGGAGCAGGTCTTAACAACTCTTCTGCACAGATTATTATCAAATCGAAAAACACGGGCATTGCATTTTATTGCAATTTCCAACCACCACGCATTAAAATCAGAAATACGGTGTTAAACCAAACTAGCTCAATTAAGCAAGACAACACAAAGCCGATTGCCGCAGAAATTGACAAAATTGCGGGATCCGATCCCGTGATGCAGAAAGTAAAATTGCTGCTCAATAAATTTTCTCCAACTGATATTAATATGTTGATCCAAGGTGAAACAGGGACTGGCAAAGAAGTCTTGGCTAATGCTATTCATCTGTGTAGTAATCGTCGTAAAGGACCGTTTATAGCTGTTAATTGTGCGGCTCTGCCTGATTCTCTCATTGAAAGTGAGTTGTTTGGTTATAAAGCGGGAAGTTTTACCGGTGCGAGCAGCAAAGGTAAAACGGGACTCATTCTCGCCGCGGATAAAGGAACGTTATTTTTAGACGAAATCGGAGATATGCCCGCTACCCTGCAAACTCGATTATTAAGAGTATTGGCAGAAAAAGTAGTGACACCCGTAGGTTCTGATCAAGCAATTGCTGTAGACTTTCGTCTTATTAGCGCTACTCATCAAGATATCTCACCACAAATTGATTCGGAACAGTCTACCTTCAGAGCCGATTTATATCATCGTCTAAATGGTGCAACAATTAATTTACCCGCATTACGTGATCGTCAAGATCTGCACTATTTAGTATCATGTCTTGTTAGCAGTGAGTCGAAAATTGGTTTATCGAAAGAGGCAATGCAAATACTCGCTGAATATTCTTGGCCAGGTAATATCCGTGAATTAAAAAATGTCATCAGTTACGCCAGTACTCTGTGCGATGATAATACCATCACACCTGAACATTTACCTGAATATGTATTTGATTGTACCCCATTTATTTTCAACGAAAATGAGGGGACACACATACAGCATGCTGAAATTTTGCCTGAACAAGGGCAAAAGATATTAGACACCTTGAGACACAATAATTGGAATGCAACTGAAACGGCGAAACAGTTAGCAATTGGTAGAGCAACACTTTATCGAAAAATGAAAAAGTACAGTATTGTTTCTCCCAATAATTCAGATGTAGATAGTACAGATAATACAATCTAGAACACCTTACGTTTTAACAGAGCTTAACAGCCTGTTATTATTTTTCGTAACCAACAACAGACTAATTAATATCAAGCCTTGTTAAGCGATTGCAGGGCTTACTCCTTTCGATAACATCTTTACCATAAAGCCATTGATACTGTGGAGTATAGAATACGAAGAAAAGCTCAACCGAGAAATAAGCTGTCAGCTTGCCGCTTATTGTTTGGCTAGTCTCGTTTGTACAAAGCTTCTATCGTACTGGACTCTATCGTGTGTGCATTTATCATGTAGCCCGCTAATGCGCCAGAAGCATCTGCTGATAATTCAAGTTTATCGACAGAAAGCGCATATACAGTAAAGCGGTAGTGATGTACGCCATGACCTTTAGGTGGACACGCACCACCGAAACCTCTACTGCCAAAATCATTTTGTATTTGTTTACTACCCGTTGGTGCACTATTGGTTTTCGTATTGCCAGCGTCCGTTGATATTTCCATTACGGTTATTGGGATATTAACAACTTGCCAATGCCACCAACCACTACCTGTGGGGGCATCTGCATCGTAGGCGGTAATAGCATAACTTTTTGTGCCTTTTGGCGCGTTTGACCATTTAAGGTGTGGCGAAAAATCGCCACCGGAACAACCAAACCCATTGTATTCCTGTGCTTTAGGCATAAACTCTCCTTGAGCGATATCCTCGCTGGATAACGTAAGAGAGGCAGAAAATAGGTGAGTTGAGACGATAAGTAATAAAACGGGTAGAAGTTTAAGTTGATGATGCATAATAATCCTTGTGATTTTTGTAATTGTTTTTTGTAATTAATTTATTACCTACTGTTTTTCATTCCAATTACCTGTGTATCAACGTCAAGACAATTTAGCGATACAGCCTTAAAATTAAGCCGTATCGCTATCACAGTATTACTTTTTAACTCTAAATAAACTAACTTAATCTATTGACGAAATTAAAAGAATAAAACCATGCCTGTACTGACAGTATTAGCTTCTGCATCCCCAAACCCAGTTTGAGAGGTAGTATGAGCGGTGTATTCCACCGTCCACAACAAACCTGGTGATACATCTCGAGCATAAAGTAAAGTGAAGCTTTCATTCTTTGCTCCATCAATATCATCATTTTCAGTTATACCATATTGTGCAGACAATTTATTTGCGCCAAATTTGTAGGCAACATTAGCAAGATAACCTGAAGTTTCAACTGCTTCACCTGCAGCATCGAGTGCACCAAGGAACATAACACCATCACCTAGTGCATCCCCTTTGAATCCTGACAAGTTAGCAGTAAAATCACCTAACACTAATTTTCCGCCTAGCTCATAGCCTTTTGCTCTCATCGATTTTCCACCAAGAGCCTCCGACATCTCTGCTTCTTGAGTAACAAATGAAGCCCAAAGTTTACTGCCGCCTTCAATACTATAAGTTACAGAACCTTGAATCTGAGGACTGTCAGTTACATTATAAATTGGAGCATCAAAATTTGCCTGTATAGCTAGAGGTTGAAATAAGCCAATATTACCTTGAAGCCCATTCACAACAGGACTTGAATAAGAAATTTGAGGCTGAAATGACATAAAAGTATAACCAGTAGCTACCGCACCAAATGTCGTATTTAGACCGCCAGCTGTATTTGCTTGAGTACCAACACTAGGAACCGTTATATCTGAAAATGTGGCATCTACTTGAAAGATTGCTGCATCACGACCTATCTTTAATGTACCCATATCTGATGTTACGCTTAAATAGAGATTACGCACATCATTAACGGCTACTGCACCGGCGAAACGTGCTGCTTGACCACCTGAAGTAGCTGGGTTAGATGTACCTGGTGAGAAGCCAAAGTGTGCCTTAATATCAAGGCCACTATCTGTCGTGGTGGTTGCAATAAAGTTAATCCAACCGGGTAAAAAGCCATTCTGTATTGATGCTGTCTCTTGACCGTCTTCGGACCCTGCACATGCTGAAAACGTACTCCATGCCGATGGGTTGGCATCTAGTTTACATTCAGTTTGAGTGTAATACCCTCCGATTATACCATTGATATCCATAGTCCAGTCACCTTCGCTAAAGCTAATAGCTTGTGCAGTGCTTGATAACATAGCTACCGTTAAAGCAGAGTATTTTGTGATGTTAAGTAATTTATTTTTCATGTAAACCCCTAGTAAGTTAATTAGTTTTTAACGCGTTATATTTTTTATTGCGTCATCGGGGATATAGCGTATTTCGTGCCAATTCAAACTGAACAACAATAAAAAAAAACAAGTAAAAATAAAAATTAACTTTAATTTCAGAGGATTACATTACTAATAATGTATTTTTATATACAAATAAAAATACATTTTGGCTAAATTTTTAATGAGTTTATAGTTTAAATAGGTATTAATAACCTGAGAGTGATACACCTGGATCTATGTGAAAAACAGAGGTGAATATGAACTGTATAATTTAACTAATGGGATGAATTTATCGGCTTCTAATTCTAGTCGAATCTCACCTTGAGGGAGCTTGGGTATACACCTGTTGGTTTATCCCCTAGATATTGTCCAAGAAGTTCATCTTGTTTTAAACACCACCAATACTTCAACCCTTTATATCTCTTTATTGCGATGGAACACATGTCTCACTGTTCTACTAATGGATTAATGCTTTGACTATTCTATCGTATATCCTCTGAGGGCAATGAATATACTAGATCACGAGTACAGACTCATGAAGTTGCTGTATTCATAGCTGGTATCGTCGTTAATAACGTTAACGTTAGACCAACAGCCATAACAAAACACTAACCACTTGATAAAACTACACAATCATATTATTTAATAGGATTTTTTGGCAACTGGTGCATTTCTTGCTCTGACCTTATCGTGGGTTTATTTTAAATATAGGATTTTTTATGGGTGGTATCAGTATTTGGCAATTAGTGATGATTGCAGTGATTGTCGTTTTATTATTTGGCACTAAAAAATTAAAAAATTTAGGAGCTGACTTAGGTTCATCTATTAAAGGTTTTAAAAAAGCAATAACCGATGTCGATGACGAAGATAGAACCGAATCAAAAAATGATGTGTTAGCAGACACCTCAAACACTGAAGCAAGAGTTGAAGTCGATGTAAAAGAAAAAGATAAAGCATAACTGATGTTTGATATAGGTTTTTTTGAGCTCTTGTTAGTTTCAATCATTGGCTTAGTTGTTCTAGGACCAGAGCGCCTCCCCGTGGCAGTACGTACTATTCGCGGTTGGATCAGCGACATCAAAAGTTTCAGTAATAGCGTGAAAACGGAATTAACGGGGGAGTTAAATATTAAAGAACTTAATGATAATTTAAAAAAAGTGGAAGGGCTTAATTTACAAAACTTGTCACCGGAAGTTACCGAGTCTTTGAACACGTTAAAAGACGCGGCTGAGTCTGTTTATCATCCTAACAAAAAAGAAAATAATAATTAATGAGTTCTTCAACTAACCAACACCTATTATTCGACCATTTAATTGAATTAAGATCTAGGTTACTTAAAGCTGTCTTGTCTGTTTTAGTATTTTTTTGTTCGATGATCTACTTTGCTAATGATATTTATGCGTATGTTTCCTTGCCTTTATTGGCCGTTATGCCTGAGAGCGGGCAAATGATTGCAACAGGTGTTGCTTCATCATTTTTTGCTCCTTTTAAATTGACTATCGTTTTAGCTATCTTCATCAGTATGCCTTACATATTATTTCAAATATGGTCGTTTATCGCACCGGGCTTATATCGCAATGAAAAAAAATTAATGGGCCCCTTAATGCTTGGGAGTAGCTTTCTTTTTTATGGCGGTATTTCTTTTGCGTATTACGTGGTCTTTCCGATT
The DNA here is from genome assembly GCF_000012325.1 of Colwellia psychrerythraea 34H. Classification (NCBI taxonomy): domain Bacteria; kingdom Pseudomonadati; phylum Pseudomonadota; class Gammaproteobacteria; order Alteromonadales; family Colwelliaceae; genus Colwellia; species Colwellia psychrerythraea. The sequence continues at coordinate 3,180,070 of NC_003910.7, read as the reverse complement.
GTTTTTGCATTTTTTACTTCTGTTGCACCCGAAGGAGTAAATATTGCTACTGACATTAGTAGCTATCTTGATTTTGTTTTAAAGCTGTTTTTTGCTTTTGGCATCGTATTTGAAATCCCTATTGTGATTATCTTATTATGTTGGACAGGTTTTACGACTCCGAAGAGCTTACGAGAAAAAAGACCCTATGTTGCTGTTGGATCTTTTGTTATTGCGATGTTATTAACACCGCCAGATATCATTTCTCAAACCTTATTAGCGATACCTATGCTTTTGCTATTTGAGTTTGGCGTTTTTATTTCCTCAATTTATTATACGAAAAGTGACGATGAACACGCCGAGGAAGAAAATAATGAATAATAAAGTCATTAAACCTATATTTATTGCCACAATAATTGTGGGCATAATTTCACTGATAAGTTTTATTAGCCAGCAAATATTTAATTCAATAATAATTACCACTGCCGCCTCTGGCGCCGCCGTTTTTATAAGTGTGGCTTCTCTTACTCATAAACTAGCCACTTCGACAACGCTGCTTAATCTCTCCTATATAAATGCCAACGAAGAACATAGCAACCTTGCAAATGTTGGTGAGAAAATAGGAAGTAAAGCGAGTGAGCTTGCTATTAACTCCGCCGAGGTCAGCTTTTTTTTAGAGCAACTTAGCAGTGCCATTGTAAAATCAAGTGAAGATGTTGACCGGCTTGCTACGGCTGCTGAGCAAATGTCTGTCAATAGCAAACAAATCAATGATAATGCTGCTATTGCCTCAGAGCAATCAAACCAAGCAATGCTAGCCAGTTCATCAAGCCATCAGCAATTAACGACCAATATAAAAATAGTAAACCAGTTGAGCATGGCAGTAAATAATGCCTCAGTTAAAATACAATTTCTTGAAAAAAAAGCACTAGAAATTCAAAGTATTACTGATGTTATTGATGCTATTTCTTCACAAACAAATTTGCTGGCACTCAATGCTGCCATTGAAGCCGCACGTGCTGGAGAGCATGGTAGAGGTTTTGCTGTTGTTGCTGATGAAGTAAGATCTTTAGCAGCAAAAACGGCAGATGCTACCAGTCAGATTGGCGACATGTTAAAACAAATGGGCGATGAAACCAGTGAAACCACAGCGGTTATGTTAGAAATTGTCCAACAAACGAACAGTGTAGTCACCACAATGACAGACTTGTCATTGTCATTTGAACAGATAGACCAACTGATGTCAGACTCTTCAGGCGCAAGCGATCAAATAAGTCATGCACTTCAAGAGCAAGACCTAGCGGCTGCTGAAATATCAACCTCGGTGGTCAACTTACATGATTTTCTAATAGACAAAAGCAAAGAAACTCAACAAGTTTCAATTCAAGCTTCGAGTTTATCAACCAGTACAGAATCAATATTTGTCCAGCTATCTGTGTTCGACAGTAAAACCCTAATTACGTCAATGTGTAATCAAGCACAACTTGCCGCAGATAAAGTGGGTAAGTTATTTGAAAAGAGTATTATTGATAAAAGCATTACAATGCAGCAGCTATTCGACTTTAATTATCAAACAATTGGCAATACGGAACCAGCAAAATTCTCGACTAGTTTTGACAGCTTTACTGATAGAGTATTACCGAGAATTCAAGATCCTTTATTGCAAGAATTTAACGATATGATCTATGCTGGTGCTGTTGACATCAATGGATATTTCCCCACTCATAACAAGTGTTTTTCTAAACCTTTAACTGGTAACCCTACATTGGATGTAGCCAATAATCGCACTAAACGCATGTTTAATGATGCCACAGGTATTCGTTGTGCTAAAAACATAGATAGCTTTTTATTACAAACTTACAAACGCGATACTGGTGAGATAATGCACGATGTTTCCGCACCAATTTTCATTCAAGGTAAACATTGGGGGGGCTTTAGAATTGGTTTTAAAGCTTAAAGGTGAAAATTAGCAGTAGTGCTATAGATCTTGGATAGCGTTTTTGCTGCTTGGCTTTTTTTAGCCATTTCCCTAAAAAGATATTTTCACTGACAGATCGATAAGTAACTTTGCCGATATGTTGCTCTGAGGTTAGTGCGATCAAACCACCTAAAATCAAATTATAGAGATCGGTTGATTTATTAAATTGTAGTTCTTTCATTGATTTCGGTTTTTCTGGCTATTGATTAATGAGATAAACCTCACTTAAGCGAATATCAAGCCAATGTTCACGTTTAACTAACCAACTGATAAATATATAAATATTAATTTTTTCAAAACGAGTATGCAATCTAGTGAGTACAATTCTTCTCATGTTTATTTTTTAATGGGTAGATTTACTCCTACCTTTACGGAACACGCCTTTGTCTGCCGACCATACGTTTTAACAAACAATGGAATATCAGGTATTGAATTAGATGGTGGTTCGTATGTATTGCAGGTTTATGAAGCGTGATTTTTATACTAGCGGATCAAGAATGGTTTGATAAAACGAGGAGACTAGATGATTACATCGAAGTTAAATAATCACAATTTTAGCAGTTGTCCTCAAGGAATGAACGATAGTTGTCATTCACTCCTTGAGGGCTTTAGCTAGTTAGCTTTATAACTCGCTTCACAAGTATTTCTCTATCGGTAATAATTGTAATAAACTTGATTTGACTCGTTCGCCTAGAACTGTTTCTGGTTCGCTATTCCAGGATTTTTCACCGGAATACCAACGGACTTTTCCTTCATATAGATTCAGACGCCAACTGTTATCTTCGTTCATCGCCTGCTCAATATCGTCAGCAAGCATTTCAGCTACTCGCTTATTGTCAATCACTAGAATGGACTCTGTATTGAGGTAGGTTGAGCGTAAATTGAAGTTAAAAGAGCCGATACTAGTCACTCGCCTGTCATAAACAGCCGATTTTGCATGAAGACCGTAGGCCGCTGTTGGTGCACATTTAGATAAGTCTCTAGTCGACTCTTCACACAGAGTAGTCTCGGGTTTCAATTCGTACAACTGTATACCGTGGTCAAGCATATCTTCACGTCTACCTGCGTAACCCGAATGATTAGTAACTAGGTCATTAGAGGCCATTGAATTGGTCAATGCTTTTATCTGCACTCCATTGTCAGTTAACATCTGTAGTGCTTTTAGTTGGCGATCATCAAAGATTAGATAGGCGGATTCTAATAAGATCTCTTGGTCTGATTGGTTAGCTAACTCGGCCAATAATTTAGCAGTAGCTTTGGGTTCATTAGTATTGTCTACATCGACAGGGACAGGTCGATCAGAAATAAACCGTGCTTGCACCCAAGTCATCTCGTCCATCATATCCTTTAAAAAGCTCTTAGCACTCTTATTTCCTGCTGGCAAAGCGGGGTAGTGTTTGTAATGAGGAGCCGGCACTTTATCTAGTACCGCTAGATCTGATGAGACTTTATCAGCAAGCAAATTAATAGGGTAAGACCAACCACTGTTCCAGTAATTGACAAAGCTAGCTTGGATATCAGTTACCACGGTGCCCATAACGAGTACATCACGGTCACGAAAATTTATTTCATCGGAAAGATCAAAATATTCGTCGCCAATATTACGGCCCCCTACAATAGACAGAACGCCGTCGACGGTGAACGATTTATTGTGCATACGGCGATTTAGACGAGAAAAATCACTGAGTAAATTTAGCCACTTTACTACCCCGCGACGACTGGGAATAGGGTTAAATATTCGGATTTCTATTTGAGGATGAAGATCAAGTGCTGCTAGAAAACTCTCCCGTTCGCTTAGGTTGAAATCATCCAGCATTACGCGTACTTTAACACCGCGATCGGCAGCCGCTATCAAGCGGTTTGCCAAGTAGAGTCCCGAAGCATCTGCGTTCCAAATGTAATACTGTACATCGATACTTTGCTCAGCTGTTTCAATCAGAGCCAACCGCTGAGCCAATGCATCCCAGCCATTGTCCTGCAACAGAATGGCGCTCTCTTCTTGTGTCGACTGCTCAGGCTGAAAAGAGTCAGTTAATGTAGACAATGTGCTCGTTAATTGTGGCGCTAGTGGCTCAACCGGATGCTTGATCTCCTCGGGGAGTGAGGCACAACCAGAGAGAGTGGCGATTAAAATGATGATTACATGAAGACGTTGGAGCGCAGGCATTCTTTACATTTCCTTGTTAACGTTGAAAAACAAATTGTGATTCAATCAACTGATTTTCTTATTTAACTTCATTGTAGCTAGAACGAGCTATAGACTTACCAGTCTACTCTCTAAAACTAAAGCATATGAAGTGCGTATGAAGGATAATAACACTTTGTTATTTAAACAACTATTTCGTTACCTTGGTTCTCAAACTATTTTAATTATTTAAACGATATTTTCTTTGGCTACATTGGCGTCGTCGAGTCAGAATGGCAATGTTAGTGCCTTAGTGCTTAGTGAATAGGGTCTAAAAAATATTTTATTTGGTACTTTGAAGTAGGTAGCTTAATAAAGTTTTACTTCGATTTTGACCTTAATTATGACCTAAGTAATCGTTGTAAACAGATTAAAACTTCCCATTATCATTTTTCCATTCTGTACGAGGTGGGATTGGTTCAATAGTATCCCAATGTTCAACAATTTTTCCCTTTTCGATACGATATAAATCATAGAATGAACAGTGCTTTTCATCCATTAGCCCTTCACTTACACTTAAAACAAAGTTTCCTTCAGCTAAGACTCGATGAATTTTAGAATATGTTATTTTGTATTTTTGCTTCGATGTGGCGCTTAGCGTTGAGCGCAAAGCAGATATACCATCAGCAAGTAATGGACTGTGTTGGATAAAATTATCATCACATACAAAATCTATTAATAGATCCAATTTTCGTTTAATTAAAATCTCATTTGCAAATAAAGAAACTCTGCTCCGATTAAACTCAGTGAGATCATGATCTTCTGTTATTAGATAACCATCCAACATGCTTCTACCGGAAGCATTAACCTTTTGCATGAGTTGCATATTATCCCAATGCTCTACAGCGAAACCATCCTCAAAGCGGAATACTTCAAATGCTACTTTTAAAGTAGAAAAATGATACTCCATATGTGCAAAGACAAAATCTTTATCTTCAAATACTCGGATCATATTTACGCGTGGCCCAGTCTTTGCTATTTGTTTAAATAGCTCTGCTAACCCAATGTTTCCTTCTTTTGTATGCGGATTATGCTGGATGTACTTCTGTTCATTTACCACTAATGCAGCATCTGGATCGCCAGTCTCTATGCCGTTAAGCAGCTTTCTAATTTTGTTTTTATTCGACAGCATTAGTGGACCTCAATAATATGTATATATACTTAATCATAACTAAAAATGGCCATAACTAGACTCTTGATGAGAAATAATGTCAGTTTTGGTATCAAAGTAATCGTTTAATAGCATCACAATTGACTGACCACATTGCAAAGTATTTAATAGCAGCAGTCACCTATACAACCCCACTCTGTATGAATATCAGCACTACAAGTGGCTTTTATCTAATTACTTTACTACTATTTTTAGACGTTGAAATAAAAATAAGAGCACTTCGTACTCCTATCCATATTCCATTAAGTTGTTGGCGGTTGTCATGGATAAACAATCATAAGTAAGGAAGCCACCATGACTAAAAAACTAAAAGCACTATCATTTTACTTTTCGCTGTTCATCTTCCTGATGACCTGTGTATCTGTGTCAGTCAATGCAGAAGAAAAAAAGTTAGAAAAAATAATCACCACTATGTGGGTCTTTTATCCTAAAGCAGGGCAGTCAGCTGATTTTGAAAAAGCGTTTAAAAAACATATCGAATACCGTAAGTCAATGGATGACCCACGTAAATGGTCAGTATATCAGGCCGACATGGGTAAAAAAATGAATGCTTATTTAGTGCGTTCATGTTGTGAATCTTGGTCAGATCTTGATGAGTATCGCCAATGGAATATCAAATCAAAGGCCTCAGAAAACTGGCGTGAAAATGTGAGTCAATATGTTGCCCATTACCAACGAGATCGTTCTGAAGCTGATTTTGAAAATAGTCATTGGCCGGCAGATGTAAAATATAAGTATGTTGGTGTTAATACTTACCACCTCAAATTAGGCCATAGCGCAGCGCGAGAAAAAGACAAAAAAGCCCTTAGTGATGCCGCTAAAAGTGAAAATTGGCCATATAATTGGTTTTGGGATGAGAATATCAACGGAAAAATGGAAATGAATCTGGCTATTCCGTATATGAGTTACGGGGATATGGCACCGCCAGAAATTAAATTTAGTGAAATGTTAGCTAAACATTTAGATAACAAGGGAAAGGCTAAAGAATTACTAACCAGTTGGTCATCGCACTTTAAATCTATTTCTTATAACATTTACGTATTACGTGAAGATTTGTCGATGTAAGTTATTCAGCGACTATCAGCTCTCCAAAAAATGGCAGCATCAGCTTGCCATTTTTTCTTAATTTTAGCGGTTAAGAAGACCGTTTCTTTGTTTCCTATTCTATATCTGTAAATATTCTGTGTATACCATGATTCTGAACGGTCAATCAAAGCCCTTAAGTGGGCTAGTGTCACCTCCGTTAATATCTAATGAATAAATTGCATAAGAGATTAAAATAATGAATAAGATACTATTACCATTAGTATGTGCCGTATTTACAGCCAATGCGGGCGATTTCACAACACAGTTCTATGCCGTATCGTATCACCCTACTAGTAGCGAAAAAATGAATAAAAAACACAAGTTGCTCGGTTTTGAGTACATTAAAGATAACATTGGGTACAGTCTTAGCACATTTGAGAACTCATATAACAAACAATCAGTGATGTATACTCAATCTGTTTATATCGAGAATTATGATCAAGATTATAAGATTTTTTTATTGGCAGGTGTCGCTACAGGTTATCAAGATACCGGAGGTATTTGTATCCTGGAGCTAGGGGATCTCTGTAGTGTTTTTGGAGTAGGTGTAATTTTAACTATTTACGATACACGACCTAGAATTACTTTATTAGGTGAAGCGCTAGTATTCAGCTTAGAGTATAAGTGGTAATAAAATCATTCTTAATAGGTTTGAAATCTATTCAGCACATACGCATCTACTTCGAGGTAGTGCGTGTCAATATCCGTAATGTTATTCACCAATAAATACAGGAAACCTTTAGCCATTTAAAGTGGGGCTATTGATATGACACTATCCCTAAACATGTCACTGTCGTGGCATCACTCATGAAGGTAAACACAAGGAATTGGTTCATCATTGAATAACCGTATTATTCAATGGAGGGAAGTGGCTGCATGTTTTTACAAATATCAATAATGATAGTTCTTAACCAACGGTGAGACTTTACGTGTTCCATACTCCAGTGCCAATTCATGTAAGCTATCATTTGTTTAGTTTTAAAAGGTGGGTTAAACCAAATGTAGTCATTTACATTATGCATAGACTGTAAAACAGTGCCTGGCATGATACAAATTAAATCAGTAGCACTCACAATTTCTAAAATGTTTTCGATACTGGTACTGGTATATTTTATCTCTCGGTTGTAGCTAAAATCTTGCAAGGCTAAACTCAGTGGGTAAACATTGCCTTTTCTTGGGGCTAATACCGCATGTTTTTCTGCCAAGTATTCAGAGAGTAATAAATTAGTTTTATTGTTAAGGTTAGGGTGTCCTTTCCTTGCGATAATAAAGAGCTGGTCGTTGAACAATTCTTGGTGATGACAGCCTATTTCGTCAATAGTTAAATAATCAAGATGCAGGTCGTACTCTTTATCCCTTAATGATTTCTCGGCATCAACTAACATCTCTGTGCTCACGGTAAGTGATATATTCGGAGCTACATGCGCTAAGCGTTGGCTTAGTTTAGTTAAAAAGTCATTGTTACCAACACCTAATATGTTGATATGAAAATTTAGATTGGCTGTTTCTGGTAAAAAATCACCGGTATCAGGCAAGGTTGATGACACATCAGCGAGTATTTTATTGATGATAGGATATATTTCATCCGCTTTAAGTGTCGGCATCATTTTACCCGACTTACGTTCAAATAATGGGTCATTGTAGAGCGACCTTAATCTTTTGAGTGCTTGTGAAACCGCAGGCTGGGTCATCCCCAAATTCTCAGCAGCATGGCTAATGTTTTTTTCATGCATTAACGCCGTAAATATTGACAGTAGATTTAAATCTACGTTCCTTAAATACCTAGCCATCGCAGTTATTCCTTTCTTTTAGGTCAATGTTACCTCTCAATTACAAACTACTATAAGTGATACTTATAGTTCTGTCATTTTGTTTTATTTCTAAATATAAGCATCTTTATTTAAGCTCGCCTCATATTCATTCTTTATCAGATTTGAAGGTTTAACCAAAGGAATACTTATGACAATTAATACTAAATTTACGCAGTTTGCCATTGCATTAGGGATGTTGACTGCATCTGCAACGGCACTAGCAACAACTGATACAAGCAAACCTAATATTTTGGCAATTTGGGGCGATGATATTGGTATATATAATATTAGTGCTTATAACCATGGCATGATGGGTTATCAAACACCTAATATCGACAGGATTGCAAATGAAGGTGCATTATTCACCGATCAATACGCGCAACAAAGCTGTACGGCAGGTCGCTCAGCGTTCATTTTAGGGCAAGAACCTTTTCGTACCGGTTTGTTAACTATCGGTATGCCAGGTTCTACTCATGGCATTCCTGATTGGGCCCCTACGATAGGTGATGTTGCTAAAGATAACGGCTACATGACCGCACAATTTGGTAAGAACCATTTAGGTGACCAAGACAAACATTTACCGACTAAACATGGTTTTGATGAGTTTTTCGGTAACCTTTATCACTTAAATGCTGAAGAAGAGCCGGAAACCTATTACTACCCGAAAGATCCAAGATTTAAGAAAAAGTTTGGTCCTCGCGGTGTTTTACATACCTTTGCTGATGGTCGTATGGAAGATACTGGCGCATTAACAAGAAAGCGCATGGAAACGGCTGATGAAGAGTTTTTAGGTGCCACGTTAAAGTTTATCGACAAAGCTCATAAGGCGGATAAACCTTTCTTTATTTGGTACAACAGTACACGAATGCATGTTCACACACGCTTACAAGAAAAATGGCAAGGTAAGTCAGGCATCAGCATTTATGCAGATGGTATGTTAGAGCACGATGAGCACGTAGGGGTTTTATTAGACAAACTTGATGATTTGAAAATTGCTGACAATACCATTGTTATTTACACCACAGATAATGGTGCAGAAACATTTACTTGGCCTGACGGTGGTAATACTCCATTCCATGGCGAAAAGGGTACAACTTATGAAGGTGGCATGCGTGTACCTCAGTTAGTTAGATGGCCCGGTACTATCAAACCCGGTAGCAAAATGAACTCAATGATGTCTCATATCGATTGGATGCCAACATTAGCTGCAGCGATGGGTAACGATACGTTAGTTGCTGATCTTAAAAAAGGTGGTGAAATAAATAACAAAAAATGGCGAGTACATTTAGATGGTTTTAATTTCAAACCTTACTTTGCTGGTGAAGTTGACAAAGGGCCACGTGAAACGATTATGTACTTTAGCCAATCAGGTCAATTAAATGCGATACGTTGGAATGATTGGAAAGCAAGTTTTGCACTGGTTAAAGGGGATATGGCAAGTGGCACACGTGAAGTACCAGCGTGGCCACAACTAGTAAACTTACGTGCAGACCCTTTTGAAAAAGGACCGATTGAATCGTCTATGTATGTTCGTTGGATGGTTGATAACATGTGGGCATTTGTACCTGTAAGCGGCAAGGTAAAAGAGTTCCTAGGCTCATTAGAAGGTTACCCAATGCAAGTTGGTCAGAGTTTTGGTGCTGCCGATATAAACTACACAACATTGCAAATGAAAGCATTTGTTAAAAAAGTATCAACAGAGATTAAAGCGAAATAACAAATTTTTATGTTGAAACACTAAAAGTCCACTTTGAATCAATTTTAAAGTGGACTTTTTTATTCCTAATTTTGGATAGTCAGTACTAACAAAGTTGTCATCTCTAGTTAGGGTTTTTGTTTAATAGCTTCAAACACTAAATAATGCAATGTGGATTATCAATGGTACTTATAGTGCCATTGCTTTTATTCATTTCTAACCGTGAATAAACACGACTATCATGCACCAGTAAAGTGATTAGCAAACATATTTTTGAAGGGTTTTACAATGAATATCATCGTAAATAATGTATTAACAGTTTGTCTTATCGCCTGTCTTCCCATTGACAGCGTCGCCGATGAATGGAGCTTTCAATTAGAGCCCTATGTCATGGTAACCAGTATCGATGGAGATGCAAGTCTTGGTCGTGTGGATGGGGTAGGAGTTGATGTCGATTTTGACACTATTCTAAATAATTTAGACAGTGCAGCTATGGCTCACTTTGAAGCTCACCATGATTCCGGTTGGGGTATGTCTTTAGATTACGGCTATATGGACTTGAGTGGCAAAAAAACAAATAAAAATGGCAGTGTAGTCACTGCTGGAGTACGCCAAGGAGTTCTTGAAGGATTAGGTATGTATAGAACTCAATTATCGACGGGCACTTTAGATTATTTTGCCGGTGTTCGGTGGTGGGATAATGATATTAGCACGGGTATTGCTTTGTCTCAGTTACCTGGAAATGATCTCAATCGGGATGTTAAAGCTGGTTGGATTGATGCCGTTGTTGGTGTTAGGTGGTTAGCTGATATTAATGAGCAGTGGACGTTTCTTGCACAAGCCGATATTGGTGGTTATGAAGCTAATTTTACTTCATCAATACAAACGGGCGTGCAATACGAAATTAGTGAGCTGATGACCTTAGATATGAAATATAAAGCCACTTGGGTGGATTATGACGAAGGGCATCAAGGGCAAGTGGATTACTTTCAATATGACACCGTCACCCACGGTCTTATTATAGGGCTAATTTTCAAGTTCTAATTTGACTGTGAATGTAAGTATTGAAGTGAATTTTAGCGAAAGTTTTAAATAACGTTGTGAGTTCTTTTTATCAAATTTAAAGGCTTCAATAAGGAGTATAAAATGTTAGATTATTTTGCATTATTTTTAGTGTTTTTTGTTATTTTAGTGCTGTTTTACGGAATCATCGTAGTACACGATATCCCTTATGAAATTGCAGTTCACCGTCAACATCCCCATCAAGATGCAATTCATGTTGCCGGTTGGATCAGTTTATTTACTTTAGGTGCTATTTGGCCGTTTTTATGGATTTGGGCGACCTTGTACAAGCCAGGAATCGGTTGGGGTATGGTTCACCATACCTCTGATAGCGATATCAAAACAAGCAAATTAGAACTAGATATTCTTGAACTACAAAAGCAGGTCGAATTACTAGCTAATAGCCAAATTAAAGAAACCAAAGGGATATAATCATGGATATGCTCATTATTTTAACCTACACCGCTCTATGTGTGGCTATTTTCAAAACGTTTAAGATCCCATTAAACAAATGGTCAGTACCAACCGCTGTTTTAGGCGGCGTAGTTCTACTGTCTTCTATTATGATTATTATGAACTATTTACATCCCTATGCTAAATACGGCAAAGAAGTGTTTGCAACCATCCCCATTACACCATTAGTTGCGGGTAATATTAAGTCTGTAGATGTTATTCCAAATATTGAAGTTAAAAAAGGTGACGTGCTGTTTACCTTGTATAACGAGGAACAAACAATAGCATTAGAAAAAGCTGACGCTGCGGTAGAACAAGCAAAAAATCAAGTACTGCAAAATGACCAAGCATTACTTGCTGCTACAGGACAAGTTGCAAAAGCTGATGCAAATAAAGACAGAACCAAAGCAAGCTATTATCGTTATATGGAAGGGCACTTAAAAGGTGGAGAAAGCTCTCCTTTTACTCAACAAGAACTGGATAACAGAAGAGAGTTTTATGAAGCCGCGCTGGCAAGTCTCGATTCAGCTCAAGCGACTGAAAGAAAAGTCCGCTTATTAACAGAGTCGAATATTTTGGGTGAAAATACTCAAGTTGCTCAGTTAAAGGCTGCTAGAAACAGAGCTCAGTTAGATCTTGAACGTACTTTTGTTCGTGCTCCAGTTGATGGCATGCCGACCCAAGTAGCACTTAGACCCGGAATGCGAGCCGGTATATTAGCTCTTCGTCCGGTGATGAGCTTTATTCCCACCGAGAAACGCCGATTTGCCGCCCGTATATGGCAGAATTCATTACTACGGCTAGAGAAGGGCTTGGACGCGGAAGTTATTTTAGATGCAGTACCTGGACACGTTTTTAAAGGTAAGGTTGTTGAAATTTTACCGGCAATGGCTGAAGGTGAATACCAAGGTAATGGCGTACTAAGAGGTGCAGGCAGCCTAGCAACTCACGGTTTTACTATTGCAATAATAGAACTAGAAGAAAACTTGGATGATTACAATTTACCACGCGGGGTTCAAGGTCAAGCCGTCGCTTTTAACCCTAAAGGAGATTTTTTACATACTTCTATGGTGCGAAAAATATTATTTCGTATGATGAGCTGGATAAAGTACGTTTATCCAATAAAGTAAACCTTCTTGCTCGCAATGATTGAGAACTCTGTTCGTTGGTAATTATTATTACTGACTGTGTCCAAGATATGATAACAGTCGTGCTATTGCACCAATAAACTCCAAAAATTGTAGGCTTTTAATGTAGGGGCTATTGAGATGATATTAGCCCCAATCATTATGCTACAGTTGTCACTGACTTGAGTACTTAACGAGTACGTTTAACTACCTTAACTTTAATCCAGACCAAGCACGCGTCAGCGCCCAAACGGCTAAGATAATAAAGGTGGTATGTACAAAGGTAAAGTAAGTAATAACATAAACCCAAGTCCAAGCGGATTCAAAGCCACCTAAGATTACCATCAACACTGAAACAACACCGAGGGCAATAAAGGCAATAATATTAAGCTTGATACCTAATTTTGCGTGATAATGACTTATGCTGTTTGGTGGCATATTCTTGATTGCTAGTATTAACCAAATAAAGGCAATGCCTGGCAAAAAAGTGAGGTTTAAAATTGAAGCAAGTGCGGCATTAGAGGCCTGTTTAATTTGTTGTTTATCAACCGCAGTTATTGTATCCGTTTGTGGCAATACCATAAGTAATTCCTTTACGTTAATTCGTTTACTTAGCAATAGCAAAAACTAAGAATAAAACCAAGGATAAAATTATTACTTTGGTTGAAAGTTGTTTAAGAACAATAAACATTCTAGTTTTTAGCTAGGTTTACTCAAAGTGTATTCAACTCATTAATTAGCGACACGTTGGAGACAGAGGTCATACAAAGGCAAATATTATCGGCCTTTGTGTACTTGCTGCATTTATCGTGAAAACTCAATATGAGACATTATAACTCCACCACAAAGACTATCGAAGTAAAGACTAAGCTGTTGTGGCAACCCTATTAAAGAAAATATCAAAAAAATCAATGGAGCCTTGCTCTAAATAAATTTCATTTAGCGCTATCGCCATATCAGGAATTGATTCTATAGCACCAGCAATAATATTTTCTGCGACCAATAAATTAACGTTTCTAATGGTCTTGTCGGTAATGCCAGAGCGGATCATCTCACTAAACAAGTTCCTTATTTTACTGGCATTAGTTTCCATTTCTTTTCTTTTGTCAAAAGGTAACGACCATATTGTTTAACACAAAAGGTGCGCTAAAGTATTCTTGTTATCCGCAAGTACACAAAGCACTTTTACGTATAACAAGATCAAACGTTAATACTTCTTCTCTACTTTGGTAATAATGAGATAAAAAAGCTCATCTCCAAGGCTTTTTCTTTTAAACTTTTAAAACGTCCCGAGGCGCCACCATGGCCGGCCTCCATATCTGTTTTAAATAACAACAAGTTGTCATCTGTTTTAAACTCACGCATTTTTGCTACCCATTTCATTGGTTCAAAGTATTGCACTTGTGAGTCGTGCAACCCCGTGGTGACAAGTATATGAGGGTAGTGTTGAGCACTAATATTATCAATGGGCGAATAAGCTAAAATACTTTGATAAGCCTGTGCTTCGTTCGGGTTACCCCATTCGTTATATTCATTGGTGGTTAGCGGTATGCTTTCATCGAGCATAGTCGTTAATACATCTAAAAAGGGCACATGTGCGCCAATACCTAAATATAGTTCAGGTGCTTGATTGACCACAGCTCCCATTAATAAACCGCCGGCACTGCCGCCAGAAGCAAATATTTTATCTTTAGCCCCATAACCTTGTTCAACTAGGGCTTTAGTAACATCAATGAAATCATTAAAGGTATTTTGTTTATGCGCCATTTTACCGGTTTCATACCATTCTCTTCCTAACATTTCTGAGCCACGAACATGGGCGATAACGTAAACAAAACCTCGGTCGAGTAAGCTTAACGTTTGACTGGAAAAGTCAGGGTCTATGGTAATGCCATACGCACCATAACCGTATTGCAATAGTGGGTTAGAGCCATCCTTTTGAAAAGTATCACTGCGATAAACAATGGATACAGGTACTTCTGTGCCATCACGGGCAGTAATAAACAAACGCTCGGATTGATAATCTTCTTTGGTAAAGTCACCTAAGACTTTTTGCTGTTTAAGCAGCTTTCGCTCACCGGTAGCTAAGTCAAACTCAAATAAAGATCCAGGTGTTGTTAAACTTGAATAATATAATCTTGCGGTGGTACTTTTGGGCTCAGGGTTATCACCAAGGCAAGCAAAATAACACGGGTCATCAAAAGACAAAGGGTATTGATGGCCTGCATTTTCACCCTGTGTAGTGTGAACAATAAAACGAATTTGGCCATGTTCACGTTCGGTCACCACAGTAAAGTTTTGGAATAATTCAATACCCTCTAGCAATACATCTTTTCTGTGAGGGATCACTTCTTGCCAGTTATTTATATCATGAACCTGACTGATAGCAGCTTTCATTAACTTAAAGTTTTTAGCTTGAAAATTGGTCACAATATAAAAGTGTTCACCCATTTTATCCGCATGGTATTCGTGTTGTTCTTGATACGGAAAGAGCTCATCAAACTCACCATCAGGCTCATCAGCACTGAGTGCTAAATAATGTGTTGATTCAGTGGCATGTAAACAAATATAAATTTGAGAGTCATCTCTGCTCTTATCTAAACTCATGTAAAAACTGTAATCGTCTTCTTCATAAACAAGAACATCATCAGATTGTGGCGAGCCTAATTTATGACGGTAAACTTGCGTACCTAATAAGGTCTCTAAGTCTTTCTTTACATAAAATACGGTTTTATTGTCATTAGCCCAAACAATTTGTCCTTCAGTTTCAATGAGCGTATCGGGTAAATAAGGGTCGTCAGAGTCAGATGATTTGTTCAGGTCTTTAAAGTAAATGGTGTAAATACGACGACTGTCAATGTCTTCTGATATTGTCATTAATTGATCATTAGGGCTGATGGATAAATCCCCTAAATCATAAAACTCATGGTCTTTGGCTCGGTCATTAACATCTAATAACAGAGTTTTGTTTTCACCAGTAAAGCTGGTTGAACGGTAATAATTTGAATACTCTTGTTCACCATTAATTTCGCTGTGATACCAATATTTACCATCTTTTTCAGGCACGGTATTATCGTCTTTTACGATACGGGCTTTAAGCTCTTCAAATAATGACTCTTGTAACGATTTTTGCTCGGCTAACATAGCATCAGCATAGTTATTTTCATCATTTAGGTGTTTCAATACTGCTTCATCGCTACGCTGGTCATCACGCATCCAATAATAATTATCCACACGATGATGATTATGAATTTCCATTTTATGAGGGATTTTTTTAGCTATTGGTGCGGTAATGTTTTTGTTTGACGTATCTGATGTAACTGAAGATGTTGGCACTAAGTGCTCCTAGGTAAATGATGTGATATCAATGTTGTTAATTAATTGTCTGGTTGTTAATGATCTTAATCAAAGTTTCACCAAAACAGTCTTTTAACGGCAGATAATTATCTTTATAGTATGCCAAAAATATTTAGTAACTATTATATGTATGAAAAACTGGGAAAAAACAGCACTCTAATTGATGCTGATTATAACAGTATTATGTACTCTTATATTAAAGGATTATCTCGATGCAAGTAACCGCTAAAGTGACCGAAACAACAACTATTTCAGCGGCCGAGCTAGCCACTATTGGTAGTTTTTTCTCAGGACTAGGCGCTGTAGTCTTAGCTATTGTCACTATTTACGCAGTATATAGATGGAAAGCACTTAAAAAGTAATTAATCAATTGAGCGTTTAGAACATAGCGTCTAAAACTCACCATAACCACTGTTTGCAATAACACCGCCATCTAGTACTAATGTGTGTCCCGTCATCCAACTTGATGCTTGTGAGGATAAATATATGGCAGCGTCAGCAATATCTTCTGTTTGACCTAAACGCTCTTTTGGCACCATTTTTTTATCAAATTGTGCTTCTTGTTCGTTAACAATATATTTAGTTAACTTACTTAGGAAGAACCCCGGAGCTATCGCATTAATGTTTATATTGTCTTTCACTAAATCAGCAGTAAGGTGATGTGTCATTTGAATAATTGCCGCTTTACTCGCTGCGTATAAATAGTTGTTTGCTTTGGGGGTGTTGATAATATGGATAATTGTATTGGGTTGCATGTTTTATATTACTGAGACTTCTCAGTAATATCCAAGTTTTAACAAAATAAAAATTTTCAGTTTCTAAACTATTGAAATTATGTGATATTAATGTAATGTAAATCAAATATAAACAACGGGCGTTATTACTGAGACGTCTACATAATAAACTGTTATGTACTAAAAGGAGTTAGTATGTTGAATCTACGAGAAGTGGTTTTATTATCGCTATTATTATCGTTTAATGTTTTCTCTGAAGAAATAACAAGTGTTTTTGTTCAGGGAAATGAAATTCATTATGATGGTGGAATACGTAAAGAAGCCAATATTGAATTGTTTTCATTATATAAAGAAAACCACCAAACTACTGATACTGTAGTGATTAAAAGCAAAGGCGGTGACGTTAATAACGGCATGGATTTGGCCGAGTTTATTTTTGAAAACCAATTAAACGTTAAGGTTTTAGATTATTGTCTTTCATCATGCGCTAACTACGTATTTCCCGCAGGTAAAAATAAAATCTTGAGTAACACAGGAATAGTTGGGTTTCATGGTGGTTTAGCTAATATTGCTTCTCAAATATCAACTTTACCTGAAAATCAGCAAAAACAAGTAAAAAAATATATTGAAAAATCAAGTCAAAGAGAAATCCAATTTTATAAAAAAATAAATGTTAACCGTGAAATATCTTCTTTAGGGCAATCAGAATATTATCAAAACCTATATGGCAATAAAGGATATGTAGGTTGGTATTATTCCTTGGATAGTCTCATAGAATTGGGAGTAACTAATATTTCAGTTATTACTCCTCCATGGGTGTTAAAGCAAATCTCTGAGAAAGTGAAGTTTTTTGAAGTTGGTGCTCATCGAACATAACAAGTCATTCAGAGGCGTTAACTTTAAAATCAAACTGTAGTATTTAATTAACTAAAGGAATAATAAATGCAAATAAGGATTATATCTGCCATTTTAGGTACTCTATTCACAACAAGTGTCTTAGCTGATACATCAGGATATTATGCAGGTGCATCAGTTTTAAGTGCTGAAACTGACTTAGCTGGAGAGTCTGAATATAATTCAGGCTATGAGGTTCACTTGGGGTACAAAATAAACTCATCGTTTGCTGTTGAAGCAAGCTATCTAGATCTAGGTGGTTATGACACGACCAAGTCTAATGTGAAATACTCAATCGATAGTGATGCAATTTCACTCTCAGCACTTTATACATATCCTATCGGGAATTTTAATCTTATAGGAAAACTAGGCTATTTTTCCCAAAGTAGTGATGTAACGGCAGTTCCAATTACAAATAACTTTTCAGACGACTCAAGTGGAGGAGTATTATTTGGAGCAGGCCTTTCATATAAGTTCAATAAAATGATTGAGATAAAATCAGAATTTAATGTGGCGTCAGATACAAATTACGGTGCAATAGGATTAAATTTTTATTTCTAATCAAAGCTAAAAGTTGTTAAAGCAGGACAAATAACAGTTGGTTTTTGCTCCTGCGTAGCTTATTTTAACCAACTATTTTTTTCCTGTTAATCAAGCGTTAGTGCTATCGAGAATTGATTTGTATATTAAACATCGAGATATATTTTTGAAGCATTTAGAGCTTCTTCATAAGCTTATCGAAAAAGTTGAAGATAGCTCTTTAAATGAATCAGAGTTGCTTAATGCAAGACTTGTTGATGATATGTTTCCATTCAACGTACAAGCAAAAATCGCAACAAATTTTGCTTTAAGAGCTTGTTGTCCTCTATCTGGTAAAGAATATAAAGAGTTAGAGGGTGATATTGATAGTTTTTGCGGACTTAAAACGTATGTTGTAACCGCAATTGATTATATTAATAAATTATCTGAACCAACATTAGAACAGCTAAACCTCAACGTTCAAGACACTGCTGGGTTTAAAGAAATATCTATGCCAGCTTCAGAATATATGTCTTCATTTGTGCTCCCCAATTTCTTTTTTCATATCAGCATGGTATATGCTATTGCAAAGAACAATGGTGTTTCAGTTACAAAAGGTGATTTCGATGGAATACACCAGTATCCAAAGGGATTTAGCTGGGAGGCATGACAGCACTAAGAGGGTGTCTAAAGTAACAAATAACAGCTGGCTGTTGTTCGTGATTCAAATATTTTAGTAAACAATTTTTAGCCGTTTATTGGGGTGCGTTACATGCTTTTAAAACTGTCGGTTTTATAATTTCAACATGTTTCAGTATCAAAAAGTACCAATAAAAATCACTTGACATAATATGTCTTACTGGTTATTTTTGACATAATATGTCAAAAAAGGAAGTTGAAATGGATATTTGGAATTTTTTTACAAGTTTTATTGTGCAGTCTATAGCGTTTTTGACCCACGAAGTGGGTGTTGGTGAGGCTGTGGCAATCATTTTGTTCACTCTGATAGGTCGCTTGGTTTTAATGCCAATTAATCTTTTAGCTATGGCGAATATGTATAGAAATAAAAAGGCAATATCAGCATTAAAACCAGAATTGGATAAAATAAAAGTTATACATAAAGATAAACCTAATGAAATAGCCAAATCTACAATGGCGTTATATAAAAAGAACAACATTAAAATTCTAGATAAAAAGAGTGTTATTAATATCGCCAGTCAGGGCGTTTTTGGTTTTGGCATGTTCCAAGCTCTTCAACAGATAGTGTTTAATAGTAAGTTTGCTTGGATTGCTAATATTGCAAAGCCAGATGTTGCACTCGCATTATTGGTCGGAGTTATTACCTATTTTTCTATGATCATGATGCCTGGTAGTGCTGAGCA
This sequence comes from Colwellia psychrerythraea 34H, assembly GCF_000012325.1. Taxonomy (NCBI): domain Bacteria; kingdom Pseudomonadati; phylum Pseudomonadota; class Gammaproteobacteria; order Alteromonadales; family Colwelliaceae; genus Colwellia; species Colwellia psychrerythraea. The sequence goes on along the minus strand of NC_003910.7, from coordinate 3,160,636 downwards.
AACAAGCACCTTATTATTTATTATTCCCGCTATTATTTGTATTATTACCTTAATCAGTTTCCCATCAGCTATCGGCTTATATTGGGCAACATCTAGCGTTACAAGTTTACTGCAATCATTGGTGCTTAATAACTATTTTCAAAAACAAGAAATCAATAAAGCGATTTAATCTACAGTTGGCTGTTTTTCGTTCCTCAAACATTATAGCCAACTATATTTCCTGCTTAAGCAAGTGTTAGCAATACATCAGCAAGGAGTAGCAATGCAAGCAAGTAACGAAAGTTCTGAAGCTGAATCTCAAGTTAAATCAAATGAAATGGAATTTTATGTAGTATCCCCAAAAAAATTCTTAATTTTATTCATCGGCACATTTAGTCTATATACCGTTTATTGGTTCTTTAAACATTGGAGCCAATACAAAAAAAGTGCGAATGAAGATATGTGGCCAATTATGAGGGGAATATTTTCTATCTTCTTTACTCATTCTTTGTTTGCTTTATTCGAAATGAAATACACAAACAAAACTGGAGAAAAGCCTAAAAGCATTAATTATTTGGCAACCATATATGTGGTATTTACTATTGGTTGCCAAATTTTTGGTCAATTTTCAGATAATGGCTACGGCAACCCAATAACCTTTTACTTTAGCTTATTAATTCTACCTGTATCGTGTTGGGTTTTGTATCAAGCGCAATCTTTGGCAAACTTTGCTGGTGAAGATGTACATGGCGAATCAAATAGCAATCTAACGGGCTTAAATTATTTTTGGTTAGCATTAGGAGTTGTATTTTGGTTCTTGGCTGTTTTCGGTTTGTATGCAACCCTTGTTGGCATGTAACCGTATTGCTAACCAGCCAATTAAGCGGGACTGCTCACCGTTTGCTCGGTTCCGTTCAGCTTCACTTTTAACATACAATTCTTAGCCCCTTATTGGGCCGTTAGGCATCAACAGAGTATCTGACTATGGCGTTTCCTGTTAAGAAAGTATGTGTCCCAATTAACAGTGAGGTATTTAAAATTCTTAACGGTTCCTATTACTCAGACTCATACTCTTTTTGTTCAAGCAAACCAGGCAGAGTTGCACTTCAAATTTGGATAGACCACGCATCTAAAGTACCTAGTTGGGTTAATTTTTTAATGGCCAGTCGAAATAAAATTGTATCAGTGTTTGGGTTGAATAATATTGGTCATTTAGGTGACTTAGACGCAAATAAACTACTTTGTGAATATCAAGTAGGTGATAGGGTTGGGATCTTTACCTTACTTTTTTTAAGTGATAATGAAATTATTTTAGGTGATTCGGATAAACATTTGGATGTAAATGTTTCCGTGCATACCGAAGTGGGTAAACCCCATGTAGTTTCAATGTCGACTGTGGTGCATGTTCATAATTTTCTTGGTAAATTATATATGTTGTTCGTGAAGCCTATGCATAAATTAATAGTACCTTCATCCATTAAGCGAGCGGAGGGCTCAGATGCCTGAACCAGATCCATTGAGAATCAAGACGTTTACCACACCGAAAGATCTCGGTGAGTGGCTAAAGGTGAATCATGGCTCTGAAAGAGAACTATGGGTGAAGATATACAAAAAAAATACTGGGATTGAGAGTGTGACTTGGAATGATGTCGTGATCGAGGTTCTATGTTGGGGTTGGATTGATGGTATCAAGAAGTCAATCGATGACCAAGCCTATCTTCAGCGCATTACTCCCAGAAAAATGCGAAGCAATTGGTCTAAAAGGAACACAGAGCATGCTGAACGATTGATAAGTGAAGAGCGGATGATGGAATCAGGACTCGTGCATATTCGTGCTGCAAAATCGGACGGTCGTTGGGAAAACGCCTATGTAGTAAGTGAAATGGAAGTACCTGCAGATTTCCTGGCGGCACTGGAGAATAAGTCGAATGCTAAAGCGTTTTTTGAAACGCTCAATAAATCCAGTCGTTATGTTATCGCTTACGGATTGATAAGTGCAAAGAAGCCCGAAACTAGACTAAGGCGGTTTGAAAAATTCATGAATATGCTTGTTCACGAAGAAAAGCCCAAATAAGTATGACTCGGCATAACTAGTGACTAAAGCTGGGCGTTATCGATACAAACTCTAATCCGGATTTAGTCTTAGCCCTTTAGTACTAATGTCTCGAATGTGATATAAGGTAGCATTCTCAGAGCAGATAGACATGTTAGTTTTGGTGTTTTTGCCGCTTGTGCTAATAATTGAGCTTGGGAACATCGTTCCATTGCAATAAACCACCACACGGCTGACTCGACCGTTTCACCGACTGTTAATAGGCCATGATTTTGTAATATTGCCGCTTTATTGTCAGTTATCGATTGAGCGGTGTCTATTGCACCATTGATAGTCGTTCGGTCATGATCTTGGTATTTCTCACGATTAGTTAACGATTCCACGTCAAACATCTCGTCAAGGAAAAACTCAATATCGCAGCGGTTAAGAATAGGTGCTGACATAATATAGTCCAATCAAAAAATCATAATTGGACTGTATAATAATGACGAGTAAAAGGTGTCACCTAGGTGACAGTGCAGGTAACTTTATAATAAGCCAGTCAGACTATGCCAATCTAAAACTAGTCTAATTTCATTTTAATGACTAATAATTTTGTTCGTTGGTTTTAATTAATTACTTTAGTTTGATGTAAAGTAACTATCTACAGAAAATTATCCTTTACCTTTTTATTAAAACAGCTCAAAATAGTTTCATAAAAAATACAAAATAAAACATAAGTCATTGATTTTGTTAGCGTGTAAACACTAAAGAATCACATGTTAAATACATGGAAATTGGTATATAAGTTTATGAATTATAAAGATATAAGTAGTATTTTGTTTGTGTGTATGGGCAATATCTGTCGTTCACCCAGTGCTGAAGCTGTTTTTAGACATAAAATGCAAGCAAAAGGTTTGGCATTAAAAGTTGATTCTGCGGGTACTGTGGGTGCACATGCGAAACAAAAACCTGATCATCGCGCTCAAAAAGCGGGCGTTGCGCGCGGTTATTCTTTTGATGGCATTAAAGCACGTAAAGTGACGGTGCAAGATTTTACCGACTTTGACCTTATTCTAGCAATGGACTATGACAACGTTGAAGAGCTAAAAAAAGTAGCGCCACCAGCGATGCATGACAAAATACAGCTAATGCTAAATTTTGCTAGCGAACATGAAGAAGATCAGGTGCCAGATCCGTATTATGGCGGCGCTAAAGGTTTTGATTATGTGCTAGATCTAGTGGAAGCAGCAAGTGATGGTTTATTAGAAAAAATATAAATCTGTCCGCCTAGCTTTAGCTATTAGTTAATCTTTTCTGTTAACAGCAATAGATGAGTGCGATCTTTTATCACCGCATATCACCATAATAAAGAAACACCACAATAAAAAAACCTTAGCTTTTGGCTAAGGTTTTTTATTTGAATAAAGGTAAACTGATTTACATTTATTCGAAACGTGTTTTCACCGAATCAGCCAATAACGCTAATATAGTGTCACTGACAGTTAAATCAATACAAGCATCAGTAATACTTTTTCCGTAGGTTAACGGCGTACCAGCCTTTACTGCTTGATTACCTTCTTCAATAAAGCTTTCAATCATGACACCAAAAAGGCTGTCTTCACCTTGGCTTATCTGATCAGCAATAGAGCGCGCAACATCAATTTGTTTATTGTGATCTTTATAGCTATTACCATGGCTACAATCAACCATAATACTTTGCGGTAATGATGCTTTTTCAAGTCTCTGGCGAGTATCTTTAATATCAGCAGCATGATAATTAGGTACTTTGCCACCACGTAAAATTACATGAGCAAATGGATTACCATGGGTTTGGTAAATACACATTTGACCACTTTTATCCGGAGAATATAATACGTGTGGAACGCTTGAAGCTTGAATAGCGTCAAGGGCAATTTTAACATTACCGTCAGTACCATTTTTAAAGCCAACTGGGCAAGACAGCGCAGAAGCTAATTCTCGGTGAACTTGGCTTTCAGTTGTACGCGCACCAATAGCGCCCCAGCTGATTAAATCAGAAATATACTGACCGGTAACCATATCTAAAAATTCAGTACCTGCAGGTAGTCCTAAGTCATTAATTTCGACTAATAAGTTACGGGCAAGTTTTAACCCTTTGGCAACATGAAATGACTTGTCTAAATCAGGATCGCTAATTAAACCTTTCCAACCAACGGTAGTACGTGGTTTTTCAAAGTAAACGCGCATAACAATGAGTAATTCATTTTTATACTTGTCACGTAATACGGTGAGTTTTTTAGCGTAATCAATTGCAGCTGTGGTGTCGTGAATAGAGCAAGGGCCGATAATGACTAATAAACGCTTGTCTTCACCACTAATGACCGCTTCAATTTCTTTGCGGCTTTGCATAATAAAATCTGCAGTTGCCGTACTTAAAGGAATTTCTTCAGCAAGCTGTGCAGGGGAGACTAAATTTTCAATTAGCGTGGTGCGTAATTCATCAGTTTTAATGGTCATGAAATTCTAATATATCGTTAGATTAAGTTTGGTTTACTTTGGCTTCTTTAAAGGTTAACAGAAGGCCGCGTATATCGCGCATACATAAAGTAATTTATGCGCGATAACATAGCTAAATTAGTCGCTAATGTGAACTGTTATTACTCATTAGAAGTAATAAAAGCTGAATAACTCATCGATAAATTGATATAAGACTGTTATTCGTTATTTAATTTAATATTTGTAACGCTGTAAGCCTGTTTCAGTCAGTATCTTAGCGGTTATTTCTTCTACGGAAAGCTTGGTGGTATTGATGAAAGGTATCTGCTCATTTTTATAGAGTTTTTCTACTTCTCTCACTTCCATACGACATTGCCTTGCTGAGGAATATTTACTGTTAGCCATTCGGCCATCTCTAATATCAATTAAGCGCTGTGCATCTATGGTTAACCCGAATAACTTTTTATGAAAAGGCTTTAAAAAGGAAGGGATTTTAAGTTCTTCCATATCATCGTCGGTAAACGGATAGTTTGCTGCTTTGATGCCATATTGCAGTGCTAAATAGAGTGAACTTGGTGTTTTACCTGAGCGTGAAACCCCTACCAATATAACATCTGCTTCCTCATAGTTGGTGACGTTTGAACCGTCATCATTAGTTAACGCATAGTTCACCGCTTCAATTCGGTAATCGTAGCTCTTTTCGTGAATGCTGTGGGTTCTATGGGTTGTAGGTTTAGCTTTTATCGCTAACTCTTTTTCAAGTGGGGCAACAAACGGTTCTAAAAAATTATACAGGACGGCATCACAGCTCTCAATAATTTCACGGTTCTCATTATTTACAAAGGTATGAAACACTAACGCAGGTTTACCACCGCGGCTGGTTGCTTTGTTAATCCGCTCTTTTGCAGCGAGCGCTTTCTCAGTGGTTTCGATAAACGAAATGGTATGGTGCTCAAATTCAGTAGGGAAAAGTGATAGTAGTGCGTGACCAAAAACTTCTGAAGTTATGGCGGTACCATCCGAAATGTAAAAAGCTGATCGCATAATTAATTCTTCTTATTGAATCGTTATTTATAAGTATTGGTGTTGTTTTGAACGTTTTAAACCCATCGACGAAACATTTGAGCAACATCACTTCATTGTTGCTGTGATATATACCCGTTCCACTTGAAGATGCAGGATTCAGCTGGAATTATAAACGCCTTTAGGCAAGGCATTGATTGAAGAGAATGGTTGTTCCCTTCTCAAAATCAATAACGTAGCATAAAGCGTTTCTAAACCAGCCCTTTGGGGATGTCTGAGCAAATCATGCGCTTCGTTGCATCTATTTTTAAGGGAACAACCCTTAATAAAAAGATGCGTCTTGATCATGAATCGCTCAGTCACCCTCAAACTCGCATCTTCAAGTGGAGCGGGTATACAATGCAATAACCATTATTTCATCACAGCGCCATAAATTGAAATAGCTCAAGCACTCTGGAACCTACATCTTGATTGGTGAAGGGTATAATGAAAACTTTTAAGTTATATTTTATTTTGTCTTTTAGTTTGTACAACTGGCAGTGTAGAATGTATTCAGCGACAAATAAATAGATAAACAAATAATCAAATTTATTTTTTAATTGGAGAAGTGACGTGCAAGAAAATGTTCTTTGGTATCAAAGCTTAGGCATGAACGATGTAGACCGCGTAGGTGGTAAAAATGCATCGCTTGGTGAAATGATTTCGAACTTAGCTAATGTTGGCGTGCAAGTCCCTACTGGGTTTGCGACTACGTCATTTGCATTTAATGAATTTTTAGAACAAAGCGGTATTAATGAAAAAATTTACCAACTCCTTGATGATTTAGATGTAGACGATATTAGTGCGCTTGGCAAATGTGGTGCTATTATTCGTCAATGGATTATTGATACGCCATTTCTTCCTCAAATGCAGACTGATATTGAAGCGGCTTACGCACAACTTGCCGGTGACTTCTCAGACGATGCTTCTTTTGCGGTACGTTCTTCTGCCACAGCAGAAGATATGCCAGATGCTTCTTTTGCCGGCCAACAAGAAACCTTTTTAAATGTTCGTGGTTTTGATTCAGTGATGGTTGCTATTAAGCATGTATTTGCTTCATTGTTTAATGACCGTGCTATTTCATACCGTGTTCATCAAGGCTATGACCATCGCGGTGTTGCGTTATCTGCTGGTATTCAGCAAATGGTGCGTAGTGATATTTCGGCTTCAGGTGTTATGTTCTCTATTGATACTGAATCTGGTTTTGACCAAGTTGTTTTCATCACCTCAAGTTTTGGCTTAGGTGAAATGGTGGTGCAGGGCGCGGTAAACCCTGATGAGTTTTATGTTCATAAACCAACATTGGCTAAAGGAAAACCTGCAGTAGTACGTCGTAATATTGGTAGCAAAGCTATTAAAATGGTGTACTCAGATAGCCAAGAACATTCTAAGCAAGTTGAAATTGTTGATATTGATGAAGCTGACTCTAACCGTTTTTCATTAACCGATGCTGAAGTTGAAGAACTAGCTAAACAAGCAGTAATTATTGAAAACCATTACGGCCATCCAATGGATATTGAATGGGCCAAAGATGGCTTAGATGGCAAGCTATATATTGTTCAAGCACGTCCTGAAACGGTGAGAAGTCGTGAAAATGCCAATGTAATGGAACAGTTCCAATTAAAAGCTGATAACAACTTAGAAGTGGTTTGTGAAGGACGTTCAATTGGTCATAAAATTGGTAGCGGTGAAGCGAAAGTTTTATCGTCACTGGCTGAAATGGACAAAATCCTACCGGGTGATGTATTAGTTACTGATATGACTGACCCTGATTGGGAGCCTATCATGAAACGCGCCTCAGCGATTGTGACTAATCGCGGCGGAAGAACTTGTCATGCTGCTATCATTGCACGTGAAATGGGTATTCCTGCGGTTGTTGGTTGTGGTAATGCGACTGAGCTTATTAAAGCCGGCGATAACATAACAGTTTCGTGTGCTGAAGGTGATACCGGTTTTATTTACCGTGGCAAACTAGATTACGATGTGAAAACGTCTGAAATTAATGATATGCCAGAGTTACCACTTAAAATCATGATGAATGTTGGTAACCCAGACAGAGCTTTTGCTTTTGCCCGTTTACCTCATGCTGGTATTGGTTTAGCGCGCTTAGAATTTATTATCAATAAAATGATTGGTATTCACCCTAAAGCACTGCTTAATTTCGATACTCAGCCTGCTGAATTACAAGATGAAATTAATGATATTATCGTGGGTTACGAAAGCCCTGTTGAGTTTTATATTGCTAAGCTAACTGAAGGTATTTCTACGTTAGCAGCAGCATACTCACCAGAGAAAGTGATTGTGCGTATGTCTGATTTCAAATCAAATGAGTACGCTAACCTTGTTGGCGGCGAAGCGTTTGAACCACATGAAGAAAATCCTATGATTGGTTATCGTGGTGCTGCGCGTTATATCTCTAAAGATTTTAGAGATTGTTTTGCCCTTGAATGTGAAGCGATAAAACGTGTTCGTAACGACATGGATTTAACGAATGTTGAAGTAATGATCCCGTTTGTTCGTACGTTAGGTGAAGCCGCAGCCGTTATTGATATTTTAGCTGAGCATGGTTTAAAACGTGGCGAGAATGGTTTACGCATTATTATGATGTGTGAATTACCATCAAACGCGCTATTAGCTGATCAGTTCCTTGATTATTTTGATGGATTCTCTATTGGTTCAAACGATTTAACTCAGCTAACGCTTGGTTTAGATAGAGACTCAGGTTTAATCGCGCATTTATTTGATGAGCGTGACCCAGCGATAAAAATATTACTAGCGATGGCGATAAAAGCCTGTAAAGCACGTGGTAAATACGTTGGTATTTGTGGTCAAGGACCTTCAGATCATGAAGACTTTGCTGCTTGGTTAGTAGAGCAGGGCATTGATAGTGTCTCGTTAAACCCAGATACCGTATTACCAACATGGTTATACCTTGCAGAGCAGTTAGCGAAAAAAAGCTAATAAGCCGTAAGTTATCATTTAGTAATAAAAGTCAGAAAAGTATTATGGCTAATACTTTTCTGATGACCTAAAAAGCACGTTAACTTCTTTGGAGTAACGTGTTTTTTTATGTCTATAGATCATGAGTTATGGGATATGAGTTAAGAGATTTGGATTTGGCAGGCAAGTCATGAACACAAACTAATCTTGTACTTTAGCGTTGTTAACGAGCTAGTTCAGAGGTTTCAAATGGTTGGCTAGAGCAGGGTGATGCGTTTTTATAATGAAAAAAACTTTGCTGTTGGCTGACATGAATATGACTAAAACTAACGCTTTTTGCATCGGTGCGGTGCATACAAGCAGACAAATGACTTTTGTCAGGTTGATGGCTTTGATGATAAATTGCTAAGTCAGCAACACTCCTCATGGGCATTCGGTTTGCGAGGGCTAGTCGAGACGTACTGACATGTTCAAATTCAACCGATGAGGAAGTAAAAGGACTGTTTAGTTCTATTTTAGTTAACTGCTCGCCATTCCATTGCCACGTTTGTTGCACAAATTGGCCACTAGCATCGAAACCAAAGGCTAATAAGCTAAATGATGCATAATCATTAAGTGTTGACTGCGACAGTGCTTGATGCGCCTCTTGTAGCGTTTTTTTCGCTGACAAGGTTTTCACTAATAGTCCACGGCTGATCAAAGCGCCTTGAGGTTTAATACCTTGATAATAATTTAACAGGCATAAACTTAAGCCAAACTCATTAGTGCTTATCCAAGTGCCATTTCCATCGGGATCAATCGGCATTAAGGTTGAGGTATTATTTATGCTTAATGGCTTAGGTGCTATGGCCAAGCTGCGACTTCGTTGTTCGTCGCGGTTAAAAAATACATGATAATCATTGTTATCAACCAGCCAACTTACGGTGCACATGTATCACTCTTTTGCTGTTGGCTACGCAAAAAAGTGGCAGTGGTTGGTGCCACGCCAAATTCATTGTTAACGTCATGCCCTAAAAACTTTGCAATAGCTGCCATCAGCGCTAAATGGTGCGTTAAATGACTTGAGGCAAAGCATAATTCACGTCCCATGGATGATGCCATTTGTGCTGATTGCTCACTACACACTGATACTTCACTTTGAACGGTAGTTGGCAAGGTCAGCAAGTCTGCATCGAATGTCATAAGCCACTGGTGTATCACGTTTAATTCAATAAGGCCTTCACTTCGAACAGTCTCAAGCGCTAAGCCTCTGCGGCGGATATCGTAATTAATTTTTTCTAAATTGTCACTGCTCATTAATGCCATATAAACGTCGAGAATATGACGTAAATGTTGGCCAATTGAGCTATTAAATAAAGGCTTAGGCGCCATCATATAGGTTTCATCGCTAAGGCCCGTGATAAAGTCTATCATTTGGTCTAATGATTCGATGCTACCGTTAATTATTTTATTCATTATTCAATTCCGACTGCAAATGTGTTTGATGTCGTAAGGGATACATCCCATACAACACTGCTATTGGCGCTAAACACCAATAAAATAAAGCTAAGGTATTATCCGATTCACCCATTATCATTAAAACCAATGACAACAGCGTAAAAAACACCACAAGCCCTCTTTGAGACAAATAACTTTTCTTTATGATAAATGCTAAGGGTTGCTGTGCATTAGCATCATCAAAAAACTGTTTGTTAAAACTCAACCTAAAAAAAGTGGTTAAAAAGGCAATAACAATAATGCTCGCCAACAAAACATAGTGTTCGGTGAGGCTGGTAACACTGCCTCTAATAACCCAGGATACGGCATATAACACGATGGCTGAGTAGAACACGTAGCGTTGATTTAACTTATCTATGGTATTTTTAATTCCCCAAAAAATGATACTTAATACAACCGTCAATCCAACCACCAACAAACCCAGATCCATTACATTGTTGTCCGTGATGAAAAATAGCGTTAATACCCAGAAATAACTCTCACAAAATAGAAAAACACCATCGATGGTAAAGACTACTTTTTGTCGCCAATCGATTATGGCAGCGTTATCAATTGGCGTTAGTTGACTCTCGTTATATTTAGCCTGTTTACATAAGCCATAATATGCCGCTACTGAGAGTAAGGTACTAATAACCAATAACCACAGTGTTTGTTGCTGTGCGAGAAAATACCCGCCCATTAATATGCCTATTTTTAAAAATATAACGATAACAATCTGAAAGTTACCGAATTGTTTTCCTGTTTTATTTTCTGCTTGGCTGCCGGTTTTAGATTGGGTCATAGCACTAAATAAAGTACGTTGGGTGATCCAATAAAAACAATTGTAAATACCGTTAACCAAAGCTGCTAATACAAATACTGTAACGCTGGATTCTATTAAAAAGATTATTAGGATTAAACTAGCAACTAAAGCTAATTCAGCCACAAAAGAAGCAATTAAAATAGTGCGCCAATGGCGGCGATCATATAGTGCTTTCCAGCCCATAAGGGCTATCATAAAACCAACACCCGTCAGTGCTATAAATGCACTAACTTCAGTTAATCGATAACCTTGTTGCCATAACAAAACGGGAATGAAAAACGGTAACAAACCTATTAATAGTGAATGAATACCAGCAAAGCGATAAAATAACCGAGCAACTCCCGTCATTAGAAAATATCTGCCTGACTAATATCAAGCTGTTCAAGCTGCTTAAAATAGGGTGTTAAATCTTCTTTCTTACCAAAACGAGGGTAATCATGCATTTTTAAATAAGGTCGTGAGTTCACTTCTAAAAATATGCATTTTTGATCGCTATAATCTTTGGTAATGTCGTGTTCAAAAATAACATCAATGCCTAATATATTGGCGTCAAACAAGTCTAGTACTTTTAAAAATAACGCTGTGTTTTTCATCGATATAGTTGTTTTATCAATCGTTTTAACAACACCACCTGGTGCTAATGAAATACGATAAAACAAAGTGATCACTTCACCTTCAGCAGGAATGTCGTCTAACGTTAAGTTTTGTTTCTTCAAAAACTTAACTGTGATGGCATTTTTCTTAAGGTGTGAAATACACGGAAACAGCTTCATTGATTCACGCACTACATTTTCTTGATCAATAAGTTGATGAATTGTCGTTTTTCCGTCGCCCATAACAAAGGGAGCAAAACGTTCAATCACCGACATTACTTGGCCTTTAATGACTACCACACGGTAGTTTTTCCCTTGTAAATACTGCTCAACCACTGTTGTTGGCCACCACAGTTTAGCCAAAAAAATGGCCTTGTATAATTGTCCATAGCTAGTAATAGGAAAATGACTGCCACGAGAGAAACCACTTACATTGGGTTTAATAACTAATGGAAATCCATGTTCTTTAGCAAATTGATGAGCAACCCAAGGGTTAAAGAATATTTTACCCTGGGCATGAGGAATACTGCCTTTTGAAAAGACATCGCGCGCCTGTTCTTTAGAGCGGCAGCCCTTGCGAGTTTCTAATGAATTGTAACTGCTGCATCCACCCATGAATTTTTGACTGATCCACGCGTAAATAAATTTCTTAATGGCTTTCATTGCCAACCTCATTTTCTTTTATGGTATGTTGACGCATCAACCCTAGTTTTCTGAAAAATATTGCCTTATGAGGCTGATTTTTATGGATTTGTTTAGTGACATTTGCCAGTGCGTACATGGCGTTAAAAACAAAACGTATGTTGTCAATCGTTCGGCGCTGCTGACACAATAAAACGAGCGGCATTGGCACGAATAAGTTAATTTCTATTACCTCAAAATCCCCAGCCACTAACGCTGCTATTGAGTTTGCACGAACACCCAGTCGAGAAATTTTAAATTTACCAATGGCGCTCGCGTGTTGAGATATTTTTTCAAGCTGCTCGCGAGACAATTTTGGCGTTATGTCATGGTATTGCGTTGTTTTGTTATAAATCCCATTGATAGGGAATTTATCTGAACTTGTATTATTCACCTGTGTAACCGATAACACCGCGTGTTTGGCTAAATCTTGATGGTTGGCAATGGTGAATATTTCAAATTCAATCGCACCACGCGCTGCCTCTTGAACCAAATAACGCATGTTGCTTGCCTTGCGTTGCAGGCGTAATTGCTGAATTTGCATTAAGTTGTCAGCACGAGATATCCCTCGTGAATTTTGACCCCATTCGGGTTTAACAAATACAGGAAATTCCGTTGGCTCGCGCGTGCCGTCATCCACCCATTGCTCCACGCGCCACTGATTAGGGATCAAACGATCGATATCTAATTTAGAAAATAGTCCCTTACTTTCATTGAAGTAAGGGGCGTTTAATCGAAAGTAATACCAAGGTTTAACGCACAATCGAATGCATGATACGACGTAGCTTAAAATAAGTAATATTCGAATAATCATCTACCTACACAGCCTTAGTTGTTGGTTAATTATATTGACTACGTACAATGGCGCCATTTAGGGCTGCTGAAATAAGCCCTACAATAAATATAGATACTGCCGCATAAAACAGTGAACCACCGTCGCTTACGCCGTTGTGCAATACTTCAATACCTAATGGTGTTACTAAGTGAAAAAACATTGCACCCGCCATGACACCAGCGGACAACAAGCCGCCAAGGGTATGAATCAATGCGCGTGATGGTACATTTTTTACTAAATTGAGTTTTTTTACTGCCCAAAAGGCAATCGGAGATAACAATAATAACGATGCAGTCAGTTCGAATATGCCAACAGCGACAGCGCCATGGCCGACAAACCATTGGCCAAGGCCAGGATTTATTGTTTCTTGCATCCATACACCTATGGTACCGAATATATGTTGGGTATCGGGATGACCAGAAAATTTATATGGCAATGAAGATAAAAATACCTTACAAGTCCATGCGACAACGACCCAACTAAAAATGGGGATAATACGATTTTTCATAATTATTCTCTTTCTCTATTAGGCGGTTATTTTAAAAGTTCAGGCCAGTTATTATCGGCTTCAATAATGAATTTTTCAGCGTCTTTTAACCAATCTTCTTTAACTGCAGCGTTATAGTTTAAGTAAAGTTTATTATCAATTATTGTCCACTGTAGAGGATCACCACTGGCTGTACGGCCATCTGCAGCAGCCCAAGCGCAATAACCACCGTATTGTGGCGCATATTTTTCTGGATTCGCTTTAAAAAGTGCCAAATGGGCTTGAGAGCTAAACTGCCAAGTTGCTTTTTTGTATTCAAAGCTATAGTCGCTATCTCCTTTTACTGGCTTACCTTGTTCGAAATAAGCGACTGAGTCGTAACCCGAAACGGCAAGATCACTGAAATACTCTGTATATATTTCTGATTCAGCATGGGCACTTGCGGTAAATAACAACAAACAACTCATAAAGGTGAATGCGGTAAAATTTTTAATGATCATGTTCATGTTCAATTCTCTTAAATTTTTAATAGTACGATTGGGCATATAGATAGCCTTTCAAGCCTTTTTCTTTCAATGTTTTTATTTTTTTGTGATATTAATTCAATTAATTGAATAGTACTTCAATCAAAATTACTTACCTTTGAGGGGGAAAAACACAGACATTGGTAAAAATAGCGATCGTGTTAACTTAGGCATTTCATCCAAAAATTTATTATTACTCATTAAATTTTACTGAAAACACCTACTTTAAGATCAATTTTTTACAGGAAATGGTGGCTGATATTCAAGATGCGTCAAAAGACTTAGGTAGAGAATTATCTATCTCTTCTACTTATTGCTCAAAGGTTGGTGTAATAATTTTTTGAATCATGATCATTGCTGAATTAACAGAAGTGTTCATTTAGTCTTATATACCCGTCACCATTCAAAGTGTAGGATTTCAGTGGGAATTAAAATCACTTTAGGCAAGGAAGATAATTTAAGCATAGTCATTCTATGGTTTGATTATTTAACGCCGTATAAAATGATTTTAAACCCATCGAAGAGGCGCTTGAGCAACATCACTTAATCGCTACTGTGATTTATAATGGCGCTACATGGATGGTGTTATTAGAGAATGCAGGAGCATATTCTCCTGAACAACCATTATTTCATCACAGCGCCTTGAATTGAAATTGTTCAAGCACTCTGAAACCTGCATCTTGATTGGTAACGGGTATAAATAAATATTCATTTTTCAGTGATATTATTGAATATTTGCCTTTTAATGCAGTAAAAATTCATTTTCAACATGATATACTCGAAGCATTGTCCTGTTTAAAAGAAAAGTTAAGTCGTTATGCTTCCCCATATTAGTCATCAAAATCATCTTCCTCCTTTATATAATGATTTTATTAGTTCATTAAAAAATAAAAACTTTACTGGTGATATTAATGCCAGTTACAGCGCGAGACTATCAGTCGCAACCGACAACAGCATTTACCAGCAGTTGCCACAATTGGTTATTCAACCACGTACTCAATCCGATATTGTTTTACTGGCTACAACAGCAAGTAATGAGCAATATCTGAGTATTAAATTCAGTGCACGTGGTGGCGGTACCGGTACCAACGGGCAAAGTTTAACACCAGGTGTTGTGGTTGATTTATCTAAATACATGAATAAAGTATTAGAGATTAATGTTGAGGAAAAGTGGGTACGTGTCGAAGCGGGTGTGGTTAAAGATCAGCTTAATGATTTTCTACGTCCCCATGGCTTTTTCTTTGCTCCTGATTTATCCACCTCGAATCGAGCCACTGTTGGCGGTATGATCAATACCGATGCTTCTGGGCAAGGCTCGTTAGTTTATGGAAAAACGTCTAATCATGTTTTAGCACTAACGTCGGTACTTGCTAATGGTGAGGTCTTAAATACTGAGCCAATGACATTAGCGCAAGCTCAAAACTTAGCTCAGAAAAGTACTGTTGAGGGCGAAAGTCAAACCCAAACTCATACGATCTCTCATTCAACATCACACGCGACTTCTCATGCAAGGATAATGGCGCAAGTGCTTGACTCATGTATTGAAAATCGCGAATTAGTGTTAAAGACATTTCCACGATTAAATCGTTTTTTAACGGGGTATGATTTAGAGAACGTATTAAAAACAAATGATGATGGTGACATTATTGGCGTTGATTTATCACGCTTGATCACTGGCTCAGAAGGTTCATTGGCATTTGTTTGCGAAGCAAAGCTAAACATTAATCCTATTCGTGTTGCTAAAACACTCATTAATATCAAATACGATAGTTTTGATTCCGCACTTCGTCACTCTCCTTCGCTCGTTGAAGCCAAGGCAACGTCAGTAGAAACGATAGATTCAAGGGTATTAAATCTCGCGAAACAAGATATTGTTTGGCACAGTGTCAGTGACTTAATCACTGATGTGCCAGGAAAAGTGATGGATGGCATTAATGTTGTTGAATATAACGGCGATAGCATTGAAGGCTTAGCCGCTCAGGTTGCACAGCTCACCTCAGGCCTTGATGTTTTAATTAGCAAAGATGGTTCATTAGATAAGTCATCAGAAAGTCGTGGCGTCATTGGTTATCAAGTGACTTCAGACCTTGCCAGTATTAACAAAATTTATGCCATGCGTAAAAAAGCGGTTGGTTTGTTGGGTAAAACTGAAGGCAGTCAAAAACCGTTAGCCTTTGCTGAAGATACCGCCGTACCACCAGAAAATCTTGCTGATTTTATTGGTGAGTTTCGTGCACTACTTGATGGTTACGAGTTAAATTATGGCATGTTTGGCCATGTCGATGCGGGGGTATTACATGTACGCCCAGCCCTTGATATGTGCGATCCTGAGCAAGAAAAGTTATTACGTACCATCTCTGATAAAGTCGTTAAACTAACCGCTAAATATGGTGGTCTAATGTGGGGTGAACACGGTAAGGGCTATCGCAGTGAATATGGCCCTGAATTTTTTGGTGAACACCTGTTTAACGAGCTAAGAAAAATCAAAGCAGCGTTTGACCCGCTTAATAGAATGAACCCAGGTAAAATTTGCACACCATTTGACTCAAGCGAGCAATTGGTGAGCGTTGATGATACCAAGCGCGGTTTTTATGATAGACAAATCCCTGTGACGGTTAAAGAGTCATTTACTGCCGCTATGGATTGTAACGGCAATGGTTTGTGTTTTAACTATGATGCCGATAGCCCAATGTGTCCGTCGAGTAAAATTACTCGAGATAGACGTCACTCTCCTAAAGGACGCGCTGGTTTAATGCGTGAATGGTTGCGTTTATTAGAGAAGCAGGGCGTTGATATTCTAAAACTTGAAGACAACATTAATACATCGAAAAGCATCTGGTCGGTTAAAGAGATACTAACGAATGCTGCTGATAAACTTCGACTTAATTTTATTAGTAAACCACAACAAGATGAAAATGGTAATGGTGACTTCTCTCATGAAGTAATGGAGGCAATGCAAGGTTGTTTAGCGTGTAAAGCGTGTGCAAGCCAATGTCCTATTAAAGTCGATGTACCCGATTTTAGGTCACGGTTTATTAATATATATTACTCTCGTTATGCCAGACCATTAAAAGATCACCTTGTCGCTAACGTGGAGATACTTGCGCCGTTAATGGCTAAAGCACCTAAAATCGTTAATGCGGTACTTAACACTAAGCTCTATGACAAGTTATCAGCCAAAACTATTGGTTATGTTAATACGCCATTATTATCAGTGCCTACCTTAAAAAAACAAGTGAAAAAAGCAGGCTTCTCTGGTTTTGATTTAACTAAATTACAGCGGTTAACCACGCAGCAACGCAAAGGTTATGTACTGATAGTACAAGATCCTTTTACCTCATTTTATGATGCTACTACGGTAGAAAGTATGATGAGCTTGATTAAAAAATTGGGTTTAGAGCCGATTTTATTACCTTTTAAACCAAATGGTAAAGCGCAACATGTTAAAGGGTTTTTAGCGCGATTTGCTAAAACAGCAAAATCAAGCAGTGACTTTTTAAATCAACTAGCGGCACTCGATATTCCAATGTTGGGAATGGATGCTTCGATGGTCTTGTGTTATCGCGATGAATACGCGAAAACCTTGCAAGAAAAACGTGGTGATTTTTCGGTATTACTGGCTCATGAATGGTTATTAACTTTTATTAAAGAAGATACGGCTTTTAAAGGGGCATTTAGCTCAACAGAGCACTCAAAAGCTCAGGCATTTAAACTCTTCTCTCATTGCACCGAGAAAACAGCTTTAGTGAACAGTGAAAATGAATGGCAATCAATTTTTGAACACTTCGGTTTAGCCTTAGAAAAAGTCAGTGTTGGTTGTTGTGGCATGGCAGGCACTTACGGGCATGAAAAAACTAACTTAGATAATTCGAAAGGTTTATTTGAATTAAGCTGGCAGGCGAAGTTAGAAACGCTAGCGAGTGAACAAGTATTAGCAACTGGGTTTTCTTGTCGATCACAAGTGAAACGTTTTAGTGATTTAAAAGCCAGACATCCTGTAGCGGCCATCTTGGATTCTTTAAGCTAAAAGTCAGAAAATTAATGCACTTATTGGACAAGACAATGATCTTGCTCAATAAGTGCTGATGTTTAATGTTGATATATTATATTTATATTATTTTAACGTTTTGCAGAGTGATTTATGTCAGAGCAACGCTTAGTTCTACTATTAAAAATTTCTATTTGCATTGGAATATCTCTGATTCTGCTAGGGATTTATTTACACTCATTTAGTGATTATATGGAGTCACTCGGCGTAACAGGCATTATTATTAGTGCTATGTGTATTGCCTTTGGTTTGGTATTTTCTTTACCGACAAAAATGTATCTAACCTTTCTTTTAGTTAAACGTGAAAGCGAAGCAAAAGAGCAATAAGAGGTAGTAATAGGAAGTAAGCGTTAATTTCACTTCATTTATTCGGTATAAATATATTTATTGTTAAAGCCATACTAAAAGAGCTATGGGTTTGTGTGCCAGTTTTGACCATATCTTCAATCAACTCCTATCTAAAAACGTTTATAATTCCCGTTAAAACCTCCATGCTTATGTAGTTTGACTATATATCATTAAAAAAGCCGTTATTACTGCTACCTAAAGCCAAGTTTTCGTGTAAAATCAATCGCATTTTTATTATTTAAATTAGTCTATTGGTAAATGGCTTAACTAGCTGGCCTTTTTTCATAAGAAAAGCTAATTAAAGTCGTTTATTTACCCCGTTTTAGAGGAAATCATGAACTTAGACACCACCACCATAGATAGCATTGTAGCGCAGGCTGAAGTTGCCATTGCACAAGCATCAGACCCAACAGCACTTGATCAAGTGCGTGTTAACTTTTTAGGGAAAAAAGGTTTATTCACCGAGCAAATGAAAGGTTTAGGTAAATTACCGAAAGAAGAAAAACCTAAAATGGGACAAGTAATCAATATTGCTAAACAAGCAGTACAAAAATTACTAACCGAACGTGGTGAATTATTACGTGCCCAAGAGATTAAAGAAAAATTAGCGGCGGAGTCTATTGATGTCACTCTACCAGGACGCGGCACTCAAATTGGTGGTTTACATCCAGTAACCCGCACTATCGCACGCATTGAAAGTTTCTTCGGTGATTTAGGCTTTGAAGTAAAAGATGGTCCAGAAGTTGAAGATGATTATCATAACTTTGATGCCTTGAATATTCCTGAACATCATCCTGCACGTCAAGACCATGATACTTTCTACTTTAACCCTAAATTAGTATTACGTACGCAAACATCTGGTGTACAAATTCGTACTATGGAAGTTGAACAACCACCATTGCGTATTATCTCTCCAGGTAAAGTATATCGTAACGATTATGATCAAACGCATACGCCGATGTTTCATCAAGTTGAAGGTTTGATGGTAGATAAAGACGTTAGTTTTACTCACCTTAAGGGAATTTTGCATGATTTCTTGCATCATTTCTTTGAAGAAGAAGTAGAAATTCGCTTCCGTCCTTCTTACTTCCCATTCACTGAACCTTCTGCGGAAGTCGATATCATGGGTAAAAATGGTAAGTGGTTAGAAGTATTAGGCTGTGGCATGGTTCACCCAAATGTTTTACGTAGTGTTGGTATAGACCCAGAAGTTTACACTGGTTTTGCTTTTGGTATGGGCGTTGAACGCTTAACTATGCTGCGTTATGGCGTAAATGATTTACGTGCATTCTTTGAAAATGATCTTCGCTTCTTAAAACAGTTCAAGTAGGAAAACTCATAATGAAATTTAGTGAATCTTGGTTACGTGAATGGGTTAATCCTGCACTTTCTTCGGATGATTTAGCGCATCAAATAACAATGGCTGGCTTAGAGGTTGACGGTGTTGATCCGGTAGCAGGCGAATTTAGTGGTGTTGTTATTGGTGAAGTGGTTGAATGTGGCCCACACCCTGATGCAGATAAGTTGCAAGTAACAAAAATTAGTTTAGGCGATTACAGTTCTACTACGGTAGAAAAAGGCGAGTTAGTTACTATCGTTTGTGGTGCTAAAAACTGTCGTCTAGGTTTAAAAGTTGCAGTGGCAACGGTCGGCGCAGTATTACCAGGCGACTTTAAAATTAAGAAAGCAAAATTACGTGGTGTACCTTCTTTTGGTATGTTGTGTAGTGAATCTGAAATTGGTTTAGCTGATGACTCAGATGGCATTATGGAATTAGCAAGTGATGCGCCATTAGGTCAATGTGTCCGTGAATATTTAGACTTGAATGACGTTACTATTGATGTCGATTTAACAGCTAACCGTGGTGACTGTCTAGGCCTTAAAGGTTTAGCTCGTGAAGTAGGTGTGTTGAACTCTTTAGAAGTTAGTGAACCAACAATTACTGCTGTAGCGCCAACAATTGATGATGTTATTACCATTAATATTGAGGCTAATGAAGCATGTCCTCGTTATTTAGGTCGTGTTATTAAGGGTATTAACCCTAACGCAACCACGCCACTTTGGATGGTAGAAAAACTTCGTCGTTGTGGAACACGTTCAATAGACCCTGTTGTTGATGTTACTAATTACATCTTACTTGAATTGGGTCATCCAATGCATGCCTTTGATTTAGCCAAACTAGACGGCGGTATCAATGTACGTTTCGCAAATAAAGACGAAAAATTAACATTATTAGATGAAAACGAAGTCACGTTAAAAGAAGGTACTTTAGTTATTGCTGATGAGAACAAAGCATTAGCCATGGCAGGTATCTTTGGTGGACTTGAATCAGGTGTTACCAATAACACCACTGATCTATTTTTAGAAAGTGCATTTTTTGCACCGTTAGCTATCTTAGGTAAAGCGCGTCAATACGGCTTACATACAGACTCTTCACATCGTTATGAGCGTGGTATAGACCCAACGTTACAGCATGACGCAATAGAACGAGCGACTGAATTATTGCTAAGCATTGTTGGTGGTCAAGCAGGCCCAGTTGTTGAAGCTAAATCTGATGCAGATATTCCACAAACAAAAGACGTAAACTTACGTCGTAAAATGTTAGATAGTCGCATTGGCCATCATATTGAAGATGCACAAGTGAGTGAAATTCTTACGCGTCTTGGTTTTACTGTAACCACTACAGGTGAAGGCGAAGCTAAAGTATGGCAAGTGATTGTGCCAGCATATCGTTTTGATATTAAAATCGAAGTTGATTTAATTGAAGAAGTGGCACGTATTTTTGGCTATAACAATATTCCAAATATTGCGCCAAAAGCTACTTTGAAAATGTGTGAGCAAAAAGAAGCTAACCTTTCTTTATCAAATCTGAAACAAACATTAGTAAATCGTGATTACCAAGAAGCGATCACCTACAGTTTTGTTGATCCGAAAGTACAAGCCTTATTGCACCCAGGACAAGAGGTGATGACGCTACCACATCCAATTTCTTCTGAAATGTCGGTAATGCGTCTAAGTTTATGGACCGGTTTGTTACAGTCGATGGTTTACAATCAAAATCGTCAGCAAGGCCGCATTCGTTTATTTGAAACTGGCTTACGTTTTGTTCCAGATGAAAGTGCAGAAAACGGTGTTCGTCAACAAAACATGATTGCAGGTGTTATTAGTGGTCTTCGTGTTGATGAACATTGGAGCATGGAAAAAGCGGCAACCGACTTTTATGATATTAAAGGTGATGTTGAAGCTTTATTAGCACTGACTTGTGATGCACAAGGTTATGAGTTTTCAAAAGCTGAGGTTGATGCTTTACATCCAGGGCAAACGGCGCAAATTACTAAAAATGGCGTTTTTGTCGGTTGTGTTGGAACCTTACACCCTGAATTAGAAAGAAAATTAGGCTTAAACGGTAGAACATTAATTTTCGAACTATTATTGTCTGAAGTTTTAGTGCAAAAAATCCCTGAAGCCACCGATATATCTCGCTTTCCTGCCAATCGCCGTGACCTAGCAATAGTAGTAAAAGAGGATGTTGATGCAAAAAATGTGTTACAACTTATTGAAAAGGTTGGCGGAAATTATTTAATTGATCTAAACTTATTTGATGTATACAAAGGTCAAGGCATTGATGACGGTTTTAAAAGTCTAGCCATAGCCCTAGTATTACAAGATACCAGTAAAACTCTTGAAGAAAAAGACATCACTGATGTCATTGATAGAGTTGTTGCAACATTAAAAACAGAACTAAATGCATCACTGAGGGACTAAGCAATGGCGCTTACCAAAGCAGAAGTAGCAGAACATTTATTTGAAAAAGTTGGGCTGAGCAAGCGCGACGCAAAAGACATGGTTGAAATCTTCTTTGAAGAAATTCGCGAAACTTTAGAAAGCGGTGATCAAGTAAAGCTTTCAGGTTTTGGCAATTTCGACCTACGTCTTAAAAGCGAACGCCCTGGTCGTAATCCAAAAACGGGTGAAGATATTCCAATTTCTGCCCGTAAAGTGGTTACCTTTAGACCAGGCCAAAAACTGAAAAGCCGTGTAGAAGACGGAAATAGTGACTAATAAATATAGCGACTAAGATAAGGAATGTTAATTTCGCTAATTTAAGCTGAATAATTTAATTATTCATTTTTACTTCCTTATTCTGTAGGTGAACCAGTACTTGCTGAAATAAAATAATAAAACCCGTATTAGTGAAAGCTAATACGGGTTTTTTATGGATAAAATAACACTAAAAGGTGAAGGAGCACTGGTTAATTAATTTAGTATTAGTGATTAATGGTATTAATCACTGTTAAGGTTGATTCGCTCTTTAGGAATAAAATTAGCTACATCCTCTTTTTTAGAGGTACTAGCATCAATTTTACTAATTAATACCTTAGCATCGCTTACAGAAAAGCTTAACGGTATGTTTTCTGCGTTACTTTCTTTGAAAGCCAATTGATTTAATGTAGAAGATTGCACGCAACCAGCTGCGTAAGTTTGCTTATTTTTTAATAAAGCATATTGATAGAGGTATTGCGTTGCTATTAAGTAATTTTTGTCAGCTACTGCATTTAAATATTTACTACGAAGTAATCTTTGCTCGCGTTTAGTGAGCTTGTTATATAAAGCGGATAAATAATGACGCTTTGTGACCCCTAGCGAAATAAGTATTAGTAACACTATTATGACGATTGAATTTATGACTGTTTTAATAGTGAAATTAAATGACTTTAAAGGATTACCGGTACTAACTTTGCTTAAGGCCCCGTCAGAAACTGTCCATTTGGATGATGGAATCAACAAACGCTCCAGTGTGTTGCTTTGGCTATTCCACCAGTAGATAACTTGTTCATCGATTAAATAATGTCCCGGCTTTTCAAAAATATAAGTAAAAGACTCTACCCGAGTACCTAATAACGTACCTCGATTAGACTTATCAAAAACTTGCGCAGGTTTGTGATAAATGCTGATTCCATCTAACGTGGTTTTATTACTCGCCACCTTATTATCCGTCGATTTATCATGCGGTGTTAGATCAGTAGCTCCTAAATTATTCGCTACCAAGTTAATTGGCTTTATCATCATTGCTGGTGTGTCATCGGCGGTAATTGTTATCGTCTGCGTGATGGCTTCTCCTACCGCATAGTTCTTTTCTTCATCGAACTGCCCGTCAACAATTAGCGTTACCTGTGGCGAAACGATGAAATTTTCAATACCCTCAAGCGCTTTCGGCAAATCAATAGTAAAACTACTTTCTTGGGTACTAAGTTCGCCGCTGACTATGCCATCGTGTTCAGTATTAATGGAGATGTCTACATTAATCGGCTCAATTCGATAAGTACCAGATACCGAAGGATATAGGGTGATTTCATGGGTTTGTGTTGCCCACGTTTGACCATTGATGCGTTTGCTACCATTTATTGTTGTCGTATTGTTTGCCTGCATCACGACATTTTTCATGGTGAAATGTTGAATTTGGCTACCTGTTGCAAACCATCGAACTGTCGATACTTCGATCGCAAGTATGAGAGCTTGTCCGACTATTTGTTGTTCTTTTCGATTAACCTTCAAGTTAATCGTTAACTTACCTTGATTAACTAAATCTTCTATATCTTGTGCTGCTGTCGCGACTGGTATTATCGTTAGCTGACAAATCAGAACAAGGAAGGTGAGTAGGGAAATCAATTTTTTATTCATCATTAACTCCTTTATTCTCATCTTTATTATTATCTTTATCAGTGGTTATCTTTTTATGATTAACAGCTTCTTGCTGCATATAAAATTTTTGAGATAAAAAATATGCTGGGTTTTTTTGTACTTGTCTCAACCACATTTCATTTAGATTCGGATCAAGAAGAAGTTGCTCTGCACTGAGCTGTTCTATTTCTTGCTCTTCGGGGGCTACTTCACGTTCAGCCCCATCGCCAGTTTGTGGTTCGTCACCTAACTCTTTTATTGACTCTCCGTCTTCTTGTGCCTGACTAGCAGATAAACGGTTTACTTCATCAATGATGGCCTGAACGATTTTAATGTTAGTGTTTGCGGCACTATTTTGGGGAACAATTGTCAATATTTGTTGATATAAGTTACGAGCACTTAAGTATTCACGTGCATGGGCAAGGGCATTTGCCTTGGCTAATTGACTTTCGATATCCGTAAACTGCCCATATAGAGTTGCTGCATTTTTATATTGCTCAGCGCCATAACTACTATAGGCTTGCCATTGAGTACTTTTAAATGTGTTACTTGCCTGCTGGTAATGTCCCAAGTTAAACAGTAGTTGTCCTTGTTGATCACGGGTAAGCCAAAAATCAGCAAATTGCTGTGGTTTTACATAGGCGAAAAGGCAAGTTGCGATAACTACTATGCTAATTAATGTACTTTTATTAACGTAACGTTTATTAAGGTAGCTTCGCTGATTGGTTCGTACTGAAAAGTTAAACCACAGTGTTGATATTAATTTTACCATTGCAGAGTCCATCCTTTTCTAAACCAGAACAAGAAAATACCCGCCACAACAAATACCATAGGGTAACCCGAGTCATGCCATGGCCTGCTATTGTCATCAACAATAACAAGATTGTGCTTAATGTAGTTATTAACCCGGTTAACATCACTGTTATCATTACTCATTAATATCAGACGACCATTACTCTCACTCGTTAATGCCTTCAATTGCTCAAGTTGTAAAGGAATAATATCAGCAGTTAATGTTGCTGATTTCTCTTCCGATTGTGCTGATTTACCTATGCCCCAAACAAGTAGTTGTGCTCCTTGTTTGTTAAAAAACGTTTTAAAGCTATTTACCGTATTACTGGTTGCTCCATCACCTATTAATAAAACGGTGCCAGGCACGTTAGAAGTTGCTAATAAATTATCGACTAAAGGGATAACCGTTTCTGGTAATTTACCGGCAACAGGCATGACTTTTTCATCTAATGCATCAAGAAAGTGGCGGATCATTTCTCTGTCATTAGTTATTGGCATGACCACATGAGCACTACCAGCAAAGGCAATGAGCGCTGTTTTACTATCGCCCCTGAGTTCAAGTAATTCGATGATTTTTTGTTTTGCGCGTAATAATCTTGATGGTTGCACGTCGCCTTGTTCCATGGTTTTAGATACATCAAGTGCTATGATAAGTGGTGCATTATTCTCACTAAAAGGTGAGGGTTGTTGTTGCCAAGTAGGTCCCATTAGCACGATGCAAAGTGGGACTGCTAAGATTAAGGACATTTTCTGTGGAGACAACCAGTTGTTATTATTACCGCTCACCGTTAAGTGCGACAATACTTGAGCCGACATTAAAGACCGCCACTGCGCTAAACTATCATCGCGTAGTGAAAAGGCGCGAATGATGTAAACAATAATGATGAATGCTAACAACCAATAAGGGCGCAGAAAGTGAAAATGCTGCATGTTATCAAAAAATAGCGATAGGTCATCAATCATGATTTACCTCTCAGCACGTTACGTTGTTGTTTGGCTAATTGTAGGCGGATTCGAATATTAACAATAAATAAAGCCAGCAGATAAATACTGACAAATAATACGATAGGGTAATGATGAATACTGACTCTTGGCCTAAAGGATAGTGAGTCAAATTGCTGTGGCTCAAGTCTATCAATCTCAGCATAAACTTTTAATAATTCTTCACTGTTTAGTGCTTGAAAACTTTTACCTTGGGTAATTTCTGCCATTGCTTGCAGAACCTCAAGATCTACTTTCTCTTCACCAACAGCGCTTGGATCGCCAATGGCGATGGTATATATCTTAATATCTCGTGCAGCAGCAACTTTAGCGGCTTCTACTGGCGGAACTTTTGAAGCAGTATCATTGCCATCAGTTAATACAATTAACACACGATTTTGGGTGTCAGATTGTTGAAAAACGCTGATGGCTAAGCCAATGGCATCACCAAAAGCGGTACTTTGACCTGCCATGCCAATATCGCTTTCGTTCAGTAAAGCTTGCCATGTAGCTATGTCATCAGTAAAAGGGGCCTGCAGATATGGCGCATCACCAAACAGGATAAGACCTAATCTGTCATGTTCGCGACTTTTAACAAAGGCATTGAGCACATGCTTAACAGCGACCAATCGATTAACTTTCTCACCTTTACCTGTGTCGTTTGTACTGCTTTTTGTTGCACTAGAATCAGTGTCATTTTTTGCTCTATTCGTTAGCTCATTGGTGGCGATAGGTAAGGTGAAATCTTCGACTGCCATAGAGCCGGATAAATCGACTGCTATCATTAAGTCACGCGCGGACTTTTCTTGATTAATCGGTGCACCAATCATTTCAGGTTTAGCGATAGCAGTGACAATACACAGCCATGAGAAAGCAACAATTAATCTTTGCAGGTTATTGCGATTAAGTAATACCGCGCCACTTTGTGGTTTTTCACCGGTTACATCAACAAGTCGAGCAAAGTAGGGCACCTTAATGGATGATTTTCGTTCTTTATAAGCAGGTGCAAACAGCGTTACAGCAAAAGGGACTATGAGCAATACAAACGCCCAGGGATAAACGAACTCGATCATGTTGCCACTCCATCATCTGTATCACTACAAGCTGGTGTTACTTCAGTTGCAACGGGCAATTCATGATGCCTAATCCATAGTTCTATTTGTTGGCGCAGTTCTATTAGCCCTGTATTAAACGAAGCATTGTTAAGATCTATTTTGGCCATATAAGGAAGTTGAGTTAATAATTTTTCACAAGAGTAATAATCTGATGAAGACAGTGCTTCTTTTTCATGAAAATGACTTTGACTACACTGTTGGTCAAGCCATTTTACCCAAGGTAATCCCCTTAACTCAGTAATTTCTTGTTTGCATTTTATCGCAAAAGAAGTATTAGGGTTTTCGCCAGTATCATCGTTACTTTTATCTCCACCATTATTCTTGTTAGTAAAAGAGTTACCCTCTTTCAATTGGTGATTATTAGAGAGCATCGCCGTTTTCCTAAGTAATGCGGGTAATTGCCTAATATCTTCTTCATTAGAAAGAGAGCATTGAGCAAGCCAAACAAGGGCTTCGCGTCGGTAAGCGTTAGCCTGATAATTCTTCCATGATAGATAAACTTTTTTGATAATAAGCATTATCAATAAAATAAAAAGTAGTTGCCAAGCAATCGTTTGAGGCCAAAAGCTAATCATGTCTGGTGCTTTTGTTTCGACAATGGCCTCGAGTAAATAATTACCCCAAGGTTTTTCAAAACTCATGATTTAATTCCTGTGGTATGTCCTGTTTTAGCGCCAGTTTGACTTCCTGCTTTGTGACCAAGGGCTTTACGTAGTTGTTGCTCAACAGGAGCAATGGTATCTATTTCGATTAACGGGATACGGTACTTTTTCGCCGCTTTGACATAACTCTCTAACTGACGAGCTATTTCAGCTTCATAATTTTTTTGAACGTGCTTTTTCTCTGAAGAAAACTGGATCTGTTGCACACCATCACTGACAATCATTTGTGACATTTTGGGTAAGGTCTGCTCTAAGGGATCAAAAATGTGACAGGCAATAACTTCATTATGCTGCCTTAATTGCTTAACAAAATCGGTGCTTTTATCGTTAAAACCATGGCCATCACCAATTAAAATGATTAAACCATTATGACTTGAGACTTTATTTAAGGTTGCCAACATTTTGTTATAGGACTCGCTATCGTCAACTTGTTGGTGAGCATTATCTTTGCTCGACAGGTCGATGGATAACTCGTGATTTTTCTTCAATACTTCAGCGAGTAAATTGACAACATGTTGTCTGCCACGCTTAGCGGGTATAACTTTGGTTTGTTGATCATTATAAATAACTGCGCCAATGCGATCACCACTATCACTTATTTGCCAAGCAATTAAAGCGGAAAGCTCAGCGGCAATCACTGATTTCATTTTATTTGAACTACCAAAGAACATCGTCATACGTTGATCTATGGCTAAAAATACATTGCGCTCACGCTCTTCGGTGAACACCTTGATATGGGGTTTTCCGGTTCTTTGCGTGACCTTCCAATCCATAGAGCGAATATCGTCGCCTGGACGATAATGGCGCAGCTCTTCAAAATTGAGTCCGCGACCACGAAGTTTAGAGACGTTCTTACCACTTAAGGCACTGTTTGCTGGCTGATTGGGTGTAAACGAAAAGCCTTTAGCTAAATACTTGAGACGACGTAATTCATTTAAGTCAACGTAAATTGCTGACTTATCTTTAGAGTCATCTGCAGACTTTTTTTTATTAGGAGGTGTGTTGGTGTTCATTTGAACCCCTTAGGCAACAGCCACCTGTTTAAGTATTTCATCTATTACCGCATCAGCAGTAATACCGTCAGCTAAAGCGTCGTAACTGAGTACTAAGCGATGGCGTAGAACAGAATGAGCCACAGATCGAACATCGTCAGGGTCAACGAAGTCTTTTCCGTTTAGCCAGGCTTGCGCGCGGGCACATTTATCAATGGCGATACTCGCTCTTGGACTTGAGCCAACAGTTAACCATTGCTGCAACGGAGAGTCAGGATATCGTTCGGGTTTTCTCGTTGCCATAACGATGGCTACAATGTAATCGATGATGGCTTGACTGGCATGGATGGTATGGATTTCATCTCGGGCAGTGAAAATATGTTCAGGACTAATATTCTCAACAGTTTGTACGCTCTTTTCTTCGCTGCGTACTAATTTTATGATCTCACCTTCAGCAGCATCATCGGGGTAATCAAGATTGATTTTCATGATGAATCGATCCATTTGCGCTTCTGGTAACGGGTAAGTACCTTCTTGCTCAATTGGGTTCTGGGTTGCTAATACCATAAAAAGTTCAGGTAATTTGTAGGTTTTACCGGCAACGGTGATTTGTCTTTCTTCCATCGCTTCTAATAGTGCGGCTTGTACTTTAGCAGGCGATCTATTGATTTCATCGGCAAGTAACAGATTATTAAAAATAGGACCTTGTTGAAAAGTTAGTACGGGTTTGCCGTTAACTTCTTGGTAAACTTCTGTGCCAGTGACATCAGAGGGTAATAAATCGGGCGTGAATTGTACTCGACCAAGATCTACGGCAAGAGAGCGTGCTAAGGTTTTAATTGAACGGGTTTTTGCTGTGCCGGGCAAACCTTCTAATAAAATATTACCATTAGTTAACAGGGCAATAAGTAGCGAGTCTACAACATGTGACTGACCAATAACTGATTGCTCAATTTGTGTTTTTAATAATTGTAACTGCGCTAGCGCATTAGACTTATTACTCTCTTGGTCATTCATTTTGCTACTCATAAAACAATCCTTTTTTATTCCACTTTAATTAGCTCATTTCCTAACAGTTAGCTAACAAGTAGCTAATTGTTTTACATAACGGAAACCTTATTGATTTAACTGTTGCCTAAGCGTTTGCATCACATTACTGGGCACTAACGGGGCAAGTTGTGCTAAACATTGTTTTGCTAAACCGCTTTTATGGCGGACTTGCATGTCACATAGCGCATATAAATGTTGCGGGTTATTACTCAGTTGAAATGCTTGATACAAAGCGCCATAAGCGGCACTAGGTTTCTGCTGCTCTAAACTTAAGCCATAAACATAAAAATAATGACTATTTTGGGGGGCAAGTTGTGTAGCAATGGCTAATGCTTGTGCTGCTTTTACTTTATCTTGAACCCTAATATACGCGAGTCCTAAATTATAGGGCAGGCTGGCATCATCAGGGTTTGCGGATTTTCCTTGCTGCAATATTTCAATACTTTTTTGGTTTTCGCCTCGTTGATAATAAACTTGGCTCAAATTAAGGTAAGTTCGTGCAAAATGTTTCTCTATTGCGATGCCTTGTTTGAAAGCTTTAATGGCTTGATCGTATTGTCCTTGATAGGCGGCAATAATTCCTCGATTAGAATGAGAAAAACTACGATCATTATTAAAATGCTGACTTTCGATATATTCATTCAGGGCGGGTGTTAATTGTTCTTTTTGTGGTACGGATAAGTTTTGCCACAAACTGGTTAAGGTAAAAGCAGCATTGATTCTTACCGATAACACTTTGTCGTTTAATAAAGGTGATAATATGCGCCACTTTTCAGCAGCAGCCATATTTTGAGCCCCTTCGATTGCACCTAATCGTATATTTTCATCAGGGTTTTTAACGGCTCTAGCAATAGCGATAATAGTATTGGTATTAGATACGCTAGCCATTTTAGTTAATGCAGAGGCGCGGATAATGCCAGCATAACTGATAGTCTGAGCAATGCGAGATAACTCTGAGGAAACGCCTTGAAGTTGTTGCTCATTTAACGCTAAGTTAATAGCAGAGAAAACCGCGACAAAGTCTTTTTCAGTTTCAACCGTTGATTTAGGATACCAAGCATTAACCTTGCTAGCACTCCATTGGCTATCTTTATTCTCATGACAACTTAAACAGGTATCAGGTGTGCCTAATTTCTGGGCTAAATTAGGCGTTGGTATATGAAAGCCATGATCACGTCTGGCATCAATTTCCATATATGTCGTCTCAGGCATATGACAATTAACACATTGTGCGCCAGTAGAGCTTTCAGGATGTTTATGATGCTGTGTTGATGCGTAGTTATCACTTTGATGACACTGCAAGCAAAGTGTTTCGATTGGAAGTTTTAATTGTGCAGTGTGCGGGTTATGACAGTCGCTACATACCACGCCATTTTTGTACATTTTTGACTGTAAAAAAGAACCATAAACAAAATCTTCGTTGTAGACTTGTCCGTCAGGGTGATAATTGGTGCTTGAAACTAAATCAAGTAAATAACGCTCACCAAAGGCATTACTTTTTACATGGTCGTTAGTACTTACTTGAGTTCGTCTGCTATGGCATTGCGCGCACACTAATACTTGTTGGCTATGTTCAATACTTTTTGGTGTTAAGGTTTTTTTATTGCCTTTTGCTTGCCAGTTTTGTACTGATTTTGATAAAACACGGCTAAAGCCTTTGCCATCTAATGGCATGTTATTTATTGTGTTTTCAGATTTATCTTTAGATTGCTTAGCCCAAGTTAAATGTTCACTGGCGGCCCCATGGCAGCTCTCACAAGCGACATTAATTTCACTAAAAGTAGTATTGTAGGAATCTGTTTTGATATCAAAGTTCTTATCTACATTGGTTGAATGGCAGTCAGCACACATGTAGTTCCAGTTTTGACCAGTATTGGTCCAAAAGAATTCTTGATGTTTTTCAGTCATATCGGGGTAAAGGTTGAACCATCGTTGTCCCCCTTCTTCTTTGACTCGAGAGTCCCAAGCGAAAGGTATCAGCTGAACTCGGCCATCATCGAACTCAACCATATATTGTTGTAGTGGCTCATAACCAAAAGTATATTTAATTTGATAGTCATGAAACTTACCATCTTCACCTTTGATATTGACCCAGAACTGAGGGCCTTTTTTAAAAAAGGTATTCAGCTTGTCAGACTTTTTATCTTGGGTAGCCAATGTGGCGTTATTAAAGTCACCTAAAACACTTTTGCTATCGGCATGTTTCATTGACATATCATGATGTGACCCTTGCCAGTCTTGATAGGCTTTTTCATGACAACCAATACAGGCTTTTGAACCAACAAAAGTTTGAGCAAAACTTTGACCTATAAAAGTATTAAGTACTAAAAAAAGCAGTCCAAAATAGGCGTTTGTTGGTGATTTTATCATGTGGAAATAATGCTCCAGGAAATTATTTAACATTTAATTTTTGCTCATGACTAATCTGAATCCGATGTCTGCCATACGTACATTATTAGTAGCGCCATCACGCATGAATACTAAGTTTTCTGTTGCGGAAAACTCATAACCGCCACCGCGAATAACTTTCATTGCTTTTTGTTTAAGGTTTTCTTTATCACCCATAAAAGGGTTATGACTCTCTGTGAAGGTATAAGCTTGTCGGCTCATGTCATCAAGACAAAATTCCCATAAATTCCCCGTCATATCGTATAAACCAAGTTCGTTAGGCTTTTTGAGGCCAACAGGGTGGCTTTTATTTTTTGCGTTATCAGCAAACCAAGCAACGTCGTTAATATTGTTTGAACCACTGTATCGATAGTTTTGAGACTTATTGCCACCTTTTGCAGCATATGCCCACTGAGCTTCGGTAGGTAAACTAAATTCTTTACCAGTAGCACTATTTAATCGCTCAATAAATAAAAGCATATTAAACCAACTTATGTTATTTACCGGACACTTATCACAGGCGAAGAAACTATTGTTCCACCCCATAATTTGCTCGAACAGGTCTTGAGTTAATTCATATTTCCCAATGTAAAAAGCATCAAGACTGACTTGCCTGACAGGTTTTTCACGGTTTCTCGCTAAAGGTGAGTCAGAGCCCATCGCAAAGCTACCTGCTTCAACTAGTACCATGTTTTTCATTAACTCATCGAGCATTGGTTTAGGTAACGAAAATACCCGTTGTTTTTTATTTTTATTTTCAACTTTATCAGCAGATGATTCTATTAACGCTTCTACGGATTTTACATGACCTACTAGGCTTACAAATAATAAGCTAGTAATGATGGAGAACTGTAAAATAGCGCGTAGTGAAGGCGATGAAAATATATAAAATTTGTTCATAACAACAGTCGATTCTTACTAAAGTAAAGTGGATATAAGTTGATGGAAATTAAATATTCTAATGAAAAAATTCTTACTTTATAACAGTCAACGAACAGCTATAAAGTAAGAAAGTTAAAGCCATCAAAACAGTTGATGGCTTTGCTTTCTGCAACATTAATATTATTAAGTGGTTATAAAATCACTTAGTTATTAATGAAGTTTATGGCACGAAGCTTCCTGGTTTTTGACGCTGAGGAAACTCTTTAAACGTTGCTTTAAATTGAGCAACTTTCATCATAGCAGGGGCCATTAAAAACATGTGTTCAGCCCACCATTGACCATAACCTTCAGACTCATGATCCATACGTTCATAAGGGTCCATTCTTAAGTTGAATATTTTAGGTGCACGTAATGTTGTCCATGGGTTTTGCCATACTTCTAAACCATGTGCTCGTTGTTCTTTAAAAACGAATTTATAATCTTCGTATCGTAATCCAACAATGTCACCCGTATCTGAAGAATAGATAAACTCTTTACGAGGACCTTCTTTGGTTGTATCTAAGAAGTGCGGTAAAAAGTTATAGCCATCAAGATGCACTTTGAATTTAGTGCCACCAACGTTCGTGCCTTTCTTAAGTTTACTTTTGATGTTTGTATCACCAGCAACAGCTAATATAGTTGGCATCCAATCGATTAATGAAATCATTTCATTAGAGACTTGGTTAGGCTTAATTTTACCCGCCCATTTAACCATCATAGGAACACGGTAGCCGCCTTCCCAGTTGGTGTTTTTCTCACCTCTAAATGGCGTGTAACCACCGTCAGGCCATAAGGCTAATTCAGCGCCATTATCTGTGGTGTACATAATAATAGTGTTTTCAGCTATACCTAGTTTATCAATTTTATCCAGTAATTGACCTACATGACCGTCATGTTCAACCATGCCGTCAGCATATAAACCTTGGCCAGTAACGCCATCAGACTCAGGCTTTAAGCGTGTCCAAACATGCATACGGGTAGAGTTGAACCAGACAAAAAATGGTTTTTTAGCGGCGTGAGCTTTATCGATAAACTTAAGTGCGGCGCCTAAAAACTCTTCATCGATAGTTTCCATACGTTTTTTAGTCACAGGGCCGGTATCGGTAATTTTACCATCGGCAAAGGAATGGATAGCACCACGAGGACCGAAACGCTTTTTAAAGGCTGGGTCTTTAGGGTAATCAGGATGCTCTGGTTCATCTTCTGCATTTAAGTGATAAAGGTTACCAAAAAACTCATCAAAACCATGGTTAGTCGGTAAATGCTCATCTTGGTCACCTAAATGGTTCTTACCAAATTGGCCAGTCATGTAACCATGGGGCTTAAGCAATTCGGCAATGGTAGGATCTTTTTTGTTAAGCCCTTCTTTTGCACCAGGTAAACCTACTTTAGTTAAACCTGTACGCATAGGGTGTTGTCCGGTAATAAAACCAGCGCGACCCGCTGTACAACTTTGATCACCATAGGAATCAGTAAAAATAATGCCTTCATTAGCAATACGGTCAATATTAGGGGTTTTATAACCCATAATGCCGCGGTTATATGCACTGATGTTAAATGGGCCGATATCATCGCCCCAGATGGCGAGAATATTAGGTTTCGCGGTATCGGTTGTTGCCATTGCTGCACTAGAAGCAGCAATTAAACTTAAACCTAAAACCAGTTTCTTTAACTTATTTTGAGTTACCATTTCTTTTCCTTTTCACAATGGATAAGTATATTGTTCAACGGTTAATGAGCAATATGCGAATTAGTATCATTTCTAATATTACACAAATTTTTTGATAAATCTATTGTTAATGAGAGGTCAATTTGTAGCCGTAGTAGTTGTTTTTACTATTGTTTATTACATTTTTTATAAAATTAAACAGTAATGTAAAGTAAACTTAAAAGCCCAATAAACATTGGGCTTTTAAGTATAGGTAAATAGCGTATTATTTACCTTCAGATTTTTTCAAAAAAGTATCATATACCGCTTCAACTGACCAAGAGCCAGTAGGTTGGCTAGGTGGATAGTCTTTAAAGGTTGATAAAAACTTAGCTGTTTCTGATAAACCTAAATAGATATACGGCGCTTTATCAATCATCCAATCGTAGTAAGAATTAGAGTTTTCTTCAGCTTTACTCCACGGGTCACGACGTAAGTTTAAGATTTTAGGCATTCTTAGCATAGTGAAAGGTTCTGTCCAAAGGGCCAAGGTTTTACCACGATTTTCTGCATAAACCATTTTCCAATCACCAATACGAATGGCAACAGGGAAACCTTCATCATTTAAATAATGATAAATGTTGCGTGGGCTTTTCTCTGTTTTACCCGTAAGGTGGGGTAGCATATTATAGCCATCAAGATGAATTTTTGATTGCTTATTACCAAAGCGACGTTTGCCTTTAAGCATGTCTTCTTTGAGTTTAGTATCACCTGCAGCGGCAGCTAAAGTTGGCATCCAATCTAAATGAGCCATCATTTCGTTTGAAACTTCACCGGCTTTAATTTTACCAGGCCAGCGCACCATCATTGGAACACGATAAGCACCTTCTTTTTCACTGTTTTTTTCACCATCAAACGGTGTTATACCGGCATCTGGCCAAGTATTGTAGTGCACGCCATTATCGGTAGAGTACATGACAATTGTACTGTCAGTAACTTTTAACTTATCAAGTTGATCTAACATCATGCCAACATGATTATCGTGAGCGACCATCACATCGTTATAGAACCCTTGACCTGAAAGACCCACATGTTTTGGATTGATGTGTGTTCTAAAGTGCATGCCTGCAGTATTAACCCAAACAAAGAAAGGTTTTTTAGCTTTCACTGCTTTATCAACGAATTTCATGGCTGCAGCGACAAATTCATCATCAGCTGTTTCCATGCGTTTTTTAGTTAAAGGGCCGGTATCTTCAATTTTACCATCGGCATAAGAGTGAATAACACCGCGTGGTCCAAATTTTTTCTTAAAAGCAGGATCTTTAGGGTAATCAGGGTCTTCTGGCTCTTCCTCTGCATTTAAATGGTAAAGGTTACCAAAAAATTCATCAAAACCATGATTAGAGGGTAAATGTTCATCTTTATCACCTAAGTGGTTTTTACCAAATTGACCTGTGGTATAGCCCTTAGCTTTTAACATTTCTGCAATAGTAATATCTCTATCTTGAATGCCTTCTTTAGCGCCAGGTAAGCCAACTTTTGTCATGCCGGTACGTAAACCTGATTGTCCAGTGATAAACGTTGAACGACCAGCGGTACAGCTTTGATCTGCATAATAATCGGTGAACATCATACCTTCTTTAGCTATGCGATCGATGTTAGGTGTTTTAAAACCCATTATACCGTGGCTGTAGGCACTGATATTTGTACGTCCTATATCATCGCCCCAGAAAAATAAAATATTTGGCTTTTCCGCTGCTGTTGCGGATGCAGTCGCTATCAAGCTTGCACCCATCATCAACATTTTTAGTTTATTTTTAATCATTTTTTCTTCCTTCCTTATGCTCACCAAAGAAACAGGTTACTTTTGATCTGCAAAAATAACAATGTCCGTATAAATTACCAAAAATACGTTATTAATATGATGTTATTTAATAATAAATGCAATAATTTAACAGTAACTTATACGTAGTATTTAGTTATTTAGTTCACTTGATTTAATAATAGGTGTAATGTGAATATTTGTTGTTTTTTGATTAATTATCACAAAAGTTAATGAAAATAAAAAAGCCCAATAATTATTGGGCTTTAGCCATTACTGACAGAACGTTAAGAAATCAGCAATTATCGGTTAGGACTTAGTTGTTGTATTTTTTTTAGTGCAGCCTGTGTTCTAATGCTTTTATAACCAATATTACTCGCACTTAAACTACTACCTTCTTGGAAAGGATATTTGTCAATAGTTGACATGAACTGTGCAACTTGTTGTTGTGCCGGGACAAATAACCACATGTTATCCGCATACCAACGTAAGTACATTCCTGACTCTTTTGCAGCCGTTTCAAAGGGATCTGCATGTAAGTTGGTAATGGTAGGCCATGCAGGGACTTTACGGTATGCAGTGCTAATTCCGCCTTCTTCTTCTGCAAAGGCAATTTTCCATTCATTCCAACGTACAGCATTCAAATCACCGGCAGCATTGAAATATAATTTACTCGTGCGCGGAGATGCTTTTTCTTGGCCTTTAAAGAAAGGTAAGAAGTTATGACCATCAGGATGAATTTTCCATTTTTTACCGTTAGCTTTGTAACCTTTTTTAAGCTTGTTAACTATGTTTGGCTCACCCGCTGCCGCTAATAGTGTTGGCATCCAATCTTCATGTGACATCATGTTATTAAATTTACTGCCTGCCTTGATTGTACCAGGCCAGCGAACGAGTTGAGGAACACGCATACCGCCTTCTGTTGTCGTTCCTTTTTCGCCTCTAAATGGTGATGTACCACCATCAGGCCAAGTAAATTTTTCTGCACCATTGTCGGTTGAATAAATAACAATGGTATTATCTGCAATTTTTAAATCGTCTAATTTATCAAGTAATATACCCACTTGATCATCATGTTCTAACATACCATCAGCCGTTAAACTTACGCCTGACTTACCGCGATACTTTTCTTGCAAACGTGTCCATACATGCATACGAGTTGAGCTATGCCAGATAAAGAAAGGCTTTTTGGCTTTATGCGCTTTATCAATAAACTTCAAGGTACCCGCTAAAAACTCTCCATCAGCTGTTTCCATGCGTTTACGCGTCATAGAACCTGTATTTTCTATTTTTCCATCAGCGAATGAATGGATAACACCGCGAGGACCATATTTTTTATGAAATTCTTTATCTTTAGGATAATAATAAGTTTCAGGCTCTTCTTCGGCATTCAAATGATATAAATTACCAAAAAACTCATCAAAACCATGATTAGTCGGTAAGTGTTTATCTTGATCACCTAAATGGTTTTTACCAAATTGCGCAGTCATGTAACCTTTTTCTTTTAGAAGATCAGCAATGGTAGGTGTCCAATCGGGAATACCGTGTGTTGAACCTGGCATACCAATAGTTAATAAACCGGTTCTGAAGGGTTCTTGACCTAAAATGAAAGAAGCACGGCCAGCAGTACAACTTTGTTGTGCATAATGATGGGTAAACAAAGCGCCTTCATCAGCAATACGGTCGATATTTGGTGTTTGATAACCCATCATGCCTTGGTTATAAGCACTGATATTGTAATAACCAATATCATCACCCCAAATAGCTAGTACATTAGGCTTAGCTTTGTTGGTTGTTGCTGCTGCACTGGTGGCGATGGCAAGTACACCTATGCCTAGTGCTAACTTCTTAAGCCGATTATTCATTTCCATAGTATTCCCTTTAGTTACAGTCAAAATTCTAATTATTATGGTGAAAAACTCAGTAACGCATCTTACGTATCCAGTGAAAACGTCGGTTATAGTCTCAAATTTAGCGTCAGCGTAAAAACTTACTTAGGCTAATTATTACTCAGAATGTAGCGTTTATATAATCGACTGAGATTATCTTCAGCTGTGGATTTATCTACGTTGATTGCGTTGTAGCGAGGTTCAAGTAATGCAGTGTCGCTTTGTTATTGCTACATTATATTAACTCGGTTAACATTTAAGTATGCAAATTCCGAAAGGATTTAGTTATAGTTAGTGCGATAAATAAACTAGATGGTTTATAGAAAAAGGACTTTTGATAAGCAATGGATCTTCAAAAAACAATTCACAGCGATAAAAAAATAAGAGGCATGTCGACCTCTGATATTGATGAGCTGGCCCTATTTCAAGAGAATAAGAACCGTCGTTATACCCAGTTATATACTGGGCAATTACAAGGGGATTACCTGGAGATCAATTTAGGGAAATTACAGGTCTTTCGTGAAAATCTTAATGTAGGCGCATTGATAGAGGCGACGCCCGCGAAAAACTTTGTGCCTTTCGCTGCATTGCTTTCAAACAGAAACGATACAACTTTTTGTGGTAAACATATTGAACAAAACGCTATTCTCCAAGCCACCGGTGGTGATTGGGATGTCAACTTTAAAAATCATTTAAATGTGATCGCCGCTGTTTTTGATAGAGATACATTTTCCCATGATATTCACATGCTCACGGGCCAAGAAATTCCAAATGATTGGCTAATTAGTAAAGCCTGCCTGACAGATCCCCTTGCATTAACTCAATATGCGACAGGGGTAAATAATATTATTAATGTAATAAAAGCAAAGCCTGAGGTTATAAAAACCGAAAATTCATTACGTATGATAAATGATACTATTTTAAGACTGGCATATAATGTTCTTAAAGTCACAACACCCTGTACTGAAAAACGAGTAAACCAGTCAAAGCGTTGTGAAGGTGTTCGTCATGTCATGGATTACTTGCACCATTATGGGCAGAACATACCAACAATTCCTGAACTGTGTAAAGTAGCCAAATTAAGTGAACGAAATCTTCAATACGGTTTTAAAGAATACTTAGGGGTAACGCCTATACGTTATTTGAGGTTATTACGATTAAATGGTGTCAGGCGTGATTTATTAGTTAATCGCGGTAAAAAAGATAAAATTGTCGATGTGGCACTTGATTGGGGATTTATAGAATTAGGTCGTTTCGCAAGTGAATACCGTCAACTTTTTCAAGAGTTACCCTCTGCGACACTAAAAAGACTTAAGCTAGAAAATTAAAAGATAAGCTGTTATCTGTTACTCATTAGTAGAGAACGACATACTTTTATTTTGTTCACCATACACACTCTTGCGATTTAATAAGTGCTCGTGAGTCGAAACCTAGTAATGTGAGATATCCTCTTTGTGGTGATTCATTGTAAGTGACTTAAAATATGGAATTTTGTGTGTTACGGAAATTGCATATTATTCAATAGGGTAACATGCTAACTTAGGTTTTCATCTACTCATAATGTTTAGACTAAAATTTTGTAATTGTTAACTGATAGGCGATAAAGGATTATTAAAAATGATAACAGTAAAGACAAAAAATAAAACTCATCTTGGACTTTTATTGTCCACAGCAGCACTTTTAGGCAGTAATGTTGCATTAGCTCAAGCGGATAAACCAAAACTCATTTTACAAATTACCGTTGATCAGCTCCGCGGGGATATGCCAACCGCCTATCTAGATAAAATGGGAAAAGGCGGCTTTAGATATCTGCTCGATGAAGGCATAGTTTATAAAGATGCTCATCACAATCATGCTAATACAGAAACTATCGTTGGTCATGCAACGCTTGCTACCGGAGCACTGCCAGCAGTACATGGCATGATAGGTAATGTCTGGTTTGATGATAAATTACAACGTTTAGTCTATAACGTTGAAGATGCTAATTACCCATTGTTATCAGCAGATGCAGGGGTTAATCAAAAAACAGAAATTGATCCCACACAGCGCACAGCAAAATCGTCAGGTCGTTCCCCAAATAATATTCAAGTTTCTACCTTTAGCGATGAGCTAAAGATTGCCTCAAATGGTAAAGCTAAAGTTTTTGGCGTATCAGTAAAAGACCGAGGGGCTATCTCCATGGCAGGACATATGGGTAAAGCCTTTTGGTTCTCTAAAAAATCAGGAGAATTTGTTACCAGTGAATATTATTATGACAAATATCCTGAGTGGGTAACAAATTGGAATGAAGCAAAACCCACTAAGAAATATCATCAGAAGCCGTGGCAGTTAAGCCAACCTCAAGCTAAATATGTATTTGCAAAACAAGATGATCAAGCATGGGAAACTAAATTCCCCGGTTTTGGCCGAACTTTTCCGCATCAATACGGCGATATGAGTAATGCTTATTTCAATACTTTTCTAACCTTAAGCCCTGCAGGGGACGAGTTGACGTTAGATTTTGCTAAAGCAGTGGTTAATAACGAACAGCTAGGACAGGACGAAGTTACTGACTATTTATCGGTAAGTTTCTCATCAACAGATTATGTTAGTCATATCTTTGGACCTTCAAGTTTAGAAGCTGAAGATAATATGCTGAGATTAGACCGCACGTTAGCCAATTTACTCACCTTTATTGATAAAAAAGTGGGTTTAGAAAATACCCTTATCGTATTATCTGCCGATCATGGCGCTGCTGAAGTACCGGCATATTTATCGTCATTAGGCATGAAAACTGATGTGGTTGCTCCTAAAGAATGGGATAAAGCACCAAGTATGAAAGCCCTTAAGAAACAGTTTGGCTTTGATACTGCGTTAATTAAAAGCTACTTTCATCCTTACATATACCTTGACCGAGATTTAATTGCTGAACGTAAGCTGTCGTTAAAGCAAGTTCAAAAAGCTGTTGCTATGGAAGTTTCAAAATTTGATGGTGTTGCGCTTGCTGTAACGAGCAGCGATATTGAAACTGGTAATACTCCCCAAGATTATCTGCACACTTTAGTAGTTAATAACCACAGTAAAAACCGTTCTGGCGATGTTTATGTTGTACTTGAAGCCCATCGTTTTGT
Organism: Colwellia psychrerythraea 34H; assembly: GCF_000012325.1. Classification (NCBI taxonomy): domain Bacteria; kingdom Pseudomonadati; phylum Pseudomonadota; class Gammaproteobacteria; order Alteromonadales; family Colwelliaceae; genus Colwellia; species Colwellia psychrerythraea. The sequence goes on along the minus strand of NC_003910.7, from coordinate 3,119,278 downwards.
TGCCGATATGGAAGGCTTAACTGTTGCGGCGACCCATGGCTCTCCTTGGGGGTACGATACTTTTGTGCCACTAATTTTTGCAGGGTTTAATATTGATGATGATAAGGTCTATAGACGAGTGAGTACAACCGATATCGCAGTAACGTTATCAGCAGTACTCGGCATTAAAGCACCATCAGGAGCCCAAGGGCAGATTCTTGAAAAAGTACTTGATAAGGATTAGTACCCAATATTATAGTCAGAAATAAGTACCTCAAGTAAGTCTTAATAAAGTATATACCCAATGAATAAGCAGAATAACTTGGCCGTTATTCTGCTTATTTTTATTATAAAAAATAATTTACTTATTATAATTACGAGGTCGTATTGAATTTTAAGGAAAATTAACGCTTTAAAGTAAACTAATTATCTTAATGATTAGGCTAAATTCACTTTCTAATTTAAAATTAAGTTTTTACCGCTAAAGAAATGCCATGCGCCGCTCTAGTTATCCCGACCAAGAAGTCAGTTCCATCAACTGGCAAGCATTCAAACTTATTTTACCTTACCTATTCGAATATAAAAAACGTATTGCGTTTGCTATGTCATGTTTAGTTTTTACTAAAATAGCCAGTGTTTACCTACCTTTCATATTAAAAGATATCGTTGATACATTAGACGCTAATAGTACAGGTACTGATTCCGCTTTAATTATTGTTCCTTTAGGTTTAGTGGCCGCTTATGGTTTAGTGCGGTTATCCATCGTAGTTTTTGCTGAAATCAGAGATACGCTATTTGGCCGAGTTACTGAAAGAGCTATAAGGCGCATTGGTTTAAAAGTTTTTCGTCATTTGCATTCCCTTGATTTAGATTTTCACCTGAATAGACAAACGGGAGGATTATCTCGTGATATAGACCGAGGCACTTCGGGCATCAATTTTTTAATGCGCTTTATGGTCTTTAACATTGTACCCACCTTGCTTGAAATAGTGATGGTGGTGACTATTTTATTTGTGAAATACGGCATATGGTATGCGGTTATAACGCTTTCCTCAATTATTGCCTATATTGCTTATTCAGTTTTTGCCACTGAGTTACGAACTCGCTATGTCCGTGCAGCCAACATAGCAGACTCATCAAGTAATACTCGTGCTATTGATAGTTTACTAAATTACGAAACGGTGAAGTATTTCACCAATGAAGAATTTGAAGCGCAAGCTTATGATCAACAGTTGTCAACGTGGGAACAGGCAAAAATTAAAAACCGTTTATCTTTATTTGCTCTAAACGGTGGCCAAGCACTCATTATAGCCGCAGCTATGACTGCCATGCTGGCGCTTGCAGCTAGTGATGTTGCTGCAGATGTTATGACCCTTGGAGACTTTGTTCTGATAAATGCCTTTATGATGCAGTTATTTATGCCACTTAATTTTTTAGGCTTTGTTTATCGCGAGATAAAGGGCTCGCTGGCAAATATTGAAAACTTATTTGGTTTATTAGCTAAAGCACCTAAGGTACAAGATGTTCCTGACGCTGCAATGTTAAATTTGGCAGAGCAGGGTGATAGTTCGGTTACTGAAGCGAGTATAGTTTTCAATAACATTGCCTTTGCCTATAATGCCAAGCGACCTATCATTAAAGGGATTTCTTTTAAAGTTAATGCAGGTGAAAAAGTTGCTGTTGTTGGTCAAAGTGGCTCAGGTAAGTCAACCTTAGTAAAATTGTTATTTCGTTTTTACGATGTTGACTCTGGCAACATTCAGATTAACGGGCAAGATATCAGTCAAGTGAGTCAACAATCACTACGTAGCCATATTGGTATTGTACCGCAAGATACTGTGCTTTTTAACGACACTTTATTTAATAATGTACAGTACGGTTGTCCAACAGCCAGCGAAGATGAAGTATTAAAAGCCATTGAACTAGCACATTTATCTGAATTTATTAGCAGTTTGCCTGATGGGTTAGAAACAGTAGTGGGAGAGCGAGGATTAAAACTATCAGGTGGTGAAAAACAACGAGTTGCCATTGCCCGTACAATCTTAAAGAATCCACAAGTCTTGGTGTTTGATGAGGCAACCTCCTCACTTGATAGTCATTCAGAACAAGCTATCTTAACCGCAATAAATGAAGTGACTAAAAGTAGAACCAGCCTTGTCATCGCACATCGCCTATCAACCATCATTGATAGTGACAATATTATTGTCATGAATCATGGTGAAATAGTTGAGCAGGGTAATCATCAACAATTACTCGAACTTGAAGGTCAATACAGTAAAATGTGGCAGCTACAGCAATCTTAGCGCTAGCGAGTCATTAAAATGAACTACAACAAATAACAATGTTAGAGTAAGAACGTTATGAATAAAGACGAAGAGCAATTAACAGACCAACAATCATCAGTGGAAGTTGATGCAACCAAACAATGGTTAGATGAAATTATAATAGGATTGAATTTTTGTCCTTTTGCGAAAAAAGAATTTGTTAATAACACTATTTGTTATTTTAAATCGGAAGCTGAGCAAGTTAAACCTGCTTTACAAACAGTGATAGAACAATGCCATTATCTACAAAAACATGAAGAGATTGAGACGACTTTGATCATCTTTGCAGAAGGATTTCGTCGTTTCGACCGCTACCTCGATTTAGTAGATTATGCCAATGACTCGCTGATTGATTCAGGTTTTGAAGGTATATTCCAGTTAGCAACTATGCATCCTGAATACTGTTTTGCGGATGATGATTTTGATGATGCGAGTAACTTTACCAATCGTTCTCCTTATCCAATGCTGCATATTATCCGCGAAGCAAGTATGGCCAGAGTATTAGCTGTGTATAAAGATCCTGAAAAAATACCTGAACAAAATATGGCCTTAGCGGAGCAAAAAGGTAGTAATTATTTTCAAGACGTTTTAAAACGCATACATCAAAATCACCCACAAAAATAGTTTGTATTTCAAAGCTAAACTATAAGCTTTGAAAACAGCTTTGCGGAAAACTATTTAAAGATAACCAATCAATACGCTAAATTACGTTTGGTTAACGCTATTTTTTGGTTGAAACTTATACACTGTTTGTTCGTTATATAACATGTATAGGTTAGCGTATGAAAACTAGTTACCACGGTAAAGAATATCGCTTTAATTGCTTTGAAGATCTTTGGGCGTTTTACCGCGTCATTCTAGTACAGCAATCTATCCAACGTATAACTATCAGTAGCTAATTGCTTACACTGCAGGCATAGCGTATTAGTTGACTAAGGTCGCTTTATTCAAATTCTGAGGTAAAATGAAGCACTTTTCATAAATACTCCTGTTGAAATATGCCCGTTTTAGAACAATTCTTACTTATCGCTATGGTCCACTTTCTAGCTGTGGCAAGCCCAGGTCCTGACTTTGCGCTTATTTTAAAACAAAGTATTCGCTATAACAGACGCATTGCCATTTATACTAGTTTCGGTATTGCCGCGGGCATTATTGTTCATGTTACTTATTCTTTGGTCGGCATAGGCCTTTTAATTGCCAGTGATGAGCGTTTATTTACCGCATTAAAATATATTGCTGCGAGCTATTTTTGTTATATAGCGTGGCACTGTTTTAAGTCTAAAAAACCTGATAGTGAGTCATCAACTTTTGCCAGCGAAGATCCTGATAATAATGCGTTAACGCAGAACGAGATAACAAAAACCGAGACGACAATCGATAACCCATCGGCTAAAAAAGCATTTTTTAGTGGTTTTTTAATCAACGCCTTAAATGTTAAAGCAACATTATTCTTCGTGAGTTTATTCTCCGTAGTAATAGCACCCGAAACACTATTGAGTATCAAAATTGCTTATGGTGCTTATTTAGTTGTAGCTACAGCGGCATGGTTCTGTTTCCTCTCTTATATGTTAACTCAAGAGAGAGTACGTTACGTTTTACAGCGTAAAGGCTATATTTTAGACCGTATTATGGGGTTAATCTTATTGCTATTAGCGATTCAACTTGTGTTAAGTGATCTTAATTAACCGCTATTTATTTTTCAGTTTACCTTTGCTTGTCTCTTCAAATTGCCGTTAAATTGAGCTGTGAGCAATCTGTTATCATTTCCAGTATAATAGGTGACAAATGTAGTATTAATGAATTAAAAAGGGTTAGCTTTGCCAGAAGAAAATATAATTGTGTCCATTGGTGGTAGTGTTGAGCGTGCTGTAAAAGGCGAGTACTCAATTAATGTTAAAGCTATTTTAACCGAAGCGTGGCAGCACACATTACAGTCGAGAATGTCTATCAATATAGGTCTGCTTTTAGTCACTGTGTTCGGTATGATAGTGTCGTTTATTGCGAGTAGTTTTTTTGGTGGTATTGAGCGTGTTATCGAAGACCCTCAGTCGCTGCAACTGATCAATGTCATTGTGACTATTGCTGTATGGCCTTTTATGGCTGGCATAGAAATGATGGGTGTATTCCACGCAGTGAGCAAACCAACAAAAATCAACATGGTACTATCATTCTTACATCGTGGAAGTTGGGTTGCACTTTGTGCGCTATTAACCTCTTTATTGATTAGTCTCGGTTTTCAATTGTTAATTATACCCGGAGTGTTATTAGCCGTACTACTGTCACTAACGATACCTTTAGTGGTAGAAAAGAATCTAACCCCAGTACAAGCTATTGCTTTATCTGTTAAAGCATTACGCTTTAAGATAATGCCACTATTAGCTATTTATTCGGTACTGTTTTTGGCTTTAATTTCGTTAGCTTTTCCTATCGCATTATTGATCGAGTCGAGTTTGGCACCACTTGCCGTTATGGTGTTTTTATTTGGTCTGTCTTATTTAGCACCTTGGTATTACAACATTAAAGGTGTCTTGTATCGTGAAATATTTGGTGTTTATTCCGAGCAGAAGACTACTGATACGGCATTAAGTCATTCCGCCAATAAAGACTCTGATCACAATGGTTCAGATGATACTTTTTCTGCCTAATTTAATCATAAATAAGGAGTTTTTATGAAAATAATGTTATTCGTTCGTTTTATCGCATGTTTTTCGTTAGTCATTGCGGTAGTCGCGCCTTTTACTTTTTTAGTGCCTAAACCTTTAATTACTATCGTAGAGGTCGCTGTTGAACCTGTTACTGATAAGGTTGTTGTTCAAGTTGTTGAAAAAGTAAAAGTAATAGAGAAACCATTACATCAGGTAAATTTACCTGATTTTGCTGCTATTTATGATATTCCAACAAAAAAACGTCAATTCTTTGGTTTTGTTCGTCCAGCAATAGAAGCAAAAAATAATGAATTAGCTGAAGATAGATCGAAACTTGAGCATTGGCATGAGCAGATCTCACTTGGTTTAGGGCTTACTGTAGAAGAACAGACGTCACTGCAAACCCTTATCAAGGCTTATCGTATTAATAAAGAAGCTTCAACTTTACAGCAGATTAATGATTTGTTGATACGTGTTGATATTATCCCTACTTCATTGGTATTGGTTCAGGCTGCTAATGAGTCTGCTTGGGGAACATCACGTTTTGCCCGTATAGGTTTAAACTTCTTCGGTATTTGGTGTTATAGAACGGGCTGTGGCATGGTTCCAGGAGGGCGTAATACTGGAGCCAAACATGAAGTAGCTGCATTTCAAAGTGTTGATGCTGCTGTTTCGGGCTATTTTAATAATATAAATAAGCATAATGCTTATCATGTGTTTAGAACGATTCGTGCTGAATTAAGAGCGCAAGACCAGGCGCTTGATGCTGAAATTTTAGCAACAGGCTTGTTACCTTATTCTGAGCGTGGTGTGCAGTACGTGTTAGATATAACTGACATGTTAAGACATAACCAACGTTACTTTGTTAAGCCTGCTAGTCAGCAACAGACTGCGTCAGCAGATTAATAATTTAAGTTTATTAGCTAAATAATCTTTCAAACGTTTAGTTCAGTTATTTAAAAATTAATAAACAAAAAACGGCCAATGTGATAAACATTGGCCGTTTTTATTTGTGCTGCTTTAGCGAATCAGTTAAAACTTAATCCAACTGCTATTAACTATTTTACTTCAACTACATTGAGCAGCTGATCAGCATTAGGTTGATTTTTCATAGACAAGTCTTGTGGTGCTTCAATCGCTACTTCATCAAAGGCAGTATCACCACCGTTAATAATACCCGAAGTACTGTTAATGCTTTTAAAATCAAACAAGTTACTGTCGCATAAATGTGAAGGAACTACGTTTTGCATTGCAGTAAACATAGATTCAATACGCCCCGGAAATTGATCATGCCAATCGTTTAACATGCGTTTTATATTTTGTCTTTGCATATTGGGCTGAGAGCCACACAAGTTACACGGGATAATAGGGAAATGTTTTAATTCACTGTATTGAATAAGCTCACTTTCTTTACAAAAGGCTAAAGGGCGTATAACCACATGTTCACCATTATCAGAGACAAGCTTTGCTGGCATTGCTTTCATCTTACCGCCATAAAACATGTTCAACATTAGGGTTTCAATCATGTCATCACGATGATGGCCTAGTGCTATCTTAGTGGCACCAATCTTTTTAGCTGCTTTGTATAAAACAGCACGGCGTAATCGAGAGCATAAACTACAAGTCGTTTTACCTTCAGGTACTTTTTCTTTGACAATACCGTAAGTATCTTCTTCAACAATATGATACTCAATACCGAGTTTATCGAGATACTCGGGTAAAATATGCTCAGGAAAACCAGGTTGCTTTTGATCTAAATTAACCGCAATGATGTCGAAATGAATGGGAGCTGATTCTTTTAATAGCATTAAAATGCTTAACATGGCATAGCTGTCCTTACCACCAGACAAGCAAACCATCACTTTATCGCCATCTTCAATCATGTTGTATTGCGCAATGGCTTGACCAACATTACGCCTAAGTTTCTTTTCTAATTTTATAAATTGTGTTTTTTGAGTTGGCGATAGTTTCGTTGTGGGTAAGGTTAGCTGTGCTTCTGTCATGTTTTTTACTTTATTGATGTGAATTAACGGCGGGAATTATAGCAGTTTGATAATACCAATTGCACTAATGAAGTGATCATTTTTCGATGCTCTATATCCAATAATATCGTTTCTTTCAAGCCCAGTAGTCAGCGATTACCCCGCCAAAGATCTTATGTAAGTACATTAATTGACTACTACAGAAATAGCCATAGGAAAGATGCTGCCTTCAATAGAAACCAGTAGCCAGTTTTACTTTAACACTACACACATATTTAGCGCTTATTTTAGCTCAGTATTTTAAAATATCCTTAATATAAGCTTTATTCAATAACCGTTATATATGTTAGAATTTAACAATATTACTATTTAAAATTATTAGGCGTATTTCATGTCTGAACACTCAATTATCGACATTTGTGTTGAACCTATAGAACTTTATAAATTACTCAAAATTTCCAATATAGTTGGCGATGGCGAAGCTAAAACCCTGATCAGCGAAGGTAAAATTTTAGTAAATAAGAAAGTAGAAGTGCAAAAGCGTAAAAAAATTCGCCGTGGCGATGTTATCGATTTTGACGGTAAAACGATTGAAGTTGCTTATACTCCGGATAAAAAAACAGCAGAGTTTATTAGTACCGTTGTTTCAGCGAATAATAAATCAAAAATTAAAAAAAGAGCTAAAAGTAAGGCGCGTGCTATTGCAGCAGTCACTGCCAGTGACTCATCGAAAGAACGCCCGAAAAGAAAGCCTACTTCAGTTTAATTATTTGTTAAAAGTTTAGAGTCATTTAAAATACATAGCAGTTTTTTAATTGGGGTCAACTCAATTCCCGTGAATTTAAAAATAGCATGAGATAGCTTTAGACATAAAAAACCGAAAAGCTTATTTATAAAGGTTTTTCGGTTTTTTTTTGAGGTTATTAACCCCTAATTTGGTGCTGCGACGGGACTCGGTTTCCGCTATGTACACGTTTGTATATGGTTCTTTGTTGTTGTGGGTGCTCGTTGTTACCTCTGGTGTTACATTTGACGAAAGTCATTACTGAACTGACCATAAACTAACTAAGCCTATTCATTAGAAAAAATCATATGAAATCAATGATCATTTTGTGCTCAAAGTGGAAGCTAGAAGTAAGTTAGGTTCCAACTTCCGCTATTGGCTCATGAGTAGTCATTATAGGTTGGATTTACAGAGCTAATTTTTACCTCTTTCTGACCTATTATTAGAGTTAAAAAACAATCTGATAATGGCGAGTTTGTACTTAAAACCTTAAACAAGCTGTTTTACCAACTCTTCAACACCTCTATATGCATTGCTAAGAGACTCCTCATGTCTTGCATCAGCAAATTCTTGGTACTCAGATTTAATCTCGTAAAACTCTTCCACTCCTAAATACTTACTTGCTGTTTCAACATGTGGTGCTAAGTAATTCATCTTTTCTCTAATGCCACCAATTTCAAAGCCAAACTCGCCGCTAGAAGATATAAGAATAAGCTTTTTACCAGACATTATTGGCTCAATAGGAAAGTCACCTCTGGCTAAATCAAAAGTAAATGTTTTATTTATGCGTACCACTTGGTCAAACCAAGCTTTAAGTACAGCTGGCATGCCGTAATTATACATGGGAGAAGAAATGACAATTATGTCAGCTTGATCCACTTCATCAATTAACGTATCAGATAAAGTCAAAAGTGATTTTTGTTCTTCACTTTGTTTTTCATCAGGTGTAAATACAGCAGCAATCCAATCTTGGCTAATAAAATCAGGTGGGTTTAGCCCTAAATCCCTATAGATAACTTTATCTTTACTATTTAAAGTAATCCACTTATCCATAAAATGAGCTGCAAGTGATTTTGAAATCGAATTGTACTCTTTAACATCGTTATCTGTTCTTCTCGCACTTGTATCTATATGTAGTAGTGTAATCATGTTTTCATTAATCTGTTTGAATAATTTGTGGACCTATTTTGGTTGGATTACTTCTTGTTGACAAACGATGAATACTACCTTATAGATGAGTAAAACTTATCTATGAGATTTAAAATGCATTCCCAACTTCCCCCCTTAAATAGCATAAGAGTGTTTGACGCTGCGGCTAGATTAGGAAGCTTTAAAAAAGCTGCTGAAGAACTTCACGTAACACCAACAGCAATTTCACATCAAATTAAAACACTAGAAGAAGCGCTTGGTACTTTATTATTCGTACGAAAAACACGAGTTATCCAGTTAACCCCAGAGGGTAAACTATTAGCCGAAACTGCATATAACATTTTACAACAATTGACTAATACCATTAGTGAGATATCAAATACTAAAAATATAATTACAGTGAGTACGACGTCATCTTTTGCAGCAATGTGGTTGGTGCCAAATTTAAGCAAATTTAATCAATTGTATCCAGACATTGACGTTGCAGTAAAAACAGGTGAACAAGTTGAAGACTTAGAAAAAGATAGAAGGATAGATCTCGCTATTAGATATGGTACTTATGATAATTCATTGAAAAACTCAATATTATTAACTACTGAGGAAATAGGTGTATATGCCACGCCTTACTATATTAAAAGCATAAATTTATTAGGAAGTGCGAATCTATTAGAAACTAAATGGGACAATAAAAATCTTACCGAGATTTCTTGGCATACACTATTTAAAGACAATAATAACCATGAACTAGTGTACAAAACTCGTCAATTCACTCAAGAACACCATATTATTCAAGCAGCATTAGCTGGGCAAGGTATTGCTTTGGTGAGTTCCCTTCTTGTTCAAAATGCAATAGAACAAGGCTGGTTAGTTAAATATCACTTTACTGAGAATAGAAAAAAAATAGACGGGTTTAGTTACTATCTAGTGATTCCTGAGCACAACCTGCGCAGCAAAAGTATCATGGCATTTAAAAACTGGCTCGTAGATGAATTAATGTAGTTTAAAGAGAATTTTTTCCACTATATGGACCTCCCTGATACCTTTTAGATATTAATGTCCGCTTACATATCGTTTAAGTGCCTAATTCTGGGGTATTTCAGCTCCCGCACATGTTTCACCGCATTTTCACAATATGAATGATTTTCTCCCACATGATTCAACAGCCATCAATAGACTGATACGGATTGCTTTACCCTCGCGCATGCACGCCTCGACGGACAGCACCATTTTGGTGCAAAGAAGAACCCTTCAACCCGGTAACCGCTATAGATTACCAGACAATGGTTACTTTTTTTTGTCGTATAAATAATTAACTGTTTGTAATAAAACAGTTAATTATTAAATGGAAATAGATGGCATGGCTGTTGCTATCTATAATTCGACAACAATCAACAATACCCAAACGAGCGACTTACCGCTTCAGGAGCACAACATGCAGACCATCACCGCTGAAACCATCATGGACCGTTCACCGTTATCATTTCGCCCTGATAGCGGGGTGATCGTCGCCCTGCGCCAGCTGCTAACCGCCAGTCTGTCCGGTGCACCAGTGGTTGATGGCGATAACAATCTAATCGGCTTTCTGTCCGAAGCTGACTGTATGCGCGGCGCGCTGATGGGAGGCTACTTCTCGACCATCGGCGAGTTAGTGCGTGACCGGATGACAACCGAAGTTGAATCGATCGGTACCAATACTAACTTGGTCGATGTCGCAGAGAAATTCTTGCACAACAATCGCAGGGTACTGCCAGTGGTTGAGGGAGGCAAAGTGGTGGGGCTAGTGCAGCGCCGCGGCGTACTCGAGCAGCTTCTGGAGCAAATCGACAGCAAGGGCGAGCAGGTTGAGTATAGGAAGAAAAAACGTCATTTCTCCTAAAATCTAAAGTATGAATCTGAGATTATTTAATTAATTTATAATTACTTTGTCTGCTGGTGTTACGGCCATAGATTTCGCATATCTGCCGTCAAAACTTAAATTATCTTTATTGCTTTATATGGTCCAGCAGCGCTAATGTATTCTATGTGGCATTACCCGTCCTTAAATATCTAATCGTTTTGCCGCTTTATATTCTGAGTGCATAAATGCCCAAACGGATATGATCCCAACGGCAGAAATCAAGATTAGCATATTCATAAAGCTAGACCAGCCACCCGAACTATCTGCCAGTCTTCCCCCAATAAAAGCAAATGTTGCACTGGCCGCAAAGCCGAATGCATCAATTAAACACACCAATGTCGCACTATGGGGGCCGCCGAATTCAATAGAAAATATCGACATGGGTAGGTAATAGGCTGGTGAAATTGAAAAAGCGAATAAAAAAATGGCTCCCAGCGCCACTAAATAGTTAATTTCAGCGCTTAAATTAAATAAAGGTAAATACTGTAAGGTAAGCACGCTCAATAAACTTAGTATGAGCGATAGGGTTAATACTGTCCTGATCCCCCGCTTTGAAAAGCGGTCGTAAAATGCAATAGAGGCTAAAAGCCCGGTCAGAGACCCAACTGGAAATACTGTAGATGCCATTGCTGCCTGTGAGGGCGTCAGTCGGTAGCTTTCCATAAGATAAACCGCAACAAAGTCCAAAAAGGCCATCATGCACGTAAGCACCATTAACATTATCACCACTAGCAAAACTCTGGGGCTTTTTGCAAATGCCACTAGTCCATCAATCGTGCCAGTGCCTTGGAGAGGGTGATTATATTTGTTATTCATGGCCTGTTTTGATGCAATGGTCAGCTCAAAATTATCGGCATTGGTTTCGTTCTCTTTGAAGAAATTAGGGTTATCTGGTTTTTCTTTCAGGTAAAAATAGCAGCCGACTAAAATGACGAGTGAAAAAACCGATGCGATAAACGCTACCGTTCGCCAATGCATGAAGCTCAACAGCCAACCGAAAAATAGAGTAGCTAACACTACACTAAGTCGCGAGCTAGTTGATAGGATGCTCCAAGCTCGTCCATAATGTTGAGGGTGATACCACTCTCCGACCAATTTAGCTAAACCGGGCCAACCCGAAGATTTAGTGCAATAAAGCAGAAATGAAAATCCAGTAAAAGCCATGACATTGGGTGACAGCCCAAATGCAATGACAAACACCGCAGTAAGAAAAATGCCGATTAAAAAAGTAAAGCGTCCACCAATCTTATCGGCAAGAGGTCCCCAGATTAGTTTGCCAACCAATGCACCTATGGTGCCATAAGCCGCAAAATCACCAAGGTTTGTTTTTGTTAACCCCAAGGACTCATCGGCAAGCAAGGCAGGGCTGAGAATTGTGACCATTTGACGACAAATCATCATGGCGGCATAACCCAGATACATGGATACTAGAATATTTAATTGCTGTGGCGGTCGGTTAGACATAATTTCTCTTCGACTGTCGTCATTATAGCCGATGGCTATTTCTACAAAACGATGGCTCTGTTAGGGTTAATTGTTAAGCTTTATCTGACACTAAGTTATTCAATTGCTTACGTCAACTTTGCGAATATAGCGTGCATAACCTTTCAAATATTTATGTCCGATTACCTATCGATAACACACCTGATTTTGAGTAACATCGGCTAATAGATTTTGTCTTCAAAGTGGCAAATGAAGTCGTAAAACCCCTAATTTTGCCACTACGTTAAAAGCTTTAATTGGTAGTATTAGTACTTAACTACATTATTAACAGGATTTTATATTATGCCGCAGACTCTAAGCATATGAACATCAGAACCAGAGCTGCTCAAATTCGATCTAGATGGCTAAGAACTGGCTTTCAATGTGAGTTGACACTAGATGAGTTAGAACCACTATTTTCAGTTTATTCTGAAAACCCAAGAGGTAAGCTTGTGATTATTGATAAAGAGCAGGCAATCACCTTAAAAAACCTCCTAAGCTTATTTGCTGATGAATATAAAACTTATAAGTTAGATGCCAAAGCTAGAGAGCAAGCCACAGTGCTTCATGCAACATTAAGCCGTTTTAACCAACCAGTCCTTGTTAATATTGGTGATATTTATCAAATGATTCGAGATAAACTTGATATTAAGAGAAAATATTTCACACTCAAAAATGCCAACTCACCAGTAACCATCGAAAACCTTATTTTATCCCCCATTAAAAGATCTGAATATTATTTAAAACTGAAAAAGAACGCAGAACAAAAAATGATTTATTGGCGAAAAAAAACGCTTGAACCTAAATTTACTCTCACTCAATTAACCGAACAAATGGAATCCGTGGGATATAAAATGATTAGTTCCAAAAAAGGGGTTCCGATACGTGAGCGGATTAGGATTATCGACAACGAAGATGCTTTGACATTAAATAATATAGAAATATTAGTTAGTATTGATGATGAATCTAGAGTCAGGTTAAACGTTTAAGTAGCCATAAAGCAACTATCCCAAGCCGTTTAAATTTTTGGTGTTAACCGTTCCCTTAGTGAACCTTCGATAATAACTTTAACGACCATGATGATGTTCTGCTGCCACGGCCTTCTTGGTGCGCATTATTGACGTTAACTATTAGCTTTTCTTTAAGCAACTAGTCGCTAAAAGAAGATAAAGCTTGATGGTAATTGTCGAGTTTTTTTACAGTTATGCAAGTAAGGCCGTTGCTCTTTTGTTAACTTATTAATATGTATACATTAATAAGTTCGGCATAAAACATGCTTGTTTTTTCACCAGTAATGTTTAACGCCAATTTGGAGGCCCACGGGCTATTTTCCTAATGAAGTAACAATTTTCCCCTAACTTTTATTAAAAGAGAATTATTATGAAAATTACACATCCTCTGCGCCTATTAGTTTGTACATTTATCTTTATGCTAGTCACAATTTCACCGCCTAGCCAAGCTGGTCTTATTACATTCACTGCCAACATTGACGGGTCTCAAGCCAATGCGGGAACGGGAACGGGAAGTCTGGGAATGGGGGTGGCAAACATACTGTTTGATGATCTGAGTAATGAATTTTCCTGGGATATAAGCTGGTCGGGCTTAACTGGTAATGTCACAGCGGCACACTTTCATGGGCCCGCTTTGCTAAACCAGAATGCTGGAGTGCAAGTAGCTATATCAACGTTGTCTAATCCAACGTCAGGCAGTGACACTATCAATACTGCTCAGGCAGCAGATTTGTTAGCTGGATTGTGGTACATCAATATCCATACAGACACTTCGCCTAGTGGTGAAATTCGAGGTCAAGTACAAGTCGCTAGCGTACCTGAACCTGGTACGTTGTCTCTATTATTGCTGTCGATGATTGGCGTATTTTATTCTCGCAGTAAAATTCTATAATCTCTAATAGCAATAATGTTTGAAGGTGGATTTCCTATAGCAGAAATCTAACCTTAATTTTCAGTACATGCTAAACGCTTATTGTCAGTAAACATCCGAAGCAGATTTTAACCTAAAACCTTATGTTGCATAATCCCAGTCAAGATACAGTGCCCCCGTTTCTGGTTTTATAGACAAGTCTCTACCAACGACCGTTTTTAGCCTGAAAGGTAAGCTTTCGTATCAACAGTGAATATAAAACGCGTTCAAAATTTACCGTTGCTAAAGACTCCTCAGTGCGCAGAGCGGAAGTTAGCTTCAAAATATTTGCGATATATTTTCTAATGGATTGACTGTGTCATATTACTGAGAAGTCTCAGTAATAAACCCAAATCAATCTTTCTAAACCCTAACTAATTGATATTGTTTGAAATAGCCTTTAATTCTATGTTGGATATTACTGAGAAGTCTCAGTAATATCCAAAACCTAACAAAAATAAAATATCTTTAGTTTATAAGACACTGAAAATATGGGATATTAATGCACATAAAATTAAATTTATGGGACGGACATTACTGAGAAGTCTCCATAATAAGCGGTTATGTGACAAGGAGTAGTCGTAAGCATGGATTCAAAAATAGATTTTTCATCATATTCTCTAAATGATCTTTATTCTTCCGCAGAATCAATAGATCGAGATGTTTATCCTGAAAGAGCAAAAGAAATAGATGGCTTGATTCGTCAAAAAGAAGCTGAATTTCCTGAAGAAATTGATACAACCAAAGATATCGGAGAAAAAGCTACAAAATCTGATAGGTTAATGGCAGCAATTATAGATGGTGTTATCGGAATCATATCACTAGTGCCAGTTATATTTTATGTAGGCTTTGATTCATTCAAAGAACCATCTTTATCTCTGCTGGGGATTTTGTTTATATATGGTGTTTTCGTTACGATGGTATTACACGGCTATCTTTTATATTACTACGGACAAACAATTGGCAAAAATTATATGTCTATTCGTATTGAAAACTTAGATGGTACAAAAGCAAGTTTAGCTACTATTTATTTTAAACGGATGTTACCAATGCAATTGATCGGTTTAATACCATCTTTTGGACAGTTTATATCAGGCATTGTAAATCCACTGTTTATTTTTGGTAAGCAAAGACGTTGCTTACATGACTACTTGGCTAAAACAAAAGTCAGCTACACAGGCACATAACAAGTCACTTAAAAGGACAATGAAGTTCCCCCGTTTTAGTGGACACCTCCTCATAACATTGAGGAGGCTAAAATGCCTAGATATACCCAACCTAAAAAGACGTGGTTTTACCCTGTTAATTTCAAAATTAAAGCTGTCGAGCTAAGCTTACGAAACGACATGTTATCTAAGGATGTTGCTCAAGCGTTGGATATTCACCCGTTAATGCTAAGCCGTTGGCGTAAAGAATACCGAGAAGGGAAGTTTAAAAAAAACCAACACTATCAGAGCAATAGTGAACTCATGAGTAAAATCCCCACAAAGAAAGAACTAAATAAAATTA
Organism: Colwellia psychrerythraea 34H; assembly: GCF_000012325.1. Lineage (NCBI taxonomy): Bacteria > Pseudomonadati > Pseudomonadota > Gammaproteobacteria > Alteromonadales > Colwelliaceae > Colwellia > Colwellia psychrerythraea. Next base: position 3,103,607 of record NC_003910.7, on the reverse strand, counting down.
AACAGCTGCAAAAAGAAAACGACCGTTTAAAAATGGAAAATGATTTACTAAAAAAGTGGCAACGGTATCTGGCGGAAGTCCATCAGAGCGATTTGGATTCATCGAAAAACACAAAGAAGCCTTAGGTGTTAAATACCTTTGCTCATGGCTTGATGTCTCTCGTAGTGGCTTTTATGCATGGCGACGACGTCCACGTTCAATGCGTGCTATTAATGATGCGGATTTACTTTTAAATATCAAACAAGTCTTTAATAACAATCATCAAACCTACGGCAGCCCACGCGTATTTCATGCATTAAAGCGTGAAGGTATTACAACGAGTGAGAAGCGTGTTGCACGGTTGATGCGAGAAAATGGCTTACGCGCTAGAGCGCTCAAGACTTATAGCAGGCCAGCTAAGGTGAAGTTCTTTTATAAAGCGATCAAAAACAATCGTAAAAACATAAGTAAGCCTGATGCTATCAATCAGCAATGGTCGGGAGATATTACGTACCTGAAAGTAGGATCGCGCTGGTATTACTTAGCCGTTGTATTAGATTTATTTTCACGTCGTATCATTGGTTGGGCTTTTGGTCAGAACAAATCAACAGCGCTGACACTGAAAGCGCTGCAGCTAGCAATAAAGAAGCGTAAACCGACACAACCCTTGTTATTTCATACTGACAGAGGCGCTGAATATCGAGCACATGTAGTGCAGCAGTTCTTAGTTAAACATAACATTACGGCGAGTATGAACCGTCCAGGTTGTTGTACTGATAATGCTGAAGTTGAATCATTTTTTCATTCATTAAAAGCTGATTTAATCAGAGGGAATGTCTTCGCGACTACTGATAAATTACATTCAAAATTAAAAGGTTACATGAACTATTTTTACAATAGACAACGATTGCATTCAAGTTTAGGATATAAAACACCTGCTGAGTTTGAATTGGCGGTGAATTAAAGTGGATGGTGTCCACTTTATCGGGGGAAGATCACAAAAAAAGTTGGCTTTTGCTCCTTCGTCGCTTATTTTAGCCAACAATTTTTTGCCTCTTAGTGAGGCGTTAGGTGAATATCATTGAAATCCTCTTTTGGATCTATCTCAATTAAAGCTACTTTATTATGTGCTGTATTCTTAGTTACTTCTTGTGCAAGTGTTGGTAATGAATCAGCTGATATAAATGAATGCAGAAAAATAGCTTATGGTAATCAGAATGACTCTTTAAGTAATGATGCAGATGCAATATTTTCTCAATGTCAGGCTAAAAAAGATGCTTTGAGAGCCGATGCTAATAAAAAGGAAACTACATTTATTTGGGTTGAATTTCTTTTGGATCTGTTTGTACCTAGTAATTAACCTAACAAGTAAATAAACAAGGACACGTAATGGTTGGCTACGTTTCGCTTCGCTACACAATTTTAGTCAACCATTACTTAGCCTGTTATTTAGGCGTTAGCTGCTTAGTGAAATCAATCAGAGGTCGGCATGAATATTAAATTTAACGATGTTTTAGAGCTATTTGAGTTAGTTAATTTTGGTTCTCCGTTCGATCATGAGGGGTATATTTGTAAAGAGTCAGGAAGAACGTATTTTTATTCTGAATTTGGTGACAATGAAGAGGAACTACCAGACGATATTAATGATGAAAAATATTTGACCATTCCTCATAAAAATGAATTGAATCTTGGCAATAATCTCGCTTTCGATTTTACTCTAGAATACTTACCGACAGAATATGAAAAAGTACGTTCAATGTTCAATCGTAAAGGTGCCTATGCAAGGTTTAAATCTTTACTAGAGAGCGCTGGTAAAATTGAAGAGTGGTATAAATTTGATGCAAAGCACACTGAAGATGCATTACGAGAATGGTGTACAGAGCAAGGTATTATATAATCAGCAGCTAACAAGCGCATTAACAAGGACAATGAAGTTCCCCCGCTTTAACGGACACCAAAATCTAACTAAAGATGAGGTGTCTTATGCCAAAGTACAACAATCCAAGACGAACTTGGAAGTATTCAAACGACTTTAAAGTCAATGCTGTTCAACTGAGTTTTGTTGTCGGCGTCACAATCAAATCTGTCGCTGAAAAACTCGACATACACCCATTTATGCTGTCACGATGGCGAAAAGAATATCGTGAAGGGATCATTGTGGTGGATAAACGAAAAAAAGTGGCAGGGCAATCAAAAGCCAAAAAAGTACTGACCAAAGAACAGCAACTTGAACGTGAAAATAAAGCACTCAAGGAGGAGCTGTATATCCTAAAAAAGTGGCAACGGTTTCTTGCAGAGGAACATCAAGTCGATATCGATTCATCGAAAAACTCAGAGCCGACATAAAAGTTACGCGATTACTGACGTTTTTTGATGTATCTAAAAGTGGTTATTATGACTGGCGTGAGCGCCAACCGAGTGCTATAGCCATAGAAGATGTTGAGCTTAAACATAAAATACAGCAAATTTTCAAAGAGAATATAGGACGATATGGGAGCCCTCGAATATTTAAGGCCTTACAAAAGCAAGGGTACAACATAGGTAAAAAACGTGTCGAACGTTTGTATCGTGCGCTTGGTTTGGTTGCCAGAGTGATGCGCGTGACGACACGTTCAGCCTTTTATAAACGCTTCCTAACGACAGGTAAAAACTTACGACCTGATGGCGAAGTCCCATTGGCTAAAGATAAGGTCTGGGTAGCTGATGTCACATATTTGAAAGTTAAAGGCGTATGGCGTTATTTGTCGGTCATCATGGATTTATATTCACGGCGCATTATTAGCTGGAGTTTGGATAAAAGTAGGACGATGGAAGTGACCAAGCGTACATTGCAAAATGCAGTTAAGAAACGCAAACCATCCGGTGACTTAATGCTCCACACTGATAGAGGCGTAGAATATCGTGGGCACATTTACCAGAAAGCATTGAAACGACATGGGATCACTCATAGTTTGAGTAGAGCTGGAAAATGTACTGATAATGCGCATATGGAGTCATTTTTCCATTCAATGAAGACGGAAGTTATTCGTGGTAATGTGTTTAAAAGTGATAAAGAACTGCGCGGAACACTTGGCAACTACATTAACAAATACTACAATGTTTCGAGGATGCATTCAGGGATAAACTATTGTTCTCCAATAGAATATGAAGCCCTGGCAGCGTAAAATAAAATGTGTCCGTTTTATCGGGGGAAGATCAAAATTTACAGTTGGCTGTTTTCGTGCCTCAAACATTTTAGCCAACAGTAATTTTCCGCTTATTACGGCGTTATCGATACAAAACCTAATCCGAAGTATTGATTGTCTTTAAAAGCTAATGTCTCGAATGTGGCAACTCATGACATTTACTAAGGTGTTTTACTTTGTTTGTATTTGTTAAAGTTTAGCCTCAAATATATTTCGTGTATTTCATTTGAAGGCTAATAAAAACGTCCGTAGTGACAATTACGGACGTCCGTAGTAAATTGGAGATCCTTTGAGAGAATTTTCTTAAGTATTCAGTGATAGGGTATTAGTTATTTAGCTATTTGGGAACAAGGGTTAGTGACTAACATCTTGATATGACAGGCAATAAAAAAGCCGCTTTACAATAAAGTAAAACGGCTTCTTCATATTATATGGTGCCGCTACGGGACTCTGTTATGCATGTTATCTTGTTGTTAAATATGATTTAAATTTATTTGTGTTTTTTGTGTACTACTCGCTGTACTACTAAAGGTTAATTGTCACTGTTAATTTTATGATATTACTCTGGATACTTAATTGAAGGGGTATAGTTTTTTATAACAATGCTTAACGAAATGCTTGTTAGTTATATAGGGTTATCCTCAAACTGAATTGTCATCTGTAAATTAAGTTTTGATTTAATTATTCATCGTATACACAAGTTACACCATATTCATTACAATCAATGGAATACCTTTTAATTTCTTTTGTTTTGTAATCTTCAATTTTAGAGCTGTTATTGTTAGAAGAAAGCTCAATTATATCCATTTCTAACTGGTGCCGTTCAAGCATTTCCAAACTTAATTTATCACATAACTCACTTTTCGAAATGTCCTTTGATTTTATTTGCTTTAAATTTACTGATTGCTGGTATCTTCTTCGCTGTATGGACTGTTGACTCAAACTTAATCTTTTGATTTGTTTATCTTTTAGAGTATTTGATTCTTCGAAATCACAACTATTAATAAGTAATTCTTCGATAGCAAAGCTTATAGGGATATTGTATTTTTTTGCTACTTTAACTACGTTTTTATATACATCCTTTTTGAGCTCTACTGTCGCAGTAACATGGGATGACTTCATTCTATGTCTTCTCTGGTATTGATTCCAAGCGCTTCTTGTTTTTTTAAGAAATAGCTCTAGCCCCTCACCAGATTTAGCTGCTCGAATATCCGCCTCTATCTGCTTCACTGAGAAATCATTAAAGGGAACAGCAAGTGAGTTTAATTGGATTTTGTTTTTTAGATATCCAGTAAGCCATTCTAGTTGAAATGTGTTGTTTTTTATCCAGGTAAAGTTGTATTTACTATTCATCTGTAATTCACTCGTATATAAATCTAAGAAAACCATAAAGTGGAATGACACTCTTTTATGATGAGATATGAAGTTATATCTTACTTTATAAATTTATTCTATATAGTTGTAGTAATTACGAAGTAATACATGTATTAATTAGGATGTAGTACTTGTATTAAGTTTGTAGTTGTTCATGTATTCATACATGTATTACATGCAAGTTTAAGCGGTATATTAATTCACTTATAAAGGACTCTGCTAGCTATGGTGTATATGGGTAATGAAAAACTTATTAAAGATATTTCGTCAGGTGCACGATATTTATTAATGCTTATGTCTCGTCCTCTTGGTCTTGTTGAAAATAAGATTAAGGATAAAAATATTAGAGATTTTGTAAATATTTCATCCCTATCTGAAAGATCAGTAATCAAGTATTTATCTGAATTGAAAGAATCAGGTATTCTGAGTAGTGAAAGGCATGTTATTTTTAAAAAAGGAAGGGGGGAGAACTCCTATACCCTACATGAAAAATTTAACTTAAGTATGAAACACACAGAAATAGTTGACATGGTGCTATTTCTTAATGACCTGAAGCCTATGCAAAAATTCATCTTTATCACACTTTTAAGTTCGTCAGATGATTTTGGGGTAGTAGATGGCCTAGGTTTGGTTGGACTTACCAAATTGACAGGGATGGGACCACAGACTATAAAAGATCACTTGATGAAAATGATTGAATTAGGTTTTGTGTTTGGGTATTCACCAGGAGGTAATATCGAAATATTTCCTAGTAAAGTGAAAGGGATGTTTTACTTAAACCTCGTTAAATATGAATCTTCACAACTCAAAATTGTATTGCTTGAAAAGTCACTACCCTACAATGACATTATTAAATATCACTCTCAAAATAACGAGGTAAACTCAAAGGTTGGACGATATATTAAAAACCTATCGCCAAAAAGTAAGGCGATTTTTTTTAACTCACTTACTTGCAAAGTTGACAAGTTCTCAGGGGGGATGTTAACCAAAATAGTTAAATTAAAGACTGAAATAAACCTGGTTCAAAGCTTTATTGATTCTTTGCAGCAGAATGTGTTTAAGATTGATGGAGGGAGAGTAAAAACTGTTAACTATGCTCAATTTAGAAAGCACCTAAGTAACTTTAATTTCTTTAATTACATTAAAGAGGACATACGAAAAGAGTTTTTACACGAATGGCTTGATAACCCGTCTTTAGAGAAAGAACCAGCTCATAAAATGTTTCCTATAGCCAAAGAGTTATCTGAGGAGGTTATCTATTTAGTTCATTTGTATGCTTTTTGGATGTATTTTGATGTGCTTTTGCCTGATGGAATGAAGTTTGCCGTGATAAGAAAATGTAAAAATGGTTCACCGAATGAAGAGTTGAAAAGCCCGCCTTGTATTTTAGTTGGAAAACCTATTTCTCAAATTTGATGATGCTCTTCATATAAACTACTTAACAGTTAAATTTAATATCAGTTAACTATCTTGTGCATTAATAACACAAGGTAAATAAAATGAATATCTTAGACTGCTTCTCAGGCAAGCAACTTACTCAAGGACAACATGATTTAGTAGAAGAATTAGACCAGTTTTTATTTGATGATACTCGTTCAGTTTTTTTATTAAAAGGCTGGGCAGGTGTGGGCAAAACATTTATTACTGCCGGAATCACTAAGTACTTGAATACAGAGGGGCGGCAATTTGTTCTAATGGCTCCAACAGGTAAAGCAGCAAAAGTTATTGCTAATAAAACAAAGCAAAAAGCACTAACTATTCATCGAGTTATTTACAGTTATTTTGATGTTAACAACAGCAACGAAAATAAAGACAAGTTAGAACCTCCAATAGTAGCCTCAAAAATAAAAGAAAATAAAGATGCGCCTGATACTGTTTATATTATTGATGAATCATCAATGATATCAGACAAGTTTAACAAATCAGAAGCATGCTCGTATGGCTCGGGTTATCTTCTTATTGATTTACTTGAATATATCAACCTAGATAAAAGGCATAAAAAGAAAGTTATCTTTATTGGTGATAATGCTCAGTTGCCACCTGTGCGTGATAATTTCTCTCCAGCTTTGGATAACCAGTACCTTAGAGATAAATATCAATTAAATTGCCAAGCATTTGAGTTAAAAGAGGTAGTGCGGCAAAAAGCGGGTAGCGGCGTTATAGCGATTGCAAAACAGTTAAGGCATACCATAGGCAGTAACACCTTCAGCGAACTGTCTTTTGATGTGAGTGCTGGTGATACTCATGTATTAACAATAAATGAAATGCTAGAAGAATACTTTCGGGTTTGCGAGGAGAGAGTTGAAAAAACGAAAGAAGTTATCATCATTGCTTATTCTAATATACAGGTAAGAAATTACAATAATACTATTAGAGCAAAACTTTTTAGCCCTGATGCTCCATTACAAATTGGAGAAAAAATCATGTGCGTTTCAAACTTTATCCATGATGATAGTTTTATTTCAAATGGTGAGTTTGGCAAAGTAATTAATATTTCGTCGAATATAGAAATTAGGACGGCTGAAGTCTACACCGAAAGGCATGGTAGGCGTGTGCTGAAGTATGTTGATTTAGTCTTTTTAGATGTTGAAATCGAATTTCTAGATGACCACGGTAAACCTTTCATCTTAGCCAGTAAAATACTATCAAATTTATTATATGGGGCCATGCCTCGCTTAAGCCAGCTAGAATATAAAGCGTTATATGCAGATTTTTTTCAAAGAAACCCCAATATCAACTATAACACCTCTCCTGCAGAGTGTAAGGAGCTTATGAATAAAGACCCTTATCTTAATATTATTCAAATAAAATTTGGCTATTCAATCACTTGCCATAAAGCGCAAGGGAGTGAGTGGGCTCATGTGTTTGTTGATAGATACCATAGGCTCCCTAAATCAAATGAATGCCTTAGATGGTTGTATACGGCCGTTACCCGAACATCAAAAAACTTGTATGTGAGCAAGTAATTAATCTTTTAGTTTTACCTTCGTAGATGGATGGGTATTGAGGCCACTTTGCTAGTGGCTTTTTACTTTTAACTCCAGAGTAACACTATAAAAAAACACCTCGGAGGATGGTCCATAAAAATAAAAAGGCCAACTACTAAAGGGAAGTTATCAATTGGTTACAGTTATATTAATAGGACCCTTCATGTGCTTAAGTTTAGTAATAAATAATTGAAATCATAACCTTATGTAAATAATCAACATAAGAGCAAAACATGAAACACAACAACAAATTACTGAAAGATAATAAACCAACACACTCAACGTTACATACAGAGCCTTACTTTAATGGATATCCTATTCAGGATAAATACCAACCTCTCATAGTAAATAACCTGTTAGTCCATGAGAAGGTTTTAATGAAAGCTTTATCTCACCATAAACGTACAAGCGCTTTTAGGTTTGAATTGAAATTCCCTCGAAATAAGCAATATATCGTTAACCATGCTATTTCTAAATTTTTTGATTCGTTAAGAGTAAGAATCAAATCTGACATAGCAAACAAAAATAAACGTTTAGATAAGAAGTATGAGTGTAAGCTTTCATATGTGTGGGTTTGTGAGTATTCAACATCTATTAATTGGCATTTTCACGTGGTTATTTTTCTTAATCGAGATGTATATAATTGTTTTGGGCGATTAAAGGCTAATGAGGGTAATATGTATTCTAGAATTAGAGCTGCATGGGCTAGTGCTATTGGTGTAAGCTTTGATGCTGCATTAGGTCTTGTGCACCTTCCTGATAATGATGTGTATGATGTCAACACCAATGCTGATAATTACGAGCAGCAGCTAGAAGACATTCTTTATCGCTTAAGCTATTTTGCAAAAGTTCAAACGAAGCCTTATGGACAAGGGGGGGATAATCGGTTTTTTGGATATAGTTCCCTTTAAGTGCCAATGGGGTTTTTTACCTAATGCGCTCTTGTAAAGTTAATTGTAGATTAACTTTATCAATGACTTTAACTGTTTAGGGCTGTAATGCCCTCAAAGGCCTTTTTTTTCTGTGAGAAGTACTTTCAGGAATCTAAGTTAAGGTGATGTTGTTAAGTGTTTGTTTTACTGTGTTTTAATTGCGTTTTCAAAGTCACGTTCTACCAAGTTGAGTAGTAGGATATAAGCCATCAACTTAATTGATACGAATCGGTCAAGCTAATCGTCGCCTCTAATTAGATTATACCCCAAGAGTAACCCCGCATCGGTAACATTAAACTAAAAATCAAACCTATGCATAAACGAACAAGCCTGCCTACTATTTTTACTATACATTTGAAATCATCTTGAATTTGATATTGAACGAATAAATTTTTATTGAAGTAAGTAATCCTTTGAATACAACCAATCTAATTAAAATTAACGATTTACATCGAAGGTAAGCTTAATGAATAAATTTTATATGAGAAAAGCACACTTAAAGAGCAACTTAAATAGTACCAGGAAAGCATGGGGAATTAATGAGGATTTGAATTTAACAGGGCTATTTGAAAAAGGATATTGTGTTGATGTCATTTCGAGGTTACACGGAAGAACAAACTCATCTATCGCAGCTCGCCTGGTGAGATTATCCCTAATAGAAAAACGCTCAGATTTCTATAAAAGAAGGCGCGTAAGCTAATAAAGACCATTAATTTAGGTGTCTACAAAGCCGCGGTCCAGCTCAGCACGAGAATTAATATTTTGAATTAGTGGTTGAAAACTATCTTTATAGGAGGGTAGTTATCGGATGTTTTGATTAAAGTAGAATTACACAAAAAAAAGAAGGCTGGCGCTAAGGCTAGCACTTCTTTTAGTGGTTAATCAAACAAACTTGCTACTCCTGCTATTAAGCCACTTGCTACAGCTAAAGGGACAGTTACTGGAGCCGAAACGGCACCAAGGGTTACGGTTGCCGCCCCTGAAGCACAAACGCCTAATATAGCTCCTGAGGTAGTTGCAATAGCCGTTCTGCTTGGGCTTACCTCCGAAGACCCTGTTACTGTTTTTGATATTTCATTACCCGCTAGCCCTAAGGTTGCTGCATTCTTAATATTCATACTTTCTCCTGTGGTTAAATGAAAGGTACGTTAATAGCACCTAGTTAGTGATGTTGTATTAATCCGTAGTTGATAATTATCAAAGCTCTAGTTCTGTAAAGTCCCTATCGACATCCTCCTGGGTTATACCGATATACCTAAGTGTTGTACTCTCGGAACTATGTCTTAGCATTACCATCACACGGGCAATGTCATTAGTTTTCTTATATAGGTGATATCCGCGTGTCTTACGCATACTGTGACTGTTGATATGAATATTTAACTCTTCACTGACTAATTCAAAAGCTTTGGATACAGATCTTCTTGTTAATGGTCTTGCAGGACCATTGATTGCTCTTTGGTTACGATAAGATTGGAATAAATACACATGGTGTGGATGTTGTAATTGAATATCGTTAATTAACATCTGTGTTTTGGGATTAACTTTAATCTCAGCTCGCTTTCCGGTTTTTCCTTCTTTAATAATCAGTCGTCCATCTGTGAAATCAGTAAACTTAATCGATAGCAAGTCAGATACGCGTAATGCTAAATTTATACCCACCTCCCAAACAAACCTCATTTGCTTTGAATATCGCCTTTCTAGTAAGTGACTTATAAGCCTTACTGTGTCTAAATCTTTTACTGCTTGTACTTCAGCCATAATAAATCCTCTTATATTGGGTAGAGTTTTGTTGATGATGTTGCTTACGATTAGTCGAAACTAATGGATACCTCATAAGTGTCCATGGTGTGATATTCAATGAAGTTAGATATGAATAGGCTTAAGAGTGCTTGACCCTGATAATTGCTTAGATTGCCACCGTACAAGCTATACACTCGCTGGTTTACGAAGCAAACGTCAACCTCTTTTACTAGCTCTGGGTAGGGTGCTCCTTGATAGGAAAAGTCGGTTATGTAAACCAGTTGCCAGTAATCGGGTTTGTGATTATTACCTATTCTTTCTACTCTGATTTCCACGGGGTGATAGCCGCCAGAGATGGCGCTGTAATCCGTATCCCTAAAATTAAATGTAAGGGCGTTGTGTGATGCTATAGCTATTGCGGATTTAACTATTTCAGCATTCAGTAACTTAAATAGTTTTACCGGCAGGGTTAAGCCCTGAGGCTTTTTAAAGTTCAGTTTCATGGTATTAAGCTTATTGTTGATGGTGGTTATAAAGTTAATTGAGGCAGTCTAGTTACCTGCCTCAATATGCGGGTTGTTTTATAAGTACTAAAATTTAAATACCCACTAGCCATGGGGATATGACCCTATTTATGGGGCGTGACGCTCTCTAGCTGAACGCCTCGATTTCGTGAGTTTTAAAATTAAAGTAGACCATTTTCAGCAAATGAATAAGTGCCTTCACCAATGATTATATGGTCCAGTACTCTTACATCAATTAACGCTAATGCCTCTTGCAATCTCTTGGTTATATCCTTGTCAGCTATAGAAGGGGAGTTGAGCCCGCTTGGGTGGTTATGCGTTAAAATAACAGCAGCGGCGTTCTCAAGTAATACCGTTTTAACTACTTCTCGTGGGTATACCGCGCTTGCATCTATAGTCCCCCTGAACAATTCAACAAAATCTATCATCTGATGTTGGTTATCTAATAGCATTACAGCAAAAATTTCATGTTCTTTATTGGCTAGTTTAAATCGAAGGAAGTCCTTAGTCGCTTGGCTGCTGGTAAAAGCATCCTTACGTACGTATTTACACGCTAGTATTTCTGCTGCAGCGTCCAGTATCTGATTTTCTGTCATTGGCTTATCACTAATATAAACCTTGTCATTGTTGTCATTCATATTCAGCCCCTTGAATGTATTTATGTAGTAATGCAAAGAGATGATATAGGTCTGTAATATTTTGGAATGACGTTGCTGTGCGAGGTAACAAAGCTAGGTTTTTAATCGGATAATTAATTTTTATTGGCTTTACCCATGTTGTGAATCAATACTGAGGAACAACAAAATGAGATTAATTAGATTAAAAGAAGTCATGAGTATCAGTGGCTTAGGTCGTTCATCTATTTACAAATTTATGGAAGAAGGACGCTTTCCTATGTCTATTTCTTTAGGTGAAAGGGCAATTGCATGGGAAGTAAGTGAGGTTGAAGAATGGGTATTAGATAAAATAGAAGGGCGTAATAAACTTGTTGAGCCAAAACAGCAGGGGAAAGTTTCTGAAATAGATGTAACCAAATACATTAATGATAAGTTTAGCCTGTTAAGTATAAATGAGGCTATTACCTGGTTAATGCAGGTTTATAAGCAAGCTAAGTAAAAAGCATAAGATTTATTGCTAGTTTAAATCATCTAGTAAAATGGTTTTAGTATTAAGCACTATACTCGATAGCGTTTTCCTTTTTGATTCCTTGATGAGTAAACGAGCATCCTGAATATCATCAAACTTAACGGAAAGTAAACATGATATACGAAGAACAAATCGATGTTGTAAGTGGCCAAATTAACTATACCACTACAACATGCACTAATCAGTTGAGATACATGCTTTGTACACACCCATATCAAAGCAATGAATGAAGTTATCGATAAATAGTTTTAACAACGACTTAGCCTCCCGATCATTCAACCACCCACCGTACAGGCTATAAACTTGTATCTTAGCAAAGCAGACGTCAACTTCTTTGACTAACTCAGGGTAGGTATTACCCTGATAAGAAAAATCAGTGATGTAGTTAAAGTGCCATTGTTCAGAGCCATTAGTATCGACTTCTTTTTCAATGCGTATTTCTACGGGGTGATAACCTCCATTACTCGCTGAATAATTTTCATTTCTAAAGTTGAAGGTGATTGCATTGGCGTTAGCTATATGGACTAGGTCTTTATCACTAACAAGTGTGGTTAATGTTATATTCAGCAATGAATAGAGTGTTACGGGTAGGGTAAATCCCTGTGACTTGTTAAAGTTCAGTTTCATAAGTTTCTCGATTTTATTGTGTGAAAGTTAAGCAGAACGATAAACCTAAAATCCCCTTGTATTAGGCGATTCATCTCATTTTAAATTACTCTGAATAGAGCATCTTTGTATTATTTAACGTACATGCAGAGGGGTAATATATATGTGAAATTATTTTCAATGCTGTTTGATGGGTTATTTATAAATACAATTAATACGTTACAAAGTACGCGCGATAATTAATTTATTGGTTTTTAATGAGTCACCTCATATTTTGATTAATTTACAGGAATTCAAAATAAGATTAATTAGACACGTAGAAGTTAAACAATTAACAGGATTATACCGCTCAAAAATTATGGCAGAAGGACGCTTTCCTATTTATATCTTTTTAAGGGAACTGGCAATTGCATATGAAGTACGTGAGGTTTAATAGTGAATGGTAGATAAAATTGAAAAAACATCAAAGATAAATTTAACCGTTTAAGTATGATGGTTGTTATTACCTGGTTAATTAACACTTTGTCGTTTATTTTTTTTGGGGGGATAATAGGTTATTTAGAAGGGCGGTGGATTATATTATAATATTTCTATATGACTACTTAAATTCCTTTAGCCATTTACAGATGATTTTATCGATCTGTAAATGGCTAAATATTTTTAAAAAATAACATCTCAAGCAGGAGTGGTTATCCACTTAGAAGAACTTATGAATTTAGAAACCACTTATAAAATAAACGAAATATTTGAAACCCTCCAAGGTGAAGGCTCTTTTACTGGTCAACCATCGATCTTTATAAGATTACAAGGTTGCCCTGTAGGGTGTTCCTGGTGTGATACTAAACACACTTGGGAAGTATCACTAGAGCAGGAAGTAGCACAAAATAATATAGTTTCCAAAAAATCAGAAAATGATAGTTGGGGCATATTTACAATCGTTCAACTAAAAGAACTATTTCTTTCTGAAGGTTATCAAGCTAAACACATAGTGATAACAGGCGGTGAACCATGTATGTATGACTTGAAACCACTCTGTCAAAATTTTGAAGCTCTAGGTTATAGTTGCCAAGTTGAAACATCGGGTACTTTTGAAATCCAAGTCTCAAAAAAATGTTGGGTAACCGTATCTCCCAAGGTAAACATGAAAGGGGGCTTTAAGGTATTGAAGTCAGCCCTTTTAAGGGCTGATGAAATAAAGCATCCTGTTGCAACGGAGCAACATATAGATGACTTAAAAGCTTTACTAAATGAACATGAAATTGAGAATAAACAGATTTATATCCAACCAATAAGTCAAAAGAAGAGAGCGACAGAACTAGCTATTAGATCATGTATTGAAAACAATTGGAGGTTATCTGTTCAAGTACATAAATATATAGGTATTGAATAGCTTCAATTATTTGATATAGAACAACTTGTTTACAACATGAATATAATATAGTCTGCTTGTACAAATAAAGTGTAATTGTTTGTTATGGAATGGTTTTTTTAGAGCATGGATGTGTCAATAGTACATTTATTTACAATATCTTTGCTTAGTTTTAATTAAAATAATTTCATATATAGGGTATTAGAACCCAGGTCATTTTTGATTATCACAAGGAGTAAATAGTGAAGATAGGTGTAGGTTCTTTAGTTGAAAGTGAGAGCGCTTTCAAAGGCGTCGGTAAAGTAGTCTCTATTTCCAGTGAGAAAAAAAGTGCAATAGTGGGGTTCTTTACTTCTCCGCTATCTCCAATTTCAAATCCAATTGAAGTTGCAGGTTCCGAGCTTATTGGTAAATCAAAATTGTTCGAGCAAACGGTGGTTTATTGTAAAGTTGGGAAGTCAGAGAACTGGCGAGCAGGCTTTTATGATGGGCAAAGGCCTAATGATGAACACTTAATTAAATATAACTATAACGACTCCGATGTAGTTCCTTTGGAGGAAGTTTTTGTACCCAACCTATTAGAAGGCTCTCAATTCTGCCCAGCCAACTTCTTAGCTGGAAGAGCTACAACTTCTCCTATGTACATCAATGATCGTACATCCTTTTTTAACTCCTACTTAAATCAAAGAGCTTCATGTTCCTCAATATCCTCAATCCCTAGTAGTGCTGTTAATTTAGAAATACATCAACTATCCGTAGTTCTACAAGTCTTGAATGATAATGTACAGAAGTACCTTCTTGGTGATGAAGTAGGGTTAGGTAAAACTATTGAAGCTGGATTTCTTGTTCGTGAACATATATTAGAATACACAGACAAGGCTTGTGTTCTCATTTTAACCCCTCCTTCTCTTGTTCAGCAATGGCGAGGTGAAATGAGTCAGAAATTTCATTTAGAAGATGTTATGGATGAGGATCTTGATGAAGAAGATCAAAAAGTCTTTATAGGAAGTTTTCAAGATATTTTGACAAGTAAGTTTATTACTAAAAAACCTACAATGGTTGTTATAGATGAAGGTCACCAGTTGGGTTCGTTTGCTTGGGGTGACGACAATAAAGGTGTATTTTCCCAAATAGCATCAGCTTGCCATAATTCTATTTCGACAATCGTTCTGTCAGGTACACCTATAACAGGGAATACCAAAAACTTCTTGGCTATGCTTCATTGCTTGAATCCCGATTCTTATCAATTAAATGATGATGGAATATCATCATTTAATAACAAGATTGAAGAAAGAGAAAAATATTCAGGAATATATGGTGCACTAGTGCCGGAAAGTGATGATTTCACTCTGGAGGGTATAGTAGAACAGGTTGAGAGTTTTGATTTTAAAGATGATGAATTAAATTTTTTAATCGCTAATCTTAAACCTCATATTGATTACTTTTCTGAAGAAAAAGATGAAAATCAACGTAAGTTGGCTGTAAAGGCATTACAAGATTACTTTGGGGATAAGTATAGATTATTCCAGCGTTTTATAAGAAACAGAAGAGGAAGTAAAAATAGCTATATCGAGCAAATATTCCCAGGGTTAGGGGATTGTAATACATCATCATGGCAGATAGGCGATGAATTTGTTTCTTTAGATGAGCAATTAGATGATTACCGAAATTCTTTAATACACGGAGATCAAAATTTTGCCGGAATTACACGTGAAAACTATTTCCAATGGTTAGATGCTTTACTTATATCTCCCTCTTCACTTGTAGCAAAGGCAGAGGCTGTATTGGCATCTAATAACACTATTACAAATGAAGAAAAACTGATTTTGACAACAATGATTGAAATGGGTCATGTTGAGCAATCCAATAAAGATGAATTATTACTGGAAGAGATTACATCATGGTTGGAAAAAAACACGGATGGTAAAATTGTCGTTTTTTGTGGGGATAAAACTGTAGCAGATAATGTCTATAAGTTTATTGAACAAAACTTGCCTTCAGTTGAAAGACACATTGATGGCAAACTTCCAGGTTTCAATATTTCACCTCAATATAATGTTCTGATATGTGACCAGTCAGGAGAGGATGGTCTAAACCTACAAGGAAAATGCCGTCTAGCTATCCATTATAGTTTACCTAGAACGGTAATGAGAATTGAACAAAGAATCGGTCGTTTAAATAGATACAGTGCAAGTAGTATAGGAGTTCTTCCTGTTGAGAACCTAGTACTTACTCCTTGTCGTGAGGGATTTTATGGTTCTTGGGCTCAGTTACTAAAAACTGATATAGGTGTTTTTAATCAAAATTGCTCAAGTATTCAATTGGTATTGGATGAGAAAATAGAGTCTTATTGTGAAAGTATTATTCATCAGGGGTATACACAATTAGACAAACTCTCAGAAGAAATAGAAGGAGAGTCTGGTTTAGTTGCAAAAGAAAGAAAGAAAGTTGCAGATCAGGAAGTATGGAATGGAATGCAAGTAGATCTTTCTGAAATAAAAACATTCTCAGAAAGATTAAGAATTGTTGATGAAAATGCAGATGATTTAAGTAAAGAGATGCAAGGGTGGATTAACAAGAGTCTTAGATTTGATTATAGGAAGACTGAGGATGACAACTTTGTCTTTCAATACCAATTAGGACGAACCCGCCTAAATGTCGATGACTTCGTGAGTCATTGTATCTTAGGAATGGACTTTGATAGCGGTTTAAAAAACCCTTCAACTAAACCCATGAGCGCATCTAGAGACCAAAGTGCGAAAACTGGTTCATACCCATTTAGGTATGGACAACCTTTTGTTGATACAGTTTATTCATTTTCTCAACAAACCACTTTAGGTATATCAAATGCGATAATCAGAGAGATTAATGTAGCTCTTAAAGAGCCTAAAACGTTCTTTAAATTAAACTGGATTTGTACATTAGAGAGTGGTTGCCATACAAGAGTTAGTCAGAGGAACAACGATCGAAAACTTGCCCCTAAAATTTTAGAACGTTGGGTAGACGAGTTGGGAAATGAAGTAACAAAAGAGGCTTTAGTAAATATACTGAATAAACCCTATGAGAAGTCACGTGATTTAACTAAAGGCCTATACAGGGATTACAATATTAGTGTTGGTTTTGAACAAGATATGTGGGATGCAGTTGATTCATTTTTAAGTAAAGATGAATGGCGAGATTTAGTGTTGAGTATAGCATCAGACTCTACAGAAAAAATAAAATCTGAACTTAATCAACAATATGATTTATCTTCAAGGGAAGAGTTTGGCGTCAATCTATCTACTATGAGGTCTGTTACTTTGATAGGTAAATCGTAATGAATAATCTAATTATTTCTTCATTGTTTTCAGGTACTGAGTTAAGGGATTTACATCATACGGTTGATAGTGTTATTAGCCATTATCCTGATAACCATTTTGCACAGAGATTAAAAAAAGTAGTTGATGGGGATAACACGAGTTTATTGGACTTGCTTTTATCAATTAAAGATTACTTATATTCATCTCAAAAAGAGCTGGATAACCAGCACAATAACTTTCCAATACCTAGACGTTTATCTAGTGAAGAGGGAGTACTCTGCGCCAAAGCTATGCTGAATTATCAAGTTGGTTCAAACTTCCTTACTTTATCAACTCCAGTAGTTAGTCAAAAGCTGATGGATGTTTACGAACAGAAACAAAAACGTAAAGTGAAAAAGGTAGAAATGGATTTAGCCTTAATTTCAAGGTTATCAGACCAAAACTATAGTCAGTATTCTAGTGCTGGGCAAAGGATGGCTGTGAGGGTTGCTTTAACATGCCCTCAAGACTCTACTCTTTTTATTAACTTACCTACTGGGTGCGGTAAAACATTAGTTGCTCATGCCTGTATGTTATTTAGTAAAAGTAAAGCGCTTACAATAGTTATTGTTCCTACTGTCGGTTTGGCTATAGAGCAAGGTAAAAGAGCGAAAGAATTACTTGAAAAAGCGGATAGTGATTCTGTTCAAAATTATGCTTGGCATGGACAGTTGTCGGATGGCGAAAAATCTGAAATTAGGGATAATATTGACAATGATAAGCAAAAAGTAATTTTTACCTCTCCAGAATCAGTTACTGGAAGCCTACTACCTTTATTATTCCGATTAGCTAAGCAAAACTCTATTGCGAATATCATAATTGATGAAGCGCATTTAATTGACACATGGGGGAGCAATTTTCGCTCTGAATTTCAACGTTTTGGCGCTTTGGTTGCGTCTTTAAGGCAAGTAAGCAATTCACCTTTCAAAACGATACTTATGTCGGCAACTTTCACTCAAAGCAATATAGGTTCTTTAACAACTTTGTACTGTGAATCCGATAACAAACCAATTGTTGTTAATGGTAATTTTTTACGTCCAGAAATTAGTTCATCTTATAAGAATGAAGGTGAGAACAACCACCTTCAATCAGTTGTAGGGAGAGTGATTGCTTTACCCAAACCACTGATTTTATATACAACACTTGTTCAGGATTCTATTGACTTAAGTTGTCATTTGAAAGCTATAGGACTGAATCGAATTGCCCTGTTTAACGGTAAAACTGATATACGCTCAAGAGAGAAGATAATTGAGCAGTGGCAAAAAGATGACTTAGATATAATTATTGCCACCTCGGCCTTTGGTGTTGGTATGGATAAGTCGAATGTGAAAAGTGTTATTCATGCTTGTATTCCTGATAATATCGATCGTTATTATCAAGAGATTGGCCGAGCAGGTCGAGACGGTGAAGCAGCAACATCCGAAGTTATTTATTATAATAAACAATTAGCTAAAGCCAAAAAAATTAATAGTGAAAGAATCATATCTACAGAGTTAGGTTTCAAAAAGTGGAAAGGTATGTGGGATAGGCGAGTTGAAGTGTCTTCTCATTCCGTTTTAAAAGGAGATTTATATCTGTTAGATACTTCATATTATCATGAGGGACTCAGCAACCAGAGTGATAGAAATGAAGACTGGAATTGGTTAACACTTTTGTTTATGCAGCGTGCAGGTTTAATCCGAATTTTTTATGATGTGCCAGAAATTGAAGATGACAGTGAATTAAATGATTTTGAAAGGAATAGCCAACGAAAAGAGTATTGGAAGGGCTATAACAGCAAGATTTTAGTTCTAATCCTTAATGAGCAATGTCTCTCTAATTTATATTGGGAAACCAATATTCAAAAACACCGTAATAAAGAAAAGAAGACTCAAGATAATGGCTTTCTAACTTTATCTGAGAATATAACGTCTCTTGAACAACCTATTTGTAAAGAGTTAGTGAAGTATTACACTGTAAATGGTAATAGTCCTCAAAGAGCATGCGGAGGTTGTGTAGCATGCGAAGGGTTTCTGCCGACAGTAGGAGATGATGTCTCTGTTGATAATTATAGTTCGTCACACTTACTGCCGAACACTTTAAATGATTACATCTCTTTTGATAATGTTTGCAGTGTTTATTACGACAAATCTCAGGATCTTACATCTGAGTTAAAATGGTCTGTATTCATTAAATTAATGCTTGATAGAAAGTACATTTTTGCTGTCAAGGGAGATATCGAATTCTTAAAAAGGCTAGCGGGAAAACAGAAAGGACTCAAGTCTTTTAAACCATTTTGGATTTCTCAGAGTTATCTTGATAATAGTAATATTTGGCCATCTTTACATATAAATTCATCTATTGGTTCCGAGGTGTTAATTCCATCATTTGAGGATCAGGCGACATTCTTTTTAGCTGAATATAACCAAAAAACAAAATCAAATAAATACCGATTGTGGTGGCAAGATAATAATAAATCTATTCCATTAACAAACTTCATTAAAATAGTTGAGAAAAACACGTGTCTGTAATTAATAATGCCCATTCCGGTAGTCACATTCCATCTTTAATCTTTGTAGATCGCCTTTTAAACCGCAATATCATTAAATCTTCAGAATTTATTTCTATTAAGTCGATAATTAGTCAAAACTCTCCTGATAGTTTGTTTATAGATGAGATGAAAGATAATGAAGGTAATTTCAAAATAAAAGACAACCCAAAAAAGAAGTTACCAGAAACATTGCAATTTTGGATAAAGCAAGGTCTTTGGGATAGTTCTACTGAAGGGATTAAAGCTTTTTCGGCACTGTCTAATGATTTTAATATACATGCTAGGATTGTACGGTCTGTTTTCAATAAAACATATGATCTTCATACTGGTTCTTCTATAGAACCGCTAATTAGAGGGATGTGCTTATTCTTGGCTATAGAAGAAATTACATTCTCTGGAGGCGTTTTTTTTAAACATACAGAAATTCCCACCATAAGTGCTCGATACATGCCGGAGCGTTCAAAAGATGGAACTCGTTTAAGCATGAACCCTGATGATCGCCGAAGGTTTGCAGAGTTTGGTTTACTTTTGGGCTTTATGGAGAAAATAAATAAGGATAAATACGTAGTCGATCCGACACGGTTAATAAAAATATTTTTATACGATATTTTTTCTGAAACTAGTGGGGACAGTATTAGTATCCATGATTTTATTAAGCGATTGAATAGCCAAGTTCCTATTTTCGATGGAGGCAAGTATAGAGTAGAAATTGAAGCTTTAATGCAATCTAAAAAAATTGATTGGCTTCCTAGTCCCTCTCATACACTCTCTAAGAGTTTAAGTCATGCCTTATATCGCCTGAATTTAGAAAACCACATATATTTAGATAGACTCTCAGATTCTCTAGACGCTGTTTCACTTCCATTGCCTAATGGCGAAACCCGAACCGTAAGCCATATTCGAATTGTTGGAGGTAAGTAATGAATTTACAGAGTTATTGGCCGACTAAAGAAAATATCTTCGATTGCATTAAAACTGAAGCTGAAGAGTTGTATGATCATACATTACTAGCAGTGCATGAACCTATGCACTTGAAAAAATATGATGAAAAGGGAACGAAGGATAATGCAACAGAAAATGATCTACTAAAACACTTTTTAAAAATAGAAAGACCTATTCCAATAGTTGCATCGGCAGGCATGGGAAAGTCTCACCTAATTAGATGGTTACATGCAAAGTTAAGTGTTAACAAAACAGTAATCGATGAGAAGTGGCAAATAGTTCGATTACCTAAAAATGCAAG
This sequence comes from Colwellia psychrerythraea 34H, assembly GCF_000012325.1. Taxonomy (NCBI): domain Bacteria; kingdom Pseudomonadati; phylum Pseudomonadota; class Gammaproteobacteria; order Alteromonadales; family Colwelliaceae; genus Colwellia; species Colwellia psychrerythraea. The sequence continues at coordinate 3,082,654 of NC_003910.7, read as the reverse complement.
TTTAAGACAAACTTTAAATAAACTGTTGGACGGGTTAGAAGGTGAGGTGTTTGACCAAGCAAGAAAGAGAATCGATCAAGTTGGTAGCGCATTAAACGAACAGCAAGTGGCTGATTTATTTGTTACTTTTATCTCTCATAGAGTAAAAGATATAGGGCTTGAAACAGCCAAACACCTAAAAATTCTTAATGAACGTCCTGATAATTACGCTGAATTAAGACAGATAATGAGTATGTCTGATTTACTCCCAACCTTGATTACAGATGTACTTTTTAAATCTCAATTATTGAGTGGTGAAAGCTGCGTCTATAGTATCGCCACAAGGTGGATTAAAGGGGCTTCTGACGAAGAAATCAATAATACAGAATATGAACTAACATTAAATGATTTTGAGACAATGCTTGAATCAATAGAAATTGATAATTTAGCATTACCAGCAAGAAAAGCTATAAAACTACTTAGGCTAGATTCTGATAAAGAGCAAAAAATAAAAGCTGTAGCCATGTTAAATGAAGCGATAGGTAAGGCAACCCAAACAGCTTTTCAACAGTTATTTCAGTTTAATAATGGTAATTTTCAAGACTTATTTAAAGAAATTAGAAGGCACTTAAAAAGCTTAGGTAGAACTTTAGTTATTTTAGTGGAAGATTTAGCTGCTATATCTGCAATAGAAGATGTATTGATTGATTGTTTACTAGAGGAACGTCAAGAAGACCTTTGCGTATTAAGGTCTGTCCTAGCGGTGACAACGGGTTACCATGGATATATGCGTAGACAGGCTACCATTAGGTCACGAGCTCTTTTTGAGTGGCATATAGAGCAAGACAGCGATAATCAAGAGAATATTCCCAAACGAATTGTGGACTTTTGTAGTCGTTATATAAATGCAGCAAGGTATGGACAAAAATCACTAGAAAAAAAGGTAAACTTAAACAACCAAAATGACGTATTACCGGTATGGGAATGTGACCTTTCTAAAACAGAATCAGAACAGTTAAATGCCTTTGGAACATCATCTGTTGGAATTCCACTATTTCCCTATAACCAAGAAGCAATTAATACGTTAACTAAATGGTACTGTATAGATCAGGACAAAAATATTGTTTTTAACCCTAGAGATGTAATAAATGGCATTCTTTTAAACTTACTTAGAGATAACAGGGAAGATTATTTAGATAAAACTTTTCCACAAAACTTATCTATTAAAGAATCAGTAACAACGTTAAATAGTGAAATACAAAATTTAGGACTAGTTTCTCCTAGAAGAGCACAGGTTCTTTCTACAATTTGGGGGAATGGTTTGAACCTTAAATCCGTTCAAGAATCCTTGAATGGTAATGTGGCTTTAGCTTTCTCTCTTGAAGATTTTGCACAGAAATTATCATCAGATACTAAAATACATATCCCGGATACACCTGAAGGGCCAACTTCGCCTGTAAAAGAAATATTGCCTCCTAGACAAACTAAAGATGACGGTATTCAGGATGAAATTCAACGTTGGTTTAATGGTGAACAGCCTATATCTTATAGTTCTGCAAATAAAATAAGAATTCAACTTTTTGATATGATTAAAGATTTTCAACTGCCTGAATGGAGTGGGTTTGAAAATATTAGTGTTTTTGCTAATACCAACAATAAAAATGTATATGAAAGTATATTTAAACAAGGGCAGAGATATTTAATTAATTTGCCGCTTGCCGGAAATAATCCTCCTGGTTGCGTATATGACTTTTTTACTGAAGATGATTTAAAAGATACTGAAAGATCAATATTCCTTCAGCGTTCGGCGCTAGCAATTCTTCGATATAATCTCTTTAATAACAAGGAAGAAACTAAAGATTGGAATTACCCTGAAGGTTATGATGATTTTATTTACTATACTCAATTTTCTCAACTTTGGGCCCCTAAAGCGATTGAGTTTATGCTTAAAGAAATTAGAGGCAAGTACTTAGTCGACTCATTAGCAAAGCATATCCTACTAATTAACGGACTTGGTATCAAAATTGAAAGTAATTTACAAAATATACTATTAAAAAAATCTATCCACATTCAAGATACTTTAAAGCCCGCTATAAATGAAAAATATCAAGAGTTTAGAGAAAAATTATTATACCAATGGGATGAAACACAGCAGGTATGGATGAGTTTAATTCAAATTAGTAATGTTGCTTTTGATAATGATATTTTTAACTTTGCTCATAAAAAAGCAAAAAAGCTAAATCAAGAACTCTTAACCTCACCACAGAAGAAACTTAAAAATGAAGCTATTCAAGAGTTAAAACCCAACATTGAATTGATAAATAATTACCTCCATGATTGTGTCAATAAAGAAGAGTTTATTAGATTATTAGATGAGATAAAGACTATTTATAAAAGCATATTAGACATGGGGTTATATCCAAATAGTTTTGTTTCAAGAGAAACGTTAAATAAAGATATTAACGAATTAATCAAAAACTGCAAATGGAACGACGTTCAGAATAGCATCAAATTATTATCTGTTTTGGATGAGAGTAAGCAATTGGAAATTCTTTCATCATTAGATGGTAGCGTTATTAAAAGCGTATGCAAAGTTTTAAAAAACTGGCAGCAATTTAATAGTAACGTACTTTCTAAAATAGAGAAAATTAATGATACAACCAGCACACAGCAGGTAGATAAAATAAATAAAGAAATAAATGAATCGTTTATCTCAATTGAAGCGGTTCTGGAAGAGTTCAGTGAGCACGTAATTGAGGTGGTTTTATGAGCACTTTAAAAGTTCAGGTTGAAAAAATCCAAAGCCAAATAAAGCTATCTTCTAATGCTCAGGAAAATGAAACGATCATAAAAGCAAATTCCAATATATTAAATCGCTTAAATAAATCTTTAGATGAGCTTACCGGTAATAAGACTAAATTCAATGTTATGCCCATTATTAGTGAACTTGATGCGCAGTTAATTCCGCGTCTCGAAAATGATGAAAGTGACGGATTTTTAATTAATGAATCATCAGAATTAATTCTAGGTGATGATGTTAAGGCTTTATTAGAAAATGCTATAGAGTCTACCTCTCTTTTTATTGAAAAATGGAGAGAATTAGAACATAAAGCACAACAGGATGATTCGTTAAATAATTCAATTGTTGCATTGAGACATTTTACAAAAGCAATTAACGATATAAATGACAAGTATTGGGACCAATGGTTAATTCATTTAGAGAATGACTTTGTTGTGGAAGAAGTCGTTTTAGAGCAGCAAAGCAGTCTTGGTAAAAAAGAGACTTATCAAAAATATAACCGTCTGAAAGCCAATTTTGATACAGATAAAACTTCGAAAAATGTTAACTCTGGTTTAGTTTCCTCTCTAAATTCTTTAAAAGAACAGTTGGTTACATTACGAGGGGAAATGGATACCTCTGATCTACCTGAAGGTGTTGCCAAATTTCTAAAAGAACTTGATTCACCTTATACTACTCCAACATTAAAGCTTTTGACGCCTAAGGTTTTTGAGTGGTTAACCAAACAAGATCTACTTTCTAAATTAAAAATTTCACGTTAGTAAACTAATGAGCGGTATAGATAGTTATGATTGAACAAAGCCTAATTTTATCTTGTCTTGATTTAATTGAAGAGAAAGAAATTAAATTATTAACATGGGGTGATACGAGTTTTTATTTTAATAAGAGTGAGATTATAGAACTCATAAAGTTACGAACACCATCTGATTGGGAAGAGATTTTTGAAGAGTTATGTGAGCAAAGCCTAATTGTAGAAGTAAAATCTTCTTATATAGTTGATTGTTATCGATCTAGAATGGCTGAGGCAATTTATCTCTATAGTAATTTGAGACAATGGTTTCATGGACAAGACCTTAGAAGCGCTAAAACATTAGTCTCCGACTTTCGTTTTATTCGTCGACCACGCCAATATCCTAACAGAAACATGCCATCTTCAATGGCTATTAGTCAACTAAAAGAAAAATTGAAACTGTCTAATGAGCACAGTAAGGTATTGCTCTCATTATTAGGTGGAGGTAGTAAATCATTTAACCTTTCTGGTTTTCAAGTAAGAGCTACAGAAAGAGTATTAGATAAGTACTCAAAGCACATGTCTAGTTCAAGGCCTAATCAACCTTCGGGAACCATCGTGTGTTCTGGAACCGGTAGTGGAAAAACCCTCTCCTTTTATTTACCTGCTTTGACACAACTATCACAAAACATTTGCAGTGATCATAGTAATCGAGTTCAAATATTAGCAATCTATCCTCGAAAAGAACTACTTAAAGACCAGTATAATGAAACGTTTAAACAAGCAAGGTTATTGGATGATTACTTGTTAACCAATAATAAACGAAAAATTAAAATAGGTACTTTTTTTGGAGACACATTAGATGGTGATTATTTAAATGATAAGCTTAAGTTTAATGCCATTGATTTTGATTTATTAAAGTGCAAATGCTCTGGAAATTTAAAGTGGTTAGAAGAAGATGTAAAATTAAAGAAAGAAATACTGACTTGTAGTCGCTGTGGGCATAAAATTAATGATGATGAGGTTGCACTAACTCGACAATCTTCAGAACCAGATATTCTTTTTACAACAACTGAGATGTTAAACCAACATCTAGCAAACAGTAAATATAATCATCTTTTCGGCGTTGATACTAACAAGCCAATCCCACTAGTTCTACTTGATGAAGTTCATACATATGAAGGCACAACAGGTGCCCAAACGTCCTATTTACTTAAACGGTGGATGAAGCGTTCAGACAATAAACCCCACTTTGTTGGACTATCAGCAACCCTTAGTGACGCAGCTGGTTTTTTTGGCAGTTTAACCGGAACAGCAAAGCATAATGTTGAGTTAATTGAGCCTCTACCCTCAGAAATAATAGAAGAAGGTGCTGAATATCTATTGGCTTTGCGAGGCGATCCTGTATCTCAATCAGCACTTCTTTCAACAACAATTCAAACAACTATGCTAACTCGACGTATGTTAGATAGTAATAGTAATAAAGAGCCTGCATCAAAAGGCACTTTTGGAACCAAAACATTTGTTTTTACAGATGACTTAGATGTTAACAATCGACTCTTTGAGATGATTGCAGATGCAGAGGGGTGGAGTCACGCATTTAAAAAACTTACTCCTGAAGCTGAGCCGTTAGCATTTCTCAGAAGCGAAAAGCATCCTAACTATCAGACAAATAAAGAACAAATTCAACTACTTGGTCAAGATTGGTCGAATTGTGAATATATCGGACATAGTACAGACGAAGAAGATCGTGCGGAAGTAGGTCGAACTTCAAGCCAAGATTCAGGGGTAAGTGAAACGGCTGAAATTATTGTCGCAACAGCCTCCTTAGAAGTTGGTTACAACGATGCAAAAGTTGGAGCTGTTATTCAACACAAAGCACCAAGGGGCGTAGCATCATATCTTCAACGTAAAGGGCGTGCAGGGCGATCTCGAGGTATGAGACCTTGGATGATTACAGTCCTTTCTGATTATGGGCGTGACAGAGTAGCTTTTCATAGATATGAAAATTTGGTAGATCCAGAAATTAAAGTGAACAAACTACCTGTCGGAAATAACCATATACAAAAGATGCAAGCAAGTTTGGCCACTTTGGAGTGGTTAGGTAGAGAGGTTGGTAAAGGAAGTATTTGGTATTACCTAAGGAATCCCAACCAATATTCAAATAATAAAAAATACCTTTATAAATTAGAGAAAGCTATCAATGCCTTGTTAGATGGTTCAAGTAAGAAGAATTCATTAACAGCCTATTTGACTTCATCTCTTGGGATTAATAGTCAGGAAGTTGAAAAGCTTTGTTGGCAACCTCCGCGCTCTTTATTAATGGACTTCTTACCCAGCTTATTACAAAAGCTACGAACTAATTGGTCTGTAAATGGGCAAGAGTGGTTAGGTGTTCAAAGTAAAGGTTCACCTATGCCTGAGTTTATACCTGCTACATTATTTAGTGAACTAATTCTCCCATCACTTGATATCTCCTTACTTAGGGGGAGTAAAGAGGAGAGAACTCAGGAATGGCAAAGTATGGGGTTCTTTCAGGGATTAAAAGAATATGCTCCGGGAAGAATTTCGAAACGATTTACATTAAATAACCGTTATGAAACTGATTGGCTAGTCCCTGAAGGTTTTGAGCCAGAGGTAGGAGTTGATGGTGAAATAGGCTTCGAAGTTGAAGATGCTTTTGGACTAAATAGAGACTTTATTAAAGAAATAATTTATAAGCCTGGTACTCAGATGAAAATCTATCAACCAAGGCAAATACTAACGAAACGACTTGAACTAAAGAATGTTACAGAAACAAGTAATGCTTTTTTGAACTGGGAGAGCATATTTGAAATTGATGAAGACAAGCATCAACTGTCACTTCCTGCTAATTGTGACTGGAAACGTCATTTAAGTAATGTTTGTTTTTTTGAGCACAAACATATGCAACCAGTTGAGGTTACAAGGTATACAACGGGATCTAATGCTCAGATTAAATTTAAGACTAAAGAAGCATCTAATATTAAATTAAATTGGCAAGAACAAGGTGAATCAGTTGGTATTGGGACTATTCTCTTTGTCGATGGAATGAGGTGGAACTTTACATTCTCAGATGAGCAGTTACTTAGTTTAGGGACAAATGAAAACGTTGAGTCTTCTTTACGCTTTTCTTTTGTTCAAGATTGCTTTGTAAATTCTTCTATTTTTAACAATACATTTCAAGCAAATTGGGTATTTGAGTGTGTTACTACCACAGTGATATTCATTTCAACGCAAAAAAACTTATCTATTCAAGACTCTATTACGTTTTTGAGTTCAAAAGAAGGACGAGAGTTACTAAATACTATCCCTCTAGAATTATTTCAATTGAATGTATTAAGTGAGGACGAAGATGAAGAGCAGGCGTTACAAAGTGAGTTGATTTCCCTTTTATCGAACGATTTAATTATTGGTGAAATTAGTAACTTATTAACCCCTTTATATACTGAATTGTCAGGTGATTCGTATATTTCATGGTTGAGAATATTAATGTCAAATACCCTCTCTGGAGGCATTAATCAATTGGTAAGTACGGTATTACCAGATGTTGGTGATAATGATTTAAATGTAGATCCGGTATGGATGGGTGATGACTTAACTATTTGGTTAACTGAGAATGAATCAGGTGGGGTAGGTATAATTAATAGGTTTGAGAGGGTATACAGTAGTGATCCTCTTAATATTCTAAATCATTTCTCTAGATGTTTTCAGGCAGGTGATTATGAGCAGGTTGATTTTGATATTCATCAATTATTATCAAAATTAGAGTGTGACGAAAATTTAGAATCATCTTTTAAGTCTCATAGAGACTCACAAAAATTTAGTGCACGAGTTAAAGCAAATGTGGCTATTAATGAAAACTTAAGAAAGATGGGAGTCATTTTATCTCATAGCTTCAATAGCATTCTTCATACTCGAGTATTAAAAGCCGGCAGTTCTAAAGAAACAGATAGAGATTTAAAGAGCTGGATGGACAGATGGCGAGAAATTGAAAAAGAGTTAAAAGTAGAGATACCTTTAAACATAGCATCTTTTCTAATAGCTAAAGAAATTACATCGGATACGAATGTAACTATAAACAAGCTTAAAGATAAGGTCATTGGGCAGTTATGGCCTAGAGGCAATGTTATACGTCAGTCCAGTACACAGTTTTATAATCGCTTCATAAGTGGAAATAATAGAACAGAAAGGCTAATTGTCGAACAAATGATATCTGGCAATAGTGAAACAATGAATTATGGAAATAACTGGGAGGGAGAATTACAACAAAGAATTAGTCGTAAAGGGATAGTTAAGCTTGTAATTTCATCTGAACACTTATCTAAATTAAATCAAATTATATTAAAAATAAATACAATTCAGATAGATCAACTAGGTATGTTTTTCCACATTAGGGTTAATAGAATTGATAGACAATTAGGTGAAATAATATTATTTGTCGAGCTGGCGGAGGCTATTCAATGATTAATTCCAATTCTCGTAAAATATTAACAAACACGCCATTAGGTAAGCGACATTTAAAAGAGGTTTTAGGAAGTACTTTTGCAGGGCTAATACTATCACCGCAAGAAATATGGTTAGTAACAGCCTGGTTTACTGATTTTGAGATACTCGATAATCGCTCTGGAAATTGGAGTTACCTTAATGCGAGTTGGGGTAATAGAATGGTTACCTTTATAGAGTTATTAGAAACAGCTGTGCTGAATGGTTGTAAACTCAACCTTGTAGTTAATGAGACTAAAACAAATGATTCTGCACTTAGCCTATTGAAAAACAAGCTTGTCAATGAAGACGGATTTAGGTTTGAAATATCAGATAAAGTGCATATTAAAGGGTTAGTTACAGAGTCGTGTTTTTTTGATGGTTCAATGAACTTTACTTTCTCAGGGGCAAATAGAAATGATGAGTTAGTCACTATTTCAGGTGATACTCATCAGATTTCAACCACTAGGATTGATTTCAGTAATCTTTATTTTAAAAACTATCAACAAAAAACAAAAGCGATAGAAAATCCAGTTGTTGAAATTGAAGAAGATGAGGATGATGAACATGACTTTTTCTAACTATCCATCTTGGTTTGTAGACTTTTTTACTGCCGAGAATGCAATTGAATTAGAGAAACCAGTGGAAGAAATCTCTGACTCTATAAATTTATTATTGTTAAAGTCTATACGCAATTTGGAATCTAAAACTCCATTCTTTTTACCGGCTTATGTAAATGGTCAATTGTACTTCTATGGTATGTGCCCAGACACAAAATCATTAAACGAGTTGAAGAACTGCTTATATTACGGATTAGGATCTTCACATACATCATCTTATGAAATAATAAAGTCACCCGACCTTAAGTTTGAACAGCCATTATTATTTAATCAATCGCACGGCGTAATCAGGTTCACTCAAGTTAATACCGACAACTTTAAGGAAGATACTAGTTATATAGTTAAAACGTTAAATGAAGTCTCTGCCCGATTTGAAGAAAAGCCTAACTTTGCCAGTGTAAGGTTACGTCCAATAGGACGTATTCTACGTGATTTCTTTTTAGCAAGTCGAGAAGGCGATGGAGAAAGTGCGCTAGCTTTTTATAATGAAGCTAAAGGCTCAGGTAAGTTAAGTCATAGAAACTTAGTGGGTCTTGAACTTCAATCCTTGGCTATTAACGCTTCATGGCATGAAATACTTGAACATAAGAGTTTACCTGATTATTTAGCGGGTATAATCCCCACGAGAATATACCATTTATTAATTCGTGCATTGATGCATGTAAACAATTTAGATTTAACTGATTTGTCTAATGTAGATTGGGTTGGTTTAAAGCCTAATTTAGCTGATTATGAATCGTTTTTACTTTCAAAACCTAGACTGAAGGAAGAAGATAAATATAAAGAGGACTGGGAAGCTTGGTCTGCTTTAGCTGTTAGTATAGGGATTGATAAAAGCGATATCGTTTCATTTTCACCTGGCTTTATCACAGAAGAGTGGGTGAGTGAGTTATTTGAAAAAATTGAATCCTTCATTGAAACTCGTAATGCTTTATCAATTGAGTCTTCAAGGCTTCAAGCTTTATTTGATTCCCCTATGAGTCTTGATGTGGTTACTCAAGTTCTGGATTACTCAAAAGCATGTATGCCCTCTGAGGTTAGTGAAATATTCAGTTGGCTAGAAGAGCTTCCTTTTGAAATTCGTCAAAAAACAAAAGCCTCAGCTCCCTTTAGGAAATTATGGAGTTCATTAGAAGATTATATATATGGTAGTAATAATGAACCGGTAATTATTGAAGAAAGTGAGGTTGTTGAACCAACAGCAGAAAACCCCAAGAGTTCAGTTATTAACTCTTGGAATGACTGGTTTAAACACTATGCAAATGGAGAGCTTATTAATTTTGATTTAATAAGTGAATGGCAACCTTGCGAGTTCGATATTAAATCTATTACCGAGGCGATATCAACTTCAGCAGATGCCGAAAGTATTCGAAATATAGCTCCTCATTTACTTAGTTGGTTAGATGATAACAAAGTAGTAACCACTAGCGCTTTTTGGTTAGGGCTGATTGAGTTAATTGCAATGGATGATGAAACGTCATACATAACGCTTGGCCTGATGAGAGACTTAATTCAAGGCTTACTCAATACTCCTCATTCTATAGAACAGTACTCGTCTGCAATAGAGGCTTTTGAGGTTGTAGTTAAGGTAGAAATAAGTCGAAAATCACTACCTATCATTATTGAATTTAGCGAAATGTTATTTGATTATGCAATAAAGTCACCGGAAGTAGTGAGATATCCACTGTGGAATGGCATCTGCCAATATTCAATAACACATTGGTCTGATATTGATTTCGAACTACAAACAGTTCTTACATGGCTAGATAAACACATAGCACCAGAAGATAAGTCTTTTGATCATTTAATGAGTGAGGATGATTCCTCTAATGAAGATACAAAAGTTTCATTAAAAGACAAGTTAATCGGTATATCAACACTTACCGAGAAAGCAGGACAACGGGCTGCTGAAATGTTACAGAGCTTGTTCCCTGGAGTCGTTATTAAACTGAACCATGATAAAGTCGCCACAGACAAATTGAAGAACCTTGCTTCAAGTGCTGATTACTTTATTTTCTGTAATAAAAGTGCTGCTCACCAATCCTATTATGCCGTTAAAGCAATAAATAAAGATATTATCTATTGTGATGGCAAAGGTAGTTCTTCGATTATTAGAGCATTAACAGACTTCATTAACTAATTTATTTGTAAGACTAGAAACGAGAAGTAAAGTTGTGATAGAGAATATATATAAATACTCTCCTTTAAGGGAAGATTTTTTTGATAATCTTTTAGTACGGGGGAGTCAAAAATTTTCACTTAATGACCCTTTTGAACTTACGCCAGCTGGCTCAATGAGAAACAGTGGTGATGAAGATAAATGCATTAATTCTTATTTTGACTATTCAGTTTTTTCCGTTTCTGAAACTCATAATAATTTGTTAATGTGGTCTCATTATGCAGACGAGCATAAAGGTATAGTTATTGAGTTTGACCCAAGCAAACCGATCTTTGAAAGGTACTTCCATAAAGATGTTAAGGCTTATAATTTTCTTAGTCAGATAAAGGATGGAGGCACAGAAACAATAGATGAGGGTGTGATCAGTTGTTTTGATCACGAAATAGCTATTGATGTGAAAGAGTCTAAGAAAAGACGAGACATAAACACAGGGTTTCTCCATAGAGTTAGATACAATCGAAATAGGCCGGTTATTGATCAATATGAAAACATTCTTGAACACTTTTTAATTAAAAGTGATGAATGGATCTATGAAAAGGAGCACAGGGTAATTCTTCCTCTATTTGATGCGGATACTATAGTTGTACATGAATGCCATTTAGATAGACTTTATGATGCCACGATGCAAGGTATGAATATCAAGTTTCAGGAAATGGAAGATGATATGTATTTACTGCATATAGATGATATTTTAATGGAAGATATGCTTCACTTTTTCCCGGAAGCTATGCCTTACAAAGAAAACAAATCGAAAAATGAATTCAAAAGCTTGTCTGATTTTTGGAAAGACTCGACCTATTCTCAAAACTTACGTGAAATATCTAAAGATCCTAGAACAGTTTTTTTATATAAGGTCTCACCAAAAGCGATAAAGTCAGTTTATATTGGTTGCCGGACAGAAAAACAAGATGTAGAAAATTTTATTAAAAAAATAGAAGGTAATGCCAGCCTACAGCATGTGGATATTTATAAGGCTAGTGCTAGTTCAGAACGATTTGAGCTTTCTTTCGAACCTATTTTTAGACTGTCGTGATCTTTCCAATTAGTAGAAAATATTCTTAGCTATTCTCTACTAATCCCCAACCAATATTTTACTTAGTCATTACTATTGATATTAAGGAACTTTGCATAGTATCAATTTTTTAAATGCTGTATTGAACAGGGTCATCAATATTGTTGGCTTGAAAAGCCTCAAGTCTTTCAACACAAGAACCACATGTGCCACATGCTTTTTCTTTTCCTTGATAACACGTCCATGTTTTTGAATAGTCTAGGCCCATTTTGATACCATCTTTAAGAATACCAATTTTATCGGTATTTAAATATGGAGCATGAACATAAACCGGTTCAAAGTTAGCTACTTTTGAAGCCTGGTCCATAACTTTTACAAACTCTGGTCGACAGTCGGGATAAATTAAATGGTCACCCGAATGAGCACCATACCAAACACCTTCAGCTTCAATGTCTACAGCATAACCAATGGCCAATGAAATGAGAATCATATTACGGTTGGGCACTACAGTCGATTTCATGTTATCAGCTTCATAATGGCCATCAGGTACATTAATATCGTCTGAAACAAGTGATGAACTAGTAAACAATGTTGAGATAGATTTTATATCTAAAATTTTGTGTGGAACATTAAGTTCATTACACACATTTTGTGCGTAAATGAGTTCTTTATTATGCTTTTGACCATAATCGAAAGACAGAGCATATACATCAAAACCTTCTTTTACTGCTTTGTTTAAAGCCGTAAAAGAGTCCATTCCACCTGAATATATAACAACAAGTTTTTTCATTTCTTAAATTCCCTTCCTAATTAGCTAAAGTAAACATCGTAATCTGTCTTAAACTCTTTAGCCACTTCATAAATTTTTAATAAGTTTCCGGCAAATAGTTGCTTCTCTGAGGTCGTATTCTGAAAATCATGCCACCTTCGAGAAAACTTTATATCATCACCACCTTCTTCATCACTTCTTATAAGACCCAAATTCCATGATGTTTTACTGAAATGGCATTTATTAGATATAAGTTTTAACTCTTGAGTAAAAAATTCAATAGTGGGGATATTTACTGTGTTCAACGATTTGTCTTCGAGAAATACTCTTATCATATGGCGACATAAAAATGAGAAACCAAATATGCTAGTACCATGAATGATATAAGTATCTTTCATGCTTTTAGAGGTGTTTTTCCATTCACTTTCGAATACAATCGTAACTGCTATCCAAAAGTTATTAATTATTTGAGCAAACAACTGTTTTGACTCTTTTGTTAAGTCTTGATGCACTCTTACGTTAATAGATTTCAAGATCATTCTTTCGACGTTAGAAACAAACTCAGTAATTGATGATTCAGCAATTTTTCCTAAAGGGTTGCCATTCGATTTGATAAGTCCCTTTAAAGGAGGCGTTCCATTTTTATTATCCCCAAACCCTAGTTCCTCTGAAATAGATAGAGGAAAGGCCTTTATAGCTAATGCTGGAGGCTTATAAATGTCATCATTGAGTGCTAAAGCATTTAATTGCACTGATGTTAATGGCTTGCCGAGATTAAGAATCAAAAATTGCTGAATATAGTCATTTTCATCTTCAGAAATGAAAATAGAAACAGGCAAAGGATAACTTTCATGACAACTATTTTTAACTCCCCCTGAACGTTGTTGACCATCTACAATTGATCCCGGTAACTCTTGTGATGGAGATTCAGGAAAGTATGGAACTTCCAAATGTCCAAACTCAGTTTGACCTTCTAAAGGAGTAAAGGTAACTGATTTATTAAAGCCAATAACGAGATTTGCCAAAATAGTAGACTTAGGGGATTCAACGTAATCTTTTATAGACTCAATATGTTTTGGTAGTTCGCTTCTTTGATATCCATGGATGTATTTACCTTCCCTTGTTATATGGACGATTTTAGCGATATCTCTTACTTTTTTTCCTTCTACCCAGCCAGAAAATACAGTGACGTTATTAACAACTTTTTTAATTACTTGGATTTTTAAAATGACTGGTTTCATTATTTATTAGCCTTAATCATCGTGCTTTTCATGTCATCAATAACTTTATCTTTATGTTTTGTCACCATAGCTAAGTTATGTATACCTCTGCGACGGTTGGTTTGGTTAGAGCGAAAAATGATGTTCATTATTCCACTTTCACAAACTCCACATGTACAAGTTTTCCAGGGCCTTTCTAACAAAAACTTTTTAACTCTTAACTTATCTTTGTTTAAGATAGCTTGTTTAACTGGCGTTATTTCAGCTAAATGATCGGCCGTAGTTACTTTTTCATAAGCCATTAGAGCCTTAAATGTAGCGTCAAAGTGTTCGCCGGTTGCATCATATTGTTTTAATTTTTTGATACAATCAGTTTCAAGCCTTTTTACACATTCATTTGTGGATAGTGCATTGTTGGAAAGGTCTATATCCATTTCATTATTGTTTAGCATTTTAACTACTAGGCTTCGAATTTCATGGCGATGTTTATCAATTAATTTCTGAACATTATCATGATCACATTGACGGATTCTTATTGATAAGGATTGAATAAGCTCATGAGCATCATCATTAAATTCAAAGTATTTTCCAGCTTTAATGCCTTGCATTAGTGGAGACGTACTATCTGCACTAGTTACACCATATTTTGCGTATGCAGGAATATTTTCAAATCTACAGATTCCCAGTAAGTGAAATTGTGTTTCTTTCTTTTTAATAGAAGAGAGGGTTTCTAATAAATCTAATAAGTCAGGCGTTTTTGATTTGATCATACCGCCGATTGTAATATGAGTGTATCCGATCTCTTCTAGCTTTTTCACCGAACTAATAAAAGACTCTTTGCTAAAACCATGAGCTACACCATAAGGAATGAAAGACTTACCTTTAGAAGTATTAAGAACCTTAGAACGTTCTAAGAATAGAACGGCATTATCTAGAGTTATTTTTATTCTGCGTTCAGCTTCTCTTATGTCAGCATAATCCATAGCTTTTAATGCTTCATCATCTTTGGCATATGGGAATACGATGTGATCGAGTGATATTCCACAGTCGAATCCTCCCCGGTCATAGAATTCAATTAACTCATCAATTGTGAATGGTGGCTCAGGTTCATTTACATAATCAAATGCGCCACAATCCCCCATCAGTAATACACTCGAATATTTATCTTGGTTTAATCTTAGAAACTTCTTAGCACCGTAATAATAGAAATCTTCAGTGAGTTCTTGGGTGTAGTACTTTCCTTTCTTCTGCATCGTTCCAACACCAGCTAATGAAACAAGCATGCCGTTGTAAGGCAATTCCTTTAATATTTCATGAGGGTAGGCGTCATCGTCATATTTACGATGATGCTTGGTTTTTTCGTTGGTAATACCATTAAATTTAGGGTCGACAAAATCTAAGTTGTCTGGAAAATAATAATTAAAAGTTGTCACGTTAAACCTATGTATTATGGATAGTTATAAAAAATTATTGGAGTTGTATTTTATTCAATAGCTTTGTAAATCGCTTTTGTTCACACGCTAAGTTTATACTTCTTAGTTTTTTCAGTAACATTGTTGCTGAGACTTTAAATCCTTGATTAACTTCTAACTCTTTTATAATAAAGTTGTTAATCTCATCATCAGAAAGCTTTTTACGATTCTTAACTGGTAATTTTACAGATGTTTTTTGAAGGTGATTGTATTTATCAATAATATGGTTAGGGCTAAATTTTTTAACACTATCTTGCTCTAATAAATATCTTGCTAACCTTATATTTAATGATACTCGCCCGCCTTTTAGGGTACTACAAAAATCAGCGCTGGATTCTAAGAAATAGGGCATGAGTATTTTATCTATATTATGCTTACTTGAAATAATAAAAAGGTTCTTATTTGTAAGCTTTTTATCTAAAAGTAATTGTTTTAGTTCCTTCTGTATTACTCTTAAATAATCAGGAGAAGCAGCTATAAAAAATACATCATCTACGTTAATTGAGACCAATGAATGAAGCGATTGACACTTAAAATTCTCGCTATTCCTTACTTGATGTAAACTCTCCCACCATTCATTATTCGATAACCCTGTTTTATTGATTGAATTTTCACTTCCACTTGAAAACGTAGCATCATAAGAGCCAATGTGTGATGAACTATGAATTAATCCATAACCTGCGGATAGTACCCATAAGTCTAAATTTGGAACTACGATGCTTGTAGCAACTTTCCAATGATCACCCGCATAAACTTCATTTGCTGGAACCTTTTGAACAGCATTTTCAAGGTGCTCAAACCAAGCACTAACTATACTTTGAGAGTTATGTTCTCTTATTAAGCTCTCTAATGTCACTTTACCCTGAATATTAGATTTTTTAAGGTTTGTGCAGTTAGTGATTAAGTGGATTTTCAAAGTTACTTACCTTTATAAATAACACCGCAAGTACAAGTTTCCATCAACTCAATAGCTGAAAGTTCTGGAAGATCAGGCTTTAATTTATCCCAGATCCATTTCGAGATAACTTCAGCAGTAGGATTCTCTAGGCCTTCAATATCGTTTAAATAATAATGATCTAATTGGTTATAAATTGGTTTGAAAATTGTTTTTACGTCTGAAAAATCTATAAACCAACCTGAATCTTTGTCTACAGTGCCTTCAAGGTGGATTCTTACTTTATATGAATGCCCATGAAGCCTTGCACATTTATGTCCTGCGGGAACATTGGGTAATTTGTGTGCTGCTTCGAACATAAAGTCCTTATATATGGCTGTATTCATCGTTTTCTAGGTAATCCACTGTCAATAAAAACAGCATTGTACACTAGAATTATGTCTCCAGCCACTACTATCGATTGTTAAATTCCGATGGATTGTTATAGTGTCCGTAGCATTAAGGTTGAAATTTATTTAGTGGTGAAATAATGAATAGTGAACAAAAGAAAGTGCTTGTAAAAGTTATTTTGACTTTACAAAGTGATCATCACGGTTGTAAAGAAGAAGCTATAAATATGGCAAAAGAAGCATTAGGTATTGAAGTTGAACATAACTCAATTCGTGAAATGATTAATGTAGTTTCTGAAGAACAAATCGATAAGTATATGGCATTAATATAAAGGAATAATAAAGCATGGATCTGCTAGATATAGATATACCGTTTGATTGTCGTTTCAAGTGTTGGTTTTGTGGTGAAAACTCTCACACAAATATAGAAGTCAGAGACCAAGAGGTAAAGGGCGGACTAGATATGATATCTATACCTACTTGTGATGAATGCCAGTCATATGGATGTCACCCCTTAGCGAGTTCTTTAGAAGAACTCAAGCAAACTATTAAAGATAAAATTATTATTCGCAGCAGCAAAGAGTTGTCGATAGGTTCAAATTGGACAGAAAAAGAGTTAAATGAATCAGATTTTACTGGTAATGCGTTTGAAGGTTTCAAGAAAAGCGGTTGGGAAATGTTTCTTATCGCAAAAGAAAGAGTCAACTTCAAAGCGTGGGATCTATGTATTGACGGTATACCGGTTAGAGAGATATTGCCTGAAGAAACATTTGAATTTGATGGTCTTGCATTTAGCAACTTTACTGGGATGTTAAATTATTTAAGTAAAACCTTCTTTTTGAATAAAAACTTTTTAAATCGAGTACTCACCTTATATGGCAACGATAGAGCAATTGAAGCTGTAAAATTTTGCAGATTAGTTCCTAATGAGTCTGAAAGTCAAAGAGAACAAGCATTTGATGATTTAGTTGAGTCTTTTAGAGAAAAAGAAGCGCTTGTATTAAGGAACAAGAAACGTGATGCATTAGAATTAAATATAAGTATTGATTCAATAATGCCTGTTAGCATTAGAAAGAACACTATCCCTGTTTTATCTATCCATTGGGCAATGAACAATGGGGTTATTGATTTTGAAACTCTAGATATGTTGGAAGATAAATTTTTTGAAACTTTCTCTTTTGAGGGAGATAAAAAAGTTTTTCAAATGTTTAATGCTTTAGAAATCTATATGGATAAACGGTTGTCTTCCCCTGTATGGAGAGAAACAAAAGATCCAAATGTTACTCTTTGGAAGTATGTTGAATCTCAATTTAACAATTAATTTGAATTAGGAATAAATAAGTGACTATAGAAAATAACTATCGAGAGATTCTTGCAACAATTGGTGAAGATATTAATAGAGGTGGCTTATTAGATACGCCAAAACGTGCTGCAAAGGCAATGGAATTCTTGACTCAAGGATATAAGCAAAATATTGACGATGTGGTAAATGGGGCTTTATTTGAATCTGATGCAGATGAAATGGTAGTAGTGAAAAACATCGAGTTATATTCGATGTGTGAACATCACATGCTTCCTTTTATTGGAAAGTGCCATATTGCTTATATCCCAAACGGTAAAGTTTTAGGATTATCAAAGTTTGCACGGATCGTTGATATGTATGCAAGGCGTTTGCAAATTCAGGAAAATTTGGCTAGAGAAATAGCTTTATCAATACAAGAAATAACTGGATCTATTGGCGTAGGTGTAATTATTGAAGCACAGCATTTATGCATGATGATGCGTGGCGTTGAAAAGCAAAACTCGTCAATGACAACGTCAGTAATGTTAGGGCAGATGAGAGATAATTCTTCTGCGAGACAAGAGATGTTAGCACTCGTTAGGCCATAATCATGATTTATTTAAAGTAGTTTAACCAACTTATTCGAGGCTATAAATGTACTCTAAAGGTAATTATTATATTTATGATGACCGAAATAAAGTTCAATTTGATGAAGTTAAATCACTACTAAAACAATCTTATTGGGCAAGTGATAGAGATGTTGAAACTATTCAAATATCTATTAAAAACAGTATTTGCTTTTCTTTATTTCATAATAAAATACAAGTTGGTTTTGGTCGAGTTGTTACTGACTTTGCTTCAGTAGCTTATATTTCAGACGTAATTATTGATTCGGAACACCGCAGTGAAGGACTTGGGAAGTGGTTGGTGGATACGATAGTTAATGATCCAAGGTGGAAAAGCAAATTCCAGTTGCTTGTAACTGATGATGCGCATTCTTTATATGAGAAGTTTGGTTTTTCTAGTAGTCATAAATTAATGAGTACAAAAGTATAAAATAGGAATTTAGCTAACTTTTAACATTATATTTATTTTAATAAAAGCAATAACTTTATAAGATTTGATAGTAATGTATATATAAAAATTTCTTTTTAAGTGCCTTATTTTTTCTGGATGCCCGGACTTTTACATAAAAATACTTCACCATATTTTGATTAGCATATCGAAATGGCTAAGAGCAGGTTTCATTTGATGGTATTTTATAAAGTTAACAGAAATTAATTGGGGCTACAGTCATAGTTAAACCAAAAGTTCATGTGCAATAGTATAGATACTTAACCAACAAATTAGGTGTGTTATCATGTTTAGATAATATTTATTCATAACAAAACAATATTGGAAGTAGTAACAATATGGATGAATCCTGCGAACGAGTAAAGGCTATTTACAACGAACATGAATACCTAGAGGCATACAGTCGGCATACAGATCTACGTGTGGATGTTGATCCTAAGTTAGCAATTGGAGGTATGTGGGAAGAGATTGGCAAGCTTCAGTTTGAGTACTTAACTAAAAAAGGTCTCCAATGCCATCATGAATTGCTTGATATTGGCTGCGGTACCCTAAGGGGAGGGCGACATTTTATAAAGTATTTAAATAGCTCAAACTATTACGGTGTAGATATTTCATTTAAGGCTATTGAATCGGCTAAGGAATTAGTTGTTGAAGAAAAGCTATCGGATAAAAAGCCTCAGCTACTTTTGGATAAAAATAAGAGCCTTAATTTTAATTGTTATTTAGGTAAAACATTTGACTTTATATTTGCTCAATCAGTATTTACCCATTTGAAACCTGAGCATATATCTGAATGCTTTGAGAATATTGGTCAGATCATGAACGAGGATTCGGCTTTTTATTTTACTTATAATAATAGCGTTGAGTATCGAGAGGTTGGCTTTAAAAATTTCTATTATCCGTTTGATTTTTTTGAAAATTTAGTTGAAAGGAATGGATTTAAGCTAAAAGAATGTAAAAGTGAATACGCTCACCCCAGAGGTCAAATTATGGTTGAGATTGTAAAACGTTAATATCCACTAATTGTAATTAATTTTTGTGATACAAGCTCTGAATAACCTTTGACAGGCCGTTCAATTACAATTCTGAAGCCCAAAAATTCATTTCTTATATTCGGCGGTAAACCAAAACGATGGGTAACTCTGGTTGTTTCCGCTTTATTTAATGCACTGCCACCTCAGATAACATATCTTTTACAGTTGCCATGTGTCGATTTGGGATCTTTTTTATTGGAGTAATCGTAAAATTTTTGGCTATATTTGTCGGCACACCACTCCCATACGTTACCTGTCATATCATATAAGCCCCAATTGTTCGGCGCTAGTTGCTTAACCATTTTTATATTTAACTTTGCGTTATCAAAGAACCATGCATGTTTTGCTACAGGCGATATCTCATTTCCCCAAGAAAAAATGGTATCTGTACCAGCTCTTGCACAATACTCCCATTCAGCCTCAGTAAGCAGTCTCACTTTACAATTGAGCTTACTTGATAGCCAGTGACAGTAATTAATACACGTGAAGTAATCAACACCGACAACAGGTAGGTTACTATTTTCAGCCTTATTAATGTAATTTAGTAGATTTTTTGATTGCCACTCTATTTTATCTTTTAACGATTTTTCTGACTTGTTTTTGAAATAATAGTCAGAGAAGTATGCTTTGTTAGCGATAAAGCTAAATTCCATTTCATTCAAAGATTCTGGCTGAGCTTTTAGGTAATGTTGAAACATTGAATTCGTAACAGGTGTTTCTAACACTGCAATTTCTTGAGTTACCGCAACGGTATGGACTTTTCTTGCTTGAGGTCGTTCAATTAATTTTTTTCCAAATAACGACGTGTATGCACTAGAGTTACCCATCGAAAACTGACCTTTAGGAACTTTAACAAAATGCCCAAGCCATGAGGTATTTAAATAATTCATGTGTTATTTGATAGTCAGAATAGTTGACGGGTATACCAGTATTAATGTTTGATCATTAAATTGGCTGGTTGTTGATTCGGTTTCATTGAGCGTCTTAAGATCAGTCTCAAAAATGCATTCATTACTCCATGATAAAGACTGAGCAAAAATTACTTTTGTGGTAGGAGGATAAAACTCCATCAATAGACTCTTAATATTATCGAATTCTTTCAATGATTGATAAAGAGCAAGTACAGGCTTTGTAGAGAGAATAGACTTTAACTCAGTGTAATTAAAGCATTTCAAATCTCGTAACCGTTCAATACTTGTAATAAATACATTTTGAGTTTTTGAGAAGGGTGTAAGGTCGATACTTTTTTTTGCACATAAAATACTGAGACTACTTAGCCCTGGGATCATCTCATAATTATAATTGTGTTCATTAAACCATTTTATGTGTTCATCTAGACATAAATTCGTATTGAATTGCCCAGAATATAGTGCTGGATCTCCGGATACCATGAGGCAAATGTTTTTATCTCTATTGTTGTGGAAAATGTTTTTTATTTTTTCGGATGTGATATCTCGTCCGGTAAACATCGTTTTATCTTCGAATAGCTCTTTGAGTTCTTCACCAATAAAATTTCCAGGATAAATGCCTATATCTGAATTTTTAAGGGTGTTATAAGCTTTGATGGTTAATTCTTCCACACGGTTTCCTGAGCCTATACCAACAATACTTATCATATTAGACAAACTAGTCCCTCCTTCTGTAATTATATTTTTTGTTCAGTGATAATCTAGAGTTTATATAATATATTGATTAACAATCAATATATTATATATAATCATTTCTTTTAAAAATAAAAATTCTTTTTACATGGAGCCGTAGATTGTCATTTCCTCAAGTTGCTGTAATTGGTAACGCCAGAATTAAATTATCTATTTTGCAGCATATGGCTGAATCAGTTGGCCTAATTATTAATGAGTTAGGGTTTCATTTAGTTTGTGGTGGGCTAGGTGGTGTGATGGAAGCAAGTTGCATCGGACATAAATCGGGTGACATGCCATGTCAGACTATCGGGATTTTACCCTCAATAAAGGCTGATACAGCCAATGAATTCATTGATATTGTCATTCCATCAGGGTTAGATGTTGGGCGAAATCAATTAGTTGTAGCTAGTGGATTTGCTGTTGTCGTTTTAGGTGGTGGTGCAGGAACGTTGAGTGAAGTTGCCTTAGCATCCCAATTTAATAAACCGATACTTTTGATGAAAGGTTCTGGAGGCTGGGCTGATAAGCTAACCGATGAATACCTTGACCAACGATGTAACTCAAGACTTTACCATATACATAGCCTCGATGAGCTACGAAAAACACTGAAAAGTCTATCTACGATTGTTCCTAATAGTGGCTGTATTAATAGTGGCCATAACAGGTGAAGTTATTCATTCCTATCAGTTACTTTTTTGGTGAACCCAAAAGTGAATTATGGCAACTTGATACAGAAACCAAGCACAAACGATTATTAGCTACATTGCCTAGTTCAGGCCGAGATGTTGTTGGTAAAGGTATTACAAGTATTGCTTGGATTAACGATCAACAACTTGTTGGATGTGACTTTAATCGGGTTTTTATCTTCGACCTTGCTCTATGTGAGTTAACACAGATAAGACAAGATGAACAATATAATGATTTGCATCATATAAGTGTAGAAGGACAGGGAGTTTACCTCGCAAATACCGGCCGTGATTGCATTGATATATTAGATCATCAATTTCATCCTGTTAGCCGATTAGATTTTCTGTCAGATGCGGAAGTAGCTGTGCGTGTTAAAGGGCAATATAGTACTAAAGGTGACTATTACGATAATGAAACTTCAGCAATTGAATTTCACCTTCGAAAAGTACCTGATACTTGGCACATCAATCATGTCATTAAGGCTGGAGAACGCTTAGATAACAGGATTATAGCAACCAGTTTCAAGAAGAAGCATTTACTCGATGCCAGAACAATGCAGCCACTAAGTAATGACTTACCTACCCAACCACATGATGGCTATGTAGATCAAAGCTATATCTGGATAACCACCGTTTCAGGGCAAATATATCGTTCTTCATTATCATTACCTCTACAGTTCGAATTGTTTTTTGATTTATTTCAAACGACTAAATCTGAGGGATGGTGCCGGGGCTTATTAGTAACAGATGATTCAATTTATGTTGGCATTACTGCGATTCATAAGGAGTGTAGTCGTACAAATTGGTTGAAAAGACCGATAGAAGATACGCGCACTGGGGTTTATCGTATTGATTTAGCTTCATTAGCTATTGCCGATTTTTACGATTTTAGCCACTCAAATGGTTCTCGTATATTCTCGATTATTGGAGACCATAATGATGAAACAACAGCCTAGAATTTATATGCTTCATCGGGTTATTGAGCATTATGATGAAGATGATTATTACTTTCAGCGAAAAACCGCTATTAGCTGGAATAAGTTCATAGAGCTGCTCGACCTAATTGAAATGAATAGTTGGAAAACTAAACCTATTTCTAACATAACGATGGGGTTTACAGACCAAGATGTATTTATTACTTTTGATGATGGTTATGAAGATAACTGTAATGCGTTAGATGAATTGATTAGACGTGGTATGACAGCAACGGTATTCCCAGTAAAAGATTTTTCTTTAACGGGTTTTTCACCTATTGATGATATGGCTCAACATGTAATGGCAAGCAATGATATTACCCCAAGCCTCCTTCAATCATTGCTAGGGGGGCGAATAAAAAAACTACTACGAGGCATGTCAGCATTAAGGTACCGGTATTATAGAAAGCATTGGTTTAGCATAACTATTGATGCCGATAATAGTGATTTGTTTATGTCGGAACAACAGCTAAAGCGCTATTGTGCGCAAGGTATTGAGCTTGGTATTCATGGGCGTAGTCATAGAGCATTCATTAACCTTACTTCATCTGAACTTTATTCTGAATTAATAGGTAGTTTGAATTGGCTAAAATCACTTGGGAGTATGTCTGCTGTTTCTATTTGTTTTCCTCATGGCAAACATAATGAGCAAGTCATAAAACTGAGTCAATCAGTTGGTCAAATTCTACTTGGAGTGGATTGTGATACCTTAGATTCAGCTGTATTAAGAAGGGTACATGTGACGGAAGATTATAATGTTTGAGTTAAACCACGAACTTTTAACCTTACTAAGGAACCAATTACAAAGCTTTCCATTTCATAATTTAGCGCAATTACTAAATAAAGAAACTCTTAATGGTGGTACATGTTTTGACCATGCACTAAAGCTTCGATCTGAGCTGGTAGGAAGAGGTTTTGAAGCTACATTACATGAAGCAGAGGTTTGCCTAACAGGTGATAAATCGCACCGTTTAGTAAGGGTAGTGCTTCCAAATGAAGTGGCTTTTCTAGATACAGGGTCTGGGTGGCCAACGTTATACCAGGCTAACCTGAAAGACGTTGAGTATGAAAATACAACGGCTGGAATACACTTCAGAATTATTAGAGAGCAAGATTATTTACTAATTAAGAGGTATGAGGGATTGAAGTGGCGTGACATGAACCGTATTTCAGTCGCAAAGCAAAATGAAGAGTCAATATTAGCTAAATTTCCCAACCGATATCTCAAACCGTTGCCTTACAGTAATGAACTTAGGCTTAGTTGGTTGCAAAACGAACAATTTCATAGGATTTCAGGCTTCAATTTAGCTTTGTACGAATCAGGTAAACCCTGTCAGGAATGTAGTTTAACACCATCTGAGTTAATCAGTTATGTTCATGCTCACTTTCCGGAGTTAACGCCTGATCTAACTATGTATTTGAAGAGTATTAATTAATGTGTGGCTTTGTTGTTAGCGTTACTAAAAATCTAGTTGATTTTAATGAAAAAGTTGGACCTGACACGTTGTTGCGTGGTTTAGACTCTTACAATTCAGACGTTTTTTATTCAAATGGTTCATGTTTATATTTTGAGTTTTCGCATCTCTATATAACTGAACCAGAGGTAAACCAACCGTTACAAAGTAATTCTCAGGTTTTGGTATTGAATGGTGAGATATATAACTACCAAGAGCTAGCAGCACGGTTGAATATTGATCCGACTAAATTTAACGATGTAAGTACTTTTTTTAAACATATCGAATGCTACGGATTACTTGATACCTTGATGCGGTCAAATGGAATGTACTCAGGTTTCCTATTTAATAAAATAACGGGCCAATGTGAAATTTTTACAGATCATGTTGGTAAAAAACCACTGTTAGTATGGAATAGTAGAATTGGTTGGCATGTAGGTACAGGAATAGATTTTAACTATGTTGATGAAAAAACAACTGAAATAAAGGTAGTGCCACCAGGGATTTCGGCGTTTGATATAAAAACGGGCAATACCTTTAAAGAATATAGTCACTTGCCAATAAAAGGTAATGAATCAAACCTTATTGATACTCTAGAGGACGCGATATCGCTTCGTGTTCCAAAAAACAGGCCTTTTGCTGTTGCACTTAGTGGCGGTTTAGATAGCTCTATTATTGCCTATATCTTAGAGGCTAGGTTAAGTGAAAATGCACATTATTATGTCGTTGGCGAAAGATACCCTGATTCAGTATTAGCATTATTAGAACATTTGAATATTTGCCTCAGCCGTGTTCATTTAATTAAGCCGCCTCCAGCAGATGAATTACTTAAGTTAATTACAAAAACGTGCCATATCACTAAGAGTTATAACCCATCAATTATATCTAATGGATTAGCTACACTACTTTTATGCAAAGCGGTTCATCAAGATGGTATTCGAGTCATGCTATCTGGTGAAGGTGCAGACGAGTTTTTCTGTGGTTATCAGGGCATGTACAATGGGCGCAATGATCCGACTGAGATGAGAGCCAATTTAATTAAAGACTTGCACTTCACTGAGTTAAGGCGTTTAGATTTAATAAGTGCAAGTTTTAGTGTTGAGGCTCGTTGCCCATTTCTAGACCAACGAGTTACTCAAATCGCAATGATGCTGGATGTAAAAAACCTTTGCGATATACCGATGAATATTGGTAAGACACTACTAAGAGACACTTTCAAACACTTACTGCCACATTCAATAATTAATGCGCCAAAAGAGTCCTTTGATATAACTTCTGGTTTGCAAAAATTGGTAATAGATGAATTACAGAAAGAGTTTAAGTCAGAAAGAGTTGCTTTAAGGACTATTTTTGAAAAAACATTGGCTAACTATCCCATAGTTAATCATCATTATTTTTCTCATTACCCAGCCTTTGATAAGATGATCGATCGGCGCGACTTAAAATATCGAAAGATCGAATTTTCAATAAATACCCAATAGTTGAAATAGGTGGGCAGACGAATAATACATGAACACACCATTTTTCCTTACTTCCATACAAAACAGTGATTTACCGAGATGAGTTTAGAATTACCAATTTATAAAGAGTTTATTGCGATGCCTTCAGTTGTAGGACATCCTCAAGGCAATATTGAAGCAATAGCGTTTGTAATAAAATTTCTAGAGGGTTTAGGTTTTGATATTCGTATTACCGATATAGAGAAAACCGAACAGCCGACAATTATTGCACATTACCCTGGGCGACTAAGTGACAATAAAATTGTGATTTATGGGCATTATGATGTTGCTCCAGTCAAAGAATTGAATAGTTGGGTCAGTGAAGAAGCATTTACCTTAGAAAATATTAACGGCCGCCTTTACGGAAGAGGTATTGCTGATAACAAAGGGCCTTTAATGGCCCGTATGATCGCATTAAAATCCCTAATATTATCAGATAAAGCAATCCCTGAAATTCTGTGGTTAATTCAAGGTGAAGAGGAGATTACACAGGGGGATAGGGTTGCTCATGATATTTTTAAGGATGAAATACCCGCATTTGGTGCCCCGGTGTATATTGAAGAAACAGGATTTAATGATTTAGACAGTAATACGCAAATTGCGTTTTTATGGTCTCCGGATAAGTCTGATTCGGAGTTAATACCATGGCATAGTTTACTTGAAAGCAGCCTAGACAGCCCCCGAATAGAATATAGACATTTAAATAAATTGAATGGTATAAAAGCTTGTCCATTGCTATATAACTTACCGAAAAACGCTGTTTACATGGGATTTGGACCTAATGACCGTTTACACTTTATTCATCGGGATAATGAATCGTTGAATGAGAATAAATTGTTAAAACATCAGCAACAGTTTGAAAAATTCTTAGCTAATTATGCGTTATATAACGATGAATCTTAGTAAAAATATACATGTGGTATTAGCTACAGCTCATCCAGAGGTAGCCAATCGCTTATTAATAAGCATGCAACAGGCATTACCAAGTTTTGATGTTCAAGCGTCTGTGCTCCTATTTGGTATGGCACAACCAATAAAACCGTGTAAGTTCTCTATACCTGTAGATTTGATTGAATGCTTCGTTAATTACCCACCGATTGTTGATAACCGCAACATTTGCCAATTGCACCTTAAGCAAAAAATGAATGAAAGAGGAGGAATTGGTTTTATACTTGATGACGATTTATTGTGGAGCCTTCCTGAGCTGAGTTTTATTAATATTATTAACCAATTAAACGAATTGGGTTGTGATATGGCTTTCAGCACATTATCAGGGGATTCACCAATTCCAAAAGAATATACTAGAACGAGTCCTTTACTTGATGTTTTGCTGGCAATTCGTGATGACGGGGTGGGGGGAGATATATTTCAGATAAATGAGTACCTTAGTCCTGTAGAATCGGTAGTTACAAGCACTGATTCAATCAATGCACATCATGACTTCTATTCTTTCAACCCTCGTGATTTTAACCGTTATAACGTGAATGTCGCTACCTTAAAATGGGATGATTTTATTGACTGTCTTGTAAAGGGTAAGGCTACAACTCGGAACATAAAACTACCGTCAAAGATAACGCCTGCAAACGGACGAGAGCGTGGTGGAGCAACAATTGTACTGAATTCTGAGGTTTTACTGTGTAAAAATGATTCTTTACGCTATTCAAATTTTATTAGTCGTCGTAGTGATATGGTCATGGCTTCAGATGCTTTCACTTGTAACTTTAAACTCTTCAACACACCTCCACTACTGGAGCATCGAAGAGATGAAACGTTTGATACTCATGATAGTAAAAAGTTAATTGGCGACATTCTTGGTTATGCACTTGTAGAATCAAGAGATGTAACAACTTTTTGTCAAAAAAAGTTTGCATTAAATTTGTCTAAAAGAATCGAACAAACTACTTTATTGCTAATAGAGTCATCAAAAATGATGAGACTATTAGGGAAATGGTTAATTAAGAACAATCATATAGGAGCCGAACAAATTAGCTCTCTAAACTCAATGGCCTCAGAAAATGAACAAGTAGTATTAGATATTAAGTTGATAGATTTGGATGAAGTAATCAAGGCTTTTAAAATATTTGCTACAAATCGAAATAATACAGAAAGCTTAATGGCAGGGTAAAGACTATGAATTACTTTGAGCAGAAATATTCATCCTTACTAGAAAGAGGTTGCAGTTGTGACGAAGCATCATTGGAAATCATAGATGCATACCTTGCAGGTAAACCAATTAGATTAAAAAAACAGAAAAAAGTTAATAAAGACAATCTGTTTTGGTCTTCCAAAGTCATTTGGGACTTCAGTACAGAAGTTTTAAGTTCTAATGCTTTTGTTCTAGCTTTGTCTCGTTATTTCGCCCAAGGAAATACAACTAATTTTGACTTGTTAAAGTACATAGCAAAAAACTCTCCATCGTCAGTTGGCAAGGGGGTCCGGCATTCTGAAGTTGTATTAAGGCCAGAAAGTGACAAATGGGCTGAGATAAAGAAATTAGGTGAAACTGTGCCTGGTTCGTTGACTAAGTTAATTAAAGTCTGTGAATGTTTCCAACTGGCACATAAACAAAGACTAGATTTACTTGCTCAATGTCAAAAGCCTTTTGAAAAATTATCTATTTTTGAGGTGTTAAGTTATTCAAGCTTATATGCATTTCAAGGTTTTGTAGAGCCGGAGTTATCTTTGGATAGAGAAGTAATATCTACAACGGCTAAGTTTATTGCATTAACGAAAATAGTAGAGTGGAAAATCAGTACTTCTGAACCAGTATCATTTAAATTAACTGAAATGAAGATCGCCGAATCACTGAAAGTTCACCTATCACCAATTATCTTCCCATCTAATGAAGATTCTGTTATTCCAGAAACGCTTCTCTTTCAATTTTCTGAATTAATCCAGGCTCAAGTTGAACTCAATGAATTTTTATCACGGAGTGTTGTGCCCTTTTGTTTTGATGATGAAGAAAGTTACTTTTTAAACGGAAATCAATTAGAGCGTACCATTTTAGATAATGTGGTAAATCAAGCATGGGACCTAAACGGGAGAAAGCTTAATCTACTCGATGGTTATTGGTTTTATCGTGGGCTAAATGAGTTTATAAACTCAGGAATGGCAGAGCAACAAATTGGCTCAAAATATTATCACCAGTGGAACCAAACAGCTTATATCAAAGCTCTTGGATCAGCTTTACTGCTGAGTGAAATATACGGTGTCGATAAAACTGTATCAACTGATAATGGTATGAACGTTGAAGTTTTCCAAGCTTTGTTATCACTTGAGTTGATGCTTGCTTTTTACAATAAAGATTATATCGAAGTGTTTTTTAGAGAGTACGAAAATACAGGGCAATGGCAAGGAGCTTTGAGTATGTTGGCAATGGGTGGATTGCTTGATACTACTAATAATGAATTTCAAAACCGATTCCCAATTACCTGGCTCAATTGGAAACAAAAAGCTAAAAACATAGTTGGCTGGACAGTGTCTGATGTTTTTCCAAAGGGTAACTTAAAGGCGGCAGAGGCTATATTAGATTTTTGGTCACTTGATTTTAAAAAATGGGGCAGCGAACTACAAAATAGTAACAGACAAAAACTTCCAGTATTGACCGAACGTCCAATTTTTAAATTGGGTAACTATAGCGTGCAGCTTCCATGGATGATGGCATGTCAATTAACGAACGTTAATGCTATTAATAATCTTCGACGTTTTGCAAATAGCAGACCTGAATTAAAGGATGAAACCTCCAGAATTGAAGAGCGGCTTGGTGAGTCCTTCAGAAAACGAGGTTTTACAGTTCTTGATAGTTATATGCCTTCTAGTTGTGATTCTATAAACCCCGGTGAAATCGACTTGATATGTAAGTTAGATGACTTTGTATTGGTGATTGAAGTGAAATCTACTTATAGAAGAAGTAGTCAAAGGGAGGCTATAGGTTATAAAAACCATGCATTAAGGAAAGCAGGGTTACAAATAAAGCGCAAAACTGATGCGGTTAAGCATCTTTTATTAACTGACAATCAGTTTAAATCATCACTTGGAATTGGTGAAAGTTCACATTGCACGGCTATTGGTTGGATTGCTGATACGTGTATGGAGTTTGATCATGAATATTTTAATGATTTTTTAAAAG
Source organism: Colwellia psychrerythraea 34H (assembly GCF_000012325.1). Lineage (NCBI taxonomy): Bacteria > Pseudomonadati > Pseudomonadota > Gammaproteobacteria > Alteromonadales > Colwelliaceae > Colwellia > Colwellia psychrerythraea. The sequence goes on along the minus strand of NC_003910.7, from coordinate 3,052,311 downwards.
TTTCTGTTGAAGAGCTACATATAGCATTAAACGATGATGCTAACCTTTTAATGGATATGACTGAGTTATATGGTGATGACGAAAATGACAGAGAGGCTGATTCGTTGTATCAAAATGGCTTTAGTTCAGAGTCGTTTGTTGATGTTATTGAAAACTCGAAAATCTGGGAGTCTTTATTAGAAAATGGTACGGAATAATCTTTTGTGTACCCCAAAGCGTACACAAATCAATAACGCTTGACTCTAGCCCTTTAGATAAAGAAGGGTTTCATAATCGTGCCATTGTTTAGGTTAAATGAGGCCGAGTAGGTAAGTCTTAAATCAAATACGAATGAGATGTGTTACGTACGCAGCTTTTATATCATTCGTTGCAGATTATCTTTTGCTCTTTTAACGTTGAGACAGGTAAGTTGCCACTTACTGCCTGCTCTATATGCTCACTCCACCAGCACATTAGTTCACGCCTGCTATCAAGGTATTCTGCACGATTGTAGGCACGTCTAACTTCATTTTTATCGACATGAGATAGTGCAGACTCGATAACATCAGCATTAAACTCTTGTTCGTTTAAAGTAGTGCTAGCTAAAGCACGTAAGCCATGAGCGACTAATCTGTTTTTATAGCCCATACGTATTAATGCTTTGTTTGCTGTTTCAACGTTGCAGTGTTTATGGTGATTAATGTGGGAAGGGAATAGGTGTGTTCGATGGCCTGTAATTGGCTTTAATCGTTCAAGTATTTCAATGGATTGTTTGGTCAGTGGTACTTTATGCTCTAATCTCATTTTCATACGTTCAGCAGGAATAACCCATAATCTATTCTCTAAATCTATTTCTGACCACTCAGCTTTAGCGCTTTCGCTGGGCCTGGTCATTGTGTGAAGTTGCCACTCAATTAAACATCTGGTGACTAGCTTAATGCTGGCGTAACTGATGACCTTCATTAGCTTACCTAATTCATTAGGCTTAATGGTGGGCATATTAGTTACTTTAGGGGCTGAGAATGCGCTACGAATCCCTGATAACGGATTGTGATGTAATATCCCCGTATTTACGGCATGGGTCATTATGTTGTTTAAATGGCCAATGATTTTACCTGTTGTTTCTAGGTTACCTTTAGCAGCTAAAGGCTTAAGTGCTTCAATAGCCTCTGGTGCTAATATTTTGTCTATTGGCCTGTGGCCTAGCTTTGGAAAAACGTGGTTTTCAAACTTACGCCATAGGCTTTTAGCAGTAACTTCTGTAATCGTGGTCTTTTTGATGGCAAACCAATCTTCAGCAACACTCTTTAAAGTGTGGCTAGCGATAAGCAATTGTTCACGGTGGTGGTCTTCTTTATGTTCTTTGGGGTCGATGTCTTGAGCTAAAAGTTCTCTTGAAGATGCACGCTTGGCTCTTGCATTGGCTAATGTAACATCAGGGTATGATCCTAAGCTGAATGAGGTACGTTTTTTTGTGTAAGGTTTGAAGTAGTCTAACAGCCATTGTTTAGAGCCATTTGGCATTATGCGCAATTGTAAGCCATCGCCGTCAGATAACTTGTAAATCTTATCTTTAGGCTTTGCCTGCTTAACTTCAGTATTGGTAAGAGGTTTTACTTTTCTAGCCATTTTAGTAGTACAACTTTTGTTAGATAAATGCTGTACTACTAAATGTACTACTAAAAAGTGCAGATGTCACGGGACAGGAATGGAAGGTAATGGACATAAAAAAACCCGTAAAGCTTGTTTTATAAGGCTTTACGGGTCTTTAATGGTTCTTAATGAACCTGTATTTGGTGCTCGCTACGGGACTCGAACCTGTGACACCTTGCATGTCATGCAAGTACTCTAACCAACTGAGCTAAGCGAGCACATGTTGATAACTCAACGAGCGCTATGTTAGCTTTTGGTTAATCGCCTTGCAAGTAGTTTTGTTTAATTCATTTGAAAAAAAGATTCGTTTGCTGGTTTTACCAGCAATATGTCCGAAAGTTGTGCTAGTCATCTATTTTACCTGAAGAAATATGTATCAAGGTGTCAGTTTCTTCCGGCACAAAAGTATTATTTTTAATTCGCTCTTGAATTATTCGTAAGCGCCAAGCGAGCAATATTGCTGCTGTGGTCAAACCAACAATAAAACCAATCCAAAAGCCATAAGGTCCTATTCTTGGAACAATCCAATCGGTGACACCTAAAATTAAGCCTACAGATAAACCCACAAGCCAATATGATACAAAGGTTATATATAATATAGATTTAGTGTCTTTATAGCCGCGTAATGCGCCTGCAGAGACAACTTGAATAGTATCTGAAAATTGATAAATGGTAGCAAGTAACATTAAACTGGCTGCTAATTCAATAACGGGAGCTTCTGTACTGTAAATACCAGCAATTTGTGTTCTAAAAAGTACGGTTATTAGCGCCGTGATACAAGCGAGGGCTAAGCCCAGAACAATAGAGTACATGGTGTAATCTCTTGCTTGTTTGAAGTCTTTATTACCAATAGCAAAGCCGACTTTAATGGTGGTAGCCATGGCTATGCTTAACGGCACCATGAATACTAGACCAGTAAAGTTTAATGCTACTTGATGACTTGCGACCACTTGCGCGCCAAAGGGCACTAAAATAATAGCAACAATAGCAAAAAGACTCACTTCAAAAAGAAGTGATAAAGCGATTGGAATACCTAAGCCTAATATTGCTTTGATTTCTGCTAATACGGGCCAATAAAACGCACTAAATAAGTTTGCTTGTTTTAGTACCTTTGAATAAAAGCAATAAATAAGCATACTGATAAACATAGACCAGTAAACGAGTGCTGTGGCTACTCCACACCCAGCACCGCCTAGAGCAGGCATGCCAAATTTGCCATAGATGAAAATATAATTAGCAGGGATGTTGACCAGTAAACCGATGATACTAATAATCATCGTTGGCTTAGTGTATGAAAGGCCTTCGGAATAATTTCTTAGTACAAGGTATAAACAAAAGCCAGGAGCACCCCAAACAATAAAACCTAAGTAATCGAACATCAACTCTTCAAGGTTGCTCTCTAAAGTGACGAGTGGTGACACTATAGGAATGAGTAGGTAGTAGAGAAGTATCAGTGATAAGCCTAACACTAAAGATATCCAAGCGGTTTGATAGGTTTGTTCTACTATTTTGCTATAGTTTTTGGCACCGGCCAGCTGAGAAACAATAGCAGAAAGTGCCATTATTAAGCCATAAATGGTCAATATAAGTGGTAACCAAATACTATTCGCTACGGCAACCGCGGCCAAATCAGTAGCGCTGACGCGTCCGGCCATAACAATATCGACAAAGCCCATTAAGTTTTGAATTAATTGCGCGATTAAAATGGGATAAGTGAGTTTTAATAAGCTTTTACTATGGGTGAAGAAATCAGCTAAATTCATGTCATTGGTTACTTTAGTAAAGAAGAAGGGGAGCGATTATCGGTATTGCCAAATTTCAAGCATCATAGATGAGATAGCCTGAGCAAACAAGGCAAACAGTCTCTTTAAAAGTAAAGTAATCCAGGTTTTTATTAGTACAATTTACAGAGTCTTGAATGAGGATGTCTAGAAGACTTGCTCATCATCACTATCTACGGTTAATTGAATCTTTTTTCTGTATTCATCAACATGCAAATTGTAGTGAATCTCCATACAACAAGAAGGGCACTCATCGTAATAATCTTGATCACCAGCAGAGGCATCTAGGGTCGCGTGCAAATGATGACCACAGTGAGGACAAGTAATGCGTTTTTCACTTAGTTTAATGGTCATATAGCCTCCGTAAGTAAGGGGTATTCGATTTCATATAATCGAGTTTATTCAGTATAACTATTTTTAATTAAATGACTAAAAAACAGTCGAAATTTTTTCTGGAAAACGAGTATTTGTATATCTACTTATTATCTTAAATTATTAGTGTAATGGTAATGACATAATTCTAGATAAGGTTGCTTTGGCTTGATCAATATAAATGCCGCCGAAAATATTAGCGTGATTTAAAATATGGTAAAAATTATAGACTAGTTTTCTTTGTTCGTAACCATCATCTAAGGGATATTCTGCTTGGTAGCCATGATAAAAATCATCAGGAAAGTGACCAAATAGTTCGGTCATGGCAATATCCACTTCTCGGTCGCCATAATAGCAAGCAGGGTCAAATATCATAGCTTTTTCACCAGAAAAACCAGTATTACCTTGCCACAAGTCACCATGAACCAGACAAGGAGACACTTGATGGTGCAGTAATGCGTCGTGACAAACTTGGGTAATATGCTCAATATTACCTAGCATAATGGAACGCTCAGACAGCAATTGTAATTGCCAAGCAATTCGTTGATCAGAAAAAAAGGTTGTCCAGTTACTGCTCCAATGATTGGGCTGAATTGTACTGCCAATGAAATTATCATGTTGCCAACCGAATTGACCGTGGCGATTTTCGTAATGCATTTGAGCGAGCTGTTGACCAAGTTGATACCAAAGCATAGGTTTTGCTTTACTAAAGTCAATATAATCGAGTACTAAGAAGCTCTTGTCTAAACTAGTGCCTATAGCTGTTACGTTAGGACTGGCAATATTCGCTAAGCTATTAAGTTGTTTTAATGAGTATGCTTCCGCTTGGAAGTTTTCTAGATAGTCTTTGTTGTTGATTTTTAGAAAATAACTGCGGTGTCCGTCAGTTATTTTGAATGATAAATTTGGAGGTGGCTCTTTATTATCATATGAACAAGTGAATGAGGAACTGCTGGCCGGTCTTGTCGATATTTCTTTTTTTTCTGAAATATAAAATGACTTCCCAGTTTCAACGCTAATGGCTTGTTCAATGCTATGCCACATAGTTATCTCCAAGAGTAATTATATGTTCTTTAGTATAGCTGCTTTCCTACAGAGTGTTGTCTTGGAAAAAAATATTTATTTAATACGTTTTAGTCATCTGACTGAGTCTCTAAATATTGGATTTTATCTGCAACGCCATCCCATTTTTCAGCCTGTTCTAATGGCGGTTTTACTTCGGTAATTCTGGGCCAGTGTTTTGCAAGTTCGGCATTCAGTTCAATGAATTCTTGCTGGTCTGCGGGTACTTCATCTTCTTGGTAAATAGCACCTGCAGGGCATTCAACAGGACATAAGTCACAATCAATACAATCATCAGGGCTAATCACGAGAAAATTAGGTCCTTCATAAAACGCATCAGCAGGGCAGACTGCCACACAGTCAGTGTATTTACATAATATACAGTTATCGGTTACTACAAATGCCATGGCTTTATCTAAATTTGTTAATTTTTATCTTAATAATGGTGTGGATCATACCTTTGTTGGGAGCAAATTCAATCTCTTGTTTATAAAATGATGGCGTACAGGTAAAATAGTGAAAAATATTACTCTTCCTATGCTGGATCTCAACAGAATGATTCGTTTAACCAATATTAAACTTCCGCTTGATCATCAAGAGCACGAACTTGAACAAGCAATTTTAACTAAATTATCAATAAAAGCCGTTCAGTTAATAAAATTCACCGTGTTTAAACGTGGTTATGATGCACGTAAGAAAAATAGTATTTTCTTGATTTATACCCTTGATGTTGAAACGAATGTTGACGAAGCGCTTCTTGCAACATTTATTGCTGATACCCAAGTAAAAGAAACGCCAGATATGGCTTACAAATTTGTTAGCCAAGCACCCAAGAACCTTAAAAATCGCCCAGTTGTTATTGGTATGGGACCTTGTGGTTTATTTGTAGGTTTAGTGTTGGCACAAATGGGCTTTAATCCTATTGTGTTAGAGCGTGGTCAAGAAGTTAGACAACGCACCAAAGACACTTTCGGTTTTTGGCGTAAAAAAATATTAAATACTGAATCCAATGTGCAATTTGGTGAAGGGGGAGCAGGTACATTCTCAGACGGTAAGCTTTATAGTCAAGTTAAAGACCCTAAGCATTATAGTCGTAAAGTGCTTCATGAATTTGTGGCAGCGGGTGCACCTGAAGAGATACTTTACGTAAGCAAACCCCATATTGGTACGTTCAAATTAGTAACTATGGTTGAAAAAATGCGCGCCAAAATTTTTGAACTTGGCGGTGAAGTTCGATTTAACCAGCGAGTAGATAAAATTCACTTTACTGATGTTGAAGGTAATGAATGTACCGCGCAGGGCATTGAAGGTTACCAAAACAAAAAAGTGACAGGGTTAACTCTCTCTAATGGTGATCATATAGAGACTAACTATATTGCTTTAGCTATCGGACATAGTGCTCGTGATACCTTTAGTATGTTATTTGATGAAGATGTTTACATGAAAGCAAAACCCTTCTCTGTTGGCTTTCGTATTGAACATGAACAAGCGGTCATAGATGAAGCACGCTTTGGCAATAATGCCGGTAATGAAATTTTAGGCTCGGCAGATTACAAGTTAGTTCACCATTGTAGTAATGGCCGTTCAGTTTACAGCTTTTGTATGTGTCCAGGGGGAACTGTTGTTGCCGCTGCCTCGGAAGAGGGCCGTTTAGTGACTAATGGTATGAGCCAATACTCTCGTCTTGAGCGTAATGCGAATAGTGCTATTGTTGTGGGTATTGAACCGGAAGATTTCATCACCAGTGAGTTTGCTTCAGATAGAGATTATGTACTTGCGGGTATGGAATTTCAACGTAACTTAGAAGCAAAAGCGTTTAAACTTGGCGGCGAAAGTTATGATGCGCCAGTACAGCTTGTAGGTGATTTTCTTGCAGGACGTAAAAGTGGCGAACACGGCTCAGTAGCCCCGTCTTATAAACCAGGTGTAACTTATTGCGATTTAAGTGAAACCTTACCCGATTATGCGATAGCTGCAATTAGAGAAGCACTGCCTGCTTTTGATAAAAAAATTAAGGGTTTTTCAATGGCAGAAGCAACATTAACCGCAGTAGAAACTCGAACTTCATCACCTATTCAAATTACGAGAGATAAAGAGACCTTACAAAGCCTTAACGCGCAAGGTCTTTACCCTGCTGGTGAAGGTGCGGGTTATGCGGGTGGAATTTTGTCTGCCGGTATTGATGGTATTAAAATTGCCGAAGCAATGGCATTAGCCATTACAGCAGAGCAAGAGCATTAATTTGATGTTCTTGATCAATTAATTAAGGTTTTTTAGTTAAAGGTATTACTGATAATTCAGTAATACCTTTTATTGTTTGTTGTTGCCATTTTTCTTTTGGTAATTGTCGCCTAATATTTCGCATACTTTTCCAAATAGATTTAAGCGCTAGATGATCAGCCAACCACTTTGGTGTCTCTCCCCGACCATCAGCAATAAAAATATATTCAATAGCAATTTCACTACCTTCCTCTTCTGACTGCTTAGGCATTATTTTCCAATGAGCACTGTGGGTTTTAACTTGTAAGTAATCCTTTAAATTGCTCACAGCCAAAAGCATATAGTCTTCAACGTTTACGGCATCTGTTAATTTTATCTCAACACTTAAGTCATCGTTTTGCCAATAAAGAGAATTGAGTATTAAAATTCTTGCCTGTAATGGCCAGATTTTAGTCAGTTTTATATAGAAGCTATTTTCTGTCGCTGAATATTGCTTAATTATTTTGCTTTCACTGGCATTAACTAACCAATGTTGGGTGTTATCGACATTTTGTAAAAAAAATAAAAACCCAGAGATACTTGATTTGACTGTCGCCGTAGCCTTAATTTCAATTAGCTTGTCGTCAGTTTGATCATTTATTATAGCGGGACGGTAACTAACGCTTTGTGCGCTGGTTTTTTTCCATAACTTCCATGGTATTTCTGAGGCATTGGCGAAGGATAGACAGATATAAAAAAGTAGCGTTGTACAAAGGGTAAATATTTTCACTAAATTCAGCTAGTTATTAAGTACTTTATCAATAGTATTACTGATTTTTCGGTAAAGTGCTATGTAGATTCGGCGCTGATAGTTTTGTCATTTATTCCACAAACATAACTTTGTTATAGGATAGTTTTGACAGCAGTCGAATTTAAAGCAGGTATAAACAGTATTAATTGTTCAAACCTTGTTGAAAACCCTTGTTTAAAAAGGGTAAGGCTTTTACAATAATCGGGTAAAAAACCTAATTTAAAAAAAGAGCTATAGGCTCTTTTTTATGTTCAGGATGAACATAAAAAAGCTATTGCAGGACGCAGCGGCTAATACCATTTATTTTTTAACTATTAAAACTCAAGCGACGCTTAGTATGCGCCGCCACTGAATAAGGAAAAAACATGCCTGTAATTACTCTCCCTGATGGTTCCCAACGTTCTTTTGAACAAGCTGTATCTGTAATGGATGTTGCTCTAGATATTGGCCCTGGACTTGCTAAAGCAACCATTGCTGGTCGTATCGACGGAAACCTTGTTGATGCTTGTGAATTAATTACTCAAGATGCCTCTTTACAACTTATCACCAGTAAAGATAGCGAAGGTCTTGAGATCATTCGTCACTCATGTGCACATTTATTAGGGCATGCAATAAAGCAGTTATATCCAAATGTTAAAATGGCTATCGGTCCAACGATCGAAAATGGCTTTTATTATGACATTGATCTTGATGAATCAATTAGTGAAGATGATTTAGTTAAGCTTGAAAAACGCATGACTGAACTAGCACGTACCGGTTATGAAGTTGTTAAAAAGACAGGTTCTTGGCAAGATGCTTACGACGCCTTTACTGAACGTGGCGAAACATACAAATTAGCCATTCTTGATGAGAACATTGAGAAAACAGATACACCGGCTTTATATCATCACCAAGAATACATTGATATGTGTCGTGGTCCTCATGTACCAAGCATGCGTCATTGTCATCACTTTAAATTAATGAAAGTTGCTGGTGCCTACTGGCGTGGCGATTCAGACAACAAAATGTTGCAACGTATCTATGGCACAGCATGGGCTGATAAAAAGCAACTTAAAGCTTATATAGTACGTTTAGCGGAAGCTGAAAAACGCGACCATCGTAAAATTGGTAAAACATTAGATTTATTCCATTGGCAAGAAGAAGCACCAGGCATGGTGTTTTGGCATAACGATGGTTGGACTATTTATACTGAGTTAGAGAAATTTATTCGTGAAAAGTTACACGAATATGATTACGACGAAGTTAAAGCACCAATGATGATGGATAGAAGTCTTTGGGAAAAATCAGGTCACTGGGACAAATATGCTGATGGCATGTTTACTACTACCTCAGAAAAGCGTGAATACGCAATTAAACCAATGAACTGTCCTGGTCATGTTCAAATTTTTAATCAAGGTTTGAAATCTTACCGTGATTTACCATTGCGTATTGCTGAATTTGGCTGTTGTCATCGTAATGAGCCTTCGGGGTCTTTACATGGTTTAATGCGGGTTCGTGGTTTTACTCAAGATGATGCTCATATTTTCTGTATGGAATCACAAGTTCAAGCTGAAGTTAAAAAATGTATTGAAATGGTATATGACGTCTACGGCTCGTTTGGCTTTGAAGATGTTGTTGTGAAGCTTTCTACACGTCCAGACAACCGTATTGGTAGTGATGAAATCTGGGATAAAGCAGAAGCAGGTTTAGCACAAGCATTAACAGACAGTAATATTGCCTTTGAATACTTACCGGGTGAAGGTGCTTTTTACGGCCCTAAAATAGAATTCACCTTAATGGATTGTTTAGGTCGTGCTTGGCAATGTGGCACAGTACAACTTGATTTTGCATTACCAGAGCGTTTAGGTGCAACTTATGTTGGTGAAGATAACGAAAGATATACTCCGGTAATGATTCACCGAGCAATTTTAGGTTCATTAGAACGTTTTATTGGTATTTTAATCGAAGAGTTCACCGGCAAGTTTCCAACATGGTTATCGCCTATTCAGACAACAATTATGAATATTACCGATAAACAAGCACCATATTGTGAGAAAGTTGTTAAAAAACTAAAAGAAAATGGCTTTAGAGCAAAAATAGACTTGAGAAATGAGAAGATAGGCTTTAAAATCCGCGAGCACACTTTGAAGCGAGTTCCTTATTTATTAGTTGTTGGTGATAAAGAAATGGAATCCGGTGAAATATCCGTTCGAACTCGAAGTGGTGAAGATTTAGGAAAAATGTCGGTTGATGACTTTATTGCTAAGTTATCTGATGAAGTTAAATCTCGTCAGTAAAACTATAATAACGATAAAGTTATAAACGGATAACATAATAAAAGCAAAATAGTCTGTCTTTTCTATAATTCTATAGAATAAAGGCAGAGATTAAATAAATTAAAGAGTTCTTTGGAGGAACATGGCTATTAAAGGTGGACAACGAGGCGGGCGTAAAGAGCCAGCTCATCGTTTGAATGAGTTAATTACAGATATCCTAGACAACGAAATTCGTTTGATTAAGTTTGACGGAGAACCTGGTGGCATCGTTACATTAGATGAAGCAATGGACCAAGCGGATGACGCTGGTGTTGATCTTGTTGAAATTAGCCCTACTGCTAAACCACCCGTTTGTCGTGTGATGGATTACGGCAAGTTTATCTATGAAAAAGCTAAAGAACAGAAAGAACAACGTAAAAACCAGAAACAAATACAGGTTAAGGAAATTAAATTCCGTCCTGGTACAGATGAAGGCGATTATCAGGTGAAATTACGTAACCTGAAACGCTTTTTAGAAGGCGGCGACAAGGTCAAGGTAACATTACGTTTCCGTGGCCGTGAAATGGCCCACCAAGAGTTAGGTTTACAACTTTTAACGCGTGTTAAAAACGATTTAGAAGAGTTAACCGTACTTGAGTTCTTCCCGCGTCGTGCGGAAGGACGTCAAATGGTGATGGTCTTAGCCCCTAAAAATAGATAATCCTTGGTTTGACAAGTAATTAAACTTTTACTTTTTATTAAATAGAAGTTTAATTCACCAATTTTATCTTTACGCTGGTAGTACAGGCTTGCAAGTAAATTGATTGTTTTCACGTTATATTGTGATAAACGTCAGTTTCGCCCTCGCTACTTAATATTTGGCATATACCTTTTTTTTATTAGAAACGGTATAAATTTGAGAATTATTCACATGCCTAAAATGAAAACCAATAAAGGTGCTGCAAAGCGCTTTAAAAAAACAGCCTCTGGCTACAAGTTCAAACAAGCTGGCCTTCGTCATATCTTGACTAAGCGTCGTACTAAAGTTAAGCGTCATCTTCGTGCTAAATGCATGATCGCCGCATCTGACATTAAGTCAGTTAAAAAACTTTTACGTCACGGTTAATTAGGAGAGATAGAAAATGGCTAGAGTAAAACGTGGTGTACAAGCTCGTGCACGTCACAAAAAGGTTCTAAAGCAAGCTAAAGGTTATTACGGAGCACGTAGTCGTGTTTACCGTGTTGCTTATCAAGCAGTAACTAAAGCAGGTCAATACGCTTACCGCGATCGTCGTCAACGTAAACGTCAATTCCGTCAGCTTTGGATCGCTCGTATTAACGCAGCAGCTCGTCAAAATGGTTTATCTTACAGCAAATTCATTAATGGTCTTAAAAAGGCTTCTATTGAAATTGATCGTAAGATCCTAGCTGACATCGCAGTATACGACAAAGCAGCATTCACTTTCTTAGTTGAAAAAGCGCAAGCTTCTTTAGCTGCTTAAGTAAAGTAATGTAAGCTTAGCTAAAATTTAGTTAAGCTTAAAAAAAAGGACGCTTTATAGCGTCCTTTTTATTTTTAAAAGATAGTGTTTAACTAAAATTACTTCATTACAGTCCGTTTCTACATAATAATTTTTACCATTGTAAAAGAAACCTTAAGTAACGTTAGTTAAGCAGCAATTTTTATACGTGCTGAAAATATTTAATCTTTAACCAAAATAAATAATCAAGAGAACTAATTATGAACTTAGCTGATAAAGTTTTAGCCGTTAATAACGATCTTCCTATCCGTACGGATTCGCCTGTACACAGCGGTAAAGTACGTTCTGTTTATTGGTTAACAGCAACAGATAGCAAACGTCTTATCGAAGAAAAAGGCTATGATGTTCCCAGTGATACTTCGTTAGCTATTATGGTGATAAGTGACCGTATTTCTGCTTTTGATTGTATTTGGTCAGGTGAGAATGATATGCGCGGTGTTCCTGGTAAGGGCGCAGCACTTAATGCAATATCAAACCATTGGTTTAAAATGTTCAAAGAACAAGGTCTTGCCGATAGCCATATTCTAGACATTCCACACCCGTTTGTATGGATTGTACAAAAAGCTAAGCCGGTAATGATTGAAGCCATTTGTCGTCAATACATTACAGGTTCAATGTGGCGTTCATATACTAAGGGTGAAAGAGACTTTTGTGGTATTGAATTACCTGAAGGACTAGCGAAAGATAGTAAGTTAACTTCACTATTACAAACACCTTCTACTAAAGGTATATTAGAAGGTATTCCCGGTGTACCAGCGGTTGATGATGTAAATATTACCCGTAAAAACATTGAAGATAATTTTGAAGCGTTTAACTTTAAATCAGTCGATGATATTGCACGGTATGAAAAACTGCTTACTGAAGGTTTTGATGTTATCTCTACCGCTTTATCAAAAATAGACCAAGTGTTTGTTGATACAAAGTTTGAGTTTGGCTATGTCAAAGATGTTAATGGCGATGACAAACTGATTTATATGGATGAAGTAGGTACGCCTGATTCTTCACGAATATGGGATGGCGAGCAATACCGAGCAGGTAAGGTTGTTGAAAACTCCAAAGAAGGTTTCCGACAGTTACTATTAAACCATTTTCCGGATGCTGATATTTTATTAAACAAAGATCGTATGAGTGAGCGTGAAGCATTAGCACGTGACAATAAACTTCCGCTATCAGTGCTGATGGATGTATCAAAAACTTATACCGATATAGCAGAAAAAATTACCGGTAATAAAATTGTTTTATCTGATAATCCTAAAGCTGAAATTATTGCCATTTTGCGTGAGCAGTATCAGTTAATTGATTAGTTTTTAGCTAATTTAATTAATAAAAAAACCAGCTTAGTGCTGGTTTTTTTATATCCATTTTTACATCAAAGATAATAAGCCTTAATAATGCGACCTAATCCTTGCCACCTTTTTCAATTATTTCTCGCGCCATTTCATCAGCAATGATACCAGTAGGTCTTGCTTGAGCGTCAGCTTTAGCGTAAATATCTAATAAAGTGTGATAAATATCGCCAACCTTTTCGGTCGCTTTTTCATGATCATAATTATTTTCAAACGAAATATTAATGATACCTCCGGCATTAATCACATAATCGGGTGCGTATAATATACCGCGCTCTAACAAAGCTTGATCATGGCGAGGCTCGGCTAATTGGTTATTCGCACAACCTGCGATAATTACTGCCTTTAAACGGCTAAGCGTATCATCATTAATAGTGGCACCAAGAGCGCATGGGGCATAGATATCGACGTCTTGATCGTATATTTCATCTAAGCCAACTATGGTGGCATTAAATTCAGTAGCAGCCATATCTAAAGCTGTTTGATTGATGTCAGTGATAACAAGTTCTGCCCCAGCTTTGTGCAGGTGCTCACATAATTGATAACCTACGCTACCTAAGCCTTGAATGGCGACTTTGAGACCGGTTAGATCATCACGATTAAGTTTATGTTTTACTGACGCTTTGATACCGAGGAAAGTTCCAAGCGCGGTAAAAGGTGCGGGGTTACCACTTTTGCCTTCTGTGCCTGTTACAAACGGGGTAACACTGTTTGTGATGTCAATATCACTGGTAGTAATATTGACATCTTCTGCACTTAAATAACGTCCATTTAGTCTATTTAATGCTTCACCAAAGGCTTTGAATAACGCTTTAGATTTTAGTTTTTTAGCATCACCAATAATGACAGACTTTCCTCCACCCATGCTAAGACCAGCCATAGCATTTTTATACGTCATACCTTTAGATAATCGTAAAACATCAACCAGGGCTTCATCATCGTCAGCGTAATCCCACATTCTACAGCCACCTACAGCTGCTCCAAGCTTGGTACTATGTACGGCAATTATAGCCTTAAGACCACTTGCTTCATCGCTGCAATAAACCACTTGCTCGTGGTCGTCAAAATCGGGTAAATCAAATAAAGCCATTGTTTTTCTCCATTCTTTCTTGCTAGAAAAGGCAATTTAAATGTGTTGTAATGTTGTTAAGGAACGATAGCACCTAGAAAATACTCAAGCTAGTTACTGATAAAATTAACAATTTACACTTAGGACGCAAGCTGTAAGCGAAAAGCTACAACATGCAAATTTATCGTGACAAACAGCGTTATGCTATAAATAACTAATCTAAGATAAATTCGAATAACTGAGAATTAAAATGACCGAAGCAGTACAAATGACAGAAGCGCAGCAACAGCAATGGATAAAAACGCAATATCAAGTTGCTACTAAATACCTAGCCGAGAAAGGTGTTGTTACACAGAGTGTTCAGGTTGATGAGAGTCGTTATTTAGTACCGATATTAGCATTGTGGAAGTTAACATCAATAGACGGTAATAAGTTTTGGGTTTTATGTGGAGACTTACCTAGCGATCACAGCGGTGTTGATGTTGCTCCTAATGCTCGTGAAGCATTAAGACATTTTTCCTTAAAGTGGCAAATGCAAGCTGAAAACTTATTACAAGCGAAGAATGAAGAACAAAATAAATTTGCTCATTTATTAATTGGTCGTGCTGATGGTTTGTATAAGTTATTTAATGATGAGTCATTGTGGCAATCAAAATAAATCACATTAAGTGGTTTTAGATAGACTTATCTTTATTCGTATAGCATATGTTGCTTTAGCATGAATTTTTTACATCTATGCATAGAAACAACTCTATAACTTTATAAGGAAGTCTAGAAATAAAAAAAGAAGGCAGAGCCTTCTTTTTTTATAGTCAAAACATGAAAGAAAAGATTATTTTAGTTCATCAATGAAAGCAACTGCACGGCCAATGTAGCTAGCAGGTGTCATTTCACATAACTGAGCTTTAGCATGTTCAGGTAATTCAAGCGTCATGATAAAAGCACGCATAGAGTCGCCATTAACACGTTTGCCACGAGTTAATTCTTTTAGTTTTTCATAAGGTTTTTCAATACCGTAACGACGCATAACCGTTTGTACTGGCTCTGCTAATACTTCCCAATTACTGTCTAATTCAGCTGCTAAGTTAGCTTCATTTACTTCTAACTTACTAATGCCTTTTAATGTAGCACCATAAGCAATCATTGTATGAGCAAAACCAACACCTAAGTTACGTAGCACTGTTGAGTCAGTTAAGTCACGCTGCCAGCGAGAGATAGGCAATTTCTGCGATAAGTGAGTGAATAATGCGTTTGCAATGCCTAAGTTACCTTCTGAGTTTTCGAAATCAATAGGGTTAACTTTATGTGGCATAGTTGATGAACCAATTTCACCAGCGATAGTTTTCTGCTTGAAATGACCCATAGCAATATAACCCCAAATATCACGATCAAAATCGATTAAAATGGTATTAAAACGTGCGATTGCGTCAAATAACTCAGCAATATAGTCATGCGGTTCAATTTGTGTGGTAAATGCGTTGAATGATAAACCTAATGAAGTAACAAACTCATTAGCGTATTCATGCCAATCAACTTCAGGATAAGCGCTAAGGTGAGCATTATAGTTACCTACAGCGCCGTTAATTTTACCTAACATTTCAACGTTAGCAATTTGCTCACGTTGACGTTGTAGACGCACATAAACGTTAGCCATCTCTTTTCCTAACGTGCTAGGTGAGGCTGGCTGGCCATGAGTACGACACATCATTGGAATCGTTTTGTATTCAATCGCTAAGGCTTTCATCGCCGCTAAAATGTTATCCATTTCTGGTAATAATACATTTTCACGACAATCAGTTAACATTAATGCGTGTGATAAGTTGTTGATGTCTTCTGAAGTACAGGCAAAGTGAATGAATTCAGTCACAGCGTTTAATTCAGCGTTATCAGCAATTTTATCTTTTAAGAAGTATTCAACTGCTTTTACATCATGGTTAGTTGTCGCTTCAATTTTTTTGATCGTTAAAGCATCTTCTTCACTAAAGTTAGCAACAATATTATTTAATACATCATTTGCTTGTTCAGAAAATGCAGGAACCTCTGCTATTGCGCTAGTAGCTGCAAGTTTTTGTAACCAACGTACTTCAACAGTAACACGGTATTTAATTAGGCCAAATTCACTAAAAATAGAGCGTAATGATTTTACCTTGCTACCATAACGACCATCTACAGGTGATATTGCACTTAATGCTGAAAGTTCCATAATTTTTCCTAGGTTATATTAATATTCTCTTTAATTAATCGGCTTAATTTAAGAGTTAAATAGTGTTTAAATTTTATCGAATAGATTTAAGTAATTCTTTTGCGGAGTCGACTATTTTCTTACGACTGAGTAATATGTGGCGTCTTTTACCGCCGACTTGTCGCCATAATACGGCTGCACGTATACCCGCTAATAGTAAGGCTCTAATTTTATATTGGTTTACATTTTGCTTTAAAATGCTTGGCTCGCCAGTGACCTGGATTTTATGACCTAGCGGGCTAATAATATCGCTATAAATACTAGCAAAGCTCGCCGTTAAAGTGTCACTGGTCAGTGTGTAGTGCTCAAGTTGCCGCTCGATTGCGTTGATACGCTCACCGAGAGCATTAAGCTGTTTAGGCTGTTTAGCAAGACGTCTTTCTAGATTTATTAAGCTAATGATATAGCGAGTTAATTCGGGATCTTTGTGCTTTTTTGCACTACTTGTACCATTATCATTGCCTAAGTGGTTGATTAAGAGCTCAAGTCCTGTCTTGATATTATCGATCTCACCACCATAAACCGCTAAGGTATTTACTGGCGAAGTTTCAATGATACTTTGTAATAAAACACTGAATTCTTCATCAGTGATTTGACCTGTACGGGATACTTGTTGTACTTGATAAGCTACTTGGCAAATAGCGGCAAAGGTAATTGTTTGATCTTTCATTTTTTCTCTAGTATTTAGTTTATCTAGTCATTAGATGGGCTTGGCTTAGGCAATGCCTATAAGTTAGCGAATAAGGGTATCAATAATACCACCGCCTAAACAGACATCATCTTTATAAAATACAACGGACTGTCCAGGAGTCACTGAACTTTGTTGCTCAGTAAAGTCTATTTGATATTCTTCGGTAGCAGAGTCGGTTATAGGAGTAACAGTGCAGGAAACATCTTCTTGACGATAACGAGTTTTCACTGTGCATTGAATGCTAGATGTTAGTGCTTTTCTATCAACCC
Source organism: Colwellia psychrerythraea 34H (assembly GCF_000012325.1). Classification (NCBI taxonomy): domain Bacteria; kingdom Pseudomonadati; phylum Pseudomonadota; class Gammaproteobacteria; order Alteromonadales; family Colwelliaceae; genus Colwellia; species Colwellia psychrerythraea. Next base: position 3,035,062 of record NC_003910.7, on the reverse strand, counting down.
AATGTAATTGATTGGCAATTAGGCCTTTAGAAAATAGGCGAGGGTGGTTATGCCCTTGTCCAACAATCAGTACGTTGCGTAATAAATCCTTTTCAACAACATACCAAGGCTCTTCACCTGCATCAGCTAAACCGCCAATGCGTAGACCCTTGCGTTGCCCTAAAGTATGATACATAAGCCCATCATGATGACCGACAGCAACACCTTCTGCTGATTCAATAATACCGGGCTGAGCAGGTAAATATTGACCTAAAAAGTCTTTAAACTTACGTTCACCGATAAAGCAAATGCCAGTACTGTCTTTTTTGTTATGGGTGATTAATCCAGCTTTTTCTGCAATAGCACGTACTTCAGGCTTTTCAATATGGCCGACAGGAAATAAAGTGTGCGCTAACTGTGCTTCGTCGAGTGTGTAGAGAAAATAACTTTGGTCTTTGTTATTATCAAGACCTCGTATCATTTTCCATGAATTATCGCGTAGCTCACGCTGAACATAATGTCCTGTGGCTATGTAATCTGCACCTAAATCTTCACAAGCAAACTCTAAAAATGCTTTGAACTTTATTTCTTTATTACACATGATGTCAGGGTTGGGTGTACGTCCAGCTTTATACTCAGCAAGGAAGTATTCGAAAACATTGTCCCAATATTCAGTAGCAAAGTTGATAGTATGTAATTTGATATCTAATTTGTCACAAATAGCCTGCGCATCTTCTAAATCTTGGGATGCAGCACAATACTCATCAGTATCATCCTCTTCCCAATTTTTCATAAACAAACCCTCTACTTGATAACCTTGCTCTTTAAGCAAATAAGCAGAGACAGAAGAGTCGACACCTCCAGACATACCAACAATGACTTTGGTTTGTTCTGGGGCTTTAGTATTTGAGGCTGTTAACATGTGTTTTGACCAATAGATTTATTAAAAGTAAGTGTACTGAAATAAGAGGCGAAAAATTATAACATGCACAACTAGTAGGATATAGATTAAAGATTAGATTTTAGCTGCGATAACGGAATTTTATTGCCAGCTAAGTAATCTTCGACGCACTCTAACACCATAGGACTACGTAATTGAGCACTCTTTTCTTTTATTTGTTCAAGAGTAAGCCAATGAGTGTCAATGATTTCATCGTCTTGTGGTTGGCCTTTTAGCCATTGCTCTAACTCAACAACAAAACAAAAACGTAAAAAATATAGCTTAAGATCAGGTCGGTGAAAATAATAAATACCGCATAAAAAATCGGGTTCTACTCGTAATCCTGTTTCTTCTAGTACTTCTCGCTTTATGGCTGCAGTAAGACTTTCATTTTCTTCTAAATGCCCAGCAGGTTGATTAAAAACGACTCGACACTTTTCATGTTCTTCAACAAACAAAAATTTACCACCGTAATGGATAACGGCAGCAACAGTTGTATTGGGTTTAAATTGATTTATACCATGGTCGTTTTCATTAGATATATTAGGATCAGATGTGAGGGCGCTGTTGTTACTGCTCAACTTTATATTCCCCATTATTAATATTGTCTAATGTCCAGTTACCAATACGATATCTAATGAGTCGCAGGGTAGGGAAGCCTATATTTGCTGTCATCCGTCTAACTTGTCTATTACGACCTTCTGTTATGGTAATTTCTAGCCAAGTCGTTGGGATACTGGCACGCTCTCTTATAGGAGGGTTACGTGGCCAAACGTTAGGTTCGAGCATAATGGCAACTTTAGCCGGTTTAGTCATACCATCCTTTAATTCGACACCTTGACGTAATTTTGCTAAATCTTGTTCTGAAGGCGCCCCTTCAATTTGTACCCAGTACGTTTTTTCTGTTTTCTTAACTGGATTGGCAATCTGATGTTGTAATTTTCCATCATTGGTAAGTAACAATAAGCCTTCACTATCTCTATCTAATCTTCCTGCGGCATATATACCTGGTATGGTAATGAAATCTTTTAATGTACGACGGTTGTTCTCATCGGTAAATTGACAAAGCACGTCAAACGGTTTGTTAAAAAGCACGACTATCTGCTTTTCATCAAGTGGTCGTACCTTTCGCTGCTTTTTAGCGGTATGTCTTGTATAGCCTTTGCTTTGATTCATTTGTAGACTAATTTTCCTTTAAAATATGTGATGCCTTTCTGCCTGGCTATATTAATACGCTTTGAATTACTATACTATGTGCGCGCAAAAAATAAATTTTAGCTTGGGTGAATATGCATTAAATTCTAATAGATATTTATGTGTTCACCGGAGCTTTTTGGCTAATTAAAGTAGGAATCTCAATGAGCACTGATAACTCAAAAATCATTTATACTATTACCGATGAAGCGCCTGCCTTAGCGACGTATTCTTTATTACCAATTATTCAAGCTTATACTGCTTCTTCAGGCATTAACGTTGAAACACGTGATATTTCTTTAGCCGCTCGTATCTTAGCGAATTTTCCAAAATACTTAACTAAAGAGCAGCGCGTTGATGATGCATTATCTGAGTTAGGTAAGTTAGCTAAAACTCCAGAAGCTAATATTATCAAGTTACCAAATATTTCAGCGTCTATTCCACAATTAGAATTGGCTATTAAAGAATTACAAGCAAAGGGTTATGACTTACCTCATTATCCTGCAGAACCACAAAATGAAGCGGAAGAATCAATTAAACTAACTTACGCTAAAGTTTTAGGTTCAGCGGTTAACCCGGTATTGCGTGAAGGTAACTCTGATCGCCGTGCACCTGGTTCTGTTAAGCAATACGCACGTAACAACCCACATTCAATGGGAGCATGGTCTCCTGAATCGAAATCACATGTTGCTCACATGGAGTCTGGTGATTTTTACGGTAGTGAAAAATCAGTAACTATTGATGGCGCAACGAGTATAAATATTGAGTTTGTTGCTCAAAATGGTGACGTGACATTATTAAAATCAAAATTACCATTACTTGATAAAGAAATTATCGATGCTTCAGTAATGAGCAAGTCAGCATTAATCGAATTCTATGAAACTGAGATTAATAAAGCTAAAGAAGAAGATGTTTTACTTTCGTTGCACTTAAAAGCAACCATGATGAAAGTTTCAGATCCAATTATGTTTGGCCATGCAGTTAAAGTATTTTATAAAGATGTATTTACTAAACATGAGGCTACCTTTGATCAGTTAGGTGTCGACGCTGATAACGGTATCGGTGATGTTTACGCTAAAATCGCACGTTTACCTGCTGCTCAAAAAGCAGAAATAGAAGCCGATTTACAAGCTGTTTATGCAACTCGTCCTGAAATGGCTATGGTTGATTCTGATAAGGGTATTACTAATTTACACGTGCCTAGTGATGTCATCATTGATGCATCAATGCCTGCTGCTCTTCGTGCCTCTGGTATGATGTGGGCACCGGATGGAAGTCAAAAAGATACTAAGTTTATGATCCCAGATCGTAACTATGCTGGTGTTTTCTCGGCTGTAGTAGATTTTTGTCGTGAAAATGGTGCTTTCAATCCAACGACAATGGGTACAGTTCCTAATGTTGGCTTAATGGCGCAAAAAGCTGAAGAATATGGTTCACATGATAAAACTTTTACCATGTCAGCTACCGGTGTTGTTCGTGTTGTGAATGATAACGGTGATATCTTGATTGAGCAGAATGTTGCACAAGGTGATATTTTCAGAATGTGTCAGGTTAAAGACGCACCAATTCAAGATTGGGTTAAATTAGCGGTAACTCGTGCTAAAGCAACGGGTACTCCAACTGTATTTTGGTTAGATGAAAATCGTGGCCATGATGCAGAAATGATCAAGAAAGTTAATACTTATTTAGCTGACCATGATACTAACGGTTTAGACATTCAAATTCTTGAACCTGTTAAGGCTTGCGAATATACGCTTGCACGTGTTGCTAAAGGTGAAGATGCAATCTCAGTTACGGGTAATGTATTACGTGATTACTTAACTGATTTATTTCCAATTTTAGAACTTGGAACAAGTGCTAAAATGCTTTCTATTGTGCCATTAATGAATGGTGGTGGTTTATTCGAAACTGGTGCTGGTGGCTCTGCGCCTAAGCACGTTCAACAATTCGAAAAAGAAAATCACTTACGTTGGGATTCTTTAGGTGAGTTTTTAGCACTTGCAGCATCACTTGAACATGTTGCAATATCGACAGGCAATGCGAAAGCACAAGTATTAGCTGATACATTAGATTCGGCAACGGGTAAATTCTTAGATACCAATAAATCACCATCTCGTCGAGTTGGAGAGTTAGATAACCGTGGTAGCCATTTCTATCTTGCTATGTATTGGGCACAAGCCATTGCAGAGCAAACTACAGATACTGATCTTAAAGAAAGCTTCACAGGTGTTGCTCAAGCACTGACTAAGCAAGAAGAGAAAATTGTAGCTGAATTAAATGCAGCTCAAGGTCCAGCTATCGATGTTAATGGCTATTATTTTGCGGATACGCAACTTACAGAAAAAGCAATGCGCCCAAGTGAAACATTGAATACAATTTTATCTGCATTGCTCTAAGTCAATTTATTGCTTTAAAATAAATATGTAGTTAAGGTGCTAGTAAATAGCACTATATTAATCAAAAGCTAAAATATAATGTTTAGTTTTTGATTATCTTTATTATTATATTTAAGTCTAATTTATGTTTATTCATTGTAATGATAATAGGTATCACTAAATAGTGATTAGTGCCTTATCCTTTTTTGAATTATTTTAGTAAAATAACCTTTTTATACTTGTTTAATGTGGAGCTCGCCCTATGACTAATCAAATCATCATCCCCACTACCGGAGATAAAATTACCTTTGTTGATGGTAAGTTATCAGTACCAAATAATCCGATAATCCCTTTTATTGAAGGTGATGGCATTGGTGTTGATGTAACACCCCCAATGCTAAAAGTTGTGAATGCAGCAGTTGCTAAAGCGTATGCCGGCGAAAGAGAAATTGCGTGGATGGAAGTCTATGCGGGTGAAAAAGCGACTAAAATGTATGATAGTGAAACGTGGCTTCCTGAAGAAACACTTGCCATATTACAAGAATATAAAGTTTCTATTAAAGGACCTCTAACTACACCCGTAGGTGGTGGCATGAGTTCTTTAAATGTTGCAATAAGACAAATGCTTGATCTTTACGTCTGTCAACGTCCTGTTCAATGGTTTACTGGTGTTCCAAGTCCAGTAAAAAGACCTTCTGAAGTTGATATGGTCATCTTTCGTGAAAATACCGAAGATATCTATGCTGGCATAGAATATAAAGCGGGTAGTGATAAAGCGAAAGCGGTGATTGAATTCTTAACTGAAGAAATGGGTGCTAGTAATATCCGTTTTACTGATAACTGTGGTATCGGTATAAAGCCAGTATCAAAAGAAGGAAGTCAACGTTTAGTAAGACAAGCGATTCAATACGCAATTGATAATGATAAAGACTCGGTAACTCTGGTTCATAAAGGTAATATTATGAAATTCACAGAGGGCGCTTTTAAAGATTGGGGTTATGAGCTTGCTCGTGATGAATTTGGCGCAAGTTTGATTGATGGCGGACCTTGGAGTACGCTTACAAACCCAAATACAGGTAATGAGATTATCATCAAGGATGTTATTGCTGATGCCATGTTACAGCAAATCTTGTTACGTCCTGCTGAATATAGTGTTATCGCCACTTTAAACTTAAATGGTGATTACCTATCTGATGCTCTTGCTGCTCAAGTTGGTGGTATTGGTATTGCTCCTGGAGCTAATTTAGGCGACGAAGTTGCTGTATTTGAAGCAACTCATGGAACAGCTCCTAAATATGCCGGTAAAAATAAAGTAAATCCTGGTTCTGTAATTCTTTCTGCAGAAATGATGTTAAGACATATGGGCTGGCTTGAAGCGGCTGATTTATTGCTTAAAGGGATGTCAGGAGCAATCAAAGCGAAAACAGTAACCTATGATTTTGAGCGCCTTATGGATGATGCGACGTTAGTCTCTTGTTCAGCGTTTGGAGATTGTATTATTGATCATATGTAAATATTGATCACATATACTATCGAAAATCATCCAATAAAAAACACAGCTTAATAGCTGTGTTTTTTTATCTTATTAGCGTAACATTTTATATTTATTCTAGTTCGCCATCAGCTAATTTGATACTTGCTGCATGATGACCTTTAGGGCCATCATTTAGTTCGTAATCGACATCCTGTCCTGCTTTTAATGTTCGATATCCATCCATCTCAATAGTTGAATAGTGTGCGAAAATATCTTCTCCGCCACTATCCGGGCGAATAAAGCCAAAACCTTTCGCATTATTAAACCATTTAACTGTACCGTGTGCCATACTTCAACTTCCTTCTATATCCTTTAGTATTCAATTATGTTTTACTTATATTTTGGTACCATGCTTTAAAAGAGTAGGTAAATATAAGTAAGTGCATAGACAACAGACTAAGCGACTAAAAATTAGCCACCTATAGAATCGTAGATAAATTAATAAATTTGTCAAGTTTAAAAGCTGTTTTTTTTTAATTATTTTAAGCTTAATTGCACGAAAAGTTACAGCAAAAGTAAAAAGTAGAGACTAAGATAAATATATGAGCAACTGGAAAGAGTTATTTGACACCGAAGGCATTGTAGAAGAGTCAGTTAAAGAGCAAATAGAAGAGCCGGCTAAATACTATGTTTTTTTACTTAATGATGACTACACCCCAATGGATTTTGTTGTAGACGTCTTGTGTAACTTTTTTAATAAAAGTGAAGAGCAAGCAACAGATATAATGTTAACCATTCATTATAAAGGAAAAGCCCTTTGTGGCACATATACTGCTGAAATAGCAGAAACAAAAGTAGAACAGGTTGTCCAGTACGCTTTTGAAAATCAGCACCCTCTTAAGTGTGTGATGACAAAAGCCTAAAGTTATAAATTGGAGTAGTTATGCTAAACAAAGACTTAGAAGTATCACTTAATTTAGCCTTTCGCCAAGCTAAAGAATCTCGCCATGAATTTATGACTGTTGAACATTTATTGTTGGCCCTATTAGATAATCCCTCAGCGATCGAAGCACTTGGTGCTTGCGGAGCGGATTTAACAAAACTTCGCAAAAGTTTATTAGACTTTATCAGCGAAACAACACCTACGATTCCTGTAAGTGAACATGAGCGTGAAACTCAACCTACGTTAGGCTTTCAACGGGTATTACAACGCGCTGTATTTCATGTGCAATCATCAGGTAAAAATGAAGTCAGCGGCTCAAATGTATTAGTGGCAATTTTTAGCGAACAAGAATCACAAGCCGCTTATATCTTGAAAAAATCTGATATTAGTCGTTTAGATATTGTTAATTATATTTCTCACGGTATTGCAAAAATTGATGATGAACATTCCCCACATACTTTGGATGGGGAACAGCAAAGCGAAGAAGAACCGCGTACCATTGATAACTTTTCGGTAAACCTTAATGAAGAAGCGATAAAAGGTAATATTGATCCTTTAATTGGTCGTGACGATGAACTTGAACGTACTTTACAGGTGTTGAGTCGACGTAGAAAAAACAATCCGCTGTTTGTTGGTGAGGCTGGTGTGGGTAAAACGGCTATTGCTGAAGGTTTAGCTAATTTAATTGTCAATAAAGAAGTGCCTGAGTTTTTAGCTGATGCGACCATTTATTCTCTAGATATGGGGGCATTACTCGCAGGTACTAAATATAGAGGCGATTTTGAAAAACGTTTTAAATCATTATTAAAAGAGCTAGAAGCAGATAAGAATGCTGTGTTATTTATTGATGAAATTCATACTATTATAGGTGCCGGTGCGGCTTCTGGCGGTATGATGGATGCTTCTAACCTGCTTAAACCGTTATTGTCAGCTGGGAAAATTCGCTGCTTAGGTTCGACGACATACCAAGAGTATCAAAGTGTTTTTGAAAAAGACCGAGCCTTAGCCCGTCGTTTTCAAAAAATTGATATTGCGGAGCCGAGTGTTGCTGATACCACTAAAATACTGCAAGGTTTAAAAGAGAAATATGAAAGCCATCATGGCATTCGTTATACTAATAAAGCCTTACATGCAGCAGCTCAGTTGTCAGCTAAATATATTAATGAAAGATTTCTTCCTGATAAAGCCATTGATGTCATTGATGAAGCGGGTGCTAAGCAACAACTTGTTGCACCTAATAAACGTAAGAAAGTTATTAATAATACCGATATCGAAAGCATTGTTGCAAAAATGGCGAGGATTCCTGAAAAGTCAGTATCACTTACTGAAAAAGATGGACTTAAAAATCTAGACCGAAACTTGAAACTTGTTGTGTTTGGTCAAGATCAAGCTGTTGATGAGCTTTCGTCTGTTATTCGGTTATCTCGAGCAGGGCTAGGTAGTGAAGAAAAACCAGTAGGCTCTTTCTTATTTGCCGGTCCTACAGGTGTTGGTAAAACAGAGATAACACAACAGTTAGCTAAAATATTGGGCATAGAGTTGTTACGTTTTGATATGTCAGAATATATGGAGAAACATGCTGTTAGTCGTCTTATTGGTGCTCCCCCTGGATATGTAGGTTATGAGCAGGGTGGTTTACTAACTGATGGGGTTATAAAGCATCCTCATGCGGTCGTCTTATTAGATGAAATAGAAAAAGCTCATGAAGATGTTTATAACATTCTATTGCAAGTGATGGATCACGGTACACTAACCGATAATAATGGTCGAAAAGCCGACTTTAGAAACATTATTCTGGTGTTAACAACTAATGCAGGGGTACAAGAAACGGTACGCCAATCTATCGGCTTTAAACAGCAAGATCATAGCCTCGATGCATTAAGTGAAATAAATAAAGTCTTTTCACCTGAGTTTAGAAACCGTTTAGACAACATTGTTTGGTTTAATCATTTAGACAACATTGTTATTCATCAAGTAGTAGATAAATTTATTGTCGAATTGCAGGCTCAGCTTGATGATAAAGGCGTTTCACTTGAATTAACCAAGCAAGCTAAACAATGGTTAGCTGAAAATGGTTATGATAAAGCCATGGGAGCAAGACCGATGGCTCGCTTAATACAAGAGCACTTGAAGAAAACACTAGCAAATGAGTTGCTCTTTGGTGAATTGACCCATGGCGGTACTGCTAAGGTCGATGTTAAAAAAGATAAATTAGTCTTTAATTTTGAAAATAAGCAAGAATTGATTACTGCGAAATAATAATTCAAAGGTAACCGATTAAAAACCTAACGAGTTCGTTAGGTTTTTTTATGTCTGTCATTTAGTCTGTTATCGATAGGGGAGTGGCTATTGATTGATGAATGGTGTCATTACACTTTAATGTGGCTCCCAGCTCATTATATAGAATGACTCGAACCAGTGACACATGCCGAGTTAAAGAGAGTACAGTCCATCGCTTTGCCGATAATACTACTAAAGAATCAAGTAGCTCTACTATAGAGATAACTTTTCTTCAGACGAAAAAAAACCTGCATATAGCAGGTTTCGTTTCACATTTTAATGTGGCTCCCAGCTCATTATATAGAATGACTCGAACCAGTGACACATGCCGAGTTAAAGAGAGTACAGTCCATCGCTTTGCCGATAATACTACTAAAGAATCAAGTAGCTCTACTATAGAGATAACTTTTCTTCAGACGAAAAAAAACCTGCATATAGCAGGTTTCGTTTCACATTTTAATGTGGCTCCCCAAACTGGGCTCGAACCAGTGACACATGGATTAACAGTCCATCGCTCTACCAACTGAGCTATTGGGGAATAAACTTTTTTAACTTCTGTTTATTAATGAAGTTGAATGTGGCTCCCCAAACTGGGCTCGAACCAGTGACACATGGATTAACAGTCCATCGCTCTACCAACTGAGCTATTGGGGAATAAACTTTTTTAACTTCTGTTTATTAATGAAGTTGAATGTGGCTCCCCAAACTGGGCTCGAACCAGTGACACATGGATTAACAGTCCATCGCTCTACCAACTGAGCTATTGGGGAATAAACTTTTTTAACTTCTGTTTATTAATGAAGTTGAATGTGGCTCCCCAAACTGGGCTCGAACCAGTGACACATGGATTAACAGTCCATCGCTCTACCAACTGAGCTATTGGGGAATCGCGTTAACCTCAGTGGCTAACGGGGCAGAATAATAAAGACCTGTGGCCTATGTGTCAACACAAAAATAATAAATTATTGAAATAAATATTGTTTGTTGAAGATGTGTTCAGAATAGGTTCTTTTACACCACTATTAGACGGTTTTTTGTACTCCTTGATAACTTGGTAATTTTTTAGCCTGATAATAGTGTAAATACTTAGTTATCCACGATTCCTGTGGATAACTATGTGGACTAAAGTGTAAGTTTACGTTGCTAAGACGGTTTGATTGGCTTGGCTACAAGTCAATAAAAAACTACAATGTTTTTAATCTATTTAATTTCAATAACTTATGGTGGTTGTGTACTTTATTTAATAATTAGATTGATTTTTAACCACCTCATTTTTTAACTATATTACTTGTGTTTTATTATTCCTTGATATCCCAATTGTATAAGTTTGAGGTTCTTTTAGTTATGACACCTCAATACAGGAATATGTTACGTATTTATTATTATGGCATTAAGCAAACAACGTTTTTGATAAAGGGGGGGGGATAGGATAAATCTACACTAGGTAAAAGTTAGTTAATCTTTTACAATGTACTGCTACATATTATTTACCCTGACAGACTCATAGAATCACTGAAAATATTAAATGACCAAAACTAATACTGTTACACCTAATAAAAAACGAGTTAATCTACTCGAAGATCCTGTTGCTAATACTTTAAAGCGTATGACCATTCCAATGATATATGGCATGGTGCTTTTGATGACATTCAACTTAATAGATACATTTTTTGTTGGACTTCTCGGGACACAACCCCTCGCAGCTATCAGTTTCACATTCCCTGTTACCTTCACTGTAATTAGTTTAACTATTGGTTTAGGTATAGGAACCTCTGCAGTTATCGCTAAGTATTTAGGGAAAAAAGATACAAAGTCTGCAAAAAATGCGGCAACAGCTGCATTGTATTTAGCCGCAATTATAGTTGCGTGTTTATCCACAGTGGGTTATTTCATTACCGATCCATTATTTACTTTACTTGGTGCCCAGCCATCTTTATTGCCTTTAATTCATGAATATATGGATATTTGGTATATCGGAAGTGTGTGTCTAATTGGTCCTATGATAGGCAATGCAGTATTACGTGCATCAGGAGATACTAAAACACCCAGTATGATAATGGGGAGTGCCGGACTGATTAACGCCATACTTGACCCTATTTTTATTTTTGGATTCGGGCCAATCCCAGCGATGGGTATACAAGGTGCAGCAATTGCCACATTAATTTCGTGGATTTTTGGTTTAGGTTTCGTATTGTACATTTTAACTAAAAAGCACGATCTTATTCATACAACTATGCTGCCTATAAAAGAGCTGATTGTTGCCTGTAAAGATATCTTAAAAATAGGTCTGCCTGCTGCAAGCGCAAATATGTTAACCCCCTTAGCTGCCGCAATTATGACTGCAATAGTGGCTTCTTATGGTGAAGCAGCTGTAGCAGCCTTTGGTGTTGGCTCAAGACTTGAATCAATAGCTTGTTTGATAGTACTAGCCTTATCGATGACTTTACCTCCATTTATTAGCCAAAATTTTGGAGCGGGTCAATTACATCGCGTCGAAACGGCTTACAAAGTTGCAATAAAGTTTATCCTAGTCTGGCAAATAGTCATTTATATTATATTAGCTCTATGCGCAAATTGGATCGCAAGTGTTTTTACCAAAGAGACTGAAGTTGCCGATTTAATTAAACTCTTTATTTGGATACTCCCACTAGGGTATGGTTTACAAGGCATTATCATATTAACTAACTCATCATTTAATGCTTTGCATAAGCCAATGATTGCTTTGGGGTTAAGTGTCATACGATTATTTGTTTGTTATTTACCATTAGCCTATGTAGGTAGTTTGTTTTACGGCTTAGCGGGTTTATTTGCCGGTGCTTTGCTTGGCAATGTATTAATGGCCATGATTTCTTACCGATTATTTAGCAAAGAGTTTATTCATAATGAGTCAGCTTCACCGGAGCAAGTGGTATGAAAAAATTAACTATTTGCTCTGAATATACTCCTAGTGGTGATCAACCAACAGCGATAAAGCAACTGTTAGAAGGTATTGAGTCGGGTTTAGCCCATCAAACGCTTTTAGGTGTAACCGGCTCAGGTAAAACTTATACCATTGCCAATGTGATTGAAAAGCTTAATCGACCTACCATGATGTTAGCGCCCAACAAAACGTTGGCGGCGCAATTGTATGGTGAAATGAAGGAATTTTTCCCAGATAATGCCGTTGAATACTTTGTTTCATATTATGATTATTATCAGCCTGAAGCTTACGTGCCAACGACAGATACTTTCATAGAGAAAGATGCTTCAGTTAATGAACATATCGAGCAAATGCGGCTATCGGCTACTAAGGCACTTTTAGAGCGCCGAGACGTGATTATTATTGCTTCTGTGTCGGCTATTTATGGTTTAGGTGATCCTGACTCCTATTTAAAAATGATGTTACATATCAGTCGAGGTGACATTATAAATCAACGCGATATTTTACGTCGTCTCGCTGAACTACAATATACTCGTAATGATGTTGCTTTTGCGCGTGCCACTTATCGAGTGCGCGGTGATGTTATTGATATTTTTCCTGCTGAATCTGACCGCCTGGCTTTACGTGTAGAGCTATTTGATGAAGAAATAGAGCGGATAAGTCAATTTGATCCGCTAACAGGACAAGTTGAAAGAACACTGGATCGGGTAACAGTATACCCAAAGACACACTACGCTACGCCTAAAGAGAAAATCATAGCAGCAGTAGATAAAATTAAAATAGAGCTGAAGCATAGGTCACAACAACTCAAAGATAATAATAAATTAGTCGAGGAACAGCGCCTTACTCAACGAACCCAGTTTGATATTGAAATGATGACTGAACTTGGTTATTGCTCTGGTATCGAGAACTATTCTCGCTATTTATCAGGGAGAGAAGAGGGAGGAGCACCACCAACCTTATTCGATTATTTACCTGATGATGGTTTACTTATTATTGATGAATCTCATGTTACCGTGCCACAAATTGGCGCTATGTATAAAGGAGATAGATCGCGTAAAGAAAACTTGGTGGAATATGGCTTTAGACTACCGTCCGCTTTAGATAATAGGCCAATGAAGTTTGAAGAGTTTGAAGCGATCTCTCCACAAACAATTTATGTCTCGGCCACACCAAGCAAATTTGAATTAGAGAAATGTGGTAGCGATATTGCGGAACAAGTGGTTAGACCGACAGGTTTACTTGACCCAGAAATCGAAGTTAGACCGGTTGAAACACAAGTTGATGATTTATTATCAGAGATAAATAAACGACTACCGCTTGACGAAAGGGTCTTAGCCACAACATTAACTAAACGTATGGCCGAAGATTTAACGGATTACTTGTATGACCATGGCATTAAAGCGCGCTATTTGCATTCAGATGTTGATACGGTTGAACGGGTAGAAATTATAAGAGACTTTAGACTAGGTAAATTTGATGTTTTAGTGGGTATAAATTTACTTCGTGAAGGTTTAGATATGCCAGAAGTATCTTTAGTGGCAATTTTAGATGCGGATAAAGAGGGCTTTTTACGTTCCGATCGTTCTTTGATTCAAACGATTGGCCGAGCTGCGCGTAATCTCAATGGTCGAGCAATACTGTATGGAGATAGAATTACGGGCTCTATGCGACGTGCTATTGATGAAACAGAACGACGTAGAGTGAAGCAACACCAGTACAATTTAGACAACAATATTACCCCCCAAGGCGTTGTTAGAAGAATTACCGATGTTATGGGCGTGGGAAGTTATAGTGATGCTAAGTCACTTGATAAAGTTGCAGAAGCTAATACAAATTATCATATTAACCAGCAGGCGGAAGAACCTCTATTAACCACGTCACAAATTGACACTAAAATAGTTGAGCTTGAAAAGCTAATGCAGGGGCATGCGCAGAATTTAGAATTTGAACAAGCTGCTGCTATGCGCGATAAGATAGCAAAATTACGAATACAGCAACTATCTACTTAACTTGAACTAGCTAAATATCCAATCAAGGTTTCATTTTATTTGATTCTCAAGGCAAAGCGTTAATGAATAGCTGGCTATTTATCGATGTTTTAACGATGAGAATCGCATAAAGAGGAATGTTGAGTAAGTACCGTTTCTCCAAAGTTCAGGTTATTTAAATAGAATTCAGATTATTTCAGCTCTTGTATTGAATAATGACCGAGAATATTAGCAATCGCGTCACTACTACAGTGTGGAAGGTGGCTTATCTCTTCTATTATTTGATCTTGAATATCGACAGGAAACAATAATAGCCGTTCCATATAAAGGTGGGCCTGAGTTTCATTATTTGAGTCAATCATCTGCTTTAAAAGTCGTGCTTGATACTTCCAAGTCGCACTCATAAGACATCCTCAATTATTCATTGAACACCTTCTAAGTTTAGAGCTAAAGCGACCTAACGGTTATAAAATTTTTGTCTTAAAAGTAAATAATGGAAAGATAATAATCTATAGTTAGATATGCTATTTAAAACATTATGTTAAATGGTTCACAAAATAGAATAAAAGAGGATTTTGTCCGAATTGCCGCTGTGGAGGAACCTCTCGTGATGATTTCCTCGTCTGAATCGTGTAAAACTTCGATGACACGTCTCTTCATCAATTGCTAACTTATCAGCAAAGTTCTACTAAATATAGCTGATAAAATAGCTGATGTAGTTTGACTCTGATTCAAAGATAGTCGCAATATGTGCACCTAACTTTGTTTCAGGCAGAGTTTCATTTTTGTAATTTACTCTACCTGAAATTAGTTCAACGTTCTTTATTCGTATGGGATTGGGTCAGTGGCATTGTTTTCTTCAAAAGCTTCTAAGCGCTCTTGGCACGAACCGCATTTCCCACATGCTTTCTCTCGACCGTTATAACAGGTCCAAGTATTACTATAATCTAGCCCCATTTTTATACCATCAGCAAGGATCGCTGTTTTATCGACGCTTAAATAAGGACTAAATATTTCAACACTTTCATAATTTGCAATTTTACAAACATCATTCATTTTTTCAACGAATTCAGGACGACAGTCTGGGTAAATAGCATGATCGCCCGAATGAGCACCATAATAAACCTGCTCTGCTCCAACCGATACAGCATAAGCTACGGCTAACGAAAGTAAAATCATGTTACGGTTAGGCACCACAGTTGACTTCATACTTTCTGCTTCGTAATGACCTTCAGGAATATCAATGTCATCTGTTAATGAAGAGCCAGCAAGTAATTGATTGATTGCTGAAATGTCGATTACCTTATGGTTAACCGCTAACTCTTTACAAACAATGCTAGCGCACTCCAACTCTTTTACGTGGCGTTGGCCATAATCAAAGGACAAAGCAAAGACTTCTTTTCCGTCTTTTTTAGCACGGTTTAATACAGTAAAGGAATCCATGCCACCAGAATAAATAACAACAACTTTTTCAGCCATTTGAAAGCTCTCTTAATTGATCTAAGGTATAATAATAAACAACTGTTATTTTACTTGAAATAAGTAACAGGCTAAAGCAGAAAGTGAATACCACATAAAATAAACCACATTGCAGAAGAGAAAACCATAACACCCATGAACTATAAAATTAATGAGCTTTTTGAAACCATTCAAGGGGAGGGCTCCTTCACGGGCCAGCCGTCAATTTTCATTCGACTACAAGGTTGTCCTGTCGGATGTTCGTGGTGTGATACTAAACATACTTGGGATATAGAACTAGACGACCAAGTCAGCCCTGACATTATGTTAGCTAAAAAAGCTGAGACTTCTCAGTGGGCTAATTTTTCGGCTGAAGATATTCTAGCGTTAGTGAAGGAAAAGCATTTTAAAGCAAAGCATATTGTTATCACTGGCGGTGAACCTTGTATGGTTGACCTAACGCCACTTTGTGAAACCTTTGAAGACCTAGGTTATAGCACGCAAATTGAAACATCTGGTACCTTTGAAATTATTACCACAGAAAAATGCTGGGTAACCGTATCTCCTAAAATCAAGATGCGCGGTGGTTATGATATTTTAGCAAGCGCTATGTCACGTGCTAATGAAATAAAGCACCCCGTTGCTACAGAGCAAAATGTAGATGATTTAAAAGAGCTATTGGCAATGCATCAGGTTGAAAATACCCCGGTATATCTACAACCAATTAGCCAAAAGAAGCGCGCAACCGAGTTAGCAATAGCAACATGTATAGCTAACAATTGGCGCTTATCGGTGCAAGTTCACAAATATATTGGTATCGAATAAAGGAAACTGGGTCGCTTAGTTAACCGGTAAAAACTCTGGGTACGCGTTTAGACACTCGAGTTAATAATTCATAATTAATGGTATCGCTGTTTTGTGCAACGATATCAATACTTAAATTTTTGCCCCATAACTCAACAGTATCTCCGATTGCAGTATGCTTTAAATCTGTAATATCTACAGTGATCATATCCATTGAAACACGGCCAACGAGAGGTGCCTGAGCGCCATTAATAAATACAGGTGTACCTGATTTAGCGTTGCGAGGATAACCATCAGCATAACCAATAGCTACTGTTGCTAGTTTCGTTTCTCGTTCAGCTTGCCAATTGTTGCCATAACCTACTGATTCACCAACGTTCACTGTATGTATTGCAATAATATTAGCTTGTAATGTCATAGCGGGGATGAGTGGTTGGCTTTTGGGACTATCACCTATAGGGGATGCACCATAAAGTGCTAAGCCTAATCGATTGTAATGACCATGACTTTCGGGCCAGTTCAAAATACCTGCAGAGTTGGCCATACTATATTTACAACCATGTTTTGCAACTAATGCCTTTAATTTAGCGAGTTGCTTGGCAGGTCTAGCACAATCAATTTGGTCAGCTGTGGCAAAATGTGAACATAATACCAAGTTATTTATTTGTTGAGCTGATAATTGCGACATAACGTTGTCAATTTGCTCAACTTGGAATCCTAAACGGTTCATTCCCGTATCGACTTTTAGCCAAAGTTCACCAGAAAATTCAGGGGTTATTGATTTTAGCCACTCTAGTTGATAATTACTGTGCAGCATTAAAGCAAAATTATTTTCTAACGCTATCTCAAAGTCACTTTCGTTAAAAGGACCTTCAAGAATGAGTACCGTGTTTTTAATGCCAGCATCACGAAGCGCTAGCGCTTCATCAATAAAAGCAACCGCAAATACTTTAACTTCTGAACTTAAAGCGTGAGCTACTTTACTGGCATCATGGCCATAAGCATCAGCTTTGAGAACGGCAATGGTATTGCTGTTACTTGCAAGATTATCAAGATATTGATAATTTTTAACGAGAGCGTCTAAGTTGATAATGGCTTGTGTCAGTCTGGAAGTATAACTCATGTGATAATTCTAATGTTTTACTGATGAATAGTGGAGGAAAGTAAAATTAAGGCAACGAAATAAATGTCGTTAATTTTTCTATTTATTATAAGTTATCCGTGTACCATGATCAATATTGCGGGCCTTAGCTTAATCCTTGATTTTATGGTCAAGCGATTATATTTAAAACAAGATCCTAGTAACCATAACGAGAGAATTTCATGAACACGCAAGCAAAGTTAGTTAATGAGCTTAAAAATATAACAACAGAAGGACAAAACCCTAACACGCTAGATATAGACTTGCTTGATTCACTTGGCGTACTTAAAAAAATAAACACAGAAGATCAAAAGGTTGCTTCAATTGTTGGGCTGTTACTACCTGAAATATCCCAAGGGGTTGATCTTATTGTTGACGCTTTTGCTTGTGGTGGTCGATTAATTTATATCGGTGCGGGGACTAGTGGACGGTTAGGCGTACTTGATGCGGTTGAGTGCCCACCTACATTCAGTGTATCGAGTGAGCAAGTTATAGGTATTCTTGCGGGCGGTGCTGGCGCTATGTATAAGGCAGTTGAAGGTGCTGAAGACAATAGACAACTGGCAATTGATGATTTGAAAGCGATTAACTTATCGAGTAAAGATATTGTAGTGGGTATAGCTGCCAGTGGTCGAACGCCGTATGTGATATCAGGAATGGCTTTTGCCAGAGAACAAGGCGCTAAAGTGATAGGTGTTAGTTGTAGCGCTAATAGCAGTTATGCACAAAACTGTGATATTAATATTTGTGCTGTCGTTGGCGCAGAAGTATTAACTGGATCCACCCGAATGAAGTCAGGCACGGCACAAAAACTCATTTTGAATATGCTTAGTACTGCCAGCATGATCCGCAGTGGCAAAAGTTATCAAAATCTTATGATTGATGTGAATGCCAGTAATAAGAAGCTTTATGCACGTGCTGTCCGTATTGTGATGCAGGCGACAGAATGTGATTTTGATACAGCAGAAATGGCACTAGCCCAAGCAAATAATCAAACAAAATTAGCCAGCTTAATGGTCTTAACGGGCTTAGATAGCACTCAAGCAAAAGCTGCGTTAGCTTCTAATAAAGGCTTTTTACGTAAAGCGGTAGAGCAACAAGGCTGTTAATGTAACGTCTATGAAATTAGTTAATCCTATCAAAGTAATTATCTTATTCCTTAGCTTTTATGCATGTTCTTTTATCTTGCCTGTTAGTGCTAATACTAGCAAACCGGTAGAACACAATATAATTGTTGGCGCGGAGCAAGTTGAGCAGTATCTTCCCCAGCTAAAGGGAAAAAATGTCGCGTTAGTAGTCAATCAAACATCTAAAGTCTTTGACGAACATTTAGTGGATGTATTGTTGAAGAACGATATAGATATTAAGATGATCTTTGCACCCGAACATGGCTTTCGTGGAAATCGTGATGCGGGTGAAAAATTTGATTCAAGTATTGATACTAAAACGGGCATACCGCTTGTTTCTCTCTATGGTAAAAACCGTAAGCCATCGTTAAGTACGATGAAAAATCTTGATGTTATCATTTTTGATATTCAAGACGTTGGAGTCCGTTTTTACACTTACATCAGTACTATGCATTATATGATGGAAGCCGCGGCTGATGCGGGAGTTGAATTCATGGTGTTAGATAGGCCTAACCCTAATGGCGCCTTTGTTGATGGCCCGATACTTGAAGAAGAGTTTCGTTCATTCGTAGGCATGCATCCAATCCCTTTATTACACGGAATGACTGTGGCTGAGCTTGCGCTTATGATTAAAGGAGAAGGGTGGTTAACAAGTGAAAAAGAGCTTTCTCTTACCGTTCATAAAGTACAATATTATCAAAGAAATTACCCTTATAGTTTACCAATAAAACCAAGTCCTAACTTGCCAAATGCGCATTCAATTGCTTTATACCCCTCATTAGCCTTTTTTGAAGCAACACCTGTTAGCATTGGCCGAGGAACGCCTTTTCCATTTCAGGTGATCGGTCATGAAAATATACATATTGGCGGCTTTAATTTTACCCCCGTTTCAATGCCAGGAACGGCGAGTAAACCTAAATTCATGAATATAAGGGTACAAGGAGAGGACCTTCGCCAGGTTGTTAGTCATGGTTTAAATTTGCGTTATATTTTGAGCTGGTATAAAGCCTTTGCAGAGAGAGAGGTTACTTTCTTTAATAGTCCAAAATTTATGGATAAATTGGCGGGTACGGATAAATTAAGGAAAGCCATTATGGCAGGAAAAAGTGCAGAGCAGATTAGATTAAGTTGGCGAGCGGGAATTATCGATTTTAAGCAAAAACGCAAACCTTACCTGTTGTACCACTAATACTTACAACGGTAGGTATTAGTGGTTACTCCCATAAGAAATGATTTAAGCTGCTGTTTTGTTACTGCCGGTATTTTTTGCCTTATACAGCGCTTTATTTGCACGGGTAATTAAATCATTAAGATCTTCATCATACATTTGTGCGACAGCGGAACTACAGGTTATTTTAATATCATTTGGCCAGGTGGCTTTCTGTATTCTTGCTCTTATTTTATCCGCAACATCAATCGCTTGAGATAATTCAGTGTCTGGGCATACTAATAAAAACTCTTCTGAATTCCATCGAGCTACCGTATCACTAGAGCGACAGGTATTATCAACTTCATTGACAAACTGCTGTAGAATTTTATCTGCTGTTTTATGACCATAATTTGGATAAAGGTCCTCAAAATAATCGATATTGAGGAAGATAATGCTTAATTTTTGTAGATCAGTAGGCGCCAATTGATCAAAACATTTTCGTAATCCAATGCGATTTAGTGCACCTGTTAGCGGGCAACTCATGGCACCAAATTCAATGGTATGACTCGCTTGTTCAGGTATTTCAACCTCTAGTTTTTTAGCTGGCACTAAGCGTCGAATAACATAGCCCAACGCTATGCTCCATAACATAATTAGAACGGCAACAAGTGTTGTTGTGCCAATATACTTGCCTTTTAATTCAATGCGTTCAACGGTTAACTCATATTTCCCTGGCTGAACTTGCAAGGTGGGTGTTATGGCAATGGAATAAATATTTGAAAAATCAGTACCACCATTATTTAGCGTTAAATTATGGCTGTTATTCCACCATCGGGGGATAGAAAAATCAGATGATTTTAACCAAATAGGGTTAGTAACGTATGCTTCTAAATACTCTACGCTATTGGGTTTTAATATTGTTTCGTTTCCTTTTACAGAATAATTAGTATTAAAGTTACGTAACTCAATACGAGTACCCGGTTGTGTAGGGTGATTATGTTTAATCCATAAGCCGATTTGCTCATAATTAGATAAGTCTAAACCAGTAAAGGGGGATTGTTTGCTTAAATCTTGTAGATTTATGATTAATTCACAATAAGGCTGAGCTAGATGAGATTTTGTTATTTGGCAGGTAAATTCAAGACCATGATTGGTTTTTACTACTTTTGCAACCGATGCACCCAGCACTTCACGGTCATCCACAACCTTAATATCTGCAGCATTTAAATTGATTACCTTATGCTTATCAATGTTGAGAAATAGTAGTACTAAGATGAGTAAAGATAAAAATATCAGTGAAATAGCGGCATAAAGTTCTTTGCTTTTCTGAGGATTTTTTGCTGTTTGCATAGAAAAACTATTCCTTAAACTAGGTGAGTGTGTTCAATAGTTTTTATCTCAAAAAGGTAAAATTAAAATAAATTTTATTTGAGGATAATTGAACATAAAAGCGTTACTACTTTAAAAGTAATACAGCATTAGTAATATTACCAATATCATTCGCTTATAGCTAATTTAGTAATGATCAATTGATTTACATCAAAAGGGTTAAAGTATTTAAAGTCATAACATGTTTATAGCTATTACCATTATTTTATTGGAATCCTTTGAATTGAAATAATTCAAAGGATTCTGCACCATGTATCTCAATTGGTAAGGGATATAAAACCACAGAAAAAGGCATTGAATAAAGGCTGTTCCGGTAACCTGTTTTCACTAAAAAGAGGTATACCACTCAATAGATAGTTAAATTATCTAAATAATTCTTGGCTTGAATTATGCGTTTAATTGTACGATTTACAGCTAATGAAAATTAAAAAAGCTTTTGTTTATATTGAATATATTAAAAATAATATTAATCAGAACATTGTGAATATCCTTTAAAATATACCCTTAACTGACTAATTCAATCAATTGCAAAAATGCTCTTATAGGCTAAACTTTTTGTAAATTAGTAAAAAATATTTACTTTGCCAATGTATATCGCTGTTTGAGGGGTAAATATGGATTAATTTTCATACTTCGGGGGTATCATTATGAGTCAATATTTTCTCACCACCTGTTATCAATCAGCATTATCAGTGGCGCAATTTATGCCACAGAGAAAAACCAACCTTTTAATCGTTTTTTATCATTTCCTATGCCTTCAATTCAATATGCCGTCGCCAATTGGTTTATATCTTCATAAATCAGGCAATTCTTCATTAGCAAATTTTAAAATGTACTTATCCTTTTTAGATTGTTATCGATCCTTTTGCCTCTGGTTTGTTATCTCACTTTCATCGTTTAAATGTGTAAGTGCCCTCATAAAGCTATCAATACCTCGAGATATTTACCCAGAGATAGACCATTATCTCGTTGATTATGGCTAATCCTTAGTGGGTGACTAAACAAGGACAAAACAACAGTTACATTTTGAATAAAAATAAATAGTTATACATTTCAGGTACAAAAGGGAAAGTATTATGAATAGTTTTACCAATAGAGAGCAGATTACCATTCCTCAACAATTTGCGCTTCGTTCTTGGGTTTCTCTAGAACCCGGTCTAGAGGAAAATGAGTGGGTATTGATAGACAACCGCAGCGGAGCTATTTGTACCTGTAATGACAGTGCAGGGGTATTGTTGGTCGCTTTACAAAATGGCACCACTTGCGACCAACTAGCTGATGCATTGACCAGTCGATTCGATGTGTCGGTTATAGAAGCCAGACAAGATGCACTACTTTTCATTCAACAACTCAGTGGCACAGGATTTGTTTATGAAAACTTCTAATACTCGAGTCGCCATTTCTGGTTTTGGTGGTCTTGATATTCCACATGCAGGAGCCAGTGTTGCTCGTGCATTACGTGCAGGTTGGCAGGGACCACTTATTATTGATGCTCTGGTTGATGATTCCGCTATGACCGGAGCTTGGCAACCCGGAATAGTTGATACAGTGACACGAATCCAAAGCCCTCTTAAAGGAGATGAAGCGTTTTATTTAAGCTTAATCAATGCACAAAACAAACTAGGATTTAATGCTTTTATCCCGTGTTTAGAACAAGATATTGCTGCCACGGCAAGACTAGCAGATCGACTACATAAAAATGGCATAAACACACTGGTACCCAATGCCGATAAAATGGCTCAGTTGAGTCCACTTACCTTAGCTTCTTATCTACACCAAAATCATATCGCATACCCTCACAGTTTAATTGCCCACCATTTGCATGAAGTCGCACATTATGCCGATCATCTTGGTTATCCTGTGCTAGTCAAAGGGGCAGAGTTGGAATTAATTGCCCATAACGCCGAACAGGTATTACGTTTTTCATCTGCGGTGCTTGAGCGAGATAGACGCTCAGGAGTACTACTACAGGCGCGTATTGCCGGTGAAGCTTATTCGCTGGTTTGCCTCATTAATCAAGATGGTGAGCGCATTGAAAACCTCTCATGTAGAAAACTGGCTATAAATAGTAATGGTCATTCGGTTTGCAGCAGCATCATAGATAGCCCAGATTTAGAGGCGCAAGGACTGGAAATCATCAAAAAGCTAGGTGCTCAGGGACCTATAACTTTAGATTTAATCCACCCAACTGGTGGTTCAATTTACTTTTTAGAAGGCGTCAAATCCTGTCTCCCTGATTGGTGTATGCTGGCTCATTGGGCCAATAAAAACTTAGCCGTAGAACTACTGAAACTATTAACTGAACCTGAGGTTGATGAAACGATAGTCCCATTAAATCGTTCAAATGAGGCCCCGTTGTTAGTTCGTAGTATCACAGAAGACGTAGTGCGACTCGATGACATGCAACATCTGGATCGTCATGGCCACATAAATATGACAGAAATGAATAACTGTCAATTACCAAGTAATAACAACAATAAACCAATAACTAATGGAGGCGGACTGCGTGTCGCGGTTACCGGAACCAGTAGTTTTGATCTTGTTAATTCGGGTATTGGCGTTGCCAGAGCGTTGCGCAGTGCTTCTGACGACTTGCATTTAATTGGTCTATGTTATGGCACCTTTGATTCTGGGGCTTATAACAAAGAGTTGTTTGATGTTTGTTTTCAGTTACCTATAACAGAAAATGAAAATACCTTATTCGAGCGTTTTAAAAAAATTATTCAAATGCAGCCCATCGATGTGTTGATTCCTTGTTTAGATGGCGAAATACCCTTTTTTATTAAATTTGCCGATGAGCTAAAAAGAATGGGCGTTCATACTTTATTACCCAACCTCGATAGTTTTGAAAAACGCAGTAAAACACAACTATTTAGTGGCATTTATGAGGCGGATCAACAGGGCTTTATAATACCTGAAACTATTAGTGCCCGTAATGAAGATGAAGTATTAGCAGCCGTTAAAAAAGTCGGCTTACCTGCCGTGGTAAAAGGACCTATCTCATTTTGTGTGTCAGTCATTGATGAAAGTCAGGCAAAAGCTGCATGGCACACACTCTATTATGATGGAATGAAAGAAGTCTTGATTCAGCCAATGATCAGCGGGCCAAGTTTTGCAGTGGCTACCGTATGTAACCATCGGCACGAACCGCTAACGATGCTAACGGTAAAAAAATTGAGTTTATGCCCCAAGGGCAGCACCTGGCGAGCCATGCGTTTGCCACAAGTAGAATTAGAAGCAGCCTTTGCCCGCTTCTTAAAAGAGATCAAATGGGTTGGGCCGGTAGAGGGCGAATTCATTAGAGACGAGATCCTAGACCGTTTTTATCTTATCGAGATCAATCCACGTTTTACTGGCTGGATCTATTACTCAGCAACACTAGGATCGAACCATCCCCAACAGGCTGTCCATACCGCACTAGGTGAAGAAATCATCCCTGAACCAGACAAAACAAATCTGGTATTTGTAAGAAGTTCTACTGAACTACGTTTACAGCCTTATCAGTTAGCCTCTTTTTCGACCAAGGGATATCTACATCATAATCGAATTGCTTCAGACCAAATTAAGGAAAATTGATATCATGACAATTGCACTTAAACCCTATCATCGGCCAATTATAGAGGTTTTGCCATTTTTGGCTTTGGAGAAACACCAACTCCATAATATAACGGTAGCAGCAGATGAACCCTTAACTCTGGATACTGTTGGGTTATTGCAAAAGTTTGGCTCTCCACTTTATGTAGTTTCAGAACAAAGATTACGTCAAGATTTTAAAAACTTCAAACGCAGTTTTAGTGATGAACACGTTAAAACCAAAGTGGCATATTCCATAAAAACTAATTACTTACCAGCAGTTTGCGCCATTCTTCGTCAAGAAGGTGCCCAAGCTGAAGTAGTTTCTGGCATGGAATATGAGTTAGCACGCACCTTGGGTATCCCGGGCAAAGATATTATATTTAACGGGCCCCATAAAACTCAGTCAGAACTGAAATTGGCACTTAGCGAGGGGGCGTTAGTAAACATTGATAATTTCAATGAACTAGAACACATAGACAGAATTTCTGAGGAGCTCATTACCCCTGCTAGAGTGGCTATTCGAGTGAATTTTCGTTATGGCACCAACCCATGGACCAAGTTTGGCTTTAACAATGAAAATGGAGAAAGTTTAAATGCGCTGAAAAAAATCGCTCGCAATAAAAAACTACAATTTGAAGGCTTCCACTGTCATGTGGGTACCTTTGTTTTGGTCCATGAACTTTATGCCAATGCCGTCGAAAAGCTCATAGAATTAGCAAAACAAGCACGAGAAATAGGGCTCAACCCGACGAGTATAGATATTGGTGGGGGCTTTCCTTCGGCCAATACGCTTAGACCTGAGTATGACTTACCCGGAGGCAGTCAACGTGCAAATAATGATTACTTGCTACCTTATGCGGAACATATTTTCGGGCAATTACGTAAACATAGTGAGTTGTTTGGAAATAACCCAACATTGATACTAGAGCCTGGACGAGCGATAGTCGATGCCTCGACACAACTCTTAAGCACCGTCATTGCAAAGAAAGAAATAGTTGGAGGTCGAAACGCGGTTATTATTGATGCAGGGGTTAATCTGGTTCCTACCGTTTGTTACTACAATCATCAAATAAAGACAGTTGCCGCAACGAAAAGCGAAGAAAGAGGGTTATTAAAGCCAGTCGATATCTTTGGTCCTTTGTGTATGCAAAGTGATAGATTGCGTGAGCAAATATTGATGCCTGCATTAAATGTCGGCGATCATCTCAGTATCGGTAATGTTGGTGCATATTGCCATACTCAGTCGAATCAGTTTATTCAACCCAGACCCGCGACCATATTATTAGGTGAGCATGGGCCAGAACTTATAAGACGTGCCGAGACTTACAAAGATATATTTGCGCTTGATCTATTACCAGGCCGACTGCGTGATGATAAATGTCAATTTTAACAATCATTTTACCGTTCAATGCAGGTCATTCGCCCAACTTGCCTTTTTAGACCGAAAAACGTCTGGTCTATTAATTTTTTTAGCCATTGCCATGGTTGCTGTATGGTCGGCTGTTGCGGCTCTGCTAGGTGTATTAATTAACAATAGCTTAAGCCTCGTCATTAAAGATTACACTGTGCAAGAATGGAGGCTTGGCATCGCAGGTTATAACGGCGCAATAGTCGGTATGTATTGGGGCGACTCTATATTTAGCATCATGGGATTGTGCTTGTTTCTTGTTACATTGCTAATTTGCCTGTTGATTGAATTTCGATTACGCGCTTTGCTCATTCCAAAGCAACTGCCAATATTGTCTCTTCCCGCTATGGTTAGTATTTTGGTCATGGTATTCACCATTTCATTGTTTTCCTTCGATACAAACCATCTTTTATTTACAGGGGCGGCTGAGCCTGTCTTGCAAACATATAGCAGAGAAGTTGCGATAATTCTCGTGGTGTCTGCTATGGCGTATCAATATCCGCTAGCCACGTTACAAACCCTTGGGATCAGCTTAACAGGTGGCCTCGTAGCTCAATGGTTAACGGGATTAAATTTATATGCTTTGGTCGACTTATGGGCAATTAACTTAGTGCTGGCTTACTTCTCGATAAAAACGCTATTTTTAAAACATGCTAGGTTAGCTAGCTTAGCGGCAACATTTAATGCGCTGTTAGCATGGATTATTTGGTATTTCTGGTTTATCACTGGATTAGAGCAGTTAAGTGCGCCTCTGTTAATCCCCTTTATCATGAGCAGCTTGATAACACTAAGTTTGTACAGACAATATATAAATCATAACTTACTACAAAGCGAGCTTTGGAGAACATTTAAGCTAATGCTAATCAATCGCTTAAGGGCTAAACAATGTGTGGCTATTACGGGCTCAGGAATACGTAAAGGAACACTACCAGATTATCCCTCCGGGCAATGGTTAGATCCCAAAGTCCCAATCACTAGTTATACTTTGGCTGAATTTAAAGCATCGAAACGTTGCCGTTATCTCTACTGGAAAGCATCCTATGACTATTATCAGCAAGCGTTGACAATTAACAAAAATAACATTGATGAACAACTCGATTATTTGTTGAACCATTATTTATCGGGGTTATTTACTGAAACAGTTGATAGCCTTTTTAATACCGAACAGCATCCGGTTTACGAATGTTATGGTTCAATAAAAAGGTTATATTGCCTTGATTGCGCGAAGCAGCAAGCGTGGCCTCCTATACCTCTGTGGTCACAACGCGATCTTCATTGTCAACATTGTTCGGGGTTATTAAAGCCACAAATTCTGGCTGCAGATGAAAATATTGACTCAGAATGTTACCAAGCCTTGCAAAAAAATATGATGGAATGTGGCTGTTTGTTGGTGATTGGTGTACCTACAATAACCCCCGTAGTGTCGATGATTATCGAAAACGCCAACGCTAATAAAATACCCATTATTTTTATCGGTACAATACCCTTTGGTTATTTCGTAGAAGAAAAAGATGTACAGCTCACAGGTGACATCGCGCACTGGCTAGCAGAGATTAATGGGTTCATAAATCTACTCCATCCGTTGAAGTGGGGCTGTAAATGGAAAAAATGACAACTATCCTGACCAAGTTAAAACTAATCGTGTTTCTCGCTATCTGTATGGCGGTTATAGCGCTGATATTATTGCAGTTGCCTGAAAATCAGCAGGGAAAAGTTATCTTGTTGTCGAACACTGACTCGGAAGATAAATATTCGATGTCAGCTACCTTAATGCACGCTAAAGGAGTTGGACCCCATCCTGCTGCTGTTTTACTACATGGCTGTTATGGAGTTTCAAATAAACACCATCAGTGGAGCAAAACCCTGAATGAATGGGGTTATACAACATTGATTGTAGATAGCTTTAGTTACTTAGGTATCAAAGATATTTGTACAGCCGATGACAAAATATGGCAACAGTTTAACCAACGAAGACCTAAAGATGCTTTGGTAGCACTAAATTATTTACAATCACTTAGTGAAGTAAATCCAGACAACATTGTTTTATTCGGCTGGTCTTATGGCGGTGCCATAACATTAAAAGTATTAGAGCAGAATTTTGCTACAAAAAAGCAAGGTTACAGTGCTGGCATCGCATTTTATCCGAGCTGTTGGCAGTACCAACAGTACCTAATGTCGGGTAAACAATATAAAGCTAATGTACCTGTACGCATTTTGATGGGTCAAGACGATGAATGGACTCAACCAATTCATTGTCAGCAACTATTAAATAACAGTAAAGCTGATTCACAACAGCAATTATGGACGTTTACTGGGGCGTATCATAATTTTGATGATCAACAACAGCGCTACCAGTTATTAAATAATGTTCGGCGAGAATCAAAGCAACAGCCCTGGGGAAGTGTCCGTGTTGGTTATAACAAACAAGCACACCTTGATGCACAAGCAGCTGTACGAGAGTTTTTAAATAACAACTTAAGTGAGCAAAACAAAGATTGAATATTTTATTGAGAATATTTAATCTGATGATTGAAACTCTACTGGAGTGTAGACCCGCTCTATGGTTAGCTTTCCTCTGACAAAGCAAATAACCGACTAATAGTTAAGTTAAGCGAATTATTGCTTTTAGGTAACCTAAGCGGAGCAACTATACGCGCTAGACAATATTACTTCTTACCGTAGAGCTGTTCAGCTTTGTTATACATTAACCATGAAGTGACTACATATTTCTCGTCAGAAAGTGGAATATGACCTTTATGTGTATGAGTAAAACCCGCAGGAAAAATAACTAAAGAACCTTTTTTAGGTTTAACTTTTATTCCTTGATAATGAAATTCAGTTTCGCCACCTTCTTCGACATCATTTAAGTAATACAAAAAGGCTAAGACTCTGTGTAGTGGTTTATTGTGCGGCAGTTGCGGAAAAATTTCTGAATGCCAGTAATGATAACCACCAACCCCTTGCTCATATTGTTGAACAGTAAAGTTGTCGTAGCAAAAAACGTACTGGATCAGTTGGTCTAGATAAGCGGTGCCTAAACGGTCAAAGTTCTCTTTAGTCACTGAAGCAGGCATGCCTGTTTCTGGATCTGTCACCGTTGGATTCAGTGCTGAAATTAATGCCATATAATGCTCAGTTAAATAAGCTTTTACATGGGGATAGCTGGCATTTACAAGTTCAAGTTGCAGTGCTTGCCACTCTTTATCAACCATAGTGACATCATGACTATCTTTTAGGTCTGTATTCACACCGCTACCAACTCGACCACTAACGACTTTATTACTTTTTTGATGGCCTTGCATGAGTTTGTCGCAGAGTTCATCGGATAGGGCATTGTTAAACACACCAATAAATTGGCTCATAAGAGATCCTTTAAAATATTATCCAGAGGGATAATGACATGTTGCTTTCACTTTTTCATTAATTATTTAACATCAAAATAAAGATCTGTTAACACTATTGCAACAATTGTAGGGTTGGTGTTATATTTTTATGGCTTTGATGAAAATCATTGTGTACTGAATTTGTATAAAAAAATCAATAATCATAATTAACGTACTAGGAAACAAACATGTCAAATAATAAAAAATGGCTTAAATTAGCAACAAATAAAACGGTAGTACTCACTACAATAAGTGTTCTGTCACTATCAATATCGTCGGCGCTTCATGCAGCACAACCCGTCGGAGTACAAACCACAGATAATTTATTATCTGCAGTCGCTAGCTCACCTTTACCAAAGCGTTTTATTATCAAATATAAGCAATCGGGTGATTCTCAATCAGGTAACCAAAGTGTTATGAATAACGCTGCAGGTGTTAGCGATATGGCAAGCCCTACAGCTTTTGCTCGTCTAGCGGCAGTTAAGACAAAATTAAATAAAATGGGCGCTAAAGTTAAAGGCGAATACCCAGACATCAATATGATCAGCGCTGAACTAACTACATCAGATGTAATGAGCTTAGCGGTCGATGATAATGTTGAATACATAGAAGAAGATTTACAACGTCGTTTTATGGCTCAAACCGTACCTTATGGTATTGGTATGGTTCAAGCTGACCAAGTAGATGATACTGTTGCATCAGCTAACTCTGGTGGTAAAAAAATCTGCGTTATTGACTCAGGTTTAAACTTACCTCATGAAGATATGGGCGCACAAGGCGGCACCATTACCGGTACTAGTGATAGCGGAACAGGCAATTGGTTTGATCACGGTGGGCCGCACGGCACTCACGTAGCAGGAACTATTGCAGCACTGAATAATGGTATTGGTGTTCGAGGTGTTATCGGAACCGATCCTAATTTACATATTATCAAAGTCTTTAATGAAGCAGGTTGGGGTTATTCTTCTGACTTAGTTAGCGCGATTAATAAATGTGTAACTGCTGGCTCAGATGTTATTAACATGAGTTTAGGTGGAACGGGTTCAAGTGTTAGTGAGAAAAATGGCATTCAGGCCGCTTATGATGCAGGTGTATTGCTTATCGCAGCAGCGGGTAATGATGGTGTTGCAACTAGTCCTACCGATGTAGAAAGCTATCCAGCATCGTACGACTCAGTAATGTCAGTAGCCGCTATAGATAGCGCTAAAGTATTAGCTGATTTTTCTCAGAAAAACAGCCAAGTTGAAATATCAGGTCCAGGTGTTGATGTTTATTCAACTTACCCAGAAGGATTAGGATCAGTGGTTGAAGTGTCAGTTTCAGGCTCGGCTTATTCGGCCAATGCCATGGAAAACCAAGGCAATGCTACAGGCTCTTTATATGACTTTGCTACGGGTGAAGCAATTGATTCAGGCGCTAGCGGTAGTGTTTGTTTAATTCAACGAGGTAATATTTCTTTTCACGATAAAGTTAAAGCCTGTCAAGACAGCGGTGGTGTAGGTGCAATTTTATATAACAATGCAGCTGGCAGCTTCGGTGGCACTTTAGGCGATACAAACGCAACGAGTATTCCTAGTGTTACCGTATCTGATACCGATGGCGCAGCAATGTTAGCGAACATTGGTTTAAGCACTACAGTAAATATTGGCGCTGGTAACTACGGTAAAATGAGTGGTACTTCAATGGCGTCTCCACATGTTGCAGGTGTTGCTGCGCTAGTTTGGAGTCATCATCCAACCTGTACTAACGTTGAAATACGTAGTGTACTTAACGCTACTGCACAAGATCTTGGCGCGACAGGACGTGATGTTAAATTTGGTTACGGTTTAGCCCAAACTAAAGATGCTATTGACTATATTGCTGCTAATGGTTGTGATGGAAGTGGATCAGGTGGTGGCGGTACAACACCAGATGATACTGTCCTTGAAAATGGTGTTGTTAAAAACGGTTTAGCTGCTTCTACAGGTAACGAATTAGTCTTCACTATGCAAGTACCTGCTGGCGCAACTGATATCAACTTTGCTACTTCTGGTGGTACAGGTGATTCAGATTTATATGTGAAGTTTGGTGCAGAGCCAACAGACAGTGTTTACGACTGTCGTCCATACAAATCAGGTAATGTTGAATCATGTGCAAGCACGCAAGAAGGTGGCACATATTATGTGAAACTTAAAGCATATAGTGACTTTGCCGATGTTACTTTAACAGGTAGTTTTACTGAGCCTAGCACTGGTGGCGGTGACACTGTTAATCCAATTGATAGCACAGTGAACGATGTTACTGTTGCTAGAAGATCATGGACGCGTTACACCCTAGACTTAGCAGAAGGTTATGCTGATTTAGCGGTAACACTGTCAGGTGGTTCAGGTGATGCAGATTTATATGTAACGCAAGGTAAGCAATCAACAACGTCTACTTACGATTGTCGTCCTTATAAAAATGGCAATGATGAAAGTTGTAACTTTACCGCACCTGCGAGTGGCACTTGGTACATTGATATCTACGGCTATTCAGCAGCATCGGGTTTAACGCTTAACTTACAAGCGACACCAGAATAATTTGATAAGATAATTTCAGTTAATAGAATGATTTAATAACTGATCTAATAAATGATTTAAAACTGTTGATTTAAATCATTGGTAATCAAAATATTAAAAAAGGGTAACGCAAGTTACCCTTTTTTTGCTTGTTATAAAGTGTAACGATAGCGATCAACTTTATTGACGGGCTTAACTTTATTGATTAGCATAAGCGTCGAATATTCTTACATTTTTAATAGTAGAGCATACGTTACAGATGAAAAACACTTGGATTGGCTTAGTACTAGTATTATTGATTGCATTGCAATCATATGCTGCTGTGGCTGATTCAAATGAAAGTCATGTAGTCGATTCTCAACATATTCAAACAGAACATTCCCATGATAGTGATGATGTCGAACTTCTCGATGAATCATCTGACACCGAGCATAATATTAAAGATTGCCATCATTGTGGTCACTGTCAAGGCGCTCACACTCAGTGGGTTGCCACTAATAAATCGACACTACCCACTCCTGAATTTATCATCACCAATCAATATTTTTATACTGATCATTTAGATAAAGTCTTCACAGAAGAACCTGTACGCCCCCCAATCGTTTAATTTAATTTTAAAACTAACTCCGTAACAAATTTATTCTTAACTAGCACTTAGCTTAATTTAATTTAAGTCAGCCTAGTGGGTTTATCTTGGTTTAGTTACGGCATTTTATTATTAAATTACATGCCTATGTAGATCAATCAGGAAAGAGACAATACCGTCATTCCCGAGATGTCTTGTCGGGAATCCAAAACGCCAGACAATGGATCTTCGACTAGACACTTCGAAGATGACGAAATTAATGAACTCCTGAGCCAACTACATATGCATGTTAAATTAAGAGATTATTATGAAATATTTCTCAGCAAAATCTGCTGGAGTCGCATTAATTATAGGCTTCTCAGCAAGTTTATCTGTTAGTTGCTTTGCTTTTGCCAAGTCAACGTTATCAAGTGAATGGCTTGATCAACAAATCAATAAACACCCTGATATTGTCTCAGCACGTGAGCTCATGAATGCTGAATTTTCCAAAGCACAGGGCAGTAAGTTACCACTTTACAACCCCGAACTATCTACAGGTTATGAGCGCGAAGGTGACGGCAATAATTACAATATTGGTATTAGCCAAACAATTGATTTGTGGGATAAGCAGGCTGTTAATGCTGCCATTGGCGATAAAATATTAACGGCGGCCAGTAAACAATTCACTTATGCGATAGCGCAAAAAAAAGCACAAGCCTTAACAGCACTTATTAATTGGCAACTTGCCATGGATAAGTCATCACTTGCGTTTGAACAAGAACAACAATTAGAGATCTTACTTAAAATTGTGACTAAGAGGCAGAAAGCGGGTGATCTTGGTCAAGTTGAAGCTGAGTTAACCTTCTTAAATTTGTCGCAATTACTCAATAAAACGGCCCAAATACAAGCACAATTAACCCAAGCGCAAGCTCAAGTTAATGAGTTATTGCCTGATTGGCGTCCTGATACGCAAGTATATCCAGAGCAGGGCTTGGGCGTTACAAACTTTCAAGTAGCTGAGCAGTGGTTAACGCAGCACCCGCAAGTATTAGCTTCTCAAGCACTATGGCAGATGCAAAAAAGTAAAGCTCAATACGCCATGCTTGAAACCAAAGCCGACCCTACCATTGGAATAAGTGCCGGAAAAAATGATGTCGATAATGTCATCGGAGTCACTTTTTCCATGCCACTCAATATTCGTAATGATTACCAAGCCAATGCCAAAGCTGAAAACCAACAAGCTAACGCTGC
Source organism: Colwellia psychrerythraea 34H (assembly GCF_000012325.1). NCBI lineage: Bacteria > Pseudomonadati > Pseudomonadota > Gammaproteobacteria > Alteromonadales > Colwelliaceae > Colwellia > Colwellia psychrerythraea. The sequence goes on along the minus strand of NC_003910.7, from coordinate 3,001,177 downwards.
CGAGGCAAGTTTTCGTTCAGTAATGCGCAAACAAAAGTATTTAATACAGGCAAGTACCGCCTCTCTAATCTCTAATAAAAAATACCTTGGCCGTTGGCAGCAGTTAATGAAAGGGCGCGGCGAACACAGCGCACAGTTATTGCAAAAACAATGGCAAGTAGGTGATTTAAATACCTCGGATTATTTATTGGCATTGCAACAAAGAGCGGAAGGTTTATACGCGGGTATTGAATTACAAGCCCAGTTCAAAATAAGCGAAGTGCAATGGCTACTCGATGTAGGTCAATTAAGTGTGGCAACCAAGCTATTAAACTAAACCTATTATCTCACTTTACGCTGCTCGATAAGCGTAAGTTGTTACAGAATTTGGAATTAAAAAATGAAAAATATAATGACGAATATTACCAGCAATAAAGTTTCTAAAAAAATGAAACTCATTACTTTAAGCAGTTTATTTATCGGCTTAGCTATCGCTTCAACCACTGCATTATCATACAAGGATGCCGCGCTAGTAAATGCGGCGTCGGTAGAGCAATCAATCGAAATAAAAACTGACCATGATCATGACGCTGAAAGTGAAAACGTACTTGATAAAAGTGGTCATGAACACGGTAGTGATGACAGCAAAGACGATCATGCGACTGAGGAAAAATCTGATCACGGTCATGACCATGGTAGTGAAACAGCAACTAAAGCAACGACTGAAGCAGAGCATGAAGAAGGCATAAGTTTTAGTCCTGAAAAAATGGCACTCGCCAATATCAAAGTGACTAGCTTAAAGCCGGCAATATTCGCTAAAAGTGTCTATGCACCAGGAGAAATAAAAGCGAACGGTTATACCAGCTATATTGTCTCCCCACGTACTGAATCGGTAGTGATCAGTCGTCATGCCATTTTGGGTGAACATGTTACTAAGGGTCAGGCTTTGGTTACATTATTTAGTGAATCAATGGCTGAAGCACAAGCACAATATCGTGTTGCATACAGTGATTGGCAGCGCACTAAAAAGTTGGGTCTTGGCACGGTTAGCGAAAGCCGTCTGTTAGCCAGTGAAACAGATTATATCTCTGCTTATGGTCGATTAACTGCCTTTGGTTTAACCAAAGCAGCCATTAAAGATATTGTAAAAAACAACTCTTCAAACCTCGGCGAATATACCTTAGTGGCTCAGCGTTCTGGTGTGGTCTTAAGTGATGATTTTTCTCAAGGGCAGCGCGTTCCTGCAGGTGAAAAAATCATGGTATTGGCAGATGAAAAAGACTTGTGGGTTGAAGCGCGTGTTTCGCCAAATAAAAAGTTAAGTCTTCCTATTGGCACCATAGCAAAAGTTGAGTTTGCCGGGCAAATACACGTGGCTAAGGTCATTCAAGAAGCCCATACCATTGACCCAAGTACCCGTACCCGAATTGTAAGATTGTCTGTTGAAAATACTGACGACAGTTTGCATTCAGGCATGTTTGTTAATGTTAATTTTCAGTTTGATACCAAAAGTCCGGTAATAGCAGTGCCAGAAACGGCATTAATGCGCGGTGCAGATGGTGATTGGACAGTATTTGTTGAAGACCACCCAGGTGAATTTAAAGCGGTTGAAGTTGAATTAGGCCAGCCATTAGGTAATTACCGTCAAATTATCGGTATCGCGCCTAATACCCGCGTGGTGACAAAAGGTGCATTTTTTGTTGCGTCAGAAATAGCAAAAGGCGGATTTGATCCGCATGGCCATTAGGGAGGAATAAGATTATGTTTAATAAAATGATTGATTGGTCGATCAATAATCGACTCTTAGTAATTATCGCCCTGATTGCCACGATGGCAGCTTCTATTATGGTGATCCCAAAACTAAATTTAGATGCTTTTCCTGATGTAACAAATGTTCAAGTAGCGGTAAACACAGAAGCACCGGGCTTGGCAGCAGAAGAAGTAGAGCAGTTAATAACCTATCCCATTGAAGCGGTAATGTATGCGTTGCCTGATGTAGAGCAAGTACGCTCTATTTCAAAAACGGGTTTATCGGGTGTTACTGTTGTCTTTAAAGAAGGTACAGATATCTACTTTGCTCGCCAGTTAGTATTTGAGCGTTTACAAGCGGCAAAAGAGTTAATTCCTCAAGGCGTGGGCACACCAGCAATGGGACCAAACACCTCAGGTTTGGGTCAAGTTTTTCAGTATTTGTTAATTGCAGATAAAGATTCTGGTTATGATTCTATGACCTTAAGAAGTTTGAACGATTGGATAGTAAAGTTATTGGTTATGCCAGTAGATGGTGTTACCGACGTCTTATCTTTTGGCGGCAATGTCAGACAGTATCAGGTCAACATTGAACCCAGTAAATTATTGTCATATGAATTAACGCAAGACGATATTGTTACCGCACTCGATAACAATAATGCCAATGTTGGCGGTTGGTACATGAACCGTGGGCAAGAGCAGTTAGTTATTCGTGGCACAGGTTGGTTTAATAGTGGCGAAGCAGGTTTAGCTGATATCAGACAAGTACCGGTTAAAACGGTTGATGGTACTGTGGTGACTATCGATGATGTGGCTAACGTTGCATTAGGTAGTGAAATACGCCAAGGCGCGGTTACTATGACGCGCAGAGATGCACAAGGTAACATTGAAAACTTAGGTGAAGTGGTTTCAGGCATAGTATTGAAACGAATGGGCGCAAATACTAAAGCAACAATTGACGGTATCAATGCACGTATTCCTATGATCAACCAAGCACTACCTGAAGGGGTACGTTTTGAACCTTTCTACGACCAAGCAGATTTAATTACTAAAGCGGTTGATACCGTAGTAGAAGCATTAGCGCTCGCATTTATATTTATCGCTATCGTACTTGCACTGTTTTTAATGAACTTGCGCGCAACCTTTTTAGTGTTAATTTCAATTCCTATTTCAATCGCTATTGCCTTAATGGTGATGTCTTGGATGGGTTTATCGGCAAACTTAATGTCATTAGGTGGTATCGCCGTTGCTATTGGTATGTTGGTTGATGGCTCTGTTGTGATGGTTGAAAACATGTTCAAACATCTAAATAGACCAGATTCAACACATTATAAAAATGCTCAAGCGAGAACGTTAGGCACAGATGCTGATCCCCATGATGTTGAACACGATGAAGAGGGTATTCCTCTACGATTAAAAGAAGCAGGGAAAGAAGTCGCACGTCCGGTATTTTTTGCTGCCTCTATTATTTTAGTGGTCTTTACCCCGTTATTTAGCTTTGAAGGGGTGGAAGCTAAACTGTTCCAGCCGATGGCTATCAGTATTATTTTAGCGGTTATTTCAGCTATTTTAGTGGCACTGTTCGTGGTACCAGCCTTAGCAACTTTTATGTTCAAAAAAGGTGTTAAAGAAAAAGAAAGTTTTGTCTTAAAACCATTAGATAAGCTGTATCGCAAAGGCCTCAAAGCCGCGATGAAACACACGAAAGTAGTCATTATTGCTTCATTGTTGTTACTCGTAGGAGCAGCATCTTTAATACCACAAATAGGGACTGAATTTGTACCAGAATTAGAAGAGGGCACTATTAACTTAAGAGCAACATTAGCGCCATCAGCAAGTTTAGAAACAGCTTTATCGGTTGCACCTATCCTTGAACAAAAGTTAATGGAGTTCCCAGAAGTAGAATATACCCTAAGTCGAATTGGTCGTGCTGAAATTGGCGGTGATCCTGAGCCAGTCAATAACATCGAAATATACATTGGTTTAAAACCTGTTTCACAATGGTCTAGTGCCGAAAACCGTGTTGAGTTACAAGGTTTAATGGAAGAGGAACTTGAACAATTCCCAGGGTTATTACTTAACTTTTCACAACCCATAGCGACACGCGTTGATGAATTACTGTCAGGTGTTAAAGCGCAACTTGCCATTAAATTGTTTGGACCAGAATTGGATATGCTGGCGAGCAAAGGTCAAGAAATTGAAGCGGCAATCAAACAAATTGATGGCGCGCGAGATGTGGCTTTAGAGCAAATCGCTGGTGAAGCACAGTTAGTGATTAAACCGAAAAGACAGCAATTGTCACGTTTTGGTTTGTCGGTTGGTGATGTCATGGAAGTGGTTAAAAATGGTATTGGTGGCGTTAGCGCTGGCCAAATAATCAATGGTAATGAACGTTACGATATTTATGTTCGCATTGAAGAAAAATACCGTGATAACCAAGAAGCTATTGCAGACCTTAGAATACAATCACCTACAGGTGCTTGGGTACGTTTAGGCGATATTGCTACCGTCAGTTTTGAATCCGGCCCACCACAAGTGCGCCGTGATGATGTACAGCGACGCGTGGTAATTCAAGCCAATGTTCAAGGTCGAGACATGGGGAGTGTTGTTAGCGATATTCGCGCAGTTATTGATAGCAAAGTAGACTTACCTGCAGGTTATTCTGTAGTGATCGGAGGTCAGTTTGAAAACCAACAACGCGCCCAGCAGCGACTAGCAGTAGTGGTGCCTCTATCATTAGCGTTAATTGCCTTACTACTTTACTTTGCCTTTGGCTCTGTTGGTCAAGCGATGCTTATTTTAGTGAATGTACCGTTAGCTGTTATTGGTGGTATTTTCTCACTGTATATTTCAGGTCAATACTTGTCAGTACCAAGTTCAGTCGGCTTTATCACCCTATTTGGTGTCGCCGTGCTTAATGGTGTAGTAATGGTAGAAAGCATTAACCAGCTGGTAAAAGATGGTTTAGATACCTCAAAAGCTGTTTTTGACGGGGCAGTATCTCGTTTACGTCCAGTATTAATGACCGCCATTACTTCTGCGTTAGGTTTGATCCCAATGCTGATGTCCAATGGTGTTGGCGCTGAAATTCAACGACCTCTGGCGAGTGTGATTGTTGGCGGTTTGGTTACCGCGACATTACTTACCTTATTTGTATTACCGGTTTTATATGCTTGGTTCTCAAAAGCCAAAATCAAAGATCTTAGAGGATAATTTATTAAGCTAAAGGGTAACGCAAGTTACCCTTTTTTATAATGATAAAAAATTAAATAACAAGAGTGAGGTAGAGTACAAAATAGAGTTGGTTTAGGTAAATTAATTAGTCTATTTCGTTTTAAAAAAATAATTTTTAATATCAAAACAGTCTTATTTCTAGTTTAAATTAAACCGTTTATTGATACAGTTTCTTCTTTCTACAAAAAAGCAGGGAAATCACCTTTTTTCATACATCAACCACTTAGCCCATGATTTTTAACTCGTTGATCTATCTATAACAATCAAGTAACCTCTTGCTAATATAAATTATGGACGATTTATCCCATCTTCTAGAAAGAAGGTAGTTTCCTCATAATAAACTGTTAGCTGTACATGGAGATTTGGTCACAAATGAGTAAACCGAGAATATTCATAGGCTCCTCAGTAGAGAGTTTACCTATAGCTGACGCAATAGCTGAAAATTTAGAGTTTGATGCTGAAGTTACTATATGGCGTAGTGGTACATTTAACTTATCAAGTAATACGTTAGATGATCTTATTTTAAAGTCTAAATCAGTAGATTTTTCAGCTTTTATATTTTCTCCTGATGACTTGGCTATTATGCGGTCAAGGGAACAGTATGTTGTACGAGATAATGTACTCTTTGAGCTTGGTTTGTTTATTGGTTCTATCGGTAAAGAAAGATGCTTTATTATAAAGCCTCGTGATGTAGAGCTACATTTCCCAAGTGATTTACTCGGTATAACGCCAACAGATTATGATCCCAATCGTTCCGATGATAACTTAACATCATCATTAACCTATGCTTCAACGCAAATAAAAAGGGAAATGAATAATAAAGGTGTGTTCAAAGAGATTAGTACACCTAAAGTTCAAAAGCTTGATGTTAATAATGTATTAAGTGACGTATCAGAAAATGATCTTATAATCTTGGGTTCATTGCTAGAAAGTTACAATAACGATGTCGAAGGCTGTATAAGCTGGGACTTACCTAATAAAATTCAACAGCATATTCCGACACCAACCCTAAATCTTGCTGTAGTTAAACTGCAAAGAATTGGCTTAATTCAGAAAGAGAATGGAAGCGACTTTAATGGCAATGAATATTTTACTTATCGTTTAACTGATTATGGCGTCGATATTTGCTTAAAATATGAAGACACCATTGCTAAATTGTTTGCTCCAATACCTCAACAAAGCTATGGGTATGTACAACAAGCACCAAAAAAATAGCTCGGTGTAAAGTACAGCTAACAAGGCAATCAAACGGAAAATTTACAGTTGGCTGTTTTTCGTGCCTCAAACATTGTAGCCAACAGTAATATTCCGCTTATCGCGGCGTTATTAAGCCCTGCTAGCTTCGGTGTTAAATTTAAGGATGAATATATGAATATTGCTGTTGAGCATACTAGGGCAAAATTCTGGAAGTGCGCATTACAAGTAAACCCTGCAAGTTATATACAGTACCGAGGGAAAAATCAGGATATTTCAGAAGATGACTACAATCAGAGACTATTAGAAGTCTGCCTTGAGGAATCAATAAAAGTTGTAGGAATAGCCGATCATGGTAATGTTGATTCTGTTGTGAAAATCAAAGAAACCTTTAATGCTCAAGGAGTCATCGTCTTTCCAGGGTTTGAAATTGCATCTAGCGAGAAAATACATTTAGTTTGTTTATACCCAGAAGATACAAGTCTTCAAACTTTAAATAATTATTTATATGAGTTTGACATAGATACTTCTAACGGCACAAATCCATCAACTAAAAGTGCAGACTTTATTCTGTCAACCGTTATAGATAAAGGTGGCTTTGTGTACGCTGCACATTGCACAGATGACAGCGGGGTTTTAAAACAAAAATTAAACAACATTTGGAAAAACCCGAATTTACATGCTGCACAAATACCTACTTCATTAGAAGCCCTTAAAGAGCAAGGTGATCAAGCAAATCACCAGATCCTTCTAAATAAAAATCCTGATTATATGCGTGAAAAAAATATTGCGATTATAAATGCTAAAGATATCGAAGATCCTGAAACATTAAGAAAAGAAAATGCGACTTGCTTGGTGAAAATGACAAAACCTTGTTTTTCCTCATTTAAACTAGCGTTTTCAGATTCTGAATCTCGTGTTCGCCTCAACTCTGATATTAAAGAGAAATATTACTCTAGAATAGAGGCTGTTAGGTTTGTTGGTGGGTTTCTCGATGGAATTCATATCAACTATTCCGAGCATTTAAATGCTTTAATAGGCGGTAGAGGAACAGGTAAATCGACTTTAATAGAGTCAATTCGTTATGTGTTAAATATTGAACCTATTAGTAAAGAAACAAAAGCACAGCACCTTAAAGTTATAAAGCAGAATCTTGGTTCAGGGTTCGCTGAATTGACTGTCAAATCAGCAGTAAAACATGGAAAATTATATAAAATATCAAGACGCTATGGTGAATCCCCGATAGTAAAAGATGAAAGCGGATCTGTTTCTACTTTTTCTCCTAGAGACTTATTACCTGATATTGAAATCTTTGGTCAAAATGAAATTCATGAAATCGCCAAAGAATCAAGTGAACAACTAAAAGTAGTAGAGCGATTTCTAAATACAGATAAAATTGAGCAAGAGTCAGGTATTTCAACAGTTAAAGAGTCGTTAGTTACAACAAGAAATAATATATCTGATTTAACATCTAGTGTCTCTAGCATGGAATCTGATGTGGAAGACTTGAAGGCTCACGAGGAAGATGAAAATAGGTATAAAGAGCTTGGAATAGACCAGCAATTGAAACTATTACCAATCGTTGAGTCGGAAAGAAGTACCTTCAAAACTGTTTCAGGAAAGATGGAAACGTTAAAGGAAGCACTAAAAGAGTTTTCTGAATCTATCCCATGCGCTGACTTTATTACCGAAGAGTCGATTAAGGAATTTCCCGATAAAACAATATTTGAAAATGCTAAATTAGCCTTAGTTGAATTAAAAGATAACATCAATCTATCTATTGAAAAAATGGAACTTGATTCAGACAGTTCTCAGCAGAAGATAGAACTACTTGATAAAGAACTTCAAGAAAGCATAGAGAAACAAGAAGACTCTATCACTAAAGAGTTTAAAAAATTGGCTCCTGTTGAAGGTTTAACTGGAAAACAAATTGGTGAACAATATCGGGATCTAATTAAAAATATCGAGAGATTAAAACCCAAACGTGCGGAACTTGTAAATGAACAAGGTAAACTGGACAAAGAAATAGCTACAAGAAAGGCACTGCTGGCTGAGTTGTCCGAGAAAAAAACCAACCGAGCTACCGCCTTTGAAAAGGGCGTAAAAAGGCTGAATAGAAAATTAAAGGGCAATATAAAGGTAAATTACTCAGCAGAAAAAAACAGACTTGGATTAATAAAACTCATCGTAAGCTATCGTTTATCTGATGTCGCTGAGGGAAGACTTTCTTGGATGAAAGGAGTAGAGGAGTTCTCGGCCCCTCTATTAGCAGAGACTATCAAGAAAGGACAGGCTGCTTTATTAGAGAAAGATTGGGGGATGACTTCCACTACCGCTGATAGATTATCAAAAATCAGCAATAAACAAATAATGGAAATTGAAGAGTTTAAGATCGATGATTTGGTTAGCATTGAGTTGAATGTTTCGAGTAATGATGAGCCTTTATATAAAAAACTTGATTCATTATCAACAGGTCAACAGTGTACAGCATTATTGCACATGCTCTTACTTGATAACCAAGATCCTCTACTTTTAGATCAACCTGAAGATAATCTCGACAACGCATTTATAGCAGAGCGAATTGTTACTCAGGTGCGAGATGCCAAACTAACTAGACAGTTTATTTTTGCTACTCATAACGCAAACATACCTGTTTTTGGTGACGCTGAGTGGATTGGAGTTTTGGAGTCAACGAATGAAAATGCAACTTTGCCTATTCAGAATCAAGGCTCAATAGATCAGCCAAATATTCAAAATCTTGCTGCCAAAATTCTTGAGGGTGGCGAGGACGCATTTAATAGAAGAAAAGAAAAATATGGCTTTTAGTAAGGGCTAAATAAGGCATTCAAACGGACAAACAACAGTTGGCTACGTTTCGCTATACAATTTTAGACAACCATTACTTAGCCTGTTATTTAGGCGTTATAACCCAAAATGGAGATTGAGCGTGAAGTTCAAACAGAAAGTATTCATAGCAAGTATTCTAGCTTTAACTATTTCAATGCCTGTCCTATCGGATATGTTTACTCCAAGCCATTCATGCTCCAAGCCTATTAAACCTTATCAGTTTAATTCTCAATGGGAATTAGATAACTTTAATAATGATGTAGATATGTTTAAAAGTTGTATTCAAGATTTCATAGATGAACAAAATAGAGCGGCTAAAAAACATGCTCAAGCAGCAGATGATGCTATAGAAGAATGGAATAACTTTGTTAATTATGAGCTCAATTGAGGTATAAGCTAATTAATAAGGACAAATAACAGTTGGCTGATTCCGCTTCGTTTCAAATATTAGCCAACAATCATTTGCCCGTTAATTAGTGCCATTTTTCTAATCTAGCAAATTGAGTTCATGTCGAATGACATAAATCCTATCACTTAAACCATTAACATTTTGTTCACCATTATCATGGAGTTTATAATCAACGGTTATTTAGAGGCAGTTTCTTGCGGCATGTAAACAATGAATATGTTATGTCTCACCGCAATACATTTGATTGATTTTTAGAAACCATTTTTCAACATGCTCACTGAAATGTGACACTTGGAATACTTGGCTAGTTTCAATAAGCCATTTTAACGTTCCGAAAACTATAAAATCAGCATATAAGGGAGTAGAGCCACTGATAAACTCTGACTTAGTTAAGTAAGTATCTAAAATACTGAGCTTGCTTAGTAGATTTACTTTAGCCGTTTCATGATTTTCCGACTGTATTGATTCCAAGTTGTTACCGAAAAACTTCTCACGTGATGTTTTAAAGTAACCTTTATCTTTTTCCTGCAAACAATCATGAATATCTGCAATGGCCATTTTCGCTATATCGCCATGTAAGGTGTTTGCCCAAGTTTCAATAAACTTAGCTAAGGCTTTACCTTCATTGGAATTAAATAATGAGGGTTTTAATGGATATTTTTCTTCTAAATATTCAACAATGTCAAAAGATTCATTAAGCGCGAAGTTTCCATCATGTAACACCGGCACAGCTTTAAATTCACCATTAGAGATGTTTTGTATCTCTGTAAACGCAGTATCAACGCCGGAGAACTCTACTTGCTTGTGCAATAATGCTAGGCGTACACGCCAACAATAAGGGCTAAATACTAGATTGTTTTTGCCTGCTAATTCATAAAGCTTGATCATTTTTAAGTCTCATTGATTAATGTCGTTAAGGTTACGTGATTACATAGCAAATTAGATGACTGCTCATGTGTTACATGGCTATGCTTTATAGTTTTAAGCCATGTTAGGTTATTCAAGCTACAGTAAAAGTTGATAATTTTCAATTTGCTTTAGAGAACTTTGCTAGTGTTCCTTTATTTTCTCCGGTGTACTTTAATTGCCGTTTTACTGATACATCTCAGTAATATCCAAGTTAAGAGATAAATTAATCTTTTTCAGTTTATAAAGCTTTGAAATTGTGTGATATTAATGCCTATTGAATTATTTTTATGAGATAGACATTACTGAGAAATCTCTATAATAAGCTGTTTTGTTTTTCTCAGGGTAGGTGGTTAATTAAACTATGGATAGTAACGAGTTAATCATTCAATTGGATGTAACTATAATTTGCCCATCATTAGGGAGTTACACGTACAAAAAAGGGTTCGAACATGAATTTAAAATTTAAGTTAATATTCTCAGCAGCTATTCTTATTTTGATAAATGGGTGTAGCACTTATAGCGCAGAAGATTATGGGGATTCTGATGTCAGTAATAAAGAATCTTTATGTATAAATATGGAGCCGTCTCAAGAGATGAAATGTAAGGAAAGAGAAAATAGCTTACTAATCGGATTAGGTGCGGACAAAAATTGTAATCACCCATATGAGTATGAAAAAAACAGATGTAAAAGAGAACAAGAAAATCAACAAAAGGCACTTGACGAATCGCTTAAAAAACACATAAATAAATAGTACGTATAACCAGCGCTTGAAACGGAAAAAAAACAATTGGCTTTGTTTCCCTTCACAATATATAGCCAACCATTTCGCGCCACTTATTACTGCGCTTATTACTGCGCTTATTACGGTGTTATGTACAAATACGTCATACGCAGAATGTATTACTGAATATATTGGTACTCAGGTATTACGAAGAAGAGAATTATGGTTTTAGGTTTTAATGCGTCAGAAATTATCGAGTTTACTAAGATATACTTAGCTGTTTTCTATTCAATCGTCGCAACATTTTATACTTTTAGATTGATTAACAAGAAACGACAGAATGGTAAATCATTGGTGTTTTCAGGAAAACCGTTTTGCAAGACTTGGTGGAACCATATTGCCTTTCGTTTTTTCCGTATCTCTATATGGATGGTATGTTTATTTAGACTGTTTTACCCTAATATTGATAATTATTTGGGTATGATCAATATCCTGGAGTTACCATCAGTTATAACACTAGGGTTAATATTATTAACGGTTGGCTTCCTCTCAACTGCATTAATTCATTATAGTTTAGGAAAAGAATGGCGTTCTGGTATTGATCCTTCTGGACCAGCCAGAGTTATTACAAGTGGGGCTTATCAATTTTCACGTAACCCAATGTTTGTTTGTATAGCAGTTGCGCAACTAGGTTTTTTCTTCGCTATGCCTTCTATTTTTTCATTGGTATGTTTAACTATTGGTTTATACACGCTAAACAGTCAGACCTTAGAAGAAGAGATACATTTATCTAAAAAATTTCCTATAGAGTATGCTGCTTATGCATCAAAGGTGCGACGTTGGGTATAAGTTGATAAATAGCACACAACAGGGCGCTCAAGAGGGTAAATTTACAGTTGGCTTTGTTGTTCACTCCGTTCACCTATTATAGCCAACTCTATTTTGCCCCTTAAATGGGCGTAACCATTAAGGGGGTTACTTGAAAATTTCTGAGTTACATGAAAAAGAGCTTTTAGTTGCAAAATCTTTATTAGAGAACCCAGGACTTGCTGCAAAAATAACTAACCTTATAGGTACTCCTATTGAAAAAGGTTTAGATTTACTTCCTGATGATTGGAGTAAAAATATAGCTAAAGTGACAGAGAAATCTCTAATTAAGGCATCTGATGCTGCGATATTTACGATGAAAGATATTCCTGGAGAAGGATCGTCTAATATTTGGCATAAGTTGGGAGTTGCAGTTAGTGGTGGTGTCGGTGGTTTCTTTGGCTTGGCGGCAATAGCTGTTGAACTACCGATTTCAACATCAATAATGTTGCGTTCTATAGCTGATATTGCTCGTAGCGAAGGTGAATCGATTACAACACCTGAAACTCAAATGGCTTGTTTAGAGGTGTTTGCATTGGGAGGGCCAAGTGATCTAGATGATGGGAGTGAGTCAGGGTATTTTGCGATAAGAGCAGCACTAGCAAAGTCAGTTGCTGAAGCAGCAGAATTTATTCTAAAAAAAGGTATTACCGATGAAGCAGCTCCTATTTTAATTAAATTAATTGCTAAAATCGCTGAAAAGTTTGGTGTTCAAGTTACTCAAAAAGCAGCTGCACAAGCCGTTCCTGCTATTGGTGCAGCTGGCGGCGCAATCATAAATACTTTATTTATTGATCACTTTCAAGACATGGCTAGAGGTCATTTTATTGTTAGAAAATTAGAACGTGTATATGGATATGAAGTAGTCAAAGACGCATATGATGCATTACCTAAAAATGGCTAACAAGTCTTAAAGCAGGACTAAAAACAACTGCCTGTTTCACTCCTCTCCATTTTAGCCCAGAATTTTAGCCTCTTAATGAGGCCTTAACTATGAACATCCTCATGAACTTTGTGTATCCCACAGTAATTCGGCATAACGTTCTATCGGAATGTTCATTTGCTCTTGCAAGCATTGACCTCTAGTAAGTAGTTCTTCTCTATTTATCGAAGGGATGTCGTTTTTGAATGCGAGTACGATCGTGTTTCCACTGTCTACTTCGAAACAGAGTAGTTGATTTTCAAATTCGAACGCGAGTAATTCATCTAACTCTTCTCGTAAGTTAAGTGTCGTATGGCAGATATTGAGCACGAGGACACCGTGTTTGTTGAGTGCATTTTTACAATCACGCAAATAGGATAATTGTATTTGTTTCGGTTCCATGCCTTGTGAGTTGTATAGATCTGAAAATATAATGTCGCTTTTAATAACGGTATTTTTCATGTAGTTCACAGCATTGTCTATATGAATAAAGAGGCGGTCAGTGTCGGGCAAGTAAAAATATTCTTTTGCGGTTTTAGCGACTGCTTCACGGTACTCAATCGCGTGTACGTTCAGTTTTGAGAAACTACTGAGCAGGTTCTTTGCCATAGAGCCTGCACCTAATCCTATGACGGTGGCTGTTTTTACTGTGGGGATAAATAATAAACCCGCCATCATTGCTTGGGTGTAGCCGAGATGTAATCCATTAATGTTATTGAGTTTCATGCAACTTTGATATATTTTCCCATCAAAGCTGAGAATTCGGCTGGTCTTTGTTTGGTACACATAAATCGGGCCGTGCTCATCTGCTGTTGATAAGATACATTTTCCATTGATATCCATGGTATTTTTAAGACCTTTTAAATCCGTGTATTTAGCTGGTAGGGTATTATAATGAAAAATAGCAATGTCGAGTGAGTCTGCTCTATAACAAGCGTTTTAACAAGGACAATGAAGTTCCCCCGTTTTAGTGGACACCTCCTCATAACATTGAGGAGGCTAAAATGCCTAGATATACCCAACCTAAAAAGACGTGGTTTTACCCTGTTAATTTCAAAATTAAAGCTGTCGAGCTAAGCTTACGAAACGACATGTTATCTAAGGATGTTGCTCAAGCGTTGGATATTCACCCGTTAATGCTAAGCCGTTGGCGTAAAGAATACCGAGAAGGGAAGTTTAAAAAAAACCAACACTATCAGAGCAATAGTGAACTCATGAGTAAAATCCCCACAAAGAAAGAACTAAATAAAATTAAACAGCTGCAAAAAGAAAACGACCGTTTAAAAATGGAAAATGATTTACTAAAAAAGTGGCAACGGTATCTGGCGGAAGTCCATCAGAGCGATTTGGATTCATCGAAAAACACAAAGAAGCCTTAGGTGTTAAATACCTTTGCTCATGGCTTGATGTCTCTCGTAGTGGCTTTTATGCATGGCGACGACGTCCACGTTCAATGCGTGCTATTAATGATGCGGATTTACTTTTAAATATCAAACAAGTCTTTAATAACAATCATCAAACCTACGGCAGCCCACGCGTATTTCATGCATTAAAGCGTGAAGGTATTACAACGAGTGAGAAGCGTGTTGCACGGTTGATGCGAGAAAATGGCTTACGCGCTAGAGCGCTCAAGACTTATAGCAGGCCAGCTAAGGTGAAGTTCTTTTATAAAGCGATCAAAAACAATCGTAAAAACATAAGTAAGCCTGATGCTATCAATCAGCAATGGTCGGGAGATATTACGTACCTGAAAGTAGGATCGCGCTGGTATTACTTAGCCGTTGTATTAGATTTATTTTCACGTCGTATCATTGGTTGGGCTTTTGGTCAGAACAAATCAACAGCGCTGACACTGAAAGCGCTGCAGCTAGCAATAAAGAAGCGTAAACCGACACAACCCTTGTTATTTCATACTGACAGAGGCGCTGAATATCGAGCACATGTAGTGCAGCAGTTCTTAGTTAAACATAACATTACGGCGAGTATGAACCGTCCAGGTTGTTGTACTGATAATGCTGAAGTTGAATCATTTTTTCATTCATTAAAAGCTGATTTAATCAGAGGGAATGTCTTCGCGACTACTGATAAATTACATTCAAAATTAAAAGGTTACATGAACTATTTTTACAATAGACAACGATTGCATTCAAGTTTAGGATATAAAACACCTGCTGAGTTTGAATTGGCGGTGAATTAAAGTGGATGGTGTCCACTTTATCGGGGGAAGATCACAAAAAATAGATGGCATTAAAAGTAGATTTTAAACAGTTTCTTGACGAAAAGGGCGAGGTACTAGCGCTTACGGAACAGGCAAAAACGGTATTCAACTTTCTGACTAAGATAGTGTTATCGGTTTCTGAGAATATCGAACAGCCACTCATTGACGTTGATTTAAATTGTAATACCCGAGGGACTGAACTGTCATGTGAGGGAAGTATTGAAGCATCATGTAGCTCAATAAATATAATTGAATGGCATTGCGACACCTGTGAAGCGTCTGGCACTATTTCTAATTGGAAAGGAAGTATATGGGATATTCAAAAAAGGACAATTCATTAGTCCGTGAGTTAGCTTCGTAAATCAGTTTCGTAAGTCAGCTTCGTCGTTCAAGTTTTAAATTCAGCTTCGACTCTCAGCTTCAAGGAAATTAGAGGGTTCATTAAACTTGATAAAAGGTGCAAATAGCTGTGATCAACAACAGCAATATTGTACTATTTTTTTAGAATGAAATTTAATTGCTAGCTATGGATAATAAAACACAGGAAAAAGCCGACTTTACCCTTGCCAATGCCTATGGTGGCGTTGAAATGGTTCGCGCCGATTATAAAGGTCAAGCGTTCTCTAAACATGTGCACGAAGGTTACACGATTGGTGTGATTGAAAAGGGCGCACAACGCTTTTACCGTAGTGGTGAAATTCATACCGCTGATACAAACTCTATTATTTTGGTTAATGCCGACGATGTACACACGGGTGAATCTGCTTCATCGGGTGGCTGGCAATATCGTGCCATGTATCCTTTGCCTGAACATTTTGAAAATATCAGTAACGACCTCTATGACAAGGGAAAATTTGCGCCATATTTTGGTTCTTCTGTGATTAACGATCCGCTATTAACAGATCAATTAAGACTGTTATTTAATCAAGTAGATAACAATGCTTCGCAGCTACTAACAGAAACTATCATGTATAGCTTGATGTTAAGGTTAACCTTAAGGCATTCATCACTTCGCCATGTGCCAAAAGATATTTCAGGCAGCAAAGCAAAACTGCTACGGGTAAAAGAGTATTTAGATAGTTATCCCGCTGAAGATATATCGTTGAAACAATTGGCGATAATTGCGGGTTTAAGTCAATACCACTTTATTAGACAATTCAAAAAAATGTTCGATCTTGCCCCGCATAGCTACCAGATACAGGCCAGATTAAAGAAAGCAAAAACGTTACTAAAAGCGGGGGTTAAACCCGTTATGGTGGCGAGTGATTGTGGCTTTCATGATCAAAGCCATTTCAATAGACACTTTAAAAAAGCCTTAGGTACTTCCCCTAGTAAGTTTCAAAAACAAGCAGTTTTGTACAAGAACTAAAAACGATTCCCCTGTAAACTCTTTCAAAATATTGAAGGAGAGCGTTAATGCCAAGTAGAACAGCTATTGCTGAGGGATCTACCCCTAGTGATTTTAAAATTATGTATCAAGCCATCGTTGATATATTCCCGCTTTCACTCGCTGTGGTGCCTTGGGGAATTCTGTGTGGCTCATTAGCAATCACTGTCGGTTTAACCCCGTTACAAGCGCAACTTATGTCATTGTTAATTTTTGCGGGCGCAGCTCAACTTGCCGCATTAACTATGATGGGCGCAGTTGGTTCTTTATCTTCGATGTTTTCCTCAACCTTTGTTATAAGTTCCAGACATTTGCTTTATTCCGCTGTTTTTCGAGAGCATGTCAGAAAAAGCTCATTAGGTCTTCGTTGCAGTATTGCCTTTTTTCTTACCGATGAAATGTTTGCGGTAACCTGTGCTTATATGGCGAAGCATAAAAAATTTAGTGCTGTTTACGCACTCAGCTCTGGTATTACTTTTTATGTATTTTGGAACGTTGCAACTTTTACAGGCATTGTTGCTGGCCAACATATCCCAAACCTTGAACATTTAGGGTTGGAATTTGCGATAGCGGCAACCTTCATTGCGATAGTTATTCCGACAATCAAGAATAGATCGACCTTGATATCCGTTATCAGTAGTGGTGTAAGTGCGATTGTACTTTCAATATTTATGAAGGAATATGCGCTCATCGCAGCCACCTTTATAGGTATGTTTTGTGGCTATTTAACAAAAGAAAAGAGTGTTATTAATGAATGATTTTTGGTTAGCCTTACTCGGCATGACATGTATTACTTTTACCTGTCGATACTTCTTTTTCTCAACCTCAGTACCGTTTGAACTTGGACCAAAAGTAAAACGCTTACTTAGTTATACCGCGCCTTCTGTATTAACAGCGATGTGGGTCCCGATTGTTTTTCTTGGACATCAAGAATCTAATGGTGATTTTATTACCAGCCCTTTTTTAATCGCCGGAGTTACCACGGTAATCTTTAGCCTGAAAATAAAAAATACGCTGGCCATCGTAATTTTTGGTATGGGAATTTTTGGCGCATTAAAGCTGTTTTTCTAACTTAGTTAGGGAGATGAAGCGGGATAGGAAATCTCTTACAGTGAGCAAAAACCCTACTTAAGTGTCATGGACTTAATTTCTCTAATAGGTAAGCTTAGTTAAGCAATATAATGCCAACTAGGAGTATTTAGATGTTCACAATAATTAGAACTTTTGTCACGAGTGTATTGATACTGGCTACGTTCGTTTCACCCGTCAGTTATAGTGCCTCGACCTTAAGTGGCACCAAAACAATAAATTTAATCGCTAAAGATGGTCAGCGTATAGCTATTGGCAATATCGAGTTTTTACCTTCATCAGATAAAATTAAGTATCAATTACATATTGATCATACTCGTTTTAAAGATTATTTTTTATCGATGAAAGAGATGAAATGTTTAGAAGGACCTGAACTCTGGTGTCATATCCGATATCCCTATGCGCAGCCTCGTACTGTAACACGGGACGATTTACGTTGGTTAGAGCACGACTTACTCTTTATGTTCAAGAAAAACAATGAGTTTGGGGCTAACTTCTGGAATGGTGTTTATTATTCGATGACGATAAAAGAAGGCGTTATTTTGGGTGAAGCACAAGCGATAGACCTTAACTTACTTTCAGCACCGCCTGAAGATTTAGAGACGCCTTTTTATTCTGAAGACTTACGAGATGAAATAGAACGGGTACAACGTTGGTTACCTGATTTAGAAATTCGTTAATTAATTGCTGTGTCATGAAGTGAACTAAAAAAGAGAATAACAGTTTAATGTTATTCTCTTTTTTTATGATGAAATTAGTTAAGCAACTAGTTAAACCATGAGTTAAACGACAGGATTTGTTTCTTTTAACGCTAATATTTCATCTTCTTTACGTTGAGACACTGTACAGCGCTGTAAAAGCCAACAAAGCAGATAAATCAAACCATAAATCACCATGCCACCAGCGAGAACGCCATTCCATGTGCCATATTGCCAACAGGCAATTAAGTAAAAGCCACCCAGACTACCGCCAACGTAATAGTGCACAAGATATAACGCAGTTGCTGTTGCTTTAGCGGTTTCTGCTTTTTGACTCACCCATGCATACGCAAGTGAGTGGGTGAAAAAAGAGCCAGAGCTAATAAGTAATAGACCGATCAGCATAGTGTATAGTGAATCATATGCGGCAACCCACATACCTAACGCACTGACGGTTGTCCCTAAAAGCATGCCTTTGATCGGACTGTATACTTGGCTCCAACGACCACTGATCTTTGCTGTAATAGTACCGCTGAGATAACACAAAAATATCATCGACGTTAAGCTGATTGACAATGAATAGGGTGCTGCGACAAGACGAAATCCCATGACTGTGTAGAGGTTAACGAATATTGCAAAATTCAATCCACCTATCAGCATAGCCAACCATAATTTTTTTTGTTTTAAGTGACAGACCACTTGTCTGTTATGGCTACGGAATTGTCCTTTCTTTTGCGTAAAATATAGTTGCTCAGGCAACAGTCTGTTCACTAAAACTGCACCCAATAAGCTGGCAACAGCCATACCAATCACCGCAATTTCCCATCCCCAATATTCAGTGATAAAACCGCCGTACAACCGACCCGTGATCCCGCCTAAAGAGTTGGCACTAATATAACTGCCAACGGCAAGCATTAGTGCTTTCGGGGTAAACTCTTCAGCCATGTAGGCCACAGCAACCGCTGCAAAGCCAGCAATAGAGATGCCCATTACCCCGCGAACTAGGGTTAACATCAACAATGAATCTGTTAGCAACATTGCCAAGCCAGCAAAGGGCAATAAGAAAAGGCTTAGCATCATCACGTTACGACGACCAAATATTTCTGAGCCGATAGCCCATGGCACCAACGTCAGCGCTAAGGTGAAGGTACATGACGCTAGTAGCCAGTTTATTTCAATGGCACTGGCGTTAAATTTTTCAGCCATCAGGGGCAACATAGGCTGGAACATGTATAAATTACAAAATACGAGGAAAGATCCTAACGCTAACGCAAAACTTGCACGGCGGTAGGCGGAGGTTTTTATTTCAATCATGGTGACGAGCTCGGAAAGTACTGTTTAATAACATGCACTATTAGATGAATTAATAAAACAGTAGCAATATTAATTTAATAATTAAAGTATATAATAACTATGACTACGATAACTAAAGGTTATAGCTATGAATACACGGTTACTGACGTACTTTGTCAAACTTGTAGAAACAAAAAACTTTACTCGCGCTGCTGAACAGTTACATATTGCGCAGCCGGCATTGAGTGTTGCTATCAAAAAATTAGAACAGCAACTAGACCTGCCGTTATTTCATCGCAATGAACGCAAAGTAACACTGACTCATGAAGGTGAAGTATTACTTGTGCATGCTCGTCTAATTCTTCAGCAAATAAGTGATGCTAATATCGCGATGGCTGAATTAAAGGGTTTTGAAAAAGGCGAAGTAAAACTCGGCGTTCCTAGCATGTTAGGGTCATACTTTTTCCCTGAAATATTAATGGCATTCAAACGAAAGTACCCCAATCTTAAGCTCACCATCATTGAAGCAGGAACACAATCCATTCGCCAAATGCTGTTAGATGGTGAATTAGACTTAGGTGTTATACATAACGAAGATGTGCCTCAGCGACTTGAAACCGAGCATTTGGTTACCTCGCAAATGGTCGCAGTAGTGAGTGAACGGCACCCTCTGGCTTCACAACCCTACATAAAATTTGAAGACTTCTTTAAAGAAGATTTGGTGATGTTTAAAGCGGGATATTTCCATCGGGAATTTATTGACGAAATTTGTGAAAAATATCATTTCAAGCCGAAGATATCCTTCGAAACAAATTTGTTGCCAATGATGTTAAACATAGTGCGACATGATTTTTCGATATCAGCCTTGCTTGAACTAGTTACTGAGCATGAAAACGGCGTCGTTGCTATTCCATTCGAAGAGCCTGTACATCTAAATATTGCTATGGCTTGGCGGAAAAATGGCTATTTGTCGTTAGCAGATAGAGCATTTCTAGAGTTCGTTAACGCATACAGCAAATAATGATGCTTAAAACTATTTAACCTAATTACTTGTGCGTTGAAATTAATCTAACAAAAAACAGATAACATATCCGTTACTACACTTAGTTTACCTGTTCAGGTAAACTAACGGATAATTCTCCATTGCACAGTCTCTTACCGTTTTTATGCGCATTATTCATACCTCAGATTGGCATCTTGGCCAATATTTTTACGGCAAAAGCCGCGCCAATGAACATCAACAATTTCTTACCTGGTTATTAGCTCAAGTTACTCTGCATAACATTGATGCGATTATTGTAGCGGGTGATATTTTTGATACCTCAACACCGCCAAGTTATGCCCGTGAAATGTACTTTGATTTTATTGCCAAGCTCCATGTGACCCAATGCCAGCTCATTATTTTGGCCGGAAATCATGATTCTGTCGCTATGTTGTCTGAGTCACAAGCCGTATTGGCAAGCTTGTCTACCCGTGTTATTACGCAGGTAATACCTGCGTCATTGAGTGAAGATGAGCTTGAAGAGAAGGCACTTTCAAAACAGGTTTTTCCATTACATGATGCTGATGGGAAAACCACAGCCATTATTTGCGCCATTCCTTTTGTTCGTCCGCGTGATGTGATCAGAAGTCGAGCAGGGCAGTCGGCAAGTGATAAGCAGCAAAGTTTACAACAAGCGATTAGCGATCATTATCAGTATTTATATCAACAGGCACGCAAGCAAGCTGACGCGTTTGAAAAAACGGAGGGCATTGCCTTACCCATTATAGCAACCGGGCATTTAACGGCGCTTGGCGTATCAATAAATGACAGTAAAAGTGATTCCGTAAGAGATATTTATATTGGCTCGTTAGAAGCTTTTCCAGCCAGTGCCTTTCCCCCAGCCGACTATATTGCTCTTGGCCATATTCACAGAGCACAACAGGTGGCGAAATCAGAACATATTCGTTATTGCGGCTCGCCTATTGCGTTAAGTTTTGATGAAGCCAAGCAAGATAAACGAGTGCTGATGGTTGAGTTTACGTCAGGGAAACTTAATCAAGTTGAAGCGCTTATTGTGCCGTGTTTCCAACCACTATACATGGTGAAAACATCGGTAGATGAGCTTGAAACTTCACTTCAAGAAACACTGGTCGCATTTGAAGAACGCCAAGTAGCGGAAAAGTTTCCTGCGAGTGTTAAGGCTTGGCTTGATATTGAAATTGATAATGGTGATCACTTAAGTGATTTATCGCAGCGAGTCACTGAACTAGCCGTTGATATGCCTTTTGAAGTGTTATTGGTTCGTCGATGTAAAAAGGCGCGTCAACGACGACAAGCGCAATTATCGCAGCAAGATAACAGCACCTTGAGTGAGTTATCGTTAACAGAAGTCTTCGATTCACGCTTATCTCAACTTGAATGGCAAACGGATGAAGAAGTCGCACGTAAAACACGGTTAACACAATTATTTACAGAACTGTCGGTGGAAATGAAACAAGCCGCTTCTATTGCGAATCAAAAAAGTGATGCGGATAAAGCGCTAATTACTAGTTCATCAGCCCAGGCAGAGTCGACATCGCAAAGTGCTTTATCAGAAGAAGAGAGCACAGAAGCTGAAAAAGACAGTGTTATCACCGAAAAAGACAGTGCTATCGCTGAAAAAGACAGTATGACGCCTGAATCACTAGAGCAACACAATTCATGAGAATATTAAGTTTACGCTTTGAGAACATCAATTCACTCAAAGGCAGTTGGAAAATAGATTTTAGTGAAGCTCCTTTTGATAACAATGGTTTATTTGCTATTACCGGTCCTACTGGCGCAGGTAAAACCACTATACTCGATGCCATTTGTTTAGCGCTTTATCATCAAACACCGCGTTTAACTGTGTCTAAAAAACAGAATCAGTTAATGACTCGCCACACCAGCCATTGTATGGCTGAAGTTGAGTTTGAAGTGAGAGGTCAAGGTTATAGAGCTTTTTGGAGTCAAAAACGCGCCCGTAATAAACTTGATGGTAACTTATTAGAGCCTGTTGCAGAGTTAGCTAAACTCGATGGCACCATAGTGTCTGATAAGCTTAAAATGGTGCGTAGTGATATTAGTGAGTTAACAGGGCTTAACTTCTCACGTTTTACCAAATCTATGATGCTATCTCAGGGAGAGTTTGCTGCCTTTTTAACATCACAACCGAATGACCGTGCGCAATTATTAGAGCAGCTTACCGGTACTGAAATATATGGCGACATATCTAAGCAAGTTTTTGATAATCATCGCAGTGCCAGTGAAGCGCTAAAACTTTTACAAGCGCAAAGCCAAGGTGTTTCTTTGCTTGATGATGAGCAAGTAAAGGCGCTTGAGCAACAATTAACAGAAATTACCGAACAAGAGAAAACGGTAAACGCGCAATTACAACAAGCGCAACAAGTTAAAGCCTGGTGCACTAATTTTTCGGTCAATGAACAAAACCAGCATGCAGCGAAAACACAACTACTTGAAATAGAAAAGAAAGAGTTAGCCGCAAAACAAGATCTTGATTTACTGACGCTGTCGTCTTTAGCTGAGCCGATTAAAGCACCGTACGAAAAGATGGTACATTATCGTGAGCAATACCAGCAAACCTTACAACAAGTAACTAGTCAAACAGAACAATTGGCGATACTTGACCAAGATATTGTTGTGAGTGATGAAGCGTTAACGCTACTAAAAAATCGTCATGTTGAGGCTGAAGCACAACGCAAAGTAATTGAGCAAGTATTGCATGATAAAATTCAACCACTTGACCATAACATTACCCACCAACAAAATGCATTAACCGAAACAAAAAACACCATAGCCGAACAAAGCGAAACACTTGGTGTGAATGCTAATGCGTTGACTGCCTTAGAAGCAGAGCATCAAAAAGCACAAGAGACTGTTCAACAGCAACAAGCGTATTTATCGCAAGGGCAGGCGTTAGCAAAATTGCCAGAAAAATTGCCTTTATGGCAAAACCAATATCAGCAGTTAAGTCAACTACAAGCTAATGTTGTGGCGTTAGTTAACGAGCAAGACAATACCGAAAAAGCGTTATTAACCTTGCAAACTCGACAACAAGAGCAACAACTTCAGATCACGCAAAGTGAAGATGAGTTAAAGCAACTGAATAGCCGTAAACAGCTGATGGGTGAAAAAACACAGCAGCTAATTCAGCATAGCCAAGCAGCTCAGGCGATCCTATCAAGTAGGGTTACTAGTACTTCCACTAGTACTGGAAATAATGATAAAGGTGAAGGTGTCGTTAACGAGTTAACCGGTGGCATGCTCAATCAAGCGATTCTAGACCGTCAAAATCAGCAACTTGCTTTAAAACAAGCACAACAGTTGGCGCAGCGTTTTCATGTCCTTACACAAGAGCAACAGGGGTTATCTGCGCAGCAGAGTCAAGACAAGCAACAGCTGGTTATCACTGAGCAAGCGCTGGTAAAACTTCGTCAACGTTATAGCGCTACTCAACAGCAGAAAAAAGATGTAGAAACCTTACTTGCTCAGCAGCAAACTATTATGGCGCTGAGTGAACATAGAGCAAAACTTCAGCCTGAAGAGTCTTGCCCATTGTGTGGTTCAACAGATCACCCTGCGATTAATGAATATCGATCCCTTGACAGTGACGAACATCAACAGCGTTTAAGCCAATTAACACTTGAGCGAGCGCAACTTGAAAAGCAAGGTAAAGAGCTAAATGGCGTTCAAGCAAATTTAACTGCGCAACTTGAAATGCAGACAAATCGTTTGCAAGGCATAACAAGCGAACAAAGCAATTTAGCGCAAAACTGGCAATCGCTAAATATTAATCAGTACGTTTTATTAAGCCAAAATGAACAGTCATTTTCATTACAAAATGTTGATGTTGAACAGTCAATTAATCATCAGCTAACGATGGTGTTTGGGCAGCTTGAAGAGTTACTTTTATTGCAAACGTCACTGCAAGAAAATAGCCAGAACCAGCAACAAAACAGTGAGCAAATTAGCCATTGTGAAAAGCAGTTGTCGACGCTATTTAATCAGCTACAACTATTGGAAGAACAAGGTAAGAATCAACAAGGTTCAAAACAAAAGTTTACTGAAGAATTACGCTTGAAACAACAGGCGTTTTTGGAGCTGAATGCTCAGTTGTTAGCTGACATTAAAACGACTGAAATAACACTGCCTCTTGGTGGCGTAAATGAGAAAATAAAGGAGCAAGACCAGGAACAAAATCTGGAACAAGAACAAGCGCGGAAGCTAGTCATTTGTATTGATGAAAAGTGGCTTGAATCATTGAGTAAGCAGGGCGCTGATTATCAGCAAACCGTGACGACTCACCAAGCGGCTAAAACTCAGCTTGATAGTCTTGTAAATGACCTCGGGTTGTTAAAGCAGCAAGTTGTTCATCAACAAAATCAAGTTACCCAGATAAAAAGCCAATTAACGCAACAAGAGAACGATTTAATACAAGATTATTCGTTACGCGTTACTCACTTTGTTGAACTGGGTATTACAGGTGAAGATATGCAAGACTCTGTTTTATTAAGAGAAAGTATTAATAGTCAACGAGAGTTGAGTGAAGCTGAGTTTACTGTAGCTGATCAACGCCATAATGAGAAAAAAGCAGCTCAACAGCTTAACAGAGGACAGTTAACCACCTCGAAATCTTTATTGGATAATCTATTTCCTAAAAATGACAATGCAAAAAAGGACTGGTTAGCATTACTTACTGACAGTAAGTTTACTGATGAGGAAGAGTTCTTATTAGCGCTACTTAGCGCCGAGAGAAAGCATGATTTAACTAAGCTCGCAAACGACATTGACGATAGTAAAAAACAAGCAAAAATCTTGCTGTCACAAAGTGAAAAAATAACCCTTGAATTGAATGTTCAAAAAGATACGTTGAGTGAAAAAGGGGCTGTTGATTTTGTTGAAAGTTCAGTATCAGAATCATTGGTAAATTTGTCAGATTTGTTGAAACAATGTCAGCAAAATATCGGGCAGTTTAGCCAACAAATAGAACAAGACAATAGTAACAAAATTCAACAGAAAACCTTGCTAGAACAAATTAAATTAGCACAAGATGCTTTGGATGATCTTAGTCACCTTAATGCACTTATTGGTTCAGCTGATGGTGCTAAATTTAGAAAGTTTGCACAAGGCTTAACACTCGCTAATTTAGTCCATCTTGCCAACGCACAATTAGAACGTCTCTTTGGTCGCTATCAACTTCAATGCCAACAAAATGATACCTTAGAATTAGAGGTACTCGATACCTGGCAAGGGGATACTGCGCGTGATATTAAAACTTTATCTGGCGGTGAAAGCTTCTTAATAAGTTTAGCGCTCGCTTTAGCACTATCTGATTTAGTCAGTAATAAAACCAGTATCGACTCTCTCTTCCTCGATGAAGGTTTTGGCACCTTAGATAATAACACCCTTGAAGTAGCACTTGATGCGCTCGATAACTTAAATGCTAGTGGCAAAATGATTGGTGTGATCAGCCATGTTGATGCCTTAAAAGAACGCATTGGCGTGCAGATTAAAGTTAAAAAACTCAGTGGCCTGGGAGTCAGCAGTTTGGATAAACAGTATGAGTTTCATGCTGAAACTGTTAGCTAACGATTATTGATTAATTATTATTGATCATAAATAGGAAAGGGTACATTTTTGGAAA
Source organism: Colwellia psychrerythraea 34H (assembly GCF_000012325.1). Classification (NCBI taxonomy): domain Bacteria; kingdom Pseudomonadati; phylum Pseudomonadota; class Gammaproteobacteria; order Alteromonadales; family Colwelliaceae; genus Colwellia; species Colwellia psychrerythraea. Next base: position 2,974,995 of record NC_003910.7, on the reverse strand, counting down.
TTTGGATTTATTTCACTTTATTAGCCGCAACAATGCAGGCTGTAAGGACCGCAGGACAAAAGCAATTATCGGGTAAGCTCAATTCCATGGCCACCACAGGTGTACGCTATGTATTTGCCTTACCTTTTGCATGGGCCTACCTATGGTGGATGCTTGATTTTAGACAAGTAGCAGTACCAGCACTCAATAACGATTTTTTACAATACGCATTAATTGCTTGTGTGATGCAAATAGTGGGCACCGTGTGTTTAGTCGCCGCCTTTCGTTACCGTAACTTTGCTGTGGCAACGAGTTTAGCTAAAACTGAAGCAATACAAGTGGCGATTGTCGGCGCTTTAGTATTCGGGGCTACACTGTCTGGCTTAGGTTGGTTTAGTGTCATTGTCGGTGTGGTTGGCGTGTTTTTAGTGTCTAAAGTGCGGTTTAACTTAAGAGATATCTTGGCTGATTCGCAAGGTCTGATTGGTATGGGATATGGTTTAGCGGCCGGTCTTGGTTTAGCTATCACCACGTTGCTTATTCGTGAATCAAGTTTGGCACTTAATACTGATTTGATGGTAAGCGCTGCGGTTACCTTGGTGTTTATGATCACGGTGCAATCGGTTATTTCACTTATCTACGTATACATTCAAGATAAATCACAATTACCGCTGATGATGAAGCACTGGCGGTTATGCTTATTTGTTGGCGTTACCAGTGTATTAGGCTCAATAGGCTGGTTTACTGGCGCGAGTTATCAAAACGCTGCCTATGTAAAAGCATTGGGACAAGTTGAGTTTTTTATTACCTTGGCATTAACTTATCGGGTATTTAAAGAAACGGTCACCCTAAAAGAATATCTAGGCATGTTCCTTATTGTTTTAAGTGTAGTTATCTTACTACTGTGGTCGTAGAGTCTAGTCATCAAATTAGGTCATAAGCAAAGGGTATCAAATTGACTTGATTACTCAGTAAAGCAAGGTACACTGCTCACCATAACATTGAAGATTATTTTTACTCACACGAGTATTTACATAAATATTAACAAAAGCATTAAAGAAGAGATTACTATGAAAATTGCTGAAAAAACCGTTGCTCACTTTCACTACACCCTTAAAAATGAAGCGGGTGAAGAAATAGAATCATCAGACGGTCATGAGCCTTTAACCTATTTACATGGCGCTAACAATACTTTACCAGGCTTAGAGAAAGCATTAACAGGTAAAGAAAGAGGTGAAAAGTTTTCGGTAACTTTACAACCAGAAGACGCTTACGGTCCGTATCAAGAAGGATTAGAGCAACGTGTACCAGTTAAACATTTACACGGTTTAGTCAGCAAAAATGCTAAATGGAAAAAAGGCATGACTGCTGCTGTACAAACTGATGCAGGTCAACGCCAAGTTACCGTACTAAAAGTGGGTAAATTTATGGTTACTGTTGATATCAATCCACCATTAGCGGGCAAAGTACTGACTTTTGATATTGATATCGTTGACGTACGTGAAGCGACTGAAGAAGAAATTCAACATGGACATGTTCACAGTGCTGATAGCAGTTGTGGTCATGATCATTAGAGTCCATTAGATATTAATTAGCCGTTGTTACGGCTGAATAAAGACTAAATAAAAAGCGCTAAGTAGTTAAACTACCTAGTGCTTTTTTTATTTGAAAATTTAACACAACTTGACCTTTAATCAATTTATAATGAGTTATTGTTCAATTTGAAATCTTTTATTTAAAGTGTGAAGTTCTTTTGTCTATTATTCCTAACTTTATCGGTAAACGTTGGTTAAAAATATCATTACGCACAACTCACCTAGTTGGTTTTGCTGGTGTTTTTGCTTCGATTTTGACCGGAACAGAACAAGATGTTTACTGGGGCATTACTATTGTAAGTGGCTTAGGTTTAATATACCCGCTCCACTTGAAGATGCTCGTTTCAGGAAATCTGAGCGATTCATAATCAAGGCGAATTTTTTTATTAAGGGTTATTCCCTTAAAAAGAAATGTAACGCAGAGTATGATTTGCTCAGTCTTCCCCAAGGGGCTGGTTTATAAACGCTTTATGCTGCGTTATTGATTTCGATAAGGGAACAACCATTCTCTTCAATCAATGCCTTGCCTAAAGGCGTTTCTAATTCCAGCTGAATCCTGCATCTTCAAGTGGAACGGGTATAAGCCTCGAAGCGTTATCTAACTTTGTCTGGTTTGTACAAATCAGGGCGCTTGCTATGTACGTTAAATTGACCCTGCTTACCTGTGTTTTCTTTTTTGATGAATATGCTTGGCATTGTTTAGTTGCGATAATTATTATCTCAGGCATGATCTCCCATGCACCCAGTTCGGTGCGTTATTATTCATTTGTTCATGGTAAAAAAATCACCTCATTAAACGACACCAAAGGATAGTTTCAATTGAGTCACTCCCCGTTATTAGAAAAAACTGTTAAGTTATTACATGAAGCAAATATGCAAGCGCCAGTGCTTGATCTTGCCTGTGGTAGTGGCAGAAATGGGCTTTACCTTCTAAATCAAAACATCCCTGTAGTCTTTGCCGATATAAAAGAGTCGGCTCTAGAGCAGGTTGAGAGTACAGTAAATTGTCATAATGGCGAGGAAAAATCAACGGCGAGCTTTTGGCAAGTTGATTTTGAGCAAGACAGTTTTGAACAAGAGGAGTTAAAGCCTTTAGCGGGTAAGTCGTTTTCAGCGATTATTGTTTTTCGTTATTTGCATCGACCTCTATTTGAACAAATCAAACAAGCTGTTATCCCTGGTGGTTATGTTGTGTATGAAACCTTTACCGTAGAGCAGCCACAATTTGGCCGACCTAAAAACCCTAATTTTTTATTAAACCATGGTGAGTTGGCTAAACTCTTTTCTGATTGGGATATTATCTATAGCTTTGAAGGCGTCATTGATGCAAAAAACGCTGATGCTAATAATGAATCAGGAAAACAAGCTATTGCTCAGATTATTGCAAGGAAGCCATTGTTGTAACAAAGCTATTGCGTAAGGAACCCATATCAATTTTTGCTTTTTTACATATAATTTGTAGCAGAGGCGTTAGATAAACACTAACTCGCCGAAGTATTCAGGTCTATGATAATCAGGCTCAGATACATCAATATTGTTCCATACCGCGTACTGTGGCTCTGTTCTACCGCCACAGCGATAGAAGTTGGCAAACCACTTAGCTTTATTCACGCTTTCGCCAGTTAGTTGCTCAATTGCTGCAAAGGGTAGAGCTATTTCAACACACCACTCATGATCATGTTCACTTTCTATTTTAACCGGTGAGCTAATACTACTTTTACGTTGGATTAAACTCGCGGCTTCAAGGCTGATAAATTGACGATTATCGCGTCCTTCACCATAAGCGAGGTGAAGTGTGCCACAACAATTCACTTCTAAGTTAACGTAGCTACTGCCAAGAATTCCGGAAGGACTAAAGAAGAACTCCACACAAGAATCTTCACAGACAAGCATATTATTTAATTCGGTTTGTTTGGCGAAGCTGTATTTGTCTTGTGCAATTATCTGGATGAACAAAGTTTCGTTATTTGCAGTCAGCTTTACTTGTGTGTTTTGCTTTCTGCCAGCTTGATACCATGGGAAATGATTAATTTCTATGGCATCTATTGTTTGCCAATCAGGGCTGAAGCTGGCCGATTGGTTAGTCGATACTGTTTTGTTAATAATATACTGGCTCATTGTTTATCTCTACTTATCGAGTGTTTAGCAGAATATGGCTCAGCCACTTGTTTGCTTTATCACTTGGTGACTTGAGTAATGTTTAGCACTAATACGGTATCTAAGGTGATCAATTGCCATTGGATATTTAAGTCATATAAACTCATGCCATAAACTTTATCATCAGTTTTACCGCGTTTATAGGCTGGTCGAGGATCTTGTTTTAATACTTGCTCTATTAATAATCCTAATTCACTATCACGTTGTTGATATTTTATCAGGTCAGCTTGCATTTGCTCACTAAATACAACGGATAAAGCGGCATCAGGTTGCTCTTGTGCAAAACCTGCATCGGCATCAATAATCGCGTCAGAATAGGGCACATAAGGCTTTATATCGATAATAGGTGTGCCATTTAATAAATCTAAACCAGAGATATGTAAAATAGTTTGCTTTTTTTCTGTCGTAACCTTATCGAGTTTCACTACGGACATGCCAATTGGGTTTGGCCGAAAAGTTGAACGGGTTGCCAGTACACCTGTTTTTACATTACCGCCAAGTCGAGGCGGGCGTACCAAAGGCTTCCATCCTTGTTCTTGCGTGCCATGAAAGACAAAGAGTAACCATAGGTGACTAAATTGTTCAATATCACGAACTAACTCATGATTGTTAGCGTCACCAAGTAGCACTACCTTACCTTTTGCCGCACTGACTAAATTTGGCTGACGAGGTATGGCAAACTTCTCTTGATAGGGCGACTCAATGACGCCAATGGCATCAAATTTAAAGCTTTGTGCATCATGAGTGGTTTCGCATGTGTTTGACATTTTATTGTTCTACTTGCTCGTCAGGGACAGCTAATCGATAAGCTTTACCGTAACAAACAACTTGTGCGACACAATGTTTGGTTTCTATATCAATACAGCTAGTAAAAATAATGGCGTTGGCTTTTTTCAAATAAGCAGCTTGTCTCGCTTGTGTACGCGCATTAATTGCATCGGGTGCGGCAAGATGTGGCTCTTTTTGGCAATCTTCACCTTCAACCAAACCTACATATTGATAATTTACGTTAAAATCTTGTTCGTCATTAAATATTTTAACTTTACTAGCGCTAAAATATTCCTCGGCATTATCAGCCTTAACGTTGCTTTCAAAGGTATAGTTACCAGTACATCCCCCAAGCATAGTTGTTAAGAGAACGACCGTTAGTGCTAATTTTAAAGGTCTTTTTGGGATAGAAATAAAGCTCATACAATTTCCTGAATTAAAAAGCATTAGATATTAAAAAAGGTATAGTGAAACTCGTATCTTGAAGTATCATGGGTATATATATTAAAAAAGGTATAGTGAAACACCATACCTTTTTTGTTAAATATTTTTACTTAAAATATTACTTCAAGCATTACTTGAGGTATTACTTAACACGCATACCGGCTTTAGCGCCATCATCTGGATTTAATATCCATAAGTCTTTATCACCAGGACCAGCAGCAAGTACCATTCCTTCTGACATACCAAAACGCATTTTACGTGGCGCTAAGTTAGCAACCATGACCGTATGCTTGCCGATTAAATCTTCAGGGTTGTAAGCTGACTTAATACCCGCGAAAACTTGACGAGTTTCTGTGCCTTCTTCATTAAGCGCTAAAGTTAGCTGTATTAATTTATCAGCCTTTTCAACATGTTCAGCATTAATGATTTTAACGATTCGTAAATCAATTTTGGCAAAATCATCAAACTCAATTTCTTCAGAAATTGGGTCTGCAGCTAAAGGATCAGCAAGAGCAGCTGAATTATCAACTACTTTAGCGGCTTTCTTTTTCTTAGCTGGCTTTTTCTCTTCTTCTACTGGTGCGCCTAAGCTATCTTTTGAAGCATCAGTCATCGCATTAACTTTATCCATATCAACACGTTGTAATAACGCTTTGAACTTATTGATTTTATGGTCAGTTAATAAGGTTTTGTGTCCTTCCCAAACAAGCTCGTCATTTAAGAAAGCAGCGGTGCTATCTGCAAGTACAGGTAGTACAGGTTTCAAATAAATCATTAGCGTGCGGAACATGTTGATACCTAATGAACAAATGTCTTGCACTTCTTGTTGCTTAGTTTCGTCTTTAACAAGCTGCCATGGTTCTTTTATAGCAATATATTCATTTACTTTATCAGCAAGCGCCATTATTTCGCGCATACCACGGCCGAAATCACGTGATTCATAATGAGCAGCAATACTATCACCCGCAGCCATTACTTCATCCGCTAGTGCTTGATCATCAATGTTCGTTGATAACATGCCATCAAAACGTTTGGTGATAAAACTGGCACAGCGAGAAGCGATATTAACCACTTTACCCACTAAATCAGAATTAACACGTTGTACGAAGTCTTCAAGATTTAAATCTAAGTCATCAATTTTGTGTGTTAATTTAGTCGCGTAGTAATAACGTAAATATTCTGGGTTTAAATGATCTAAGTAAGTACGACCTTTGATGAAAGTCCCTTTAGATTTAGACATTTTTTCTCCGTTCACGGTAACAAAACCATGAGCGAAAACAGCCGTAGGCTTGCGGAAATCAGCGCCTTCTAACATGGCTGGCCAAAAAAGGCTGTGAAAGTTAATAATGTCTTTACCGATAAAGTGATATAGCTCGGCGTCTGAATTTTTATTCCAAAAGCTGTCAAAATCGATAGTAGAGTCTTTATCACATAGGTTTTTAAAACTGCCCATATAACCAATAGGCGCATCTAACCAAACATAGAAAAATTTACCTGGAGCATTAGGTATTTCAAAACCAAAGTAAGGCGCGTCACGGCTAATATCCCACTGCTTTAAACCTTGTTCGAACCATTCAGTCAGTTTATTCGCTACTTCTTCTTGCAATGCACCACTGCGTATCCAGTCTGATAACATGGTTTCAAAAGCAGGCAAGTCAAAGAAGTAATGTTCAGAATCTTTTAATATCGGTGTAGCACCTGAAATAGCTGAACGTGGGTTAAGCACTTCTGTTGGTGAATAAGTCGCACCACAGTTGTCACAGCTATCGCCATTTTCATCTTCACTTTTACATTTCGGACAAGTACCTTTAACAAATCGATCAGCTAAGAACATGCCTTTTTCAGGATCATATAACTGAGAAATAATGCGGGTTTTAATATGACCTTTCGCATGTAAAGCGTTGTAAATTTTTTCAGAGTATTCTTTGTTTTCATCGCTATGCGTTGTGTGGTAATTATCAAAGCTAATATGGAAGTCACTAAATTCTTTAATACGCTCTTCACGTACACCATTGATCATTTCTTCTGGTGTTATGCCAAGCTCTTGCGCTTTAAGCATAATTGGCGTGCCATGAGCATCATCAGCACAGACAAAATACGTTTCATGTCCACGCATTCGTTGAAAACGTACCCAAATATCGGTTTGAATATGCTCTAGCATATGGCCTAAATGGATAGAACCATTGGCATAAGGAAGGGCACAAGTAACTAGAATTTTGCGCTTTTCTGCTAAAGAATGCGATGCAGTGTTTGATGTAGCTTCAGATAAAGTAGTGTCAGACATGAAAAATAGTTGTTTTTGATGGTAATAATGTCGGCAATAGTACAGAATTTAGCGATGATTTTCATTAGTTGAATGCAACTAATTTCGCTATTTCTCTTATAAAGGTCTCCAAATGACTATGTTTGGTAAAATTTTTTCAAAAAAAACGCCTAAAACTGACATTAAATCAAACGGTGAAGCACTTAACGCATCCGAAATTGAACAGTTTATTAAAGACACATTATCGCATTATATTTCAGACAATTTTCCACAAGGTGTTCTAGCCGTTTGTCAGCAATTGAGCATCACCCAAAAGAAAAAAATCACTATCAAGCTACTTATGCCATTTGTCTGTCAAGGTGAATTAGATTTGTTGGCACAAACGTTAAGTGAAAATTTAGCGCGCACTGTTAATTTTGAAATCGACTTAGCAATAAAACCAGTGCGCCAATTCTCGCTGGGTAATGATAAAAATAAAGCAGGGCAAGAGGGGATGCTACAAGGTAAAGTAGCTAATATTATAGCCATCGCCTCAGGTAAAGGTGGCGTAGGTAAGTCAACCACTACGGTTAATTTAGCGTATGCCTTAATGTGCGAAGGTGCCCGGGTAGGGATTTTGGATGCGGATATATACGGCCCATCAATTCCTTCCATGCTTGGTCTTAAAAATGAGAAACCAAGCTCTAGTGATGGCAAACTTATGACGCCTGTAGATGCCAAAGGTTTGAGTGCCATGTCGATTGGCTTTTTAGTTGATGAAGCAGATGCGACTGTTTGGCGAGGTCCTATGGCCAGCTCTGCATTCAATCAATTATTAAATGAAACCGATTGGCCAGAGCTTGATTATTTACTCATTGATATGCCACCTGGTACGGGAGACATTCAATTAACCTTAGCGCAGAAGGTACCTGTTGCAGCTGCTGTGATCGTAACCACACCACAAGATATCGCTTTAATAGATGCTGTTAAAGGTATTGCTATGTTCGATAAGGTTAAAGTGCCAGTATTAGGTATTGTCGAGAATATGAGTTATCACCTTTGCGAAAACTGTGGCCATAAAAGTCATATTTTTGGTGAAGCAGGCGGTGAGCATATGGCAGAAGATCATGAAACAAAACTGTTGGGACAATTGCCGTTAGATATTACTATTCGCCAAGATGCTGATTTTGGTGAATCTGACATAATTGAAAATAGCGCTGGTGAAATAGCCAATCATTACCGTAAAATAGCCCGAAATGTTTCGGCACAATTATTTTTACAGTGTGACACTGCCAGCCCATTAACCGCGACTGTAGCCCATAAGGCTTAAGCGCAACTAAGGTAAAGACAAGCCATTATGAGATTATGTGATAAAGATATAGAACAATACCTTGATGATGAGAAGATAATTATCGAGCCAAAACCTGACAGTTCAATGATCTCAGGCGTCAGTGTTGATATTCGTTTGGGCAATGAATTTAGAGTTTTTCAAGATCATACCGCTCCGTATATTGATTTAAGTGCTCCTAAAGGTGAAGTCCAAGAAGCGATGAACTCAATTATGAGTGATGAAATATTCATTGCTGATGGCGACGCCTTCTTTTTACACCCTGGAGAGCTAGCATTGGCTGTGACTTATGAATCAGTGACATTGCCAGATAATATTGTCGGTTGGTTAGACGGGCGCTCTTCACTTGCCCGTTTAGGCTTAATGGTTCATGTAACCGCGCATCGTATTGACCCCGGCTGGTCTGGTCAAATAGTCTTAGAATTTTATAACAGCGGTAAATTACCCTTAGCGCTACGTCCAAAAATGAAGATAGCCGCGTTAAACTTTGAAACTATGTCATCAAGCGCCGCACGCCCTTACAATAAACGCGAAGACGCAAAATATAGAGATCAAAAAGGCGCTGTTGCTAGTCGTATCAGTCAAGACGAGAAAGTTAACAAGTAAAGAATCATAGAGTTAGTCTGTCAAATAGCGAGCTTAGCTCGCTATTTCTATTTTAGCAGGACTAGAAATTTGATTTACGCAGGTTTCCAGGGCATGAATAAGTTTTTCATTATCATGATGGTGTGGCACTTTGTTATGAGTTAAATCTTGGCAAATGACATTAACTTTATCTGAGCTAATTCTCTCATCTTGGCAAATAACGCTGTCAACTGGCATGCAACCGATATTTCTTTCAATCCAGTTAAGCTTCTCATCTAATGTTAATTTAGCGGCAGGGCTCTGCTCAGCAACAATATTGTCGATAAAAACACAATGTCCTTTACGTTTATCTATTGCTTTGGCGATATCTCTCACTAAAAGTGGTGGTACAACACTGGTTAAAAAGCTGCCTGGACCTAGAATGATAAGGTCAGCATTCTCAATCGCATCAAGACAGGGCTTAACCGACTTAACTAATGGCGCCAACATTAAATCGGTTGGCATTATTGGCATTTCATCTACAGAGAGTTCACCGAGGCGACAACGTCCTTCAGGATAAAAAGCCATTAAGTCTGTTGGCGTTTCAGACATAGGTAATACTTGTGTTTTAACACGTAATATACGGCGCACGAGTTTAATTGAATCCATAGGGCTAGATTGCACTTTGCCCAGACCATATAGAATCAAGTTACCCAGGTTATGTCCACCAAGCTCATCATTACCTTCAAAGCGAAAATTGAATAGCTGACTACCAATGGAATTTTGATCCACTAACTGAGTTAAGCAATTACGTAAATCACCCCATGCAATAGTACTACTTCTTTTTCTTAGTCTGCCTGTTGAACCACCGTTGTCGGTAGTCGTTACAATCCCGGTGAGTTTGTTACCCATAAAAGATAGGGTACAAAGCACACGGCCTAAACCGTGTCCGCCGCCAATGGCGACAATGTTAAGTTTTTTGAGCTGCATACGGTTTGCTGCTTTCATTATGTATGGCTAAGTAAGACAAACCATACCGTTAAATAGCAAAAAGATAAAGTAACTAAGCGTAAGGAAAGCAATATACCTATACCCGTCACCAATCAATATGCAGGTTTCGGAGTGTTTAAGCAATTTCAATTCAAGGCGCTATGATGAAATAACCTTGGTTTAAAATGAATGCCTTGGCTAAAGCACTTTTAACTCCCACTAAAATCTTTCACTTTGAATGGTAACGGGTATGTACTCGTTACCATTCAAAACTGATGGTATAAGGTTGTGAGGCATCCAATTTTGATGTTGCAGTAAAGAAATAGGGGATTACCCCTATTTCTTTACTGCGCTAAAACTGTAATGACTCACAAACGCTGCGAAATAAATCTTGAAGTAATTTGGTGACCTACATTTCGGATGTTGAAATAGAGTGAACAATGATTTGTATGTTGAGGACAGATAACGAGCTATTTTTAGCTGTTCAATAATTACACTATCATTACAGGAAGTTAGTTAAAATTAGATAAGAAATAACCACCTTGGTTATTATGCGATCAGTTAATGCAATTCTTTATAAATAAATGCCTTTTTTTATAAATAAGTGTTGACAGTTTCTTAGCTGCTGCTTAGAATGCGCCTCGTTTTCAGCAAGTGTTAGGTCCACTGGTTGAGAGCATGTTTGATAGCTATTAGGCCAGTTATTGAACGACTCGAATATTTCGGGGCTATAGCTCAGCTGGGAGAGCGCTTCGCTGGCAGCGAAGAGGTCTGCGGTTCGATCCCGCATAGCTCCACCATATTAGGTTTTTTGTTAACGTTAAACTCTTGAGTTTTCATTAACAAAAAATAGATAGTTTAATTGGTTTGTTAATATTATTTATAATGTAAACGCTAATTTGTGTCCCTATCGTCTAGAGGCCTAGGACACCGCCCTTTCACGGCGGTAACAGGGGTTCGAATCCCCTTAGGGATGCCACTATTTTCTTTATCTCTTCTATTTATAGGTGAGGTAAAGGCAATTAAGTTTGCTTAAACTTATAAAAAACTAAGCAATGTTTTGAAATAGTATTGATCAAAGTTTACTTTGAAAAATCTAGTTCTGTATTGGGTAAAGTCGTTCGGTCTCACAGACTCAACACTCACCTAACACAAAACTAACGAAGTATACTTCGAAAAAGCTAGTTCTGTGTCCCTATCGTCTAGAGGCCTAGGACACCGCCCTTTCACGGCGGTAACAGGGGTTCGAATCCCCTTAGGGATGCCAATTCTCTTTTGAGAATGAGCATTAAGTAAAAAAGTTGCTTAAACTTTTAAAAAATTAAGCTGTTCTGAAATAGCATTATGCTAGTTCTGTGTCCCTATCGTCTAGAGGCCTAGGACACCGCCCTTTCACGGCGGTAACAGGGGTTCGAATCCCCTTAGGGATGCCAATTCTCTTTTGAGAATGAGCATTAAGTAAAAAAGTTGCTTAAACTTTTAAAAAATTAAGCTGTTCTGAAATAGCATTACGCTAGTTCTGTGTCCCTATCGTCTAGAGGCCTAGGACACCGCCCTTTCACGGCGGTAACAGGGGTTCGAATCCCCTTAGGGATGCCAATTCTCTTTTGAGAATGAGCATTAAGTAAAAAAAGTTGTTTAAACTTTTAAAAAATTAAGCGGTTCTGAAATAGCACTATGCTAGTTCTGTGTCCCTATCGTCTAGAGGCCTAGGACACCGCCCTTTCACGGCGGTAACAGGGGTTCGAATCCCCTTAGGGATGCCACTTTTATCTATACCTGTAAAGGAATGATGAAAGAGAGCATGCAGTTATCTTATTACTGTTAAGTCCTGTATTTTAAATACAGTATTTAAAATAAGAAATTAGAGTTTTAGTTTTTCAATGTCTTTAATTATTGACCTTGATGAAATTAAATCAGCAGAGTGATCTGCTAGATAGTTTGAAATGATTTAGTGTTACTAGTTAAATCAATCAGTGTCCCTATCGTCTAGAGGCCTAGGACACCGCCCTTTCACGGCGGTAACAGGGGTTCGAATCCCCTTAGGGATGCCACTTTCTTTCTTGAATGAATGAGTAAGCGAGTAACTACACAAGAAAACCCACGTAATATGTAAATATTACGTGGGTTTTTTTTTGCCAAATTTTTAGTGCTTATTATTTTATACCAAGTCCATTAAGTTATTTCCCACTCAGCGAGAATTAAAAGGCTTAAAGGCAAGGCATTGATTGAAGAGAATGGTTATTCAGGAGAATAAGCTGCATCCATGCAGCGTCCTTGTCAAAATCAATAACACAGCATGTAAGCCTTTTAAATTCGCCCTAGGGAGCTTGTCAGAAAAGCAATAACTGCACAAATTTGTGAGATATAGAATGACTATACCAGCAAAAATTATGTTTGTTATAACTCTTCTGACATAGCTCTGAGGTGGGAATAAATTTAATGGAATTGGTATTATTGTGAGTTTATCGTTGGCAGCGTTTTATTTTCACTTTATAGTATTATTAAATATGAATTTTCATCTGATTGAATTGTAATGAGGAAGTAATATGCTCAAAATTAACTATCCTATAAAAGGCGCGTGTCAATGTGGACAGGTGACCTATCAATTATTAGCTGCACCACTTATGGTCGCTGCGTGTCATTGCCGTGAATGTCAAAAGCTATCAACAAGTGCTTTTAGTATTACAGCCGTAGTTAATGCTACCGATGTTGTTTTTTCTGGAGAAATGTCAGATTGGAGTCGCTTGGCTGATAATGGCAATACTAACGGGGCAAAATTTTGTCCATGTTGTGGTAATCGTATCTACCATTTTAATCCAAATTTTCCTGATAAAATAAAATTAAAACCGAGTACGTTAGAAGATACTAGAGTCATACAGCCCACTATGCATATTTGGACCAGTGAAAAACAAGCATGGTTTAAATTGCCATTAGACTTACCCTCTCATGAAAAGCAACCGTTCTAATTTTCTTAATTGAATATTCGTCATAAGTATTACTAGAGCGTAATGAAAAGGATAATGGATGTCAGAAAATAAGAAAACCTCTATCTCTCTTGTGTTAGGTAGTGGTGGCGCAAGAGGGTTAGCGCATATCGGTGTTATACATTGGCTAGAAGAGCAGGGGTTTGAAATTGCTTCTATTTCTGGTTGCTCAATGGGCGCACTCATTGGTGGTATTTATGCAGCGGGTAAACTTGATGTATTTGAGCACTGGGTAAGAGACATAAGCAAAGTTGATATATTTACCTTACTGGATTTATCGTGGCAAAAAAATGGCTTGGTTAAAGGTGACAAAATAATTGCGACTCTTACCGAGTTAGTAGGAGACATCAACATTGAAGAACTTCCCATTAAATATACAGCGGTTGCCGCTGATATCGCTAATGAAAAAGAAGTCTGGTTAAGCTCGGGTAGTTTATTTAGTGCTATTAGGGCTTCTATTTCATTACCACTATTTTTTACGCCCTTTCATTACAATGGTGTGGACCTAATTGATGGGGGTGTACTTAACCCGGTGCCAATTGCCCCAACGTTTAGTGATAACACTGATTTCTCAGTCGCGGTGAATCTAGGTGGAAGTATTAAAACACTAAACGATGCAGAGACTCAGGTAAGCCTTATCGAAAATAAGCCTTCGAGTAAATTGGATAGTTTCTTAGCGCGATTTAAGAGTAAAGCTGTGTTACACAATGCGAATGAGTGGGGCGCTTATGACGTTGTCAATCAGGCGTTCGATGCTATGCAGAGTACTATTGCTCGACAAAAGTTAGCGACATATCCAGCGGATTATTTTGTTGAAATAGCGCGTAATGCGTGTGGTACGTTAGAGTTTCATCGTGCAGATGAAATGATAAAGCTGGGTTATGATACCGCACAAGCTTCGTTAACTACGCTAAAAAATAATGAGTGAACAGTTTAACTTTCTAAGAATTAACGGTTTAAGAAGTACTGTTCATCTTTTTCATTAAGTGCCTACACTATAAGGAATATAACGTGCTAAATGGTATTCATCATGTGGCAATTATCTGTTCTGATTATGAAAAATCTAAAGATTTTTATACTCGAATTTTAGGATTTAAAATCATTGCAGAAAACTATAGAGCAGATCGAGATTCTTTTAAATTAGATTTAGCATTAGCTGATGGTACTCAAATCGAGCTGTTTTCATTTCCTGATGCACCTAAAAGACCGAGCTTCCCAGAAGCTCAAGGACTTAGACATTTGGCTTTTAATGTCGAAAACGTTGAAGCGGTTAGTCAGTATTTGACGAACCTGGGTGTTGATGTTGAATCAATTCGAGTGGATGAGTATACGGGTAAACAGTTTACATTTTTCAGTGATCCTGATGGCTTGCCTTTAGAGTTATATCAGCAATCTTAATTCAAAAATATAAATATAAATATAAATGTGAATACGTCGTTTTATAATAAAACGTATGCATTATGCATGATACAAGGGAAATGAAATGAACTATCAAGACGTTATCGATTTTTGGTTTAAAGAAATAGAGCCGGCTCGCTGGTGGGTTAAAGAGTTAAGCTTTGATCAGGAGATATTAGCAAGATTTTCTGACCTTCATCAGTCGGCAATACAATGTGAATTAGTGCATTGGCGTAAAACAGCCTCTGGTCGCCTTGCCGAGATTATTGTCTTGGATCAATTTTCACGGAATATGTATCGAGATACCCCACAAGCCTTTGCTTACGATGGAATGGCCTTAGCTCTAGCACAAGAAGCAATTGCTTTTGGCGCAGATAAAACACTGGAGCCGATAGAGAATAGTTTTTTATACATGCCTTTTATGCACAGTGAATCATTAGTTATTCATGAAAAAGCCATAGCGCTTTATCAGGCTAATGGCATAGCGAGCAATGTTGAATTTGAAGGCAAACATAAAGATATTATTGAGCGTTTTGGTCGTTATCCACATCGAAATATTATCTTAAATAGAGAATCTACCGACGAAGAAGTTGAATTTTTATCGCAACCTAACTCCTCGTTCTAATTTATATTGTTAACCCGATGACTAAAAGCAGGGCGCTCGGGTAACATATTTTGGTACCTCATGTTAAAAGTCATTTGGTTAAGCTTAATAAATAAACTAACTAATGAACAAATCAAGAACAATAATCTTCAGAGAGTTTAGAGATTAACTTTGTTTGCTGGTTAAGGCGAAGGTTATACAACCCATAAGCGACTCCCGTGACTACTTCTAGTAGCTGGGGAGTGCGTTATCATACTTCAATAATTAATAGTCCTACTATCTACGGGCTTTACTTAACCATCAATGTTTCCTGATCAAATTATTTTATTGTTAAAATTTTAACTAAATTTTACTGTAACTTTAAAATTGTCGACAATTATACTTAAGTCTACTTGATTAATTCAAGATTTCAGATATTATTGATTCATATTATTTTGTTTGTCGACAATGTTATGTGATTCGACAACATTACCTTAAAGTTAATATTTAGGTTCATAAGGCACATTATGCTCTTACAAAATCCAACCAAACAAGCCGCAGTGACTACTGCTGATAAAGTTTTTGAGCAGCTTCAATTTGCCATTGTTGAAGGTGAGATGGCTGCGGGTAGTAAAATAAGTGAGCCTGAGCTTGCTAAGCGTTACCAAATAAGTCGTTCCACATTGCGTGAAGCGTTAAATCGTCTTGAAAAATGTCATTTAATAGAGCGCAAAGCAAATGTTGGCTCACGTGTAGTTGATTGCACCATAGAAGGTTTACTTGAGTTATATATAACGAGAGAAGCACTTGAAGGTATGGCATGTCGCCAAGCGGCATTAAATATGACCGATGAAGAGATAGAACATATGCAAGATATGCTCACTCAACATGCAGGTGATAAAGCGTTGCAAGATGGCGTAGCTTACTACCAAGAAAAAGGTGATCTTGATTTTCATTATAAGGTTATTTTAGGTAGCCATAATAAACAATTAATCGAATTGATTTGTGGCCAGCTATATCACTTAATTCGTATGTATCGTTGTCAATTTGGTATGAATAGCCCTAGAGCGAGTCGTGCTTTTGATGAACATTCACGCATAATCCAAGCAATTGCAGATCGAGATGGAGAATTGGCAGAAATGCTAATGCGACGTCACATTGCTGCATCACGTAAAAATATCGAAAACAAAATATCAAAAGAAATCGCTCAAAAAGAGCAAAACAAAATACAACTCATCAAGTCTTAAGAGGAAATATATCATGACTAGTCAATTATCTGCAGGCGCAAAATTTCGCCAAGCGTTAGTAAATAACAAACCACTACAAGTTGTAGGCACAATCAATGCTTACAGCGCTATGATGGCTGAGCAAATAGGTCATCAAGCCATATATTTATCAGGTGGCGGTGTAGCCAATGCCTCTTATGGTTTACCAGATCTTGGTATGACGTCATTGAATGATGTTGTTGCTGACGTACAAAGAATTACCGGTGCTTCAAGTTTACCTTTACTTGTTGATATCGATACGGGTTGGGGCGGTGCGTTTAATATAGCTAAAACTATTCGTGATATGGAAAAAGCAGGCGCAGCAGCTGTTCATATTGAAGATCAAGTAGCGCAAAAGCGTTGTGGTCATCGTCCAAATAAAGAAATTGTTTCAACAGAAGAAATGGCTGACCGTATTCGCGCCGCTGTAGATGCACGTATTGACCCTGATTTTTTCATTATGGCCCGTACAGACGCTTTTGCTCAAGAAGGTCTAGAAGCGGCTATTGAACGTGCTAAAGCATACGTTGCAGCAGGTGCTGACGGTATTTTTGCAGAAGCGATTCAAACAGAAGAGCATTATCGTGCTTTCACTGAAGCTTTAGATGTTCCTGTTCTTGCCAATATCACTGAATTTGGTCAAACAGAACTTTGGAATAAAGAACAATTAGGTGAGTGGGGTTGTGCGATGGTGCTTTATCCATTATCAGCATTTCGTGCCATGAACAAAGCCGCTGAGTCTGTTTACAGAACATTATTAAATGATGGTGATCAAAAAGCTGAAATTGACAACATGCAAACACGCATGGATTTATATGACTACCTTGGTTACCACGATTATGAGCAAAAACTAGATTCGTTATTTGCTGATGGAAAAAATAAGTAATTTACCTATAAAAATATTAAAGAATGAGGAAAGAATTATGTCAGATAAAAAAATTAGTGGTGCAGGTTTACGTGGTCAAAGCGCAGGTGATACGGCTCTTTGTACTGTTGGTCAATCAGGCAGTGGTTTAACCTATTGTGGTTATGATATTTCTGATTTAGCTGATAATGCTACCTTTGAAGAAGTAGCTTATTTATTATTCAACGGTGAATTACCTACCAGTGGTGAATTAGCTGAGTACAAAGCTGAATTACTAGCGATGCGTGATATTCCGCAAGCATTAAAAGAAGTATTAAAACTAATCCCTAAAGAAACACATCCTATGGATGTTATGCGTACCGGTTGTTCTTTTTTAGGTAATGTTGAACCAGAAGTTGATTTTTCTGAGCAAAATAAAGCAGCTAACCGTTTATTAGCGGCATTCCCTGCAATCATGTGTTACTGGTATAAATTTTCTCATGACGGTGTTGAAATTGATTGTACTACTGAAGAAGCGTCACTTGGTGGTCACTTCTTACGTCTGCTTAATGGTGAAAGCCCATCTGCACAGCATGAACGTGTTATGGATGTTTCGTTAATTTTATATGCTGAGCATGAATTTAACGCGTCAACATTTACTGCCCGTGTTTGTGCATCAACCTTATCTGATATGTTCTCTTGTATTACTGGTGCAATCGGTACTTTACGTGGACCACTTCACGGTGGCGCTAACGAAGCGGCTATGGATATGATCCAAAAGTTCACTTCTCCTGCGGATGCTAAAGTTCAGATGGCTGGAATGCTAGAGCGTAAAGAAAAAATTATGGGCTTTGGTCATGCAATCTACCGCACGTCAGATCCACGTAATGTCATTATCAAAGCATGGTCTGAAAAACTAGCAGCAGAAAATGGAGATACATCACTTTATGATATCTCAGTTGCTTGTGAAGAGTTCATGTGGGACACGAAAAAATTATTCTGTAACGCTGATTTTTTCCATGCTTCGACTTATAACTATATGGGTATTCCAACTAAACTGTTTACTCCTATTTTTGTTTGTTCACGTCTAACTGGCTGGGCTGCACACGTAATGGAGCAACGCTCTAATAACCGTATAATCCGTCCAAGTGCTGATTATACTGGTGCTGAACCACGTACAGTTAAGCCTATCTCTGAGAGATAGTAGAGACTTGTTATTTGCCACAACTTCATCGTTATTGAATGAGTGGCAAATACCATTACTTATACCAATTGCACTAATAAATTGATCAACTTAGAGTTATATTAGCGAGCTTAAAACAATCAAAATTACTTAAACATAGTCGTTCTATATTTCTTTAATTTTGAGCGGTTATTAGTTTGCTAATGAACTCCCAAAGGGCGAGTTTAAAAGGCCTACACGCGGCGTTATTGATTTTGAGAAGGGAATAACCATTCGCTTCAATCAATGCCTTGCCTCTAAGCCTTTTAATTCTCGCTAAGTGGTCAATTAATTAATGTACTTGGTTTTAATTGAGCTTTTAAAGATTTAAGCAATGTATACCCGTTACCATTCAAAGGGCAGGTTAAGGCCCTTGTAGTTAAACACCTTGATTGGTAACGGGTATATGTTATTTGACAATTCTTTTATTTGATATTTTCCTGGATTAACTTATGAATTATGATTACCGCAAACCGCTTCCTGGTGCGAATATAGATTTTTTTGATACGCGTGAAGCAGTTGAAGCCATTACTCCTGGTAGCTACGCCAAACTACCTTATACCTCTCGTGTTTTAGCTGAGCAATTAGTCCGTAAATGTGATCCAGCGGCACTTACCGATTCTTTAAAACAACTTATTGACGTTAAGCAAGAGCTTGATTTTCCATGGTATCCTGCACGTGTTGTTTGTCACGATATCTTAGGTCAAACAGCTTTAGTTGATCTTGCCGGTCTTCGTGATGCAATCGCTGATCAAGGTGGTGATCCGTCTAAAGTTAACCCTGTTGTGCCAACACAGTTAATTGTTGATCACTCTCTTGCAGTGGAAGCGCCGGGTTTTGACCCTGACGCGTTTGAGAAAAACCGTTCGATTGAAGATCGTCGTAACAAAGACCGCTTTAAATTTATTGAGTGGAGCAAAACAGCGTTTAAAAATGTTGATGTAATTCCTGCTGGTAACGGCATTATGCACCAAATCAACTTAGAGAAAATGTCGCCTGTTATTCAAGCACGTGATGGTGTTGCTTTCCCTGATACTTGTGTCGGTACCGATTCACATACACCACACGTTGACGCTTTAGGTGTTATCGCGATTGGTGTTGGTGGTTTAGAAGCTGAAACAGTAATGCTAGGTCGCCCATCAATGATGCGCTTACCTGATATTATTGGTGTTAAGTTAACGGGTAAACGTGCGCCAGGTATCACAGCAACCGATATGGTGCTTGCGATCACTGAATTTTTACGTAACCAAAAAGTTGTTTCAAGCTACTTAGAGTTTTTCGGTGAAGGGACTAAAGATTTAACCATTGGTGACCGTGCAACTATCTCAAATATGACACCAGAATACGGTGCATCTGCAGGTATGTTCTACATCGATCAACAAACGATTGATTACTTGAAGCTTACTGGCCGCGAGCCAGAGCAAGTTAAATTAGTTGAAACATACGCAAAACACACTGGTTTATGGGCTGACGATTTAGTTGATGCACAATATCCACGTGTTATTGAATTTGATTTATCAACGGTATGTCGTAACTTAGCGGGTCCATCTAACCCACATCGTCGTTTAGCGACAGCTGATCTTGTATCAAAAGATATCGCTAAAAATCTAGATGCTTGTAAAGCACAAGAAGCTGAAGGGTTAATGCCTGACGGTGCAGTAATTATTGCAGCAATCACTTCTTGTACTAATACTTCTAACCCACGTAACGTTGTTGCTGCTGGTTTAGTTGCAAAACGTGCGAACGAGTTAGGTTTAGTACGTAAACCTTGGGTTAAATCATCATTCGCACCGGGTTCAAAAGTAGCAAAACTTTACCTAGAAGAAGCTGGTTTATTATCTGAAATGGAAAAACTAGGTTTTGGTATTGTTGGTTACGCATGTACTACTTGTAACGGTATGTCAGGTGCCTTAGATCCGAAAATCCAAGAAGAAATAATCGACCGTGATTTATACTCAACAGCAGTATTATCAGGTAACCGTAACTTTGATGGTCGTATTCATCCTCACGCCAAACAAGCTTTCTTAGCGTCGCCACCATTAGTTGTTGCTTATGCGCTTGCTGGTACCATGCGTTTTGATATTGAAAAAGATGTACTTGGTCAAGACCAAAATGGTAATGACATTACTTTGAAAGATATCTGGCCATCAGATGAAGAGATTGATTCAATTGTTGCATCATGTGTTAAACCTGAGCAATTCAAAAAAATCTACACGCCAATGTTTGATTTAGGCGCTTTTGAGCCTGCTGAAAGTCCATTATACGACTGGGATCTTACCAGTACTTATATTCGTCGTCCTCCTTATTGGGAAGGTGCCTTAGCGGGTGAACGTACAATGAAGGGTATGCGACCTTTAGCGGTACTTGGTGACAACATCACAACGGATCATTTATCACCGTCTAATGCTATTCAGTTAAACAGTGCTTCAGGTGCTTACCTTGATAAAATGGGCGTTCCACACGAAGACTTTAACTCATACGCAACGCATCGTGGTGATCATGAAACAACACAACGTGCAACATTCGCTAACCCGAAATTGTTCAATGAAATGTGTCGTGATGATAAAGGCGAAGTTAAGCAAGGTTCACTTGCACGTATTGAGCCTGAAGGTACTGAATCTCGCATGTGGGAAGCGATCGAAACTTACATGGAACGCAAACAGCCATTAATCATTATCGCTGGTGCTGATTACGGTCAAGGTTCATCACGTGACTGGGCAGCAAAAGGTGTTCGTTTAGCGGGTGTTGAAGTTATCGTTTCAGAAGGCTTTGAGCGTATTCACCGTACTAACTTGATTGGTATGGGCGTGTTACCACTCGAATTTACCAAGGGTGACACACGTAATACTTATAGCATTGATGGTACTGAAACTTATGATGTTGAAGGTACTACCGCTCCAGGTGGTGCTATGACTGTGATTATGACGCGTACAAATGGCGAAATAATTAAAATTCCAGTGAAATGTCGTTTAGATACAGCCGAAGAAGTTACCGTGTACAACGGCGGCGGGGTGTTACAAAAGTTCGCCACCGATTTTCTTCAATCAAATGCTAGCTAAGTCTCGCTAAAATAATCATTTAAGCGGCACTTAACAGTTATGTTAGTGCCGCTTTTTTATTAATTAAATAAAAGGAAAACGTGATGTCTCACGATTCTCAAGTGCATAAACCTCAAGTGAAAATTCCTGCTACATACATTCGTGGAGGTACCTCTAAGGGCGTATTTTTTAATTTAACCGATTTGCCAGCAAGCTGTCAGGTTCCAGGTAAACCTCGCGATAACATGTTATTGCGCGTCATTGGTAGCCCAGATCCATACGGTAAACAAACCGATGGTATGGGCGGAGCAACGTCTAGTACTAGTAAAACGGTAATCTTAGCTAAATCAGAACAAGTGGATCACGATGTCGACTATCTCTTTGGCCAAGTGGCCATTGATAAAGCGTTTGTTGATTGGAGTGGCAATTGCGGCAACCTTACTGCAGCTGTTGGTTCTTTTGCTATTAGTTCAGGATTAGTGAGTGCAGACAGAATACCTGCGAACGGTATTTGTGAAGTGCGAATTTGGCAAAAGAATATCAGCAAAACGATTATTGCCCATGTACCAATCACTAACGGTGAGGTACAAGAAACTGGTGACTTTGAACTCGATGGCGTAACTTTCCCTGCAGCTGAAGTGAAAGTTGATTTTGTTGCACCGGTAGACCCGAGTGAGGCAATGTTCCCTACAGGTAATTTGGTTGATGATCTTGTTGTACCTGATATTGGCACATTTAAAGCGACTATGATCATGGCAGGTATTCCAACCATTTTCTTAAATGCAGACGAAATAGGTTATACAGGTACCGAGCTTCAAGACGCTATAAATAATGATGATGAAGCCCTTGCACGTTTTGAAACCATTCGTGCGTATGGTGCGATAAAAATGGGTTTAATTAGCGATATCGAAGAAGCGAAAGCCCGTCAACATACCCCAAAAGTTGCTTTTGTTTCACATGCACAGGATTATACAACGTCTAGTGGTAAAAATATTACTGCCGGTGAGATTGATTTACACGTACGTGCACTCTCTATGGGTAAGTTACACCATGCCATGATGGGAACTGCTGCCGTAGCTATTGGTACTGCAGCAGCCATTCCTGGTACTTTGGTCAATATTGCTGCTGGCTCGGGAGAAAGAAGCGAGGTAACTTTTGGTCACCCATCAGGCACGCTAAAGGTTGGCGCACAAGCTGAATGTGTTAATGATAACTGGACGGTGAAAAAAGTAAGTATGAGCCGAAGTGCTCGCGTACTTATGGAAGGTCAGGTAAGAGTACCTGCATTGTTTGAATAGATTCGAAACGGTTTAATGATTAACGTAAAGATTTTTTTCGTAGGGTTTGACCATCTTTTTATTGATAACGCTTATATGAATATCTTTTAGCATTGATGAACCGTTATAAAATAAAAAGCGCAGATTACTCTGCGCTTTTTTTTATCTAGTATTCGCTAGAATTAGTATTAGAATTTAAATTCAGCACCTGCATAGTAAAATGCGCCATTAAATCCAAAAGGAGCCGAACGACGTGAATAAGTAAATACGCCAGGGCTACTTACTACAACATCGCCACTTGCATCCACTATTGTTCCTGAACGTGAGTTACCTATAGTGTTTTCATCAGGGTAAACATCAAACAAGTTATTACCACCAATGTTAAATGATAAGCTCTCAGTTACTTGATAGTTAACACGTAAGTCAGTTAATACTTCAGCACCGTAAGTTTGTGTGCCTCCGTCAGTAACTGTATATTCACCATAGCGGTTAAAGGCTAAATTAATACTTACATCACCAATAGTATACAAACCACTTAAGCTAATACGATCTTGTGGTTGCCATTCTTCAATAATAGAAACGGCTTGCTCTGAAAATACATCACTTGGATCGATACCACCCAATGCACTGTCTGGTGGTGTATAGATATTTACCACATCAGTTTCAGTAAAGTTTGCGGCAGCAGTTAAATTAAAGTCACCACCGAGTAGTTCAGTATTCCATGTAGCAATGATATCAATGCCTGTCGTTTCAGTATCAGCACCATTTAGGAAAAACTGACCTGCACCAGCGCCGGATGCAATAAGTGCCGCATCTAAAGCAGGTGATAAACCTTGACCTAGGGAGTTACTTAATACGATTCGATCATCAATATCAATTGAGTACCAGTCGATGGTTAAGTTAATATCATCGGTAATATTAATGACGGTCCCTAAACTAAAGTTAGTGGCTTCTTCTTCTTTTAATTCAGGTATACCTATCGCTTTAGCTAGGTTTGAGTCATTACGAAAAGTACCCACTTGTACGGCAATTTGATCGCCGCCAGGATTAGCAGGATCTGTTTGGAACTGAGTACTTATGTTGTCAGTGTAAAGTTGTTGCATTGATGGTGCTCTAAAACCTGTACTCATCGCACCACGTATAGCAATATCCTCAGTGATAGACCAGTTAGCGGCTAATTTGAAGTTGGTACTGTCGCCAAAGCCTTCATAATCATCGTAACGTACAGCGCCGCTGACGATTAAGTCTTCAGTAACTTCAGTTTCAGCATCAATATAAAATGAGATGACATCACGGGTTTCATCTACAGCTTGCATTGGCGCTGTACCACCAAATCCTTGAGTGCCGGCAGAGCGGTCATCAGGGAATAAACTATTACCTAATTCATCGGTATCATAGTCACGATAAGAATATTCATCACCGGCAGTTACTTTAAATTCATCCGTTCTAATTTCTGCGCCCATGGCTAATGAAAAGTATTCATAGTCTTGGGTATAATCAAGGTTTAATGTTTGCAGTGATAACTCTAATCCGTATGCTGACGCTTGGCGCGGAATCGAGGCTCTAATTTCATCTGCGCTTAAACTTGAGCTGTAACGTAATGAGTTAGCAAAAGAAGAGTTAATGGTGTTACTGGTAACATAATCAATATTGTTCTGCCCATAGGTATAAGAAAAATCTAAAGACGAGCCATCTGAAAATTCTGTTTGATAACCAAAATTATAAGAAATGTCTTTTATTTCAGTATTAATTTTAGGTAAAAATCCGGCTGGAATAGTCGCATCGCCATCTTGTAGTGGGGCATTACCGCCATTATTATTGTTGTGGCGGAAAAATGCGGCTGATTCATTATCGCGATTTGAATAAGTAAGGAAACCATACAATTCACCATCACCTAATTCATAACCGCTATTAATGGTTAAACCAAACTGACTGGCATCCGCATCACCAATTCTAAAGGTGGAACGAGTTGCTGTTGCTTCTCTAGGGTCGCCTAATAATAAATCACCATTAGCCTGCTCAATACATCCTGAGAATTGACATGAGCCATGCAAGCCTGCACGATTAGTAAAGCCACGATCTCTAAAGTTAAGGGTTGTATTAAGGTAACCATTATCTCCTAAGCTAAAGCCCTTAGAGATGTCTACATTGGTTGTTTCACCATCACCCTCTGAATATTCACCATAAGATACCGCTACTTTACCGCCTTCATCGGCATCGTTAAGTACGATATTGATAACACCTGCTATGGCATCAGAGCCATATTGTGCAGCAGCACCATCACGTAATACTTCAATACGTTTGATTGAAGCTGCAGGGATAGCATTCATATCAGTACCCGCTGTGCCTCGGCCAACAGAAGTGTTGATATGAATTAAACTGGCTTGGTGACGACGACGACCATTAATCAGTACTAGGGTTTGATCCGGACCTAGGCCTCGTAATGTTGCTGGGCGTAAAGCATCGGTACCATCACTAATAGATGAGCTAGAGAAGTTAAATGATGGGGCAATGGCTTGGAGCATTCGGCCAACTTCTGTCTGACCAGTATTTGCTAACGCTTCCGCTGATAAAATATCAACAGGCACAGGTAAGTCTTCGACAGATCGGCCAGCCACTCGGCTACCGACTATGGATATTTTCTCTACTTCTTCTTCTTGTGCTTGTGCTGGTTCTTGAGCTAATGCTGTTTGGCTGGCTGCACCGAGTAAAATCGGTATTAGCGCGGCATGTATGTTTTTATTTCTCATTGTTATATCTCTCTTGTTATGTGAATCAACTTGAATGCTCAGTTGACCAGAGTTATTAACAACAGCGATTAGACCAGAGCCATTTAATAATTTTTTTAGGCCCGGGTTAACAGGATAATAACCTTTCAAAGTATTTGCTTGATATTGCTTGGCTAGATCAAAGGAAAAAATTATCGTTTGATTGGCCTTTTGGGCAAATGCAATTAAAGCTTTATCAGCTCGTTGTTTATTAATATCAAAGCGAATTAGTTCCTCTGCCTGGACATGACTTATTGTTGATAACATCATCACTAAGGAGATATTAAGCAACAAGGCATGCCTAAACGAGGCTTGATTCAGACGAAGTTTATTTCGCCAACTGTGCAATAGTAATAAACAGTTAAGCAGGGGGAATCCTCTAATTTATTTTTTGTTTTTTTTTATATTGTTCTATCTGTAGTTAAATAGCCAGTAAAAAATACCAGCTATTAATCAAGTAAATAAGAGAGGATTTTCGAGATGATGGTGATTATTCTGCGGAGGACAGTAAAATAGTGCCGCTGGAGTTTTTGCGATAAATAATGCCAAAGTTACTTTGTAATGAGGTTAATAGACCATCAATATCCCCGGCTTTGAAGTAACCCGCGACAGTTAACTCAGATAGTTTACTGTCAACAATCTCAAAGTTACTGGAGGTATAGCGGCTAATCTCAGCCAGTGCCATTGATAAAGGCTCTCCTTCAAAAATAAGCATACCTTGCTGCCAAGCTAGGTCACGGTTAATTTGATCTAAAGAGACTTTCTCGACTGGTGTTTTAGTAATCGGTGCTGAATTTTCTGCTATCACCGCTTTTTCACCAGAGATGACTAATGTGGCTTCAAGTATATCGGGCATAAATGCCGTACTCACTGAAAGTAAGGTGTCTTTAATATCAGTGATTGAAGTTGTTGCTTTGGTAATTAATACTTTTCCTTCGGTAACAACTAATTCCATTGCTTGATTATTGTTTCTTTGGACATTAAATATTGTACCCAGTGCAGTAAAAGACTTTTCACCAACGGTCACGGTAAAAGGACGATTTTTATCTTTAGCGACATCAAAACGGGCTTCGCCTTGCACGAGTGTGAGTAGGCGTTGTGTGGGGCTATAGTCTACTATGATAAGACTGTTAGTATTTAACTGAATTTGAGAACCATCTTGCAAAGTAAAACTTGTCTGTTCACCCACTTGAGTTTTCAAGGTTTGAGTTTGGGTTAATGTCTGTTCATGATAAGACGGTAAATAAGGTAAAAATGATTCATTGACGAAGGTATTGAGACCTATGATAGAAATAATGGCGACACTTGCCGCTAGGGCGATAGCAGAGAATTTGTTTCGTTGATTGCCAACTTTGGGTTGTATTAACGGAAATAAATCACTTAATTCATTCAAAACACTTAAATCATCCCAGTAAGAAGCCATCTCAAGTAGCGCATTATGATGTTGAGTCTT
This sequence comes from Colwellia psychrerythraea 34H, assembly GCF_000012325.1. NCBI lineage: Bacteria > Pseudomonadati > Pseudomonadota > Gammaproteobacteria > Alteromonadales > Colwelliaceae > Colwellia > Colwellia psychrerythraea. The sequence continues at coordinate 2,948,073 of NC_003910.7, read as the reverse complement.
TTGCTTACACCACTCAACGAGCTCTTGTTGTTCAGATGCACTTAATCCACGATCCATACGACTAATCCAAAGACAAGCAAGGTCTTGGATACTATCTTCTTGAATACTGTAATCTTGTTGTTTGTTATCTTTACCGAATAGTTGGCTTACATTACCCATTCTTATTACTCTATTTCAAAACTGTTTTTTTTACTTGGAGGCTATGAACTTGGTGGTTTTGTTTAGCACCTTTAACACTATGACCGTGATTCATTCGTTTTATATACTTTGTACTTTTAAGGAGACCCTGTGCTATGTGTTTTTCGACTGTGCTCTCACTCAAATTTAAATAGCTAGCAATTTCTTTTTGGCTTAATCCGTAAACTTTTTTTAAAATAAAACATTTACGCACTGAACCTGATAGTTGATCCGTTGCTCGACAAAAAAATAAGAACTGTTCTTTGCTTTCATAATCGTCTTCAACTTTTCCGCTAGTTAATTGAACAGGTGGCTGAGAAAAATCCTCTAGAGAATCATTATATTTATTATCCCATCGAGCTACATGGTTCAACGCAAGGTTTTTTGCCGTTTTGAGCATATAGCTGCGAACGTACTTAATTTCTTGCTTTAAGTCGGCTTCATAAGTCTTAATAAAGGTTTCTTGGACGATATCATCGATATCGTCAGCTTTGACGATATGACTAATCAAACGGCCCATATTTCTTTTAGTACTTAGAAAAAGGTTTGTTAATGTCGAGTTTCTTGCCATCCATGTTTGCTCACTACATTTTAACTTGCATGGATAATACGCATGGGGTTGAATGAATGTCTAACCTTTATCACATCTTTTTTCTTTTATTTATTCGCTAGGCAGTTTATAAAGAGTAATTACATATCACCCCTATAAAGGATTCAAGCTTGACTACAATGACCACTCGCGCAAAATTTTTGAACAATTCACTACTAAGTTATCTTTGTGCCAGCCTCCTGCTAGGCAGTTTTATTGCTGTTAAGGCTAACGCTGCGACATTAACGGTTTCTGATAATCTAATATTACGTGACGTTGATGACAAAGCCGTTGAACATGGTTTTTTATCAAAAAAACGAACGATTGATTTAACTCAAGGGAAACATACTTTAGTCATTAAATATAAAGATGTTTTTGAAGATTTAGATATGGGTGAGGATAGACTGGTAAAGTCTGATTATTTCGTCGTTAAACTGGTAGTAGAAAATCAGCAGGAATTATTTTTATCGACAAGTAAAATTAGTGATTTAGCTTCGGCCGAGCGCTTTGTTCAATCACCAGAAGTTATCTTGCTCGATGAAAACAAACAAGAATTGGTGTTAGAATTAGAGACACTTAGTGATTATAAATTGGGTAAACAGGTAACTAAAGTAGTTACCACATTATCAGCCCCAGTAGTTATCTCTCAAAGCAATAGTCCAACCATAACTACTGCTGTAGATAGCCAGGCCTTTAATAACAAAGTTATCAACAAGGTAGACACGGTTCCTATGCTCAAATACTGGTGGCAGAAAGCTAGCAAAGATGAGAAAGAAGACTTTCTTAAGTTTATCAATAAAAAATAAAGCAGTTAAGTGGGAAACGTCCTCCTTTTTACAACGATTCACCCGTTATCATTTAATATACATTTTCAGAATTTGCTGGTCTACTTGGTTTTAGGCGCAGCAATGAATGGATTACAACCTCCAAAGGCTAGTATTTTTTAGGTAACGGGTTCAGTACATTCACCACTTAATTTAAGGCGCTAACATGAATTTGTTATCTTTTCGTTCACCTATAAATACGTTGTTAAACTTAAAGCGCATAACATCGTACTCGACACTTTTGATTTGCTCATTGTTACCAAGCTACGCTTTTTCTTTTGATGATACAGGGATTGAAGTTTCAGGTCAGGGCAGTGTGGTGGTTATACCTGATCAATTTTCATTAACGTTAACAATTACTGAACGTGGTCGCGTACCGAATAAGTTAAAAGCATTAGTAGATAAAAAGAGTAATTCAGTCGTTAATGCAGCTAAAAGCCTTGCAGTAAAGGACAGAAATATAACTTCTGCACGGGTTAATTTACGTATAGTGGAAGAAAAACCCTCAATTCAAGTGCAGGGCCTTGAACTTAATAACGCTAGGCAAGGCAGTGTTTATATTGATGGCCAAAGTATTAATCAACAAACAAATACTGTTAATGGACAAAAAAGACCATTATTTGAATTAAGTCGTCAAATTACTGTTAATTTTAATAAAATTGATGACTACGATAGTTTTTTAACGAAAATTATTAAAATAAATGTCAGTCATATTTCCTCACTATCTATGAGTGTCGAGGGAAGAGACGAGTATTACCAACAAGCTTTATTAAAAGCTATTAGCCATGCAAGGAAAAAAGCTCAGCGTATGGCTGAACAGGCAGGGCGAAAAATAGAAAAATTACAATTAATTAGAGAGCAGTCAAGTAATCATTATCGTCCTATGTATGCAGAGGCAATGATGAAAGACTCAAGTCCAAGAGCGCATTCATCATTAATCGGTAGTCAAAGCATTACCGCCCGTGTTTTAGTGAAATTTAGCCTTCAAGATTGATAAATGAACTAATAACTCGGAATAGTTGGCCATTTGTTCGAGAAAAGCTTTAATTATCGTGTGTTTTTAGGTATGTTAGCGCTTTTTATCATAGCTTTCTTCAATGGTGCCTTTAAATGAGTAATCAAGCTGAATTTTATCATGAACTATTAGGGCAAACTAAAGCGCTAATAAACGATGAATCTGATATTATTGCAAACATGGCAAATATCAGTGCTTTGCTGTTTGAGCGATTAGCTGATGTAAATTGGGTTGGCTTTTATCGTCTTATTGATGGTGAATTGGTGCTTGGCCCTTTTCAAGGTAAAGTCGCTTGTATTCGAATTCCTGTCGGTAAAGGCGTTTGTGGTACTTGTTCTTTTACAGGAGAAGTTCAGCGTATTTCAGATGTTCATCAGTTTGATGGTCATATTGCTTGTGATGCAAGTAGTAATGCTGAACTAGTTGTTCCTGTTAAAATCGCTGGTAAAGTGATTGCTATTTTAGACATTGATAGCACAGTGTTTGATCGATTCAACCTAGAAGACGAACAAGGCATTGTGTCGATAGTACAGGCTTTCGAGCAAAATATTACTGCTATGGACAATGCGTAAGTTTACCCTGTAGTCTAAAATTTATAGAGAAAGTGAAAGTTTAATGAAAGAATTTGTAGTCATTCATGACTATCTAGTAACCCAAGAAATTGTTGGGGACTGGGATGGTCAGGAAGAAGAAGTTGCTGAGCGTATGAATGAAATTTATCATACTATGTACGACTTAGCGGATGAAAATATCGATACGGAAGTGTTAGAGCAGTTGTTGGCACTCATTTGGGATACCTGGATAGGCCAAGAAGCGATTGCTGAGATAGAAACAGATGATATATATGATTGGTGTAAGCATGTGCTCGATAATCCTGAGCAACATCTTCAATCTGAAGAATAAAGAAAGATAAACATTGGCGCTATTTTCTTGCTAGAGTCGTTCTTGATAGAGTGATTCTTGTTTAAAAATAAAATCAGCTTAATTTAATTAAAATTGTAAAAAAGTGTAGCTATGGAAACTGAAATTAAACGTACAAGTACGAAAGACATCATTGCTTATTTAACTGAAAAATTCCCAGAGTGTTTTTCAATTAAAGGTCCTGTTAAACCCCTTAAAATTGGTATATTCCAAGATCTAGCTGAAAAGCTTGATGATGATGAAACGGTGAGCAAAACACGTTTACGTCAAGCATTAAGACATTATACAAGCAGCTGGCGTTATCTAAAAGTTATCAAGGTTGGTAATTCACGTGTAGACGTTGATGGCAAAGACGTTGCTGAAATTGATGAAGATCAAGCAGCTTATGCCAGCAAAACGCTTAAAGAAAGCCAAGAAAAATTTGGTAACAAAAAAGCGACAGACAACGATGCTAAAAAGCCTTATAAAGGTAAACAAGGCTCAACAGAAGCAGCTAATAATAAGCCAGCTGATAAAAAACGTGAATCAACTAAATTTAAAACAGTTAAGTCAACACCGAAAAAAACTGTGAAAAAAGAAGTAGAGCCACTTAAATCTGTTGAATCAACTACAATTAACGTAGGTAGTAAAGTTAGAGTGCAATTGGGTAATTCACCAATGAAAGCGACTATCACTGAAATTTCAGGTAAAGATATCAGTGTACAACTTGATTCTGGCATGGTTATCAAAACTCAACTACAAAACATCTACTTGTAAGCAGTCAAAAGTCGCCATAATTAGGTTTGGCGGCTAGGCCTAGCAGAAACCGTTAGGTCACTTAGAAATTGAATAGGAAGTTAATGCATGCAAAAATTTTGTCGTATCGCTCTCGCCGTATCTTTATCGTTAGGTTTATCTGTAAGCGCTATTGCGTTTGAAAAACCAATCACTCCAGAAGAACTCCCTGTACTCATGCCTGAATCTCAGCATGCTACAGCAAGCAAGCGCATTACGGCACGATTCACTCGTGCGCATTATAAGAAAGTCATCATTGATGATGCTCTATCAGGTGAAGTTTTTGATCGTTTTATTAAACAACTCGATTATGCGAGAAATATTTTCTTAGCAACTGATATTGATGATTTTCAGAAATATCGTCTTGAATTCGACACTGTATTGACACGTGGTAAGTTGGCAACCGCTTACGATATTTATAACCTAAATATGCAAAGACGTTTAGAACGTTATGAATATGCAGTCAGTTTATTAAATAGTAAAGGCGATAAAAACCCTTTCAATTTCACCAAAGAAGAAATTTATTCTTTTGATCGTGAAGAAGCACCTTGGCCTGTTAGTGAAGCTGAGTTGAATGAATTATGGCGGTTAAAGGTTAAATCAGATGTTTTAAACCTGACATTAACCAAGAAAGAATGGCCAAAAATTAAAGAAGTATTAACTAAACGCTATGAGTACGCGATTAAACGTTTAAAGCAAAGTGAAAGTGAAGATGCTTTCCAACTTGTAATGAATAGCTTTGCTCGTGTTGTTGAGCCACATACTTCATATTTATCGCCGCGAAATGCAGAACGATTCCAAGTTGATATGAACTTGTCACTTGAGGGTATTGGTGCAGAGTTACGTTCAATTGAAGATTATACTGTTATTCACCGTGTTGTTACGGGTGGACCGGCAGATAAGTCTAAACAATTAAAATCAAAAGACCGTATTGTGGGCGTTGCCCAAGGCGATAAAGATTTTGAAGATGTTATCGGTTGGCGCTTAGATGATGTGGTCGAATTAATTAAAGGTGCTAAAGGCACTACAGTTCGCTTACAAATATTATCAGGTGATAGTGACGATGAAGCCAATATTAAAGTGGTTTCTATCGTTAGAGATATTATCAAATTAGAAGATAGAGCCGCAAAGTCAGAGGTTTATCTTGAAAATCCAGATGTGGCAGACAGTAAAAAATTAGGTGTTATTACTATACCTAGCTTTTACAACAACCTATCTAAAGATGTAAAAAAAGAAATAGCCAAACTTAAAGAGCAGGAAGTTGAGGGCATCATTGTTGACCTTCGCGGTAACGGCGGCGGCTCATTGAGCGAAGCGACTTTATTAACAGGTTTGTTTATCGATAAAGGTCCTGTTGTTCAAATTAGAGATGGCGCAAATCGTATTCAAGTAAATAGTGATCGCGATGGTGTTAGCTTTTTTGATGGTCCCCTAACTGTAATGGTTGATCGCTACAGTGCTTCAGCCTCTGAAATATTCTCTGCTGCCATTCAAGATTATGGTCGTGGTGTCATTATTGGTGAACATACTTTTGGTAAAGGTACAGTGCAACAACACCGAGGTTTAGGTCGCGTATATGACTTATATGAAAAGCCTTTAGGAAGCATTCAATATACTATTGCTAAATTTTATCGTATAAATGGCGGTAGTACACAGCATAGAGGTGTACTACCTGACATCTCTTTCCCTGCTGCGGTAAACCCAGAAGATTGGGGCGAAAGTAAAGAAGAAAACGCACTACCTTGGGATCAAATTCAAAAAGCCAAATATTCGCCGTTGAATGAACTCAATACAGATATTGAATACCTGAGTTCTCTTTATCAGCAACGTATTAAAGAAAATCCAGAGTTTAATTACTTATTGGAAGATATTAGTATTTATCAAGCGGAAAAAGATGATAAAACTATTTCATTAAACCTTGCAACACGTAAATCTGAGCGTGAAGAACGTAAAAGTAAACGTTTAGTACGTGTTAATGAACAACTTGTGCTTTTAGGTAAAGAGAAAGTAACCGATTTAGATGATTTATCTGATGAACTTGATGATTTAGACCCATTTTTAGATGAGGCAGCTCGGATAACATTTGATTTTGTATCTTTAGGTAAAATCGCAAAAAAATAATCAGTATTTGCATAATTAAGCCGCCCATCGAGGCGGCTTTATTTTTATATAAAGCCTACCGTTAAATAACTACAATAATAAAAGGTTTACATTACATGTCTGAGTTAAATCTCCCAAAACAACCAAGTATGCTCGATGCAAGCATTCCAGTGATCACTTTAATTTGTTTACTTACCCTCGCCGTATTTTATTTTGGTGACAACTCGTCTTATGGCCCGAATCAAATAGCACTACTTATATCCATGGGCGTTGCTATTATTGTCGGCGTAAAAAATGGGCACAACTGGCACTCTATTGAAAAAGCCATTGTAAATGGCATTTCTCTTTCCCTTGGTGCGGTTTTAATCTTATTAGCCGTAGGCTCGCTGATTGGTACTTGGTTATTATCGGGTACCGTACCAACAATGATTTATTATGGATTACAGTTATTAAATCCATCATGGTTTTATGCTGCGGCCTGTGTAATGTGTGCGATCGTCTCTATGAGTATTGGTAGTTCATGGACTACTGCAGCTACAATCGGTGTTGCTTTAATTGGTATAGCTCAGGGATTAGATTTATCTCCGGCTGTTACTGCAGGTGCTGTTATTTCTGGTGCTTACTTTGGTGATAAAATTTCTCCACTTTCAGAGACAACAAATTTAGCTCCGGCTATCGCAGGTAGTGAACTTTTTGCTCATATCCGTTATATGTTTTGGACAACCGCGCCTTCTATTGTTACGGCGCTAGTCTTGTTCATCATTATTGGGCTTAATGAAACTATCACAGTAAATAATGACAGTATTGATTTGTTAAGCCAGCAGTTAGCAGAACAATTTAATATTTCGGTCTTTAATTTAGTGCCACTCTTGGTTTTATTAACGCTGGCCATTAAAAAAGTACCTGCCTTTCCCGCAGTTGCAATTGGTGCTTTGATTGGTGGCGTTTGGGCATTGGTATTTCAACAAGAGTTAATCGTACGTTTAGGCGGAAATACCGATTTGATTACAGCAAATGTAAAAGTGATCTGGACGGCGTTTTTTGACGGGGTAGTGATTGAAACAGGCAACAGCCAGCTAGACTCATTACTCAGTGGAGGTGGTATGTCTTCTATGTTAAATACTGTTTGGCTTATCATGTGTGCGTTAAGTTTTGGTGCGGTATTAGAGCACTTAGGTATGTTGAAAAAGTTTGTTGAGGTTATTTTAGCTTCAGCTAAATCAACCGGTAGTCTTATCGCGAGTACTGTGGCTACGTGTATCGGCACTAACATTTTAACCGCGGATCAATATATGGCTATTGTAATGCCTGGTCGTATGTATAAAGAAGAATACGAGCGAAGAGGTTTAGATCCCTTGGTGTTAAGCCGTACTCTGGAAGATGCAGGTACCATTACTTCACCACTAATCCCATGGAATACTTGTGCCGTTTATATGTCAGGGGTGTTATTAGTTAACCCACTTGATTATATGTTTTATTGTTTCTTTAACTGGATTAATCCCATCCTTGCTGTTATTTATGGCTTTATTGGTTTTAATATTAAGACATTAACTAATAAAACGACTAAAGAAACAACTCATAAAGCAACAGCTTAATTTTCATCTCCAAAGTAAGGCTCTATTATGTCATCTATTTTATCAGACACAGCACCACGGTTTTTAGCGGACTACCGCCCAGCTGACTTTACTATTAATACAGTAAATTTAACTATCCATTTAGATGATACTTGTAGTCAAGTGGTCAGTGAATTGACCATAGAGCGAAAAGGTGACGTTCAACAAGCATTACAACTAAATGGTGAGCACTTAACATTAGTTTCATTAGTGCTTGATAATCAGGCGCTCAGTAAAGATCAATATCAAATTAATGAGACGTTATTAATTATCCCAGCAAGTAGCTTGCCAGATAGAAGCCATTTTACGCTCATTATTACTACCGAGATAAACCCACAAGAAAACACGGCGCTAGAAGGGTTATTTAAATCAGGTGATGCTTTTTGTACTCAATGTGAAGCTGAAGGCTTTCGACGCATCAGCTATTATCTAGATAGACCTGATGTGATGGCAACATTTACCACTAAGGTTATCGCTGATAAAAACCTATATCCCTACTTATTATCTAATGGTAATAAAGTGGCGAGTGGTGAGTTGTCGGACAATAAACACTTTGTTACTTGGCATGACCCCTTTCCAAAACCTTGTTACCTTTTTGCCTTAGTCGCAGGTAATTTTGACTTACTTGAGGATAACTTTACGACGGCGTCGGGCCGGGAAGTTGCCCTTGAGATATTTGTTGATGAAGGCAACTTGGCGAAAGCTGAACATGCCATGACGTCACTGCAAAAATCAATGGCATGGGATGAAGAGACATTTGGTCTTGAATATGACTTAGATATCTACATGATTGTCGCGGTAGACTTTTTTAATATGGGTGCGATGGAAAACAAAGGCTTAAATGTTTTTAATTCTAAATACGTACTTGCAGATAGTCATTGCGCAACAGATAGTGACTATTTTAATATTGAAGCGGTTATTGCCCATGAGTATTTTCATAACTGGACCGGAAATCGCGTCACCTGTCGTGATTGGTTTCAACTAAGCTTAAAAGAAGGCTTAACCGTGTTTCGAGATCAGCAATTTAGTGCCCAAATGCATTCAAGTGCGGTGACTCGTATTCAAAACGTACGCGTATTACGTTCTCAGCAGTTTGCTGAGGATGCAGGTCCAATGGCGCATCCAATACGACCTGAAAAAGTACTTGAAATGAATAACTTTTACACGCTAACAGTCTATGAAAAAGGCTCTGAAGTTATTCGTATGTTGCATACATTGATTGGTGTAGATAAATTTAGACAAGGCATGGACTTATATTTCTCTCGTTTTGATGGGATGGCTGTCACTTGTGATGATTTTATCAATGCTATGAGTGATGCCAGCGGTAAAGATTTAGCTCAATTTAAGTTATGGTATAGCCAGTCCGGAACACCTGTGATTAAAGCACAAGAAATGTTTGACTCACAAACTAACATTTATACATTAACTTTATTACAGCAATCACCAATAACTAAAAATCAACAGAATCCACAAGCTTTACATATTCCAATCAAAGTTGAATTAATCAGTGACAATAATAACGAGGCTTCGCAAAGTGAGTTATTAGAATTGACCCAAACCGAGCAAAGTTGGCAGTTTAGTGGTTTTACCAGCAAACCAACGTTAGCAATGCTTGCTGATTTTAGTGCGCCAGTTAAGTTGATTTTTGATCAAAATAATACCAGCCTATTAACCATTATGCAGCAAGCTGATAATAGCTTCTGTCGCTGGGATGCAGGTCAGAAATTGTTAATGTCATACTTACATCAATTAACGTTTGATATTGATTACACTATCCCTAATGAATTAATCAATGCAATCAATGATATGTTAAATAGTGGTGGCGATCGCGCCTTCATTGCGGAGCAATTATCATTACCGAGTTTCGATGAAGCTGCTAGTTTGATGGTTGATATTGACCCAATAGCATTGACTAATGCGATAACCACACTTGCTACTTTTATTGCGCGAGGTACTCAGCAACAATTACTTGTTAGCTATAAAGCTTGTCAGCACGAAGATTTAAAAGATAATGCTGTGGCGAATAGAGCATTGAAAAATGTTTGTTTGTCCTATTTAAGCCTTTTACCTGAATACCAGTACTTGGTTACGCAACAATACCAGCAAGCGACGAATAATGATGACATATTAAAAGAGAACATGACTGATAGTTTGGCTGCTTTAACCTGTAGCTCTAAAAATAATTTAGACGATTTAAATGAACAATTAGAACATTTCGAAAATAAGTGGCAACAAACTACATTAGTTATGGATAAATGGTTTGCCCTGAATGCTAGCGTGGTCAGTGAAGATGTTTTTACACAACTTGCCAACCTTTTAGAACATCCACAATTTAGCTTAAAAAATCCGAATAGAGCACGCTCGTTAATTGGTGCTTTTGCAATGAATAATCCTAAGTATTTTCATTGTCCGACAGGGCGAGGTTATCAATTCTTAGCTGATCAAATTGCTAAATTAAATGAAATTAATCCACAAGTGGCCTCAAGACTAATAACACCGTTAATTCAATTTAAAAGCTTTGCCCCTGCACATCAAAAGTTAATGAAAGCAGAATTAGTTAAATTACAGGCATTAACCAACTTGTCTAATGACTTAAAAGAAAAGCTTGATGCTGCACTCAATGACTAATTCAACTTATAATATCATTTGGTAGTAACGTGCTTTGATTTCAAATTAGCACGTTACTAGTATTTATATCCGTAAATGTATTTAATAACATGAAATATTACTTCTCTCTTAAAATAACGACTAATGAATTTCTCCCTTACTACCAAGGCACAGTTCAAAATGTTGTCGTCACAACGACCCAAGGTGTTAAAGTGCAATTTCCTGCTATGCACCTACGAAAGTACCTTACCGTTAATGGTATTCAAGGAGATTTTTGTTTACAAACTCAACAAAATAAATTTTTATCCTTATCTAAACTGAATTAATTTCGCTTCAGTGTTATTAAATAGAGTAATCACTTGAAACAGTGGTCCGACCATTCGCCTTGTGTATTTACAATCCTAAGTTAAACAAATAATCGTTATTTCATGAGCTTATAAAACAAACCTAGTATTGTAATATTTAAATTTCAAACGCACGTTTAAAACAATGCATTAAAGCGGGCATTTAGTTGAATGCAAGTCATTAAAATATAGCGCTTTAACTCCAATGTTTACGCTTGCTACCTAAGTCAAATGATGTAATTATTGCTGTCGTTAGATAAATAATATAACAAGAACTAACTTTTGATTACATTAATGTAGATGAACTTTCGGTGATATTTTATCTTTTAGCATCATGTTCTGAACAGGGGAGAGAATAGATGAAAAACAAGCCTCAACATGGCTTTGCCAAAAAACCTTTAGCTGTAGGTATTGCTGCCGCGCTTTCAATGTCGTTGTTAACTTCAATGGTTAATACTGCTCAAGCAGCAAGATGGGAGCTCGGTGATGTAGAGATCAGTTTTGATTCTACTTTTAGTCTCGGCTCAAGCTGGCGAACAGAAGATAGAAACTGGAATGACAATATAGGTAAGTCTAACAATGCCAATAGCGCCTTAGGCTTTGATAATACTTACAGACCTTACTCTCCACTCAATGTGCCTGTTAAAGAAGATGTTTGGAAAGGTGCTGGTGGTTATTCTACCAATGGTGATAACGGCAATTTAAATTATAATGCCGGTGAAAGTTTCTCCAAAATATTTAAAGGTGTTCATGAATTAGATATTCACTATCAAAATGTTGGTGTTTTTGTTCGTGGTATGTATTTTTATGATTATGCCATGATGGATGATGATAGAGCATCCTCTAATGCGCTTACCGGTAATGTTTTCGATCCCTGTCGTGATAGCGAAGCGAAAAAACAAGTCTGTCAAGATATCCGCCTACTCGATGCTTATGTTTATGGTGATTTTGAAATCGGTGAAATGCCATTCTCAGTTCGTCTTGGTGATCAAGTCATTAGCTGGGGTGAAAGTACGTTAATTTCACATGGTATCAGTGAGATCAATGCTGTTGATATTGCACGTTTACGTGCACCGGGTGCTGAATTAAAAGAAGCATTTATTCCGGTTGGTTCCTTATGGGGCTCATTGGGCGTTACAGATAACTTCAACATTGAAGCCTTTTATCAATACGCTTGGGAGAAAACTATTTTACCACCACCAGGTAGTTATTTTTCGACCAACGACTTTGCCGGTGACGGTGGTCAATACAATAATGTTCAACTTGGTTTTGGTGGCAATCCTGACATGAACTTAGATTACCTAATGGCTGGTCTAAATGAAATTGGTGAAGGAGTTCGAACAGGGAAAATATCACCCACGCAAGCTGCTGGAATGTATGGTGCTTATGCTACTAATCTTACCTTAAGAGCACCAGGCTCTAAAGCTGAAAATGATCCTGATGATGGCGGCCAATATGGTTTGCGTTTATCTTGGTTCTTACCTGAATTAAATGATACTGAAATAAGTTTGTATCATGTCAATTATCATAGTCGTCGACCAATATTCTCAGGCGTTACCGCAGATTATAGTGCTGCATCAATAGGCGGAGATATTGGATATCTTGTAGAAAATGAAATTAACGAAGGTAACTATACTGATTTAAATAGTTTCTCTCGTGTTGAGTTAGATTATGTAGAAGACATTAAAATGTACGCAATGAGTTTTAACACAACCTTGGGTACAACAGCCTTTGCCGGTGAAGTAAGTTATCGTCAAGATGAGCCGCTGCAAATTGATGATGTTGAACTACTATTTGCTGCAGTTCCTCAGCAAGTTTATAATTCAGGAAACCCTGCCGGCGCTGCGCTAAATGGTGTTTCGCAAATGGTTAATGCTGATGGTAATCCTTTCGGTCCGGGCGAAACAGCTAACGGTTATATTTTATCTGATACTATGCAAGCGCAGATGACATTAACACATCTATTCGGGCCAACGTTTGGCGCGAGTCAATTAGTAGGACTCATTGAGGTCGGTGGTATCAATATTAATGATATGCCCGAGCAAAGTGAATTACGTTTAAATGGCCCAGGCACCGCACGCAGTGGTGGTGTTAGTAATGGTGCTCCAGGTTTAAACAAAGCGTTACAAGATGGTGTTGAGACTAACCCATTCCCAACAGAATTTGCTTGGGGTTATCGTGCAATAGCTAAATTTGAATATACTAACGTTATCGCTGGTATCAATATAGCGCCACGTGTTGTATTTTCCCACGATGTTAAAGGTATTACACCTGATCCATTGTTTATGTTTATTGAAGGCAGAAAGTCAATGGCGCTGGGAGTAACCTTTGATTATCAAAGTCGTTGGTCAGCAGATTTGAACTATAACAGCTTCTTCGGTGGTGTTGGCACCACTAATAAGATGGAAGATCACGACTATGTTTCTTTCAGCGTAAAATATTCAATCTAATTTAAGGCAGAAATCATGAGAAATAACATGAATAGAGTCAAACTATTATCATTGACCATCTCAATGGTCTTATCGGCAGGTGCTTTAGCAAAAATACCAGCCGATCAAGCGGCAATGCTGTCGTCAGAATTAACCCCTTTAGGTGCTACACGTGCTGCTAATGAAGATGGTTCGATTCCAGAGTGGACAGGTGGTATTACTAAACCACCTGCAGGATATACTGCTGGTGATCATCATATTGATCCTTATCCAACAGACAAAATTGAATATACTATTACAGCGAGTAATCTTGCAGATTACAAATCGTTGTTAACACCAGGACAAATAAAGTTATTTGAGACTTATCCTGAAACCTATAAAATGAATGTTTATCAAACACGTCGTAGTGCTTCATATCCAGAACATGTTTATCAGGCTGTTAAAGATAATGCGACACGTTCAGAATTAGTTAAAGAAGGTAATGGTATTAAGCAAGCTGCTGTTGGTATTCCTTTTCCAGTGCCAGCAAATGGTCTTGAAGCAATTTGGAACCACACATTACGCTATCGTGGTGAAAGTGTTACTCGTCAAGCGGGTCAGGCTGCACCGACAGCATCAGGTAGTTTTACCTACGTTGGTTTAAATGAAACATTACTTTTACCATATAGTGTTCAAGGTGCCTCACCAGAGGAGCTTGAAAAAACAAATATTTTGTTTAAGTTCAAACAAAAATTAACTGAGCCTGCTCGTCTAGCTGGTACCGCTTTATTAGTTCATGAAACTATGGATCAAATTAAAACACCTAGACAAGCATGGACCTATAATACGGGTCAACGTCGTGTACGCCGTGCACCGAATGTGGCTTATGATGCACCAGGTACAGCGTCAGATGGTTTAAGAACCACCGATGATTTTGATATGTATAATGGCGCACCAAACCGTTATAACTGGACTTTAAAAGGCAAGCAAGAATTATTGATTCCTTATAATGACTATCGACTTCATAGTGATAAAGTTAAGTATGAAGATATTCTACAGGCAGGGCACATTAATCCAGACTTAGTACGTTATGAAAAGCATCGTGTTTGGGTAGTTGAAGCTAACCTTAAAGAAAATACTCGTCATATATACAAGAAGCGTGTTTTTTATATCGATGAAGATAGCTGGCAAGTAGCTGTCACTGATATTTATGATAATCGCGATGAGCTTTATCGTGTAGGTGTAGCACATGCTATCAATTATTATGATGTACCAACACTTTGGTCAACGCTTGATGTGTTTCATGATATTCAATCACGTCGTTATATAGCGATAGGGTTAGATAATGAAGCTAAAATGTATGACTTTTCTAAAAAGCTTAACGAGCGAGATTTTACTCCCGCTGCGCTAAGACGAGAAGGTCGTAGATAATCAGTAATATGAAAACGGCTGACAGATGTTAGCCGTTTTTTTTAGTGTTAATTTTGCACTTATCGTAAATTTAACTTAATTTAGTTCTATATTTATTTTTATCATTAGAAAAGTCAAAAGAGTGTTGTTATGCGTTTATTAGTTGCTTTTGCAGTTATATATTTTATCTCGATTTCTCCTGTTTGTGCTGAAAATACAGCGTCAACTATCAATATCCCAACTCCAGCAATAGAGTCTCCATTAGCAAGTAAGTCATTATTATTAGACATTTCACTTATTGGTCAAGAAAAGCTAGTAACGGTCGGACAGCATGGCCATATATTACTTTCTAACGACGGTAAAAAATGGCAACAAGCCAATGTACCTGTACAAGTTACATTAACCAATGTGTTCTTTTTAAATGAACAGTTAGGTTGGGCTGTTGGTCATGACGCAACGATATTGCACAGCCAAGATGGTGGGCTCAATTGGCAAGTTCAACAATATTTACCTTTACTAGAAAAACCCCTTTTTGATATTTATTTTAAAAACCCTCAGCAGGGAATTGCTGTTGGTGCTTATGGCCAGGTATTTCGCACCAATGATGGTGGTAGCACTTGGCAAAACGAATTTCATCAAGAGATTTTGTTAGCTGATGATGTTGAATACCTTAATGAATTAAAGGCTGAAGATGAAGCCGCTTATCTAGACGAGATTACCTTCATTTTGCCGCACTTTAATCGTTTGGTTCAAGACGGTGGCAGTTTATTTCTATTAGGTGAAACAGGGTTATTGGCAAAAAGTGATGACTTTGGCCTGACCTGGCAACAATTTGATAACTTTTATCAAGGTTCTTTTTTCTCATTGGCGCGAACGAAAACGGGTAATGTTTTAGTCGCAGGCCTTCGTGGCCATGTTTTTCGTAGCCTCAATCATGGTTCGCAGTGGGATGAAGTTCCCACCAATACCACTGCATTATTAAATGATATTGTTTTTGCTAATGATGAGCGAATTTTCATTCTAGGAAACAATGGTATGTTGCTTATTAGCACCGACGATGGTGAAAGTTTTAGCAAAATACCTCAGCAAGATGGAAAAACGTTAATCGCGGGTGTGTGGTTTAAAGGTCAGTTAATTGCAGTCTCTGATGTTGGTATTAAGGTAGTTGATTTATCTCAAGAATAATTACAGCTACGTAAAACACACAAAACATAATAAATTTAATAAAGTTCGGAATGTATTAATATGAAAATTTCTCTGGCTAACCGTATTGAAGTAGGCCTATTTCGTCATAAACTCCTGGTGTTAATGTTATTCATTATCACCAGTGCTTTTTTTCTCTTCCAAGCGACTCAAATTAGACTCGATGCTTCGTTTACTAAAAATATACCGCTAAACCACAGTTACATGAAAACCTATTTGAAACATAGGACAAACTTTGGTGGTGCTAATAATATTCTAATCTCTGTCTGTGATAGTAATGGCGATATATTCAACGCTGATTTCTTTAACGCCTTAAAAGGTGTACACGACAAGTTGTTTTTCATTCCTGGTGTTGATCGGATCCAAGTAAAATCACTGTTCTCGCCTAGTACTCGTTTTGTCGAGGTCGTTGAGGATGGATTTGCCGGCGGTCCAGTTATCCCCGCAGATTTTCAACCATCAGAAAAAGGCCTTGGCGTAGTTAAGGGCAATATAGAGAAAGCAGGTATTGTCGGTAGTATTGTTGCTGACGATTACAGTTGTGCCATGGTTAAAGCGGCTTTATTAGAATTTAATCCTGATACTGGTGAAAAATTAGATACGCTTGAAATAGCAGAAAAACTAGAACAAGAAGTTCGTCAAGAATTTGAACGCGATAATATCAGTGTACATATCATTGGTTTTGCCAAAATGGTCGGCGATGTTGCTGAGGGTGCTAAGGGTGTAGTATTATTTTTTGCCCTAGCAATAGCCATTACCGCAGTGATGGTCTACATTTTTTGTCATTCAATTCGTTTAACGGTTTTACCTATTCTTTGTTCTTTAGTTGCCGTTGTTTGGCAAATGGGCATGTTATCAAGCCTTGGCTTTGGTCTTGATCCTATGTCGATATTGATTCCCTTTTTAGTTTTTGCCATTGGTGTGAGCCATGGCGTACAAATGATAAATTCGGTCGTTAAAAAAGTTGCAACTGGTTTAACGCCTGCTTCAGCAGCTCAAGCAAGTTTTCGAGCATTGTTGATTCCTGGTGGTGTAGCATTACTCTCCGATACGGTTGGTTTTTTAACGCTACTCTCTATTGATATTGGTATTATCAAAGAACTTGCTATCACCGCTTCGATAGGTGTGGCGATGATTATTTTAACTAACCTTATTTTATTGCCAGTATTACTTTCATTTACCAAAATAAAAGTGAGTGCGAAAGTTGGTCAATTAAGTGAACAAAGTGCTGTGTGGTCATTTATGGCTAGTTTCGCCAGTAAAGGTCCTGCAAGAATAATACTGTTCTTTACGGCTATTTTATTCGTTGTTGGCTTTTATCAAGGCCAAGGTTTGAAAATTGGTGAATTACATGCGGGTGCTCCGGCGTTACATGAATCTTCACGTTACAACCAAGATACTTTCTTAATTACTGATAGGTATGCAATTAGTGTTGATTATATGTCGGTAATTATTGAGACAAGCGCTGATGCATGTACTTATTACGATACCATGTCAACGATAGACCGCTTTCAATGGCAGATGGAAAATGTTGCGGGTGTGCAATCGGCGGTCAGCTTATCTTCTATCTCTAAAATTGTTAATGCCGGTTATAACGAAGGTAATCCAAAATGGCGAGTTATTCCACGTAATCAGCAAACGTTAGTACAGTCAATTGCCCGAGTTCCATCGTCTAGCGGTCTTCTTAATAGTGATTGTAGTGTTATGCCAGTGATTTTATTCTTAGAAGATCATAAAGCAGATACGATTAACACTGTCATTGAAGCAGTTAAAGTTACCGCTAAAGAGTTGGGTAGTGAACACGTTCAATTCAAATTAGCCTCTGGGCCAGTCGGTGTTATGGCCGCAACGAATGAAGCGGTTGCAGAAGCTCAGTTACCTATGATGCTTTATGTTTACGGTGCTGTCATTGCATTGTGCCTAATTAGCTTTAGAAGCGTCAGAGCAACTTTAGTCGTTGTTTTACCTTTATATGTAGTTTCTACGCTAGCTCAGTGGTTAATGACGGCACTTGATATCGGATTAACCGTCTCTACCTTACCTGTTATTGCATTGGGCGTTGGTATTGGTGTCGATTATGGTATCTATATACTATCTACCATGAGTACTAAGCTAAAAGAGGGCATGAATGTCCATGATGCATACCTTGAAGCATTAAAAGAGCGTGGTAGCGCTGTACTTATTACCGGCTTAACTTTGGCCATTGGTGTGTCGACTTGGTTTTTCTCAGATTTGAAATTTCAAGTAGATATGGGAATATTACTAACCTTTATGTTTTTGGTTAATATGTTGGCCGCTATTATTATTTTACCTGCACTCTCAGCCTTTTTATGGCCAGAGAAAAGGAATGATAAAAAATAAGAATCGTGACTGAATAGTTTTCGCTGAGGACATCAATGCTAATATAAAATGTTGCCACTAAGTTGTTATATAGCAGCGTTCAACATTTACAATTTTACTTTACATGACAAAAAGCACTTAATTAAATACTTAACCGTATAATTAAGTGTTTTTTTTTTGCTAAAATTAAATAAAAAAAATTTGGCTATATTGCATAAATAAACAATAAAAAAGCTGTTTAACCAGTATCTATTTATGATAACTGCATAAACATAATTAACTGTAAAATAAACGGTTCGTTTACTGCTACATCCCTTAAGAATTAACTCACTAAAATACAAAATAACACTCGCAAAAGCCTAAATTTATTCATAAAATCCGATGGATAGTCTATTCTGATAGACATTATATAAAAATATAAAGTATAAAGGTTATTCTTACGACTGCTTTGGTCGAAAGCATAAACTTTATCAAAACCAAAAATCAATTATTTAAGCTTTTTTTAAAAGGGAACATCCATGGCGTTAGTAAACGGTTCACCCTCGGTTATACTTAGCAATGTTGCACAACTTATCCAGCAAAAAGTAAACGACAAAACAGCTCCCTTAGTAGAGCAGTTTGCTAATTTATTGTACGGAAACTTGTCATCTTTAGATCTCGACCATCGTAATGAAAGTGATATGTATGGTGCGGTGCTTAGTTTATGGAGTTCACTTAATGAGCATAAAGATGATGCTCCTGTTATTCATGTTTTTAATCCTTCAGTAAGTAGAAATGGTTGGAAATCTAGCCATACGATTATTGAAGTGATAATTCAGGATATGCCTTTTTTAGTCGATTCTATCCGCATAGCCTTAAATCGCTTAGGCGTGTCGCCGCATTTAATGTTAAATGCTCCCCTTAAAATTACTCGTGATAAAAAGCACGAAGTAATTGAATTAGCACCTATTGTTGACAGTAAAGTCAAAGCAAGTTCAGAAGAGACTGTGTTTTTAATCGAAATTGACCGTCAATCAAGTCAAGACGAGTTAGACGCGATCAAAACTGCCTTACTCTCTGTTGTAGAAGACATTCGTTTAACAGTCAGTGATTGGAAACCAATGTTAACTTGTTTAAACAAGGTTATTGCTGATGTTAAGAAAGGTAAATATCCAGGACTCAAAACGGATAAAGAAGATACTTTAAGTTTCTTAAATTGGATTTCAGAGAATAACTTTACCTTGATGGGTTATCGTTCATACGACGTTAAAGCCGTTAAGGGAGATATTTCATTAGAAGCGAATGTTGAATCAAGCCTTGGTTTGATGAAAAACTCGCAAGGTTCTAAATCTCGCTTAGTATCTAGCTTAAGTGAGACTGGGCGTAAAGTAGCTCTAGATCAAAATCATCTTATTTTGACTAAAACTAACTCTAGTTCACGTGTTCATCGTCCCGCCCAGTTAGATTATATTGGTGTTAAACGTTTTGATGATAAAGGCAATGTTGTTGGTGAAGAACGCTTTATCGGGCTTTTCGGCTCTGCTTATTACACTAATAGTGCGTTAGATTTGCCCTTTATCAACTCTAAAGTAATGTCTGTTTGTAAAGCGTCTCCTTTTGCAAAAGGAACTCATAATTATAAAGCGTTGATTAATATATTAGAAACGTATCCAAGAGATGAGATATTACAGTCTTCTGTAGATGAGTTACTTCATAATGTAACGGGTATCTTGCAGATGCAGGAACGTGATTATACCGGGTTGTTTGTTCGTCGCGATACCTTTGATCGTTTCTACTCGTGCATGGTGTATGTTCCAAGAGAGCGTTATAACACCCAGCTACGTATGGATACGCAAAAATTATTGCAAGAAGTGTTTAATAGCAATGAAGAAGTCGAATTCACTACCTTCTTCTCAGAATCGGTTCATGCAAGAACCCATTATATTGTTCGAGTGAACTCAACGAAAGCAGATATAGACGTGAAAGAAATTGAAAAGAATTTAAATGAAGCGGCTCGTAACTGGGATGATAAGTTAGTCAGTGCTTTAGGGGCTAATCGTGGTGAAGCTGCAGCGAAAGCATTAAGCCGTAAGTACGTTAAATTTCCACAAGCGTATAAAGATGAAGTATTACCAGGCTCAGCTATTGTAGATATTGAGAAGCTTGAAAATATCAATGCTGACAATGAGCTAGAAATGCTTTTCTATCAACCGCTTGAAGAAAAACCGGATAGCCGTTTTGTTAAGTTAAAATTATTCCATAAAGGCGAACCTATTCACTTAAGTGATGTGTTACCTATGTTGGAAAACTTTGGTTTACGTGTTATCGGTGAAAGACCTTATGCGATTAAAACAACAGAAGATGAAGCGAGTTGGATTTTAGATTTTTCAATGTACCTAACAGGTGAAGGGAAATTTGATGTCTATAAAGTTAGAACGCTGTTCCAAGATGCTTTTGCCAAAGTTTGGCATGGTGACTTAGAAGACGATGGTTTTAACCGTCTTATTTTAGGTGCTGGTATTGAAGGACGTGCAGTCTCTATTTTACGAGCCTTTGCTAAGTATGACCGCCAAATTGCGGGTCGCTTTAGCCAAAGCTACATTGAAAATACTTTCTCACGTTACCCTGAAATTGCTGAACAGTTGATTAAACTATTTACTTTGCGTTTTGATCCAAAGAGTAAAGCAACAGCCATTGCGAAAGAGAAAACAACGAATAAATTATTAGCTGAAATTGAAAGTTCACTTGATAACGTCGCTAACTTAGATGATGACCGCATAATTCGACGTTTTGTTGAAATGATTAATGCCACTATCCGTACTAACTATTTTCAAGCAGATCCTGTTAAAGGTGATAAATCATATATTTCATTTAAAATATTGCCTGAGCAAATAAGTGAAATGCCACAGCCTGTGCCAAAATTTGAAATTTTTGTCTATTCTCCACAAATTGAAGGTGTACATTTACGCGGTGGTAAAGTTGCTCGTGGTGGTTTACGTTGGTCAGACAGAAGTGAAGATTTCCGTACTGAAGTACTTGGTTTAGTTAAAGCGCAACAAGTTAAAAACAGCGTTATTGTTCCTGTTGGCGCTAAAGGTGGTTTTGTATGTAAGCAACTACCTAATGGCTCTCGTCAAGAAATCTTTGAAGCAGGTAAAGAGTGTTACCGCACCTTTATTCGCGCCTTACTCGATATTACTGACAATATTGTTGGCGGTGAAATAGTTCCACCAAAAGATGTCGTACGTTTAGATGAAGATGATGCTTACTTAGTTGTTGCCGCTGATAAAGGCACAGCAACGTTCTCAGATGTTGCTAATGCTATATCTGATGAATATAACTTCTGGTTGGGCGATGCCTTTGCCTCAGGTGGCAGTGTTGGTTATGACCATAAAGCTATGGGTATTACAGCCAAAGGTGCATGGGAGTCTGTGAAACGTCATTTCAGAGAAATGGACATTGATTGTCAAAGTTCTGATTTTACCTGTATTGCTATTGGCGACATGGCGGGAGATGTATTTGGCAATGGTATGTTGTTATCAAAACATATTCGTTTACAAGCTGCATTTAACCATATGCATATTTTCATTGACCCAAGCCCTGAAGCCGCAAGTTCGTATGTAGAACGTGAACGCTTATTCAATTTAGCCGGTTGTACTTGGGAAGATTACAATAAAGAGCTAATTTCTAAAGGCGGTGGCATTTTCAGTCGTCATGTTAAATCTATCAAGCTTACCCCTGAAATTAAGAAAATGATTGGTACGCAAAAACAGAGCATGGCGCCTACTGATTTAATGCAAGCGTTACTAACAATGAAAGTTGATTTACTTTGGAACGGTGGTATCGGTACTTACGTTAAAAGTAGCAAAGAATCACACTTAGAAGTGGGTGACAGAGCTAATGATAATTTACGAATCAACGGTACTGACTTGCAAGCCAAAGTTGTCGGTGAGGGTGGTAACTTAGGTTTAACTCAATTAGGACGCATTGAGTATGCTGCCAATGGCGGTCGTATTAACACTGACGCCGTTGATAATGCTGGTGGAGTTGATTGCTCAGATAACGAAGTAAACATTAAAATATTGCTAAATAGTTTGGTACAAAATGGTGACTTAACTATTAAGCAACGTAATAAACTTCTTGCTGATATGACTGATGAAGTCGGTGATATTGTTATTGAAGATTGTTATCGCCAAACACATTCATTATCTATTACAGCAATGCGTGGCGTGAATCAGTTAAAAGAACAAGTTCGCTTTATCCATGAACTTGAAAGAGCAGGTAAATTAAACCGTGGTTTAGAGTTTATTCCTGATGATGAAGAAATTGCTGATAGGTTAGCACAAGGTCATGGGTTAACACGTCCAGAACTCTCTGTATTACTTGCTTATAGTAAAATGGTTCTCAAAGATGATTTCGTCCATGTTGAAATTACAGATAACCCTTATCATAATAGTTTACTTATTGAAGCGTTTCCTAAACAGTTACGCGAAAAATATCAAAATGAAATGCAACAGCATCCATTACGTGCAGAAATTATAGCCACTAAACTTGCCAATAAAATTGGTAACGATATGGGCTTTAATTTTGTTAACCGCATGCAAGAAGAAACGGGAGCAAGTATTGCTGAAATAGCTAATGCTTATACTATTGCCAGTGCCGTATTTGAGCTAGGAGAGTTTTGGAATCAAATTGAAGTATTAGATAATCAAATATCTACTGCTATTCAAACCGAAATGTTGTACCAGTATCGTAGAACAGTTCGACGAGTAACTCGATGGTTCTTGCGTCATCGTAATAAATCGTTGTCGATTGCAGAGTCAATTACTTTGTATCAACCAACGTTTGCTATCATATCTGAGCAGTTAGCAAGCTTTATGATCAGTGAAGAAATTGAAGCTTTAGAGCGAGTAGCGAGTGACTTAGTTGAGTCAGGCGTACCTAAAGTTATTGCAAAACGAGTTTCTCAATTAAGTACTTTATTTTCGACTATGGATATTGCAGAAATAGCCCATGAAAATAATTGTACTGTAGAACAAGCTGCCAGTTTGTACTTTAAGCTTGGTGCTCGTTTAGAGTTACATTGGTTCTTAGATCAAATTACTCGCCAACCCGTTGCAAACCATTGGCAAGCACTTGCTCGTGCATCCTTTAGAGAAGAGTTAGATTGGCAACAGCGTTCTTTAACTTCGGTTGTATTGCGCTGTCAATGTGATGCTCAATTTGCGGATTTAGAACAGTTGCTTACCGTGTGGATTGATACTAATGAACAACCACTAGAGCGCTGGAAGCATATTTTAGCTGACTTTAAAATAGGCCAGTCTCATGATTTTGCTAAATTCTCAGTAGCCTTACGTGAATTAATGTTATTAAGCTTAAATTGCCAGCCTGTATCACCAAAATAAACGTCAGAAAAACATTGACGTAAATTTATTTTGGCCAATCAAAGCTAGCATATTGTAATGTTAGAGTTAACTGATAAAATCCTCGCTTAGCGGGGATTTTTTATTTTTATTATTCGTAAACAAGCCGAGGCATTATGTTTTATCCAGCCATTCGTAAAGTACTTTTTCAGTTTGATGCTGAAACCATCCATGAATTAACCATAAAGGGTTTAAAGAGTACGGGGAAGTCACCGTTTAATGCCTTTTATAAGCAAACTGTGCAAGACAAACCATTAACGGTTATGGGCATCAACTTCCCAAATCCTGTTGGCCTAGCGGCAGGACTTGATAAAAATGGTGAGTGTATTAATGCCTTTGATGCGATGGGTTTTGGTTTCGTCGAAGTGGGCACAGTAACACCACGACCGCAACCAGGTAATGATAAGCCGCGTATTTTTCGTTTGCCAGAGGCTAATGCTGTAATAAATCGCATGGGCTTTAATAATAAGGGCGTGGATTACTTAGTATCGCAAGTACAAGCGGCAAACTTTAAAGGCATCTTGGGTATTAATATTGGTAAGAACAAAGATACCCCTGAAGAAAATGCTAAAGATGATTACCTTCACTGTATGCGAAAAGTCTACGACTTAGCGACTTATATCACGGTGAATATATCGTCTCCAAACACGCCTGGCTTACGTTCACTGCAATATGGAGATGCATTAAATGAACTATTGGCCGCGTTAAAAGCAGAGCAGACCATACTTACTGAAAAATACGGTAAGTATATACCACTCGCCGTAAAAATTGCGCCTGATTTAACGGGTGATGAAGTGAAGTCGATCGCAAAATCTTTAATTGATAATGGTATAGATGGCGTTATTGCGACGAATACTACTTTAAGTCGTGAAGGTGTTGAAGGTCTACAATTTGGCACTGAGCAGGGTGGACTAAGTGGTCAACCGGTTAAAGAAAAAAGTACTCTAGTCATTAAATTACTCAGTGAAGCGCTTAATAATAAATTACCTATTATCGGGGTGGGCGGCATAGCATCAAGTGATGATGCCAATGAAAAACTTGAAGCGGGCGCAAGTTTGGTGCAAGTCTACACTGGCTTTATTTATCAAGGACCACCTTTAGTTAAAGAAATTGTGAATGGTCTATAACAGGTTTTAACGGCAAGTCTTTATGTATTATGTCGAATATTATCCTTTTGTTACAAGTTCTTACTTGCTGTAGTGTACCAGTAGGCTAGACTAGCCGGACAAAAGGAATAAACAATAATTATTAACAGAGAGTATATCAATGAGTTTCCTGAAAAAAAGTGTTTTAGCGTTAACAATTTCTACCAGTTTAGTGGTTGCTACGGCAAGTTTGGCGCAGCCAGCAAGTTCTGAAAAACATGCTGTTTATGCAACTGAGTTACGTCAATCAGTGTTTAAATTATTAGGTGGAAACATGGGGCCATTAGGCGCGATGGCGAAAGGAAAAATTCCACTTGATGCTAAAGTTGTCGAAAAAAATGCCATACGCATAAATCAATTATCTTTAATGATTGCTGATTATACTCGTACTGATACCTCTAAGTTTGATGTAAAAACAGAAGCTTTAGCTAAAATTTGGCAAGAACCTGAACATTTCAGTAAAAATATCGACCTATTAACAGTCGCTTCTTCTAAATTAATTATTGCTGCTAAATCTAATAATGAAAGTGAAATTAAAAAAGCTATTGGTGGCGTTGGTAAAACCTGTGGTGGTTGTCATGATGACTTTAAAGAAGAATAATTACACGCGTAGTTATTAAATAAAAGTTACTATTTTAAAAGCCTTTAACACAGTTAAAGGCTTTTTTATTATGGCTAATTTACGATTAAAAAATATATATGAAATAGCTAAATGGGCTATTATTTTAAGAGAGAAATAGCTTAAGGAAATTTGCAGTTTTACTCTAGAATTATGTAAATATATGTATTAGACTGGAATAGCTTCTATTTTTTAAATAAGTATTATTTAACATAACTTTATAGGGATTTATTATGAAAAAACTTTTAATAGCATCAACATTATTAATATCTACTTCTGCACTAGCAGATGCACCTGGTAGTCAATCTTGTGGTTGGGGTAATATGCTTTTTGCTGGTCAATCGGGTACTCCAAGCCATGTTCTTGCTGCTACAACTAACACGTCAACTGGTAACAATACTTTTGGTATGTCATTCGGTTCTAATGGTTGTTCAACTAAAGGCACATTGACTTACGGCGGTAAGGAAATGATTGATGTTAGTATGATTATGGACGAATTCAGTGAAGATGTTGCTCGCGGTGATGGTGAAGCAATAACTGCTGTTGCCGTTTCTTTAGGTGTTGCAGAAGCAGATCGGGCTTTATTCAAATCAACGTTACATAATAACTTTAATACATTATTCCCTTCAGAAGAAGCAACAACAGAACATGTAGTTAGCTCAATGTTTTCTTTAATGAAAAATGATGAAAAGTTAGCTAAATATACTGTTTAGTATTAATTGTTATCGATGATAAAAGGCTGCTTTAAGTAGCCTTTTTTAATTCTATTGTTTCCATTACGATCACTCATTGCAATTTTATTGCTAATAAATATAACCTATGAAATTTAAAGCAGTTCTTCTATCTATAGCGCTCATTTTTTTTACCTCCCCAAAAGCTAATTCGCAACCACATAAAAATATTACTCAGTTGGCTAAAACAGAGCAATGGCGTGCATTGTTACATATAAATTTACAAACTGAAGCTGATGAACTTGAAAGCTACGTTGATGATGTAAATTTCTTTTTAGCGATAGATGGTGCAAAAAATCCAGAAAATGAATTATTAGCGACAATAGCGTCACTAAAAAAGCGGGATGAAATACAATGTAAATTCCCAGCAAGAACATTATTTTTATTTAATAATGTCAAAGGTCTTCGTGAAGAAGTTAAACCTTATGTTTGTCAGGAGTATCTGGACTGGCGTAGCACTCTAAAGACGACGAATGTAGTTTTAGTGTTTGCTTCAGCGCAATTAAATAGCCCTTCATCTATGTATGGTCATACTTTTCTACGTTTTGACCCCGATAATGTTGAACAAAACTCAACCTATCTTTCTTATGCATTAAACTTTGGCGCCACAGTACCTGAAGGTGAGGGCGGTTTTTTATATGCAGCAAGAGGCTTAACCGGTGGTTATCCTGGATACTTTGCGGCTAACCCCTATTTCGAAAAAATTAAAGAATATAGTCGCTTAGAAAACCGTGACCTTTGGGAATATAAATTAGATTTAACCCAAGAAGAAATAAATACCATGTTGGCTCATATTTGGGAGCTACAAGGCATTAGTTTTGAATATTACTTTTTTGATGAAAACTGTTCGTTTCGGTTGTTAGAGCTGCTTGATGTTGCGAGACCAGGCTTATACCTAGCCAAAAATTTTCCGGTGACAGCAATGCCATTAGATACAGTAAGGGTAGTGCAAGAAGCTGATTTAATAAGAGAAACAAATTATAGACCATCAATATTGACGGAGCTAAAAGCACAATTAGCGATGTTAAGCGCTGAAGAAAATGAATTAGCACTGGCTTTATCTCAGGATATTGAAGTATTAAATAGCGACGAATTCCTTAAGCTTAGTAAAGTACAGCAGCAAGGTATTGTCGATAGCGCTTATCGTTACTTACGTTATCAAAATACATTCAATGGTCGACCAAAAGAAACTACGCGTCGAAGTTTTTTATTACTTAGACGACTGAATGAAAACCGAACTAAATTAGTCATACCAATTGAACAGCCAGACAGACCAGACTTAGGTCATAAAACGGCTATGCTAGGATTTAGTGTAGGACAAAACCTTGATAAATCCTTTGCAGAAATCAAATATAGAGGTAGTTATCACGATTTGTTAGATCCCATCTCAGGCTATTATACGGGTATGTCATTAAATATGGTGAATGCAATGGTGAGGGTTTACGAAGGCGGCGATGTGAAACTTGAAAAAGCTGAGCTACTTGATATCGTTTCTTTATCCGCAAGGAATGACTATTTTTCGCCATGGTCTTGGAAAGCAAATATTAGCGTTGAACAACAATGGACAAAGGATAAAGAAGTGCTGGTTACTCAAGGCTCCGGCGGTGGCGGAGTCAGTTATCAACCTTTAGAAAATAGTTATGTGTTTTTATTAGCTACCGGTCGTCTTGAATTTAATCGAAAGCTTGATACTTACGCGGCAGTTGCACCCGGTTTACAGGTAGGTTTTCTATATTATTGGCCGAAAACTACGTTGTTAGTTGATGCAGAACATTATCAATTTTTGTTTGACCAAACACAGCGAAGTCGAGTGAGCGTTGAGCAAAGTGTAGGACTTGGACAAAATGACAGCGTACGCTTTTCAGCTAATTTTCATCGTGTTGAAAGCAATACTCATGATAATAAAAGCTTTCAAGAGTTTAAGCTTGAGTACCGTCACTACTTCTAAATTGAAATGACCCATAATTATATTAAGGTTTAAGCAAACTGCTCAGTGGTTATTGTTTAATGGCCGTGAACTAGCGTCGTTAAACGAGACCACTGAGCAGTTTTACCTCTGTAATATAAACAATCTTAGTCACTAAATATTTGTCTGCTCAAGCTTACCTCAATACTAATAATAAAATTCTTCAATTACAGGTGCATTGACTACGACTAACCAATAAACAAAAATGACACAGCAAACGGCAACAATACAACCAAGAATAATCTTTGAATGTGGGATAGCATCAGAAGATTTAACTTGCGCTGTTGTCTTTTTACCCGTGATCATGGGCAGCACTAAATTCTCTTTTTTTACTCGCCAATAAAAAGTGATAGCGGCGATATGTAAAACAATCGCGGCAATCATAAAATCAAAAGTATTATGATGCAAAAATTTCATTACCTTTTCTAATTCATTACTGATTCTGCCGTAATAAGGGCCTGACGAAAACACATCATCATTAATGAATAAGCCGCTGATTGCTTGTGCTGATATCAGTAATATCATTAAAATTACCATCAAAGCACCCAGTGGGTTATGACCCGCTGTGCTCTTAGCGGTATTTGGACTTCGTAAATATGAAAGTAGTGATTTTGGAGAGGGGACAAACTGTGAGAATCGCGCATGTTTAGGACCAATTAATCCCCATAAAATCCGAAATGCAATTAAAGCTAAGGCAACAAAACCTAATTGCATGTGAATTTCAACCAGATCAGCACCTTGCTCAGCGGTATACCAGGCCGCTAAAATAGTAGCGGCAAAACCCCAATGAAAAATGCGTAAGGGTAAGTCCCAAATTAAATGTTTTTCAGTCACACGATAACCTTTAAATGTTTCAGTAGAATATAAACAAGAGGTTTATTTTACCCTAACTAACTCTATGACGTTAAGGTAATAAATGTACAAAGAGAGATTTATTTTTGCTTTCATGTGCAAACATTAACGTAAATAATAAAGTATTGGGTATTCAACATTTAATTTTTTTGTTTGATTTTAACGTCATGCTAAGATGAGGTAAAAAATATCAATAAAACACAAACAATACAATATGATAACAAGAGCAATATTATGAAAAAACCTCAATTTATTAGTGCTATTTCTTTGCTACTTATTAGCTCACAACTGATGGCTCAAACCACGTTGATAAAGAACGTTAACGGCTATACTTTCACCGACAATTCGCTCACACAATTTTCTGCAATTTCGTTTACTGATGACATCATCAATAAAGTATATCCGATTGGAGCAGTACTTCCTGCATCTAAAGGTGTAATTGTTATAGATGGACAAGGTCAAACGATGCTACCGGGACTAATTGATGCACATGGGCATGTTATTGGCTATGGACACAGTTTATTACGTGTGGATCTGGTTAATGCTACTTCAGAGCTTGATGCCGTTAATCGCACGATATCTTATGCCAAGGATAATCCCTCTATGAGTTGGATCCTTGGTCGTGGTTGGAATCAGGTGCAATGGTCAAATAACAGCTATCCAAATGCGAAAAGTTTAGATGAAGCATTTCCTAATAAACCAGTGTGGCTCAGACGAGTTGATGGTCATGCTGGCTGGGCGAATTCAAAAGCGATGGCGTTGGCGGGTATAACATCAGCAAGTAAAGCCCCGGTAGGAGGGGATATCATAAAAGATAAAAATGGTCTGCCTACTGGCATTTTTATTGATAATGCAATGACGTTGATAACTGCTAGTATTACTCCGCCATCGCCTATGGAAGATAAAATCGCTTTGAAAAGAGCAATGCACTCATTGGCAAGTTTAGGATTAACCAGTGTACATGACGCTGGTATTGAGCAAAAAGATATTGCGTTATATAAGACGCTTGCTAGTGAAGGAAATATGACTATTCGTATTAATGGTATGTTGTATCTACCTAGTACAAATTGGCAGCAACAACTAGAACAAGGACCTTATAGGACTGAAGATGAAATGTTTGCTGTTAACAGTGTCAAAATTCAAGCAGATGGCGCATTAGGCAGTCGAGGTGCATCATTAATTAATGATTACAGCGATCACTCAGGTCACAAAGGTTTGTTGTTACACGATAAAAAATCATTACAGCACTATATTGATTTTGCGATGAATGCTGGTTTTCAAGTTAATACTCATGCGATTGGTGATAATGCTAATAAATTGATATTAGATCTTTACCAACAGGCTATACAAAAGAGCCAAACTAAAGCATTACGCCATAGAATAGAACATGCTCAAGTATTACGTTTAGAAGATATCTCTCGATTTTCCTCACTTAATGTTATTGCTTCGATGCAAGCGACACATGCCACGAGTGATAAAAATATGGCCGTTACTCGACTGGGGGGAAAACGAATATTAGGTGCCTATGCGTGGCGAAAGCTTCTTGATAGTAATACTATCATTGCCGCAGGCTCAGATTTCCCAGTAGAATCACCCAATCCATTCTTTGGTTTACATGCCTCAATTACCAGACAAGATCATAAAGATTTACCTATCGGAGGCTGGTATGCGGACCAGAAAATGACGCGTACTGAAGCATTAAGAAGCTTTACCATTGATGCGGCATATGCGGGGCATCAAGAAAAGCTTATAGGCAGCTTAGAAGCCGGTAAAAAAGCTGATTTCATTTTACTTGCGGATGACTTACTGACTATGCCTGAAAGCACAATTTGGCAAAGTCAGGTATCACAAACTTGGGTAGCAGGTAAAAAGGTTTTCTCTGCTATTGATGTTCCATCAGTTGAATAAAGCAATGGCGTAAACAAAAGCTAATTTTAGCCATTAAAAAAGCCGATAATAATAATTATCGGCTTTTTATTTTTACTGTAAAACAATCTTCTTACTAAAGAGTATTAATAACTCTCGTTATGTACACTGAGTACCGCACGACCCGATGGATCTGCGTTATTTTGAAAGCTTTCATCCCAAGCTAAGGCTTCTTCTGTGCTACAAGCAACAGATTTTCCGCCAATAACACAATCAGCAGCTGTAGCTAATGGGTATTTGTCTTCAAAAACAGTACGGTAGTAATAACCTTCTTTGTTATCAGGTGTATTTACCGGGAATCTAATGTGAGCATTTTCAAGCTGTTGTTCAGTAACAAGTGACTCAACATGGGCTTTTAAACCATCAATCCAAGAATAACCTACACCGTCTGAGAATTGCTCTTTTTGACGCCATAAGATTTCTTTTGGTAAGTAACCTTCAAAAGATTCACGTAAAATAGCTTTTTCCATTTTACCATTGCCACACAACTTATCTTCAGGGTTGATGCGCATTGCAACATCCATAAAGTTTTTGTCTAAAAATGGTACGCGCGCTTCAATGCCCCAAGCCGACATTGATTTGTTTGCCCGTAAGCAATCAAATTTATGAAGTCGATCAAGCTTACGGTTAAGCTCTTCATGGAACTCTTGTGCGTTTGGTGCTTTATGGAAGTACAAGTATCCGCCAAATATTTCATCAGCACCTTCACCAGAAAGTACCATTTTAATACCCATTGCTTTGATTTTACGCGCCATTAAGTACATTGGCGTAGAAGCACGGATAGTTGTTACATCATAGGTTTCTAAGTGATAAATAACTTCTTTAAGTGCATCAATACCTTCTTGCTCGGTAAACACTACACTGTGGTGAATAGTACCAATACTATCTGCGACGGTTTGTGCTGCAATTAAATCAGGAGAACCTGCAAGGCCACAGGCAAATGAATGTACTTTTGGCCACCAAGCTTCAGCTAAATCGTTGTCTTCAATACGACGAGCTGCAAATTTTTGCGTAATCGCAGAAATGAGTGAAGAATCTAAACCACCTGATAACAATACGCCATAAGGTACATCAGTCATTAAATGACTTTTAACTGACTCTTCTAATGCTTCACGAATTTTAGTCGTACTAGTGGTATTATCTTTTATCGCGGCATATTCTTGCCAGTTACGTTTGTAATATTGTTGTAATTTCCCAACACGGCTATCAAGAATATGTCCAGGAGGAAATTCTTCAACGGTTTTACAAATCGGCATTAACGCTTTCATTTCTGAGGCAACATAGAAGTTACCTTCACTATCATAACCCGTGTACAAAGGAATAATACCAATGTGATCACGTGCTATTAAATAAGAGTTATCTTTTTCGTTGTACACAATAAAGGCAAACATACCTTGTAGTTTGTCAACAAATTCAACACCAAATTCTTCATATAGAGGGAGAATAACTTCACAATCTGAGGCTGTTTGAAATTCATAATCAACGTTTAAAGCACTGGCTAATGCTTTGTGGTTATAAATCTCACCGTTAACAGCAAGTACATTGCTTTTATCACCATTGTATAAAGGTTGAGCACCATGCTCAGTATCAACAATAGATAAACGCTCATGCACTAATATGGCATTGTCGCTGTGATAAATTCCAGACCAATCGGGACCGCGGTGACGTAAAAGACGAGAACATTCTAACGCTGTAGGACGAAGTGCATCTGCACCTGTTTTTATATCTAATATACCAAAGATTGAACACATTGAAGCGCTACTCCTTTAATTATTGTTTGAATCGAATTGTGGACTGAATACATATTCAGCCTGTACACAGTGCCACGTTGGTCAAATAAATCAAGCCAAAAAGTGAAGTTTTTACACTAAACTGTATGAGTGCTCGATAAATAAGCAATAAATTATATAATATTCTTGCGAATAGAGTATTTTCAGTAAAGAGCAGTCTTGATTTGAGTTATTTGAATAGTTAGGTGAGATTGTATTTGTGCCTTTGTCATAGGATACATAATTCAATTGCACATTAGCTGATGGGGTTTGATCATTAGCAATATACTGCTATATACTGCTTATAGGTATCATGTGATAAATTTTTGGAATAATAATTAAATTACTCAAATACTGTTTTCTTTTTATCAGTGGATTAATGTGCAGTAAAGCTAGCGCTCACGAAGTCTTAATGGCGTTTAGCCAAGAGATCCCTCCTTATATTATTGAAACAAGTAATTCTGGGATTGAAATTGATATCATATCTGCTGCTTTGGCATATAAGGGACATACACTAAAACCTTTGTACTTTCCTTTAGGTCGAGTTCCTATCGCTTTTCGTCAGAATCAGGTCGATGCTGCGATGGGCGATATGGGCGTTCATTTAAAGGATGGTTTTTATGCGAATCCGGCCGTTATTTATGACAATATTTTTATTACCCTTAAAAGTAGAAATATTACAATAAATAAACCGAGTGACTTAGACTCCCTTCACGTTGCTTCCTTTCAAGGCGCGGAAAAACGATATCCCGACTGGTTAAACAATGTCGTTAAAGAAAACCGATTTTTTGGCGTCAGTGATCAATTAAAACAAGTTGAATTATTACAACTAGGGCGATTCGATGTGGTGCTCTGTGACCGTTATATTTTCAAATACTTTGTTAATAAAATTGAGTTAATGAAAGAATTAGAAATTAGTGATGTTGATGAGCATAATTTTATCACAGTAGACCCAATGAATTACCGTCCAGTATTTAGAGACAAACAAATACGAGACGACTTTAATTTAGGACTGAGGTATTTAAAAGAAAGTGGAGAGTTCCAAAAAATATACGATAAGTATTTAGCCTCGTAGTTATTCACGGAGAACTTTTTCGGTTATTTACGTTCAGTTAAAAAAACTGAGTTTTCCTTCAATAAAGTATAAGCGGCGACTCCCACTAAACAGAGCCTTTTCGTTATGCACTTGTCCTATCGATTTATTGTTAAAACCATGTTTGACTGTTCGGTCGATATGAACCTTAAATAAGTAACAACCACTAAAACACCTCAATTTTACAAAAGCTTTGATATCCATTTATAACCGCGAGGATAACGATAATTTAGTGGCTGTAATTGTTAAGCGAGCGCCCAATTCGCTGCGAAATAAACACCAATATAACCTACGGTATATGCAATAATTAAATAAATAGCATTTCGTAAGTAACTAATGAAATTCAACCCTTTAACTTTACTCATCGCGATAATCCCAGCGGCTGAGCCAATAACTAGGATTGAACCGCCAACGCCAGTTGCATAAGTTAACATTAACCACTCGGTGATTTTCATATCAACACCTGATTTTAATAACGCAGCCGTTAAGGGCACGTTGTCGATTACAGAGGACATGAAACCAACTAAATAGTTTACGGTAATGGCAGGTAAATATTGATATAGCTGAGTAAAACCATTAAGTACGCCAATTTCTTTTAAAATACCTACCAGTAATAGCACGCCTAAAAAGAAGAGTAGGGCATCATATTCAACTTCCCTTATATAATTTAAAGCATCTTGATTATTTTTATTAGGTAATAGGTTTGCAACTAAAAACATAATAGATAAACCAAACAAGAAAGTTAATACAGGTGGAATATGAAATAGTACATTGGCGAGTAGCGTACCTGAAATAGTTAATACAAATATGAGTGCAATGACGATATCGGATTTTGCAATCTTAATACGTGTTTGTGCTAATTTCACTTCTCCGGATAGTTTCATTGATAATAAACTTGCTAACGTTAATACGCCTAAAAAAGAAGGTAAAATTAGAATGAGTAGATTCGAAATAGTCACTTTATTTTCTAGAAATATCATCAAGGTAGTTACATCACCAGTAATAAGTGAAACACCACCGCTGTTAACCGAAAATATAATTAACGTGGCATATTTTAATCGTTTTTTTACCTCTAATTGTAAATTCATCACCACCGCAATAGACACTAAGGTTGCAGTAACATTATCGGCAAAGGAGGAAAAGACAAATGCAAAAATGGCAATGACAAACATTAACCCACGCTCAGATATCCTTTCAGGTAATATTCTTTGTACTAGTGCAGAAATAAAACCTTTGCTGTTTAAGTAAGCAACAAAAGTCATTGCCGACATTAGGAACAACCATAAGGTGGCAATTTCAAGTAGATTTTCGTTAAGTTGGTGGGTCGTTTCACTTGCTAGGTTATTGTTTATTGGAAAAATAAAAGCAAGAATCCAACAAAGGGTACCAAAAAAAAGTGTGGTTTTAGCTTTGTTGATGTGAATTAGGTCTTCAGTAATGATCATCAAAAAGCTGATGATAACTAAGATGAGAATAACAGTATTAATCATGATAAGGGCTACTAATGCGTTAAGAGGCTTCGATACTCGTTAACATTCACGCGAATTTCAGTGGGAGTTAAATCAGTCCATCGTTACTGTGATTCATAATGATGCTACATGAGCGTAGCTTATTAGAGAATGAGTAGCATATTCTCCTGAAAAACCATTATGAATCATAGCGCTTTGAATTGAAGTTGCTCAACCACTCTGAAACTTGCATCTTAATTGTTAACGGGTATTTAACAAGTTAATTGTTAATGAAATACCTGCTTAATAAAAAAAGAAAATACTAAGCCTTTGTGCTACTAATTTAGTGCTAGGGCTAATACCAAAATCACATGAAGATGCCCGTTTCAGGTCGAATTAGAAACACATATGTCTAAGTGGTTTAGGTAGCTAGTATTGGTTGCTGTTTAATAAGGGTATTCGAAGGGGGACCACGATTACAGCAAGGCAAGGTATGATTTATATGGTTTTCTACTGGTTTGACTTTAAAAAGCTGAGTCGCGTGGTCAAACGGTTTTATATAGGAATTACTGTTTAAAAGGGCGGTTTCTTCAAGGGATTCTTCCAATGAAAATTGGTAATTATATTCGTTAGTTAAGTCAGTTTCTGCTAAACAAGGCTGAGCATAACTTGTACTTAAAAAGCAAAAGCATAATAAAAAATACAATAAAGCAAAAGCCTTATGAGTAGTCATTATCTAATCGAATCATTAATTATCACCATGGCGGCTCAGTATATACAAAAGTAATTTTTAAGGGAATGTTAATTTACTTCTAAGGTATATAACCGCTTCACTTGAAGATGCAGGATTCAGCTGGAATTATAAACGCCTTTAGGCAAGACGAATATTTTAAGCATAGCCATTATTTGGCTTGATTAGTTAACGCTTCATTTGAAAATTAATTTTCTTAAGTTTTAGTTAAGTTTACTATCTTAAGCTACTGGCACTAAGTAGTTTTAAGGTTTTTTATTAAAACTGTTAAAAATAATTATATGAATAGCATCTAGGGATATGTCGATGAAAAAAACACTCGCTTTGGTTTTATTTTTAATAGCTTTTACTGCTTCTGCCACTGCAGCAGAACAAGTGGATAGTCCTCAACAGTCCCTAGAACAGGCGTTGCTAAAGCAAGAAGGTAAGGTGGTATATATTGATTTTTGGGCATCATGGTGTGGCCCTTGTGTTAAATCATTTCCTTGGATGAATAAAATTCAGCAGCAATTCAAGGAACAAGGTTTCACTGTAATCAGTATAAATTTGGATGCCGATGAAACGAACGCCCAACAATTTCTACAAGATAATCCAGCGTCATTTGCTGTTATTTATGATCCTAAAGGCACTATAGCTAAACATTTTTCTATTCAAGGCATGCCAACAAGCATGTTAATAAACCGTGATGGCGTGATTAAATATCGTCACAGTGGTTTTTTTACCGGTAAAATAAATCAATATGAAGATGAGATTAAACGGTTACTCAACTCATCATCACCCACTCTTTCTAAAGATATTCCTAACAAGACTCATAACATGGCTCATAACAAGACAAAGCGAGACAATCATGAAAGCGAATAAACCTGTATTTAAAACGTTATCGCAAGGTAATACTTCAAAATTGAACGTGTCAAAATTTAAACTTGCTTTATTAACTGCTGTCACTGTCAGTCTTAGTGCCTGCAGTAGTTTAGGGGTAGAGCCTTGGGAACGTGATTTGTTAGCAAAAAAAGAAATGGCGCTAACATCAAGCCCGATTGATGCCGCTTTAGATGATCATATCTATTTTTCTAAAGAAGCATCGAGTGGCGGAAAAAGTTTTGGCGGCGGTGGGTGCGGGTGTAACTAATGAATAAACTAAATGAGACAAGTAAGAAAACCAATAAAAAACCTAATATAAAAGCAGCGTTATCGTTAGCGACAAGTGCTTTACTTGGAACGGGTGTTTTATCGGCTGGCGTGGCGCAAGCAACAGAAGCTGACGAATGGCAATTTGATAGTGCATTTTTGATTTACTCGGAAGCAGACAGAGTGAGTGCAACTGAAGCGATTATTGCGGGCACAAAAACCTTTGCTAATGATGAAATTCTAAGTCTGAAATTAACGATTGATGCACTAACTGGTGCATCAGCAAACGGCGCGGTTGCACAACCTAATGCGCAAACATTCACTCGTCCTTCAGGTAATGGTCAGTATGTTACACCCGCAGGAGAAACACCGCTGGATGATACATTCCATGATACCCGTGTTCAACTTAATGCCCAATGGACACAACCATTATCGGATAATATTACCGGTAGTGTCGGTGGACATTTTTCTAAAGAATATGATTATTTGTCTTTAGGTGTTAATGGAAATTTAGCTTATGACTTTAATAAAAAAAATACCACTGTTTCAATGGGTTTAAGCTACTTTCAAGATACATTTACCCCAGAAGGAGGTATTCCAAAGCCGCACTCATCAATGTTAGTTGGGGACTCTAGTTCACCCGAGTGGGACGCTGAATTCGCTAAAACCAGGATAGGGGATAGTGATGATAAGAGTACAGCTGATATTCTTGTTGGTGTTACCCAAGTGATAAACCGTCGTATGATCACCGCATTTAATTATTCATATTCAATGGTTGACGGTTATTTAACAGACCCCTTTAAAGTAGTTAGTGTGTTAAATACTGACGGGTTAGCACAAGATTATATATATGAAAGTCGCCCAGATTCCAGGGTAAAGCAGAGTACCTTTATGCAAGCTAAATATAATTTTGATGATAGCTTACTTAATACGGTTGCAGACGTCTCTTATCGCTATATGTGGGATGACTGGGGAATTAATTCTCATACTATTGATACTCGCTTTACTATTCCTGTTGGCGCAACAAGTTATATTGAACCGCATATTCGATTTTACCAACAAAGTGAAGCTGATTTTTACCAGCCATATGTTATTGATGAGCAAGCACCTATAGGTTTTGTTAGCGCCGATTATCGTATTGGCGAAATGACAGCAATTACTGTCGGCGCAAAATATGGTGTGGTACTTAATGGGGGAAATGAACTTTCTTTCAGGCTTGAATATTATCGTCAAACGCCAACTAATGCAGGATTTACTGATCCGAATGCGTTAAGCGGACAAGATATTTATCCAGTAGTTGAGGCTATTATTGCACAAGTGAGTTATTC
Source organism: Colwellia psychrerythraea 34H (assembly GCF_000012325.1). Lineage (NCBI taxonomy): Bacteria > Pseudomonadati > Pseudomonadota > Gammaproteobacteria > Alteromonadales > Colwelliaceae > Colwellia > Colwellia psychrerythraea. The sequence continues at coordinate 2,909,590 of NC_003910.7, read as the reverse complement.
ATTTTAAACTGTTATCACTACATATTTAATTATTGTTTTCAATAATATGAAAAAAAAAAGAACACTTAAATACAGCAACCAACAAGACAGCCATAGCATTAGTTTTAATGCTATGGCTAGTCCGTGTGAGGTGATAGTCCAATCTCAAAATAAGCGGTTAGCAGAGCAAGTTGCTCAATGTGTTAGCCGTGAGGTTTGGCGTATTGAAGACAAATACAGTCGATATGATAGCAAAAGTGTTTGCAGTCAAATAAATAGCAATGCCGGTAACAGAATTGCCATTGATGAAGAAACTTTCTTATTACTCAATTTTGCTGAGCAATGTTATCAATTAAGCGATGGCCTTTTTGATATTAGTTCAGGTGTGCTGAGGAAAGTGTGGTCTTTTGATAGCTTAAGTGGGGAATGTCAACATTTTCCAAGCGCAACCGAGGTAAACAAATTGCTTAGTTTTGTTGGTTGGAATAAAGTCGATTATGATCAACAAAGCATTACTTTACCACAAAATATGGAACTAGATTTTGGTGGTATAGGTAAAGAATACGCGGTGGATCGCTCTATATTATTAGCTAAAAAAATAACGGATGAACCTATTTTAGTCAATTTAGGGGGCGATTTGGCTGTTACAGGTCCAAGACTTAATGATCAAGCATGGCAAGTAGCGATTGAACACCCTGACAGTGATGTACTTGGCCAGCCACAAGATATGATTGTGGCACTTAACAAAGGGGCGTTAGCCACTAGTGGAGATGCCCGACGATACTTGATTAAAGAAGGTATTCGTTACGGACACGTGTTAAATGCTACAACCGGATGGCCGATAATCAATGCGCCACGCTCAATTACAACCGTTGCACCTCAATGTATTCAAGCAGGAATATTAGCAACGTTGGCGTTGTTGCAGGGTGAACATGCAGAACACTTTTTAACGGAACAAGACATTACTTTTTGGGCGAGAAGGTAACTAATCTCATGAGAATTTTATTAGTAGAAGATGACCAAGGGCTTGCTGAAGCACTGCAGCAATCCTTAGTTAGAGAAGGCTTTGTTGTCGATCATTTATCCAGAGGAAAGCTCGCTTTAACCGCTTTAGCCGTGCCTAGCCATGATATGGTTATCCTTGATTTAGGCTTGCCAGATATTGATGGTTTACTGGTCTTGAAAGAAATTAGAGCTAAAAAGAATGACTTGCCGGTTATTATTTTAACCGCTAGAGATAGCATTGACAGTAAAGTGAAAGGCTTAGATTATGGCGCAGACGATTACTTAGCAAAACCGTTTGATATGCAAGAGTTATTGGCAAGGTTAAGAGTCATAGAGCGCCGCTTAGGCACCGCTTCTAGTTCAATGATTACGATTGACCGAGTGAGCTTGGATACTAAGTCTCATAAAGTATATTTACTACAATGTAACCAAGTAAATAACGAACAAAATCACGAACAAGAAGGTGAGATAAACGCGCAGAATGGTGCAAGTGAAGTGCACTTTTCTAAAAAAGAGTTTATGGTATTAAAGGCGTTGATGGAAAATGCCGGACGTATTCAATCACGAGAGCAAATTGAATCTAAACTCTATCAATGGGGTGAAGAAGTGCTGAGTAACGCTGTCGAAGTGCATATTCATAAATTAAGAAAGAACCTGCCCAATAAATTCATACAAAATGTCCGTGGTGTAGGTTACATCATTAATCACCCTCAAGACTAACTGTCTTGAAATGAGCTGTCTTTAAATTAAGTGTCTTCACATTAACTCACACATAGAAACAAATTTATGAGCATTCGCCGTTTTCTGGTATTAACTTTAGTTGCCGTATTAACGCTAATTACCTTTATTGCGGCTATTCAAGGCTACAAAGCGAGTATGACACGTGCTGAAAAGCTATTTGAACAGCAATTAGTCGACTTTGCACAAATAGTAAAAGGCCTTCATCAAACCTTTGATACCAAGCAACGGCAGTTTGTTACGATCAAGCAACAAACTAGTTTTGCCTTTCAAGTGTGGCAAGGCGATACCTTAGTTATCCAAAGTGCTAATTCCCCGGTAAAACCGATAATGAGCTTGAATAAGTCACCGACACACTTTGGTGAAGTGAATTTCGCCGGACAACGTTGGCGTACCATCTATTTAGCCAGTAGCCCGGATCATTCCTCCGATTATTTCACAAGTAACGGCCCTGATAATGCCCTTGAAGCTAACGACAATGAATTGGTGATAATCGTAGCTCAACCGTTAAAGAAGCAGTTTCTTCTTGCTCAAGAGGTAATCCTTGCGGCAGTTACCCCGATGATAATTGCCATTGTTTTATTGTCATTTCTTATTTATGGCATTATTACTCAAGGTTTAAAACCGCTACATAAACTAACGACTGCGCTAGCCAATAAACGCAGTAATGATTTTACGCCATTAGCATTACACGTTGATAACAGTGAATTAAGCCGGGTAGTTATTACCTTAAACGACTTGCTTGGTCGTTTAAACTTAGCTTTTGAACGAGAACGACATTTTGCTGCTGATGCAGCTCATGAGTTGAAAACACCGTTAAGTGTGCTAAAAATAAATGTTCATAATCTATCGCAAGAGTTAAATGAGCAGGGACAACAATATCCAATAAATTTAATTAAACCACTTAAGGTTAGTGTTGAGCGAATGGGGCATGTGATTGATCAAATACTGCATTTAAATCGTACCAATCCCGACCAAATAAATCAGAGTCAACAACAGGTGAAATTAAAAACACTGTTGCAAGCTGTTATCGGAGATCTCTATCAAAATATTGCAAATAAACAGCAAACAATTACCTTATCCAGTGATGAGCTAACCTTTAAGGGTGATGAAATTTCTTTGCAGTTAATGTTAACGAATTTAATATCAAATGCTAATAAATATACACCACAACAGGGTGAGATAAAGGTAAGTACTAAGTACATTCAAAACGACAATCATCAAAGAAAATCACAAAATAAAATTGCTATTATCATTGAAGATTCAGGCGAAGGGATCCCTGCAGATGAATACCATCGAGTTTTTGACCGATTCTATCGAGTGGGTGGCGATCAACATGACTCAAGCGTACTCGGTTGTGGTTTAGGCTTAACCATAGTTAAACATATTGTTGATATGCATCGCGGAAAAATTACATTGTCGCAATCAAAATTATTAGGTGGATTACGCGTTGAAGTCTTATTTGATCACGTGCTTGAGCAAAAGCTTGAAAAGAACCTTGAGCAAAGCCTAGCGCAAAAAGAATCACAGGCGAACGCAGTTGTACGTTGCGCTGGACAATTAGATAACAAGGATGAACGTAGCTAACATGCTTAAAAGATCAGTAATGCAGCATAAAGTAAAGCGTGTTATCAGTTATATGTTACTGGTAATGACAAGCTATAGCGCCTTAGCCCAGCGAGAAGAGTTCAATATTATTTTGAAAAGTCACCTTTTTTATCCTGCTGAAATGACCATACCTTCAAATAAAAAAATTAAACTGATTATTGATAACCAAGACGCCAGTGTTGAAGAGTTTGATAGTTTTTCACTTAACCGAGAAAAAGTGCTTTTTCCTAAGCAAAAATCGATTATTTATATTGGTCCATTGTCCCCTGGGCACTATGACTTTTTTGGTGAATATCACCCAAGCAGTGCCAGAGGTACTATTATTGTTACCGATCCAGAGTTAGGGACAGCTGTTGATGGGGGGACTGATAATGTTAATTAATACCGTATTAGTTTTTTTACAAAACATCCTGCCAATTTTTGTAGTGTTTAGTTTATTGTTTGCTCAGCAAGATGCTAGGTATAAATCAAGAACGATGGAAGCTTCGCAATTAAATAAGCAATCAAATAAGAATGAAAAGAATAACCTTGATTACTTACCGATTACTTACTTACTCACCACAACAGGTATTGGTTTAATCATCGTCTTTTTATTAAGTTACTATATGCCAAGGTTAAGTCAGTTATTATCAGGCACAGGTCTAGAAATTCTTTTTTCAATACTATTTAGCTTAATTTATTGCTTCATTGTCATTTCATTTTTACTTCACAAAACTTCAAGCCTTAAACAGTGGCAAGATAAAACGTTTTTTGATCAGCAAACGTTAACTCAGCAGAAAGCATTGCTAAGTCTTGCCATCTTATTATTGGTTTTTTGTGTTCATGGTAGTTATTTTAGTCTTTATGTCATGAGTTTAACTATTCAAAATACGGCCCTTGATACCTTGTATTCTGGCATTGTAGTTGGCGTGATAATCGGTACTGGGATTTGTTTGAGTATTGCCATTTTATTGTATTTTATCTTAATTACCTTGGCTAAAAAGTTAAGACGTCAAATTGTTTGTTATTTTTTACTGTTATTTGGTATTGGTCAGTTAATTCAAGGACTACAGCTGCTTGAGCAGGTTGATATTATTTCTAGTAATGCACACTTATGGAATACTAATTATCTTATTGCTGAAGACTCCGAGCTAGGCTATTTTCTTACTATTTTATTTGGTTATGAAGCAACACCGTCGGCTATGGAGTTAATTGTCTATTTAAGTGCGATTATCGTACCAATATTCATTGTCAAAATAATCACCTATAAACAAAACTCTACCGCTTCTTTTATGAAAGGGACTTCTTAATGTTTACTTCTCTTCGCCAGCGCCTTTTCAACTTTACTCCGCTTATTATGAGTTTGGTTTTATCAAATGCGGTCTTAGCTGATGGCGTCGTAGTTGATAAGGTCTATCATCCTTATGTTTTACCTAACGAGCGAGAAGTTGAATGGCGTATGCTCGCTCAACGAGAAAATGGCGTCAGTAATGATTTAGCACAACGTTTTGCGTATGGTCAATCGGTAACTGACAACCTTATGTTGGAATTTTACCTTGTGGGTGAACGTGATAGTAATGATGATTTCTCCTTAAGTGCCTATGAGATAGAAGCACGATGGATGATTACAGAGCAAGGTCAATATTGGGCTGATTGGGGATTATTATTCGAGATTGAAAAAGAGCGTGAAGATAATAACTGGGAAGTGACTTCAGGCGTTATTGTCGAAAAAGAATTTGGCCGTACCAGCTTAACCTTAAATGCCTTTTTAATTTATGAGTGGGGCGACACCCTTGAAGATGAAATGGAAACGGAATTTAGGATGCAATATCGCTATCGTTATCTTGAACAATTCCAACCCGCCATTGAGGTATATTCGGGAGAAGATTATCTTGGTATAGGCCCTGCATTTATGGGCGTTCAACGTTTTAGTGGGCAGAAGCAATTGAAATGGGAAGCGGCTTTTATTACTGGCATAAACAGTGAAAGCCAAGGACATATATTACGGGTTGCTATCGAATATGAATTTTAATCTGGTTGTTGTTGTTGTTGTAAAGTACCCAACCGTATGATAGGTACTTTACATTACTGATATTATTACTGAAATTATTTTAAATAAAAGCCAACATGCTGATGTAATCTAACCATCATCTCTTCTTGCTCACCAATAATATCTAGTTTTTTAGCAAAGGTGTGTAACGCTTGTTCAATTTCATTAACAAACTTACCGTAACCATGGCTGGTTTTATCTTGTTCACTGGCAACAAAAACTAGCTGAACACTGTCTACCAATTTAGCCGAATTCCATTTACAGGTATAACCGCAACTTGTATGTAATGGGTTGTAGCTAAGCATTAATAACTCACCAGAAGTAACAACGTTTTCATCTTCGCCAGAACGTATTATAGGTACTAATCCATTAGCGATTACCGCACCGTTGTTTAAGTTTTGCTTTTTAGCTGCACCGATAAAAGCATCAGCGATCAGGTTATAAAGCGGGTTGTAACGCTCTTGAGGATTTTCGTCATTGCTCACTAGGGCACGAACTCGTCGGTTAATAGGAAAATCGACTACGGCATAAGTTAATGCTCTGGCTTGTGCAGATAAGGTGTGCTGATCTGCCATGTATCTGTCTGCAATAGGTCTAAACTTATGCGCTTGGCTACCTTCAATCCCTTTACTTTTAGCAAATAAATCGTAAGTTAAATGTTGATGATCACTAACTCGGATGTGTTCTGGTGCAATTTCAGTTTCACTTGCGAAATCCATTAACGCCTTAGTTACTATCTGATGAAACTTTGCAGACTGCCCACGAATATCATCGCCGTTTGCTAAGAATATCAAGGTGATTTTCTTTGCTTTGTTCGCGCCATTGAAGAAAGTATTTCGACTAGTGTGGTATTTGGGGTTATATAAAAACAGTACTTGTTGTTTAGTTTGTGCGGTAAATTTTTCTGGACTAAAACGTACTCGAGCGAACTTATCGTTGGCGATAAACTGTGCACTCTCAAGAGAAAACTTATCATTAATAGCAAAGAACTTATTTGCAAGGTGCTGATATAGTTTTTCGTATGGCGTTTCACTACTGTTATCGATAAGAGGTTGATACTGCGCTATTAATTCATCGGTTAACGGAATTTTAGCCATCAAATATTGATTTTCTCTGGCAGATGAAGGGATATAAGCTTTGTGTTGTAAGTTTTTTGTACGTGAAATAGGCATAGTCACACCTGTAAAGTTGAGTGAAATTAAATTTATTGATGCAATTATACGAGATCTATCGTACTACTGTATGATGTAAATCAAAAGAAGAGCTAGCAAAATGTTAAAAGTTGTAATTGTTTGTTTATTGGTCACTTATTGCTTTCATACAAGGGTGTACGTCGGTGTTTACCCTTGTGTTTTTGCGCATTATAAAGCATGGTTATAACAATCAAGATTGCTACAAGGTCGATATTCTATGAAAAAATTAAAAAATGAAGCTGAATTACTTAAAAAAGCATTAACCATTGGTGAAAAGTATGCAGTTAACCGTGGTTATAATAGTTTTTCTGCCACAAACTCTGCCAAAGATAAGATAGAAAGTCTTTATCGCTTATTAGTCAATGATAAGCTAATTCAAGCATTAGCGGTTGAGAACGAAGATCAACCTAATATGAAACATAAGTTAGCACTTTGGATTGCAAAACAGTTACCAGAGGGCCATGAATTACTGAAATAATACCAAGTCCATTAAGTTTGTTCCTACTCAGAGCTTACCAGCGTTTTGAGAACAAATAGAATTTTTTTGCATATAGTTACTCTATATGAAAGAAATTCTGTGCGGTTATCGAATCGCTGGAAAGCTCCCAAAGGGCGAGTTTAAAAGGCTTATATGCTGCGTGATTAATTTTAAGAAGGGAATAACCATTCTCTATAATCAATGCCTTGCCTCTAAGCCTTTTAACTCTCGCTGAGTGAGAAGAAACTTATTGGAATTGGTATAATGAATCGCTGCAAGCATAAATGAAGCAAAGTCTTATTAAGCTTTGCATCATTTACCGATTATTACCCCATTAGACTAAATATTCTAAAAACTAGCCAGTAAGCGTAATTTTCCATGGCATTCAACCATCAACACTGCTAGATTAATATTGGGATTCTAATTAGGAATTAACAATAAGGTACTTGAGGTTAATTTGCTTAGGCAAATTGATAGTCAGAGTATCGTTAACATTCATGCTAATAATATAATAGTAATGAAATAAGCAACGAAATAGCAGTAGAGAGCGAAATTATGTATCAAACTGACGATGTACGCATCAATAAAATTAAAGATCTTTTACCTCCAATTGCTTTATTGGAACGATTTCCTGCGTCAGAGCAAGCAACTAAATCAGTCGTTGCTGGCAGAACTGCTATTCACAATATTCTCAAAGGTAAAGATGATCGCTTATTAGTGGTTATTGGACCTTGTTCTATACATGATCCTGAAGCGGCACTTGAATACGGGCAACGCTTAGTAAAGCTTCGTGAAGAGTACAAAGATAGTCTTGAGATTGTCATGCGTGTTTATTTTGAAAAACCACGTACTACCGTTGGTTGGAAGGGCTTAATTAATGACCCTTATATGGATAACAGCTTTAAATTGAATGATGGTTTACGTTTAGGTCGTAAGTTACTAGTAGAACTAAATGACCTTGGTTTACCTACGGCGGGCGAGTTCTTAGATATGATCACACCGCAATATATGGCAGATCTTATGTGTTGGGGAGCCATTGGCGCTCGTACTACTGAATCACAAGTTCACCGTGAATTAGCATCAGGACTTTCATGTCCAGTTGGATTTAAAAACGGAACTGACGGTACCATTAAAATTGCGATTGATGCCATAGGCTCAGCTTCTGCATCACATCACTTTTTATCAGTTACAAAATTTGGCCATGCTGCCATTGTTGAAACGACAGGTAATAGTGATTGTCATATCATTTTACGTGGTGGGAGAACGACTAATTTTGATGCTGATAGTGTTAAAGCGGTAACCGAGCAATTAACTACCTCTGATTTAAACACTAAGGTAATGATTGATTTTAGCCATGCTAACTCGAGCAAAAAATTTGAAAATCAAATGATAGTCTCTACTGATGTCAGTGAGCAAATTAGCCAAGGCAATGAAAATATCTTTGGTGTTATGGTTGAAAGTCATTTAGTTGAAGGTAATCAAAGTCTAGTTAAAGGTAGAGCAGCCGTGTATGGACAAAGTATTACTGATGCTTGTATTGGCTGGGATGATACTGAAAAATTATTAAGCCAGTTAAATGGAGCCGTTGTTAGTCGCCGAAGCGTTATAGACTAAGCGACGCTAACTTAAGTCCCACTAATTTAAGCTAATAAGGGCTAACAATTCCCTTTATTCTTCATTCATGATAAAACGTCTAATTAACTCTTTATAATTAGACGTTTTTTTATGCTTCAAACGCCGCCCGTTATCGATCAAATCCAAGCTAGCCAGCAGTCCATTAATGCCATTTTACATAAAATTGAAACCGTAGTATTAGGTAAACCCAAAGAGTGTCGTTTAGCGCTTGCCTGTTTACTTGCCCAAGGGCATTTATTAATAGAGGATTTACCCGGTATGGGTAAAACCACACTGGCTCATGTATTAGCAACCACACTGGGTTTAAGTTATCAGCGCACCCAATTTACCAATGATTTATTACCGGCTGATGTTGTCGGTTTTTCAATTTTTGATAAAGAGACTAATCGCTTCGAACTTCACAAAGGTCCGATATTTAATCAAGTGGTACTTGCTGATGAAATAAACCGAGCGAGTCCAAAAACACAGAGCGCACTGCTTGAAGCCATGGCCGAACAACAAGTCAGTATCGATGGTATTACCCATGAATTACCTACGCCATTTTTTGTGATTGCTACTCAAAACCCACTCTTTCATGCTGGAACTTATCCCTTACCTGAGTCGCAACTAGATCGATTTATGATGCGATTATCTTTGGGTTTCCCAGACTTAAAAGCTGAAAAGCAGATTTTATTGAATATGAGTCAGCGAACAAATCAAACATCAAAAAATGTGAAGGTAGATAACGAGGCGATGATCGAACAAGAAGAGCTTATTGCCATACAAGAAGCAGTAACTCAGGTTAACGTATCAAATGATGTGCTTGATTATGTTATTGCCTTAAGTCATGTCAGTAGACGTGCTTATAGTGGTCAAGCTAATGTTGCAAACACCGCATGGGATAATTCGCCTGAAATTAACTGTAAACCGTTATCACCAAGAGCATCAAAAGCATTATTACAAGCGGCTAAAGCAATGGCTTTTATTGATAATCGTGATTATGTTTTACCTGATGATGTGCAAGCAGTATTTTATGTTGTCTGTCAGCACAGATTAGAAATGCAACCGAACCAAAAAATAGGGTCGAATCAGGTTGATAGCGCTAGTGTGGCGAATCAAATACTTAACTGTGTTGATGTGTTAAACCCCCTTGGTTATTCATAAGGTCTACTTATGGGAGTAATGACAATATTTTCATTGCCAAAATCAATCAAAAAACTGGTTGATAAAACCTTTGAGCATTGGCTTTCTCGCAGGATCCCTAATAGGAAAGAACATCAACTAAACAGCCGTAATATCATGATATATCCAACACGCTTTGGTTTGTCGTATCTAGGATTTGTTGTGCTGGTTTTTTTATTGGGAACCAACTATCAAAATAATATCATTTTATTATTTAGTTACTTACTGGCGAGTTTATTTATTAGTGTGATGTTACATAGCTTTTATAATTTTTCACAATTGCGCTTTTATAGTATGGCCAAACAACTGGGTTATGCAGGCGACGAGTTAAAATTTCCTATTCAAATAAGCTCGGTAAAAACGCATTATGATATAAATGTTCATTTTACCGATCGCACACTAAATAGCCAAGTTGAAAAGATCGGCCAATGTCCGCAGGGCAGTCAAGAAATTAACTTATCATATAAATCATCTAAACGTGGCAAGCACAACTTGGGTAGAGTCACCGTATTTAGTGAGTATTCTTTAGGTTTCTTTAAAAGTAAGACACTTTTAGATTTTGGCCACTTCGCCATTATTTACCCTAAACCAGCCAACTTAATTGTCGGTCAATATCAGTTGTCTGCTCATTCAGACGAACCGAGTATAGAAAGTTATCAAACGTCTAATTTAGTGGGTACCGATGATTTTTCAGAACTTAAAAGCTTTGTCATAGGAGAATCGAGAGCCAGAACCGCTTGGAAGCAGTTAGCCAAAGGGCAAGGTCACTATTCTAAACATTATCAAGCAAGCCAAGGTCAATTAACGTGGTTAAAACTTGATGACATGCCAAGTAATGATGTAGAAACGCAATTGTCTTATTTGTGTTATCTAGTCAATGAATTAACCGCAACCAATCAACATTTTGGGTTAGCGCTTTCTACCGATATCAATAATAAGTCAATGAATATCTCACCTAACGCTGGCTATAATCACCAACAAGCTTGTTTAACAGCACTGGCATTATATTCATGAATTTCTTCAAGATGAAAAATACTCAGCCATCCTCGGGCTATCTGGGTAAAGGCAAGAATAAAACGACAATAAACTTTAGCTTAAGCAGAAAAAATGCTTGGTTACTCTGGTTATGCCAATGTTTAAACATTGCAGTTATCGCCTTAGAATTAAGTACTTGGATGCTAGCGATTATTTCATTGTCACTTGTATGGCAGGCACTTTTATTACATCAAAACCGACACCGAGTTAAAGCGAGTAATAACAAAAGTACTGGTAAATATCCTAATCGTCGCCACAATAATGACCTAAACACGCATCATAATAGGCAACGGGCCTTCAATGTTGCACCTATATTACTCGGAATTTTTGCCTTATTGGGCTGCTTAGCCATTGCGATTACGGCAAAAGAAGTAGGCATACTTACAAGTATGCTGCATTTACTTTGTTTTTCTTATGTACTCAAAGCCTTTGAATTAAAAGCCCGAAGTGATTTTTATCAACTATTACTTTTGGGATTATTTGTGCTGGCCTCTTCGCTTATTTTTAGGCAAGATTTAGCTTTTACCCTTATAACTTTCATCTTATTGGTTATCAATTTAGCGGTGTTGTTACAACTTTTCTCATGGGAGAAAACTTTCGCAACGAATATAAAAGTTGTGGCTATTTTATTGGGGCAGAGCACTTTATTGGCTGTTGTACTCTTTTTAGTGTTTCCTCGGTTATCACCTTTTTGGCAAGTCCCAATGGCAAAGTCAGCTGAAACTGGTTTGTCTGACACTGTTAAACCTGGTGATATCGCCAATTTAACGCGTTCTACTAAATTGGCCTTTCGCGCTGATTTTGGCCGCCAAAAAGTGCCTGCTTATTCACAGTTATATTGGCGTGCAATGGTGTTAGAAGATTACGACGGTAAACAGTGGAGTAGACAAAAGGCGTCGAGAACAACACCATCAAATAAAGCGGTGAGTTCAGATAACAACTCAAGTGATAAACCTTTAACGTTTGATGCGAGCACAACATATGTTTTGCCCTTAAATTATCAAGTTATTGTAGAGCCGAGTTATCAGAAATATCTATTTGCATTAACGCCGGCAGTTGTCGCAGGTGACAAAAGTGGCATCAATGCTCAAGCTGGCTTCACCTTTCGCAGCACAAGAATTATTAGCCAAGCTAAATCTTATCAATTAACTAGCTATTTAACTGCGCCATTAGCCCTTGAGCTATCACAAAAAAGTAAGCAGGTTAACTTGCGTTTTCCTGCGGGGAGTAATCCAAGGCTAGAGCAGTTTGCTCTGCAATTACAGCACAACTACGCTGATGTGCAAGCCAGGGCACAAGCAGTATTAACATTTATCAACAAGGAAAAATATTCATATACCTTACAACCACCACTCCTTGAAAATAACAGCTTGGACCAATTCTTTTTTGACACCCAATCAGGATTTTGTGTTCATTATGCTAGTGCTTTTACCTTTTTAATGCGCGCTTCAGGTGTTCCTTCACGTATGGTTACGGGCTATTTAGGCGGCGAATATAATGGTGAGGATGCACAACAATCAAACTCAATAGGGCACTTGAGCGTATACCAATATGATGCGCATGCTTGGTCTGAAATTTGGGTAGCAGATAAGGGCTGGCTTCGTATTGACCCAACGAGTGCAGTAGATCCCCAGCGCGTTAATTCTGGTTGGTCGTCTGAACTTCTACAGCAGCAATCAGCACTTAATAATAATTTAATCAGTTTATATCAATTAAAGAATAGTGCGCTGTTGAACGCTTTACGTTTACAATTTGATGCCCTTGATTACCAATGGACCCGTTGGGTTATTGGTTTTACCACCAAACAACAATATAACTTATTTAAAAACCTATTTGGCAAGATGGCTTCGTGGAAATTTGCACTAATTATTGGTGTTTCATTGATTATCAGTATGGCTACGCTTATGTTGTTTTTGCATCTGTTAAATCGCACTAAGAAAAAACAGCAAGTATTATCTAAGTGGCAGCTAGTTTATCAAAAAGCGTTGGCTCAATTAGCAAAGCAGGGCATGGAAAAACCGGCAGGAATGACAGTTAATGATTTTGCAAAACAGGTAAGAGCTCAGTATCCAGAGTTAGCCATTGCCTTTACTCGATTGAGCACCAGTTATAATACCCTGTGTTATCAAACGCTATCGACCAATGACCAAGATAAATTAGCATTAACTATGCAGCAACATTATCAACAGTTCCTCCAAATTTTGAAAAATTAATCATAAAATATTTTTCATTACCTTTATTCATATAATTGAAACATTTAACCAGTAGTCTAGGGATCAGGGAAGATATTTACCTTGTCGAGTGGCGTTATATCTTCTAAGTTTAAAGTAAGCCTAAGTTAAACTTTATCTTTATTTTATGTAGGAATAGCACTCATTACTTAGGCGGATTTTTACGTAACATTATAAATGGAGAACCTGTTATGCCAAATATCCCAAGTGATTATGACAATATTTTTGAGCGAAAACTGAGTCTAGCTGAGCGTTATAGAATGGCTGTTTTGGTGGCTGTGATAAGCTACTTTACTCTAATTGGCTGGATAGTTGCGCTGATTATTTATGATAAGCACCAATCATCATTAGCAAGCTTTCATTTACGTCAATCGTTAGGTCTCATTATCACCGGCGCAATCCTTTCATTGATCCCTTTAGTGGGATGGGTACTAAACATAGGTGTCTTTTTAGGCTGGATAGTAGGTATTTATGCTGCTATTCAAGGAAAAGAATACAAAGTACCCTTGTTAGGTGATTTTTATCAACGGCACTTAGATTTTATTCAATAAACCTAATTTATTGACTTTGATATAGCGATTGATAATAACCTGCTTTAGCCTGTAAGGTTTTATGATTTCCTTGTTCTATCAATCTACCCTTATTGATGACGATAATTTCATCAACATGTTGAATGCTTGATAATTTATGGGCAATGATCAGCACTGTTTTATGCTGAGTTAAGCGCGTTAAGGCCTGTTGGATATGTTTTTCACTGTGATTATCTAATGCTGATGTCGCTTCATCTAATACGATAATGCTCGCATCGCGCAACATAGCACGAGCAATGGCTATACGCTGTCTTTGTCCACCAGATAAATTTCGACCATTTTCACCTATTTCGCTATTTAAGCCTAAGGGCAACTCTTTAGCAAAAGCCATCACATTAGCATTTATTGCTGCTTGTTCAATCTCTGAGTCTGTTACATCGCGATTACAACCAAAGCTAATATTGTTTGCCAGCGTATCATCTATTAAAACAATATCTTGTGAAACAAAGGCAAACTGTGCTCTAAGGGAGCTTAAGCTATAGTCTTCAATGGCAATATCATTAATTAAAATACTTTGCTTTGGCGATTGATATAAACGCAATAATAAGCGGGCTAAAGTGCTTTTACCGCTGCCTGATTCACCAACAAAGGCAACACTCGTTCCGCCTTTAATCTGCAATGAAAAATTAGAGAGTGCGGGCTGTGTTTTCCCCTGATAGGTGAAAGAAAAATTGTTAAAGCGTATGTTTGAGCACGTTTTTGATAATTGTTTTGTGCCGATATCATGTTCTTCTTGTTGATCTAAAAAACTAAATAAACTCTTGGCAGCTATTAAGCCTTTTTGTAATTGTTGATTGATATTACTGAGTTGTTTTAGTGGCTTAAGTAGTGAGCCCATGGCAATTAATATTAAGGTAAAACTGCCTGGGGTGAGTTGATTTAATACTTGGTCAATACTGGCAAGTAATAACACAGCAGCAATAGCGAAAGAAGCAATAAGCTGAATAACAGGATTACTAATGGCACTTGTCGCCTGAAGTTTCATATTTTGTTGGCGATTATTATTATTTGTTTTTTCAAACTGTGCGCTTATCTGTGTTCTAGTATCGAGTAAAACAATTTCTTGTTGATTCAAAATGGCTTGCTCTGTTTTGTTACTTACTTGTCCCATACTGTTTTGAAGTTTATGGCTAATATTTTTGAATCGTTTCGAAACCTTATTAATAATTAGCGCGATAATGGGGACTATCACTAAAAATATTGCCGTTAATTGCCAACTGTTGTAAACCATCATAGAAAATAATACCAGAATGATGACCGACTCTCTGATGGCAATAACCACTGCACTTGAAAAAGATTGTGATAATTGCTCGGTATCATAAATTATTTTTGAAATAAGGCTGCCGCGACTATTTAGATCAAAATATGTGCGAGGTAAATACAATAGTTTGTCAAAAGCTTGTTGCCGAATACGATAAGTAACTTTACTGCTGATGTACGCAATAGCATAACTTGAAGTAAAACTTGCGATACCACGCAAGAAAAATATAGCTACAACTAATAAAGCGCCTAATTGTAGGGTGTGGCTATCGGCTTTACTTAAACCCTGATCAATCAGTGGTTTAACAAAATAAATCATACCGGCATCAACGAAACTGAAAAGGCATAGACCAGCTAATGCAATAAAGATAAGTTTTTTATATACTCGATAATAAGAGAATAGCCGAGAGTATAGGTTAGCGTTACCGCTTGGTTTTGCTATTGTTTTACTGACTTGTGTCATGAGTTTTAATTTTTCCAACGGTTATATGACCAATACCATTGATTTGGGTATTGTTTGATTATTTGCTCAAACCGTCGGTAAATTTTTGCCATTATTTGCTCAACAGTTGGTTCAGTTTCTTGCTCTTCTGATGCTTGACTAGTTAGGTTTGGATTTAGGTATAAGGTTTCAAAAAACACTTGTACTTGTCCGTCTCCTTGATAAACCGCGTAAGCTAACAGGAGAGGTTTATTGGTCATCTTTGCTAATAACGCTATACCTGCGGGCGCCTTAGTTTCTTGACCAAAGAAGGTTACGTCTGTTTGGTTTGCATAAAGATCACAATGCAAAGAAAGATAAGCATTACCACCTGACATTTTTAATAGCTCACTAAATGCACTGCTTGAATTTTTATTGATAGCGGTAATATTAACGGCAGAATAAAAGTCCATTGAGTCTGCTAAGAAGCGCGGAATATTGGTTAAGGTAACAGATTCTTTAGCAAACTTGGCTACTGCTAATGGCACTGCTTCATAACAACCCAAATGCATAGTTGCAATACACGCCCCTTGACCTGATTGTAAAATACGTAAAGTATCCTCGTCACAGAAAATGTCAGGTTCAACCTCACAAAGCCAAAAAGATTCAGCCACGCCGAAGGCGCAATTACCATAAGCATCGAACGCTAAATTGGTGGCTTCTTTCATACTCAGTTCGGGCATTGCCTTAGTAATGTTCTTTATCGCTCTCACTCGTGTTTTTTTAGCAAAATATAATAGGGTTTTGCCGATATGTTTGATCAGCGTTTTACGCTTATTTCTTGTTAGCTTGGTTAAACCTGCAAGCAGTAATCTCAATAACTTACTGAGTGACTTTTGTTTAAATGACATTAGCGGCACACTTTCCATAACACTAGACTCTAATTTCTCTGAATTGTTAACTGTCATGGTGACGTTCAACCCAGCTAATGAACTGATCTATTTGTTTTAAGTTGGCTGATAACGCTTGTTCAAAAGGCAACTTCAAATTGAATTTTTGCTCAAGTTCAAGTATTAACATCATAAAATCAAATGACTTTATCGTGCCGAGTAAATGATCGGTTAAATCAGTTAAGGGGCAATGAGACTTTTCTTCGATAAAATGAATAATGCTTTGCTGTATTAACATGGTGTAGCCTCTTTGGGAGATAATTGATTACTGGTCTTGTTAGTGGCAGATGCTTGTTCGTCATTATTAAGCAGCGCCTTGATATCTACTTTTCCGCTGATATTGCGGGGCAAGCAGGCGTAGAGGTTAAATTCATCAGGCACCATGTAAGCAGGTAAATGCTGTAAGCAATGTTTTCTTAATTGACTAATCATTTGCTGATTTGAATCGTCTGAGTGCTGAGCAGGGTTTGATATCAGTGCTGTCTCGATAAAAGCCATGATTTTTGTGTTACCCGCGATTTCGGTTTGTGTTGAAACTACGCACCAAGTTATGTCGTTTGAAAAGTTAACAATAGCGTCTTCAATTTCTGCCGCTTCAACCCTGTGTCCAGATATTTTGAATTGATGATCATTACGGCCGTGAAAAACGATGTTTTGCTGTTCGTCGTAATAGACAATGTCACCCGTTCGGTAATAGCGTATAGATGCTTCTGCTACGTTGGAATTTAAGGTAGTTAAGGTAATAAAAGCTTGTTGTGTTTTCTCGGCATCTTGAAAGTAACCGTCAACAAGCTGATCGCCAGCTAAGTACAATTCGGCTAAGGTATTGGCTGAGGTGATTTTTTTATTATCGGTGACTAATATCGCAGATAAGCCAGGTAGGGCTTTACCAATAGGCACTGAGGCGGATTTGATGGTTTGGCTATCGCTCAATTCATAATAGGTAACTGTAATGGTGCACTCAGTTGGACCATAAATATTTATCACGCGGCTATTATGAGCACATCGTTGCCATTTAAGGGCTTGGTTGGTTAATAACTTTTCACCACCAAAGCAACTAACTCTTAGATGGGGCAGTTGTTGTAATTTGAGTAAGCTGAGTCTATCCATAAATGAAAGCACGGAAGCAACGCCTGAAAACACGGTTAATTGGTGTTGTTTTATAAATGCTATCGGACACATGAGCTGTTCACTCGGGATAACATAAAGAGCAGCACCTTTGCTCCAGCAACTGAACATGTCATGTACAGAGAGATCAAAAGATAATTCAAAAAATTGACTCACTTTGTCCGTTGCTGTTAAGTGTAATAATTCATCGAGTCTACCAAGGTGACTGACAATGTTTTCATGGCTAACGGCAATACCTTTAGGGGCTCCACTACTACCAGACGTAAATAAAATATAGGCATATTGGTTCGTTGTATTTAGCTTGAAATCAGCGTCGTTCAATTGCTCTGATAATAGGGTAGAACTATTTGCTAGTGTAGATAATGGTATTGGAGTCGAAGAAGAGCACATTGTCGCAGCCACTGCGACATCAATTTCGTCAATGTTAAAACATTGGTGATGCCAGTTTTTTGTTAACCATAAGGGAGTATCAGCGCCTAAGTAAATGACGAGTAAAGAAGATTCAGTTAATTGTAATAATTCAGACGGGTCTTCATTTTCAGCAACAAGCAGCACTTGGCTATCGATTTGTGACAATACTTTGCTTATACGATTGGCGGGCTGTTTATTATTAAGCGGAACATAGGCGTTATTGGTGCTTAAAATCGCTAATATGCCAGCATACATCTGCCATTGTCTCCCACCATAAATGGCAACGGGTTGCTGTTCTTTGTTATGTTTATTAGTGAGGTGAGCAATATAATTTCCCCAACGCTGGCTTAATTCAAATAACATTCGATAAGTAAATTTTTTTACTTGTGCACTATTGGCTTTACCGTTGCTATCTTCGGTATACAATGCGGTATTATCAGGGAACTGACGTACAGCGTTTAAAAAGCTTGCTTGGTATAAATTCATAATGATAATTCAGGAGCTGATTCGATGAATATAAATTTAACCAAAGTCTGAATTTAGTTCAGTATGAGTAATGTCGACAAACTGTCGAAACAATGTATATCTTTGTTAAAAAGTGTAAATTATAGCTAAAAATTAATAGAAGACTTTCTTCGATATATTATTAATTTTACTCGTATTCTTTATATCCTTATGGTTAAATTTATCCTAGGGTCTGTTGAACTTTCGAGATTGTTTTTGCAGCGGTTTGTTGGGTATTTATACAAGGCAGAGCCTTTGTCATGTGGTTGTTCCACATAAAAAGGTGATAACGCCGTAAAAATGTCCAACAAACGCTGTCCGAAGGATTCGGCTAAAAGCGCCTTACTCATTGTTGAGTAGAATTTGCTTAGAGTGACTAGGCTACACACTACTCGCCGCGATTAAAACGCTTTTATCTCGAACAAAATTTAACCGCGAAAGATCAACAGACCCTAGTTTTATTACTCAATTTATAACGTATTTTAATTACCCTGTTTTAGGGAGTTTTCTCCTTTTACCAAACCATTAAGGCATTATCTTGATCCATCTTTATCCTGCCAACAAAATGGAAAACTTGTTGCTCTTGCTCAACAAAATTTCCCAGCTTTCCCCTCTAGGTGTATTTAATCAAGAAGTCATTGTGGTACAAAATGCAGGTATGCAGCATTGGCTTAATTTAGCCATTGCACAAGAACGCGGTATTAGCATGAATATGCGTTACGCGTTACCAGCTCAGTTTCTATGGAAGCTAATAAGGTCGCTGGCTAGTGATGAGAAGGTGCCTGAACAGTCACCTTATTCAAGGGAGGTGCTTTGTTGGCGTATACATGCACTGTTAGCGCTAGATTCTGTAGTAGAAGATGATGATTTTAGTCAAGCTACGCACTATTGGCGTGGCGAAAATACGACAGACGAAGAGGATAATAATACAGTTAATGATAGCAAACATGCACAGCTAAAACGGTATCAGTTAGCCACACAATTGGCCGATTTATATGAGCAGTATTTGATTTTCAGACCGCAGTGGTTAGACAATTGGCAACAAGGAAATTTTGAACTAGACGGCTTAGAAAAAATATCAGCCAGTGAGCATAAATGGCAAGGCAAGCTGTGGCGATTATTAATTGCCCAATTACCTTATAATCCTGTTGAATTAATGCATGATGCTATTGCTAACATTCAGGACAAAAAAGAGCTTATTCCACCGCGTATTAGTTTTTTTGGTCTTAATACCATGGCACCAATGTGGTTGAATTTTATTAATGCCCTAAGTGAGCATGTTGAAGTACATTTCTTTCATCTTAACCCGTGTTTCTCGTATTGGGGCGATGTCGTTACTGAAAAATACGCCTTAAATAAGTTATCACAATGGTCTGATGGCGTTTTACCCGAGGAATTGGATGTACATAGCTATGTCGGTAATCCGTTATTAGCCAACTTGGGCCAGCAGGGGCGCGAGTTTATCTCAATGTTACAAGATTACAGTACCATCGATGTTGAGTTATTTGAGCAAGCTAAAAGTGCCCAAGCAATAAGTAATAATAACGACGTAACGAGTGTTTTACATCAGCTGCAAAACGATATTCTTGAACTGTCTGATGCAAGATCTCCCGATGATGAAGCCATCACTCCCAAAGCAGTACAACATGATGATTCAATTGTGATCACCAGTTGTCATAGCGCATTACGGGAAGTCCAAGCACTACATGACTATTTATTGCATCAATTTAATCAAGACAAAAGCTTAACACCTAAAGATATCTTGGTTATGTGTCCACAAATAGAACAATATGCCCCCTATGTAAATGCCGTATTTACCCGTGGTTGGCAAGACATAGCAGGTGAAGTGCCGCCACTACCTTGTTCTATTGCTGATCGCAGTGCTAAAGATAGTGACCCGCTAGTAGCCGCTTTTACTGAATTACTGACATTGCCGGATAGCCGCTTTGGTGTCTCACAATTGTTATCTTTTTTACGTTTACCTGCCATGGCTAATAACTTTTCGATTAACGGCGAAGACTTAGCTAAAATTTCTGCTTGGCTTGAACAAGCCACGGTACACTGGGGATTAGACTTAACCCACAAACAATCATTGTTAGGGCAACAAGCAAACGCTTCATTTACTTGGCAACAAGGCTTGTCACGTTTACTTCGTGGTTTTGCTTATGCCGACAGCGAACAAATTTATCAACAACAACTGTTATTGAGTAATGTTGAAGGTAGTGACAGCATCTTACTCGGTCAGTTAATGTTATTTATCGAACAATTACATTACTTTAGTGAAAATCTGCAAAGATCTCGCACCGCGATACAATGGCAAACTTTTTTACTTGAACAATTAAGCCATTTATTTAGCCGAGTCGATGCCGACAACGTCAGTAATGAAAATAGCCTGATGGTGATTGAGCAAGCAATTGCAGGCCTGGTCGAACATTGTCACCACGCTCATTTTGAAGATGATATATCACTATTAATTGTGGTTGATTATTTAAGCCAACATTTTAGCCAAGGTGATGCCAGTAAGCAGTTTATGGTCGGGCAGGTAACCTTTTGCTCTATGTTACCTATGCGTAGTATTCCGTTTAAGGTAATCGCGGTTTTGGGGTTGAATGATGGAGAATTCCCTAGACAACGACAAGCCTTAGGTTTTGATCTTATGTCGTTGTCAAAAGCTAAATTAGGCGATAGATCACGACGTGGGGATGACCGATACTTATTTCTTGAAGCTATAATCTCGTCAAGAAACTCGTTATACCTGAGTTATCAAGGCCGAAACATCAAAAACAATAATGAAAAACAACCGTCATTAGTTGTAAAAGAACTAATGGAATATCTAGCACAAGGTTACGGTTGGCAGTTTTCAGAAGAGCAGCTCACTTCTGATAATAACAATGATGATACCAATGCCGAAAGCAATCAATCAGGTATCTATCAATTAGCCATGCAAGCCTTTAGTCCTAATAACTATCGAGGAACTTGGCCAAGTTTTGATGCTAATTGGTTAGCGCTAGGACAAAGTTCCAATAGCGATAATGACGAGAGCATGGGAGAAGGTTCTACGCTTGCTATTGAAAGTCTGGCTGTAACACCAGAGCAAACGGTTGAGGTCAGTTTATCTTGCCAGCAGTTGATACGTTTTTATCAGCATCCTGCAAAAATGTTTGCCCAGCAGCAACTTAATTTATATTTTGAGAATCACGATGTCTTACTTGAAGATGTCGAACCCTTTAGCGTTAATCACTTACAAAGCTATTTATTACGACAAGATTTACTCAGTGCCGCATTAACTGGAACAATAGAGTCTCCATCAAATAAAGATGGGTCTGAACAGGTGATAACCCGCGCGCACTTATCAGGTAAGTTCCCTGATTTACCGACTACAACTAATCTATTTAAAGATTATCAGCTGGATGTTCAACAATTTAGCGAAGAAATTAGCAAAGTTAACTGTGAGAATCCTGAGCTTATCGATTGCAATCTAGTGCTAGATATTGACGGTACTGAAGTTGATGGACCTAGCGCCCAAAAAATTAGGGTTTCACTAAATACGAAATTAGCAGTGAAGAATAATTTGTTAGTGCACTATCGTAGCTCAAGTGCCAAAGCCAAAGATAAGTTTGTTATGTATTTCCAGCAACTTGTCGTACAGGTATGGCAAGATCAAGCTATTGCCAATGAAACTAATATTACTGATGACAATCAAAGGTTACAGCAAGTGACTGAAACTATTGGTTTATATTTTAACACCAAAGCCCAGAAAGTAGAGCAGTTCAATGTGGCAAACATTGCTGATGCAAAATCAAAATTGATTAATCTTGTTAAGATGTTTTTCAAAGGTCAACAACAGGTATTGTTATTAAATGGTGAATTGGCAGATCAGGTATTTACTAAAAAACGAGGGCAACTCGTCGAGATGACACAAGCACGTTTTGAAGGTTTATGGATAGGTGATATGAGCACGCGTGGTTTGAGTGATGATGATTACCTTAGCTATTTTTGGCCAGAATGTCCGCAGTATCATAATCACCAAGCTGACATTGAGTTTATCTATCAAGACTTATATCAAGTAGTCGCCAAACAAGCCGCTAAGAAAGCGAGTAAAACGACTGCTAAGCCAAGCAAGGAGGCTAAATAATGACTCAATTTGATACTTCAGACTCTCAACAAACAGCGACTAAAGATAATCATCAAGAAGTAACACTACAAAATCTTGATGCAGCGACCATTGAGTTAACGGGTAAACATCTTATTGAAGCCAGTGCTGGTACAGGTAAAACCTATAATATTACGCGTATTTATCTACGCTTATTACTTGAACGTGAGTTAACGGTTGAACAAATATTGTTAATGACGTTTACCAAAGATGCGACTCAAGAATTACGAGGGCGAATTGATGCTTTTATTCGTTTAGCCCTCAGTGACTGGGATAGTTTGTGTTTAAAAGACGCTTACTTTGCCACACTTGCTCAACGTATTGAAAAAAAACAGCGAGAATTTTTACTCAAACGCGCACTACTGTTTTTAGATGAAGCAGCTATTTTTACTATTCATGGTTTTTGTCAGCGGGTATTAAATCAATATGCGTTTACCAGTGGTTTACCGTTCAATGCCAATATGGCAGCCAATTCGTCTGAAATAACTCTACAAGTTTGCCAAGATTGGTATCGCAGTTTAGCTAAGTCTGATCATGAGTGTTTTATGTTGCTAGCAAGTTATTGGGCAACACCAGATAGCTTTTTATCCAGTTTTAGTAAAGCCATAGGTCACACCAGCACTTTATCCGTTGTGGATGTCGAAAGTATTGAGGCTGAATTTATTGTCTTAGTACGTCTGGCAGCGCAAACATTAACGGCCAACAGTGATTTATTTGAAAATGGCTTAATACTGGTTAAAAAGGGCGCAGACCAAGAAAAAAGACGCGATGAGTTGTCTCAATTAAAAATCTGGCTTGAGAGCATTATCAGCAAAGAGTTATCACTGCTTGATGTTGGCGAGGGTAAGGTAAAAATGCCAGATGGTTTTTTTGATGGCAAACGTTATGCAAGATCGACCTATAAAGCTGAGTTACTAGAAGCTTTTGCGCCGGTAAAAGAAGTTAAAGAACAAGTTAAGAAAATAGCGAACAATATCAACAAAGCTAGAGCGTACGGCATTGTTAAGTCTGGTATTTACATTATTAGACAGCAAGTCATTGAGCAGAAAAAAGCACTTAATTTATTAGACTTTGACGATCTTATTAATACATTAGCTAATTGTCTTCAGTCGGATAGCTCAGGTGATGAACATTCTCAGTTACTCGCTAAACAGCTACTCGCACAATACCCTGTAGCCTTAATAGATGAGTTTCAAGATACTGACCCTAAGCAATTCGGCATATTACAATCGATCTATTACGGCGACAATGCTAAAAAAGCTAATGCCGGTTTATTCCTTATTGGCGATCCAAAGCAGGCTATTTATGGTTTTCGTGGTGGTGATATTTTTGCCTATCTCAATGCACGTAGCGGCTGCGACCACCACTGGCTGATGGATACTAATTGGCGTTCAACGCCACAAATGATTGAAGGTTATAACCAGTTTTTTACCTACAAACGTAATGGGTCTTCATCTGAAGAAACGGTGTCTAACGAAGTAAATAAGCAACAAAGTGAGAGTGTCTTTGGTTTTGGCATACCTTATTTACCAGTACTAGCAGGAAAGAAATCGGCCCAAGCCCAACAAGTTATCTTAGACAGTGATAAAGCACTGCAATTTATTCATTTTACTAATGATGAAACATCCAATGATACTAACCCGCAAGGTGACAAAGTTAGTCAAGGTAGTCGTCCTATGTTGGCTAACTGGTGTGCGAATGAAATAGTGACTCTGTTGGCCTCGAAAGAGCAAACAGGTAAAGTAAATCCAAAAGACATCGCCATACTTGTCAGAGATGGTGCTGAAGCGCGAGATATTAAACATGCCCTGCAACAAGCGGGGCTTGATAGCGTTTTCTTATCAGATAGAGCTAATTTATTTCATTCTCAGCAAGCTAAGCAATTATTAGGTTTACTCAAAGGGGTATTATTACCTGAAAATGAACGATTGTTTGTTGCCGCACTGTCATGTGGATTATTAGGTTTTGATGCTAAAAAGCTACACCAATTACAGCAAGACGAAATGGCTTATCAAACGTTGAAGTTTGCTTTTGTTGATTATAGAACGCAATGGCAACGACAAGGTTTTATCACCATGGCGATAAACTTGATGCACAACTTGCTTGATGTTCCTCAAAACAATAAAGATCGTTGTTTAACCAATGTGCTGCATTTATTTGAGATATTACAAGCGGCTAGTGTTCGATTAAGTCAAGGACAAGAGCTTCTGCATTGGTTTGAACAGCAGTGTCACCTTGAAACCAATGATGTTGAAGCCGAGCTACGTTTAGAGAGTGATGGTGATCTTATTCGTTTAATTACTCAACATGGCTCTAAAGGACTTGAATATCCTTATGTCTTTATTCCATTTGCTTGTCGTCATAAAGATCCGTTGAAGTTTGGCAACAAGTCAGTGAGTTATCTTGAATACCACGATGCAAACGGTAAGCTGTGTTTAAGTCTTGATGGCTCAAAAGAAGCCAAGAAAGCTATGAGTAATGAAGCTTATGCCGAAAGTATCCGTTTGCTTTATGTGGCGATAACCAGAGCCGAACGAAGATGTTACGTACTGTGTTGCGCCTTTGATGCATATCATCTATCACCTTTAGGCAAAACACTGCAGTTTCAAGAACAAGAGAGCATCATTAAACCGTTGCAAGTACTTAAGGCAAGTGCTGAGCACGCTATTGGTATTCGTGAAGTATCACTTGATTGTTCTATTGACCTTTACCTTGAAAAAAATGATGAAGCCGCGCTACATCAACCGAAAAATAGCCCACAAGAGTTTGCCAATACCGAAGTCAGTAAATTCATTGGTAAGATAGAGCGAGATTGGTGGTTGAGTTCATTTACCGCCTTAAGCCGTAATATCCGCCATGCAGGTGTTTCTAATCCAGATAGAGATACTACTGACATAGCGAACAGGCAATTAGATACTGATTCCGAACATACTGATATCGAACTACTTAGCGCTGAGCAAATTTGCTTTAAATTATCCAAAGGTGCTCATACGGGTAACTTATTACACGATATTTTAGAGCAAACTGATTTTTCTGAACCAGATTGGCAAGAGAGTCTGGAAAAACCTTTATTAGCCTATGGTGAGTTAAACGCGAGTAACGCTAACAGTATAAGTACTTCATTTACCTCAGATGATTTAATTCAGTGGTTAGAACAAGTGATTAGCGCACCTTTCATTTCGAGTCACCACAGTGCACTCACTACCGATAGTGAAAATGCTGGCTGTCTAGCCGATATTGCTTTCAATAGAACGCTACGTGAAAGTGAGTTTTATTTTCCTATGCAAGGCGAGGGTACTAACGCTTTAGCTAATTTGCTAACCGATCACCGAAATAGGGCAGAGCGTACTGATACTGGCAATAGTATTAGTACTGGTCGGAATAGTGGGATAAGCAAGACATTAAACAACACCTTAAAATATCCAGTAATGTTACCTAGCTATAAAAAGCTCTCAGGCATGATGCATGGTTTTATCGATTTGATCTTTGAATACCAAGGGAAATATTATCTGTGTGATTATAAATCTAGTCACTTAGGTGATAGCTTTCAAGATTATCAGTTTGATGCATTGCTCGATAATGTTGAGAAAAATTATTATGACTTACAATACTTAATTTACTCATTAGCATTACATCGTTATTTAAAACAAACTTTGGTAGATTATGATGTTAATCAGCATTTTGGTGGTGTGTATTATTTATATCTACGTGGTATGACAACTGAGCCTGAACATAAAGGTGCAGGGGTTTATTATCGAAAAATTACAGAGCAAGAAATCAATAATTTAGATGCGCTCTTCTCTAATAAAGAAAGTAATGAAAAATGCAATGAGGAAGCGTAGCATGGTTGATAATAGTATGAATAAGCCAGTATACAGCCGTTTTAGCCAAGTAAAAGACACTATCCAAGGTGTTGAAGCGATTGATTATTTCTTTGCTAAAGAAATGCTCAGTCCGTTAACAGCTCTAACAAATAATCAATCACTCACAGAAGATACAGCGGGATCAGGATCTGATACAACGGCTAATATAAGTTGCCAACATAACTTATACCATTTGTTCTTAGCCTTAAGTGCCAGCCTACGCGCAGGGCACAGTTGTTTACCTTTGAGTGAGGTTGCAGATCAACATTGGGGCAAAGGTTTTACCTCCACCAAGAAAAAAAATAATGTAAATAAAGATAATCAGCAAGATAGTGAAGGACTTACTGAGGAACACACTCAAGAGCTCAGTCACGCTGGTTTTGTTTTTGCGCCGTTAACGCAACTGCAAGTGATGTTAAGCGAGCTAAATATTTTAGCATCTGATCAACAATTATTGGTTCTTCAACATGATAAATTATATTTGCGCCGTTATTTTCAGTTTGAAAGTGATTTGGGCGAAGCCATTCATGCGCGGTTACTGCAGCAGTGCCAGTATGATAATGACAGCATTGGTCAGTGTATAGGCAAGTTATTCCCTAATGATTTAGCTCAAGTAGAAGCGCAAGACGTCGAATCATTAGAAATTGATTGGCAAAAAGTCGCGGTAGCGAATGCCATTAATAAAAACTTTAGTGTTATTGCTGGCGGCCCAGGTACAGGTAAAACCTATACCGTTACTAAATTATTAGCCGCTTTGGTTATGTTAGAACAAATGGGGTTAGCAAAAACAGGAAAACAGCAGGCAGAAGTAGCACAGCAAAAACAGCAGGGCACAGCTGTTCTTAATATTGCATTGGTTGCGCCTACGGGGAAAGCAGCACAACGCTTGTCAGAGTCTATTGTGAATGCAATCTCTGGTTTTAAAAATTTGATTGATGACAAAGTGCTCGCTGAAATTCCCACGCAGGCACAAACACTTCATCGCTTATTAGGAGTATTGCCAAACTCACCAAACTTTAGGCACCACCAAGATAATCGCTTACCCTATGATATTGTGCTTATTGACGAAGTGTCTATGGTCGATTTACCTTTAATGACCCGAGTTTTTCGTGCGTTAAAAGACACGGCTAAAGTCATCTTATTAGGTGATGCTGACCAACTACCCTCGGTAGCTGCCGGTAGCGTGTTAGCCGACATAGCGCCTCGTCCACATGGTGGATTTAGTCTTGAGAATGAACAATATTTAGCTCAAGTTTGTCAACTTTTGCCAGCTCAAGTTAGCGATTATTTTTCAGCGCATAGACTACCTAGTCAAAGCGCTGAACAAAGCAGCTTCGATTACTTAACCTTCTTAGTTAAATCAAGACGGTTTGACGGGAAAGGTGGCATTGGTCTGATTGCTAATAGCGTTATAAAAGGGGATGTTAAACGTAGTTGGCGACTGCTTAACGATTCTCTTAGTCAGAGCACTCAAGAAGGTTTCATTCAAGGAGACTATCTTCAAGCAGGCTATCTTCAAGGAGATAAAAGCCAAAAGCAGCAACCGAGCCAGTTAACACTTGCCCAAGGGGATCTTACTACTTGGTTAGCACCGCTAGTGAAGCAATATTATCAACCGATTGAGCATTGTTCTACTGTGAGCGATGCTTTTGTATTATTATCACAATTTAGAGTCTTATGTGCTACTAGACAAGGTGATTATGGGGTTGAGCGACTTAATGAAGTGATCAAAAGCTATTTAGGTAAAAACAACGCACCTTATCAGCAGCATCAGCAAACGCTTTATCATGGTCAGCCTATTATGATAAATGAGAATGACTACCGCTTAGGTTTATATAATGGTGATATAGGTATTATCTGGAAAGTGATCGACCAAGCAGGTAAAACACATCTTATGGCGTGTTTTGAAGATACCACTCTTGAAAGTAAGAGTGCAGAAAGTAAAGTGGATGAGAGTACAGAAACATCACAGCTAACAATCAGACAGATATTACCTTCACGTTTGCCTCAATTTGAAAGTGTTTATGCCATGACCATCCACAAAACCCAAGGTAGTGAGTTCTCTCATGTTGCTATGGTTATTTCAGCTACACAATCTGAGCAGCAGACCTTACAACAAGGTAAGCAACAAGGTGGTAGTAGGTTATTATCTAGAGAATTACTTTATACCGGTATTACTCGGGCGAAAAAGCAGTTAACCATTGCTGCTAATCAACGGGTCTGGCAACAAGGGGTTACGGCACAAGTTAAACGCCATTCAGGTTTATATTTAGATTTTGATAAAGTCTAATATCGCACGCCTAAGTGATAAAACTGATAAGATAGAGCTTTAGCTCAACTTCATTATTTTTTTACCTTCTTTTTTTAGAACAATATAGGATTTTAGTCAGCTCATGCAATTGATTGATATAGATAAAGTACGTTATAGAAAACATTTAAATATTGTTATTGTCGCTTTCATTAGCTCGTTATTAGTGTTGTCTCTGCTTTTTGGCACTGTGCTCATTAGTTTGTTTGCTAATGTAGGAGATGTTAATGATTTTCTACAAACGGCTAATGACGCCGTACAAGCTGAGCCCGACAATAATTTTAGATTTAACCTAGTAGGCGTTGTGCTGGCGCTATTCGTTAATGGTGCAATTTTATATAAAGTTAAAAACAGCGCGTTCTTTACTGAAATTTATTATGTTTGGCAGGTAAAACAAATACAAAACTTAGTGTATCGTAAACTTAAAAAAATCAAACTTGCGGCTAAAAATGGTGAAGAGACAGCAATGATCATCTTATCTTTTTATTATCAAAGCCAATTACAAATCTATAAGCTTGATGATAATACGATTACTTTATCAACGATTGAAAATCATCAACAGCAACTTAATGACCTCATCGCAGAAAGTGGCTTAACTATCAGTGCTGATCAGTTTGATAAAAGCCTAATAGCTACTTATAAGTAGCTGGATATATTCTTCAAACCTTGTATCGAAGTAGGTACAAGGTGTGAGGGACGCGTTTTGAATTGCTATAAGTCAAATTCCAGACAATAAAAAACCAGCATTCTAAAAAGAGTTGCTGGTTTTTTTAATTATTCCGACTTCAGCAATTAATTAAAAAGGAAGTCTAAGTCAGTTACTGGCTTATCTAGCGCGGAAAATAATGCGACCTTTTGATAAGTCGTATGGCGTCAATTCAACAGTTACTTTATCGCCTGTTAAAATACGAATGTAGTTTTTACGCATTTTACCAGAAATATGTGCAGTTACGACGTGACCATTCTCAAGTTCAACTCGGAACATAGTGTTAGGTAAAGTATCTAAAACTGTACCTTGCATTTCAATATTTTCTTCTTTCGCCATGGGGCGCTAAACCTCTAATGTTGTGCAAATTAGCCATTGAATATCTCTGTATTAGGGATATTGTTGGGCGGATAAAAAAGCTGCGCGAATGATGCCTAATTGCTTGGCTAATGTAAAGGCTTGTGGCTATTTATTTAGCAATTTTAGCTTTATTAACACTAGGTTTGGTATTTATAAGCCATTGACCGTCAATAAAGCGCTCAAAGGGGAAATATCGGTCTTTATAATTCATCTTTTGACATTCATCAATCTGATAACCAAGATACAAATAAGGTAAAGACATTTGTTGGGATAAGCTAAGTTGGGTAAGAATTGAGAATACCCCTAATCCATTCGCTTTATAGTCAGGATGATAAAAAGTATAAACGGCAGATAAACCGTTGCTCAAAACATCAGTTACAGCAACGCAGACGAGTTTATCTTCCTTAGGGCCATTTTCCTCATTTGCAGGCGCCCAAGTCTCTATGAAGAGTTGTTGGGTCAAATTACAGCTTAAAAAGCTTTCAAACTGCTGAAAAGAGGCGGGGTACATACTGCCATCTTGATGTAAGGTATTAATATAGTTTTCAAACAGAGGGTAATAGCTATCTTTTAACTGTGAAGATTGTTTAATAATAAAATGACTATTACGTTTCTTCGATCTTTTTTGGCTTTTAGAGGGGAGAAAGTCACTAGTTAATACGCGAATAGACTGACAAGCATTGCAATTAGGGCAGCTTGGTCGGTAACTTTGATCACCACTACGACGAAAACCTTGTGTCATTAACCAGCCATAACTTTCACTGTTATGAAGGCGCTCATCAACAGCAATCAGTAATCGCTCTTGTTGATCGGGTAAATAATTACAGGGAAATGTTTTAGTTATGCCTAATTTATAGGAAGTATCACTCATTGATAATTTGCCAATTGCCTACAACGCCTAATGTTAATTATAACTAATATTACCGAATTAGACCTAAATCTAAATAACCGTTAATGTTCGTGGTTGCCAAAAATCATCTGGCATTGTTTTAGTTAAGGCATGTTGTTGTTTGTGAATAAAAATGTCACGACTAGTTTCTTTCGCGCCCATATCTTCGAGAAAAGGATTAAGTAATTGACAATCAATAAAGTTAATATCAACTGACTTAAGTAATTGTCCTAAAGCAATAAGTGCAAATTTTGACGCATTGCTTTGTTTATAAAACATTGACTCACCAGAAAAGAAACCATTAACGGCGACCCCATATAAACCGCCAACGAGTGCTTTATTATCATGCTCATCGGTATACCATACTTCTATAGAATGGGCATAACCTTGTTGATGTAATGTCAGGTAAGCAGCTTCCATTTCAGGCAAAATCCAGGTGCCATCTGTTCGAAACGGCGCATTGGCGCATAATTGAGTTACTTGGCTAAAATCTTGATTCAACGTGATTTGATAAGGTGATTTGTTGATGGCTTTACGTAAAGTACGATTTATACGTAGTTGATCAATATCTATGATCGCTCTGGGGTTGGGTGACCACCACATTAAGGGGTCGTTATCGCTGTACCATGGAAAAATACCCTGACTGTACGCCGCTATTAATCGCTCTGGTGATAAATCACCACCAAGCGCTAATAAGCCATTGGGTTCAGTTAGGGCACATTCTATCAAGGGAAAGGTCAAACTATTATCATCAAGTTGATATAAAATTTGACCCATTAACATTCCTATCGATAGTATTTAAAGTGAAGCTAATCTCAATGAATACTTATATTCACTGTAAGCTTTACTGCAAAAAATTATAAGGCGTCTAAGTAACGCTCTGAATCTAATGCAGCCATACAACCAGCACCAGCAGAAGTAATTGCTTGACGATAAATATGGTCAGCAACATCACCCGCGGCAAAAACACCTTCAACACTGGTTTGTGTTGCGTTACCTTGCGTGCCACTTTGAATGGTTAAGTAACCGTCTTTCATATCAAGTTGGTCTTTAAATATATCAGTATTTGGCTTATGACCAATGGCAATAAATACACCTGATACTTCAAGTTCTTCAGTGGCATCTGAACCCATTTCTTTTAAACGTAGGCCAGTAACACCCATGTTATCGCCCAAAACTTCGTCTAACGTACGATCAGTGTGTAAAACGATATTACCGTTAGCAACTTTCTCATATAGGCGATCAGTTAAAATCTTTTCACTACGGAAAGTATCACGACGGTGAATTAAATGAACTTCACTCGCAATGTTTGATAAATAAAGTGCTTCTTCAACAGCAGTATTACCACCACCAACAACGGCAACTTTTTGGTTTTTGTAAAAGAAACCATCACAAGTAGCACAAGCTGAAACACCACGTCCCATAAAGGCTTCTTCTGAAGGTAAACCAAGGTATTGTGCTGAAGCACCGGTACAAATAATTAGTGCATCACAGGTGTATTCACTGCTGCCAGTTAATTTATAAGGCTTAGAAGAAAAATCTACTGATTCGATATGATCGAAAATAATTTCAGTATCAAATTTTTCAGCGTGTTTCTGCATACGCTCCATTAATGCTGGACCAGTAAGGTCATCTGCATCGCCTGGCCAGTTTTCGACATCAGTTGTAGTGGTTAATTGACCACCTTGTTGCATACCTGTGATCATTACTGGTTTTAAGTTGGCGCGGGCAGCATAAACTGCAGCAGTATAACCAGCAGGGCCTGAGCCTAAAATTAGTAGGGGACAGTGTCTTACGTCGCTCATGATTTCTCCAAGAAATAGATTACTTTGAAATTGTTACTTATCGTTATTAGTTGGGATGATAAGGAATTAAAACAAGGGGGTAAATAATTACTTCGTTATAAGATACATAAAAAAAAACGCACTTTTGCTAAAGTGTAAGCAAAAGTGCGCTATTTATACCCGTGACCATTCAAAGTGCAGGATTTCAGTGGGAATTAAAATGACTTTAGGCAAGGAAAATAATTTAAGCATAGTCATTCTATGCTTTGATTATTTAACGCAGTATAAAGTTATTTTAAACCCATCGAAGAAGCGCTTGAGCAACATCACTTCATCGTTGCTGTGATTTATAAGGGACAAACCATTATTTCATCACAGCGCCTTGAATTGAAATAGCTCAAGTACTCTGAAACCAGCATCTTGATTAGTTACGGGTATACTATAAAAATTACTTTTACAGTACTCAATATTTATTAAACCCTTACGCGTTTAAAGCAACACTTGGCTCAACATATTCGTAACCTAGTACGTCTGCAACTGGCTTGTAAGTGATTTTACCCGCAGCAACGTTTAAGCCGGCTAGTAAATGCTCATCATCTAACAATGCTTGCTTAGCACCTTTGTTTGCAATAGTAACAGCAAATGGCATTGTTGCATTTGTTAACGCCATAGTTGAAGTACGTGCAACACCACCTGGCATGTTTGCAACACAGTAATGTACAACACCGTCAACTACATAAGTTGGTTCTTGATGCGTAGTAGCTTTTGACGTTTCAAAACAACCACCTTGGTCGATAGCAACATCAACAACAACAGCGCCTTGCTTCATCATTTTGATGTGAGCTCTTGTTACTAATTTAGGTGCAGCAGCACCTGGAATTAATACAGCACCGATAACTAAATCAGCTTCAACAATTAACTGGTCCATTGCATCAGCAGTAGAATAAACAGTTTTTAAACGACCATCGAATTCAGTATCTAATTGACGTAAACGCGGTAAAGAACGGTCTAAAATAGTAACGTCTGCGCCCATACCTACTGCCATACGTGCAGCTTGAGTACCAACAACACCGCCACCAATAACTAATACTTTAGCTGGAGCAACACCTGGAACGCCGCCTAATAAAGCACCTAAACCGCCTTGTGCTTTTTCTAGTGCATGAGCACCAGCTTGAATAGACATACGACCTGCAACTTCAGACATAGGTGCTAATAAAGGTAAACCACCTGAAGCAGCTGTAACTGTTTCATAAGCAATACAGATTGCGCCAGAAGCAACTAATAATTCAGTTTGCTTAGGATCTGGTGCTAAATGTAAGTAAGTAAATAAGATTTGACCTGGACGAAGCATGTTACATTCAACAGGCTGTGGCTCTTTTACTTTAATGATCATATCTGCTGTTGCGAATATTTCCGCAGCGCTATCAATTATTTTTGCACCGGCAGCGATATATTGTTCATTATCAAAGCCAATAGATGCACCACCATTATGTTCAACAATCACTTCGTGACCATTTACTGATAATTCTTTAACACCTGCAGGTGTAAGGCCGATACGGTACTCGTGGTTTTTAATTTCTTTAGGTACACCGATAATCATAATTTTCTCTCTTATATTTACTTATTGTATTTAGTGCAGCTTCATAGTGGAACTTTTTGAAGTGCTTTTGTTTTAGATACGACTAGTATATGAGTAAACTAATAGAATAACCTGTCGTTATTCTGCGGGATGCGATATATAATGCTAAAAAATAGACTTTAGTCAGAGTTATATATATGAGCCTTGTTAAAACCATTGATCGCATTGATAAAAACATTCTTGTTGAACTACAAAAAAATGGTCGTTTATCTAATGTTGAGTTATCTAAACGGGTAGGGTTAAGTCCAACCCCTTGTTTAGAAAGAGTTAAGCGTTTAGAAAAAGAGAAGTACATTAGTGGTTATAAAGCTATTTTGAACCCACATAAACTTGATGCTGCTTTATTAGTGTTTGTTGAGATCACGCTTACTAAAACCAGCCCAGACGTTTTTAATGACTTTGCTGCAGCCGTAGATGGACTTGATGTGATTCAAGAATGTCATCTGGTTTCGGGCGATTTTGATTTTTTACTTAAAACCCGAGTTAAAGATATGCTTGCCTATCGAGAATTGCTCGGTGATACCTTATTAAGGTTGCCAGCGGTAAGTGAGAGTAGAACGTATGTTGTTATGGATGAAATTAAATCAACCAATCTACTTGCCATCAAACGTTAGCACCAAATAATCCAAGCTTTAATCACCACAGCAGTGCTTTACGCTAAATAGAGTAAGTGGTTTTTGTATAGAACTCTGCGTTCTCTGTGGTACTTATTATTACTATCTTGGGTTTAAATGACTCTCGCCGTGGTAAATTTCCCTAGTTGATTGAAATAACATGCGGTAATACTAATTTGTTGCTGCCAACTAAGCGCTAATTTGATACTTTAGCTCTGCTATACGTAATTTTTACGTATTATTTTCCTATGGTACTTATAATTGTCTTCAGATCTTATAAAAAATTCCGATGTTTCGCTTGAAGCATTGACCAATAAACAGCTTACAGGCGTGCAACGTCTACTGGAAGCTGGGTTATTGTTTTTCACTGTTTTTGCCATGTTTATGATGTTGGCCTTATTTAGTTTTGATCCCGCTGATCCAGGTTGGGCGCAAACAGGTTATCAAACACAAGTGCGTAACTTAGGTGGCGCGGTTGGTGCTTACCTTTCTGATTTATTGTTAAACCTTTTTGGTCTTATTGCTTATAGCCTACCTTTTGTTATTGCCATTGTAGGTTGGCTGTTGTTTCAACGTTTTCATGAATTGATGAAACTTGACTATTTGACCTTAGGGCTCAAGCTCATTGGTTTTTTCATGTTCTATCTTGGTGTAACGTCTTTAGCCAGCATGAACTTTGATGATATTTTTTACTTCTCTGCGGGTGGTATTTTAGGTGATGTGCTGAGTAAAACTTTATTGCCATACTTCTCATTTGTTGGCTCTACCTTATTATTCTTACTTTTTACCTGCGCGGGTTTTGTACTATTAACCGGATTTTCATGGCTTAAATTTATAGATAGTGTTGGTCGATACACCATTGAGAGTGCACTTTGGTTAGCGAATTCACCTAAATTGATTAAAATGCACTTTGGTACCAGTGACAACAGCGATGATGATGAACTGGGTATTGCTAAAAGTCGCTTAGGTAAGAATCGTTCAGGCAAAAACAAAGCGAATGTTAAAGATGAACCTTTAACATCTGATGAGTCTCATTCAAAAAAATCACCAGCTGCAAAAGAAGCGACCGATTCTTTACCTTCTGGTATGCATGCTCAAACAGCGATAATTGAATTACCTGAACCTTTCAATGCTGAAAACGAGCAGATAGCGCCGCGCAATATGACTGAAAAAAGCGAACCTTTTATTGATATTGCCGAGCTAATGACTGAATTGTCTGCTGGCAATGTTCAACAGCATGTAAGTGAAAAAGAAATTACCGCTGCTTTTGCTGAAGTTGATAAACCTGACGTTGCTGATGATTTCCAATCTCCAATTCCGGCGCAGTTAGCACCCATTGAACAAAGTATTTCTAATAAAAATGGCCAGGTTAATCTTGTGCCTGTTGAAGAAAAACCTTCTCAAGAAATGCCGTCTATCGATTTACTCGATCGTCCAGATAAAGCAAAAAACCCGATTAACCAAGATGAATTAGACATGGTTAGCCGTTTAGTTGAAGCAAAATTACTCGACTTTGGTGTACAAGCACAAGTAGTTGCTGTTTACCCTGGGCCTGTTATTACACGCTTTGAATTAGATTTAGCACCCGGTATTAAGGTAAATAAAATAACCAGTTTGTCGAAAGATTTAGCCCGAGCTTTATCTGCTATCAGTGTGCGCGTGGTTGAAGTTATCCCGGGTAAATCAGTGATTGGTTTAGAACTACCCAATAAACACCGTGAAATTGTCTACTTAAGTGAAGTTATTGGCTGTGCAGCTTTTGAAGAGTCTCCATCACCACTTGCTATGGTTTTAGGTACAGATATTGCCGGTGATCCTGTAGTGGTCGATTTGGGTAAAATGCCACATTTACTGGTTGCTGGTACTACCGGCTCTGGTAAATCGGTTGGTGTAAACACCATGATTGTCAGTTTGTTATATAAATCAACGCCTGAAGATGTGCGTATGATTATGATTGACCCGAAAATGCTTGAGCTTTCGGTTTATGAAGGTATTCCACATTTATTGGCTGAAGTAGTCACGGATATGAAAGATGCTGCTAATGCCCTGCGCTGGTGTGTTGGTGAAATGGAGCGTCGCTACAAAGTAATGTCAGCGGTAGGTGTACGTAACTTAAAAGGTTACAACAAGAAAGTACTTGAAGCTATTGCTGCCGGTGAGCCATTAATTGACCCAACTTGGCAACCTAATGATGGTATGGACCAAACGCCACCGATGTTAGAGAAATTACCAAGCATTGTTGTAATCGTTGATGAATTTGCCGATATGATGATGATTGTTGGTAAAAAGGTTGAAGAGCTTATTGCCCGTATCGCGCAAAAGGCTCGTGCTGCAGGAATTCACTTAATTCTTGCGACACAGCGTCCTTCTGTAGATGTTATTACCGGCTTGATTAAAGCGAACATACCTACGCGTATGGCGTTTCAGGTATCATCAGGTTTGAACTCTCGTACCATTTTAGATCAACAAGGGGCAGAGCAGTTACTCGGTATGGGTGATATGCTTTATTTACCGCCGGGTACTGGTGTACCAACGCGTGTTCATGGTGCGTTTGTTGATGATCATGAGGTTCATGCGGTCGTAAAAGATTGGAAATCTCGTGGCGAGCCTAACTACGTAGAAGAAATTTTATCGGGTGAACACGACCAAGATATTTTACTACCTGGTGAACAACCAGAAGGTAGTGAAGCTGAAGAAGTTGACGCACTTTATGATGAAGCGGTTAATTTTGTTACTGAAAAACGCCGTGTTTCAATTTCGAGTGTGCAAAGACAATTTAGAATAGGTTATAACCGCTCAGCGCGAATAGTTGAACAAATGGAACTGCAAGGTGTCGTATCTACACCGGGCAATAATGGCGCACGTGAAGTACTCGCGCCGCCACCTGTTCGTGATTTTTAAGTTAGACTTTGAACCTATTCACAGCGTTTAATTTATCCTTAGAATTAGTTCAAGGTAACGTTATCGCTTATTATTTTCCTTGTGTCAGCTAAACGCTGACACAATTTATTTTTTAAAAGTAAATATTAGAAGTAAAACTATGCAAACCAATTTTATAAATCAGTCATTTTTTCGTAAATTCGCTTTGACCAGTATATTACTGCCCGTACTGAGTCTATCTCACTCAATGGCTTATGCTGTCGAAACACCGGTGAACACTGATAATGCAACAGCTACTTTATTGTCACCATCAAACGAAGCAAAAGAACACTTAATGACTAAGCTAGGTAAATTAGCTTTTTTTAGTGCAGATTTCAGCCAAAAAATTCTTGATAGCCAAGGTGAATTATTACAACAAGGTTCGGGAACACTTGCGATTAGCAAGCCCAATCTGGTCAATTGGAAAAACATAACACCGGATGAAACCTTAATTATCAGCGATGGCAATACCTTGTGGTTTTATGACCCGTTCATTGAACAAGCCAGTGCTTATAGTTTAGCTAAATCAATTCACAATACGCCTATTTTGTTGCTAACCAGTGATGAACCTCAACTATGGCAGCAGTATAATGTTATCCAACAGAACGACGTTGCTGCAAGTGGCTTACGTTTTGTCGTGATGCCAAAAGATGAAAGCAGTCAGATTAAAAAGCTCACGCTTACTTTCAGTGAAACTGATAACAATGCTGTGCAGTTAAGTGAATTTTCTTTTCAAGATGCTACAGGGCAAATCAGTCAAATCAGTTTAAGTAAATTTAACAGTAAGACTGAGCCTGCTGCCACGTTATTTAGCTTTAGCTTGCCTGAAGGTGTAAGACTTGAAGACAAACGATAATCCAACGGGTAAGTCACCTTCAGGGCTAGGTCATAATCAAGGGAATAGTGAAGGACAACAAGACTCACTGTTTGACCTTACTCCTGACAATGACGAGGTAACCTCTACCGATAATACTTCAACGCAAGGTAACGCTGCCGCAAGTAGCTTTATGCCGCTTGCTGCAAAAATGCGCCCGAAAACGTTAGCCGAT
The DNA here is from genome assembly GCF_000012325.1 of Colwellia psychrerythraea 34H. Taxonomy (NCBI): domain Bacteria; kingdom Pseudomonadati; phylum Pseudomonadota; class Gammaproteobacteria; order Alteromonadales; family Colwelliaceae; genus Colwellia; species Colwellia psychrerythraea. The sequence goes on along the minus strand of NC_003910.7, from coordinate 2,870,950 downwards.
TATGTTGGGCAACAACATATTTTAGGTGGAGACTCTCCTTTAGCTCAATCCATTGAACAAGGTCATTGTCATTCGCTTATCTTTTGGGGGCCGCCAGGTAGTGGTAAAACCACACTCGCTGAAATTATTGCACAACATGCTAATGCCGAAATAGAGCGTGTATCTGCTGTAACTTCAGGTATTAAAGAAATTCGAAGTGCTATTGAGAAAGCAAAATTACGCGCACAAGGCGAGGGCGCTAATAAACGTAGAACCGTGCTATTTGTTGATGAAGTACATCGCTTTAATAAGTCACAGCAAGATGCGTTTTTACCGCACATTGAAGATGGCACCATTATTTTTATTGGTGCAACTACCGAAAATCCGGCATTTGAGTTAAACCAAGCGTTATTGTCACGTGCACGTTTATATACCCTGAAAAAATTAACCCGTGATGATTTAGCCCAAGTATTACAACGCGCAATCTCATTATGTGAAGCTGAACAACAGCTGAGTATCAAGTTAAGTGTTGATGCCAAACAAAGTCTACTTAATCGCAGTGACGGTGATGCGAGACGGTTGCTGAATTTATTAGAAAACTGTCTCGATAGTTCCGTTACAACACATGAAAACAAGCAAGATGATCAGCACGGTGAACAGGGTGTAAGCGGTGATATTAAAACGGTCACCGTTGAACTAATCGCCCAAGTTGCCGGTAGCAAAATTGCCCTTTACGATAAAGGCGGCGATGCCTTTTATGATTTAATTAGTGCTTTTCATAAATCGGTGCGTGGCTCTAGCCCTGATGCCGCGCTTTATTGGTATGCAAGAATTTTAACCGCGGGTGGCGATGCACTTTATGTCGCAAGACGTTTACTTGCCATTGCCAGTGAAGATATAGGTAATGCAGATCCGCGCGCTATGCAACTTGCCATTAACGCTTGGGATACTTTTCATAGAGTTGGTCCAAGCGAAGGTGAACGTGCTATTGCGCAAGCAACGGTATACATGGCACTAGCACCTAAAAGCAATGCGGTTTATCAAGCGTTTAATAAAGCAAAAATATTAGCTCAACAAACGTGTGATTTAGATGTTCCACTTCATTTAAAAAATGCCACCAGCAGTATTACCAAAGACCTTGGTCATGGTAGTGAATATCGCTATGCCCATGATGAAGTTAATGCGTTTGCCGCAGGTGAGAACTATTTTCCAGAAGCGTTAGCTAAAGGTGATAGTTCGCATACTCGTTTGTATCAGCCAACTGAACGTGGCTTAGAGAAAAAATTAAAAGAAAAGCTCGATTACTTAAACCAGCTTGACAGGAATAGCCATGACCAACGCTATTAGTAACTTTACAATATACGCCTTTGTAGCCCTTGGTGGCGCTTGTGGGGCAAGTTTGCGCTTCTATATTTCGCAATTAGTGCTAAATTGGCTCGGAAAAGGTTTCCCTTTTGCCACATTGATGGTTAATATCATCGGCTCATTTACTATGGGTTTGTTATATCAACTAATAGAGCATGAAATCCTCAATGTTAGTGTGCATAGAACCTTAATAGGAATAGGATTTTTAGGTGCATTTACCACCTTTTCTACATTTTCATTAGACTCCTTGTTACTATTACAACAAGGCGACGTGTTAAAGGCGGCGATAAATATTTTACTGAATGTTTCACTGTGTATTGCTGCTGCAGCATTGGGAATGTTTATGGTAACCACTTTAACAAAATAACCGCTGATTATTTAATCGCGGCGTAGAATATACGTAAAATAATTTTAATAACTTCATTAACAAGAATGTGAACAATTATGCTTGATGCAAAACTACTTAGAACTGATTTAGATAATATCGCTCAACAACTTACCAAACGTAACTTTGTATTAGATACAGAGGCGTTAAGTGCATTAGAAGAGCTACGTAAAGCTATCCAAGTGAAAACTCAAGAGCTGCAAAATGAACGAAATACTCGTTCAAAGTCTATTGGCCAAGCTAAAGCACGTGGCGAAGACATTGCACCATTACTTGCTCATGTAAGCCAGCTAGGTAATGACCTTGATGCTGCTAAAACAGAGCAAGACGAAGTTTTAGCTAAAATTGATGCCATTGCTAGTGCTATTCCTAACCTTCTTGATGACTCTGTTCCAGAAGGTAAAGATGAAGATGACAACGTTGAAGTAAAACGTTGGGGCACGCCACGTGAATTCGATTTTGAAGTAAAAGATCACGTAGACTTAGGTTTTTCAGTAGATAAAGGCCTAGACTTTGAAAGTGGCGCTAAACTAGCTGGCACTCGTTTTGTCGTTATGCGTGGCAAAATAGCGCGATTACATCGTGCTATTGCTCAGTTCATGCTTGATACCCATACCGAAGAACATGGTTACCAAGAAATGTACGTACCATACTTAGTTAATGCAGCGTCATTATACGGTACAGGCCAATTACCAAAATTTGGTGAAGACTTATTTCACACGGACTTATCAAATAAAAAATTCTCATTGATCCCAACATCAGAAGTACCGTTAACTAACTTAGTACGTGATGAAATTGTCGATGAAGATGACTTGCCAATCAAAATGACAGCACATACACCGTGTTTCAGAAGTGAAGCTGGCTCTGGTGGTCGTGATATTCGTGGGCTTATTCGCCAACATCAATTCGATAAAGTTGAAATGGTACAAATTGTTAAGCCTGAAACCTCAATGACTGCGCTTGATGAATTAACTCGTCACGCTGAAATCATTCTTGAGAAACTTGAATTACCTTACCGTACTGTACAATTATGTAGTGGTGATGTTGGTTTTAGTGCCGCCAAAACCTTTGATTTAGAAGTATGGTTGCCTGCACAAGATACTTATCGTGAAATTTCATCGTGTTCAAATATGGGTGCTTTCCAAGCTCGCCGTATGCAAGCACGCTTTAGAAATAATGAAACGAACAAACCAGAATTGTTACACACACTTAATGGCTCTGGTTTAGCGGTAGGGCGTACCTTGGTTGCTATTTTAGAAAACTACCAGCAAGCAGATGGAAGCATTAATGTTCCAACGGTATTGCAACCTTACATGGGTGGTTTAACTAACATAGGTTAATCACCTTGTAGTTAAGATGTATTAGTATTTTGATAAACGCGACTTAGGCAACTAAGCCGCGTTTTTTGATCTAGACAAAGGGCGTGAACTCGGACGATTATGCGCCAAGTTCATGGATAAGAAAGATAGTGTGTTAGAGCAAGCTCGATTTGCTGCCGATAATAGTGATTGGCAAGGTTACACGCTCGCTGGTAAAGCTGTTGTAACTCGTCATTACCAATGGAAAATAGAAAAAGCATAATAGTCTTAGGCTAAAGCTCAAAGTCACCCAAAATTAGGCTTTAGTCTCATTTAGGTGTAAACCTGCAAACATGAACAACTCAAGAAAACCTCAACAGAGCCTTTAGCTAGAAAACAGGATTTAGCGCAAATCAAAAACACTCAAATAGTAATTTTTAGGCTTTAGTTAGTCGACTGCCAGAATGGCAAAGATGCTTTTACTTGGAGTTCTGTATGATTTTTCGAGGTGTGTTACTGATACGTTTTAGTAACACGCTTTAATATACATGTGATTTAACATTACTAGTTTCTAATGCTTTGAAAGTATGGGATATTAATGTAAATTAAATGTTGTTTATGGTGCGTGTGTTACTAATACGTATACATAATAAGCTGTTAGGCTTTTCTATAATTCAGGTGAATATGGATATTATGACGAATAAAAGTACTAAATTAGAAAAAGTAGGGTTTGTGTTAGTAGCACTCATAGTTTTGTTACAGGGTTTCTATGGTACTTTTGCTTTCATTGACCCAACCATATTTTCTGCCATCAGAGGCACTGAACTTTTTTCGAGTATGGACGCTGATTGGGTGAAAATATATGGATCGCGTACAATCTTCATTACCTTAATTTTTGGTTATCTTTTATATACTCGAAATTATATTGTTTTAATGTGGGGCGCATTATTTGCAGTTGTTATGCCAATTACCGATGGTTTACTTGCATATGAAGCTCAAGCACCACTTAAGGTTGTGGCTAAGCATGTTGTGACAATTGTGTACTTATTAATTATATTCTTTGTATTAAAAAAGGTTATTGCCCAAAAAGCCTAACAAGGCAATAAAGCAGGACAAAAAACAGTTGGTTTTTGCTCCTTTGTTGCTTATTTTACCAACTATTTTTTGCCTCTTATTAAGCCTAAGGAAGTATCGTGCAACTGGCCGATGGAAGAATTAAGTTATTACCATTTGATAAATCAGATTTTGAGCTATTTTTAGAAATATCTACTTGCCCAAATATTATGAGGCACGTTTCTAGGCCTTTTACTTATGAAGAAGCAAAATCAGCTTTCGAAGTTAGGTCTCGACCTTGGAGTATTGAAAGTGAAGAATGGCTTTCACTATGCATAACTGAAATAGAAAGTGGTGAAAAACTTGGTAGTATTGCGCTTAAAATAGTGAACCATGAGGCAAAGATTGCTGAAGTCGGCTTCATCATAAGGAAAAGTGCCCAAGGAAGAGGCATTGCTAATAGTGCATTAAAGCTCCTCAAAGAGTATTCGTTCAGCGAATTAACACTTAATAAGTTAGTCGCATTTTGTTCCGTTCATAATGCTGGTTCATATAAGTTACTCGAAAAGCAGGACTTTGTCCGTGAAGGTTGCTTTAAAGAAAATACCTTTATGAATAATCAATATATAGATGATTATGCATATGGTTTGTGCAAGTCAGCTTTATAACAAGCTAATTAATAAGGATAAAAAACAGTTGGCTGTTTTCGTCCCTCAACACTTTAGCCAACAATTTTTGCCCGTAATTAGGGCGTTATATTTTTAGGAGAGTATGGATGCTTCCAACTATCATGATCATATTTTGTGGTTGTTTTATCCTTGAAAGGATAATTCCCGGTTGGCCTTTACCAAATATTAAAACATGGCCTATTCGTGTATTATTAATTAATGCAGTTCAAATAGGGATTGTATTATTGGCAGGGATTTCATGGGAACTATGGCTTTCATCTTGGTCAGTTTTTAACTTATCAGAACTGATTTCTCCTACTTTAGGTGGGTTTATAGCTTATTTTATTGCTACTTTTCTTTTTTATTGGTGGCATAGATGGCGTCATGAGTTTGATTCATTATGGATCGGCTTCCACCAAATTCACCATAGTCCAAGAAGATTAGAAGTTATTACGTCATTCTATAAGCACCCTGGTGAAATGATTGTTAATTCACTTCTAGGTAGCTTATTAGTTTATACATTACTTGGGCTTTCATTAGAAGCTGCAGCAATTTACACTTTTTGTACTGCGATTGGTGAGTTCTTTTATCATACCAATGTCAAAACACCTCGCTGGGTTGGTTATATCTTTCAACGTCCAGAAATGCATCGAATACACCACCAATCTGGACGCCATAAAAATAACTATGGCGATATTGTTTGGTGGGATATGCTTTTTGGTACTTATGAAAACCCCAAAGAGTGGATACATTCCTGTGGCTTTACACCAGAAAGAGAAGAGCGCTTAGTTGATATGCTTGCATATAAAGATGTGCATAAAAAAATATAACAAGTTACTCAAATGGTTGCTAAACAGTTGGCTAGCACTCGTTACTCAAACATTTAGCCAACTATAATTTCCGCTTATTGCGGCGTTATATCGCGCAAGGAGGTTCGGTGAATATCATCAATAATATTGAAAATTCCTTTTATCCAGAAATCTATTCTCAAATACTTCCTAGGAGTGATAATTTGAGTTTAAGTCTATTCAAAAAGGATGGTTTAGCTAGATACGTTTTAGCTGTTAAAAATTTTGACTCAAACTTAGATATTAAAACTCAAATTGCAAACGCTCGTAAATCTATTAGGCAACAAACTTCAGCTATGTGGTTGTTTAAGGAAGTTGGCGCATATATTGTTTTTGTTTGCGATGAAGTTCCTGATTTAACAAAGTCTCAATTGGAAATAGATCGTTTTGGATTTCATGCGGTTATTGTTCAAGGTGTTCATTTAGTTTCAAAGTCAGGTGCTCATTTATTCAATCATAGTAAATGGTTAAATAAATCATTTGGTGGCACTGAGAGTATTGCTTCGATGTTAGTTAATAGTGCAATATAACAAGCAGTTAAAGCAGAACCTTTTACTGTTATCGCTACACAATTTAAGCAAACTAATTAAAAGCCTCTTAACCTTGGCGTTATAAGCAACATCAAATGGAGAGTTCGTTGTACCAATTATATTATTATCCTTTAAATGCCAGTATGGCTCCTCACTTTATTCTGGAAGAACTAAATGTAGATTTTGAATTAATCATTGTAGATAGAAAAAGCAATGCTCAAAAGTCGCCTAATTATTTAGCTCTGAATCCAGCAGGAAGAATTCCAACTTTAGTTGATGATGGTCTGGCTATTTTTGAAAGCCCAGCGATCTGTATCCATCTAGCAGAAAATCACCCTTCTTCAAATTTAATACCTAAAGTAGGTGAGAAAAATAGAGCATTGTTTTTCCAATGGCTGATGTATTTAACAAATACGGTTCAAGCAGAATTGATGGTATGTTTTTACCCTCAAAAACATACCACAAATGTTAAAACTGTTGATAATATTATTGAAGCACAAGAGGTCCGAATAACAGAAATGTTTAATCTTCTAGACCGCGAACTTGAAAATAAAGACTTTCTCGTTGGCAACTCTATTAGTGTCTGTGATTATTTTTTATTCATGTTAGCTGTTTGGGCAGATGAATTTAAGAAACCACCTTTAGGATTTAGTAATTTATCAAGATACCTTCGTAAATTAGCGAAGCGTGATGCAATAATTAATGTTTGTAAAAAAGAAAATTTGAGTCTATCAGACTATCAGTAGGTTGCTTATAACAAGCCATTAAGCAGGGAATATGAAGTTCCCCCGTTTTAGTGGCACCTGGTACTAAAGCAGCCTTCACATCCATTTATTATTGGAAGCAAAGTTCTTCTAGGTATCTAACAGTTAAGTCACTCGTTTGATATAACACTATTCAAATTTAATCAGTGGTGACACTCTTCAGGAAAAGAAGGAATAGGCAATTACAAAAATAAAAATTCCTCAGCCAGTTACATAACTGATGCATATAAATTTTCTTTATAGATTACACATAACCCAATGTCAACTCGACTAATTTAGTATCAATTAGTTATGTCCATATAATGAAATAACTCCCAATCTTCAATTCATAATTTCTAGTCATAAAATAAGTTTGGTAAAATCCCCAAAGATTGAACAGCATCATGAACTTTACTCATTAATAGCTGCTCTATTTCCTAATTGAAGCGTGATTAGCATTCAAACCCAGCTGAAATAATGTCCGTGTTTGGCCTGGAGGCTGCTGGTAATACTTTTTATAAGCGCGGGAAAAGCTCGATACATCGGAAAAACCCAGTTCAGAAGCTAATGCTGATAAAGGAATCTTGCTATTAAGTAGCAAAAATTTGGCTCGCTGCATTCGTCGTCTCATTACATATTTTTGAGGAGACACCCCAAATTGTTGCTGACAAATACAGTAAAAATGACTTTCACTTAAATGTAAAAGATTGGCTAACTCAGTGTTGTTCGGGGGTCTAGCTAACCGCTGGTCTATAATATCATTTAGCCGAGTTGCTTCTATTCTCTGGTTGATAGCAGAGCTTTTTATCTCAGGTGAGTACATTTGAGATAACTGAGTCATGAATAGTGAGACTAACTGGCAATTTAGCTGGGGCGTAGCAGTTTTTTTGTCTAATAATAATTGATTTGCTGAATATTCTAATAGTGGTAGCATTTCAGGTGCTAAGGAAACAAAGTGAGGTTGTTTAAATAAGGTTTCACTGAAAGAAAGGTTGCAGGCTTGCTCCATAGCTTGGATATAGGGATCTTCCAGTACTACATCAATGACTAATAATTCACTGTTATTATTTAACCCTCTGAACAAGTGCTCAGCGGCATTGGGCACTATGCCGACAAGACCATTATTAAGTCTGCCTGAACCCTTACTAAATTCACACTCAATTTCACCACGCCAACCAATTAGAATCTGAGGAAAATCATGTCTATGCTCACCGCTATCTTGGGCTATCAAGTTACGACGAGCTCGGCTATTTATCATGGCAGTCTCTATTCATATCAGAGATTAGGGAAAATTTAACAGTCTGGCGCAAATAGTTTGAGCCACAGGCGCTTATTTCATTACATTCATATCATATTATCAATAAGTGAGTCGACTGTGCAACCAAAGCTCAGAAAGTACTGAATTAAAAGGCCTGATCGGGATCATTCATTTTATAGTTAAACTAATTTGAACATTCAAGTGGTGTTTATACCAAAGGGATTAAGTTATTGGTATGAGCATCGCTTAGCTAGTTAAAGCTAGAAAAGATTAATAGTTTGGGTATAAAACTTCATAGCCTGAGTCATAGAAGCAATTTTTATTGCTGTTAATATTATGCCAATACTATTTATTAAGAGAACCTCTTATGCAACTCAATGCAACCCAACTTCAAGCTGCTTTACCTTGGGATTCCCTAATTGAAGCTTTAAAAGACATATTTGTTCGTGAAGTATGTTCGCCAGTTCGCCACCATCACAGCATAAATGTACCAGATAAGTTAAGTGCAACCTTGCTTTTAATGCCCGCATGGCTAGAAGGGGAATACCTTGGAATAAAGCAAGTTAATGTTTTCCCCAGTAATAACGTCAGTAATATACCTGCTCTTAGTAGCCATTACATGTTGAGTTGTGGCAAAACAGGTCAACCATTGATGCAACTCGATGGAAATGAACTGACGGCGCGACGGACTGCTGCAGCTTCAGCACTGGCCTCAGCTTATTTATCTCGTGAAGATGCTCGTGTAATGCTCATGGTAGGATCAGGGCGAATGGCGCGGCGTTTAATCACTGCCCACATGAGCGTGCGACCTATTAAAATCGTACAAGTGTGGGATCGTAAGGAGGAAAAAGCACAGACATTAGTAACTGAGCTCAAAGAAAGTGGTATAAATGCTGAAGTGTGTAAACCAGATAACCTGCAAGCAGCAGCCCAGCAGGCAGACATTATTAGCTGCGCTACTATGGCAACCAGTCCATTAATTTTAGGTAAGTGGCTAAAACCAGGAGCACACCTCGACTTAGTGGGTAGCTTCACTCCAACAATGAGAGAAACAGATAATGCGGCTATGCAACTGTGTTCGGTGTTTGTTGATACTCGTGCAGGCGCATTATCTGAAACGGGTGATTTAATTATCCCAATTCGAGATGGGGCGATTACTCAAGAGAAAATTATCGCAGAATTTACTCAACTGTGCAGCGGAGAGCATCGAGGTAGAGCCGATTTAGCCAATCCTGATAATAGCATTACCTTATTTAAATCTGTCGGCGATTCCCGTGAAGATTTAGCAGCAGCAATACTCGCATTTGAACAGTGTAATCAACGCTAAGCGAGTGGTTTAAGGTGTTTGTGATTAAGGTAAATTTGTTATGCGAGCTAACGGCTACGTTATGCGCAAAAAAGGGAGGAGATTTTGAATGGTGTTAGTAGACTCTAACAATAAAATGGCTCCATGCTCGCAAACTGTCGCGGTTGTTGGCGCTGGGGTAGTAGGACTTTGTACCGCCCTTGAAGCACAACGAAATGGCTTTCAAGTAACTCTAATCGACAGGGATGAGCCAGGATTAGGCGCATCATTTGGTAATGCAGGGTATTTAGCAACTGAATTGATTGATCCCTTATCAACCTCAAAAACTCTTTATTCAGCACTCTCTATGTGGATTAACCCGCATGGACCATTATCAATACCATTTGGCTATATTCATAGAATCATGCCCTGGTTAAGTCGCTTTATTGTCGCAGCGCATCCAAAAACGGTTTCTTATGGACGTACGGCATTACAGCAACTTAATCAAGCGGCGATCCCCGCATGGAAGCGTTGTTTGGCGAATATAGGTGCTACTGATCAACTAGTACAGTCGGGTTATTTGCTGGTATGGGAATCCGAAGATAAGCTAGAAGATGCTAAGGCACATGCAGCTCATATGGGCCAATGGGGAATTAAAACAGAACTAGTACAAGGCAAGCGACTAAAGCAACTTGAGCCGGAGATCGCTGAAAATATCAATCATGCATTGTACTTTCCCCAAGCCTATCGGGTAAAAGAACCTTATGAGTTAACAAACATTTTATTTTCAGCTTTTGAGGCTAATGGCGGTACTTTTATTCAGAAAGCAGTTGATGGCATTGTGCCTAATACCAATAAAGTTCTTATTCAAACGAAAATGGCGACAATTGAATTTGATTACGCCATCATCTGTACTGGCGCTTGGAGCAAAAAGTTGTTACAGCTGGTAGGATTAGAAGTACCGTTGGAAGCTGAGCGTGGATATCATCTCACTATAGATGCAAAAGATATTAAACTTAATCATCCCATAGGGTCTGCTGAGCGTCGCTTTGTTATGTGCCCACTCGATTCAGGGTTACGAGTCGTTGGTATGACCGAACTCGGCGGTTTACAACGTAAACCTGTTAAACGGCGCTTTGATTCCCTACGACATCATAGTCGTCAGCTGTTATCAAGGCTTAATGATCCGGCTTTAGTGGTGAGTGAATGGGCAGGTTATCGATCTACTCTACCTGATTCGTTGCCAATAATTGACAAACATCCACACTATGACCGCCTGCTTTTTGCCTTTGGCAATCAACATCTAGGACTTACTCAGGCAGCGGTCAGTGCAGAACTGGTGGTGAGCTTGATGACGAGTAGTTCTCAATTTGTCAATCTGGAACCGTTTCGAGTCGATAGATTTTAAATCTAACAGCGAAGCAAAGATGTCTTAAGCACCTCATTTCCTCCAGAGTAAGGCGTAACAATAGGAAGAGCTAAAACAACAATAACAAGACCATCAGAAAACGATCTATCAACTGAAGTAAGCACTAAAATGATGGAAAATATTCATCAACACGAAGAGTAAGTCAACTTGGTTTTGCTTGCTATGATTGGAATAAGAGCTACCACAATGGAGGTGGAGCAGCCACGTTGATAATAGTAGAAGTACAATGATGGTAGCTTCAGAAAAAGCTAACGAAAGTCAAGATAGAGTCGTTTTGTACTAGTTAAGATCTTCCATAATTCAGTGAGTTGACTTATGTCTCTGGTTTTTATTTTATATAAAGTTATTAATTATCAATATCTTAAAATATACTGAAGCTCCTGTTTTTAATTGAAATAGGTAACCTTTAGCTAATTTAAAAATAATCTTTCTATGGCGATCAGGGGGCGTTAGCGAGATAGAAAAATACTACTAATGTCAGCTATCCTTGAAGATAGTGGACATGAAAATGGAGGTAATTGTTCAAATGATTTAGACCGCTTAGTGGCAAATAGTGACGTTTTAGTGATATTACTTAAGCAATAAATGTGTAAGTAAAGATGCTAGACATGCGCTACAAATAAGGCCGTAACGCTGGCTACTTATTATCCAAGTAATTGGTTTAATGGTTTTTATTCGGTTGTCAAAAGTCATTGTTAGGGCGTTATGCTACAAGGAAAGTTCAGTGTTTAAAATAATAATAATAGTAATGGTATTCGGGTTTTTTACTACTTCGTGCGTAACTGTCGCACCAATTGTGAATCCTCATAGTGAAATTAGTATCTACGGAGTCGAGTCATTACCTCCCCAAAATGGAGATTGGATCGTTATGGCAGCATCAGGTTATCAGATGTCACTTGTGAGTCACGCCACTAATAAAAATGAATCACTTGTTGCAAACATATCTATTCATCAATTACCTGAATTTTCTTCAAATGAAGAGTTTCTTGAATATATTATTAACTATCGAGCCTCGGAACCGAATATTGGAAGGTTTGAAATTCAAAAAAACACAGCAGATATATCATCACACAACGGTGCTATTTGTATCAAATATCACTCCATTTCAAAAGATATGAAAGCAAAAATTCAGGGTGGAAATACAGCCGTTATGTTATTGGAAAATATTGGTTATAACTGCATACACCCAGAAAAGAGCACAGTTGGTGTAAACATGGAATATTCACTTCGTCATTTTGCAGAAACAAATTATTCATCATTTGAAAAAAATGGTAATGCGTTTTTTTACAATGTAAATTTCACCCCGTTTTAGTAGTATAACAAGTGACTATGGTGTCAAACCCTAAGAGTTAATTCATTTTCGGATCCCAATAAACACCATCTCTCACCATAGAATTTAGCGTGATAACGAGCTTCCTAATGCACGCTATTATCGCTACTTTCTTGGGTTTACCTACCGCAACTAATCGTTGATATAGTGTTTTAAATGTTGGATTACATTGAATCGCTGACATCATAGCCATATACATTGCGGTTCTAATTTGTGAACGGCCACCACGTATCATTCGCTTGCCTTTATACGATCCACTTTCTCGGTTAAACGGAGCGACTCCAACTAAGGATGCTGCTTCTTTATTGTTGATGTAACCAAGCTCTGGCATCTCACTAATTAAGTTAAATGCAACTACTTTTCCGACACCAGGTGCGCTCTGTATTATGTCATTTTTGATTTTATATTCGTCACAACTTTCAATTAGTTTATGTATTTTATTATCAATTTTCTCTAACTGATTTTTCAGCACCGTTAGCACTGGTTTAATGGATGACGTAATTTCCTTTGGCATTATTTGCAGACGATTCTTCTCCATCGTTTGCATGTCCATGAGTTGTCGTCGACGAGATAATAAGTCGCTCATCAGCCTTATCTGCTCTGGTTTTAGTTGCGACAACGTAGGCTTGATAGCCTCCGCATAATGGGCAATTAATTGTGCATCAAGTTTGTCTGTTTTGGCCTTTTGATTTATCGCTCCAGCAAATCGTTTAATATTGACAGGGTTGGCAATAACAAAGGGGATTTTAGCTTTTGCACAGGCCATGATAAAGGCTTGCTCTAATCGTCCTGTTGCTTCAATAACAACACGAGTTACCTTGTGCTTTTTTATTTCAGTCATGGCTGTTTTGATGCCATCTTCATCATTAGTCACGGTGAAATAGATACCTAAGGGACGTATGTAAATGTCGAGTTGAGTTTTACCGGTATCGACACCGACGTTAATTTCATTTTGATTAATTTGTGTATTCATAATAAGCTGACTCTGCCTTGCTATTCGGGCTCGAGGCCCAGTTGACTATCCGAGTTTAGTGCTTGGAGTTTTATACGGCGTTCCATCTTGTTATCGGTCTCTCAATAGAGGAGCCTTTGCTCAATCGAACTGCCGTACAAAAAGGCTTTAGTTGCTGCTAAAGCTTGGGCCTCACTTTACCTAAACTGGTTTGAAAAGAATAAAAAAGATGGATGTATTATCCATACAAGCTGTTTACAGTTGCCTGTTTCACTCCGTTCAACATTTTAGTCATCTATAAATTTTCCCTTAACGTGGCCTTTGTTGTACTTTAATGTTCAGCAATTACAATCAACTCAAGTATAAAAGGAATTATCATGAAAAAACTAATACTAATTTTATCTCTATGCATCTCATCTGTTGCTTGGGCGAACCCAATGTCAGGTTCAAGTGCTGCTCAAGAATGGCTTAACATTATAGATGCAGGGCAATATGGTGAAAGTTGGCAAAAAGCAGGCTCATTTTTTAAGTCACAACTATCACAAAATAAATGGGAGAGTATCCTCAAGGGGATTCGTATTCCATTAGGTAAAGTTACTTCACGAGCAGAGTTAAGTGCTAAAAAATATTCAACACTCCCTGGTGTTCCAGATGGTAAATACCTGGTTATTCAATTTAAAACAGAGTTTCAAAACAAAAAATCGTCTACAGAAACTTTAACCCTAAGTAAAAATAGTGGCCAATGGCTACCTGTTGGTTATTTCATAAATTGAGTTGGGTGTCTGCATGCAGCTAACAAAAATTTAAAGCAATACTGCTAATATTTTGTTCGGTTCCGCTTCACCATTTTAGCAAACAATTATCAACCCCTTAAATGGGCGTTGGATTGTTCGTGATTACATCAGCGTTTCAAACTACTAAGGATAGTTTAAATGATTAAAAAGGCATTATTAGCATCTTTGTTAATTGTATCTATTTCTGTTTCTGCCAAAGAGGTTGTAAATCCACCATATAATTTATCAAACGAAGATAAATTATATGGTTTGTCATTATTTTGGAAAGAAGCGAGTTACAACTTTGCGTATTTTGATCAAGTACCGGACTTAGATTTTGATAGCGCATATAGAGAATATATTCCTAAAGTTTTAGCTACTGAAACAACTTATGAGTATTATCGTGAGCTTATGAAGTTCAATGCTTTATTGCACGATGGACATACTAATATTTACCTACCAAAAGGACTTTCTTCTAACTATGTAGATTGGCCAGCCTTAAGTTTAACCGAGGCTAATCAGCAAGCTGTAGTTACTAAAGTAAAAAGGGAACTTCAAGCTGAAATTCCCTTAGGCTCTACCATTATTTCTGTTGAAGGTGTCAAATTAGAAACTCATTTAAAAGCTAATGTTATGCCTTATATTGCTAGCTCAACCGAGCATATTTTGTGGAACGACGGTGTAAGAAATTTATTAGGTGGAGCACCTGATAGCAAAGTTAATTTTACAATAAAAACTCCTTTAGGGGAGCTCAAAGACTTAACTCTTACTAGAAATTCACGACATCAAAAAATAGATAAAGTGTCGTTAAAACTACCCAAATCCAATGGAGAGTTATTTGAGTTTAAGTGGTTGGATCATAAGATAGCCTACATCGCTCTTAATGGGTTTCATGATAAAAAAATCCTGCAAGACTTCAATGATGTTTATGATGAAATTAAACAATCTAGGGGACTAATTATTGATCTAAGGTTTAATGGTGGCGGTAATTCAAGTATTGCAGCTGAAATATTATCCCACTTTACTAATAAAGGGTTAGAGGGCTCGATTTGGAAAAACAGAAAACATATTGCTGCGTTTAAAGCATGGGGAAACTATAGTGGAAAATATAAAATTTATGCCCAAGATAATGCGTGGGAGTCAGGAGCTATGGAATCGCTCAAAGCGAAAGAAAATAGTCATATTGTACCTACCTACGTGTTGATTGGGAGGAATACAGCCTCAGCAGCAGAGGATTTTTTAATCTATGCTGATAAGCTAAAACACTTTACTACCCTTGGTGAAAACACATATGGCAGTACGGGACAGCCAATTTTCTTTGATTTACCCGGGGGCGGATCTTTCAGAATTTGTACTAAAAGAGATACATACCCAGACGGGAGGGAATTTGTAGGCTATGGAATTACTCCACAAGTTATTATTGATCGTATGCCTGAACATCTGAGATCAGAAAAAGATATTGTTCTTTATAGCGCTATTAAAAAGTTGAAAGAAAAAATCTAACAAGTCGTTTACAAGAACAGATAACTGTTGGCTTTTGCTCCTTCAACGCTTATTCTAGACAATGACATCTAAATTGTTAACAGGACGTTAAATTTAATCAATTATTCGGTAATATTATCGAGTAAAACTAAAAGGACTTAACATGAAAAAAGCATTATCTTTTACTATGTGCATTTTGGCATCAACTTATGCTTCAACCGCACTCGCTGAAGAAAGAAATGGTTGGTACATAGGCGCGTTATATAATTCTCAAACAATTTCGATATATCAAAGTAGAGAATTTAAATCAGCAGGTGCAATTGCTGGATATAAGATTAACGACATATTTTCTATTGAGACTAGACTTCATAAAGGTACATCAGGCTATTCATTTAACTTACTCGAACCTGGATTTGAAGATAAAAAATACAAACAAGATTTAGATTACCAAGGGCACATACTCGCAAAGGCATCATATTCTATAACTGAAGCGTTTAATGTTTATGCACTAGCCGGATATACTAAAACAAAAACTGAAATAACCACTTTAGAGTTCCATACTGATTTAAGTGGAAACACAAGTGTAACTTATCCTCATCAGTATTCTGAAAACACAGATGGTTTTAGTTATGGCGTGGGTCTTAATTATCAAATATATAACCAATTTAGTGTTTTTGTTGATTATCAAGTGCTACCTGATTTCGATAAATATCAAAAATCAGGAAGCTGGGATAGTTTGAATTTAGGCGTTAATTACTCATTTTAATAAATTTTAATATAACGTGTTGCTTAAACTGAAAATAACAGTGGGTCATCGTTTCGCGATTATAGCCAACCATTATTTTCCGCTTAGCAAGGCGTTAGTTTCCAATGGAGAACCATTTGAGTAATAGAGTTATTGAAGTAGTTGATTACGATCCAAATTGGAAGAATATTTTTGAAATTGAAAAAGTAGCTCTAACCCAAGCGATCGGTAATAATGCTGTAAAAATCGATCATATCGGCAGTACTTCCGTAATTGGTTTATCAGCAAAACCAATCGTTGATATTCTAATTGAAGTTTCAAACCTTGAAGGGCTCGATGCAGCAGATAAAAATATTGCTGCACTTGGTTATACAATCAAAGGTGAAAATGGTATTTCAGGTAGGCGCTACTTTCAAAAAGGTGGCAATCAACGTAGCCACCATGTGCATGCGTTCCAGAGTAGTGATTTGAACTTACATCGGCATAAGGTATTTAAAGCGTACTTAATTGCACACCCTATAATAGCTTCAGAGTATGGTTCTCTTAAAAGTGAGGCTGTTTCTAAAAGCGATAACGATATCAATGTCTATATGACACTGAAAACCTCTTTTATAAACAAACATGAAAAATTAGCGCTTGAGTGGTTTGACAACTAACAAGGAAATTATTAGTTCTAAAAACAACAGGCTCTTGCTACTGTGTCGCTTATTTTAACTCAATATTATTTGCCTCTTGGTGAGGTGCTAGCAGCATAAGAAGATCATCAACATTAGGAATTGAATTATGGATGATAACAAATCAAGAATGAAAGAAATGCCTAGCTCATTTACTATAAAAGAGGCATTGGAATTTGAATGGTGGTTTGCACTCATAGGCTCAATGTCACAATCTAAAACTCTTACGGCTATAGTTGTTGTTGTTGGTTGTATATCACTTGGTGCCTTTGCATTTTTTATGTTTAATATGGCTGGTACGTAGTAAGTAATAATGAACTTCTATCAAGAAATCACAAGGGCTAAAAGCTGCTACGGTGTTTAGCAATATCATGTATTTAATAAGGAAATTAATATGAATATGTTCATTAAATCTACGCTAATTGTACTTACCGCAATGACTTCAAACTTTAGCCTGGCTAATAATATTTCACCTGACTTTTTACTCAATGAAATAGATATTTCTTATAAAAAATATGTAAATAGCTCACCTGAAGTAGGCATTTATGCCATGGAATCTGTAATCAGACTGCAAGAATCAGATCGCTCTAGTGAACTATTGCATAAAACAGGCCCAGCTAGCCTTGCATTATCATACCTTCGTTTAGGGCTTTTATATGAAAAATTAGATTTTACTAAAAAAGCTGATAACGTTTTTTATAAAGCAGTAAATAGCTATAAATCACAAGTTACTGACAGTGAAAATGTATCATTAATAGAATTAAAAAAATTTGTTGTTGGTCTAGATGCAAGTATCGCTGCAAACAAGAAAACTAACAAAGCCAGGTAACAATTTGCTAGGCTTCGAGTCTTAATGTTATAGCCAACTTATTACTGAGTCCTTTATTTGGGCATTAGACGTTTATTGATTAATCTCAGCAGCATCAAATAATAAATAGGGAAAATTATGATTAGAGTTATGTCTTTTGCAATTTTTATCTTAGTCGCTTCTTCTTATGTTAGTGCGGAAGAAAGCTTGATTACACTTGAAAGTGAATACTCAGCTAAAGAAACTGCTGATAGGTTTGAGTCCATAATAAAGGATAAAGGGTTAACACTATTTGCCAGAATTGATCATAAAAAAAATGCCTCTAATGTGAATTTGGAACTAAGGGCAACGGAAGTTATTATTTTTGGTAACCCTAAGATTGGTACCCCATTAATGCTGTGTGCTCAAAATGCAGCAATTGATCTCCCGCAAAAAGTTCTAATTACAGAAGATTCAGAAAAAAAAGTTTGGCTTTCATATAATAACCCTGCATACATTAAAGCACGTCATGACATCCAAGTAGTCAGCGTCTAACAAGTCTTTTAACAAGGACAAAAGCAGTTGCTCATGTCCAGTGTTGCTTATTATATCCAACAATTTAAATGGACATTATCACTCTAAAGTCTACTCCGAGCTGTCCCGTTGGCTGTTAAATCTAATATCTCCTCAGGGGTAGAAATCATATTAGATGACTTAATTTTAGCTCTTATTCCAATAACCTCTTAAACCTTCCTCACCGGAAGTACTAGCACTAAAGCCCTAATTCTTTTGGATTAATACTAATTGTCGATTGTTAGTCGTTACTTTATTAGTGATATTTGACATACAAACATAATACTTATGAGTACCTATGTGACTTCTGATTCAGCCGGTTTTACTAGCACGATCGATGCTCTAGTTTCTATTAAAGCCACTAAAACACTTAGCAATGCAATTCACTATGTTTAATGTCTATTAACACACGGTCGTGTACAACTGAGTTATTAGCATTTAAATATTAAAATAATGACGGTAAATTTATCTATGACCTTAATAACATGGTCATAAACTAAGCTTTGGAGTAATAACTTATCAAGATTTTGTCTAACTTGAGTATTAAATTTCGATTGATTGTAATGTCGACCATTCTGGTCAGTATTGTGTTAATTACGAAAGGAGCTTATGACTATAAAGTTGTAAAGTCCTCTTTATTAGTTGAAGCCAATAGAAGTATTACTTTAGTGTCAGAAAGATTAAAACTGAATTTACCCGCGGCTATATGGATGGATTTATCTGATCAGATAGTCAAAATAGCGTCATCTGAATTAGAAACACCTTATGTTTACGGTATTGAAATAAAAACAGTAGACGGTGAAGTTAAATATACCAAGCATAATCAAGGTATAAAGGGAGCAGAGATAAAGCAACCTCTGGTTCATGATGAATATGACGAAAAAACTATTGTGGGTGATATTGTGATTAGTATTGATCAACAAGCGATCAATACTAAAATTAATGCTGCATTAATACAAATCATCATCGGTGTGGTATTAGTGGACGTTTTACTCGTGCTTATTTTATTTATTCTTACGCGTATAATTGTCACTGACCCGTTAAAAAAAGTGATTATCGCTGTGACAGATATTGCACATGGTGATGGTGACTTAACTAAACGATTAGAAATAAATACTCAAGATGAAATGGGTGAATTAGCGGGACAAATCAATCATTTTTTTAACAAAACTCAAGCAATGATTAATACTATAATCACCACAACCCAAGTCATCAGTGATACATCAAGCGCAGTAAAATCAGATGTCAGTGAGGCTAACGTATTATTTGAAAAACAATATATTGAAATAGACATGTTAGCGACAGCTATCACCGAAATGGCAGCCAGTACCAAAGATATTTCATTAACATCTCAGCAATCATCACAGTCAGCATTTGACGCAAAAGAGCAAGCTAATGAAGTTGGTCTAGTTGTTAATAAATCGATGTTATCAGTGAATGAACTTTCTTCTGACTTGGATAATGCCAGCCAAGTGATAAGTGTACTTGCCACAACGGTTGATCAAATGGTTGGTGTTATCGATGTCATTAAAGCCATTGCAGAGCAAACTAATTTGTTAGCGCTTAACGCGGCTATTGAAGCAGCGCGTGCCGGAGAGCAAGGACGTGGTTTTGCAGTCGTTGCCGATGAAGTAAGAGCTTTAGCTAGCCGAACTCAACAAAGCACCGAAGAGATCAGCCAAATGATTGCTGAATTACAACAAGGAACGAGCTCAGCGGTAGTGGTTGTACAAAACAGTAAAACCAAAGGAGAAGAAACAACTGAAATGATGCTGCATTCGGTTGAATATATTACAAAAATAATTTCAGCAAGTGATGATATCAGTGATACGTCATTACAAATTTCCACCAGTGTTCAAGAACAAAGTAATGTGACGTCTTCTTTAGATGTTAATATCAATGGCATTGTCAGTAGTGGTCAAGAAAGTAATGGTCTTATCAATCAAATCGAAGTGAAAGCCAATGAGCTAGACGACCATGTTAATAATTTACAAACATTAACAAGCCAATTTAAAGTTTAACCGTGATACATTGACGTAATGCATGATAGGTAAGGGTGATGGTGATGGTATTAAGTGTTATCTCAGGACGATAAAAATGGTGCTTTTTTGAAGTTAACCACCTTCGCATTATTGACCTGAATAGACTGAAAATATTCAGGACATCTTGGATCAAATTATAGGTTATTTAATGATTTTCATGGAACATGGTTTATTTGAGGTCAAAATTGAAGGCAAGTTATTGCTAGTAGATGCAACAGGGCCTTTTAATGAAGAATTGCTAATACAATACGAAAAGGCTTTAGAGACTTGCATCCACACTTTGGAAGTATCAAAGTGGAATCAAGTGATCACACTGCATCAATTAAGCTTATTTACTCCTGAAGCAGAACAAGCACTCATTAACTCGTTGATAAATAGAAGATCAAGAGGGCTAATAGCCTGTGCGATAGTATTGATGAATGTTGAAGGTGAATCGTTAATAAAAACTCAAATGAGCCGCTGCTATGACAGAGCAGGGGTAAAACACAATTTCACTACCTCAATTGATGATGCCAATAAATGGCTTACCTCTTTATAAACATAGCATTGTAATGAAGATACATCCGTTGCCAATCAATACGTATGTTTAAAAAGTACTTAAACAATTTCAATTCAAGGCGTTGCAAACTCATCCGTAATCAACCTAGCTTTGACTGTAATGGATAAAGCTAGGTTCATCTATTTGAGTTTATTTCGAATACGACTTAGTGCTATTGGGGTAATACCAATATGTGAGGCGATCATTTTAAGTGATATTTTGTCACGTAGTTGTGGATTCATATCTAAAAAAGTTAAATATCGCTGCTCAGCACTTTGTTGTACAAAAGCGAATTCACGTTCTTCTTTTTTTATAAACATGTTTTCAAGTAAACGATTGTACGCGGCCAAAAATCCGGGTTGTGATTGCATTTGATCAAAAAACACATGCCATTCAAATTCCAAACAAATCACATCATCTAAAGCTTCAATACTAAACAGGGCGTTTGCGTTTCTGGTCATCGCTCGGGTAGAACCACTAATACCGGGTGCAAAAGCGAAAGACTGAGTGAATTCTTTGCCTGTAGCAGACACACTCATGTAACGAACCATGCCTTTGATTAGAAAAAACAGCTTAGGCGCGGGTTGTCCTTGAGTAATTAACAGCTGACCTTTTTGATAGTGTTTGATTTTAGCCTTAAGACCAAACTGATCAAAATTAGCTTTATCAATACTCAGGTTGCTACCTGAAAAAAATTGGATAAAGTCTTCCATATGCATTTGTAGGCTCATGTATTTACGTTATCCATTTATTGTGTTCCAAAGATAATTACTGATGTTTAGGGGAGATCAAATAAAGTGCTAGAAAGGTTAACATTATTCCTGGTACCACGCTGTATAGTTGAGACATATTTGCTAGCCCTTGCGGTATAAGTACAATACTTGGTATAAGATAAGTGAAACCTAAGAGGCGATTAGGGCCCACTTTTTTTAATAAATGTTGCTGTAAGAAAAAAGTTGCGATTGTGGTAAATAACGTTAAATATAATAATACTTTCCAGAACTCATCTTCATGCCAAGCTATATTATTTAAGTCTCCAAAAAAAATTAAAAAAGGTAATAAAATTAAGCTACCTAGTAGCATTATATAAAATGCTCCCAACATTGGCGGAACGTCAGTTGCCCACTTTTTAATTAAAATCACGTGTAAAGCTAAACAACAGCAAGCGACTAAAAATATGCTATCGCCTAGTCGCCATTCTATCAATACTAGTTTTCCTTGTGTAAACGCTACTAGTACCCAAATGGCACCTAGTGTGCCAATCAAAAAACCAGCAATTTGCTTGTTAGGTGTTACGAACTTCAGACCGATATAAGTTAGTACCACGCTGATTAAAGGCAGCAGGGTGTAAATCACCGAAGTACGCATTGCATTGGTGGTTTTTAGTGCCTCAAATAACCCAATAAAGAATAAAACTAAAAATAAACTGATGACGCTATAACGCAGTAATATTTTGTAGTTCAATTGTTTAATGGATGCTCGCCCAATAAAAGGCATCATCAATATCGTTGCTAATATAAATCTTAATGCTGTACTTGCAATCGGATTAGCATAAGGGAGTAATTGCTCTGAAACGACAAATGAAGAAGCCATTAAACTAGCCCAAAGCAGTAAAGTAAAATTATCAATTAGTGTAGATTTCATCTGTTGTTATCAAACTTTATTCTGAAAGGGTGTAACAAACTTATTGAATAAAAACTCAGAGATAGCAATATCAATATCGAGTTGATAAACATCAATTAATAATTGATGTAATTGCTTAATACTGGTTATTTTAGTTGTTTGTGTAATACCATTTATAACATGATGAAATTCATTATTTCGCAATGATTGAATATCATTGAAGAACTTACGACAAATGACTAAATTATTCACAAAAGCTGCATTAGGATGTTTATGTGAGTAGAAATGACCTAATAAACAATCTGCTTCGGTATAGTGATGTAAATCAAAGGTATATAGCGTAAAGAAATCGCCATCTTTAAATACTTGATAACAGTAATCGCCATTAACATTTTGGGTAATACGATACTGAGCATCTCCTTGTTCTTGTATCAAGCCAGGCACTATTTTTACCGGAAAACGAGCGCCTAAATGCCCAAAGCCAGCATCAACAATATAATCTTCGCCTGCTAACGTAAGTAGTGTCACCCTATGTGTTCTGGCAACGTCAACATCTTGGTTATAAATCACTTTAGCCAGCAACAAACGTACATCAAAACCAAGTTCAGATAACACGGTAAATACAAGCTTATTATGTTCAAAACAATAACCGCCACGTCGTTTTTCAACAATTTTATTAAATAGCGTCTCAGGGTCTAAAGGTAGCTCTTGTCCCAATATTACAGCAAGATTATTAAAACTATATAGTGCAATATGTTTACTTTGCAGTTCATTTAAAAAGTCGATATCTAACGAACTTTCGTTAAGAGTTAAGTCGGCTAGATAGGATTGGGCTATTTGGGTATTGTTCACGTTGTCATTCCTTTAATTAATACGTTTGGTATAAATTGATAAGTGAAGTTTAACCGAGAAAATCTCGTAGGTAATTAACCTAGGTTTAGTCAAAAAGTAATTTAGTTGTGAGTATATTGCCAATGATTAATATTATTCAAACACTAAACCTAGGTTAATGCTGTTATCAAAACTTGTTTGTAGACTGGCGTTATCAAATCGATAACAAGCTAAACTTAATAAAAGGTATTACAAATGAAAATTACAGTTTTTGGTGCAACGGGTAATGTGGGTAATAGGGTTATAACTGAAGCGTTATTGCGAGGTCATGAGATAACTGCCGTGTTGCGAAATAATGCTCGGGCTAATGAATTTGATTCGTCGGTGAAGGTAGTTATTGGTCATGCTGATAATGTCGATGACGTTGTGAAGTGGAGCGATGGACAAGACCTTATCATTAGTGCTACACGGCCACCGCAAGGGTTAGAGAGTCAACTAGTCGACACAGCAAAAGCGTTATTATCAGGGCTTGCACAAACCAAAGTACGCTTGTTATTGGTGGGAGGCGCAGCCAGTTTAACTGTGCCGAACAGCAATGGAATGTTAGTGGTTGATGATACTGACTTAGTGCCTACAGCTTGGCGTGATATCGCTTTGGCGTGTCTAGCACAGCACAAACTTTGCCAAGAAAATGAGTCTGTTGATTGGAGTTATATAAGTCCGCCGGCTGTCATTGTGCCAGGAGAGCGTACGGGAATATTTCGAACGGGATCTGATGAGTTATTAGTTGATGAACAAGGACAATCAACTATTTCACTGGAAGATTTTGCCATTGCTTTATTAGATGAAGCTGAGGTAGTTAAACATAAAAGAAAACGTTTTACCGTTGCTTATTGATATCGGTAATATCAAGAACTAACCTGATTATAGTCAGTTAAGGTCTGTCGTTTTAATATGTTACTGAAGTATATCAGTAACATACGTGATATGAGTTAATCTGTGAAAAGGTCAATACTGCTTAAGCAACAACCTTAATTCAAATACTCCTTAATTTTTGATACCTGTCTTTTATAATTACTTTGCTTATCTTCAAATAGTTTAAGTAAATCAACGGTAATGAATATGCCTGCTTCATCATCATGTTTTGTCACACCAATAGAATAGTTGTTATCAACATGGAACATCAAACCATGACCAACATCATCAACCGATGCTCTATCTGAATAGAGTGTAACCAAAGAGACACCTAACGGCAGTGAAGAATCCCAATTATTGTAGCCAAACCATTCAACAACTAACGCCTCTTTAAACTGTTCTCCGTCTGTTGCGCCATCAACATACTCCAAGACAATAGAAGGATGCAATGCAAACCATTGTTCACTTGGTGGCGATACAGGTTGACCTTTTTGATAGTCTTTTCGGTTAAGGTAGCTATTCAACAGAATATCAATGAAAGTCTGTGAGCGCGCCTTGGTGTAATAGTTTTGCCATTGTTTAGAATAGAGATTTAACTGCTTTAATGCATTACCACTTTGTATCGTTTTAATTGGCTCAGCGGGTAAATTAGCAACAGAGGTATAGTTGCTGATTATTTCTCTACAATTCATATTGTTACCAAAGCTATTCCCACATGCACTTCTATCACTAAAGACTGACCTTATGACAGTATTCTCATTTTTTATTGATAATTGATCACTGCCTTTACTTGTTACTGTCGTAACTGGATAATCGTTAATAAATGAATTGTTTAATATACTAGGATAGGTTGCTAAGTTAGGGACTAACTGTATCAGAGCTGCACTTTCTAATAGTAACTGTGCTTGCCAAACATTTGATAGTCTGGTTAATTCTTCGAAAGTTGGGCTTTGTTCATGACCAGTATAAAATTGACAAAGCGCTTCACCATATATTTTACCACTTGAGTAGGACCCTTTAAAAATTGTTGTTTCGCTTGTGTTAAACGATGAGCAATCATTATTTTTTTCAGTAGACTCTTCAGCGGTGACATTAAAACTAATCAACACTCCGAGTATCAATAGCATTAATATCTTACTCATCCTTGAGCTCCTTAATATAGTCGGTAAAGGATTTCATCATGCCTATAAATTCTGTAATTCCTTCAAGATCCAATTGTTCTAACTTTTCAACATACTCTTTAATTTTCAGGTAATCTCCTTGAATATTTTTAAACTGATTATCTCCGGCCTTTTTTATCTCTTCAGGAGGGTAAAAATCAAAAAAGGTATTGAAGAAGTCATGGCAAACATCAGGATCTTCAATATAACCAGCAATGTCATGCGTATTTTTTCGGCTGACTTTAGTTGTCACAATCGGCTTGTAATCATATTTAAATGTATCTGGCGTTAGCCAATTCTTTTTACCATTTGGATCGAATCGCTTAAATGGCTTTAATGTGAAGGGATCAAGTACATGCCTAATGTTGTAAAACATCGAAATAAAGCCTTGGTGTCCAGGTTTGACCACAGAATCAAATGGTGAGGGTAGTCCTGTAAATGACGTTACAAGTCGGCTTACGTTAGCGAATGCCCAATAGCTAGTAATAGGGAAAGATAGGGTATGTAACTGAGCGGGTAATGGAGAATTATCATTGGTATAAATTTGATTAAACGCATCATGTGCAACGGCTGTACCTAATGAATGACATAATACGTGAATAGGTCGGTGATGGTTGTTATGTATCACTTTTACAATTTCTTCACTGACTTGTGCCCGTACATATTGACCAACTTCAGTCATATATAACACAACATCTAGGATATGGGTATAAGCAAACTTATCATCACCTAGTGAGCTCTCCAAATCGAGTAAATCTTGGATAATGCTCGGATCACTAACACCAGGTAACTTTGCTTTAAGCACATCTGTGATACCGCTTGCGTTATCTGCTAGCTGCTGTCTTATTTGTTCAAAGTGTTTGTCATAACCAATAGAGACAATATCTACTTTGTCTTCAAATTTAATGTTGCCATATCCTTCATATCGCCCGAGAGCATTATTCGCAGCACTAACAACCTCTTTTTTAAATGAATCTGCGGTATGAACGCCCATACCATGAAATAGAATTAAAATTGGCTTTTCACTCATATTAATCAGTCCTTTGTTGAAATAAAAAATGGAGAAATATCTAGGCAGGTAAGCACAAAAAATTATTCCCTTGCTCAGTCGATAAATATAGTTACCAGATTCAGTGTTGTCCAATGACAATACCTATTAAAAGCGGAGGTAATGCAGCAAAAATGTAATTTAATTAAGAACTACCTTCCTATTTAGTACTGTACAAGTAAGTAGTGGTAACGATAATGATTAGTATTTGCATTTGGTGTGAGTTTATGTATTATGTGCGCAATTACAACATGATACTTATTAGGCTAACGCAGTGAAAAACCTCCCTTTAAATTTGATTACCCTCACAATTTTAACGACAACTAATGCATTTGCCGAAGGCAGCAAAAATTCAGATGTTGAAAAAATTGAAGTTCAAGGCACCTATATCGAAGGATACGGTGCTCATGAAGTGAGTGGGGCATCTCGTTTAGATTTATCTATTATCGAAATACCGCAATCTGTGTCCGTAATTACTAGTGCACAAATGAGAGACTTTCAATTATCTGACATCAATGCCGCATTAGATTCTGCAACAGGTATCAATGTTGAACGCATTGAAACAGATAGAACTTATTACACCGCACGCGGCTTTGACGTAACAAACTTTCAAATTGATGGTGTTGGTTTACCTTTAACGTCTGGTAACAACCATGCAGATGAAGATACTGCCATTTATGAACGTATAGAGGTTATTCGCGGTGCAAACGGTTTGATGACGGGTGTTGGTAATCCATCAGCAACGATTAATTTTATTCGTAAACGTCCAACAGAAGAAACGGAAGTAAGTGTTAGAGGAACCGTAGGCTCTTGGGATAAAACGCGTTTAGAGGTAGATGCGTCAACACCACTTACTGATAAAGTGAGTGCTCGTGTTGTGTTAGTTAAACAAGACAATGAATCTTATTTGGATCGATACGAACAAGATAAAAGCGTCGCCTATGCTTTTATTGGTGCAGAATTGACAGACAGTACCTATCTTTCAATAAGTCACAGTTACAACCAAAGTGATGCGATAGGTAATAACTGGGGAGCTAATCCTCTTTATTATACTGATGGTAGCGCCACTGATTATGATGCTTCAACTAATACTTCAGCAAACTGGTCAAATTGGCAAGTTGTTAAAAATAATACCGTGGTTGAATTAGCTCATTATTTTAATTCTCAATGGAGTTTACGCGCCACTTACTCACATAAAACAACAGATGAAGATACTGAGTTATTTTATGTCTACGGTACACCAGATAAAAATACTGAGTTAGGTCTACTGGGATATGCGAGTGAATATGACCTAGATGATAAACATAACTTATTTGATGCGTACATCAATGGTGAGTTTTCATTATTCGGCCGTGAGCATCAAATTGTCGCGGGTATCAATTACGCCAAGATGAGTTATGTTGATAAATCACTCTATGATTACACAACAGGAAATGGTTTCCCTGTTATGCCACCATTACCTGAATGGGACGGAAATACCCCAAAGCCGATATTTACTGACGGCTTAACAGGCAGTGATGTTACTAATGAACAAAAAGCAGCCTACTTTACTGCACGTTTTGAAGTGTTAGATAACTTACATGTAATCGCTGGTGGCCGTTATAACGATTGGAATGTAGAGGGCAATTCATACAACGTTGTTCAAGATGCTTCGGATAAAGAATTTATTCCCTATTTAGGTGCTGTTTATCAAATTACCCCAGAATTAGTGGCCTATACCAGTTACACCGAAACATTTGTGTCACAGACTAAATTAGATATTAATGATAAAATCCTCGCGCCCATAACGGGTGAAAGTAAAGAGATAGGGATCAAAAGTGAATTTTTTGATGGTTTACTTATCGGCTCAATTGCTTACTTTGATGTACAACAAACGAATGTTGCCAAGCTCGATGTTCGCACGACAGATTTACCTATTAACTTACAACGTTACATTGGGGCTGAAGGAATTAGCAGTAATGGGTTTGAATTGGAAGTTGCAGGGCAAATTTATGACAATTTACAGCTGAGTTTTGGCTTCACTGACTTTGACATTTCGGGTGATGACGTTGTTGCTGATTATACCCCTTCTACACTTATTAAACTTGCCGCCACATACACCGTGCCTGCCATTGAAGGTTTATCGATAGGTGTCAACATGAATTGGCAAGATGATATTTCACGTAAACAAGGTGTTGTGGGTGATGGCTTTGCTAACGCAGGTGAAGAGATAGTCACCAAACAAGGTGCCTACGCAGTTGTGAACGTAATGATGGCTTATGCCATTACCGATAATGTTAGCTTATCACTTAATGCCAATAACATAACCGATGAAAAATATATCAATAGCTTATATTGGGCTCAAGGATATTACGGTGCACCCGCTAATTATTCAGCCACATTAAGCTGGTCACTTTAGGGAAAAGTGCAGTGGTATTACGTTAGGTAATACCACCTGTCACTGTAAAATATTATGAGAAAAAAATTATATAAATGGCATTCCGTTGGTGCACTTTTTGCCATGTTACCCTTGTTAATAATTTCCCTTACAGGGAGTATATTAGTCTTTAAGGTTGAGTTAGATACTTTATTGATGCCTGATAAAATGCAAGTGAGTAACACTAGTCCTAGTGAGAGATTGTCGTTAGATGTATTGATAGCGAACGTGAAATCAAAATACCCAGCTCATGAAATAGGCAGTTGGGAATTATTTGATGATAAAAGTAGAACAGATACCGCTTATCTCATTAAGCAGCAGACAACAAATTGGTCGAAATTATATGTAAACCAATATAGCGGAGAATTACTTTCTACACCGGTAGGTACATCAGATGATTTAACGGATTGGTTACTAGATTTACATTATAAATTGTTACTAGAAACCAACGGTATGTTTCTAGGTGCTATTGTGTCGTTATTACTTTTATTATTAGGGATAAGTGGCATCATTTTATACCGTAAGTTTTGGATCAATTTTTTCACTTTACGCTTAACACTTGCCCGCAGAATATTTTTTAGTGATCTCCATAAAATGATTGGTATATCAAGCTCACCCGTTATCCTTATTCTCGCGTTTACAGGAGCTTATTGGAACATTTCACTGGTGATACATGAGGTATCAGAACATATTGTTGAAGAGCCTTATTTAATTGAACATCAACTGCATAATCAAGAGCTTTCAATACAAACATTGTTAGACAGCAATCAAGAGACAATTAAAAACTTTGAAGCAACCTACCTATTAATGCCATTTGAACCCGCCATGGATATCATGTTTTACGGTACAGTGAACTCAGCAAACCCGCTTAATAGTAACTATTCAAGTACGATATCTTATGATAAAAGCTCAGGGGAAATGATTCACTCAGAAGATGTGAGATCGGCGAATGCATTACATGTAACCATTGATAGTTTTAGAAAATTACACTTTGGTCATTTTGGTGGTTTAACCAGTAAGTTAATTTGGTGTGTTTTAGGACTAAGTCCATTAATATTGGCGTTTACCGGTTTATATCTATATTTGTATAAAAACAGAAATAGAAAGATATTGTCTGTTTCTCGCATTAAAAAGCCGGTAAAACAGCTAAGTTAGCAGAATAACAATAAAGTCTACTTAGCTATTTTTTACTGGAGCATAAAGTAGACTTTTTAATTTTAATTAAACGATTCTGCGAGGGAGCTTTTTAGCTGAGGTTTTCTAAAAGGTTACTACGCCATTTTTTTCAAGCGCCGTTATTCTGCTATTACTTAAACCCAGTTCAGATAGTACTTGCTTGCCATCTACACCTAGCTCAACACCTGCTTGTTGATATTCAGCTTGGTAAGCTGAAAATTTAATGGGACAAGCTAGTTGTTTTTGCATGCCTGTTTTCGGATGCGGCACATCGACAATCAACTCTCTGGCAACTATCTGAGGATGCTCACTAGCTTCTTTTAGGTTAAGTACTGGCTCAACACATAAATCAAGCTTGATAAATATTGCCTGCCATTGCTGATAAGTTTTTTGCTTAAAAGCGTGAGTAAAACTGTCTTTAATTTGTTGTTGTGCTGAGGACTTGCTTGCTAGTGGCAGAAGGTGCTCTAAGTCGAGTAGTTGGCACAAACCAGTAAAGAATTTTGGCTCTAAGCTACCAACGGACAGGTAACGACCATCGCTGGTCTGATAATAATCATAAAAAGTCCCACCATTCAGCAGTTGAGATTCAGCTGTTGGTATTTCATCACCAGCGAGCGTACCTGCACCACTCATTGCATTCAATGCAAAAGCACAGTCGGTCATACTGATATCAATCATTTGACCTTCTCCTGTACGTTGACGGTGATGTAGTGCGGTTAATATACCAATAACACCATGCAGCGAACCGCCGGCAACATCGGCTATTTGAATGCCCTGAGGAATAGGCGATTGTTCTTTTCTTTTGGAATAACTGCTAATGCCAGCAATGGCTAGGTAATTTAAATCATGTCCTGCGCGATTTTTGTAAGGCCCTGTTTGACCATAACCAGTGATCGCACAATAGATTATTTTAGGGTTAACTGCTTTTAGCGCTTCATAACCAATGCCGAGCCTGTCCATGACGCCAGGCCTAAACTGCTCAAGCACCACATCATACTCTTTGATCAGTGTTTTAATAATTTCAATAGCTTCTGGTTGTTTTAAATCGAGTGCGATTGATTCTTTAGAACGATTCAAATATTGATGAGCAGCGGATGATGCGCCTACTTGGGGTGACATTTCTCTGACTAAATCAACGCGAGTTGGTGATTCAACTCGTAAAACCTTTGCGCCGAGATCGGCAAGCATCATTGAGGCGTATGGGCCAGGAAGTAGGGTGGAAAGATCTAAAATTTTAATATCGCTTAACATGGACTACTCCAACAGAAAAATTAAAATTAACAGAAAAAAAAGGGAGGCTAGCAATCGGCCCCCCAAAACGCAAACTTTATACCAAGTTGATTAAGTTCTTTCCCACTCAGCGAGAATTAAAAGGCTTAGAGGCAAGACATTGATTGAAGAGAATGGTTATTCCCTTGTCAAAATCAATAACGCAGCATATAAGCCTTTTAAACTCGCCCTTTGGGAACTTGTTCTATGCCCATTAACATCATTAAATTTATTTGATTTAGAATGCTAGACCTAAACAAATTCACCTTGTTATTGAACATTTAACATAGCTCTGAGTTGGGAAGAAATTTAATCAAATTGGTATTACTTAGGCTCCATTCGAATAGCGCCGTCAAGACGAATCACTTCGCCATTAAGGTAGCTATTGGTAATTATATGAGCTGCTAAATCAGCATACTCAACGGGGTCGCCAAAACGTTTAGGACTTTGCACCATTTTGATCAGTGGATCGCGAACTTCGTCACTAAATCCTTTCATCATGGCGGTATCGAAGATACCCGGTGCTATGGTCATAATACGAATACCCAGTGGGGCTAAATCGCGAGCAATAGGTAGAGTCATCGACACAATGCCACCTTTACTAGCGCTATAGGCTGATTGACCCACTTGGCCATCATAGGCGGCAACTGAGGCAGTATTGATAATTACGCCACGTTCGCCTTTAGCATCGGGTTCGTTTTTCGCCATTTGCTCAGCAGCTAAACGTAATACATTAAAGGTACCAATCAGGTTGATATTGATAACCTGTGAAAATTTTTCTAAAGCCAATGCGCCATTGCGACCAACGGTTTTACCACCAGGAGCAATGCCTGCACAATTAATACAAGCGTGTATGGTGCCAAAAGCATCAACAGCTGCTTTTATACCGGCAACAACTGAAGTTTCGTCTGTAACATTTACTGTAGCGAAAATTGATGTTTCGCCTAACGTTGCAACAAGTGAATTTCCTGCATCTTCGTTCAAGTCAAAGGCAACAATTTTTGCACCTTGTTTGGCTAATTCTTGGCAAGTAACTAAACCTAAGCCTGAAGCGGCGCCAGTGACGACAACGACTTTGTTATTTAAATCCATGGTAAATTCCTAAATTAGTTTATTTCTTGTAACAAATCACGTGCGATAATAACGCGTTGAATTTCGCTTGTGCCTTCATAAATAGAGGCTACACGAACATCTCGTGCGTAACGTTCTAGTGGGTAGTCTTTGATGTAACCTGCGCCGCCCATGAGTTGCAAAGCGGTATAACAAACTTGATTGGCTTTTTCTGAAGCAAATAGCTTGGCCATTGAAGCTTCTTTACCAAAAGGTTGCCCTTTGTCTTTTTTATCCGCTGCGTTCATAAGTAATAAACGTGCTGCTTCTAGATCGGTATAAGCATCAGCTAGCATCCATTGAATGCCTTGAAACTTAGCTATTTTTTGACCAAATTGTTGACGCTCATTAACATAATCACGGGCAAAATCGATGGCAGCTAAACCTATGCCTAAAGATAGTGAACCAATGCCGATACGACCACCAGCGAGTTCAGATACAGCGACTTTAAAACCTTGATTGAGTGTGCCCATTAAGGCATCTTTCGGTAGTCGACAATTATCAAAAACGACTTCATTGGTAGCAGAAGCGTGTTGGCCCATTTTTTTCTCGGCTGGTGATATAATTAAACCGGGAGCATCGGCTTCAACTAAGAAACACGAAATACCTTTACCTCTTGGTGCACTAGGGTCCGTTACCGCCCATAATACAAATACACCTGCATATTCACCGCTAGTAATATATTGCTTAGCGCCATTAATGACCCACTCATCGCCTTCTAAAATGGCTTTAGTTTTCATGCCTGATGGATCTGAACCCGCACCTGACTCAGTCAAACAGAAGCCACCTGCGGCATATTCACCACTACAAAGTTTAGGTAGATACTTTTCTTTTTGTGCTTCACTCGCCACAGACTCAATAACTTCACCCACCATATTAGTGACTGACATGGTGACGGCTGTTGATGCACAGGCACGTGAAATTTCAGTCATTGCGAGGCTAAAAACTACCGTGCCAGCTTCAGCGCCACCGTATTGTGCACCGACATTGAGTCCCATAAAACCGAGCTCAGCGAGTTTTTTCAAATTACTTAAGAACAGTTCGCGGTCACCATATTGATCGAGTTTTTCAGCCACAGGCGCAAGTTCAGTTTGTGCAAACTTAGCCGCCATGTCTTTTATCATCGCTTGGTCTTCAGTTAGTGAAAGGTCCATAATAGTTCTCTTTTAAATTTTCTTAGTAAAATTAGGTGCTTATTGCTAGTACTTGTTTAGGGAAGTGCAAACACGTTATTTATTATCTCATCTATCGATAGTTGATAATCGACACTTGGGTATCGATGCATGAGAATCAAAAGATAAGATTTAATAATAGATGCCATTACTATAGGGAGTATTAAAGTTAATTAAAATGACAAAATGTAACGATATAACTCACTAAACATTACAGGTAGGATGTAATTAAGATATAGTTGGTTATAAATATAGAGCAGTAGAAACGGTAATCATGGCCAAAGTTGATATTCATTATTTTAACCAAGCGCTCGCTTGTGCTGTGCGTAAAGGCTTTGATGGTGACAAAATCTTATTATCATTAGATATTACGATTACGCCCAACCAGCAACGAGTTGATGGTGAGCAAATGACTCGTTTAGTGCAATATGTGTGGGCAAAGCTCAATGATGAATTTCTTGGCTGTACTAAGCATCCTTGTAAGACGGGAATATTTCCTTTTATGGCTCATCATGTGTTTCACTATAAAAGCCTGGATAAAATGCTCGAACAGGGCATTTCGTTTTACAATTTAGTCACTGATGATGTGCAAATGAAGCTTGTCAGGGTAGGAGAGGTTGCTGAATTAGAATTCGTTTTTAGTCATCCTGAACTTGATCCTAAACATTTCTTTCTCGAATTCTGGTTAATTATTTGGCATCGCTTTTCCAGTTGGTTAATTGACGTGAAAATTCCGTTGAGCCAAGTTTGTTTTACTCATCCTAAACCACAGCATTCTCAGGAAGCAAAGTTACTCTTTACATGTCGGCACAGTTTTAACCGCCCCACAGTAAAGTTATGCTTTCATGCGAAATACTTAGATCTACCTTGCGTTAGAACTAGAACAGAACTCACTCGTTTTTTGCGAGATTCACCAGCAGATTTAATAACTATTCCAGGCAGTGGTCAAAGTTTTAAAGCCAAAATTAGAGCAATATTGATACATGATGAGAGTGATATTCTTTTTTGTCCAAGTTTTGAAATACTTGCCCTGAGTTTAAATATGAGTGCCCAAACGTTACGCCGTCGCCTTAAAGTTGAAGGGACAAGCTATCCAATGATTAAGGATGAAATTCGACGTGACTTGGCGATTGATTATTTAGTGATGACTAACCGCAACATTACCGATATTTCCACTGCATTGGGTTTTAGCGAACCCCGCTCATTTACTCGCGCTTTTAAACAGTGGACCGGCGTATCGCCCTCAAAATACAACCGGGCTAAGGTGTAACCTAACTAGCTGTGATAGTGTCGGCTTAGTTTTACTTATTATTGCTCATCAGTCGTATTATTAACCAATAAATCACGGGTATTACATTGATGAAATATATCAAAATTTGGCTTGTATGTTTTTGATTTAACTTTCATTAATCCTAAAATACTGTGAAAGACATTATCATGTGTAAATGTATTGTCAGCTAAATTATTTAAACAATTCTGATCAGTTTTGTTTTGATTATTGCTCCAAAAGAGCATGGGTATGTGCGTTTGTTGTGTTGGTGCAAAGGCGTAAGGAAAACCATGTAAATAAAGCCCGTTCTCCCCAAGTGATTCACCATGGTCAGACACATAAAGCATAGCGGTATCTATATTGTTTTTTTCTTCTAACAAGGATAATTCTTCAATCATTTTGGATAAAACATAGTCGCTGTATGCAATAGTATTATCGTAAGTATTGACGATTTGTTCTTGAGTACAGTTTTGTATATCACTACGTTGACAATCAGGTAAG
Source organism: Colwellia psychrerythraea 34H (assembly GCF_000012325.1). NCBI lineage: Bacteria > Pseudomonadati > Pseudomonadota > Gammaproteobacteria > Alteromonadales > Colwelliaceae > Colwellia > Colwellia psychrerythraea. Next base: position 2,835,719 of record NC_003910.7, on the reverse strand, counting down.
AATTTAGGGAAATTTTCAGGGTATCGACGGTAATAGGTTGGCCCATGTGAACCAATAAGGTGTAAAACAATCAAGGTAGTTTGGTGGGTTAAATGGCTCAGTTTATTTTTTAACGGCGATAACAGAACTTCATCAAAACAATAATCACCATCGCATAAGTTATGTATTTTGCTCTTATCCATATTTATGGTGGTAACTCGGTTGCAGGCACCTTTACAACCTTCATTATTATCTAGCCAAAGTACATCAACATTGGCAAGTTTTACGATATCCAACAGGTTCTGTTGATTGTTGGCTACTTGCTTTTGGTAGTCACTTCTACCTAGAGCAGAAAACATGCAAGGTACAGATACCGCCGTTGCTGTGCCACACGATGACATGTTTTTAAACGAAATAGGGTGATGAACACGGGTAAATTGATTGGTTGGTTTATCATAACCATTGAGAGAAAAGCTTTCTGCACGCGCTGTTTCGCCAACTACCATCAATATTACCCGTTTACCTGCTTCATTATCAGTTAATAATATGGGCGAATTATCTAATACAGTGAACGTTGCCGGTTCATTAAAGTAATTATTTCGAATAAACTTATAACCACTGACAACACTTTTTAAAGGGGTGATATAAGACGTTAACGTTCTATTATTTCGACCAACGGATGCGTAATCACCATAAAAGAAAAAAGCGATGATAAAGAATGATAATGTCGATAAAGAGAGCAGTTTTAATCGTTGTGTGAGCTCTGTTTTAAGTGGGGAAAAAGTTAGCTTAACCTTGTATAAATACATTATGGGTAATACTGATAATGCTGCAACAATTAGAAAAGCATTAACATTTAGGTAAGTAAAGGCTTCCGAACTGCTGGTTTTAACCGTATTTTCAATCATGCCATAATCAAAAACGATGCCATAAGAAAAGGTTGCATATGTCATAAGTGCTGAGATAAAGGTAAAAACTATTAGCGCTGGTTTTAATAAATATTTAACTGAAAAAACAGAAAAGAAAATCAACAATATATTGAGTAATAAAATGGGAACACTCAACAGGAATAGGAGGTTGTATTTATCTAATAACAAAACCGCATTATAGGTTTTAAGTAAGAATGTTAAGTTAAAAACGACAACAAAATAACAACTCAGGATAAGTATTAATTTATTCGCGGTTACGCTTTGAAAAAAATTAGATTTAAGATACAAATGTGGCATAAAAAACTCACTATAAGACAGATGTTTATAGTGTGCTATTTCATACTTAAGAACGGCTTAATATAGACTTAAAGTCCACTTAACTAATTAATATAAAATGATTTTAGTTATTGTTATTTTAATGAAAAAGGTTCAATACACCTAAAGTATATTGAACCTTTTCTTTATATTTAACCACAGTTTTAATTGTTACTTATACAACCCGTTTTTGTATAAATAACTGCCTAACAGGGCATGAGCTTTAGCGCGTTTACTTAACGCCTGCGTACTTACCTTATTGTCATTATTTCGAATAATTAAAGCCGGCTTTTCAGGCTGTAAAAACGTTTTATCATCGAGAGTCATAAACAGGAAGTTTTTATCATATTGCATCATTGCTCGCTGCTTTTTCTTTGGGATATTTTGGGTTAAATCATGACCTATCATTGGGTGATAACCACTGATTCCCGCTAAAGATAATAAGGTAGGCGCAATATCAATTTGACTCGCTAGTCGTGCATCTTGTTTAGCTGGAATATCTTGACCAATAATTAGCGCCGGAATATGAAAATGCTCAATTGGAACAAGTTCAGCACCACCAACTCGTGAATCATGGTCGGCAATAATAACAAAAATGGTGTTGTTCCAGTAATCTGCCTTTTTTGCTTTTTTGAAAAATTGACCTAAGGCATAGTCAGCATACTTAGCGGCATTATTTCGTGAGCTTTTTTGTTCATCATAAAGGCTGATTTTATTATCTGGATAATCGTAAGGAGAATGATTTGAGCTAGTAAACACCAAACTAAAAAAAGGCTCTTCATTTTGATTAAGTAATTCAAATTCTCGATGAGCTTGATCATATAAGTCCTCATCTGATGCGCCCCACGAACCTTCAAATTCAACGTTATCGAATTTAGGTAAATCAACAATATCGGTAAAGCCGTTGCCTAAGAAAAAGCTTTTCATATTATCAAAGTGACTTTCACCACCATAAATAAACTGAGTATTGTAGTTTTGTGGTTTTAAAAACTGCGCTATGGTAAAAAAGTCATGTTGTGATTTATCCAGTTTCACAATAGAGCGAGATGTTGTTGGTGTGAACCCCGTTATTACGGCTTCAATACCACGTACTGAGCGAGTTCCTGTTGCGTAAAGGTTAGTGAGATTCCAGCCTTGAGTCATTAATTTATCTAGCTCAGGTGAAAGGGGTAATCCGCCAAGGGTTTTTACATAGCGCGCACCTAAACTTTCTTGTAGTAAGATAACTATATTTTTAGGTTTACCTCGATAACTTGCTTGATGATAACTTTGTGTGGGGATTTCACTATTTTTATAGAGATCAAGTGCTGTTAAGCTCGCTGACTTTATTTCGTTCAGAATTTCTTGTGCAGCCATTTTGCCATAATAGTTATCACTCCCTTTTTCTAGCTGCATCTGTTTGAGTGCAAAAGCCGTGGAATATAATGAATTTACACTTAAATCATTAAGTAAATGATCTGTTGAAAAAGACATCATTGCAGGGTTAATAGGTCGATGCTCTAAGGTGCCTCTAGCGCCCAGTAAACATAATAAAAATAGCGTCATACAAATAAATGATAAATATTTCTTGGGTATGGATACAGAGTCACTCCATGATTTATCAAACAAAAATACTGATAGTTTATAACTGATAAATAAAGCCAGTAAACTACACAGTATTTCTAGTTTATAACCAGATAAAAGCATAGAAATAACTTCTTTAGGATAAATTAGATATTCAATAAATAGTCGGTTAGGTCTTAAGTCATATTCTAAAATAAACGTTGGCGTTATTACTTCAAAGAAAATAGTACTTAGGAGTATTAACGTCAACCAAGCAAATACAATTGGTTTTAATATTTTCATACCTTTAGCTGTTATTAATGAGATAGCAGTGAGCAGTAAAGGTAATATCATTAAATAGGACATTGTAGAAATATCAATTCGAAAGCCATTAATCATGATCTGTAGCCAAGCATCGTTTATTAATGTTCTTTCAGCTTGCCATAAAATTAACGATAAACGGCTAAAAGACAGTATAGATAACATGACTATGTAAAAGATCATTAAGGTCCATATTGAACCTAATGATCCTTTTATAAGTAGAATAAAACTTGTGTTGTTATCCTCTTTAGTTTGCTGATCTAAAGAGGGCTGTAACGCTATATGTTCCATAAGACAACGGACCAAGCAGCCAAAGCAACAAACAAACTGAATAATACGGCTAGAGAGCCTAAGTCTTTTGCTAAACCTGATAATGGATGATGTTCTAATCCAATACGATCAATCGCTACTTCAATAGCGGTATTTACTATTTCTATAACTAATACAAAGCCAAGTACACTGACTAACAGTAATTGTACTAATGCATCAATACTCAGGTAAAAGCTAAAAAGTGTGAGCATTGCACTGATAATGAACTCTTGTTTAAATGCCGATTCATTGTTGATTAACCAAACGAAACCTCTAAAACTATTTAATAATGCGAAATAAACTCGCTTAAGGCCTGTATATTTTTGTATTTTCATTGAGCTATTACTGACTGTGTATAGAAATATAGAGGAGTAAAGTAGCAAGGGGAACTTAAGTATTACTTAGACAAAACTTAAGCTTTATTGAGTACTAACTGAATAAATACTGAAGAGTAAAACGACGAACGATTAAATTTATAAAAATCATCCAACACTTAAGTAAACCTTAAGTAAACCTTAAGTGTTGGATGATAAATTAATAAAAAATTGCCCCTTTTTATTGTTGTTGATGATATGAATATTTTATTAGTTGAAGATTCGGTTAAATTAAGACGTAGTTTGCGCATAGGTTTATCCGGCGTTGGATTCACGGTAGATGAAACAGGTGATGGCGCTGAAGCGTTATCAATGGCCATCGCAGAAGATTACGACATTATTATTTTAGACTTAATGCTACCAAGCGTTGATGGCATTGAAATATTGAAAACGCTACGTAGATTGAAAAAACAAAGCAAAGTATTAATTTTGTCAGCTAAAGATCTGGTAGGTGATCGTATCGAAGGATTATTAAGCGGTGCGGATGATTATATGACTAAGCCATTTTCATTTGATGAATTACATGCCAGATTGCTTACGCTGACACGCAGAGGAGGTTTGCTTGTCGATAATGATTGCATCATGCTTCATGGTTATCGAATTGATTTACAACTGAAAAGTCTTTTATTTAAAACAGAAGAGATTGAGTTAACCCCCACAGAATATAAAATTATTGAATGTTTGTTCTTAAATAAAAACAAAGTAGTCAGTATAGAAAAAATGAGTGAGTTTATTGTCGGACGATATGATGCTATTGCTAAAAATTCACTGGAAGCACACTTATCTTCGATTCGTAAAAAAGTTAAACATTTAGAAGAACAACTTCCGATTAAAAATAAACGAGGTTTTGGCTATATCGCAACGGAAAGCCTATGTCATCAATAAAGTCCTCGTTAGTTAAACAGCTCACCTTAATTATTTCCGTTATTTTATTTTTGGTACTACTTTTTTTAGATATTAGTGTTGATACTTATGTAGAGCGACAGTTTGAAAGTGCCTTAGTTCAAGAAGGAAAAAGACTGATTAATCATATTGATGTAGAAAATGGAAAAATTTCATTAAGCTTACGTGCTGATCTAATGGAAGAGTTTTCCGCTAAAAAGTTAGGGAAATACTTTAAAATTTGGGCAGATAACAAGGTAATTATAAAATCAGCTTCACTCTCTAATTATCCTAATTTTAATGTCCCAGAGGTTAAGCTTAAAAGTAATGAGTACTTAATTAAAAGCATCGAGTTACCTGATGGAAGATCAGGTCGAATTTTTATCTATAATGTTGGCAATGCTAAAAAATATAATACGAATTATCAAAGTGATATCTATCTTGGTTTAACCAATGTAAGCGAAAGTTTAGAAAGTATTCAAATTTTAATAGATATTGTCTTTTTATTAACTGCTATCGCCACCGCATTTTTTATTCGATACTTAGTGAATAAAATTGTTAGTCAAGGTTTAAAGCCTATTGAAAAGCTTAATCAACAAATCAGAGACATCAATTTCAATGATGAAAATGCCTGTTTTGATATTATTTCTCCGCCCAAAGAAATTAAAACGATTATTGATGAACTGAACCAATTTTTAATGGTGAATCGTTCGTTGTTACAGTCAGAACAACGCTTAACGTCTGATATAGCCCATGAGCTAAAAACACCCATTTCAGAACTGATGAGCGTGACAGAAATCGCCATCAAATATCCTCAAAATAAGGAGGTATTAGCAACCTTTAAAGATGATGTTATTTCAATTTCAATGCGAATGAATAATATTGTTAAATCACTACTTATGTTTAATAAAACCAACAGCAAGCACTTCGTTTTATCTACAACAGAAATAGACCTAGTATCAGAACTTCATGGTTTGATAGAAAGGTTTCATAGTACGAGCAATGAAAGTCAAAGCCGTATCAATATAGAAAGCCCCGCATCATTATTAATTCAAAGTGACTACTTTTGCATTGAAGCTATACTCACTAATTTAATTAACAATGCACTGTATTACAGTCCTCAAAACACTATTGTCGATATAGATATTCACACGAGTGAAGGGACAACGGCATTATTAATTAGTAATCAATTATCTGTAGCGATGAATGATAATGATCTTAACAATATGTTTGAGCCCTTGTGGCAAAAAGATCAATCAAGAACTTCTGAGGATCATTTTGGTTTAGGCTTATCGATTGTGAAACGTTTATGCCGTCAGATGGATATGGAAATTTCGGTGCATTTAAAATCAGAAAAAGTCATTGAGTTTATGCTTGTTTTTGATCAAGAAAGTGAATGTGTCCAACACGAAGTCACTAACGGTAGATAGTTGAACACTACCGCTAGTTTTATTTTCCAACGTTAACACCTTATCTACAAACCAATCATGGCAACTGCCAACAGATAATATATCTCCGTATATGGTTTCCTGAAATATAGCGTCAAGTTTCATCAATTACTAAATAGAAGCCTTGCAATTACATTTGGTAATGATTATCATTTGTATTAGTTGTTTTTAATAAGAATAACGATGAAGAATATAACGATTACTTCGATAGTTGCTTTGATTATGACCAATACGACAATTTATACCAAGCTTTATGACGTTAAGTTACTAACACGTGATGAACAAAAACCGTGTTAGTACTTATTTATTCCAAGTGAATTAGGAGGGAGGTTATGGAACATTCTCACTGGCAATCATTGTTGAAAAACGGCAACGATTGTTTTGATAATCAACAGTTGGATCAAGCTGAGACTTTCTATTTGCAGGCTTACGATTTACTTAGTGCCGCTCGTGGTGTTAATCCACTATCGTCCGACTTATTAATGGCCTGGATATGCACATGTCATAACTTGACGTCATTGTATGAAGTGTTTGGTTATTTAGATTTGTCGCTGGAATATCTAATGATTCCCCATGACTATTTAATGAAGGCATCAGAGGCTAACTATTTAAATGACGATATTAAATTAACAGCCTTTAAGGGGATGAGCATAACGCTACCAGCAATTTTATCATTCACTAAGAATTACGCAAATTGTGATGGTTGTCGTTTGCAGCTCCCATCGTTACAAAAAATCATGGGACAAGAGACATCTTCTATTCATTAACAACGTTATAAAACTTTGCTCAAGAAAGGCATGATCATAATTGACTCTAAATTGAAGAGATTTAAACAGATGAATAACAACAAAGTCTTAAGAAAAATCATGATGTCAATAAAGTGGGAAGCCGTAAGTCAATGAACCTATCGATGAAATTTTTGTTTGCTAAACCGCATATAATTAAGCTGCATTCAATAAGGCTTCGGGCATTAGTACCACATTATCAGCGTATGCTTTTGCCGATTGTTATCTGTATTTTACTTATCCAGACTCAAACTCGTGATCTTACTTTAAGAGTGCTCTCTGATGCATTTTGGCAAGTCGCGGTATTTGTTGCCATGACATTGACGCTTTATCATTTATTTGCAGATAAAATTAGTCATCTGTATACCAATCATAAAGGTGAAGTAAAACCTTTTCGAGAAATAGTTACGGCAAGTTTTATGGGGGTTTTACCTGGGTGTGGTGGCGCAATTGTGGTTATTACACAATACGTCAGTGGACGAATGAGCTTTGGTGCTGTTACCGCTGTATTGACTTCAACAATGGGAGATGCGGCGTTTTTATTATTAGCGGCAGAGCCCACTACTGGTATATTTTTACTTATGCTGTCTTTTGCCGTTGGGATTATCTCTGGTAGTGTTGTAAACCGTATTCATGGGCCTGAATTTTTGCGTAATACTGTCGTCTCACGTGAGATTGAATCAAGCATATCAGCAAGTAAAGTAACTATTCCAAAACGTTTAAAATATCAGGGGCTTTTATGGCAGTGGCTTGTGGTTCCTGGCGCGATTGTTGGCTTGCTTATGGCTGGACAAATAGATGTTGTGTCGTTATTTCATATCAATGAAACAACCGTAATTTTAGTTGGCGCTGTCATCACGTTAGGTTTTATATTTCTTTGGGCAGCAACATGTGAAGTAACAAATTACGAATCCATAATTTCAGAAGATAAAAAAGCACAACAAAATAAAGTCTTCCAAAAAGTAGCACTTGATACAAACTTTGTAATTAGCTGGGTTGTGGTGGCATTTCTGCTGTTCGAGTTAGCTATGTTATATGGCGACTTTCAACTTGAAAATGTATTTAATCAGTTTAGCGCCTTTGCGCCGGTAGCAGGCGTTATTATTGGTATGATCCCGGGCTGTGGACCACAAATTATTACTACGTCTTTATATTTATCGGGTGCAATACCGCTCTCTGCGCAAATAGGTAATGCAATAAGTAATGATGGAGATGCATTGTTTCCTGCAATAGCTTTGTCACCTAAAGTCGCATTTGTAGCGACTATATATTCATCCATCCCCGCATTATTAACTGCCTACGGTTACTATTGGTTATTTGAGTAACGCTATAATTGTTAAACTAGAGGCTGTTGAACTTTCGCGGTTAAGTTTTGTTCGAGATAAAAGCGCTGTTAGCCTAATCCTTCGGACAGTATTTAATCCTGATTCAAAAGCTTAAAATAAGGTCTTATTGTATGGAATGATTATGATCTACTTAAACTTTGCTACAGGCCGCAATAGGGTGAACAACCGCTTTGGTGATTTTACCGTACTGAAGTTTAACGAGAGGTTGGTTGATATAGCCAGTAAATTGTCTTGTTCTCCACTGAGGTAATAAAGCTGGGTCGGTCGTTAAATTAGCAATTAACCCTGTTGATTTCTGTTCTTTTACTTTGTTTTTACCATAGATATTGTCACTCGTGTTATCGGCTGCTAATTGGTGAGCGAAGCTTTTTTCACGACTTGCTGCCACAATGCAAATTCGATTTTCAGCAGCGCGGGATAACAAACTATATGCAACCTCGCTTGGCTCTTGAATATCAAACGGGACCAGTAATACGTGGATGCCATGTAGCGTCGCAACCTTGACTACTTCAGGGATGTTAGCGTCATCGGCTGTTAGCATGGCAATAATAATATTGCCTTGCTCTAAGGGTAATTCGATAATAGTTAATTCATCACCGAGTGGAGTCCATTGATACCTTTGGCAAAAATGTAACTGCTGCTGTGTTGCCAATAAACCATGCTCATTGATAAGCACCGCCTGATGGACTCCTTCAATAATCAAACTAGTGCATACGTATTGAAAAGGTCTTAGCACGGCACTGACTTGTTCAATCAGCTGCTTGCTCAAGCTTTCAATCTGAGCTCTTTGCTCAACCTCATGGGTGATTGTTTTATCTGCAATAAAGAATAATTCAGGTAATTGAATAATGTCAGTAACATTATTCTCAATATACTGACAAACATCTTCAATGGCTTGCTCGTTAGACTTATATGTTGCAAATATTGCAACATTAGCCGTTAATGGCACCTTATCAGTACTCTCATACTGTGGCGCTCCTTTCGTATTCTCTGTTTGCCTTATAGCTTCTGTTAGCGCTTGATAAAGCTCAGGGCGCAACTGTTTTGAAAACTGTGTGCCATCAGGGCGGGATTTGTGATTTAGCCCGACATTTGATTGAATTTCTGTTTCAGTCATCACTTCATTTAAATCTATATCAGCAAAAATAAAACCTTCTTCATTATGAGTGAGCTTCGCTAGTATTTTGCCATCAGGAGCAATTATTTGGCTTTGACCAGCACCAAGGTTAGTAAGATTAAGATCTTCTTCCATTTGTTCTGATGGTATTAATACGGCCACTTTATTTGCCGTAGCTACAAATACATTGTTTTCAAAAGCTCGAGCTGGGTCATGTAAACTGCTTTGATCTATTGCGAAGGTATTAATTGAATTACACAGTAATTGCGCACCATTTAAGGCTAACTCCCGTGATGCTTCAAAGCTCATGCTATCGTTACCAGTAAGCAGTCCGAATTTACCAATAGGGGTTATTACAACTTCAGGCTCTTTACTCACGCTAGTGAAAAAATCACTTTCATAACCAATCAACGTTTGTTTATCCGTTTGATTGATGAGATCTCCAAGTGGGGAAAATAAGCATGAAGTGACACTAATGTTAGATTTAAACGAACTGTCTTGCTGAGTATCCGGGATATTGCGGGACTGGTCACGTCGTAACGTGACGTTGAGCACAATATAACAAGCATGTTTTATCGCTTGCTGCGCTATGGCTTGTAAAAATTCACCCTCAATCGATAAAGCTTCATTCCAGGCCTGATTATGGTCGACGTAACAAGATTGACTCTTACCTAAAGACGCATTACCAACCTGAGCATTAGAAAAAAGTGTATTACAATATTCAGGAAGAACAATCACTGACGGTTTACAGGTTGCCGCCTTATTTATCATACGAACGCAGCTTGCTAGATTTTCTTGGGAATTCGAAGAGGTGGCGAACTGAGAAACGGCTACTCGCATGATTTATATTTTCCAGATAACTAATGATGGTTTGAATTTAGCAATGTGAAAGCATGATGCTTTATCGATGGGATTTTACATGAAAAAGTATGGTTGAGGCTATTTTAATGGATTATTTATGAGGTAAGTACAGGCTGTCTATTTTTCATCCAAAATGGATAATCGACAACCTTTTACTGAATACACAGGATGTGAGTTTATTCTCACCTCCTGTGTTTAATCATTAGCCTTCACAGGTAACCCAAACCACCCCATCTACACTGCATTCAAAGAGGATAGTGTTGTCTTCTTGTTTAATTGATTTGACCCAGTTATTTTGATTATCTTTGTCAATAATAATGTTGTCGTATTCTAGGCGTTTACGCCAGTAATCGGTATCAACAAGCACATCTTGCTCCCAACCAATGGCAAAGGAAGACATGTGGCTGATTATCTCAGTAGCAGCTAACATGTCGCTTTTGTCTTTTATGTTGATCCAATCAGGTAGAGCCGTGAACTCTGCGTTTTGTTCTCTAAAGTAAAAGTCAGTAGAGTAAGTTGAATTTCCTTCGGTGAAGCGGTATGAGTAGCTACGTTCATAAGGATTTTCTAGATTATCATTTGAGCATTCTTCTATTGTTGCAAATGATACTGTGGGTACGATATTACTTAGTTCATACAGCACGCTGTTTTCTTCGAAACTGACACGTTCTACATTGCCACAACGATAAGAGTTATCATCGTTACGATAGATATCTTGACGAACACGTAACCATCCTCCAACGTTTTGATCGCCCCAAGGTTGTCCGCTTTCATGAAACTTAGATAGGATTATATCAACCTTAGAGAGTGATTGATCGTCAGCAAGTTTTACAAATTCTGAAAAATCTTCTGTTTCAAGGAAAATAATTTCATCGCGATACCACGCATCTGTGAATCCCAGCTCTTCATCTCTGACTGCATCTTGGTACACAGTGACGCGTATTTCAGCTGCGTCAGGGTAAATTTTTTCAAGCTTTTTCTTGTGTTTATATGCTGCTTTTAGACCTTTGACGATTGATTGAGCATGGTCATACGTTTCACTATCTTTAGAGGCGATAAAGTCGGAATATATTTGCTCTTCTGATAGGTTGTAGTGCTGCACCAAGTTAAGCATCACATTTTCAACTTCATTTTTTATTTCGTTGCGAAGGGCACTATCTTGTTTAAGTTGGTCACAAGTTAAATTGCCTTTACCGCTAGCTTTTAGTTGGCGTTTTAGCTGTCCCCAAATAACCGTGGTGAGTGGTGAAATGTTGCGGATATCATTATCAGATATTGCTTCGATGGATGGTGGGAATGACATTTGGTAAGCTTCAGTAACTTCACCGAGGTCAAGATCCATCGCGCCTACGGGAACGTCGACATAAGTGGTTGAATACGGGACACATGCTGCTTGATCTTCAGAGAATTCAAAACTGTAATCACCGGACTCACCTGATACGGTAGAGGGTTCTGTTTGTTGGTCATATTTTCCATCCCCATCAAAATCTAACCAAACGGTTGCGCCGACGACATAGCCATCAATAACTTTTCCACTTGATCTAATAGTAGTCTCAGAGGGGAGTGGCGCGGGTTCTGCTATAGGCACTGGTACTGGTTTTTCTACGGTATCCGGTGTTAGTAGTACCTCTGGGGTGTCAGAGCCACCACCGCCGCACGCGGTAAGTGAGAGTGCGAACACTGATGAGATGATTAGTTTGTTATTGTTATTAATCATGAATGATTGTCCCTGTTAAAATAAATTCCATAAAGCAGTTTGTTGTTTGAAACCTTGTCTTGCGCTATGAGCACATTTTATTCGCTGCAGCTGTGTCCTTTAATAAAGGAGCAATTGGCTTAAAATTATTAATTATCGCCTTTTAATAAGCGATAAATTTGTAAAGTATAATTTCAGCTGAACGTTATAAGAAGACATTAATCTTTTTAGATACTTAGGTCAACTATGTCTCAAATATGGTCCGAAATATGATCTGATTTCTCTGTGAATTTTAAAAATTTATTTCAAGGTTGATACAAGAACAGACATCATTAGATTTAAGCGTGGGGAGGGGGAGGAAGATAAATTAGTTGGTGTTGGAGGAAAAACAGTGAATGACATTAATTTCATTCACTGTATACACTAGCTAAGCTACCTAATGCCTTTAGTTACTTTTCATCAAGGCAATAGGCATAAGGTTGCTAGTTTTACTCAGCATTTTGCACTACATCATCGGTAAAATCAGTTGGCCAAAATTTATAACCTTGCACTGTCGCTTGAGCTGCTGCACCCCATAATGCTGATTGATAGATTCTTACCCCATCAACATCATAAGAAGTATTCGCTGCGGCTTGTCCACCTTCCTCTTCGTGCTTTGCACTCGCTTCAGCTCGAGCACCGGCATCCCAACCTTCTTCTTTAAAACGTCTTAACGCTTCAGCACTACTATAAGCATAAACAAAAGCTACTGATTTAAAACCAATGCCAACACCAACACCTAACGATGCAAAGCGATAAAACTCTGACTGTCCATTCTCTTTAAGCACACAAACACCACCACCAGTAGATGCGGCAAATAAATAACTATCACTACCGGTACAAACCAAATAACCTAAGCTTTTACTTAATACACCTTTAGCTGTTGGATGATCTTCATAGATTTGTTGTAGCGCTTCAGACGTTTCTTTAACGGCATTTTTCTTTTTATCAGCAGGGGTATTACCCGTAGCACAACCCAATAATAAACTGGTGGTTACGCCGGCCAAAATAAGATTTTTTACTGTCATTTGTTATACCTCAAGAGTTATTTGTAAATCAGTTTTTTATTATTTATCTTTTTTAGTAAATCAATAAATTAATATAGGATTAATTTATTGATAAAGATATGTTTTTACTTAATTTAAAAAATTCATAGACTGACAAATCACTTAGTAATAAGGAAATGGCATGATGGAGCACAACATATTATTAAAGGTTGGGGGGAGTGCCTGCATTACTTCTCCGTGATAAAACTATTAATATAATAACGGATGCTTTATTTACGTTTTAGCTTGCTAAACGATTGGCATGAATAAACCTGTTAACACTCCTGTGTAACAATAACACCGTGAAGTGATGATTTTTAAGACAACTTGTTATTAAAATACGCTATTTATGTGTTTATATAACTTTATTTAACAATTTTTAGATTTAACGCTTTACAAATAGAACACCAGTATTTAGAATGCGCCCACTTTTGAGGAATAGCAAAATCTTTCTTTAAAGTAACTTGGTGAGATGGCTGAGTGGTCGAAAGCACCGGTCTTGAAAACCGGCAAGGGTTTGTAGCCCTTCTAGAGTTCAAATCTCTATCTCACCGCCACATTCAAAAAAGCCGCTAACTGAAAAGTTAGCGGCTTTTTGCTTTTATGATTTTATAAAAGTGATATAAAAAGCTATTGCTGATTATAAAGAGATTGAACATTGTTAATACTTAAGGACTGCGCGTGATCATTATGGATACGAATAAAACTTCCAGTAAGGCTAATACACAACATATTAAACGTATTGCTTTAGCCGTATCACTCGTAACATCCTCTTTATTACCTTTTCACTCATTTGCTCAAGCAGAAGCCAGCCAAGACATTGAATCGCAAGTACCTGTTAGCTCACAGCAAGCAGAAACTGATGTAGCGCTGAGTCCCGCAATTACCGTTGAAAATCTTGATGAAATTTATCGAGAAATGGCGACTAATACCCGTTTTGAAAATTTATCACCCGCAGATGATTTTTTCGAATCCCCTTATCAAGTGTCTATTTTTTCGAATCCAAATGGTGAGGATAGTGACAGGCTTTGGTCTCAAACTAACTCAATTTTTGCCTACGGTTTTGGTGTTATCGGTTTAATTGCTTTATTACCAGAAGATATCTCAAATTGGGATAAAGAAGAAGGCGTTTTTAATAAGTGGACTGAGAACGTGAAATCTGGCCCTGTATGGGACAGAGACACGGGCATGTTAAACCTGATCGGTCATCCTTATTTTGGTGGTGTGTATTATCAAGTAGCCCGTAAGTCAGGCTATCGTCAGTGGGATTCATTCGTATACGCAACGATTATGTCGACCTTCTACTGGGAATACGGCATTGAAGCCTTTGCTGAAGTACCTTCAATTCAAGATTTAGTCATTACCCCTGTACTTGGTTGGGCCTATGGTGAGTGGGCATTTAATACCGAAATGGATATTAGAGAAGACGGCGGTGATGTTTGGGGCTCAAGTATTTTGGGTAGCACTGCATTATTCTTTCTCGATCCAGTTGATAGTATGAGTGTTGGTATTAACAACATGTTCGGTAAAGAAATTATCAGAGCTGGTACTGGTTATGTAAGTTTTAACGAAATCCCTTACGGTGATGCAGGTCAAACAGATAGTCAAGTTAGCTTCAATATTTCCTTACAAATGGGTGATGGCGGTCATTACTCGCCAAGTACTGCCAAACGTTCATCAAGAGCTAGAGATCCTATTGATACTGGTATTATTGGTGTTAGTTATGGTGTGGGTCAGACAGAGCTGGATGATTTATGGGAAGTTGAGGGTGACACTACGACTGAATACAGTTTAGGTTTATATTTTACCCGTCAATTTTCAAGCAGAGTGACTTACTCCAAAGGTAAATTTACCGACGGTTTCAGCCCTGCAGAAATTAATTATGAAAACTATAGCTTAGACAGTCAATTCTATTTTAATAGTGAAAGCGACTTCAGACCTTACCTAACGACAGGTTTTGGTGAAACGTTGTGGAAAAAAGACATAGAAACGAAAAGGTTTCAAGTTAATGCGGGTGTGGGTGCACATTATAAGCTTAATAGTAACTTTGCTTTACAACTAGATTGGCGTTTTTACCACAGTACAAATGCTAATACCTCGGATCATAATACTACGTTACGTTTTGTCTATTTCTTAGGTAAGGGCGAAAGATAATCGCTCAAACTTCGTTGTAAATTAAGTATTAGTTAGTGCATAAATTGTAATTAAATATGAATAGTTAGTTACTCAAGTAGCAACTTATTATTTTTTATAATAGGCTTTGATCATTCCTCGTGTTAATGGAGTGGTTATGAAAAGCAATTTATGTAGTCTTTTATTATGTATTCCACTTTTACTTGCTTGTCAAAGTAATCAAAACCTCCATGTTAACCAAGCTAGCTCGCCAACAGACTTATACTTAGATTATCAATACCTCTCTTTAAAACCCATTCATATCGAAACAGAACAAGAGATATTTCAGCTCGACGATGGCATGCGTGCCATGGTTCAGGATAAATTAGGTAATAACCTAACCACCCAGCAAAAAGCGCGAGTATTACTTAATCACCTGTTTAATGAAGAGAGTATCGCGTTAAGTTACGACGGTAATGCCAATGTTACCGCACGGCAGGCCTACCATAATAAATTAGCTAATTGTATGTCACTCACCATCTTAGCATATGCTTTAGCTGATGAAGCGGGCATGAACATTAGCTTTCAAGATGTTGATGTTCCTGAATATTGGGTACGGAATGGCCAATATAGTTTATTAACAGGTCATGTGAATTTACTGGTAGAAGAAAGTGATGAAGTTAATAAGCGCGTCGTTTGGGGAGCAAGAAAAATTCGAATCGATTTTGACCCTTTTGTTGCAAAGAAAAGCTTTCCCTCTCACACTATTGAAAAGCATACATTACTTGCTATGTTTTATAATAATAAAGGGGCAGAGGAGATGCTAAATAAAAACTACCCGCTGGCCTACCAATATCTTAAAAAAGCGACCATTACCGATAGTGATTTTTCTTCCGCTTGGGGAAATTTAGGGGTTTTATATAAACTCTCTGGTCATTACGATATGGCGGAAAGTGCTTATAGTCATGCTATTAGCCTACAAGGTGATAATCTTACCTCACTCGGTAATCTAGCTTTGTTGTTTACCATACAAGGACGACCTGAGGAAGCACAAAAAATAGACGCATTTATACACAAAGCACGTGTTAAAAACCCTTACTATCATGCATTACTTGGTAATGAAGCTTTTTTTAAGCAGTCCTATCACCAAGCGATAAAGCATTACAAGAAAGCTATTCAACTTGATGATGAACAACATGAATTTTACTTTGGCTTAGCTAAAGCTTATTACAAGCAAGATAAATTAGCGTTATCTAAATATGCTATGAAAAAAGCGGTGGCGCTAACAAAAACGAAAGATACGCAGAAGCAATATATCGCGAAACTTAATTTCCTTAAATACCATGAGACAACTAATCATTGAATAGAAGTATAATATCTTTGCTATTCCTAAGCCTGCTGTATGTATCAATAGCTTGGAGTAGTCCTTGGCGAAGCTCAGTACAACTATCACCAGTTATATCTGACAAAGACAATTTATCAGTGCTTGAGCACTTAAAAAATTTATCATCAGATCAATTTTTAGGTCGTAAATTTGCTAGCCCAGGCAGTATTGAAAGTCAGGATTACCTTGTTTCTGCGCTTAAGGCTCTCTCAATACCCGCATTTAACAACCAATATCGCCACCACTTCAAACAATCAACTCTATTTCAGTCCAAGCAGGGCACTAATGTCATTGCTTGTATACCGGGTACTCATCAAAAAGACGAATACATTGTATTAACTGCTCATTATGATCACCTTGGTACTAAACGTAATAAAATCTACAACGGCGCAGATGATAATGCTTCAGGGGTAGCAGCTTTATTGCTCTATGCTGAATTACTTAAGAATAGTCCATTGAAATACAGTGTTATTTTGTTATTTACTGATGGCGAAGAAGTTGATTTGTTAGGGGCTAAAGCTTTCATTGCTGAGCAGAAAAATATACTCAGTAAGATTAAAGTAAACATAAATCTAGATATGATTGCAGGGAGCAAGAAAACTAAAAAATTACGTTTTTTAAAAAAGGATCTTGCACAACTACTTTCAAGTCAGCAACTTGATGAATTAACTCAACTTCAACATCACTTTAAGACTAACTCAGTTATTCACTTAACGCCTGGTTTCAGACGTGTTAAAAGCGTAGGCTCTAATGTCAATCGAGCAAATTGGCTCATGGCAAGTGATCATGGTGTGTTCAGTAAAGCAGGGATCCCTTTTATATATTTTGGTGTAGGTACTCATAAAAACTATCATAGTGAATTTGATGATTATGCCAATATTAATCAAAATTTCTATTTAGCCGCCATTAATATCATTTTTCAACAACTCGTCTATATAGATAATGCTATGTATGAGGGAGTAATACCTGATTGATTTGGTCAATTATCTGACTTAAAACAAAGTTAACGATAATTTATTGTAAAGCTACAAAAATGATACAGATGACAACCACTAAAATTAGTTACACTTAGCGCTCATTTATATTGAACAGATAAAAGCAAATGAATAATTTACAAACAGCTGGCGCTGAGAATAATAAACCATGGAATTTACTTTTCTTCGCATGGATATTAGCTACAAGTGGCACCTTAATCAGTCTATTTTTTAGCGAAATAGTGCAGTTACCCGTTTGTGTGTTGTGCTGGTATCAAAGAATTGCGCTTTACCCTTTAGTGATTATGCTGCCTTTGGCACTTTTTCCTTTTGATGTAAGCATTATTCGCTACGCAAGCCCATTGGTTATCTTTGGCTGGTTTGTTGCACTATTTCATGTGTTAGTTGTTGCAGGCATTATCCCAGAAGCGGCACAACCCTGCGTTCTTGGAATTCCTTGCTCTGAAACCCACTTTAATTTACTTGGCTTTATCAACATCCCGGTGATGTCATTGATTACATTTTCACTGTTAGGGCTGTTGTTATTTCTTGCTAAAAAATCATTCATTCAAACTAATAACAAAAACACTTAACAGAACATATACCCAAGCTACCTGAAGATGCAGGTTTCAGCTGGAATTAGAAATGCCTTTAGGCAAGGCATTGATTGAAGAGAATAGTTATTCTATTGTCGAAATCAATAACGTAGCATAAAGCGTTTCTAAACCAGCCCTGCGGGGACGTCTGAGCAAACCATGTTATTCATTGCCTCCTTTTTTAAGGGAATAACCCTTAATAAAATGAGGCGCCTTGATCATGAATTGCTCAAGCGTCCTGAAACACGCATCTTCAAGTGGCTTGGGTATAAACTATAAATTCACTAGGATCTTTACTCGGAATAATCATGAATAATAAAACTATTTTTATCAGCGTTGCCGCATTTATCGGCGTCATATTTATTGCAGCAGTTGGGGTTTACAAAAGCCAACAGCCATCAACGGTAGCTAGCGAACAATTACCGGCATTAGAACGTATTGGTGCTCCCTCTAAAGGTGGTAAACAAGCGAAAGTGACTATTGTTGAATTCTTTGATCCCGCTTGCGGTACTTGTAGTCAATTCTATCCATTAATTAATAACTTAGTTAAGAAATATCAGGGGAAAGTTAACGTGGTTATGCGTTATGCGCCATTACACAAAGGCTCAGATAATGTCGTAAAAATGTTAGAAGCTGCGCATCTACAAGGAGAGTTTTGGCCGGCGCTTGAATTGTTATTTGCTAACCAACAGCGCTGGGTTGAACATCACGTATCAAACCCTACCCGTGCATTAGCGGGTATAAAAACGCTAAATGTAGACCATGACCAACTTGATACCGATTGGCAGAGCAGCAACATAGCAAAAATTATTGCACAAGATATTAAGGATGGACAAACATTAAAAGTACGAGCGACACCGCAGTTTTTTGTTAATGGAAAACCTTTAGTGGTGTTTGGTTATGAGGAGCTTGTTTACTTAGTAGAAGAGGCGGTTGCCGAGGCCTATTAGTTAATATTCATTAGCAGATAATTTAAACACAGTATCAATACAAGCATTTAATGTACTGTGTTTTTTGTCTCATGATTTACATTATAATTATATGTTTTCTTCGTTATTATTTTGAATCGTCAGAAAACTCTGTAGTTAAATAAGATAAAAACTCTTGGCTTACCTTAGACAAACTTTTGTTTTCTAGATACAAAGCTTTAACAGGAAATGTTAATGGTGGATTAAAAGATGCAATAGCCGTATTGTCCGATAAATTACCTTCAGCGGTAAAACGATCTACCACGCAAATTCCAACACCTTGAGCGACAAGCCTAGCGGCAATAAAATAGGTTTGTACTTTTATTAACGCCTCTAGACTGATGTTGTCTTTCATCATTCTGGTCCATAATAAATCTGCCAACGGCCCACTGTCACCAATATCGATATATTCAAACTCTTTTAGTTGGTTTAAGGTCAACTCTTTAGGACAATCTGGGAAGCTTACTTTTGGATAAACAATGACTAATTCTGACTGAGCCAACTCAATTGAAGTTACGCCAGGCATGACATTGGGTGCAAATAATATTGCTAGGTCACATTTATGTTCTAATAAGGTTTGCATTACCGCATCGTTATGCACGGTTTGTACGTTGAAGTTCACCTGATGATGTTTATGGTGGTATTTTGCTATTGCACTAGGAATAACATCAAAACCTAATGCAGGACTACCGGCAATATTTATTTGGCCGTACTCTGATTTTTTTATGTTCTCTGCCGTATTTTTTATCGAACGCATCTGTTGGTATATCTTATCAACTTCATCAAAAAGCATTTCGGCTTCATCGGTTGGAGTCAAACGGCCTTTGACCCGTTCAAATAAGTCAAAACCGAGTTGCATTTCAGCATGAGATAGCACTTTACTAACAGAGGGCTGCGAAACGTGTAATATTTTTGCTGCATTAGTAATTGAGCCAGTGGTGTAAATTGCATGAAAAATCTCAATATGTCTTAAGCGCATTTTTATATCCTAAGTTGGTTAGGGGTAATTTATTATATATACCCATGAAACTCGCACCTTGAGTATCATGGGTATAGCTTAGGCAAACAGGTAAACGGTTAATGTCCATAAACAAGCCGCACATGTTGCGGCAAACGTTGCAGGAACTAACTGCGATTTCACATGATCCATTAAATCACAACCTGTGGTCATCGCACTCAGTATAGTGGTATCTGAAATTGGCGAGCATTGATCACCAAATACACTGCCGTTAAGTACCGTAGCAAAACAACCATCATAAAAAGTTCGGGGTTAGCAAGTCCTTGAGACTGACAAATAGCCCAGGCTAAAGGCATGGCTAACGGAAATGCGATGGCATAAGTTCCCCAACTTGTACCTGTAGAAAAGGCAATAACCATAGTAATTAATTGTAATATCAGTGGTAAAGTCCAAAAAGGTAATTGCTCGCCAAGTTGTGAAACCAAATATAAACCACCGCCTATTTCTTTACTAATACTGCCTATAATAACGGCTAACATTAATATCACCGAAGCAAGCACCACACCTTTTAAACCATTACCAAAACCATCAATTACGTGTGTTAATGACATGCCTTTTGCTAATGCGATACCTGCTGATAGTAATAAAGCAGTCCCAAAAGCCCAATTAATTTTAGGTGAGCCTAAAAATATAAAAGTGAATACAGCAATCGATATTAAGGTGACTAACGGTAAAATAAATTCTAAAACATGAGGGGTATATCCTGAAGGTACATCACAGCTGTGTAACTCTTTAGCACTTAATGGTCTTGCACCTATAGCATCTAGCTTACCTGTTGTTAGAGCTCTTTGATGGGCGTCTCGAATTCTCTTACCTGAAAAGGTGGTGATATTTAAGCTTAATAGTAAGGTACCTAGTACGGCAAAGATGGCATAAAAACTAAAGGGGATACTACTAAAAAAGAAATTTAATCTATCCGATTCAGTCGCTAAAAATGATACCCCAGGAACAAATATCAATGCTTGCACATAGGCTGGCCAAGCATTAAAAGCAATAATAGTGGCTATAGGGGAGGCAGTAGAGTCGACAATATAACTCATCTCTTCATGGCTTACATTGGCTTTATCCGCTAAAGGTCGAACAGTTGTACCCACTAATACGGTGCTCATAGTGCCACCCTGAAAGAATAAGATGCCAAGTAACCAAGAAATCACTTTCGCTGAACGCGGCCCTCTAACAAAGTGAAGTGTCATATAGTTAGCAAAGGCTTGTGCTGCACCTGTTTTAGACCAAATACCTAATAACCCGCCCAATAACCATAAATAGAGTAACAGTAACGCTGCGGTGCCTTCTTTGGCCAAGTTAGGAATGATAACGGCATCAGTTAAATCATATTGACCTAACATTAATGAACCAACCACTATACCACTAAACAGTGAGGTAAGTGGCTCGCGGGTAAGTAAGCATAAAACAATCGTGATAAAAGCGGGTAACAAAGACCAAATGCCAAAATGAAAAGCAGGCTTTAGCAGCTTTAATTTATGTGCTTTATCTTCAACCCACTGTTCTTTTAGTAGAGGTTCTTCGTTTAGCTTATTTAAGTTTTCTTGTTTAAGTGGTGATTGTTGATAAGGAACAATACCTGAAATAACAACTTCTTTACCCTTGTATATATATGCAGGATTACCTGAGTCTGTTTGGTAGGTATCAAAAACATAAGACTGCTCTAGCCAGGTTTTATTAACAGAATTACCGACAAATATTGCAGAAAAAATCCCTAAAATAATAATTATTAAGGCAAGAGTATTATTTTTACTCATTAATGAAAGCCTCTAAGATAAGGATTCTGTTATGTATAATCATTTGAATACCTTGTTGGATCTCTAATCCATAAATAAAAATTCAGTGGGCAAATAATATAAATTTTATTATTTTAGTTCTATCCTATAACCTAAGGTTATAGGATAGACTTGAGTAGATAAAGGAAGTAATGATTTTTATTTTATTAATTTTTAAATAATGGTAATTGATATTTGGTTTTTACAGCAGTAATAAGTAGCTCTAAAAACCACTGACTTAGTGAAATGATGGCTGTTCATTAGTAATTTATGGACTGACAAAAGGAAGGCTTAAGTAGAGTTGAATAACCAAAGCATTGGTAATATCAATAAAGAATGCACCAACTAACGGAACGACTAAAAAAGCTTGTGGTGACGGCCCATGCCTTGCGACAAGAGATTCCATATTGGCTACTGCTGTAGGCGTTGCACCTAAGCCAAAACCGCAATGACCACCGGCGATAATAGCAGCATTATAATTCTTGCCCATTATTCTAAAGGTAACAAAATAAGCAAACATCATTAACATGACTGTTTGGATTAAAATGATCACTACCATAGGACCTGCTAAGCTCGCTAATTGCCAGACTTTTAATGACATTAATGCTAAGGCTAGGAAAATAGAAAGCGCCATCGTTCCCCATAAATCTATACAAGCTCTACTGATGGTGTAACGCTTAGATACTTCACATAAATTGGTGGCGACTACGCCAAATAACAATGGCATTAAAAAAGCGGGCAGTACAATATCAGCAGCTTTTAAATTAAGATAAACGATATGGCCAACCGTCATACATAATAAAATGATAAATAAGGTTTCCATCATTTTTTTGGGGGTAACTAAATCATGATCCTCTGGATTGAATGTTATCGTGTCATCAAGTTCCTCATGATATTCATCTGCTTTAAGATTATAACGAGTAATGAGCCTTTTACTCACTGGACCGCCAACTAAGCCGCCTAAAACCAAGCCCATTGTCGCTGCAGCCATGGCCAATTCAAAGATGTTAGCAGGCATATTATATTCTGTAATGAATAAATCAGCGTAAGTTGCGCCATTACCGTGACCACCTGATAACGTCACTGAACCACCAATTAAACCCATTAAAGGGTTCATTCCAGTGCCGATTGCGATTGAAACACCGATAGCATTTTGTACGAGTAAGTACACGGTTGCCACACCTAGAAATAAGACAACTTTTGGGCCGCCTTTTAATAATAGTGAATAACTAGCACCTAAACCTACGGTGGTAAAAAATACCGTCATCAGTGGATTTTTAAAACTCATATCAAAATTAAAATGAATGTCAAAAATAGAGTGGGCGATTGCTGCCAATATTGAAAAAATAATGCCGCCAACAACGGGCTCTGGAATGTTGTTATTTCGTAAGAATGAAACTTTACTATTACAATAATACCCTGAAAAAAGAATGATGAGTGCTACCACGAGCGTTTCAAGAATACTGATATTTATTTCCATAGCTAAGCTCACTTTATTATTAGTAACTCAAAAATTAGGCTCTGCTTTGCTGTAAATTAAAACAAAGTGAACCTGATTGAGTATTTTTAATTGAGGTTTTATTTTTATGCTTTTATCGAATAAGAATCGTTACATTTTGTTTAGCACATCCTCTAGAGATTCACCTTGGCGGATACATTCGATTGTTAGATCATCATCGTGACCAGCTACGGTATAGATCGCCACTCTAGGTAGGCTGTTATAATCAAAATGATTAGTAAAGTAATAGCCGCCGGTATCGTGCACCATGACATAATCATTGCTCTCTAGTTTTGGCAAAGGTTGATTACTACAAATAAGATCACCGGCAAAACAACACGGACCTGCCACATCGGTTGTGACCACTTCTGATGTTTGCGCGGTTCTTTCTTCACCCTTTGTGGTATAGCCAGTCACTCTTATAGGCCATGATTTAGGTAAAAAAGCAGTGCGAGTAATGATTTGTGCACCCGCATGCGTTGTTGCAATATGGCGTCCACCAGAATTTTTTGTATATTCAACTCGAGTGATAATAACGCCATTTTTAGCAACAATAGCACGTCCAAATTCAGTTTTTACTTGGTACTTATCGGTAAATAATAACGGGACTTCGGCTTTTAAAATATCAGCATAATCTTTGAAACTTGGCTTAATTATTTCCGAACTAAAATTAACTGGTAAGCCGCCGCCAATATCTAATCGTGTTATTTGTTGGAGGCCGACCAGAGAATTGATTTCCTCTGCAAGTTCAGTAATTATTTTAATCCCCTTTGCCATTAAAGATAATTCACAGCCCTGAGAGCCAGAGTGCGTATGAATGCTCTTTAACCATGGACGTTTTTTATAAATACTGATGAGTTCATTACGATTGTCACCATCTACTAAGGCGTAACCAAATTTAGAGGTTGCTGTGGCTGTGCTCGTTGACCCTATTTTTCCGCCCCCAATTTGAGGATTAACACGAAAACCTATTATTGATGTACTTTCAGGAAATTCAAGCATTAGTGCATCAATACGCTCAAGTTCCTGCAAGTTATCTATATTTAACGCGATTCCTTTTTTTATACAGGTTCGTAAATCCTGCAGTGTTTTTGCTGGAGAATCGAAGATAATATTTTCAGCTGTAAAACCCGCGGTGACAGCTATTAATAGCTCTCCAGGACTTGCTACTTCAGCTCCCATGCCATATTCACGTAAAGGCTCTAGAACTTTAACTAATGCATTAGCTTTGACCGCAAAGGTATGAAAAAAATTAGCAGGAAAAGCGGCATAGGCGTCATTCACAGTTTTTTTCAAACCATCTAAATCCATTACGCCAATAGCCGTTAAATTGTGATCAATAACGTGTTCATTAATAGCCGTTTTAATTATGTTTTGCTTTCTGTTCATATTGGTATCTTTTAAATTAAGGAAACATGCAACTGTTGTGGTAACAGGTGATTCTTTGTCGATACCTTTAAGATAAGGTAGCAAGGTGTAAATGGATAATAGTTAATCTTTGCTAGGTAATAACTTTGGGTTATGTGCTTAAGTCGCAGGTGATTAAGTACCATAAGTTGCTGCTAAGGCATAAAAATTTTGCTACAACATTTGGTTATACCCTCAACAAAGAAATGAATTTGCCAGTAAAAGCGGCAATAGCTACGCTTTTACTTACACCAACTGGATTCATTAATAAACCATTTGGTGTTAGCACCTTCTCCCTTATGAGAATGGCTCTTATTATACCAATTAAGGCAATTTATTGTGACTGTCACTACTGATTTAGAATTATGTCGTTTTATAAATGAAAGCTACCAGGAAGCAGATATTATTGCTTTTGAACGATTCTCTCAGCAAATGTTTAACAGCGCGCTCAGTGCTGATTTAAAAACGCTTTCAATGGTACAGCGTTATCAAATGGCCTTGTTATTATGGCAATCTTTTTGTTGTCGTAGTACAAATGAAAATAAAGTTGTTATTGAAAATAGAACACAACAAGATGCGTTAACTGATGGGGCAGTTATATATATTATTACTGATGACAAGGCTTTTATTGTTGATTCAATCTCAGCGTTATTAATGGCACATGGCTATAAAATTAATATGTTTTTGCATCCAGTCGTCAATCGAAGTCAAATTTTACAAGGCAAAGAACAAACGGATAATGTTTCTCCAGACGAGTCAATTTTATATATAGAGCTTACTAACCAACTAGGACCAAAGGTGATAGGTGAGCTTGTCGAAACAATTCAACAATTGTTGGCTGATATCGCTAAAGTGACTCGAGATTGGCCGTTAATGATGGCCAAAAGTAGAGGGATAAATCATCAGTCGATGGAATTTAATGATATTGATGCCGAAAACTTTTTAACATGGCTTTGTCAGGAACATTTTGTTTTCCTTAGTTATAATTCAATAACTGTAAATGCTTTTGGTAACGCGATACCTGGAAAAGATTCTCTAGGTATATTTAATGATGATGCTGAAGTAAGTAAACCTGCGTTAACACTTACTAGTGCAGAATTTAAACAATTAATTGCCATGAAAAGTTCACTGAAAGTCAGTAAGTCATTAGTAAAATCAACTATTCATCGGCATGACTACCTTGATTTGGTCAGTGTTAAGGAATTTTCAAATGATGGAAACCTAACGGTTATTCATCAGTTTTCAGGTTTGTTTACTCAAGTTGCTAATAACCTCCACCCTAATAAAATCCCTTTTCTAAATGCTAAGTTAGCACGAGTCTTACAACAGCTTAACCTGAAATTGGATAGCCATGATTATCGGAATTTCATCCATATTCTTGCGGTTTTACCTAAAAGAGAATTATATGAAAGTAGCGTTGAACAACTACTTGTTTTAGCGAAGGGCATACATAACCTTAACGTAGGAAGTAATTCTGGTGTTTTTATCAGAGAAAATGACTTTAATGAACAAATTTCCGTGCTGGTCTTTGTTTCTAAAGATGCATTTTGTACCGATTTACGTGATGAAATTGAGGACGAATTATCCAAAGCCTATCAAGGTGAAATCTTATCTCGTCGTTCAATGCTTAATGATAATTATCTAGCGCAATGGCATTTTATTGTTAAAAAAGGTGCAAGTCTTACTCATGAAATAGGCACCGCAGCGCTGATTGCTAGTATTGAAACTAAAACGCAAAGTTGGAATGAAAATTTAACCGCGATGATTTCGCAATTATGGCGGGGCCACCAAGCAAGCTTGTTATTGAAGAAATATAGTAGTGCTTTTTCAAAAAGCTATCGAGAGCACTTTTCTCCTAAACAAGCTATCGAAGCGATAAATAACATCGAGTGTTTACATGGTGATAATACTCATCAGTTTCAAATTTATCGTTCAACACAAAATAAAAGTGAGCTTACCTTAAATATATATACCGTAGAGAAAAGCATTGCGTTAAGTGACTCTATTCCTATTCTAGAGAAGTTTGGTTTTAGACCTGTGGATGAATTTAGCTTTAAAGTCAGTTGTTCAAATAGCGATACTCGTCGCAAAGTTTATAGTTATACCCTTGAGTACCCCAATGAAGATACAAATATTGACGTTATAAAAATAAATCTTGAGCACGCATTGGCGCAAGTTTGGACGGGCAATATTGAAAGTGATGGTTACAACAAGTTATTACTTGGTGCCAATCTTAACATCAGACAAATTGTCGTTATCCGTGCATACGGTAAATATTTACGTCAATTAGGTCTTGGTTACTCTGAAGAGTACTTCCAGCAAGCCTTGATTAGTTACCCTAGTATCGTTCATGGCTTAGTCAACTTATTTGAAGCACGTTTTGCACTAAGTGACCAAGGTATTGAACAACGAAAAGCAGTAACTGAGCTCATTAAAGCTGATCTACTGCAAAGCTTAACTACCGTCTCAAAAATAGATCATGACAGAATTTTACGTAATTTTATCGCCGCTATCTCAGCAACAGTAAGAACTAACTTTTATCAAACATCGTCTACTGGTGAAGCAAAAACTTATTGCTCCTTTAAAATACGCAGCGGCGAAATAGATGATGCACCACAACCGAGACCTTATGTAGAAACCTTTGTTTATTCTCCTCAAGTTGAAGGGGTTCATTTAAGGTTTGCTCCCGTTTCTCGGGGTGGTTTACGCTGGTCTGATAGGCAAGAAGACTTTAGAACTGAAGTATTAGGATTAGTAAAAGCGCAGCAAGTTAAAAATGTTGTTATCGTGCCACAAGGCGCTAAAGGTGGCTTTGTACCTAAGCAACTACCCGTTAACGGCTCGCGTGAAAGTATTACTAACGAAGCGATTAGTTGTTATAAGCTTTTTATCTCTGCATTATTAGACATCACTGATAATAATACTGCTAACGGAATAGTTAAGCCTCAAAATGTTGTTTGTTTTGATGATGATGATAGTTACCTCGTTGTCGCTGCAGATAAAGGTACGGCTACTTTTTCTGATATTGCTAACAAAATAGCTAATGATTATGGATTTTGGCTGGGTGATGCGTTTGCCTCAGGAGGTAGTGTTGGCTACGACCATAAAAAGATGGGTATCACTGCCAAAGGAGCTTGGGTATCAGTACAACGGCATTTTAGTGAGATGGATATTGATGTCCAACAAGATGAAATCAGTGTGATTGGTATTGGTGATATGTCTGGAGATGTCTTCGGCAATGGCATGTTATCTTCAAAAACGATAAAACTGGTGGCTGCTTTTGATCATCGCGATATATTTATCGATCCAAATCCTGATAGTGCCTTGAGTTATGTTGAACGAAACAGGCTTTACCACCTTGAGCGTTCATCGTGGCAGGATTACGACAAAGCATTAATTTCTTACGGAGGGGGTGTTTTTAGTCGCTCGGTCAAACATATTGAATTAACGACAGAAATAAAACAATTACTTAATATTGATAACCAGATAAAACAGGTGTCGCCAGATGAATTAATTCGCCAAATTTTACGGTGTCAGGCCGATTTACTTTGGTTTGGTGGCATTGGAACTTACGTCAAAGCCAGTACTGAAATTAACACCGAAGTAGGGGACAAGGCTAATGATCTATTACGCATCAATGGCAACGAATTACAGTGTAAAGTCATTGGTGAAGGAGGGAATTTAGGTTGTAGCCAGCTTGCCCGAGTAGAGTTTTCAAAAGGCGGTGGTAAAATTAATACCGATGCAGTTGATAACTCAGCAGGCGTTAATTGTTCAGACAGTGAAGTGAATATCAAAATATTGCTTAATGGTTTAGTTGACAATAAAAGCATGACAAAAGCTGAACGTGATCACTTGTTAGAGACAATGACAGACGAAGTTGGCGCTATGGTACTGCGTAATAATTATTATCAAGCGCAAGCGTTAAGTATTGATGAGGCGAACAGTCAGTCTCACTTTGATAGCTTTACCCGTTTGAGCCAATACTTGGTTAATAGTGTCGGGCTAAACCGTGAATTAGAATACTTGCCCGATGATGAAGAGCTACAATCGAGAAATTTAGCACAACAAGGGTTAACTAGACCTGAGTTAGCGGTGTTGATGGCGTATTCAAAAATGGATGTGCATGATGCTTTATTAGAAGAAAAAAAATTATTAACGGATGATTATTTCCAAAAGTACTTATTATCAGCGTTTCCTGATGTGTTAGCTAATAAATATACTCAATATATTCTCAGCCATCCTTTAGCACAACAAATTATCGCTACTAGTGTCGCTAATGAAATATTTAATCGTGGTGGAATACATGCAGTAAGAGAGCAGACAGGTGCGACTATAGCCGAAATTGTTAAAGCTTTTATTATTGCGAAAGAAGTTTTTTCACTTGATAATATTTGGTCTGAAATTGAGTCATCACATGGGAACGTCTCGGCACAAGTACAAATTAAGATGATGATAGAGGTGCAACGATTTTATCGTTTGATGGCTATCTGGTTTATCAACCATTCCAGCTCAGGTGATAGTATTGCTACTATAGTGCAGCGTTATTCACCTGGAATAAACACCCTACAACAACTCAATGGTGACGAAATTACTTTACCTTTTTCGCCTGTTGATGAATCACTGTATCAACTTAAGAGTGAAGTGGGCGGTCTAGTGTTAGTGGATACTATTCATCAATTAAAAGTATCGAGTGTGGTTTTTTGCGACATTGTTAAAACGGCTTCAGAGCTTAATTTATCGGTGACAGAAATTCTTCCTTGTTACTGTCAAGTAAGTAAAATCCTTGGTCTTGCTTGGTTAATTGAGCAAACGGAAAAAGTGCAGGCAAAAGATCATTGGTCAAGGTTAGCGCGTTTTAGTTTGTTACTTGATTTGTTAGAGTTTAGGGAAAAACTAGTCCATAGGGTGCTCAAGAATAACCGAGAGTCAACGACTGATATTGCTATTGAACTATGGGCAACAAGTAAGAAAATAGAATTAAATAGAGTGCACAGAGTATTGGATGATTTAAAGGTTTCCGGTACGGTACACATTGATAAACTCTATTTCGCCAATCGCCAACTAAAGGCTTTAATCGCTTAACTCTTAACTTTTAACAACTGCAGCATCATTAATTATCTATCATTTGCTTGTTACAGGCAGTGATAGGTAATGATCACCCTACAATGATTTTATCTGTCACCTTTAATTCTTCGCTTTCTTAGTTAAATCAATAACTCATTCTACTATTTTATAATAGTTTTCTATAATTTAGCTGAATAAGGTTAATTTTTCCGCTAAAGATAGCTTTAATATACTTAGATAAAATTCAGCCTATAACCCTAGGTTATAGATAAGCAATAAAGGGTCAATTGTTAAAGCTGTAATTTAAGTTCATGGTTAAGGTGAATGAAACGTAACTAAATGATCAGGTAGCTAATAACCTGACAATTATAAAACAAGCTAAATTACAATGGTGGATGTCATGAAAGATAGATCAATGCTTAAGTCTAAATTATCACATTTGAGTTTATGCGTGCTAACAGCACTTACTTCTCAAGTTGTCTTTGCTGCGGAGCAAACAGAAGTAAAAGAGGAAGAAGTTGAAAGGATTTCTATCGTAGGTTCGAATATCAAGGGCAGCACTATGACAAGTGTGTTACCTGTTACTGAGCTTAGTGCAGAAGATATTATCGCAACTGGCGCTCTAGATGGAGATGAACTTTTACGCTCAATTCCTCAAATAGGTGCCGTTGGCTTTACTGGCACTCGTGGTGGTAATACCGGAACAAATGCAGCACGTGGTGATGTTGGCTCGGTTAACTTACGTAGTATAGGTGAAGGTAATACCTTAGTTTTACTTAATGGTCGCCGTATGGTGAACCATCCTATTACTCAAACAAATTTCGGCGTACCAGTAACCTCAGTTAACTCTAATACTTTACCTATTTCAGGGCTTGCTCGTGTTGAAGTGTTACGTGATGGTGCTGGCGCATTGTATGGCTCTGATGCTGTTGCGGGTGTAGTGAATTACGTGACCAAAGAAGATTTTGAAGGAGGTAATTTCAAAGTACGTTATGGCGCAGAGCAAGGTACTGACCGCAATGATTTTACCTTATCTGGCAACAAAGGTTTTGAGTTTAACAACAGCCAAACGTTTTTCATGATCAGTGCAAACTACGCTAAGAAAACGGGTTTACAAGCATCAGAAAATGGCTTTTCGAGTAATCAAGATTTACGTTCACGAGCACCTGAAGAATTTGCTGGCGATACCGACTTTGATAACCGTTCAACTCTAGAACCTTATGCAGACTTACATTACATTGGTTTACCGAGCAAAATTGATGATTACATCATTCGCCCAACTTCATATATTAACAATGCCGGCGAACAGCAATCTGCTGGCAGTTGTGGTGGTGGTGCTTTAGCTTCCGGTGGCGGAGTTATGGGGGATGTTTGTCTTGACGCCGCAGGTAGTCACGATAGAGCATTACGTCCTAACCGTAATGAAGAACGTACTTTAGTACCTGATATTGATCGATTGAATCTTTTTACTAACTTAAGTCATGAGTTTAATAATGGCGTTGAATTTTATAACGAATCTACTTATTACCGATCTAAAACTAAGCGTCAATGGGAACAATCAGCTATTTTAAGTAATGGTACTTTCGATGTACCAGCACACAGTTATTACAACCCATTTGGACCGGTAAATTTTGCCGATGGCCGTGTAAACCCCAATCGTATTGCAGGTTTAGATCCTGCTGTAGTACCCGTTGAAGGACTTGCTTATAATTTACGTATTCGCCCAACTGATGTCGGTCCACGTCAAGTTGAAGTTGAAAGTACTAGTTACCGTTTCTTAAATGGTTTGCGTGGTACTTACGATGATTGGGATTGGGACACGGGGGTATTATATAGTGAGGCAAAAACTGACGATAACATGAGTAATCGTATCAGCTCTCCTTTATTACTAGCCCAGCTTAGTTTAGATACCGCTGACGCTTATAACCCTTTTACAGGGGTTAATCCAAATAATCCAGCGAGTATTATCGATTCAACGCCTAATCCACAATCGAGCATTGACCCGTTTTTAACTACCGCTCAACGTAGTGCAAAAACGTCATTAACCATGGTAGATTTTAAAGCATCAAATCCATTTATGTTTGAATTACCTGGTGGTGAAGCCGGTTTAGCTTTCGGTTTAGAATATCGTAAAGAAACCTTAGATGAAGACAATAGTTCAAACTTTGATGGCTCAGAACCCTTTGTTGAAGGTAATGCAGATCCGGTTAATCTAAGTAGTTTACAAGGTAGTAGTGTTCGCCTTGATGTCTCTGGTGAGCGTAAAGTGCTTTCTGCTTACGTAGAGCTTGCTTTACCCTTATTAGCGGATCTACCTGCTATTCATAGTCTAGATGTACAATTAGCCGCTCGTTATGAAGATTTTAGTGATATCGGCAATATAACCCGACCTAAAATGGCAGTTTCATGGTTCCCGGTTGAAATGCTGCAATTTAGAGGTGCAGTATCTAAAGGTTTTAGAGCGCCTAACCTTATACAGCTAAATTCTCCAGGCGCTACCCTGACTACAGGTGTAGATGATTATGCTGAAAACTCCCTTGATGCCAATGGTAACGTTGTTGTTAATTCAGATACTTTAGCCGATGGTGGCTCTGGTAATGGCAATTATAATTTATCAACATCTGGTAACAAAGATTTAGAGGCTGAAGAAAGTGAAAACATCAGTGTCGGTTTAACATTACAGCTTATGGATAATTTAACCTTTACCTATGATTGGTGGGAAATTGAGACAACAGGTACTGTTGGCGTCCTTTCAGATGAAAATATCTCACGTTTAGATTTGATAGCAAGAGGAGAAGGTTCATCAAATCCTGACGTTATTCGAGGCGCTATTGATGCTGATAATCCATTAGGAGAAATTGTTCAAATTAATCGCCGCTATGAAAACCTCAACACCCGTACCATTACGGGTTACGATATAGCGATCAATTATGATTTGAATACGTCAGTTGGTGATTTTGGCTTATCATTAAATGGTGCTAGAACATTAAAATTTGACCAAGAAGCTGGTGGTGATGCCTCATTAATCGTCGATGCTGGTGCTGATCCTGCAGTATTAGGTACTGCAGTGGGTGATATCGTTGGGACCAGCAGTATTCCAGAATGGCAAGCAACTGCATCATTAAAATGGAAATCAAATGATGCGCTATGGGGCGCAGGTTTATTTGTTAAATACGTTGGTGAAGTTGATAATACCAGTGTGTCCAAAACCGTTGATAGCGTAACAACATTCTATACTTCTAAAGCGCAAACTCGAGCAAATACTTACGTTACTCGTAATGACTTTATGGGATATGAAGGTGTGAGTCTAAGTTTTGGTATTAATAATATCTTTGATCAAGAACCACCATTGGCTGATACCACCTTTGGTTATGACGGTTCATTACATTCAAGCCGTGGAAGATACTTCTATACCAGTGCTAATTTTAGTTTTTAACGCTTAATTAGTCACAAACCTTATGGCTTGGCTGACTCAAAGTAGTCAGGCCATATTTTCTTACCCATGCAAGTTTATAAAGAACCAATTATGAAAAATTCCCTTAATTCATTAACTTTGCTATTGCCCTTATTCTTTTTATTTTCCTGTTCAGCCCCTCAAACTGCAGTTGAAGAGACTCCGCCAACCGTTTCTAAAAACACGGGGACTGATATTTCAGCAACAGCAGCTCTTTCTTTAAAAGAGGAATTTCAACCTACAGCAGATAAGGATACCAACGCTAATAGTCAGTCCTGTAACAATGAGCAAGTAAAGTTAACCAGTGATTTTGCTGCTGGTCGGATGGATGAATGTAAAAGGACGGGTGAATATGAATATTCAATTACTTTAGTCCCTGAAAATACGCCTATTAATTCAAGTCCTTGGTATGCTTTTAAAATACAGGCAAAACAAGTTACGGATATCACTATTACCATGCAGGTACAGGGTGATAAACATCGTTACCCCCCTAAAATTAGTCGTGATGGTAATAAGTCGTGGCAGTTACAAGATTATCAGCTAAAAGGTGAGCGCTTAATCATGAAAGTGAAAGCATCTCCTCAGTCAGTCACAATTGCCGCACAAGAAATTATCAATAATCAATATTATGTTGATTGGGCAGAAGAACTAACGGTACAGAGTGCTTTTACCCAAAGTATTTTAGGATTGTCTACTCAAGGTCGTCCTATTTACAAAATTGAAAGTCGAGATGAAAATAGTAATGAGTGGGTGGTGATTCTAGGTCGGCAACATCCGCCAGAAGTTACCGGTGCTCTGGCCTTATTTCCGTTTGTTGAAACCTTGTTATCAGAGAGCGAACTTAGTAAGTATTTTCTTAGAAAATATAATGTTCTCGTTATTCCCAATATAAACCCAGATGGTGTACATGCTGGTAATTGGCGTAGTAATGCTAATGGCATGGATTTAAACCGTGATTGGAATGACTTTTCTCAGATTGAAACTCAGTTAATAAATGACTATTTAAAGGGCTTAGTAGCGCAAGGGCAAAAAATTAAGTTTGCAGTAGATTTTCACTCTACTAAAAATGATATTTTCTATACCATGCCAGTAGACTATGGCGTTGAAAGCTCTTATTTTGTTCGGCATTGGTTAGGTGAATTGGACAGACAAATGCCTAACTTTAATGTGGTATTAAGACCAGGGAATAACCCAAACTTAGGTGTGTCAAAGCAGTACTTCTCTGATCAGTTCGGGGTTCATGCCATTACCTATGAAATGGGTGATAATACCGATCGTACTAAGATAAAACGTATTGCCTTTAAATCCGCTAATATATTGATGATTAACATGTTATCAGAAACTGATCATGATAAAGAATAGGAAAAGCTATGAATGTATTTAATAAAAAAGTAATCACTTTGGCGATAAGTGTGGCACTACTAAGTGCTTGCACGACTGAAGAGCAACAGCCTAAAACTCAACAGATTGACTTATTAATCACTAATGGCACTGTTTACACGGGCGAAAGTGGTCAAGCCCAACAACTCGATGTGGCGATTTGTCAGCAAGTTATTTGTGGTTTATATCTTAGTGGTGAACACAGTATTAAAGCCGAAAGAATCATTAATGCTAAGAATAAAATCGTAAGTCCGGGTTTTATTGACCCCCACACTCACTCTTTAGCCGAGCTGCTAAGTAAAGATAAAAACCATAACTTAAATTACTTAACTCAAGGGGTAACTACCGTTGTTAATGGTAACGATGGCGGTGGTCCAGTAGATATAACAGCTATGGCTAAAAAGCTAAAAGCTAATGGTATTGGGACTAACACTGCATTATTAGTGGGTCATGGCAGTTTACGTGAACAAGTCATGGGCAGAGCAGAGCGTTACGCTACGCCTGAAGAACTCAATGAAATGTCTGCGCTATTAACAACAGCGATGGAAGCCGGCGGCATTGGTCTATCAACAGGGTTGTATTATGTGCCTGGTAGTTATGCTAATACAGATGAAGTTATCACCTTAGCGAAAATTGCTAGTCAATATGGCGGGATTTATGACACACATCTGCGTGATGAAAGTACCTTTAACATAGGTTTTACTGCCGCCTTAGACGAAGCAATTAATATTGCCGACAAAGCTGATATACATTTACATTTAGCACATATAAAGGCATTAGGTGTTGATGTTTGGGGGCAAAGTAAGCAAGCGATTGAAATGATTACCCAAGCACAAGAAAATGGCACATCAATATCTGCCGATCAATACCCTTGGTTAGCATCAGGTACTAAGCTGCGCAGTGCGGTAATGCCTAAATGGGTAATGGCTGATTCAAAAGAAGCTTTTCATCAACGTTTAAAGCAAGCTGATTTATCAGCAATATTAGCGGAAGAAATCACCGAGAATGTTCGCCGAAGAGGAGGGCCAGATTCTCTTTATATTACTGAGTTTAATGATAAAACGCTGGTAAGTTTGAATTTACTGCAGGTGTCAGAGCTGAAAAACTTATCTGTCGTTGATACGGCTATTTGGATGGTACTTCAAGGCGACGTTAGAGTAGCTTCTTTTAATATGTCACCTGAGGATGTTGAACGTTTTATGGTGCAACCTTGGGTAGTCACTTCATCGGATGGTACGAACGGTCATCCAAGGAAATATGCAAGTTTTCCGCAAAAATATCAAAAATATGTAGTCGATAAAAAATTGCTCACTATGGCCGAATTTATCAATCGAAGTTCTTCCCAAACAGCCAAAGTCCTTGGTCTTACTGAACGAGGTATTTTAAAAGTAGGTTATAAGGCCGACGTGATTGTTTTTGATGAACAAAATTTTGCACCTATGGCAAACTTTAACCAGTGGAATAATTACTCAGTAGGCGTAGAGCAGGTGATTGTCAACGGTACACTGGTGATAGAAAATGAAAAGTTTGGCGGTATCTTAGCCGGAAAATTTATTCAATAAGACGTCATATAGTAAAAGATAGTCGAGAAGAGGCTTTCATCTAATATTACTTTTAGGTGAAAGCTATTTAAGCAACCCAAGCTCCAGTTAAAAAACACTTCACTAAATCACTCATAATAGTCCGTACATATTTTGTACTTGTCTGTAGACGAAGCACAACTATTGATAACACACAGTCAACTTGTTTGGATTATAGCTATAACGACTAACAGAGCTGACTTAACTTACTCATTCGATTTTCTCAGTCGTTGAGTCATGAACTGTCAATTGTTTCGCGAAATAGCCGTTCTAATTAGTTATAGCCCAGTACATAGCTATAGTTAGCTTCTTCAACTAAATCAAAACATCTCATTAGAGCGGAGGTTTTCTGAATCACCTTATTATTTATTGGGGTGCTATCTTTTACTTGGCTAGTTGCTGAACTAGTCACGAGGTTATCTGCAGGGCTATTGTTGCTTTTTGTTATTTGCACTTGGGTATTGTTAGTATCAGCCATTTTCATCACCTTGTTAAAACAGTTATTAATTATCTTGAATTAACATAATGTAATTTTATTTTGAAAAATGATAAGACTTAAGTTTTGCTTAGCCATAAAGGCAGGTTATACCAACTAAATTAAGTCAATGAGCAATGTTAAGTGAGGATAAATTTTCAAGAGCAGGGCGCTTCAACGAGTAATAGCTGACTATTAGGATTGAAAGCTATCTTGTAAAGATATTATCAACCCATGCCCTTAGGTTATATATCAGCTATGGATAAGAATGAATTTATTATTTTTGTTTGTATATACTTGATTGATAACTTATTAATAGCCTTGTAGAGGCAACAAACTTGGAACAAATATGCGACAGTTTATAACGATAATAATTTTAATAACTGCTTTTGGTTTTCAGCTTAATGTTAATGCAAATCAAACGGTCAACATTACAGGCCGTTTGCTTGATGAATCACAACAGCCTCTTAGTATGGTAAATATCACCTTAAACAGTAAATCAGTTATCAGCGATAAACAGGGACGTTTCGTTATACCTACTGCCGCTAATGATACTTATCAGCTCAACTTTGTTAAAAAAGGCTACTTTAAAAGCATTCAAACATTTAGTCATTATGAACTTTTCTCTCAGAATCAAGAAAAAACTCATGCTGCTATTGCAGACATCACTTTAGTTACCAAACAAGCTAAGCGAGTCATGTTAGCTTTTGGTGGTGATGTCATGATGGATCGTCGTTATTATAAACCTTACTTTGGCGATTCTATTTTGATTCATCCTGAGACTAAGCTCAGTGATAGTAAGGCGATAGTTGAAAACATAAAACCTTATATGAGTATCGCGGATTACGCAGCAGTTAATTTAGAAACACAAATTGCCAATAAAACACCTGGAGATCGTGCGCCTAAGTCAGTTACATTTTATTCTAGACCTGAAATACTCGACGCTTTAGTGTGGGCAGGTGTTGATTACGTAAGTTTGGGCAATAACCATACCTATGATTATTTAGAGCCAGGAATGGAGTCAACTTTAGCCTTTTTACAGCAAAGTCCTTTAGGGTTTTCTGGTGCTGGTATGAATGCAAAACAAGCGCTAAAGGCTCATCACGATACCATTAACAATACCGAATTCTCTATGCTAGGTTATGTCGGCTGGGAAGGAAGTTCAGAGCCTACGCAAACAGCTAATCACGAACACGGCGGCGCTGCTTATGGTTCAATGACTAATATTATTAACTCTGTTCAGCAAGAAGTGGGGCAAAATAGAGTCACCATAGTGCAATATCATGGTAGTCAAGAGTACGCTAACAGCCCAACAGGTGTTACCGAGCAACGATTAAAATCAGCATTAGATAATGGCGCAGCACTCGCCATTGCCCATCATCCTCATGTAACTCAGGGTCTAGAGTTGTATGACAACAAGCTCATTGCGTACTCAATGGGCAATTTTATCTTTGATCAAAACTTCAGCGCCACACAACATAGTTTCATTTTGTATGTTTGGTTAGATGAAGGTGAATTTCATCGCGCGGAAATAGTTCCTTTATACGTTAAGGGTTATAAGCCAACGCCTGCAACAGGTACTAATCGTTATACTGTGATGAAGCGTTTAACCGAACTTTCTAAGGTTAGAAATACCCTTATTACCCAATCGGGTGGTCACGGTATAATTACCGCCAAAAGACCATCAGTGACCGTTAAATCAGTTAACAATACACAGGTTAAAGTTAAAGCCGGTGTTAACACACCCGTTAAACATGAATTAACTTTTTCAAAAGGCAGCAAGATAGCGAGTTTGTATCACCTACCATGGCATAAACAGCTGAGTGAAATATGGATAGAAGACGAAAATGTAAAATATCGTCTGGGTAAAAATTTAGTTAATGGCAGTAACTTTGAGAGCTTTTCAACGTTTGATAGCCCAGAACGTGGTTTGTTTTTTGATAGAAGTATCATGAGTTTAAATAATTATGGCGCGAGTGGTAATACAAGTATTGCTTTAGCACTTAATAACCAACAATCTACGTCTTTTGGTGTAAAAAGTTTTTGGCGTGTTTATTCTGCCAGTAGACAAGTTACCATTAAAGCAAATTATCAAAGTAAAAAAGCCGTTAAATTACACTATTACTGGCAAGGAAGAAAAAAGAAACAAAAGTTATTTGATGCCTTTGAAAATAGTCCTAAAAACTTAATTAAAACTGTTGAATTAAGCGGTTCAGATACATGGAAAAATGTAGAAGTTGACTATAACTCCCCAAGAGTCGGTTACAAAAGTTATCGTGTATTGGTCGAAGCTGAGTTGGTAGATGGCACCACAACCCAGTTAGATATTGACGACTTTGCTGTCATTGAATGGCATAGCGCTTTTACAGATAATCCTGTACCACAGTTTTTTTCCCTTGATAGCCGACAACCCGCTTACTTGGGCTTATCTAATATAAGTGAAACGATTAGAACCAAGTCAAACGCGGTTGTTATTATCACCAAATAACAAACGCCATCTAGCGTTATATCTACGGTCAGTATCCCTTGAATATACTTAAGGGGTACTGACCGTTATTTCTTATTATTACGATTGAAAGTACTAATCGCTTGAAATTGTCTTCATTCATACCAAGATATGAGTAAGGTTCACTATTTTAATACATTGGTATCATTAAGGTTTTATTTTGATTATTCTTTTACCCCTATTTATTGGTATGGCGATTATTGGCTATTTAATGGCAAAGCCGTATTGGCGGGAACATAAGCGCGATAAAATAAGAAGCCTACCTTTCAAAAAGGAATGGCGTAAAATAATCCAGCAACGCATGCCTTACTTCAAGCAAATGCCAACAGATTTACAGCTACAGCTTAAACAACATATTCAAGTATTTATTTCAGAGAAAGATTTTATCGGTTGCAACGGTATTAAAATAACGGAAGAAATAAAAATTACCATTGCTGCTCAAGCTTGTTTATTACTGCTGAATAGAAAAACGGATTATTACCCTAAATTAAAAACGATTTTAATCTACCCAAGCGCTTTTCTTAAAGAGCAAAACCAGCGTAATGCTGATGGTGTTCAATTTACCAAAAAAGTCGCTTTAGCAGGTGAATCATGGGACTTTGGCAAAATAGTCTTATCTTGGCAAGACAGTCTACACGGTGCAGAACTACCCAATGATGGCCACAATGTGGTAATCCATGAATTTGCTCATCAACTAGATCAAGAAAATGGTAAAGCCAATGGCGCGCCCATTTTGGGTAAAGATCAAAGTTATCAATGTTGGTCTACAATCTTTTCACAACAGTTTAAAATATTACAAAAGCAAGCCGCTGCGGGTACACCATCAATATTTGATTATTATGGTGCCACTGAGCCAGCAGAGTTTTTTGCCGTAGTGAGTGAAGTGTTTTTTGAGAAATCTAAGCAACTCTCTATAGAGCATCCTGCACTTTATCGTCAACTGACTAATTATTACAAAGTTGACCCCATTCATTGGTAAATATTTAGTATAGGTGTGCATTGAGCACCGTTAGATGCCAGTATAAAAAGTTAAAGTTATCAATATTATAAAACACATGACAATAATCCATATGTTTAGCTATACTAATATTTGTTAGGGAATAACAACATCAGTAATAGGGATTTAGTTAACATATGGAAATACACCAAATATCATTTGCCAAAGTCGGCATACTTAGTCATGATCTCGCAGAAATTACGGTTGATAATGGCGCAGATATTACCCTTAGCATGGTAAATGAACTTCATCAATTATTACTCTCACTGTTTAGTGAATCATTTTCATTACTTATTAATAAAACCAATTCCTATTCTACGCAACTTGATGCGCTAATCCATTTTGGTACTTTGCCCGCCATAGATAAAATAGCAGTATTTGCACCCAATAAATTAGCTAAGATGAGTGCTGATTTTTCAGCGACTATTCCAAGTTCTAACGCGTTAAATATTGAAGTGTTCACCGAACGTGATGATGCACTTGTTTGGTTGATAGACAAAAAAAGTTCTGCTGCCGGTCATAATTATCTATGGTAATCGGAGGGATGCTTTAAGTGGATAAGATAAGTCACATTTTGACGTTATATCACGAAAAATTAAAACGTTTACTCTCAAATATCCAGTAACATTCGCTCAAAATGTTCCTAAAAAGTAAATTTAAGTCATTTACTTCAAACAGTATAAAACCCAACTGTAATCACCAAACTAATTGTTATATATGGGGTTTATATTTAATTCTTGGTAACGCGTTATTTTTTGTTGTGGAAATAACATATAACATTAGATGAGACTCTATTTAGAGTGCTGTTATGACTTGATGCTCGTATTCAATTTCACTCTTGGTCCAGTTGAATGGTGTGGGCTGGTCCAATTAACGGTGTAGTGAAATTTACAGTCATTGTTTATTATCATGATTTTTTGGAGAAAATAATCCTTTCAGTAACTCCATAGGCAGAGGAAATAATATAGTAGAGTTTTTCTCTCCCGCAATTTCTGTCAATGTTTGTAAATAACGTAACATTATTGCATTAGGCTCTGTGCTCAGTTTATTGGCCGCCTCACTCAACTTTTCTGCCGCTTCCATTTCTCCCAGTGCATGAATCACTTTGGCTCGACGGGTCCTTTCAGCTTCGGCTTGTTTTGCTATCGCTCTGATCATGGTTTCATTAAGATCGATATGTTTTATTTCAACATTAGATACTTTTATCCCCCAGCCATCAGTTCTTGCGTCTAATATTTCTTGAATGTCGATGTTAAGCATTTCTCTGCTTGCCAACATTTCATCTAATTCGTGTTGACCTAATACCGAACGCAAGGTGGTTTGAGCTAATTGTGATGTGGCTTGTAAGTAATTTTCGACATTGATTATCGCTTTTTGTGAGTCGATAACTCGGAAATAAATAACAGCATTTACTCTTACTGATACGTTATCTCGACTGATGACATCTTGGCTTGGTACATCCATTACTACGGTTCGTAAATCAACACGAACAATCTGTTGAATTAATGGAATAATAATCACTAAACCAGGCCCTTTGACTTTGTCAAAACGTCCAAGAAAAAATACTACACCACGTTCATATTCACGCAAAATCCTAAATGCACTTAGCAGTAATGCAATTAATAGAATAATGACCACAACGGTGAATATTTGTTGGGTATTATTAAACACAACGTCCATGATTGTTCTCCTCTTCTCTACAAGGGATGGTAATTAAGGTTAAACCATCAATGGCTTTAATCTTAACGGCTTGGTTTTGTTTAACGGGCTGTGTAAATTCTGCCGCCCAACGCTCACCATTAATTGTCACAAAACCTTGATGAGTAAAACTTGCTTCGGCAAAAGCAATAGCGCCAATCAATTCTTCTTGTCCGCTTACGATTTTGTTCTTTCTTTTTCGCCACATTAATCCCAAGGAAAGCACAAAAAATAGTATTGATACAAAGGCAAAAGCAGCAATAAGAGGGAGTGAAATTTGATATTGCGGTTGCTCAGTATCGATTAAAAAAATAGATCCGAGTACAAAAGCAATAGTGCCCCCAATACCAAACACGCCAAAACTAGGCATGATAGATTCAATGATTAGCAAACTTATCCCTACGAGTAACAAGGCAAAACCTGAGTAATTTAAAGGTAAAAGTTGAAAAGCATATAGCGCAATCAAAAGCGAAATTACCCCAGTAATTCCTGCTACCCCTACGCCGGGACTATAAAACTCCAACACTAAACCATAGATCCCTATAAGCATTAAAATATAGGCGATATTTGGATTGGTGATCGTGGCAATAAAGTCATTACGCCAATTGGGGGGGACCGCTTTTAGTTGTGTGTTGTCTGTTGTCACCTCAGCAAAATGATGTTCTGAATGCTTTTGCTTTATGATAGTGGCAAATAACGCTTCGGCTGTTGGTACAATAAAGTTAATAACATTTTCAGCGAGCGCCTCTTCTGCAGTAAGGGTTGCCGCTTCAGAGACGGCTAATTCAGCCCATTGTTCATTCCTGTTGCGTAGTTGTGCTAACGAACGGATATAGGCAATGGCATCATTTAATACTTTTTTTTCCATAGCTGAAGGTGATTTGTTTTTTTTATCTTCACCTTGATTTGACGCTGGTGGGGCTATACTGACTGGCGTAGCGGCACCTAGGGTAGTTGCTGGCGCCATAGCGGCATAATGACATGCGTATAGCATATAAGTGCCCGCGCTTGCCGCACGTGCACCTTGAGGATAAACCAAACAAGCAATGGGTATTGTAGAATTTAATATCTGTTGATTTATCTCTCGTAGACTTGAACTCAGACCACCGGGTGTATCTAGCTTTATGATCACTAACGGAATGCTTGAATCATTATTAGCTTTGGTTATTTCTGTGACGAGGTACTCACTTACCGCTGGTCCGATCGCACCATCGATTGAAAGCACAGGTACTGTCCACTTACTTTGGTTAAGCGGGGGGCTTAACTGTGCATTGCCATATTGTTGAATAAGCAAAATAAAAGTTATAAGAAACAAAATCTTTTTGAGCATCTGTATTTCCAACCTTCATCCTTATGTTCAGTATAGTTCTAAATCTGAGTTTTTTGATCACATTTAACAACAAATGAAAGAGTAAAGTAGGGTGCTACAAAGTTAAAATAATTACGCTTGTCACATGATAGTCACTGCATGTAAGTCGATGGCTTAATAATATTTAGGGTTTGCTGTCTGAATTTAATAAATCATGAGAAAAACTCGAATTATAGACTCAGTACTTCATAAATTAAGTAAATCGCACTATACTGTATA
This sequence comes from Colwellia psychrerythraea 34H, assembly GCF_000012325.1. NCBI lineage: Bacteria > Pseudomonadati > Pseudomonadota > Gammaproteobacteria > Alteromonadales > Colwelliaceae > Colwellia > Colwellia psychrerythraea. The sequence continues at coordinate 2,792,250 of NC_003910.7, read as the reverse complement.
TAATTACAGTATAGTGCGGTTTTCATATGAAAGTTATTCCAATATATGCCGAAGCTGGTATTTCAGGCTTTGAATCTCCAGCAGCAGAATATAAAGAATTAGGCTTATCGCTTGATCAATTAATCATAAAACATCCCAATGCTACCTTCATTGGGCAGGCTTCTGGCCAATCAATGAAAGGGGTAGGAATATTTGATGGCGATATTCTTATTGTCGACAGATCATTAACCGCTAGAAATGGTGATGTTATTGTGGCTAATTACAACGGTTGTTTCGTCTGTAAATTGATCGACAAGGTGCAAGCTAGGCTATTATCAGCCTCTGCTGATTTTGCGCCTGTCTCAATTACCCCTGAAGATGAATTTTCACTAGAGGGCGTTGTTACTCGCTCTATTCGTCTACATCATAAATCTCCAGAGTTAGCGGCATGTATGCTTTAGTTGATGCAGTATCATTCTACGCAAGTGCTGAAAAAGTTTTTGACCCCAGCATACGTAATAAACCCGTTGTTGTTTTAACTAATAATGATGGTTGTATCTGCGCTGTCTGTCCGATTGCAAGACGCCTTGGTATTCCAAAATTTATACCGTACTTTCAAGTTAAATCATTGCTTGAAAAGCATGGCGTGGTTGTTCGTTCTTCAAATTATGAGTTGTATGCGGATTTGAGCGAACGAATGATGAATGTCATCGGCCGCTTTTGTGATAACCAGTATATATACAGCATTGATGAGTCATTTTTATATTTTGATCATTATGAAAGCTGCATAAATGATTGGCACGAATATGGACATAAAATAAGAAAAGCCATTTGGAAAGAAACGAGACTTCCCGTCGGTGTTGGTTTTGGTGAAACAGCAACACTGTCAAAAGCGGCAAACCATGCAGCCAAAAAACTCTCTGGTTTTAATGGTGTAGCCGTTATTAATAGCGCAGTAAGCAGAGACAAAATACTCAAGCGCATGGCGGTAGATGAGGTATGGGGCATCGGGCGAAAAATATCGAAACGATTAGGGCTTGAGGGTATTAACAACGCCGCGCAGTTAGCAGAGCAAGATCCTAAACATATACGAAAACAATTTAGCGTAGTAACTGAAAGAACCGTGAATGAATTAAACGGCATCAGTTGTTTGTCTTGGGATGAGGTGAAATCACCCAAAAAAGAGATTTTCTCAACACGAAGTTTTGGACAGCGCATTACCACAAAAAATGAATTACGCTCTGCGTTGGTAACACATGCAGCCATTGTAGGAAGGAAAGTGAGAAGACAAAATTCACTCATTAAAAAGTTAATGATATTTGCCTCTAACTCGCCGCATGATGACTTGTATTACAAGCAATCCATGGTTTTTCCATTTATCATAGCGACTGAAAATACCTGTGAAATGGCGCGCGCGGTAAACCAAGTTATTGATTCTATATACAAAGCAGGAATAAAATTTTACCGTTGTGGTGTAGGTGCAATCGAATTAAATAGTAAAACGTTTATACAACCAGACTTATTTATGCCCGATCACACTAATAGTAACGTAATGAAATGCTTAGATAATGTGAACCACAGATACGGAGATAGCACCTTAAAGCTGGCCGCTGAAGGGCATCATGAAAAATGGCAAATGCGACGAGCGTTTTTAAGCCCTCAATACACCAGTCAGTGGCGAGACATTCCTAAAATACAGTGCTAGTCGTTATGACCAGAGCATTTTATAGCGTTTAGATAAATATCTATTGCTTAATATTTTTCTCAATTTAATTAAAACACACCATTTAATACGATTGGTATAACCTATGATTTAGTGTAAGTTATTTAATATTCTAGGAAATAAGGTTTCTGATACATCAACATAATAAGCGATTGTGTTTTTTAATAAGGCTGAATATGAATCAAGTTAAGGGTTTTACTTTATCAATTGTGATAGTCATTATTTCATTTGTCATTTCCGCGTTTTCTGCGGGACTACTTGCTGATTTAGCTGGTGTTTGGAAAAAACCGATTATAGGGGCGGTTGCTGCTTTTTGTGTGGTTATTGTTGGTTATGCTACAGCACCTAGCCATAAGCGACTGGCATCAGCTATTTGGTTAATTGTAGGCGCTATTTCAGCGTGGTTTTTAGCGGGTGATTCATATTACCCAGAAGATTATGAACACGCATATCAGCTTACGATAATTCCTTTACTCGCAACCTATCTTAGTGGACTACTTGCCTTATTACTCTGTATAATGTGGCACAAAAATAGAACAAGAACATAAGCTTGGACACGCAACCCTTGGCTATGGTCTACTTCATTTCATCATTTAGTCGACTAGTATCAATAAGAGGATTCTAAATGGATAGTGCATCAATAATGCTTTGGAGTGTTTTGTTTGGTGGTATAGGTATTGGCTATTTCATGTATGGTAGGAAGCAAAGAGCTATTGTTCCTTTCTGTATCGGTTTATCACTTTTTGTCTTCCCATATTTTATGTCTAGTGTAACTATGTTGCTTATTGTAGGTGTTATTTTAGTGGCGATACCTTATTTTATTAAAGTCTAAGCGTCACTACGATTAACCTTGTAACCAAGCTTTAGTCATAAAACTGAGGAGTATAAGATGAAATTAGGTGCATTTTCGGTAAGTTTGGCGGTAAGTAACATTGAAGCATCAAAAGTGTTTTATCAAAAGGTCGGCTTCGAAGTCATTGGTGGTGATCAAACTCAACACTGGTTAATACTTAAAAACGGTGAGCATACTATAGGTTTATTTCAGGGCATGTTTGAAGGTAATATAATGACTTTCAATCCTGGTTGGGATAAAGACGGCAAAACGCTAGAATCCTTTACTGACATTAGAGAACTCTTAAAAGAATTTGAGGCTCAAGATGTTGAAATAATACAACAATCTATTAGTGGTGAAAGCGGTCCTTCAAGTTTTTCTATTAAAGACCCTGATGGTAATGCAATCCTAATAGATCAGCATGTGTAAGCAACCATCACAAACCATAATGCATTAATATAAAGAATTAACATAAATAAGCAGGTAACCAAGTGGAACAAAATTTTAAATCGATTATTGAACAAATAGGGGAAGATTCGAGCCGTGAAGGTTTGGTAGATACGCCAAAACGAGCAGCTAAAGCAATGAAATTTCTCACTCAGGGTTATGAGCAAGATTTAGACACTGTTATTAACGGAGCTTTATTCAGCTCAGATTGTAATTCAATGGTAGTGGTAAACAACATTGAACTCTATTCATTGTGCGAACACCACATGTTACCTTTTACTGGTCGTTGCCACATTGGTTATATCCCAAACGGCAAAGTATTAGGTTTATCTAAACTCGCTCGTATCGTTGATATGTTCGCACGTCGTTTGCAAATTCAAGAGAATTTAACGCAAGAAATTGCCAATGCCATTATGGATGTTACCGGTGCAAAAGGGGTTGGTGTGGTTATGTCTGCATCGCATTTATGTATGCGTATGCGTGGTGTTGAAAAACAAAACTCTGAAATGAAAACCTCATGTATGCTCGGTTCGTTCATGAAATGTAAAGATACCCGTGCTGAATTTTTGCAGTTGATTAGAGATTGATGAATAGCGCTGCTTGGGTGTTAGTCACTGGAGGAGCAAAGCGCATCGGCGCGTTCCTCAATCAAGAGTTTGCCAAAAGTGGTAAGAATATTGTGCTGCATTACAATCATTCTGAAACGGCTGCCATTGCATTAAAAGCGCAATTAGAAGCACTTAATATCAAAGTGGTCTTATGGCAGGCAAATTTAGATGATCCAGCGACAATTGAGCAACGATTTGAAATATTGCTGGCGCAAGTACCTCATATTGAATTACTGATAAACAGTGCTTCCGTCTTTGGTCAAGGCTCATTACTTGAATCGTCTTTAGCGCAAATACAAAGCAATCTAAATATTCATCTTACGAGTCCTTGGCTGTTAATTCAGGCACTAGTAAAACAAAACAAGCCGTGCCAAATTATAAATATTTCAGATGCCAATTTATCGCACCTATATACCAATAAGTCGGCGTATTTCATCTCAAAAAAAGCGCAGGAAACATTAACTGAATTGGCAGCAATAGAATGTGCACCCAATGTACGAGTTAATGCGATAGCGCCGGGCTTTGTTTTAGATGCGATGGATCCAACGAGTACCATGGAAAGTAAACAGAATTCTAGCCAAGTAGCTACTCAGATAGATAGCAAAGATATGAACCTTTTACAGCGTAAAGTACCGTTATCTGATTTATATTCAGCGATTGAATTTTTAGCAAAAAACAATTCCATCACGGGACAAACATTACAGATAGACGGAGGGAGTCACTTACAATGTCCAGCATATATGTTGAAAAATTAGAGATTTACGCCATTCTCGGTATTACCGAAGAAGAACGTAAGAACAAGCAAAAACTCATTATTGATTATTGGATTGAAGCAGACATATCTAAAGCGATGTTATCTGATGACATCGAAGATTGCGTTAATTACCGCACCATCAATAAAGAAATTTTAGAGGTTGTGCTCAATTCCAGTTACAAAACTATTGAACGGTTATTGGGCGTGCTATTAGACTTAATTATCTCGTTTGATGGTGTACTCCACGCTAAATTGCAAGTGGCTAAACCTGGCGCTTTACGCTACGCAAAAAATGTTTCTATTACTGCGGAACGTTCAGCTTAATGCCATTTTACATTGTCGCTGTCGGCTCAAACATTAATGCACAAGTAAATATACACCAAGCGTTTGAGCTGATTGAAAAAATCGATTCCCAGGCAAGTATGGCAACATTGCTAAGTACTGAGCCTGTGGGATTTACCGAGCAGGCAGATTTTACTAATACCGCCTTTTCATTTGATTGTGTGCTTAATGCAACTGACTTAAAAGCTCACTTAAAGATTATAGAAAATCAATTGGGGCGAGTACGCACTAGCAATAAAAATGGTCCGCGACCTATTGATTTAGATATTGTTAAAATAGACAACGACATTGTTGATGACGATTACCATCAATACGATTTTGTTAAAAAATCAGTCGATGAACTGGTTTCTAAACGTGCTATGAAAAATAAGTAACATCTGCGATGGAGAGGTTACACTAAGCAATATTGACGCTAAACGAGATCTCGTACAAAAGTTGAGTATTTCACGGCATTTAGCGTCAAGGTTTATCTTTATCAGCGAACCATTGCTCTAAATATTCAATACATTGCACTAGTTTTGGCGGGACAAAATTCCGCACCGGATATAAAGCATATAAGGTTAACATAGACTTTTTAGAATCCGCCAATACTTCAACAACTTGACCACTGTTTATTGCCTGCTGACAAACAAAGTCGGGAATAAAACCAATACCTAATCCTTGTTTAATCGACTCCATCATAAACATTGTATTATTAACACGTAAGCTACCCTTTACCTCTATACCACCTTCAATTGGCCATACATTTTTTCCCTGAAAGTAGCTGTAAATAAAACAATTATGTTCTTTAAGGTCTCTAGGGTGAGTAATGGTAGAGTGCATTTTAAGATAGTCTGGTGACACGCAAACCTTATAAGTAAAACGAGTCAGTGGCCTACCAACGTAATTTGAATCTATCGGCTGACTTGATGCTCTAAAGCCTAAATCAAAACCTTGTTCTACCAAATCAACGCTTTCATCGCCTAAATGAATATCAAGCTCAATTTCAGGGTTAGCCTTCATAAAGTCAGCAAACAAATGTGACAAATCGGTAATACCGAGAGCCATAGGGGCATTTATTTTCAGTTTACCACGAAGGTTCTGTTGTAAATCTTGCACAAAATTATCGGCATCATCCAATTTTGACAGTATCTCTCTTGCTCGCTGTAAATAACCTTCACCAACATGGGTTAGCTGGACGCTACGGGTTGAACGGTGCAACAAACGGGTGCCTAAATCGGCTTCAAGTCGACTTATTTCTTTACTAATCATTGATTTGGATGAGTTAACTTGTTCAGCTACCCGAGTAAAGCTACCTAAATCTGCTAAGCGTACAAATAGCTGAATTGCACGTAATTTATCCATTAACTCGTCCTTTAAATTTCAATATTACATTTAACTTTCTCTGCTCCATACGTTAACAGATAAGCAGTTGTTCTCAATATGAGAACAGTATATATCCATTGTTGGTGTATATGGAAACAACTTGTCTCTGTATTATTAATTCATCACCGCGAGGTAACCATTAGCCAACTAATGTGCCAACGAAGATATGAACTAACTAATTTAACTTTTGGAGAAAATACCATGTATACACTTTATTACTCAAAAGGCGCTTGCTCAGTAGCCACTCAAGTTGTCTTACGCGAATTGGGTCAAGAGGTTACGATTATTGATGTGCAACAGCTGAGTAATTTTAAAACCATCAACCCAGTTGGTGCTGTGCCAGTATTGGTTGATGGTGACAAGACACTAACTGAAGGTGCTGCCATTATGCTTCATATTCTTAACAAACATAACAGCGCACTTTTCCCCGATACTGAAAATGATCGTCAACAGGCAATTCAAGACATTATGTTTGCTAATGCCAGCATGCATCCTGCCTACAGTAAGTTATTCTTTCTAGCAGAGCATATTAACGATGAAAAAGTAAAACAAGAGACACTCAACTCAGCGGCCAAAACTATCAATCAGTTGTGGCAAATTGTTGAAAACCAGCTATCCAACAATAAGTTTTTAGGTGGGAGTGCACCTTCAGCGGCAGATATTATGTTGACGGTATATTCTCGTTGGGGGGCTTACTTCCCAGTAGATATTATCATAGGTGAAAAAACAATAATGATGTTAAATGCGGTACAAGCCATGCCAAGCTTCATTAAAACAGATCAAGCCGAACAGGCGATGTCATCCACAGAGTAGTCTAAAAATAAAAGTTAACGAAATTAACGTTTGGCGCTGTAAGGGCGTCACTTTTCCCTTATAAATTTTGGAGTAAACATGAAACATATTCAAACAGCACCGGGAGAGGCAAAAAGTGATTTTAATGCAATTGAGGACATTTTATATAGTTATTTTGATGGCCTTTATCATGGCGATGTCGCGAAGCTAGATTCAATATTCCACACAGATGCTTGGTTAAAAGCGCCAGGAACTCGGCGTTCATTAATCCAGTGGCTGAAAGATGTGGCAGAGCGAACAACACCAGCTGAACTTAATGAGCCAATTGCTTTTAAAATATTAGCCATCGATGTAGTGCAAGACCAAGCTATGGCGAAAATTCATTGCCCGTTGTTTGACTTTAACTATATCGATTTTCTTGGGTTACTCAAAGAAGAAGGAAAGTGGCAAATCGTTAACAAAATGTATAGCGATATAAGAGTTAAATAGTCACAACCAAGGATTAACTCACCAATGTAGCCCAGCAAAAAGGAAAAAACATGCCATATATCAATGTAAAAATTACTGAAGAAGGTGTAACAAACGAACAAAAGCAAACCATTATCAAAGGCTGTACGCAGTTAATGGTTGAGGTATTAAATAAAGACCCTTCAACTACTTTTGTTGTAATAGATGAAGTAAGCACTGATAACTGGGGTATTGGTTTTGAGCAAGTAACTGAGTTGCGTAAACAACAAAAAAGATAATAACGCGATGAACCTTTAGTCTCAGTATGTTGACTTGTCGACACCATTAGAAGGTAACGTGTTACCTGGCTATGTTATGTAAATCAGTTGATTACATGTATTAGGCGATATCTAGTGAATATTATCGCATTCCTCCAAAACACCTAAGAATAAGGATGAAATCAAAGTAAGTATCCTTGATCTCATCCTTATCGCACGGCAAGATTTTAATAAAAACAGTTTATCTAGAGCTTAACTATCATTATAAATTTGACCCCGTGCGCCTACCACAGGATAATACCGTTTTTCGTTTTACAGGTAATATTAATGCTCAAGTATTTTCGTGCCATCAGCATTTTAGAAGGCTTATCTTTCTTAGCAATTTTAAGCATTTCGTTTGGTTTGGTCAGTCGAGATTTTGTTTTTCAACTGGGTATGACTCATGGTGTATTATTCATGCTTTACTTATTTCTATCGCTAATAGTTTCTAATAAGCAGCAATGGTCATTACTCATTTGGTTGTCTTTATTTATTGCCTCAGTTGTTCCTTTTGCTTTTATTGGCGTAGAAATATTTCTGAGTCGAACTTCAAATTATCAAAAAACAGCTGAAGCATAGCGGCGAATTAATGGATACTGAGCGATAGGATTTCACATTACCATGTATAAAAGAAAGCAAGATGCCAAGCCACAAGTTATTTCTTATGACCGCGTAAAATCATATATGCAGTGGATGATCGAAAGATATGGTGATTACTCAGCTAAAACCTTGCTACAAAAAGCAAACTTACTCTTTAAAGACGATAAACAATTCAATGAACCGGCGCTCGATTATCTAATAGAGCGAGGAATTGTTGATGATCGTCGTTATGCTGAACGCTTAACGATGAGTTTTTCAGAGAAAAACATAGGTCCTAACAAAATAAAAGAGAAGCTCTATGCCAAAGGTTTTTCATCCCAAGTTATCAATGAGTGCGTTAGTGCGATAGAAACCTCCGACGAAGATTACTTTGATAAAGCACTGACGCTAAAAATCAGAAAGTTTGGTGAAGATCCCATTGAAGATATTAAATTAAAGCAAAAAGCCTTACGGCATTTAATATCAAAAGGATTTTCCTATTCAATCGCTAATAAAGTGGTTAGCTATTCAGATGACAAAGAGTATTAGGTCACAGTTTTAACAGCTAACAGGCCTATGACCTGAGAAAAGCCTTTACCGTGCCACAGCATGATAAGCATCAATGATGTATTGAACGTCGTTTGTCTTACCTTGATGAAAACCTTGTTGAATACGTTGGTAATGATTAAGGGTTTTATTCAAGTATTTACTAGTAATTTCAGATTGTTGACTTGATTGTGATTGCCAAATATTATCGCCAACCGGATGGATTTTGTTATTTTCGTCACTTGTCGTTGAAACTAATATTATCTCATAGAAACGTCGGTTCTCTTCAATCAGCACCTCGTGTTTCAAACTAAAATCTAGCGCAATTAATGTCTGTCGCAGTGGAAATTGATGATGAACTGGACACAGTAGAAAATCAATATTCAACTCTTTGTGTTGCTTATATATTGCTTCGATAAACTCAATCATCAAATCACCGCCAATACCGGCAATAATAATGAGGTGTTTGCCCTCATATTGCGCTAAAGGCAATTGTTCGACATCAAGACAGTGAGTTTTCCAAGTTGAACTTGGATAAAAGCGGTGGAGCTTGCTTTCCAGTTCAGCCATTAGCTGGGGAACAATATCAACAAAATGAACCGTGGTAGCTTCTGGACGCGATAATAAAGCGCAACCAAGCAAGCCATGATCACAACAGCAATCCCAAATATGATCATATTGTGATGTCACCATTTGTTGAATATTCTGCAATCGTTTACTTATTTTAACGTTGATTTTTAAGTTGGGTTTCACGCTGGCATTACAGTTAGGCTTCAAGAAATATACTTAATAGACGATTAAAAACCTCGGTATTGTATAGCGAAGTAACTTAACCATACAAGCAGTTCAAGCGATACTAAAGCAGAGCGTAATTAAGGTGATGAAGAGTAGGGAGGTTCTTATTGATTAATAAACACTTAATGAATTACTTATAGACACATTTATTTACATCAATTTACTTAAATACGGATATTTTTAACAAACACTATAATACAATGTTTGCTGCTTTTATTATGGATTGGTTAAATGAACTACACACGAGCTGCACTGAAAAACCCTGCAGCAATTATTGTTATTGTCGTTTTAGTTATGGTTTTTGGCCTGTTAAGTGTCGCTAAATTACCTATTCAATTAACCCCTGATATAGAACAGCCTCAAATAACTATCTTTACCGGTTGGCGAAGTGCAGCACCGTCTGAGTTAGAGTCGGTGATCATTGAACCCATCGAAAATGTAGTAAAAAATACGCAAGGTGTTATTCGTGTTGATACCTCGATAAACCAAGGGTTTGGGCGAATTAACCTCACCTTTGATGTCGGCGCTGATATGCAAAAAGCCATGCTCGATGTCATTAATAACTTGAACCAAGTTCCGCCTTTACCCATTGACGCTATTGAGCCAATAGTTTCAGCTAATGGTGGTGGTAATACCGCAACCATGATGATTAAAACCTTGCCGGATAATCCGGTTGAAGATTTTGGTCAATATCAAAAACTCATTGAAGATGTAGTTGAGCCAAGATTCGCACGAATTCCAGGTATAGGAGAAGTAAACCTTGCTAGCCATAGGCAAAGAGAAATTAGAGTCACCTTTGACCCAGTTAAAACCGCCTCTTTAGGTTTATCTATTGCTGAAATAAGCTCAGTCATTACCAATTCAAATGATACCTCGGCAGGTACCGTTAATGTTGGCCGTCGCCAATATGTGGTACGTTTTTCTGGTCAGTATAGCCTAGATAACCTCACACAAATGATTATTGGTTATAGTGATGAAAGACCAATTTATTTGCAAGATATAGCAACAGTAGATAACACGTTAGCCGATCGACAAGGTTTCAACTTACGAAACGGACAACCGTCATATTACCTCACCTTGAGGCGTCAAAATGGTGAAAACATAGTCGCGTTACTTGATAAAATTAACATCGCGATTAAAGAGCTGAACGAGGGTCCATTAAAAGCAGAAGGATTAACAGTAGACTTAAGTTTTGACTCTTCCGTACATATTCGAAATGCGTTATCTCTGGTGCAAAATAACCTAGGTCTAGGCGTATTACTTTCGTTAGTGATCTTATGGTTATTTCTGAGAGGTATGCGGAATATTTTGATTATCGCGATCACCATTCCCGTGTCTTTATTAGTCGCTTTTGTTGCCTTAAGTCTTTTTGACCGAACACTGAATGTTATTTCCCTTGCAGGTTTAGCTTTTTCTGTTGGTTTAGTGCTTGATGCCGCCATCATAGTGCAAGAAAATATTGTCCGACTCAAAAGTAAAGGCATGGATAATCATAAAGCGGTGCTCAAGGGGACTACCGAAGTCACCGGCGCTTTATTTGCCTCAACCGCGACCAGTGTTGCGATATTTCTGCCGATATTATTTATGAAGGGTATTGAAGGGCAGCTTTTTTCAGATTTAGCGCTAACACTCTCTATTGCTGTTATTGCTTCACTACTTTCTGCGATTACCGTATTGCCTATTGCCAGCAAATACTTGTTAAAAGACGTCAGTGATATTGACCCATTCGCGCATTATTGGGAACGCCTCACTGTACTTGTAATGAAGTTAACTAACAGTAAGTTCAAACGAGTAACTTGGATCAGCCTTTTACTTGCTGGCTCATTAATCATTAGTTTTACCTTATTACCAAAAACAGATTTCATGCCTAGAGCACCAACCGATGGTTTCTTTTTCAGCCTAGATATGCCGCCAGGAGGCAATGTTGACTTTATTGAACATGAAATGGCGAGTCTGGTTAAAAAACGATTAGCACCGTACTTAACGGGAGAGAAATCACCAAAAATAAAAAGTTATAATTTTTACTCGTTTGGCTCTAATGCAACGGGAGGTTTTATCTATTCTGATGATCCGAGCCGGGTTGAAGAGCTAATGAAAGTGGTTAAAGCGGATGTATTTTCAGGTTTGCCAGATACCGAAGTATTCATGTTTCGTGGCTCTATGATTAATATCTCTGGCAATGGTAATGGCCGTACCATTGATATAGATATTCATGGTACCGATATCGAAGGGTTAATGGAGGTAGCGAAAACAGGCATTGCAGCGATTAACGAAAATATGCCAGACACCACCGCATTTCCTATTCCAAGCCTTAACTTAGCTGAGCCAGAACTAAATTTACTACCCAATGATCAACGTATTACTCAAGCTGGATTGAATCGTAGTGACGTCGCTAGAGCTATTAGTGCTTACACCAGTGGTTTATTCATTGGCGAGTATTTTGATGGTAACCATAGATCTAATATCATATTGCGTGGCGAGCAGTGGGAAACCCCTGACGAACTCGCCATGATGCCCATGCATACTCCGTTAGCTGGCATCCAGACCTTAGGAGAGTTAACTCATATTACCAGATCAGCAGGTCCTACTGAGTTAAAAAGAATCAATGGTAAGCGCACCGTCAGCATTCAAGTATCACCACCAGCGACGATGTCACTTGAAGAAGCAACAGCGCTTATTAATGAAAAAGTCATTCCAAAAATGCAGTTAGATCTGCCCGAGAACTCGGCTATTTCTCTTAGTGGTAATGCTAATCAGATGGCTTCTGCTATAAGCGATATGATCAGCAACTTTATCTTAGCGTTACTTATATTATTTTTACTGATGACAGCACTTTTCAAGTCAGCCAAAGATAGTCTAATGGTATTATTAGTGATGCCATTAGCGACTGCGGGTGGTGTTATCGGACTAAGTATCTTAAATATTTTCACTTATCAATCATTAGATTTATTAACGATGATCGGCTTTATTATTTTACTTGGCTTGGTTGTTAATAATGCCATTTTACTGGTAGATCAAACCAACCAAGGTGGCTTAGAGGGCTTGTCTCGTTGTGATGCAGTTGCTCAAGCTATTCGTATTCGTGCTCGACCTGTCTACATGAGTACATTAACCAGTTTATTCGGCATGTTGCCTTTAATGTTGATGCCAGGTGTTGGCAGCGAAATATACCGCGGACTAGCCGCTGTAATCGTAGGCGGTATGACGGTCAGTGCTATTTTCACCTTAGTATTGTTCCCAAGTTTACTGAGAATGACACAAGGTAAACATGCTTCACCTACAACCAATATCGTGTCCATCTCAGCAACAGAACAAGAATTACGTATTAGTAATCGTTAAGAGAAATTTATGCTAAAAATAAATCAAGTAAAGCTAACACAAGTAAACTTAGCTCAAATAAATACTGCAAAAGTAAATACGATACCAGCAAAAGTAGTACATAAAATGATGAAAAAAGTAGTAATAACTACCCTAATTGCAATGAACTTAATGCAAGTAAGCTTTGCTGCAGATGTTGTTGAAAAAAACGAAACAAAAGTCGTCGCAAAACCAGTAAAAGTAGCACCTGTGCTCAATATGCCCATGGCAGCAAAAACTGAACTCAACGCGACCTTATATAGTAGATCACACATCCCAATAACGGCTTCACTAAACGCGAGAGTAGATTACTTAGTTGAACCCGGGGACTTTGTCGCACAAGGAGATAAACTTGCGGGAATGGATTTATTACCTATTCAACTACGACAAGCAGAACAAAAGGCGCAGATAAGTCGAGCAAGAATCAATGTCGCTTATATAAAAAATGAATTGTCACGTTTACAAGCACTGAGTAAAACTCAAGCTGTCTCGCAATTTAAGTTAGATCAAATGCGTTCTGAGCATGATTTAGCAGCGGCTGATTTAGAAATTGCCCAATTAAAATTGGCACAAATTAATGAACAATTATCACGTGCCATCATTACCGCACCATTTGCCGGAATCATCACCGAGCGCTTGATAAGAGTGGGTAGTGAAGTAAATCGTGGTGATATTTTACTTAGATTACTTGATACCGAGCATTTAGAAGCGCGATTATACATCCCGATTAAATACCTAGCTTTCATCAATAAAGGTGACAAATTGAGTATGTCAGCAAGCGATCAAAAAACCTTGGCTGCTGTTACGGCTAAAATCCCAAGAGCTGATCCAAGATCGCAAACCTTTGAAGTTAGACTTAATATACCCAAAGCATTTAATAAACACTGGGCTGCAGGCCAACTTGTTAGTGTTAGCGTGCCGACTCAAAAAGCAACAGCAAGCTTAACTGTGCCGCGCGATGCACTTATTTTGCGCAAAAGTGGCAGTTACGTAATTAAAGTGAATGCAGACAATACCGTATCTCGTTTAGCCGTTGTTGTGGGTAAAGGAAATAAAGAACGCGTTGCGATAACCGGTTCACTAAAACATGGTGATAATGTTGCGATAAGAGGTGCAGAAAGACTAGCCGATGGCGATAAAGTTGTAATTCAATAATTTACTTACCTATGCTCTTACCTCTGTACTTTACTCAAGCGTGCATTAATACCTTGTAAAAATCTGACGTCATCTTCGACGTTTTATATTGAAGACCCATTGTATTTTTCCTTGAATTTCAGCCTCAACAGTGAAAACGAGTAGGGCACATTAGACTCTTTCACTGTATTTATCTAGGTTACCTAACAATCCCTTTAGGGAGGTTTGTTGCTATTTTTAGCAGTTAATCATCCTATAAAGGGTAGTTTTCATTATTGTTGAATATTTATGCTTGTCGTGTAATACTCCCTTTAAGGGTTATACTCGAGTATATCCCATATAAAACATCTTTTAGGGCATATTATGAATATTGATCAATTAACAGCGCATGCTATTGCGGGTGAACTGGGCGATAGAATTAAAACCGCCCGACTCAATGCGAACCTCACCCAGAAAGCTTTAGCTAACAAAGCAGGATTATCCCTCAAAGCGGTGACTAATGGTGAAAAAGGTAAATCAACGCTTGAATCCATGATAGCTATTCTTATCGCACTTGATCTAACAGAGCAACTTAATTCGTTTATCCCAAAACAAGAGATATCTCCGGTTCAATTAATTGAACTTCAGGGTAAAGAACGTAAAAGAGCAACTAGCGCACGTAAAAGTACCAGTAAAATAATAAATAGCAAAAATAGCAGCCAAAGTAAGGATACTCCCACATGGTAATGGAAGTCATAAAGGTTAAGTACAAAGCGTTTGACGTAGGCGCAGTTAGCTACAACACCGATACCCAAATGGGATCGTTTGAATACTTCCCCAGTTTTATCAAAACAGGCATTGAGTTATCGCCAATCAAAATGCCGCTGGCTAAAAATATTTATTCATTTCCCCAGCTAGACCAGAATACTTTTAAAGGACTACCAGGACTTATCGCCGACTCACTACCGGATGATTTTGGTAATGCTGTTATGAATGCTTGGATAGCCAGCCAAGGTAAATCAACCAGTGATATCACGCCTTTACAACGACTACAATACACAGGTATGCGCGGCATGGGGGCTTTAACTTACTCACCTGCCACAAAAAGAAAAAACCTTAATGCTTCACAGCCAATACACATTGAATCGCTCGTTTCTATCGCACAAGACGTATTAGATAAACGACAACAATTTAGCGTTGACCTTGAAAATAATGGCCAAGAAGACAAAGAAGCAATGATGTCTCTTATGTCCGTTGGTATGAGCGCTGGTGGTGCAAGGCCAAAAGCTGTGCTTGCTTTCAATAACGACTTAACCCAAGTTCGCTCAGGCCAAACTGATGCGCCTGAAGGTTTTACCCACTACTTGATGAAATTTGACGGCGTCAGTGAACATAATAAAAATCAAGAGACCTTTGGCGATCCTATGGGTTATGGCGCGATGGAATATACCTACCACATATTAGCGAAAGAATGTGGTATCGATATGATGCCATGCCATTTACTTAATGAAGGTAAACGCAGACATTTTATCACCGAAAGATTTGATCGAAACGGTAATGACAAAATACACGTACAAACACTCAATGGACTTGAGCATGTAAGCTACAAACAAATAGGCTCATACTCTTATGCTGAACTATTTAACACAGCAAGAAAATTAAAACTGAGTCCAGACGATGCAATGCAGCTATTTAAACGCATGGTATTTAACGTAATATCTCGAAATCATGATGATCACGCCAAAAACTTTGGATTTATGTTAGATAAAGACCATAAATGGCAACTAGCTCCAGCTTACGATTTAGCCTATAGCTACAAACCCGATAGTCATTGGGTAAGTAAACATTGGATGACACTTAACGGGAAACAAGATAATTTCACCAGAGATGATTTCTACAGCTTTGAAAAGTTGAGCCCAATCTTTAGCAAACGAAAAATAGATGATGTGTTAAATCAAACAATCGAAGCGGTATCTCAATGGGATAAGTACGCTGCAGAGCACGCCGTGCCGAACTCACTAATAAAAGAAATAAGCCAAAATCTAAGGCTTTTTTTGTAGTTGTTTTTAGTTTAGTTTAGTTAGCATAAAAAATAGGGCATCATTATTTCTTCAGCATTACTACGTGATGCACTCATTTTTCGTCAAAGTGGTGGTTATGTCATCCTATATCTGTTAAGTAGATGATATCAAAATCCTTTTTTTTGTCCAAAATTGGCTGGTTTTTAGTTAAATTATTTAATGCTCTATTCAATTCAATAAAAGAATCCTGCATCATTCGCGATATTCGTATACAGGAATCGACAGGATTTTTTGCCAGCTTCCTTTGTACATCTATCTGAAATTGCAATCCTTGTAAACGTCGTCGGTGGATTCCTGATGTTTTATCGATGATTGCGGCAATATTTTCCCTAAGAATGAGTTCAAGTTTGTCGGGTGAGTTTTCAGCTAATTCCCTTAGCGTTTTATGGTCGGGGAGGAGATTATTATTCATAATGAATACCTCATAGGGTCGTATCTTATTAGCTACTTCTATTCATCATCCGTAAAATACTTACAATATTAATTGTGCTTCCTTGCAATAAATATAGGTTAATTATTACCTTTACCTGTCTTTCCGTACCTCATAAACAACTCAAAAACACATCAAAATAGGCTTTAGATCAAAGTAAAATAACACCATATCGAATTTCTATTTTAGTTAGTCGAGTATTAGAATGGCAACGATGATTTTACTTGGGATTCTGTAAGTAACTGTATTTAATATTATAAAGTCAACAAAGGCGCAAAGCGGAAGTTAACCATAATATTTATATTATTCCGTTTGTCACCAATAGCAGCCATTTATGGCTGAAAAGACTAACTACTGCCAATGGCCTAGTTTATAGAAACTAGAAAATCAAGATTAGTGTCCAGCTAAAATATCCATGCATAATATTTTTTGTCCTTCATCAGTATCAAAGCACATTGAGGTGGTAATACAGAGCC
The DNA here is from genome assembly GCF_000012325.1 of Colwellia psychrerythraea 34H. NCBI lineage: Bacteria > Pseudomonadati > Pseudomonadota > Gammaproteobacteria > Alteromonadales > Colwelliaceae > Colwellia > Colwellia psychrerythraea. The sequence goes on along the minus strand of NC_003910.7, from coordinate 2,775,267 downwards.
CATCTCCTGTAATAGATTGGTAAGGTGGTGAAATATGCATTTGATTAGGCTGTCTAAGGGCATTACGTATATAATGTTTGCGATACCAATTAGCGTCTTTACCCAGTTGTAATTGATAAAATTGCCCTGCAGGGTTTAGTTTTCCTTGGTCGACTATATAAGACTCACCCAGTTGTTGTCCTTGATTATCTACCAGAAAGCAACGAATTACTTTTTTCAAATTCATCAGCGGCTTTATAACACTATTTATGATTTCACCTGTTTTTATTGTCATTACAGCCTGTAAAAATGTCTTACGGTAAGTGGATGACCAATGTAAATCTTGATGTAATTGATATTGTTCTATAGCGATATTTTGTTTCACTAAGTGAGCAAACAATGGTTTTGTTTCAGTTTGGATGTAGCTAGCAGCTTGGGGGCGAGAAAAATAAAATCCTTGAACAAAATCAGCATTACTGTCGATGGCAATTAATGCCTGCTCCTCAGTTTCTATCCCTTCTATTACAACTAAACAACCAGATTGGTGTAAAATTTGGACAATACTGGTTAACATCTTTTGGGTATGATTCGACTTTATTGCTCTTAAAAGTATTGAGCGGTCTAACTTAACTATATCGGGTCGAAGGTTCCAGATACGCTCAAAATTTGAGTGCCCGGCACCGAAATCATCGATAGCAATGAGGCAGCCCATAGATTTATAATAATTACATGTTTCCAATAATTGAGCATTGTTGTTACAGTGATCCTCTATGATTTCAACCACGACCCTTTCAGCGGGAATATTGAAATAACTTAATAAATCGGAAAAAAAAGTTCCATAATTTCGACCTTTTTCACAGGCTAGACTGGAAACATTGATAAACAACCATTTATCTTGATCCTCTAATTTTTGAGAATTGGCAACGTGGGTATAACGACATAAACGGTCAAGATAAACACTACTCCTTTCATCACACGGTGTGTCGAATATTACGTCTGGGGTGATGTTATTTCCATCATTATCTTTCCCCCTAATGAGTGCCTCATAACCAATTATTTTCTGATGATCAATACTGTATATAGGCTGAAAGTGACTCGTTAGTGTTATATTTTCAAAGGTACTTAGAACACCTTTTTCCACTTGATGAGTCGAGCCTTTGATTTCTTCCAATGTGAGTAGAGATAATGCAGTTTTAGCTACAGAAGCTACTGATGTTATTGTCATTGATTATTTCCAGTAATTAAAATAGCTAGATAAGGTATTGATGAGTTTTTTTAAATAAGACGATATTGATAGCTAGCATGGACCCTTCAATTTACATCCAAAGAGTTACTGATTTGCATTAACTGATGTTTAAATACATCATCGATAGACTGAATAAGCAAACTGGCTTGTTCAAAATATACTTGTTGATCTAACGTGATTTTGTCGGCACTAAGAAAAGCTTGGTCAACGGTGGATAAGAACATTTCGGTTTGCTCTTGTGTGATTTTAATTAACCTATTATGTTCATCTAAATATTGTGGTAAGCAATAAAGTTGATGTAATACAGTTTTGATCACTTCACTAATTTGTTGTTGTAAGTAACTTAGTCGAATACTGTCGGTACTAGAGCAAGTTTTTTGTGTTGCAACGCCCACGCCAATGGCTCTTGCCTGACCAACAACTTCTGTTACACCGATCACTTCACGCCATACATAGCCCGCTTGAGGAAACTGAGGTAAAAATTGAGAAAACAACAAGCCTTTTTCGGCTTCGTCCTCAAGTAGATATAAGAGATTTCTAATCAATTGAGTATGTTGATCAAAACTATTATCCGCACTTGCTCCCACACTAGCTGTGCCAAGTCTTTGCCAATGATCCAGAAAACTTTGCCAACGTTCATTATCATTAGAAAAAGTTAGCTTATTTTTATTAATGTTTTCTTGAATGCATTGTCTGATGATAGTTATTTTAGGTAATATTTCTTTTTTACCATTTAAATAAGCCGCCGTCATTCCTCTGTGTTGTTGAATTAAATAAATAAGCTGCTTCAAACCTTTTATATTAAGCAAGCCTTGACGCTGAGTTTTAATGCGATCTTTTTTAGAGTTATTTAATTTTAAATAAAAGCTAACTAGGATAAATAGTAACAGTACAATTATTTGATAATGATTCATTTGTTAGTAACCCTCTTTTTATAAGTCAATTACCGGAACAGCTAAGAGGTAAGTTTTCTCAAGTGTTCAGCCACAAGTTCAGTTTGTTTCGCAATGTCAGCATTGGCTTCAGAGCTTTGAACAATTTGCTCAACATGCCGTGATATTTCCTCAGTAGCCAAGACTTGTTGCTCAGCATTAACTGAAACGACTTCTGTTTCCTGCTGTACAGAGTTTGTTGCTAAAGCAATATCTTTCAGCATTTTATTAACACTTTTTGCTTTTTCACCACAAGCATTTGTTTTTTCAACGACAAGTTTCATACTTTCAACAGTATCACTGCTCTGGCTTAATACCTGATTGATTTTATTGGCTATATGCTCGCTAGAACTATGGGTGCTTATGGCTAGATTTCTAACTTCTTCTGCCACAACGGCAAATCCTCGACCAACACTACCTGCGCGAGCAGCTTCAATAGATGCATTCAATCCTAATAAATTGATTTGTGATGATATTTTTCGGATAGATTCAGTGATCAACGTGACTTCCTGTGCCAACTCGTCTAACTCTTGCATACCTTGTTGTGTTTGGGATACTTCCTTGCTTACCTCTAATATTGCACCCGTTAAGGAGATGATATGGATTTGCCCGCTTTGTACTATTTCATCAGCATGCATAGCGGAGTTGTGTACTGCGGAAATTTTACTGCTAACTTCACTGATTGATTGGCTCATCTCTGTAATTGCAGCCGCGGTCGACGATGTTGCATTAAATTGCTTTTCCACATTGTTCGATAAACACGTCGTTGATGCTATTACTTGGCTTGCAGAGTGATTTACTTCCTTTAATTTATTTTTTTGCTGTTGATTAATACGCGATAACTCTCGAAAAGAGTTTAATAATGAAATCGTCGTGTTTTTGGATAATAACGTATCGAACTTCAAGCTTCGGTAGTCAAAACTTATGGGGTCAAGACTATTTATTATAGAATTGAACTGATGTTCTTGGTGTGAAACGGTTAATGTTAGTCCAACAAAAAAATAAATAATAACAGCTGAAAATAGGACCGAACTTGTAGTGCCATCCAAAGGAACAAAATTAATTAAGGTCAGCATTAATGTAATTAAACAGATTAAAGTAAGCTTAAGGCCAAATAATTTTATTGAATATTCTACGGGTAGAAAAATAACCATAATGAGTCCTATAAACTCAATTTAATTGAACTACCACCAAAGCAAGATACATACCAAAAAACAAATCATTGATTTTAAAGGTTAATTGATGAACTCATGTGTATTGGGACAGTTTATGGTAAATTAAATGGTGCAATTGCACTAAAATAAAGTGGGTCAAAATTGAATTGTACAGCTTATGTCAACGGTGAAGTTGAGCTGCTGCCATTAGTAGAATAATCCGTTAATATCAAAAAACCTTCACGATGCGATACAAAATAGGCTTAAAGGTTCTATTGAGCTTCGTGCCTAGAGCGCCATAAAAATAATGTCAGTTCTATGATCCTAAAGCTTAACTTCTCATACGAGAGTGATTTATGGTTTCAATGCGAACAGACAAGTTATAGTAAGTAGTTAGTGAAACGTACGCTCTCGTATCAAAGTGGTTATTACATTAGATGATTTTAACCTATGAATTAGGTCGGCTTTGTGGAAAAAGTGCGCAATATACCTAAGCCTGACCGTTCGAATAAGCTCTAAATTTAATATAAACTAGATGTGGCAGTGTTAAATGCAATTAAGTGCACAAGGTAAATGCTATCGAGTGGCACTGATGGTAGATATTTTCCACTATATTGCTCGTTTCAAAGGACAATTCATGTCTGTCCTTATTTTCTCTTTGTTTTTTTAACCTGTTTCTTTTTCTTGTCTTGTATAGGCGCTTTTGAAAACTCTTTATGGAAAGGCTGTTCTGTAACAACAGGAATGACTTGCCCTATGCTATTTTCAATATTAGTTAATTGCCTTATATCATTTTCTACAGCAAATGAAATAGCCATACCACTTTTCCCGGCACGAGCAGTTCGTCCTATACGGTGTATGTAGTTTCTTGGATCTTCAGGAAGGTTATAGTTAATGACTAACGTAATATTATCAACATCAATTCCACGAGCAGCAACATCAGTTGCAACTAATACTCTTAAAGTAGAGTCTTTAAAGTTTTGTAACGCTTCCTCCCTAACTGCTTGTGTTTTACCACTGTGCAGGCTAGCGGCAGTTATTGATGCCTTTTCTAGTGCTTTAACAATGATGTCAGCGCCATACTTTGTTTTACAAAAGATGAGCACTTTTTCATAGTCAGCTTTTGTCAGGATATTAAATAGCAAGGGTACTTTATTCGATTTATCAAGGTGGTACACACTTTGATTAACCAAGTCGATAGTAACCGTTTCAGCAGTAATTTGAATTTTTGTTGGGTCCGTTAATATGGCTTCTGCAAGTATCTCTATTTCCGCAGGCATAGTAGCTGAAAATAATAGTGTTTGTCGGCTCTTTGGCAGTTTCGATATGATACTTTGAACATCCTTAAAGAATCCCATATCAAGCATTGTATCTGCTTCATCTAACACAAATACTTCTAACGCCTTGAAATTTATATCGCCCGTTTCAATTAAATCCAATAACCTTCCAGGGGTGGCCACTAAAATATCAAGTCCAAGTTCGATAGAGTCAACTTGAGCTTGTCTTCCTACACCACCATAAACAACCTTAGTTTTAAGCCCCAAGCCATCAGAGTAGTCATCAATGTTTTGCATTATTTGCGAGGCAAGCTCTCTTGTGGGCGTTAGTATGAGCGAGCGCGTGCTCTTAGCTTTAATATCAATTTTATTTCGCCCAAATTTATTGATAATAGGCAATGAAAAGGCCGCAGTTTTTCCTGTTCCCGTTTGCGCTATACCAAGAAGATCATTGCCATTTATAAGCGCTGGGATACATTCTTTTTGGATCGGTGTTGGCTGTTTGTAGCCTTTAAGATTAACGCGGTCAATAATTGACTCTAAAAGTGAAAATGCTTTAAATTCTGACATGTTGTCTCGGTGCTCATTAATCAATAGCTTAGTATTCTAACAGAATGCTTTAATATATTTAAGACGTATTCAAGTGTTCTGACCCCTTGATTGTCGCCTTGATTTTTTTACAGGTGTTTTGTAAGGGATTAGATAATTAAAAATTGGATGTATTGACAGCAAGCCTTATAGAGCAAAGCATGTAGATTTCATTTACTTTCGGCCTTAGGTCAGCCCAGACTGACGAAGCCTATCGTTACAGCCTGTTCTAATTTGCTTTTCAGGCACCTTATTTATAGAAAAACTAATCCTAATTAATTCAAATCAGTGAGTACTAGGTCTTCGATGTGGCAATTAGCTACGTTTTAGAGATATTGTTTATGCAATAGAAGTCCCAACCAAATTGCTACACATGTGCTACAAATGAAACTATACTTTAGTTGCTATTTATCTAACTTATTGATTTTACTGTGTTGAATACATTTAGTACCCCTGTTTTATGGAGTAATTTATAATAAATGAACTATTCTATAAGTTCGTTATATGCAAATTGGTATTTAGCAATTAGAAGGAGAGCCAGCCATGTCATGTAATTGGTGTAAGAAACCTATCGAGGATGGGGCGAGAGTCTGCAGCGAATGCGGTCGACGCCAAGGGGCAATGGGGCTGATTGCGTCGGTCAGCACGTTGATTGGAGTGGTGGTCGCGCTGCTCGGCGCCATGCTCTCATCTTATCAAGCAGCCCAAACCACTATTGACAGCAAAGACGTCACTGTCGCTGCATACAATGACGCTGTTCGATCGTTATGATGCAGTCATGGCTAATCGGCAACAATGTCCGCCAGAAAATAGCTGTCCAGAACTGGAGCAGCTGGTCCGTCAGCTAGGCCGCTACTATAAATACGTAATTAGCCAGAACCAACCGTATCTTTCGGACGAAGAAAAAACGACGCTAGATAACCTGTGGTGTGGCAATGTCGCACGGATCTTTTACTATTATAAGCCACGTAGCTCCTTCGACGCACTAGCAGATGAATTTATTGCCCATTGCGAAGGTTCTCATTCTAAAAGCGTTACCGACGTAAAAATAATGATGGGATACTCGGAAAGTAGTGGAAATTAACTAGGATTGAGTTAAATGAAGACACATAATAAAGCCATAAACAGGGAACCTTTAAGGTGCATTTCCGCTTCTTACAGCACACTTTAAAATTCTGATTATGGCAAGAATTACCGATACAAAAACTTAATCCGAACCCAATGCTAACAAGTGAGTGCTAATGTCTTGAATGTGGCCAGCCTGTGTAAAAACTCATTTTTCTAGGTTACCACCGAAGAATACATGTAGTTTTAGAACTTTAGTAATGCCGTTATCTTCGATTTCCCTATGCCCAAACCATTTTCGTTATTGCTTAGCGTCTTTAGGGTGATTACAAGTACCATCAAAGCAAACCATAATATTTTTTGTTGCCATCTTAAACCCTTCACAATTGGTGCTTATGTTATTTGCTAATTCAAGTTATCTCGTTGTATTGTCAATAGTACTGTTTACATCAAAGGCCATACGCTCAAAGTCGAGAGTTTGATTATCTTGTAGGCAGTCAATGAAATGTAATTCAGAATTATTGGAACGCTTACCTATTTTTAATCTATTACCACAATTCCCTTCGCATGTGTATATTGTTTCCCCATCTTCGGTGACCGCTACAACAAATCCCGTGTGACCTTTACCCCCTGCAAATAGCTGGACAAATATGTCTCCAGGTTTAGGGATTTCTGTTGTCATGTTTAGTCGTTTAGCAGTTCGCCACATCCTCTGAACACCTAAATGGTGTGTGCTTGCTATTGGATAGGAGTCAGTGACCTCTTTTAAAACCCATGAGACAAAGGCACAACACCAGGCTAATCCGATAACACCAGTATTGCCCCAATAACCGTCTATATCTGGGCTGCGGTTAGAGCCGTCAGGCACTTCAAATACGGGCTTACTGTGCTCTTCAATAATTAATTCTATGAGCTGGTGGCGTTTTGTGGTTAACCCTGCAGGGATGCTAGCTGATAAGTGATTACGCTGTTTTTCGCCTGAAGGGTTTTTTAAAGCCCACCAAGTTTTCGCACCAATAACTCCGTCTGGTTTTAATGGATCACCATCTTTATAGATGTGTTGAAGCTGGAATAGAACGGCATTATCAAACGTAATACCATCAAATAGACCATGAGAAGGTTTAATCTCTTCGAAATAGCCGTTTGAGCTCAGCAATTGTTGAAGCTTAATGACCTCAGGATCAGGAATAAGTCGTTTAAGAGTGTTTGGCATGAATTACTCCTTGCGGTGTCATGTCATGGGCAAGCCAAACAAAGCGTAGATCCTATATTTGAATTCATCAAGCTAGAACGAATATTTATTGGTCAGTATGCGATTTAATGGTTCAGGGGTGTTGTAATTTTCTTATTTTAAAACAGTCGCTTGAGTCAATTTATTATGAGCATCTAAACCGATAACTATTATTCTATGGTTATCCAAGCTAGCTTCTGCTTTTAGTTAATTCCCAAATTAATTATCGCTCTGGCTTATAGCTAACAGTAGTGGTTGAGTCATATTGGCCATAAGTCTATGGGCTTACAATTACTATGGAAAGCTTGAAAACTAGCTTTATATCTCTCTCAGGGGCACATTTCGCGATAGAATTTATGATCACTTTGTGGGCTTTATAGTCCTTTTAGACTCAACTTATTTGACCTATATTTTCTAATACATTATTTTTATCGTTTAATTGGTAACAGGAAAATTTGGCTTTTTCACTTGCGTAAGCGACTATAAAAATAATCGGTTTTTATTGTGTCATTGACAGACAAACTTTTTTATAAGACTTATTAGAATCAAGAAGAAAGCCATCTCCCACTAAAGAAATCATTCTTTTTTGTGATACTTGGGGGTTATCGATTTTAAACCGCAGTCTTTCAGACATATTAGCCTTTAAAATATCTGAACAATACTTTTGAAAGAAAAATCGATCAAACTCACCATTTTCTATCAATCGAAGTAACCCAAGCCTTATACGGTCTGCTATCTCGGGGAATGATGGTGAAACATAAAAATAAGTAGCTAACGGAATTTCCAATAAAATATGGTTATCAACTACAAAGTCAGGATATAAAGCTAAATGGCTTTCTACCTCTCTGTAGGCTTCGTTAATGCCTCGGCCAAAAGTAGTAAAACGCTGCTTTGACAACATAGCGAATAACGACTCATAACCATTTGCCGTCACGACAGCAAAACCAGCCTGTTCCATCGCAAGTCTTATTGACCATTCATTTCCAGAACCTGTATGTAAAGCTTTTAGAGACTTTAAACGACCGACTTGGACAAGCTTTTTACGGTTTTTATCTTTAACGATAAATATCCTAAAACCTTGAAGACCTTTTCTAATTGGAATAGGTACAACAATTAAATTACTATCCCATTCCTTTTGAGGAGCTTCCGCGACAACATTAAGTAATTTACCTTTCTTCAACTCATGAAATATTCGGCTTCTAGTCATATTCATTTCTGTTGTTTTAACTTGAGCATTAGTATATTCAGGCGTCGCTTTAAAAATTAATTCCATTAGCTCGTACGTATATGTATATCGAGGGTCAAAAGATGAAAGAGGCTTGTTAAAAATAACATCTTGACTGGCATTAGTAAAAATTGGTAAACATATCAAAAGCAACCATAAACCCAACATCTTAACCATATTTATCCCTTGATTTTATAAAATTAATTTCTGAACTTAGGTAAAGTGCGTGTTACTTTACCTTATATTTTAGATGTTTACTTCTTTGATCAAAATCCCTTTAATCTTTTGCTTTAATGTATATATCTTGTGTCATAGAAGGTAATAGTTCCCGAATCTATTTAGGTCTCGGATTAATAAAGCCTGACAGGATAGGATTAATATAAACTCTAAAATGTTCATCGCACCACCATTAAACTGTAAATTTATTAAGGTCGCTTTGAGCACGAGACTAATTATTATGCTTTTATTTTACAACGTGATACCAGCAGGGAAGCTCTAAAGCGATGTAAATTTATCAGGAACTCATTAAGGTATAAATACAGAAAAAATAGAGACCCCTTTCAAGAGAAAGGGGTCTCATATAAATATATAGGACTAATTTTACTCTTCTGTTAGTAGTGCAATTTCGCCAATTTGAACCAAGCGACCATTATCACCACCAATACTATCACCCGCTGGTTGAGTATTTTCAAAAACAAACTGATAATACTTATAAGCCGTCACTGCATCATCAATGTCATAATGGAAAGTGATTAATCGTTCTGGATCAGAAGGATAATTATCGCTATCTAATTGAGTCCAAACTTCACCATCCACAGAGCCTGATATAGTCCATAACGTTGGATCACGCTGTGGGTTATCATTACCTGTTGTTACACTGTATTTATGTAAAACAATGGCATCGGGTAATTCAAAAGTAACTTCCACATTGGTAATATCATTGATAGGAAATAAGTGAGATGCATGTTCCTCTAGCCACCATGTACCTTCAATAAACGCGTTAAATTTTTTGGTAACGTTATTATCAATTAATTTATCTTCCCCTTCATATGCATCCCAATCAGGAATAATAACGGTAGTAGCATTAGTTGAAATGCTCACACCTTCATCAACCGCAAAGTTTCTATAGCCATCTACTGGTGTTGGATAAGGAGGTTCAATACCCTGTGCATCATGATACTCTTGCCAAAATATTGATACGCCCTTGTCTTCACCAAAAATAGATTTAAAGGCGGCCTCAAAACTCCATTCTTTTAGGTCACCTGCGGCTTTATTAAATAAATAGATAAAGTCAACGCTACGATGGCTATTTGCTACCCACTCTAAGAAAAATGATGTTTGCTCATAGGCATCAACATTCCAGTTATCAACCCATTTAATACCAACACGTCTACTTTCATGAAAGCCGGCTTTAATACGCATGTAGTTAGCTAAACTCTCTAAATATGAATGGTATTCATCACCCGTTGCGTATTCACCTGAGTTTGGCGAATTATTATAACCATGGGTTAATTCATGCCATAACATACCTATCACTTCATCGCGCAAGGCATCATCACCTTCAGCTGCTTTATTAGCAAGATGAGCAACATCCATCATTAAGATCATGTCTTCATCTGTACCACTCTTAGCAGCAGGGAAGTCATATTCATCAGTTTCAAAGGTTACCGTTTTAAATAATGGTGCTTCAGCAACATCTTTATACAGTACTTTAACTATCTGTAATGAGATGTCATGAATGACGGCCTCGATATCAGGCATAACTCGACTAAATGCTATTTGCCCTTCATGCTCTGGTTTATGAGCAACAAGCGTAACGGTAGGTTTTACATAACCTGCCCATGGGTTTTGAGAATCCCAAATATGTACAACTTGCTCTTGTACCTTTTCATTAGAACCTTTATCGTTAGACGCAACCAGTGTTACTGATTTAGCACCAAGTGAAGTGAAAGTAACCGCAGGATTTCTGTTCGTGCTCGTTGCCGGTTCTCCATCTTCAAATGTCCACTGCCAACCCGTTGGGTTAGCTAAAGATCTATCCCAAAACTGTACGTTTTCACCTATTTCAGCACGCGAGATATTACTTGCAAAATCAACCAAAGGCGCATCTGCCACAACAGTCAATTCTATTTCAGCTAATTGGAATATGCCTGCAGCGGTCGCTGGGTTGTTTGCAAAACTAAAACGATAATGTTGATATTCAACTTCATTAGTCAGCATTTCAAAGGTACGCTTTTCACCACGACTACCAAAAGTCTGGCCAGAACGGCTATCAATCTCAACCCATATTGTGCCATCGCCTGAACCTTCTACTGTCCACTCGGCCGGATCTCGTTCGGGGGCATCATTACCTGATATCAAAGCATATCCTTTTAAGGCATAAGGTTTTGCTGCACTAAATTCAACAGATACACTGTCACTAAATGATAAAAACTTAGAGCCATCGTTGCCGTCAATTAAGTTATTTATGCCTTCTCCTCCGGGTACATTGACACCGTCTGGTGAGGAGATAGTGTTGCCTGAATCTATAGCCATATTACGTAGTGCAGAACTAGCCGTTACACTTTCTGCTTTTTTTGGGGTAATCTCTAGTGATTTATCTGAACCATTACATCCTGCTAAAGTAGTTGACAATACAACTATAGCGATTAGCGATAATTTAAAGTTTTTCATAATTTTCTCATCTTTATTTTTGAAACGAAGTATGTATGGGAGTTACTCTTTACTTATTACTCATGAGTAACTCATTCGATCATCTTAAAATTTTACGACCGTACCTACATAAAACATGCGACCAATACGACTATAAGGACTAGCGGTAGCTGTTTGTGCTTGACCATTTTTATACCCTTCAGGTAAGAACGGTGGATCTTGATCAAAAACATTATCAATACCAGCATAAACTTCTATTGGTGTTTCATTGCCAAAGGTATAACGAGCTTGTGCATTGTGGATAACAACGGCATCTATATCATTGTTAAAGTAGCTAGCATCTTTATCGTCAAAAATGCTGCCTTGGAATACCGTGGTCCAATTAACAGTCAGGTTTTCATAACTGTAGGTGGTACTAAAGTTTGCTCGTTGTTCGAAGTAAGGTAATTCATTTAAATTATCTTCCCAGTCCGAGTCAGGCAACGCTTTCGTTTGATGTTTAGTAACGTAGTTATAAAGCAGATTAAAATTTAAATCACCATATTCACCTAAAGAATACATATAGTTTGCTTCTAAATCGTAACCTTCTACTTCACGGCCCGCTAAGTTAAAAACATAGTTATAAGTCGTTTGAATTACACCTGTAGAACTATCTCTCTCAATAGCACGACAAAATTCAGGTAAACCTTCTAAACAACGCTCAGCTTTGTAGTCATCGCTTACACCAGTAATGATATTGTCGATAGAGATACTGTAATAATCTAAAGACACCGTTAAATCCTCAAGATAAGACGGTGTATAAATAAAACCGATAGTCGTTGTTTCTGCAGTTTCAACTTCTAAATCCGGTGACGGTCCAAAAAATGAATAACGTTCTTTTTCATCATCAGGAGCACCATTAAAAGTACCACCATCTTGAATCGCATTAGCAATTGCCGGAATAGCTCGACAAGCTGCAGCATGCTCTGCACTAACACCATCATCTGCTGAGCTGAGCGAAACACCATCACATGGATCAATGCCGGCAAGACTGAGACCTTGACGAGTGCCACCATTAAACATATCTGCAATGGTAGGTGCTCTAAACGCTTCTGAATATTGTGCTCTAAAAGTAATATCATCATTAACTTCCCAACGTGAAGCAACCTGCCAACTTTCATTGCGGCCAACGTGGCTATAGTCTGATGTTCTTCCCGCTATATTGACGCCAAGTGACTTAACAAAGGCAATATCAGCTAAAATGGGAATGTTAACTTCCATGAAGAATTCATCAACATCGTATGAACCTTCTAAACTGTCAATTTGAACACCGCCTGTTAAGCCCGATTTTGTCGCTGAATCAGGATGTTCTTCAGCATACTCACTGCGTCTTTCATAACCAGCAGCAAAACCAACATCACCAGCAGGTAAACTAAATAGACTGCTATTAGAAATGGATGCTACGAATGTTTCTTGTTTTAATGTGCCATCAAGCGTAGTTAAGTTAGTCCAAAAATTTTGCATCTCTTGAGTAAAAGGTTCAAACACATTGGTTGGCACACAGCCTATAGCAGCATAAGCTTCATCACGACAAACGTTTTCACCGGTATCAGGGTCAACAATGACATCAGTCGCTTTTTTATAGGCAACTTCGTTAACGTCATTACCTTCCTGGTCATTGCTAACATGCCCATAGTTATAACTTAATTCCCAATCCCAATCTTCTGCAAATGTACCATCAAGGCCTAGCACAAAACGTGTGACAACACGCTCTGCGTCAAAACCTCCTTGTCCAAATTCGTTAAGGCGTCCACGGTATTGAATAAACTGACTATCATTTTCTGCGAGAGCTATGTTTCGCAATTCATCAGGTACAAAAGGGTTATCAATGCTAATTTCAGCGCCACGATAGGCGGAGCCAATAGCATATAAATCTGAAGGGTTAGAAGTTTCTGTTTTGGCGTAAGTAAATTCAGCGAAAGCACGTAGGTCATCGTTCAAGTAATAGTTCGCTAGTGCATTGAAAATTGTACGGTCAATAGGCGTTGAGATGGTTCGGCTATCTGCATGTCGATATCCATCATCTTCTACATTCCAATCACCAACAGCACCATTTTGCCAAGAGACTTCTTCATTGCCAATATCATAGCGCCACTTTGGTGCATAAGTACTTAAGTCCGCGGGATTTAATACTTTTTCCCCGTCAACAGTTCTTAATCTAACACCTGTAACACCACGATCACGAGATGCTAAGCCTTCAGCCGTTGAACGTTCAAAATTGACAACAACATTACCTTTATCTTCGGCGAAGTTACCCCCAATAGTGGCACGAATCATGTCACTTTTATTATCGCTTTCTCCAGATTGACTAAGGCGGGCTTCAACTTCAACCCCCTCAAAATTATCTTTTAAAATAAAGTTAACCACTCCAGCAATAGCGCCAGAGCCATAACTAGCAGAGCCACCGCCCGTGGTAATATCAATACGTTCTACTAAAGACGTTGGAATAGAGTTTATATCAGCCAATATTTCACCAACATCACTTGATACATACCGGCGACCATTAACTAAAACAAGCGTTCTTTCATGTCCTAGGTTACGTAAATCAACGGTATTCATGCCGGTATTGGCATAATTAAATCCAGCAGATTCATTGGTTAAACCGCCAGCAACACTAGGTAAGTCAAGCAATGCATCCATAACATTGATGTGACCCGTTAAAGCAAGGTCTTCCGCACTAATTGAAGTAATTTGGCTTGGAGCAAGTGCATTAACTGAACGGATACGCGAACCAGTTATCGCGATTCGTTCAATAGTTTCTTCGCTATCAAGCTGCTCAACTTCTTCTAATGCAGACACTGTAAATGTTGGTAGTGACAATGCAGCACCAATCAATATCGCTAATCTTGATAAAGAAGGTTTCTGCTTTTCTTTGAAATTTTTGTTCATGTATTTCCCCTGACGATTATATCGTATTAAATTTTTTATTATATTAAGTGGAACGTTCCGTTATGACAGGTTAACTATTAATCCTCGTTATTTCAGGTAAAAGGGAGTAAACCAGCTAAAATAAACAAAGGATAATTGGAACGTTCCAATGCGTAAGGTACCCTTATTTTGTAAATAGTCAAAGATTATTTGTGATTTTTTGTGTGAATTTCACTCAAAAAAGTGAGAGGAAAACACTTATTTGTAGTATTTACAGTCAGTAAGAATAAAAAATAGGCTTTAGTATGACGCTATACTTTTGATAGCGAGACACAGGATAAATTTGGGATTAGCTTCAATATGGCAAATATAAAAATGAACTTGTTAACTTGAATCTCGTTCGATTAAGTCAACGCCAACCAATATTTTGTTTCGATTACCATTATTAATATTCGTTAGTATTTGGCAAACAGCAATTGCAATTTGATTGGCATCAACATGGATAGTGGTTAATGCAGGTGACATTAAGCGAGAGTCTTCTAAATCATCGAAACCAACAATCGCGATGTCTTTTCCTGGCTGTCTTCCTGATGCTCGAATTTGTTCTATTGCGCCATAAGCAATGACATCACTAAAGCAAACAACCGCTTCAATATCTGAGGTAAGAGTCAATACTTCTTTCATAGCACTACGACCACCATTACGAGTCGTATTAGATTGAACGCAAAGCTTCTTAGAAAAAGGTACTTTAGCCAGAGTCATAGCCTCGATATAACCCGATAAACGTTGATGGTAATCTGAAATACTTTCGTTTCCACCAATAAAAGCAATCTTTTTATACCCCTTCATTATCAAGTGCTGGGTTGCCAACTTTGTACCAGTGAAATTATCAGGAAGTACAGTTGCTACTTTTGCACCTGCAATTTCTCGCATTATATGTACAACAGGAAAGCCTTGTTCAACAAGAGAGTTAACCCAATCAGCAGAGGTATTAGGTGCTGGACAAATAATAAAAGCAGCCACATTATATTCTTTTAGATTACGTACTAAAGATGTTTGGGTATCTACATTTTCAGCACTGTTTACTAACATGGAAAATAAGCCCATCTGACGAATTTGTTGCTCTAATCCAACGGCCAGTTGAGCAGAGTATGGGTTCTTTAAGTCGTTAATTACAATAGCAATAAGATTAGACTTTCTACTCCGTAGTGAAGCCGCATCCCTATTATAAACGTAACCTAATTCATCTATCGCTTTTTCTACCTTTTGTTTAGCTTTACTACTTACCTTGCTACTCCCGGTTAATACTAATGAAACGGTGGACTTTGATACCCCTGCTTTTTCAGCTACATCAATAACAGTGACACTTTTTGGCTTTTCGCTACGACTCATTATACCTATTCCCTGTTGAATAATTTTCTATTATAACTTTAAAGTTATTGAATTGTAGCTAATCTAACGTTATATTGATACGTAATTGGAACGTTCCAAAAATATAAGAGGACAGTCGTAACATGAAATACTTATCCAACGACATGAGTACATTAAAAAAAACTTCTCGTGATTGGGCATTAAATACAGTTGCTGTTATTAGCCTATTGACGGCAATGCCAATGTTAACCCATGCAGAAGAAAGTTCAGCCATTCAAGTTAACGATGTAACCCAATGGGTAGACCCTTTTATTGGTACTGGAGGAGATGGACACACATTTCCCGGCGCTGTTGTTCCTTTTGGCATGGTGCAATTAAGCCCTGATACTGCCGCAGTAAGTCGAGGTAGTGACCCACAAAGTGAAATATACAAGCACAGTGCAGGTTATCATTATGATGATAAAACTATCACGGGCTTTTCTCATACTCATTTTAGTGGCACCGGTCATTCTGATTTGGGTGATTTACTTATTATGCCAATGACAGGAAAAGCTCATGTGGAGGCGGGTAGTGAGACTGACCCAGATTCAGGTTACCGCTCTCGCTTTAATCATAATGCAGAAAAGGCTTCGCCAGGTTACTACTCCGTTGAATTAAGTGATTATAAAATTAAAGCTGAATTAACCACGACAGCTCGAACGGGCATGCACCGCTATACCTTTAAAGAAAATGAGCAAGCACATGTCCTACTTGATTTAACGGCTTCTATCTATAACTTTAAAAATAAGGTTATCTGGAGTGATGTGCGAGTTATTGATAATCAAACCCTATTGGCATACCGTTCTACCAATGGCTGGGCAAAACAAAGAGATATGTATTTTGCGATCAAGTTCTCTCGCCCATTTGACAGTATTGAATTAATTAACCAAGACAATTCACGTTATCGCTGTAATGGCTGCCTGACAAAAAAAGGCAGTAAACCTTCGACTATTGTTAACTCTGCTATTCAATATACTGCTGGTAAAGCAATTAAAGTGCTAACACATTTTAAAGATGCTAATACAGAGCCATTAATGGTTAAAGTCGGTTTGTCAGCCGTTAGCCGTAAAAATGCACTGGAAAATTTAATCACTGAAAACCCTGGCTGGGATTTTGATGACGTTAAACTTCAAGCGAAAAAGCAGTGGCAAGAACAATTATCTGTTGTGCAAGCAAAAGGTAAAAAATCTGAAAAACGCCAGTTATATACCGCGCTTTATCATGCTTTACAGGCACCTTCTATTTATCAAGATGTTAATGGTCAATATCGCGGTGTTGATGGTGAAATCCATCAAGCAGACGGTTTTGAAAATTACACCTTGTTTTCTTTATGGGATACCTATCGCGCACTACACCCACTACTAACTTACATTGCACCTGATAAAGTCCCTAACATGATTAACTCAATGTTGGCGCATTATCAACAGAGCTATGACAATATGTTACCTATTTGGTCTTTTCAGGCTCACGAAACCTGGACTATGATTGGTTATCACGCTGTATCAGTAATCGCTGATGCCTACTTAAAAGGCATTCGAGACTTTGATAGTGAACTTGCCTTAAAAGCAATGACAGATACCGCTAATAATCCTAAATATGATGCTATTCCAGAATACATTAAACGTGGCTATGTTCCTATGGACAAGCTTAGCGAATCAGTATCTATTACCTTAGAATACGCTTACAACGACTACACGATCGCACGTATGGCAGAAGCAATGGGCAAAAAATATATTGCAAAAACCTTTTACCAACGCGCACAATCTTATAAAAACCTATTCGATCCTAGTGTTGGCTTTATGCGAGGAAAGAACAGTGAAGGCGTATGGAACCCTGATTTTGATGCAGAAGACGCTAAGTTAATGGGGCCCTTTACCGAAGGTAATAGCTTCCAATATACTTTTTACGTACCTCATGACGTAAACACGTTAATCGATTTGATTGGTGGAGACAAAGCCTTTGAAGAGCGTTTGGATTTATTATTTAATAAAGAATTAAGTCATGAAAAAATTAAAGAGCATGAAGATATTGCGGGCTTAATTGGACAATACGCACACGGTAATGAGCCAAGCCATCATATTGCTTACCTTTATAATTACGCAGGTAAACCTTGGCGTACACAAGAACGTATTCGTCAAATAATGGATACCTTATCATCTGATCAGCCCGATGGTCTTGCGGGTAATGATGATGTTGGACAAATGTCAGCATGGTATGTGTTTTCAGCCATGGGTTTCTACCCAGTAGCCCCAGGTGATTTAAGTTACGCCATAGGCGCGCCGCAATTACCCGAAATATCGTTGAATCTTGCTAATGGTAAAACGTTCACCGTAAAAGCCAATAAGCTTTCAAAGAAAAATAAGTTTATTAAAAGCGCACGATTAAATGGAAAACCGTTAAACCGTAGTTTTATTACTCATGATGACATCATTAACGGCGGCACCTTAACATTTGTAATGTCAAACATACCAAATAAACATTGGGGAATTGAGACTAAAAATCGCCCAACCTCAATGAGCACTCATTAAAAAACACTTTGCTTGAACCTATTGAATAAATAACCCAGCTTTTAGCTGGGTTAAGGATAAAATATGCACACTTTTAAAGTTACAGCGACGTGTTTACTAACACTTGGCTTATCAATCTCAGGCTGTAATAGCCAAAACAACAATGCTGACAATGAAAATAAAACCAGCTCAGCGCCAGAAGAGTGGGTTAGTAACCCTGTTGATTACGTTAATCCTTTTATTGGCACTGAAGGGGTATATAACCACCGTCAAGCCGCTAATGTTGTGCCTGGCGCTGTGGTGCCTCATGGTATGTTTAACTTTGGCCCTGAGCATGCTTATACCAAAGATTTACTCAAAGAAAGCGAGCGCATGACCAAGCAAGTGCTCGGCGAAAAAGGTCGAATTCCTGTGGGGCCAGGAGGTTACAATTATGGCGCAAGTCGAATTAAAGGATTCTCATTTACGCGCTTATCGGGTACCGGCTGTTTAGGTGCCTCGGGTGATATTCCTGTATTACCTTTTACTTCTGCTATCAAACATTCGCCAGATACCGATATGCTAGATGCTTATTACAGTGCAGGCTTTACTCACCAAAACGAAACAGCAACACCAGGTTATTATCAGGTAAAAATGGATAATGGCGTTGATGTTGAATTAAGCGCAACAACCCGAACGGGCATTGCACGTTTTACCTTTGATAATCCAGAACAGGCAAAATTACTGTTTAGAAGCTCATATTCTCAATTAGGCAGCGGTGATGCCTATACCAAAATTGATCAAGAAAAAGGCGAAATAACAGGTCACGTTACTAGCGGTAATTTTTGTGGTTATTTAGGCGAATTCAACCGTCGCGATTATTACACTTTACATTTTGTCGCCAAATTAGACGTGCCAATTTCAGGCACCGGTGGTTGGCAAGACGACACAGTTACTAAAAATAGTGACAGTGCTAAAGGTGGCATGGGATATGGTGAAAAAGGTATTCCTAAATTAGGTAAAGGCTCTGGTGCTTGGGTTGATTTAGATCTCTCACAGCAAAAAACAGTAACCATGACAGTCGGTATTTCTTATGTCAGCTTAGCCAACGCACGTGAAAATTTAGCTAAAGAGCAAACAGAAACCTTAGTTAACAGCTCACAAACTAAAGAAAAATATTTTGAAGAAGTAAGAAAAGAAGCTTACCAAACGTGGAATAAAACTTTGGAGAAAGTTAAAGTTGTTTCTACTAATAAAGATAAGTTAACCACGTTTTATACCGCGCTATTTCATTCACAATTCCACCCTAATGTATTTAGTGATGTTAACGGCGAATATTTAGGTTTTGATCAAAAAGTTCATAAAATTAATAATAAACAAAAGGCGCAATACGCAAATTTTTCTGGTTGGGATGTTTATCGATCGCAATTGCAACTGGTAACGTTGCTTGATGCTACCCGTGGTAGTGATATTGCTCAATCGTTATATAACCAAGCTCAACAATATAATGGTGTTTGGGACCGTTGGACCCATAACTCTGGTGCTACAGGTGTAATGAGTGGTGATCCATCTACCATTGCTATCGCTAACTTTGCTGCCTTTGGTGCAACCGGTTTTGATATCAAAGGCGCATACCAGTCTTTACTCAAAGCGGCTAATGAACCAACATCATTTGATTTAAGTGATGAAGGTTGTCCTGTATTTTGTCGAGGACAACATCCATCACTCGATCAATGGCAATCCATTAATTATATTTCGGATCAATCAAATAGCTGGGAAGGTGCATCAGAAACACTTGAACAAGCGTCTGCTGACTTTGCCTTATCGCAATTAGCCAGCAAGCTAGGCGATAACGCATCATCACAAGCACTATTAACACGCTCAGGCTACTGGAAAAACCTGTTCAACCCACAGGCAACTAAAGAAGCAGGTTATATTCAAGGACGTAATAAAGACGGTACTTGGAAAGCTGATTTTGATGCAAACAGTGAACATCTATTTGTTGAAGGTAGCCCTGCACAGTATTTATGGATGATACCTTTTGATGGTAATGGCCTGAAAGAGATGGTCGGCGGTGATAAAGTGATGGCAAACCGCCTTGATAACCATTTTCATAAACCTGATGGTAGCTGGGTTTTATTTAGAGATAGCGCCACCTATTCTGACGTGTCTAACCAGCCATCAATTGCATCACCTTGGATGTACTTATTCACCGGACAAGCATATAAAACTCAAGACACTGTGCGGGCAACCATTGACTTATTATGGAATAACACCACTAAAGGCATCCCTGGCCAAGATGATTTAGGTCAAATGTCTTCTTGGTATGTTTTTTCAGCGTTAGGCATATACCCATTATTACCAGGTCGTGCTGACATGGTGCTAGCAAGTCCTATTTTCTCAAAAACAAAAATAGGAAATTTAACAATTAATGCGCCAAATACGTCAAGTGAAAACCGTTATATTACAAGTTTAAAAGTAAATAATATTGATAGCAGCAAGAGCTGGATTGACGATAGCTATATTTCAGCTCCCGTTAAACTAGACTTTGAGCTTTCATCTGTGCCAAACACCCAATGGGGGGCTAAGACTGCTGATAGACCTCTATCATTTTCAACGGATAATTCGGCAGTAGGAGATAAATAATGGCGGGCAATATTCCAACAGCATCAGTAAGTCATCAAACAGGAGCCGATGAAAGTTATCATTTTGCTTTTGCTTCGATGACAACACTCTTTTTCATTTGGGGTTTTATTACCGCCTTAAATGATATTTTAATACCACACCTTAAGGCAGCATTTGACCTTAATTACGTGCAAGCAATGTTAGTACAGTTTTGCTTTTTTGGCGCCTATTTTATTATGTCGCCGATTGCGGGAAAAATAATCAGTAAAATTGGTTACTTAAAAGGCATTATTACGGGACTGTTAACTATCGCCGCAGGTTGTAGTTTGTTTTATCCTGCCGCAGAAATTGGTGTGTATTGGGTGTTTTTAGCGGGACTATTTGTACTTGCTTCAGGCATTACTATTTTACAAGTTTCTGCTAACCCTTATGTGGCATCACTAGGTAAAGAAAAAACGGCGGCCAGTCGTCTTAACTTAGCACAAGCGATTAATTCATTAGGTCATACCCTTGGGCCAATATTTGGTAGTGCGTTAATTTTTGGTGCGGTAGCCCATACAGAGGTGATTGATGCAAAAAGCGTACAATTACCTTATTTATTACTGGCTGGAGCAACAATATTAGTTGCGATAGGTTTTAAGTTTTTACATTTACCCGTGATACAGTCTATTGCCGAAACGCCTGACGATAACGCGAGTGACGGTAAATCAATTTGGCAACAAAAACCACTGCTTTTAGGTGCGCTTGGTATCTTTGTATATGTTGGCGCTGAAGTATCTATTGGCAGTTTTTTAGTCAATTATTTTACCCAAAAAGATATTGCTGGTCTCACAGAAAAACAAGCCGGTGATATGGTTTCATATTATTGGGGCGCTGCAATGATTGGCCGTTTTGTTGGTGCTTACTTAACGCGTATTATCAAGCCAAGTTATGTACTTGCCTGTAACTCCATTCTTTCTATGACATTGCTTATTGTCACTATGTCGAGTAGTGGTCACTTCGCCATGTGGGCCGTGATTTCGGTTGGTTTCTTCAATTCTATTATGTTCCCAACTATTTTTACCTTAGCCATTCGTGGCTTAGGACCGTTAACGTCTAAAGGTTCAGGTTTGTTATGCCAAGCCATTGTTGGTGGAGCTATTCTACCGTTAATTCAAGGATATGTTGCAGACATTAGCTCAGTTCAAGCAAGTTTTATTGTGCCTGCATGCGCTTATATCTATATCTTTGGCTATGCACTTTACACGGCAAAGTATCGTGCAAATCAAAAAAATGAAATCACCACTCCAGTAGAGGCTAATCTATGAAACCCGTTATTTGTTTTGGTGAAGCCTTAATAGATTTTCTTAATACTGGCTCTCAAGAAGATGGATGTTTAACCTTAAATAATTACCGCCAATATCCAGGCGGAGCACCTGCAAATGCTGCTGTTGCTGTTTCAAGGTTAGGCGGGAAAGCGTTTTTTGCCGGTCAAGTTGGTGACGATGCATTTGGTGATTTTTTAATTAATGCACTGCACACGTATCAAGTGGATACTCAATTTGTCAGTAAGCATCCACATGCAAAAACAGCTTTAGCTTTTGTTTTATTGGATGAAATGGGGGAGAGAAGCTTTTCGTTTCACCGTCACCAAACTGCGGATCTATTATTTGAAAAGTCACAAGTAGATGAAATTTGGTTTTGTGAATCACCTATTTTTCATTTTTGCAGTAATACCTTAACGGAGAAGGATATCGCTGATTGTACAGAGTATGCGGTAGAGCGAGCGTTAGTGCATGGAGCAATTATTAGTTTTGATGTTAATCTTCGTCACAATTTATGGGCAACCGGAAAAGTGTCTATAAGTGTCGTTAATAAACTGGTTAAGCAAGCACATGTTTTAAAATTCTCTTCAGAAGAACTAACCTACTTGGCACAAGGAAATATTGAGAGTTATATACAAAGTTGTTTCGATGCAAATTGTCAATTATTGATAATAACTGATGGCGAAAATGTTCTCACTTACTATACTGCAGCCATTTTAGATGCTATTTCCCCTCCTAAAGTTATAACCGTAGATACAACAGCGGGTGGCGATGCTTTTATTGGCGCTTTGTTATTTGCTTTGAGTCATTTTGAACAACTGACTGAATTACTTGATGACAATGAATTGTTGAAGCAAATCATAAACTTTTCTGCGAGTTGTGGTGCACTTACCGTTACCAAAGCTGGGGCATTTCCAGCGTTGCCTAATTTTGAGCAAGCAGTTGCTTTTGTTAAAGAGCTAGGCTTGAAACAAACGCAATTATTAGATATTTTTTCCCGGAGCCGTTGATGAATTTTTATGATCATTCTTTTTTAGTCGAGCACTGCAAGAGTATTCTCGATTTTTATGACCATGGTGTATTAGATGAACATGGAGGCTATTTTCAAAATTTTTATGATGATGGCACAACCTTTAATAAAGGTTTTAAACAATTAGTCAGTAGCACCCGGATTATAGTGAATTACGCTACGGCTGCCAGCATACTCAATAAGCCGAAATATTTAGAAACCGCACAGCATGGTTTAGATTATTTAGAACAAGTACATTGGCAAAGTGATAGTCAAAATTATGCTTGGACTTTACAAGATAATAAGCCACTAGATATGACACAACAAGCCTATGGTTATGCCTTTGTATTACTGGCCTATGCGGCAGCGCGTAAAGCGGGCATGATAAAAAAAGATGACAAGTTAAATGATGTCTATCAATTGCTTGAAGAGCGTTTTTGGCAGGCTGAATATGGTTTATATGCAGATACTCTTAGTATTGATGGAGTCTTATCTGACTACCGTGGCCAAAATGCGAATATGCATATTTGTGAAGCGATGATTTCGGCCTATGAAGCAACGAATAACTCAGTATTTTTAAAGCGAGCAGAAGTTATTGCAGAAAATATTAGTTGTAAACAAGCTGCGCTTACCAATAATTTAATTTGGGAGCACTACACTAAAGATTTCCAACCTGATTGGTTATATAACAAAGACGACCCTAAAAACCTTTATCGTCCTTGGGGGTTTCAACCAGGACACCAAACCGAGTGGACAAAACTATTATTACAATTAAACAGTCATGCGCCGCAAGACTGGTTAGTAGTAAAGGCTCAGCAGCTATTTGATGGCAGTTTTGATAAGTCTTGGGATGATAGTCATGGAGGCCTAATCTACGGTTTTGATCCTGAAGGCAACTGGTGTGACGATGATAAATACTTTTGGGTGCAAGCTGAAAGCTTTGCTGCCGCGGCTTTATTATATAAGGCAACAGACAACTCAAAATATTTAAAACATTATCAATCACTGTGGAAATATAGTTGGCAACACTTTGTTGATCATCAGCATGGAGCATGGTTTAGGGTTTTGCATCGTGATAATTCGAAATACTCTAACGAAAAAAGTGCAGCTGGGGCTAAATGTGATTATCACACATTGGGATCTTGTTTTGAGGTTATTAAATCATTACAGCAGTAATGGTTTAACTTCCATTTACTCAAAATAATATAAACCCATTAATAAGGGGAGGCCAAATGAATACCGTCAGTATTATCAGTATTTTATGTTGTGATGCTTGATTTGGTTGTAGGTATTTATGGAGCGTTATTTATTCTTATAGTTAAAGTGAATCGCAATAAACCTTAAAACAACTTAACCAGAGACAAGAGAAATAAGATGAAACTGATAAAAATGCTTACCATGGCTGTTATGTCCGGGGGGCTAGTTGCTTGTGTTACAGCAGATAAACTAGAAAGAGAAGCAACGCAGGAGGCGGTATCTGCTGCGTCGGTTAACTTTCTTGATTTACCTTTTTCAACGACAACAGAGCATAAAGATTCACCTACGACAGAAGGCGTTAATAATCTGTTCGATGGAGACAAAGGCTCTAAATTTTTAGCAATGCATAAATCGGCCTGGGTTATTTTTAATACTCAAAAACCTAAAGTTCTTTCCAGTTATCAGGTTACCTCTGCTGGTGACGCGCCAGGTAGAGATCCTAAAGAATGGATACTTGAAGCTTCTAATGATGATACACATTGGACAACCATTGATACTCGAGGCGAGCAGAAATTTAATGGTCGAGGAGTCACGAACGAATACCAGATTGCGGGTAACACAACAAAGTATTCTCAGTACCGATATCACTTTACTCAGACAAAACCGACGACCTGGGGTGATACCTACTTACAAATTGCAGAGCTGGAGCTACGAGGTATTACTAAAGAGCCAGTTGCGCAGTTCTCGGCATCGGCAACCAAAGTTAAGTTTGATCAAGAAATTTCTTTTAAGGATGAGTCACCTAACTCACCAACAGAATGGCATTGGACTTTTGAAAATGCTACGCCTGCCACCAGTAATGAAAGAAACCCTAAGGTGGTCTTTAACAAACCAGGTGGCCATGATGTTAGCTTAACTGTTAAAAATAAATTTGGTGCACACACCAAGCTTAATAAGCGTTTTGTTGTTTCTTACGATCCAGCTAACCCTTGGCAAGGTTTTCACTATCCAAAAGTAATACTGGCACATCAAGATACTAATTCGGAAGGTTTTAAGCGAGTCAATCGAATTGTTCCTGACTTAATTGGAGCAATTAATGAGGTCTCTCTGGAGGTGTGTAAAAATCTTTACCGCAATATTACTGAAGTGCCTGAATTTGATACCGTGACTTTTCAGTATAACTGGAGTGACGTGTTAGCTGCACGTGGTGGCTCAGGTAAAAATATGCAGCTTTATTTTAGTACTCGATATCTGCAATATGCCCTAGCTGATCAGCCTGACGATGCTGTAAAATATGAGATTTACGGTGTATTCTGGCATGAACTTGTACATGGTTATCAATCACAGCCAGAAACTATTAAAGATCTATATGCGTCTGGTCATGATTATTATGCGTTTCTTGAAGGGGTTGCTGATCTGGTGCGTATCAGAGGCAGGCATCATCTAACTCGTTCACCGGATACAGGAAGCATTAATCGACAAACTCAAGTCAATGATCGTTATCTTTCGGGTTATACAACAACGGGATTTTTCTTAAATTGGATTGCTGATAATTATGATTCAGAGTTTACTTACAAATTTAATCAGTCACCACTAAAAATTAAACCTTGGAGTTTTAAAGTAGCAATTAAAGATATTCTTAATGAAGATGTTGATGACTTATGGAGTAAATACACGGTTTATGTGGAGCAATATAATAAAAAACATCCGAACAAAAGGTTAAAATTACCTGAATGGAAAGGGAAGTCAAAGGTGTTAACTAACCATAGAAATATGAAGGATGAAAACAGGGCTCGTTAAAATAAAAATTAAAAAATGTTCTTTACGCGATCTGAGCTAGATAAACATTTAGCATCTGAAAAAATAAGCGACGATGAGATTTTATTTTAATCTTATTAAACAGTGCTACTAACAAGCAAATGAACTAGGACTATAAATAGTTGGCCACTGATCGTGCCTCGCTGATTTTAGCTAACAATTTTTAGCCTGTTATTCTGGCGTTATAAATGCAAGGAAGTTTCAGCTATGAAAAGTAATATTAGTATTCTAATCACTATTCTTATTATGAGTGGGTGTTCATCAACAAAAGTGGAGAATGAGTATTCGGATTTATCAATCACTCATAACGAAATTCAATCTTCGAAATGGAGTCAACTAGATCGATTTCCTGCTAGATATCCAAAAAAAGCGGTGATGAAGTCTATTGAGGGCTGCGCAACTATTGAATATGTAATAACACCACAAAATGAAGTTAAAGACATAAATGTAGTAGCTTCAACAAGCAAGTACTTTGCTAAAGCAGCTGAAAATGTAATTCAAAACTGGAAATGGTCAGAATTACCTAAAAGCATTCTCACTCAGCCAGTAAAAACGCAAACTCGATTTGATTTCTGTTTTGACAAGCCAAATCAGTCTTGCTCATCTATCACACCAAAATATTCATGTCCAAGCGAAGATATCATCTATTCCACTGGTATGCGTATAAAGGTAAGTGGGTAATGTATTTATAACACATATGAGCCTAACTCTAGAGTCGTATGCCGATGTTAGAGAGCTTTTAAAAGAATTTGAAGCTCAAGGTGTTAACATAATACAAAATCTATTACTGGTGCAAGTGGTCCTTCTAGTGTTTCTATTCAAGACCCAGATGGTAATTCGATTCTAATTGATCAGCACGTGTAAACAACCCTAGTATCAAGTTTGAAGTGCGATAAAAGTAGTTGTAACTCTATGGCGCTTCGGTGGCGAAAGCGAGATAGAAAAATACTGCTAATGTCAGCTATCCTTGAAGAAAGTGGACATAATATTGGTGATAATTGACATGAAAATTAGGACCGTTTTGTGGCATTAGCGATATTGTTTATGTAATAGAAGTCCAAACCATATTGCTACACATGTGCTACAAATTAAATAAAAATCTCAGGCTGTATTTAATTAAGTTATTGATTTTAATAAGATAAATGCATAATTGATAAGTCAGTGTTAGGATGTTATATTTTTGTACTTAGTAAATTGGGAAGCGAAAAATGACATTAGTATATCGAAGAGCATTGGATTCTGATTTAGATATATGCGCAGAAATTCGAGGTGCTACACGAGACAACTCAATCGATAAGGATACATTAATCGCAATCGGTGTAACTACTGAAATCTGGTCACCCAAATTGGAAAATGATACTTATATTGGGATGGTGGCATTAGATAAAGGTGAAGTCATTGCTTATTGTTATGGAAATACTCAAACTGGCGAAGTACTCGTATTAGCAGTATTACCCGAATATGAGGGGCACGGTGTTGGAAAAAAATTACTATTTCTGGTTGTTGATTGCCTTTTCTCTCAAGGCTTAGCTGAGCTTTGGCTAGCAGCGGGTGTAAATTCAAATATTAGGGCTTACGGTTTTTATAGGCATGTTGGCTGGTTACCAACAGGATAACTTGATGATAGTGGCGATGAGATTTTACGATACAAAACAAAATCCTAAGTACTATTCGCGCTAGTTGCCTAATGTCTTCAGTGTAGCATTGAGCAACAATAAGAAACCCCGAAAGAGCAGTTGTAATGTCTGGGGTTTAGTACCCCGTTATCTCGGCATAACCATTACCATTAAAGCCTCCTGTTGCTTTAACTCGGCCTTCCCAATAGGGAATAGTTAATTTATTGCGCGAATCTTTGGTGATACTTTCAATAATAATGTCAGGGGTATTAGGTAATTCAACTTGCCACTTGCTTGGATAGTCGTGGTTATCTATCGTCACGGTTTCAACGACTGACAGCTTAATACCTTCTTTTGAAATATCCGTTGCTTCACCGTCGGGCGCTATGCGCGTACCGCGGCAATAATCATAACTGTTTCCGTTACTGAGCCCATTATTGTCTCTGTTACTTTGTTCTTCTTGTTCGGCTCTTTTCTCGACTTTTAGTTCGCGCCCACGTATGCAAAAAAGCATTAGCCCTTTTTGATCTGACTCTTCTGATTGAGAGTCGACAAGACTGAACCAGTCCCAACCAAGTTGACTCTTGTCAAGCAAACTGGCGGACCATTCTCTGTCATACCAGGCATTACCAGTTACTTTATAGGTTTTTCCGGCAAACGTTAGACTGCCTTTTACCTTTAAAAATGGATAACTAAAATAATAAGACGCATGACCACTTTGAGTTTTTTGGCTGTAACCGTTGTCGCCATGTAATGTCATTGGACTGTCACTTAGTGTTAACGCTATTTCATAATTTTCATGTACTGCAGCTAGCTTCAGTGGTAAAAAATCTTCATTTATACTGCTCAATTGCCAATTATCAATGGTGGCCTTAAACGGAGAGCTAGTTACCATGGCTTGACCCGATCGTGAAAAACGTTCGAACGCAACATGCTGTTGTTTATGCTGCATTGCAAAGTGGGCGAAGTATAGGTTGTTATCCCACCATTTCGATTCAATGTTACTCGGCATTAAGGTACGAAATAGTGTCCATTGAACACCAAAGGTTTCACCTGTGTCACTTTGCAAATTAGCCGTTAAATACCACCATTCAATGCCTTGTTCTGCATGAATACCATGATCTTTTGGAAAAACTAATTCAGTTCCTCTTGTTACCGGCTTACCACTGGCCATTTGTAACGCAGAGGGGGTCGACTTTTGCTCCACAGGCTGACAAGCAGCCAGTAAAAAAACAAAGCAAACAAAAACAAAACTGGTGAGTAATAACTTGTTCACTATTTGCTTTATCATCACGAGATTATGACTCCTTCGCTTCTAAGTTGGTTAGTTTGCGTATCGGTAAATAAGCACATAACACAGAGACACCAACCAGGGTTAAACACATGATGAATAAACTGGTTAAATCTAAACTAAAGTGAATGGTCCAGCCAAATGCTATAGGCATTACAAACTTTAATAAGGCAAAGCCAAGGGCAAAACCCAGAGGAATAGCAAATAATGCGGTAAATAACACTATGCCTCCGGTTTGTAGCAGCTTCATGGTTAATAATTGCTGCTGTGTTACCCCTAAGTTTCGTAATATGGTTAATTGCTTTAATTGATTAACACTTAAACTTAATAGGCTGGTACACAGACTTAATAGGGCAATAGCGAGAATAAAACCATTAAGCGCTTTGGTAACGACGAAGGTATCGTCAAATAAAGCATTGGCTATTTGTTTAAATCGTTTGTTGGGTAAAATTAGCGTGCTGTCTTGTTTGAATTCGTTCACTAAACGCTCGCTAAATGCAGCAACGGTGGAACTACTGTTTAAGCGAATTGAATAACCAACAAATTCTGTATTTAGTGCTGCAGCTCTTTGTCGTTTTTCCAAGGTAAGTAGCGACATACTTGGGTTGCCATAATCATAAAAAAAGCCCGTTATACGGCAGTTGAAGTGCATTGAGTTTTGTTCAAAAACAGCCACATCACCTATAGATGAACCAAATTTAATTTTACTTTGCTCATTAGCCAAACAGCCTTTATCCATGAAGTTTTTATCGCTGATGGGTGAACCAGATGTTAGCGATATTTGCAGATAGTGTTCAAAGTTTTCACCAAAGCTTGAAAGCTTTGCAGGTACATTATTTACCTTGCCTTCGCTTTTCATATATATGCTTAGCTGTGCAACTTCAGGCAAGTGACTGAGTGTTTGTCTTAGGTTGTGGTCGATTTTATCTGAACGCAAATAAATATCAGCACTTAGTTGTTTTTCAAGGTGTGCATTTAACGTGGTACTAAAGCTTTTCACCATAATTTGCATGCCTATGGCACTACCAAGGGCAACTAAAATGGCAATAATGGCAATATGTAGATCTTTTATGTGGAATCGCGTATCGGCATGTAGCCATTGGGCTAACGGATTAGATAGTGTAAAAGGTAATGCGACCAAACCCGATAGCGCTTTAGGCACCAGTAATATGAACAAGACCAATAGGGTAAAACACAGCAATAACGCTTGGTATTCGTTGGTCGCGTAATTAAGTAGCCAAATTAAGCCTACCGATGTACTCGCCAATAAGGCGTAAAATATCAATTGGACTTTACTGGCAACTTGTTTGGCTTGTGTTAACAATATTACCGCTAAGGCAGATATATTCAGTGCAAAACCCAATAAAACATTAGTCCACTGCCAATGGATAACAAGCGCTTTATCAAGTTGATACAAACCCACCAAAGTACGATTTACATCAAGCACTAATCCATTAGCAATGAAGTAGCCGCCTAAAGTGCCTATAAGCGCGGTACAAAGACTAACAATAATAAGTTCGATACTAAGGCTAAGTTGAATACTTAGCTTGGTGCAGCCTAACAGCTGCATTTGCTTAATCAATTTTTGTCGAGCCGTTAGTGTGAGTTTTATCGCGTTAAAGCTCAAAAAGACCGCAACAATATAACCAAGCATGGCAAGGGCGGTAAGGTTAAAAAAGAACGCTTGTGACAGTACATCAAAGGACTGTTGTTCGGCATCAATTAGCTGTGCTTTCCCTGCAATCAACTGTTTTATTTGAACTACTTGCAGCTCGGTAACATGCGACAGCTCAATAAAGCTTAATTGTCCTTTA
Organism: Colwellia psychrerythraea 34H; assembly: GCF_000012325.1. NCBI lineage: Bacteria > Pseudomonadati > Pseudomonadota > Gammaproteobacteria > Alteromonadales > Colwelliaceae > Colwellia > Colwellia psychrerythraea. Next base: position 2,744,441 of record NC_003910.7, on the reverse strand, counting down.
GCTTCTAGTAAATAATCTGCATGAGCAATATCAGTAATGGCCCAAAGCCCTACATTATCCATTAAACGGATGTCTGGTTGAACTTGTCCATTTTTCAAGACAAATTGTGCTTGGCTACCTGTTTTAGTTTGAAGTCGACCAGCAAATTGTGAATCTACTAACAAGGTAGACAGGGAAAAGTGCGAAGGTGTTTTATTGTCGTTTTCATTAGGTTGTTTGTATTGCGGGTTATTTAACCACAACAAGGTATCTACACCTTGAATTGCCAGCGTTTTGTCGTCATTGGTTTTTAATCTACCGCGTAAAACAGGCTGTGCATTAATAAAGCCCTGTTGCCGTAAGTTTATCCAAAGATTACCATCAATAGTCTGTTTTCCCGTGAGCGGTTTAATTAAATGCGTGACGGGGTTATTGATTAATGCAGAGGAATGTTGATAACGTGTTTTGGCTTCTTGATTAAGCCCCGAAATGGCGGTTAATAGAGCGCTGCCTAAACTAAATCCTAAAATAAACAAGGCCATCAACCAAGGATGTCGTCGATAAAACGCGATATGGGTGGTTAATATAATTTTGATTTCATTAGTAAAACTAGTCAAAACGACCATCTCTTAACACTTTAACTTGATCAAAATAATCAGTTAATTGATGACTATGAGTCACCATGACTAGGTTAATTTGTCGTGCATGGCATAACTCGGTAAGTAGTTTAACCACTTGGTGCGAACGCTTTTGATCTAAGTTGCCAGTAGGCTCATCGGCAAAAATAATTTGAGGTTTGTTAAGTAAGGCTCTGGCGATACCCACTCTTTGTTGTTCACCACCTGACAGTTGATGAGGCAGGGCATTAAGCTTATTTTGTAGCCCTAACTCATTGACGAGATGGTCAAACTCACTCGCGGCTTCACCTGGAAAGTTTAGCTTGTGCTGGAATAAAATATTTTGTTTTACGGTGAGGCAATCAAGCAATTGGTAATGCTGAAATATAAGACCAATTTTACGGCGATAAAGCGCGAGTTCTCGCTCATTAAGCAATGATAACTCTTGGTTGTTAACACTGACTGAGCCGCTATCTGCTTGCAGCAGGCCCGCCAAAATGTGCAAAAAGGTGGTTTTACCTGAGCCACTATCACCAAGTAATGCAAGATGCTGTGCTTCGGGTATAGACAAATCTAGCTTATTTAAAATACTTTGTTTGTTATCGCCATCATTACGAATGAAACATAAATCTTTTACTTCAATCACGGTAACTCCTTGTTAGCCTATGGCATTTTAGCGGTTTTCATTGGCAAAGGAAATAAAGAACACGTTATAATAACCGGCTTATTTAAATCCTTTGGCCAACCTTGTGATCAATACTGTGAAAGTGTCGCTATAAGAGGAACAGGCTGAACAGGGAGAAGGAGCAGGGCGCATTAGTCACTTTTAACTTACTTGTATTTATGTAATATCTTCTTAGGAATATGACAATAGTCATTGGGGAACCGAGTTAATCTTTCTTGGTGTTCCTCATCGCTTTTCACATAGTTTAGCAATGGTAAAATTTCCACTACAACCTTATCTGCATCATCGCGACGTGTAATATACCCAATAGCCACTTTGAGGTGGCTGCTTTGTTTGCTGTATATTCCAGTTCGGTATTTCTTTCCAACATCCTCGCCTTGCTTATTGATGCTGTAAGGGTCAATTATTTCGAAAAAGTAACCTATAAGTTCAATAACATTGACCGTGTTTGGGATGAAGATTACTTCTACACATTCAGCATAACCATCATAACTGCTCTTGGTTGTATTGGTTAAGCCATTAGCTCGACCTGCTGCTGTTGCAATAACGCCAGGTAGGTGCTTAATAAATTCCTGTACGCCCCAAAGGCAGCCCCCAGCAAAATAAATAGTTTCTGGTTCGTGGACATCATTCTTAGTTTGTTGTGTTTTCATATTTGGTCTTAACAAAACCTATTGATTATTGTAATAGCGGATAAATCGTCATCACTCTGGTTGTTATGTGTTCAATTGTAAATCATTATTAAGTGAGAATGGCTATCATGTATAAAATTGTACTTCGCTAAGATATAATCTTAATTAACATACCATTACTACCTTTCAGCTGAACCCTACCCATATTACGATATTTTCGTGAAGTTGTTCCAATATTTTAAACCCGACGGTATAACACAAAGATTAGTAATAACTCTTTCTGTAAGCTAGTCATGTGGTTTCTTGAGCAAGTGAGTGATTGAGTGAAAAACAATCGTTTTTAAGATAGATAAAACAGTGTAAATAGAGAACATTAACATGATTCGAGTTGTACAAGTTGCTTTGCCCGCTTTGTTATTTAGCCTATCGACTGTTTCATCGGCATCCGATGAAATTCATGCAGTAAGTGATGAAGTAAGCACTATAGTAAATGAAGATGTCAGTAATGATATTGAGAAAATCACGGTTGAAAGCTCAACCACGGCTAATACTAAGCCTGTGGGAACTTTTGGTTCGCCAGTTTCTAATTTAGAATATGACCCACGCGTTGATCTACAGTCACGCAATATGGCAGAAGCTCAAGCTGATGTAACTATTCGTGGTGGTATTTTCGAAAATACTGGCTTTAGGGTTGGCAGCGCGACATTACTTGATCCGCAAACTGGACATTACTTTGCAGAAATTCCTATTGCTCAGGAAATGTTAAGTAATGCTAATGTACTGACTGGTGCAGATAATGCGCTGCACGGTGTTAATAGCTCGGTAGGGACCGTTTCCCGCAACTGGACACCAATAAAAACGGCAGGCAGTGCTTCAATTGGCGCAGGTAATAACAACTTTAATTTACAACGAATACACAGTGGTGTGAGTATGGCACTGGGTGATTCTACTGATTGGACTCTTGGTTTAGAAGGTGAATTCTCTCGCTCTGAAAGTGATGGCACGATAGAAAATGGCGATCATGATTTTCAACGTGCCTCTGCTCGTATTCAGTTAGTTGGGCCTTCATCACAGACCGATCTGTTTTTTGGTTCTCAAGACAAATTTTTTGGCTGGCCAAATATGTACACGCCATTTAATGTTAATGAAACTGAAGATCTTGAAACACAACTATTAATACTTAATCATAAACAGGAATATGCGCAAGACAGCACATTTGAAATTTCCACTTACTATCGTAATAACAAAGACCATTATGTTTTTTCCCGTGAAAACCCTGATATCTTTGAAGCTTTTCACGAAACTGATGTTAAATCGATAGCGTTATCCGGTCGCCATGCCCAAACAGCATCATTTGCACTGAATTATTCAACGCAGTTTATAGCAGACAGTATTAAATCAACCACGTTAGAAAATAACTTTACTTCTCGTCATTATTACAAGCTCAGTGTATTACCTGAATACCGAATGGATCTACATAATGACCAAGCATTAACTGTCCGTCTCGGCGCGGCTTTTGATGATACTAATCGAGACGATTCTCAAGTATCAATGATTGGTGATATAACGTGGGATACAATTAATGCTGATGATACTTCTCAAACGATTTATCTCTCTTATGCAGAAGCCAGTCAAGTAGCTGGTTATACCGCTATCGGTGGTAGTGATAGTGGTGGATTGTTTAGAAGTAATTATAATCTTGAGCGAGAAACCACTAAAAACATAGAATTAGGCTTGGTATTAGATCGCGAAACTTGGCGCCTTGATTCTGCTATTTTTTATCGACAAGACAATGATTTAACCGATTGGACCTATAGCTTGAGTTCAACTTCTGCTCGTTCAGCAAACCCGGTTGATATTGATACCTTAGGTTTAGAACTACTTGCGGTAAAGCGTTTTGAAAACGCAGAAATAATCACTAGTTACACCTTCCTTGAAAAATCAGAAGATTATGGTGCTGCGGATATAGATGCTAGCTTTTATGCATTGAACTTCCCAGATCATCGGGTAACATTAGGTGTTATTTGGCATCCTAGCGACATCGTAGAAGTACGTGTTGATAATGAGTGGCGCAAACAAGAAGAAAACATTCTACGCAACGGTGACGACGATGCTCTATTCACACACCTTTCATTAAAGGTTTCTCCTTCACAGATTAAAGGTTTAGATATTGTGCTTGCAGCAGACAATCTTTGGGATGAATCTTTTGAAGAGATACCTGGTACACCGGGTCGTGGTGAACAATACACCATCAGTGCTACTTACAACTGGTAAAATACTTAACATAGACCCCAGCTTATTGGCTGGGGTCATTTTAATACTAATTTGATTAAGTTAGTTCCCAAAGTTCAGTGAGGATAAAAATTCAAGAACAAGGCGCTTGATTGAGTAATAGCAGGCTATTGCGATTGAAAGCAACGCAGTTATTGGGTTTTTAGACCACTCGAAAATGGGAAGTTGTTTGATCAGATTGGTATAACACTAATTATTCGAGATTTTTAATGATTTATCTAGCGATCACTACGCTAATTTGGGCTTTTTCCTTTGGTCTAATTGGTAACGCACTCAAAGGTCTTGACCCACTTCAAATAGCAGATACTCGCCTGTTACTTGCGCTAATTGCTTTTATTCCCTTTATGAAATTCGGTAATACCAACGGGAAGGAAAAACGGCAGTTGATATTGCTTGGCGCACTTCAATACGGTGTAATGTATACCTGTTATCTTTCCGCTTTTCGCTATCTACCATCACACCTTGTCGCGCTATTTAGCGTACTTACGCCACTTTATATCGTTATTATTAACGATCTTAGACAACGTAGTTTTACCCCTTGGTATTTAGTGGCCACTGTTCTGTCTGTTTTTGGTGCCGCAATTATAAAAATGGGCAATATAGATTCAAACGAAATTTGGTTAGGATTTGGTTTGATGCAAGTAGCTAATCTGGCCTTTGCTTTTGGGCAAGTTTATTATCGCGATTGGAAAAGAAGTAGAGCACATATTACTGACAGCTCTATTTTTGGTTTTTTATACCTAGGTGCAGCCATTTTTACTACCATTGCTACGCTATTAATTTCTCATCAACCACCTATTCCATTGAACGCAACACCAACACAGTGGTTTGTTTTAGTGTATATGGGGATAATTGCCTCAGGGCTTTGTTTCTTCCTTTGGAATAAAGGCGGAACTCAAACAAGTGTTGGTGTATTAGCAACATTCAATAATGCGGTAGTACCACTGGCTATGTTTGCTTCCTTGTTTATTTTTGGTGAAGCTAAAGGGGGAACACCAGAAGAATTAGTCAGACTTACCATTGGATCACTGTTGATAGTGTCAGCGCTGTTGATTGCAAAACGAAAATAATGAGCTAGTCTCCGTTGATTGTTATTCATGTAGTATCGCACCCACAACTAAAAGTTTAATAGATTACTCCTAGTAAATTGCCATACTGGCTCCAGTATGGCTTAACCAATCGTTCCTTTCTCATCTAATACCATCGAGCCATCGATTTTTAGTCTTTTTTATTCGGGCTGTACAAAATAAAATCAACCTCAAACCCTTACTCTAACTGACCAGATAGAGTGTTTTATTAAATATGTTTATTTTATATACACTTAGTAGTTGACTATTTGGTCAATAATAACAACAATCTTACCGTTAAATAACAAAACTGTAACATTTATCGTTCAGAATCAAGTTGAAGTTTTAACCAATAGAAGTACTTTTTTAACGTAAATTCATTGAAAATTTGGAGAAATGAAATGAAGACTCGTAAGGTAGTGCCAAGTCTATTTTTTGGCAAAAATAAATTAAAATTAAACTCGATTGCACTTTGTGTTGCTTCAAGCTTTGTTAGCTACAGTGCTTTAAGTGCTGAAACACTGTGGTCTGAAGACTTTTCTGACCCAGCATTAACCAATAAAGGAGCAGTTTATGAAACCATCGATATGGACGGTGTTACTCGCTGGTCTATTGATGTTACTAATGCACAATTAACAGCAAACAGTGATTGGTTTAAAGTCACGAATAATAAAGTCGAAGCAAGAGATGTAGATGGCAGTGTAGATTGGCTATCGGAGAAAATTGATATTCAAGGCAAGCAGAATATTAACATTTCTGTGTTAGCAGAAGAAAGTGGCACCCTTGAATCAGCTGATTTTTTTGATCTTTCCTATTCAATAGATGATGCGCCTTTTGTTAAGGTAGAAAACTGGCAAGGTAAAGGCAGCAGTAGTCACACATTGATTGATGACTTTACGTCTGCAGCCATAACACAAAGCATTGCAGAAGGAAGTACGCTTCAAATTAAAGCTTCTATGGCAAACAACTCTGGCTCTGAATATATTCGTTTGGATAACGTACTCGTTACTTCTGGTGTTGAAGATGGAGGAGGTGATAGTAGTCAAGGTCCAGTCACAGATGCTTGTTATAATTGCCCAGACTTAAGCACGATAGAAAGTGCAGAAGACTTTGTTGATGCTACCTATTATGCCGCTGTGTTTAACGCCATTGATTCTGTACAAAGTACCGAGGTTATTCGAACCAACATCAATGAAGTCATCTCAGCAAATCATAAGCAGTTAACCTATTCAGAAGCATGGACAGCATTAACTGTTACTGATGAAGACCCGATGAACCCTGATAATGTTATCTTATTTTATCGTGGTATTTCTAAAGCAAAAAATTCCAATGGTAGTGGTTCACAATCGACCAACCCTGATAACTGGAACCGTGAACATGTTTGGGCAAAAAGCCACGGCTTCCCAAGTTCAAGTGCTATGGCTTATTCAGATATTCACCACTTAAGACCGACGGATATATCCGTTAACTCTTCAAGAGGTAACTTAGATTTTGATAATAGTGATGCACCTTTACCAGAAGCTCCAGATAATCGCGTAGACGGAAATTCATTTGAACCAAGAGATGCTGTAAAAGGCGATGTTGCTCGTATCGTTTTATATATGGATACTCGTTATGCCGGATTAGATTCTGTAACACCCGACCTACAAGTTGTCGATACCTTAACCTCTGGTGGTGAAGCCAAATTAGGTAAGTTATGTACTTTGTTAGCGTGGAGTGAAGAAGATCCGGTTGATGAGTTTGAAATTAATCGAAATAATAAAATTTATGAGTTTCAAGGAAATCGTAATCCATTTATTGATCACCCAGAATGGATTTCAACGCTATATAGCGCATCATGTTCAGAGGTTGATCCGGTCGACCCCGTTGATCCAGTAGATCCTCCTGCAACGGGAGTTGATTTGTTTTTCTCTGAATATGTTGAAGGTTCTAGCTTTAATAAAGCAATAGAGATTTATAACCCAACAAACAGTGCAATATCATTGGCGGATTATCAATTCAAGCTTTATTCAAATGGAAGTCTTACCGCTACTGGTACCTATACATTAACGGGTGAGATACTTGCTAATGATGTGGTGGTACTTGGCTCTAGTCAAATTGCAGATGATAGTTTATTAGTACCATTTATCGACCATTTTGTAAGTGCTGTTAATTTTAATGGTGATGATTATGTAGAGCTCGTACATGGCGATACGATTATCGATAATATTGGTACTTATGGTGTGAGAGAAAATTGGGGTAAAGATACTTCATTACTACGTTTATCTTCAATAACATCAGGTGATACCGACCGAATGGATGAATTTATTAAAGCAGATCAGTGGCAGTCAAATCCTAAAGATACTTTTGAAAATTTGGGCTCACATCTCGCTGATACTTCTCCGACAGATCCTGGTACAGGTGAAGATCCTGTTATTGGAATGTGTGGTGATGAAGCTGACAAAATTAATGTAATTCAAGGCAGTAGCAATGACTCAACCGTTATTGGTGAAGTTAAAGTTATTGAAGGCTCTGTTACGTCAGCCGTGCCAAGCTTAAAAGGGTATTTTGTACAAGAAGAAGCAGACGATACTGATGCTGATTTGATGACCTCTGAAGCAATATTTGTTTACTTTAATAACATTGCTAACTTCCCCACAGAGGGCAATAAAATAAGAATACTTGGTACCATCAAAGAGAGTTTTGGCCGTACCCAATTGACGGCGACAACAGACTTTATTGATTGTGGTGTTGGTGAATCAATTGAGCCTACAATGGTGTCTTTACCGGTTTCAAGTATCGATTACTGGGAAACTATCGAAGGCATGTCAGTGAGCTTTAACGATACTTTGAAAGTTAGTGATACTTATAATCTGGCTCGTTATGGTCAGCTAACGCTGTCTAATGGACGCTTGATATTGCCTACCAATATTTATAACGCAGGTAGCGAGCAAGCTATTGATTTAGCGGATAAAAACAGCCGAAATAGAATCACATTAGATGATATGAACAACGCGCAAAACCCTGACAATGTACCATTTCCAGCACCTGGATTGAGTCATGAAAATACTTTACGTTTGGGCGATTCTGTTACGGGTTTAACTGGTGTCATTGATTATAGTTTCAATCAATATCGTGTGTTGCCAACAACGACACCACTATTTAGTACGACAAATGTGAGAACAACACAACCTGATCTCAATGAAAGTGGCTCCTTAAAAGTAGCAAGCTTTAACGTTTTAAATTACTTCAATGGAGACGGTGCTGGTCAAGGTTTCCCTACTGCGCGCGGTGCAGATACGCTTGAAGAATTTACCCGTCAAAGCAGTAAAATTGTGTCTGCACTAAAAGAAATTAATGCAGATATTGTTGGACTGATGGAGTTAGAAAACGATGGTTTTGACAGCAATTCTGCCATAGCAGATCTTGTTAAACAGCTAAATAGTCAAGTAGGAGAAGGGACATATAACTACGTTAGTCTCGACCAAACAGGTGTTGGTGGCGATGCCATTGCAGTAGGAATTATTTATAAACCCGCTACTGTCGGAATAGTGGGTAATGCTGTTACTACTAATCAAAGCCCATTTGATTTTGGTAACCGTCAACCGCTGGTTCAAACCTTCAAAGAAATAGCGTCGAATGAAGAGCTAACCATTGCGGTTAATCACTTTAAGTCGAAAGGAAGTTGTGGCAGTGCCTCTGGCAATAATCTTGATCAAGGAGACGGTCAAGGATGTTGGAATGAGTTGAGAACACAAGCAGCCAATGGCTTAACGGCTTGGTTAAACACAAAACCTACGGGCACTAGCGATGATGATTTCTTAATTATTGGTGATTTGAATGCTTACGGTAAAGAAGATCCAATTAATGCGATTACCAACAGTAATTATCATAATTTAGTTGCTGACTATATGGGAAGTACTGGTTATTCGTATAGTTTTGGTGGTGAAATTGGTTATTTAGACCATGCCCTTGCAAGCGATAAGTTAGCTAGTCAAGTAGTAGATACTACCGTATGGCATATCAATGCTGATGAGCCTCGTATATTTGATTACAACACCGAATATAAATCATCAGAACAACTTTCAACTTACTTTGCTGAAGATGCGTATCGAGCATCAGACCATGATCCTGTCATTGTTGTGCTGAATCTACTCAGTGAAGCAGAACTTATCGGTGATTTTGATGGCGATGCAGACATAGATCGCAATGATGTGACTCAATTTTCTATGATGGTTCGCCGTGGTGAAACAGGTGATATTCAACATGACTTTAATAACGATAGTGTCGTTAACAGTCTAGATGTTAGAGCATTAATGTCTTTATGTACTCGTTCGCGTTGTGCGACAGAATAATTCATTCAATAAATTTAAAAGGAAATTATCATGAAAAAAATAATAATGTTATTAACAATGCTTTTAGTATCATTCAATAGTCAGGCAACATTACTTTCGGTAGAACTAAACCAAGATAGTTATCAAGTTGGTGACGTGCTCACAGCAGATTTTATCATTAGCGATATTGAAGAAGATGGTTTGGGTTTTCAAAAGTTATTAGCGAGTTTTGATTTTACTCTGTCGTGGGACAATTCAATAATAGATTATGTCTCTAACAGTTTTGGTAATAAACTCAATGTAGGTGTTGCTGGTAGCGATCAAAGTGTTTTTGATATTATGACTGACAGTATGAGTTTATCTGAAATTAGTTATGCTTGGTGGGATGAACTTTTACCAGTGCAAGATGGATTGAGCCAATTTGTGTTAGCGAGTGTAAATTTTAACGTTACCAGTATTGGAACGGATACATTGAATTTAACGAATGTGATTTTTGGTAATGAGTTTGGTGCCTCTTTCGCCGAAGTTAGCAGCAATAATGCTTATTTTGCCGTTAACTCTGCAGGTCCTGTTGATGTACCTGAGCCAATGACAGTGGTCTTAATGTTAATTGCGTTAACGGTGTTAGCTCGAAAAAGAATAATAAAATAATTAGTTTTTAACAATCAACACTAATTTGAAAGGTTGAATTAGTGTTGAATTATCTACTTAATGCAGGCCCTAACATAACTGTTAGGGCTTTTTTATTACGTGCCAACAGTAAAAAACAGACAAAACATTTAAGTGAACACCATTAATAGTGCACAAGTAAAAAGTTTAACAGCAGGGCGCTTATCACCATTTTCCGGGCTAAATAGTATTGTTATTGTTGCTTATCTAATCAATTATGATGAAATTTAACGATAATGACAAAGGGTTCAAATCAAGTGCACTATCGCTACAAGCCTTTATTAATGGTACCTTTAGGCTACTTAGCCTAAAATACAACCTGTCTCTACGTGAATTCTACTAAAGTTTGCTTGTCATTACGGGTGATTAATTACGTAGCACGCTGTTTTATTTAACACTCTCAGTAATAAAAAAGCAAAACAATTAAAGTATAATTCTGAGTAGCTACATTGTGTTTAGCTAGTCTACCTTTCTGCGTTTACCGCTTTCTGCACGTTTCTTGTTTTCACTCTGAACATAAACAGTATCCGTTGTTGCCATACTGGCATGACCAAGATCTTCAGAAATATCTTTAAGAGGGCGCCCACGTTCAATTTCCATACTAGCTCCGGTGTGCCTTAACCAATGGGCAGAAGCTTCTTTGAGTTTTAGTGCTTTGTTTTCACCTTCTGATCTGCGCATATTTTCGTGTGCTTGGTCGAAAACACTTTGTACTAAACGTCGTAAATGTCGAGATGTCATGCCGCCTTGACCACGGACTTTTTCAACAAGAATAGAATTTTCATTGCTTGAGGGTAAACCTAATAAACCACGAGAAGCACGATAACGTTCTAAAAAGGGTAAAAAGTCGATAGGAACCGTAATATCACGTAATTTTCGGCTTTTGCCAAAGATTTTAAGCCACCAGTTTTCATCGTCATCTTGCCAAAAATGCCCCATAGTTGGTGACCAGTTAGGACGCTCGGATAGCTCTGAAATCCTTAAGAATAGGGTTTTTAAGGACGCTATTACAAATAAGTTTCGTTCAAACATTGCATTTTCATCAGCCATTTCAACAGCAGTATCTAAGACGAATTGCCATTGGCTACCGGTTAAACGTTTGATTTCTTTAACTTGAGAGTCGATGATAAAGTGGCGACAATCTTTTTTAGCTATTTGTGCAGGGTTACCAATACAAAAATCTTCAGCCATCAGGTAATTATAAAAAACGATAATGGCGGTAAACATTGATGAAAGCGTTTGTTGTGATGGACGATACTTTTTCTTATCAATGACGAATTGTGACTTTAAGCTCTTAGGTGCTTGAATCTTGTATGGAAACCAAAGTTCATTAGCAGCTGAATATCCATTGGTTATTTTAAAACGTTCTTGATTAGATGTGCCAATCCAATCAACTGGTGGCTGCCAACAAAAGTCAGCATATTCTAATAAGTCTGATTTACGTAATTGGTCGATTGGTTTTTTCTTTACAATGAATGACCATAAAAGAAAACGTTCAACGTCATTTCTAAAGCGCTCATAAGTATGTGCAGATTTATTTCTGCCAATGTAGGTAAGGAAAATCTTTCCCCAGTTAAATTGTTCAAGCCACCAGGGTTCATTAGATGAGAATATTTTATCTAACTGAGGATAGTCATCAAAGTCGAAATCACACAAATCAATGTATGGTGGATATAAAGGAACGGGTTTAGTTAATAACATTATTTGTAAAACCAAGCAGATAAGGCAGTTGAAGCTAGTTTAAATCATTATACTCACTATGTCCAATACTGAAGAGTATCGGACATAGTGAGTATGTTTTATTAAAGAGTGGTTGTCCCTGTCATTATTCAGATTAAGAAAAGTTTAATAATGGCACCCGATCTTCATTTAGAGATATCAATTTACTACTTTTAACCGATGGCTAAAATATTATAGCTAATACTTTTTCTTAATCCCTATTTCAAAAAATTATATCCTTATGGTTAGAACTTCCTATATAACTACTTTGAGTATAATCAAAATGTTTTAGAAATCATTTAACATTTAACATTTTACTCAGCTTCAGCATTACCAATAAGTTAGCTTTGTATTGATACAAAACAGCCCGTATGGAAGTGTTTTATTCAAAATGCCATTTAAAACTAAACAAACTTATTATTCATGCTTTCGATATTTTGGATCCGTCCAACACTTTGGTAGCTCTTCTCCTGAAAGAAAGATTAAATCCATTTTATTAAATTCTTGCGGATCTTGTAATTCTTCACCTACTTGATAAGTTCCTAAAACTTTATCGTGAAATAAATTAGTTAAATCACAAAGGTTTTCTACATCTACTATATCGCCGTTATTTCTATTTTTTAAGAACATACCAGTCTCCTATAGAACAAAATGTTTCGAGCTTTTCAATACCATTAAAGTATATGCCAAATGGTTGTATCTGTGGCTAGATGAATACCTATTTACTATAGTCTGAGCGTTTATGTATTCACCTCAGACAAGTAAACCATTAACTGAAATCACTATCCTCATTTTATAGTGTTTCATAAAGAAGTTTAGTTTGATTTAGGATATTTTTCCTATGCGTATACCTTTGTCTTTTACATGTTAACTCTTAGGACAATAAGCTTAACAACAATTCTAACCACTAAATGAACTCTACTCCCTTTATTACGTGTATTAAAAAGCCTCAATAAAGAGGCTTAGATAAAAATATAATAATTTTTCAGCTGGTTTATTTATCCGACTGACTTAATACAGAATCTGCTCATGCTTTAGTATCTGAATTATATTTATCACTTTTTAGTACTTCGTTTTGCCAAATTTTTATCAAGTTGGCTCAAGGATTAGTTATAACCTCGGATATAATTACAAGTGACAAAATCGTTAAAAAGTGTCTCGTAAGAGCCTTTAAATGGCAATGCCTCAACCTTTAACTTCTCATTATTTGTTAGTCCGTTATGCTGATCCTTTGTTGTTGTCTGCACTATTTCCTGCAGCAATAGACCCTTATCCATTCGTTCCTCCATTTTCGTTAATTTTCTTACCATAGCGTTGATTATATTCAGTTTATTATGCACCATCAAAAAATAATTCGATGATGCATCGGGTGATTAGTCAAGCAGTCTTACAATCACAGCAGTACCCATACCACCGCCGATGCAAAGTGATGCCAGTCCTAACTTGTTACCCCGTTTTCTCATTTCATGGAGCAAAGTGACTATGATCCGGTTACCAGAGGCACCTAATGGATGTCCTAACGCAATAGCACCACCATTAACATTAGTGCGTTGTTTGAGGTTATCCAAATCTTCATCGTGCTCAACACATAACTGCTTCATCACACCTAATGCCTGAGCAGCAAAGGCTTCATTGAGTTCCAGCAATTCGATATCAGAAAATTTAAGATTGGCTTTAGCTAGTGCCTCTTTAATTGCCGGCACAGGACCCAGTCCCATCACGGTTGGATCGACGCCCACTTGAGCATAACTCACCAACTCGGCGACAGGCTTAAGCTGATGCTGATCAACAGCGCCCTGCGAGGCAACTAAAATTGCAGCCCCGCCATCATTAACACCTGAGGAATTTCCTGCGGTCACTGTGCCATCTTTTTTAAAGGCGGCACGCATCTTAGCTAAAGATTCCTGCGAGGCATCCTGGCGCGGATATTCATCGGTATCCACGACAGCAGTCTTACGACGCACCATTACTTCAACTGGTACGATTTCATCGCTAAACTTACCGGCTTCTATGGCGCTAACGGCACGGCGCTGGCTTTCTAAGGCAAATGCATCTTGCTCTTCACGACTAACACCGACTTGTTCCGCAATATTTTCGGCGGTAATGCCCATGTGGTAGTTATTAAAGACATCGGTCAGGCCATCGGTGATCAGCGAATCAGATAACTCCAGATTGCCCATTTTGCTGCCAAAACGAATATCTGACGTCACGATATAAGGGAACCGTGACATATTTTCACCACCACAGGCCATCACAAGGTCGGCATCACCAGCCTTGATGCGCGACGCTGCATCCATGACAACTTTCATGCCACTGCCACAGATCATGTTAACTGTATAAGCTGGTATTGTCTCGGGAGCACCTGCAGCAATGGCGGCTTGACGTCCAGGCCCCATGCCCTGCCCGGCAGATATGACGTTACCCATGATCAATTCATCTAATTGATCCGGATTGACATTGGCCTCAGCCAAGGCGCCTTTAACGGCCGCTGCGGCCAGATTAGCGGCAGGCACCGATTTTAATGCCCCGCCAAAACTTCCAATTGCTGTACGCTTTGCTGATACTAAATATACTTTATTCATCAATAATTCCTTTATTAAGTCTGTAAGTTTGTGGTGCACTGGGATTAGTGCATGTATTGGCCGCCATTAATATTAAGCGTTTCGCCTGTGATATAAGCCGCATCATCGCTGGCCAGGTAGCTGACTGCCTTGGCAATTTCTTGCGGCGTAGCCAGACGGCGCAGTGGAATTTGCGCCTTAATAGAATCGAGAATTTCATCTTTAAGTACATTAACCATTGGCGTGGCCGTATAACCTGGGGCAATCACGTTGACTGTCACGCCACTACGGGCAGACTCTAGCGCCAATGATTTTGAAAAACCGATCATTCCAGCTTTAGCTGCGGCATAGTTTGCCTGGCCAAATTGGCCCTTCAGGCCATTGATAGAGGAGATATTGATAATGCGCCCGCTTCCTTTCTCACACATCGGGTTAAAGACAGGCTGGGTAACATTGAACAGGCTGTTAAGATTGGTGTTGATAACATCGTTCCATTTATCAAAAGTCATGCGTTTAAAAGCAGAATCTCGAGTAATGCCGGCATTGTTAACCAAGACATCGATAGTGCCATAGTCCTGCATTACTTGCTTTAATGTCTCACCGCAACTTATTGAATCTGTAACATCTAGGGACAACAGATTTAGCTTAATTGAGTCAAATGATTCATCTTCAAGCCATTGCTTTGCGACGTCTTCTTTGCCCGGCCGATGAGTAGCCAATACTTTATAACCATCTTTTACCAACTGACGACATATCTCCGTGCCAATTCCACCGATAGCACCAGTAACTAAAGCAATCTTCATATTTTCCATAACGAGCCTCCATAGCTTCTTAAAGTAATATATTATTCTCATTATCAGCGCTTAAATTAATTGCCGACATAGCAATTAGCCCCGATGGTTTATCTAAACGTTAATTTACAGTACACCCGACAACTTCTAATATCACTTTCTTCCAGGCTTGCTACTACTTTTCTCCAAACCCAAGCACGTTTCCTGTGTTTTAAATACAATTCCAGTGCGTCTTTCTTACAACCTTTGTATAACTTAACAATGGTCTGTGACGATATTATGACACTAATTTTTATTTGATAATTTCAGTGCCAGAAGGTCAGGCTAATCAGTTCAAGTGGTCTTATTAACGCATTAAACAGCATGTTCTTACCGCGCTCACTACCCCACGACTAACAGTATTACAATTATCACGCCATAATTTAACCTACTGTTTTATAATGAGTATTTTTTTGTTTGTTATTATTTAATAATGAAACTGGGAGTATATAGTGCGTAATATCCAGCCGATGCACTAATTTAGCGCCTGTTAAATTGATGCCTGTACGGTGGGACCATAGGGTAAGCTGCTATCGTTATTTTTAATTAAAAACAATAAGAAATTGCTCAGACTGGTCTTAATTCAGTTGAGCGAAATTGAATTGCGCTAGTTACAGCGGTGATCTGGCTGATGGTGCTTTAACCTGATTTTTTTTACAAAGAGGGAGTGAAATACTTTGATGTAACGTTTAGGACTGAGTTTATTGAAAAGACTAAATACCTGAATATTTTTCACAAGGAATACCATCGCTATCACCATCCATTTTTGTGTTCGGACAGTAATTAATAAAGTACTCTGATTCTTCGCGTGATGTCATTTGGCTACAATGTTGTCTGCAGTCACAGGTAAATTGTGTTTTGCTACAAAACGAAGTGAAACTTCATACTTAGCCACCCTGCTTCTATGCCATTTTATAACCTTAATATTTCATGATATTTGGCTACATCAACATCGAACTGAGTATGTTGCATTAAATGATCACGCATCGACTCACTAGCCTCGGGCTCACCGTGGACTAATAGAACTTTAGTTTTAGGATGTAATTTTGAAATCTGTAACCACTGGGTTATATCTTCATAATCACCATGTCCCGATAATCCATTTAATACTTCAACTCTTGCTTTAACTGGCAACCACTTTCCATGTATTTTTACATTATCCTTTCCAGCCAACATTTTGGCTCCTCGGGTACCACCAGAAAGGTAACCTGTGAATAATACAGTGGTACGATAATCACCTAATAAGCGTTTTAGATGATGCAAAATTCGTCCACCAGTCGCCATGCCGCTGCCTGCTATAATAATATGAGGCATAATCAATTCAGATAATGCTTTTGATTCATCTACTGTTCTAGTGAACGTTGCAACATTGCACATTTCAAGGCATTCTTCGTTGCTCAGCCGATTCAAATCAAAATGTTCACAATAAATATTGAAAACATTGATCGCCATGGGACTATCAAGATAAACAGGTAACTTAGGAATAAGTTCTTTTTTCATCAACGAAGCCAGCATATGTTGCACTGCTTCGGTTCTACCTACGGCAAAACTCGGTATTAGAAGTGCGCCTCCTTTTTTAGCTGTTGAATTTACAATTTCAGCAAGCTGTTCAAAAGCATCTTCTTTATCATGTAGTCGATTACCATAAGTTGATTCAAGTAGTAACAAATCTACTGGAGGAAGTGGTTTCGGTGGATACATTATAATATCATCGGGACGGCCAACATCACCTGAAAATCCCACACGTTTCCCATCAGCTTTTAGGATCACACTCGCGGCTCCTAATATGTGCCCAGCACTTTGCAGTTCTATTTCTATATCGCCAATTTTAAATTCTTCATTAAAATCCACTGCTTTAAACAAGGATAGACATGCCTCAGCTGTTGCTTTGTCATATAAAGGTTCCGGATTTTCATGTCTACTTATTTTGTGTTTCCCATAAAATTTTGCATCGTCTTCTTGGATATGACCACTATCGGGTAGCAAAATAGAACATAAACTAATCGTAGCTTGATGAGCATAAACATGGCCACGGAAGCCTTGTTTATAAAGAGCGGGAATGAATCCTGAATGATCTAGATGTGCATGGGTAAGTACTATGGCGTCTAAGCTTTTTAAATCTAGGGGTAATGGCTCTCGGTTGCGAGCTCGGAGCCATTTATAACCTTGATATAATCCGCAATCAACCAAAATTTTGGTGGTACTTGTTTCTACAAAATATTTTGAACCTGTGACTGTTCCAGTACCACCCAAGAATGTAATATTCATCAATAATCCTCACTAATTGTTAGATAACCGGTTCTCTATGATCGAAATTAACAACAGGAAATTAAATCATGGAACCAATACAATAGGTACGCTGACACTATGAGCAAGTTTATTCGCGACACTACCAAATAAGGTATCAACAACAGAAGATCTTCCCTGGCGACCAACAAATATCATATCGGCATTTGTAACCTCAACTTGTTCTTTCAATATAACTGCAGGATCTCCCCAAAGTAATTCAGTGGTAATATTCAGCGATAAAGTGTTATATTTTTCAACCAATGGCGTGATTACTTTAGCTTTAACGGTCATTTCTTCTGCTTCTTTATCTAATAAAGGAGCAGCAGCACCTTCGATGATCATAGGGTGTATATATGGCCAATCTATCACAGTAACTAACTTTACTTTAGCATGAGTTTTTTCCGCTAAATGAATAGCTCGATCAGCTGCACGTTCTCCCCACTCACCTCCATCAACGGCAACGAGATATAATAATTTACTCATTTTAATTCTCCTTATAATTAGTTGTGAATATGATTTATTTAACCCCCTCGTTATAGCCATAATACGGATAATCACTTCTTCTAAAAGGAGTTAATTCATAATTAGACTGTAAAAAAGTCACTAAGTTTACTAATTCAGTGACTGTCATCACATCGTTATAAACTGTCATTTTAGAAACTCCATCAGTTTGAATACTATTGAGTTTATAGCCTCTTGCAAACTTATGAGATGGATTTATAACTGAGGTAAGTAAATCAGCGTAAGTTTTCACTTTTGTTGTTGTACCACCAAGGTACACCGAGAATTCGGGGTTATCATTTTGCTCAGATAACGGCTCTAATCCATCTATACTATGACATGCTAAACATTGGTATTTTACAAAGACAACCTTGCCTTCTTCACTATTGCCTTCAGGTAAACTAAAGCCCTTAGGCGATTCAGGTCCTAAATCACAGCTGAATAAACCAACTGCAACGAATGCAAATATAGATAATGTTGAATATTTCATATTCCCTCCTAGGTATAAATATTTAAGGAATACTAATATCTTAGTTTGCTGTTTGTTTTTTAGACAGTAACTACTTTTCATTATCTTGAGGTAGATCAATATTTTTTCTGTTAACTTGAAAAATCGCAGAAAAGTAAAATTTCCGTTGGTTGGTCGTTTCGAGTAACGTTACAGAGATATTATGCTCACGTATGTGCTCTTGTTGGCAACCTAGCAGGTGTAGCTATGACTAAAAATGAAGATAGACTAGCGAATAATTTTCGATAAATTGTACATGTCATAAGTTATTGGTACAGGTAGAGCTGTAACGCATCGATTGTCACTTGGTGATCTGAGTTTCCTACCTTACTATAATGTGTATATATCCGCGTTAGAGTGTTTATGAATTTCACCCCGGGCAACTAAACCATTAATTGCAGTTTGTACTTGATCAATATTATGAGAGTACCTTTCATTAGCAAGCCATTGATTACAAATACGCTGTGCTGAAGCTGACGCTGTTGGGTGAATTGAAAGGTAATTTATAATACCTGTTTGAATTTCACTGTGGATGTCTAACATTTTCATAATCACTATCCTCATGTTATAACGTTTCATAAATAAGTTTAGTTTGATTTGTGGTATTTTTCCTGTGCTTATATTTTTGCCTTTTACATATTAACTACTTTGATTTGTAATTAGCTAAACACCAATATATTCACTAAATAGAAATTATAAAAAAGCCTCAATGAAGAGGCTTGGAAAAGAGTTGATGCTTAAGTTAAGTACTATTGGACTGACTTAAAACAAGTTTTACAAAAACTTTAGAAAGGTTTACGCGCCAATATAGTCGCAAACTGCAATTTTGCGCCATTGTGCATAGTACCAACATCTTCATTGTACTTAATCAGCTCCCATCCTTCATAAGTTTCACGTAACTGATCTGTTTTTAGGGTAAATGGGAAACCAACAGGGCATGGGTGTTCTTCAGTACTCATGGCGCAAACAATTAAGTTATAACCACCTGCCAGAGTACGCTTTTGCATATCGGCAAGAATGTTATCAACACGAGTTGGGTCCATAAACATTAACGTTACGGTACAGCTAATAAAACCATAGTCCTCGCCAAGGTTCGCATTGTTAATGTCGTATGCTTGCGCCTTAATATTGTTCATTTTCTCTTCATCAATAATGCTTTGTAGCATATTAATGGCACCAGGATTAGCATCTATGGCGGTTACATTAAATCCAAGTTGGCCTAGGTGAACAGCATTTCGCCCATTTGAACAACCCATATCTAAGGCATCGCACGGCTCAATAATTTTACACGCTTCTACCACTTCACTGTGTGTAGGGCTTAAACCGTAACGGCTATTTAGATCAACTACCATGATAACTCTTAATTTATTTGAAATGAGGATGATTATCTTACTACTAATCTTGCCTAATTAACCTTGAATGGTCACGTTTTGATGAGGCAGATCAATATTTATTTTTCACTTAAAGCGGTATTAATTACAACTGTTAGGTAAGTTCAATCAAAGCTAAAGCGACATTGTGTTTTAGCATATGTTCTTGTAAAAACAGATTGAATCGCCCAGCTTATTCAACTGTTGTTTACGCTAGGTAATGGCCTTATGCGCTAGCTTTCAACTTACCTCTCAATTCAATAACTACATCACTATAACCGTAGTTATCTGTGGTGCCAATTACCGCAACGCCTTTCATTTTTATAGTCAGTGCATTTTGTTGAGCGCTGGTTAATTTACAATAACAACTAAAGACTAATTCAATCCAAGCTTTAGGTGTAATGGTTTGCGATTGTTCTAACCAACTGTTTTGCAGCTCTTGGTAAAAACTTAACGCTGAAATAGCACTGTTATTAATGATCACACGTTCAAATAATAATTCAGTTTGTTGCTCAAAAAAGTCTTCTTCAGCGGCAATTCTTTCAATCGGTTTAACGCTGACTTCGCTAGTTTCTCTTGCTTTAATCGGTGTAACAATACTTTGTTTACGCAGAGACTGAACCAATTCAAGTAAAGGTTGTTCAATACCAGTTTGCTTGGTATCCACATAACTTTTAAGTGGCATGTGTGGTGCGTATTTTAATGTTTCAGGTAAATTTGGTAGCTCGAACAGGTTTTCATCCAAGGTAAATTCTGGATGTTTACGTAAAAATCGCGCCATGTTACGTAATTGGCTCGCTTGTTTTTCATCACGACGTAAGCGAAACAAGCTAATGCGCATGTTATCAATGATCAAACGCAACTTAGGCAATATTTGGTTATACCAATAAACAAAACTCGTGATTTTCCGAGCAAACTCATTCGGGCACGCTAGCCAATCAAGCCATTCATAACAGTCGTGCGGGTCAATCTGTTGCAGCTCATTTAGCAGTTTTTGCGCATGAGATAAGTAACGTTCATTTTGGCGAATTTTATTAGACAAGCTACTCACGAAACCAAACTGACTGACAATAGCAAAATGCATAGTATCTAAGTTATTGTTTAAGCTGTCCTTTGTTTCATAAAGTAAATCATCGAGTTGATCTAAATAATACTCGGCATCTTCTTGTTCTTTAGACGTAATGGCAAGTTGATAATCGATGACGACTTCATCAATAGCATCAATCACTTTACCCATATCGGTCAGTTGACGATAACTTGATTGTTTACGCATTAGTCGATTTAACATGCGTTTAAGATCGGTTGTTACTCGATACTCACCAGGAGAATCGTCAGGTCTGATCAAGCCAGATTTATGTAACAAACTAAGGGTGTTCGCATCTTGATCGTCACTGGCTATCGAGCCATAAACATAGGCATTAGCCAATAGTTCATTGTATGCACCAATTTGTCTGAGTAAGCTTGCTACCTGATTAGAGTCAAAACCAGCCATTAGAAAAGCAGCTCATCTTGTTGGCTTTTTTCTTGCTCAGGTAAACTGATCAGTTCAGCATCATTTAAAAATTCAATCAGTAAATAAATTAAGTCAAATCGTGCGGTGGCATAATATCTGCTGCTACCGGTATTTTTACGGACAAAATAATGCATCTCTTCAAGCTTTTGAAAAACCATCACTAATTGCTCTCGCGTTTCAGTTTTATTAGTTTTAAAAGGCTTTATTGATGTCAGTCGGCGTAATTGCTCACTCAACGTTTGATCATGTTCAAAGGGTTCGAATAATTCATTAATATTCAAAACAGACTTAGCGCGAATAGGTAAATCAGCTTGCGTTGCCGTTAACAGTAAATCTAAAAATTCGACTAAAGGTCTAAAGGTGCTGCGCATTTCAGTAAATAAAATACTGAGCTCGTGATAGTTATTTTCATCGACCTGATTAAAAGTACAGTAATAGGCATCAGCGCTATCAAGATAGGTTAGTTTTCTATCTAAATTAGCTAAAAAGTCATTCACCTTGTCGTTATGACTTTCGGCTTTTAAGTATAGATATTCAGCTTCATGTGCTGTTTGACAAATAACTGCGCCACAAAGTAGCTTTTGAATACTTTGTTTAAACATTAGTTGGCTCCCCTGCTTTATCTTCTTGTGCATTTGTTACTGTTTGATTACGTTGCGCGAGTAATTCATCTAAACGAGATTGTGGAATATCAGCATGATAAATTTTGTTATCTTTTAACTTATAATGACGGTGATACAAGGACAATATATGGCGGTCTGTAGATGGAGATGCAGATAACATACTGATATGGTTGTCATTAAACATTTGTAATAACAGATCAATATTTTCTGCTGCTAGTTCACCAAGCTCATCTACCGGTAAAATTATTTGGCTAGCATGTTTGCTGTCACCACGTAACATCGCTAATAAACCCGCAAATAAAGACAACATAGCTAGGTAAGATAATCCTGTTGAACTCACTTTTTTAAGCTGCTTAGCATTACGTGCGTGTTTTACTTGGCCTTTTTCGACAATAGTAAATTCTAAATCAAACAAATTATTGTGTGCTAAAACAAACCCTTCGTTGGGCAAGTAACTCGCCAATTTTTGCATAGCAAACACTAAGTCATCAGGTACATCACCTAAACCATCTCGTAATTGGTCTTTATATAACTCAAACACTTCAGCAAATTTTTGCAAAGGACCCCAGTAATCTAACTCTTCTTGCTTCATTACTGTGGTAACACTGATATCAGCTAAGGCTTCAAAATGCGCTAATGCCGTCACTTTTGTTGATAAACGTTTACCAATTTGCTTGATACGTCGACCAAAGTTTTCTATGTGCTGATAAAACTCGTTAATCATGGTGGCATTAACAGTAACCAGTTGATAGGTACTTTGTTGCTTCTGCTCGGCACTATTTAATAACTCGCTAATGGGCTCGCGATACTTGAATAATGCTTTTGCACCTGAATAACTATCGTTATCAAGCAGTAGTTTTTGCCAGTTATCAAATAGCTCACTACCAGAATGGTCCTTCCTAAAGCGTTCACTAAAGGTATTTAGTTGCGTTGCTAAGCGTTTTTCAATAGTTTTAAATTGCTGATAAAAGTCATGACAAAAACTTACGGTTAAATCAGCTTGGTTTGCCGGCTCTTGCTCAGATAGCTCACTCTCAATCGCTGACATTTCACATAAACGTTTATTGTCATTGAGCTGAACGAGTAAATCATCAGTAGCTTGTTTTTCTTGATTATTTTTTCTGATTAACAGTTTTAAGTCATTAATTTTTGTTGTCAGCTCAATATTACTGTCTTCAAAATTAGACTCTAGGTTACGCTTGATAATTTTTCTGTTTTGGTTTTCTTCAACTAAGGCATCACGGTGACAATAACGTTCATTAATAAAACTTTGATAGTCGCGTGCTTTTTGGGCAAACACAGAACATTGCTGTAGGTTTTTCTCTAACTGCACTCGTTTGGCAATGCTTTTATCTACTTCACCCTCAGGATCAAGGTGCTTAATATCACTGGTTTGTTGTTTTTTAAGTTCAGCGGTACGTTGTTTAGCACTGGTTATTAATGCGACGAGCTGCTCAGATAATAGCGTTAACTGATTATCTCTATCACTTTCAACTACCATGCACTTTTCTAATTTATCATTAGTCAATTCATGTAATTGTTCAGCTTTATTTTCTTCAAAACTATGCTGCTTTTTTTCTAGTGCTTTCAATTGTTGATTAAAAATTTGTAATTGTGTCTCAATCGTTTGGCGATGCGCTTTAATGGCTAGCTGTTTTTTAACTACCAGGCTTTCTTGTTGCGTTTGCAATTGGCCCATTGTTAATTTTTTCTGGTTTACACTTTGTGCATGCTCAGAAGCACTTACTTTTAGCTGGTTAATTTCTTTAGCTAAAGACTTTAACTGCTCATCAAGCTGAGTAATTTTATCTGTTTGTGTTTGTAACTTAGTCTCTATTACTTGGCGCTTTTCTCGTAGCTGCGCTTCGTCTAAAAATAAAGAATCGTCACAAGGCAGTTGTTGTAAGTCTATCGATAAGCCATAAAGACTTGCTGGAGCATTGATACTCTCTAACCACTGCGGGTTTAAATCGGTACGTGAAAGTTGTTCAGTCGTAAGTAAACGACCAATAGTCTTTTGCCAATCAGCGGCTTGAGGTTCGTTGATCAAGTAATGATGTAAAGAGTCAGCTTGCGGCAATAGTTGCAATTCAACTTGATGATAATCTTGTCGTAATTGTTCAAGATAACGATTCGCTTCACTGCGAAGAGTTAATTGCTTATCTTGTTGTTTGTCTAATTGATATTGTTGTTTTTGCAACGCTGATTCTTGCTGCAGTAATTGATTATAACTTTGTTGTGCCTGCGAGAATGCTATAACATTTTCTTCAATATCGGTTGTTAATTCTAGTGGTATTGTAGGCTGTGTTAACTGTTGTTGAGCACTGCTTAATTGATGCTGAAAATGTTGCTGATCTTTTTGTAACTTCAACTCTTCTTTATGGAGTTGAGCATTAAGAGATTGTTCTTGTTGATGAAAAACTTCATTGATATGCGCTAGTTGACCATTTGATTCGCTAGTAATCTGAGCCGATCTTTCTTTATTTGTACTAAGAGCTTTAAGTTTTTCTACTTCAATTTTTTGAATCAGCTTATCAAACTTTTGCCCTATTTTAGTGATGTTACCTTCAAAGGCATCAATAACGGCAATAACTTCAGTCAGCTCTGCTTGAATTTGTGGTGCTTGATCTGCCTTAATTTGATAACTACTGGCGTCATCGTCATCATAGTTAAATTTGTCATCATCGAGTAATTCAATTTTACTTAAATCTGCTTCAATTTTGGCATTAAGATCGGATATTGCTTTTTGATATTTTTCAATGGTATTAGCTAATTCAGACTCAAGAGAACTGCGGTTTGCGATACTACTTCTTTTAAGCTCATCTCGTTGTTGCTGCTTTACTTCAAGGCGCTCTTGATGCGCTAAAGTTTCAGCATGAAGATGTTGTAACTTATTGACTAAACTAGCAAAGGCACTGAAATCATTTTGCCAAACTGAAATTTTATCGGCCACTTTTTTAATAGCACGACTTGCCTGAATATCAGCAAGCCAGTTAGTAATATCGGCTTTATTTAAACTGAGTTGCTCTTTTTCATCGCTGGTATTTCGGGCAAGATGATCACTAGCAATCGCCACTAACATACGTTTAACGGCTTCAAAATCAAGATTCTTTTCTATTGTGCCGTTGATCACTTTATCAATATGCGGGCATGCTTGTTCACTAAAAGAAAAGCGATTTTGTAGTACTCTTATTTCTTTGTGTTTACGGCCGCTGCGCAAATTTTGTATAACTTGACGGTATTTATCTATGCCTAAAAACTTTGAACTTTCTTTACCAATATTACGGTAATTTTTTTCTATTTCACTAATAGTAAATGGCTTAGCCTTACTACCTTGAGTACTTGAAATAAAAAGCTGACTATCGTATGCACCATCAATAAATTTAAAATGCACACCTCTACCATCGCTGGTCGCTAATACTTGGCACTTCTGACCAAATGGTCTTGCATATTCGTACACTAAAATACTGGATTCGCGTGGTAAGTAAAAATCAGCAAAGTTTTTTGCCTGATCAACTTTACTGACAATATCACTCGGTCGCATACCGTAAAAAAGCGGCAACAAACGCATTAATGAAGTTTTACCTGCGCCGTTAGTGCCTTCAAGTTGAGTGTGGCCAGTTAAATCAAGTTCGTTGACTTGCCCTTGCCAAAAACTGTCAATAATAATAATGCGTAGCAGCGAATAGCCATGTTCTGCCATAGTGTAACCTTAGAGAAAATTTAGAGTGGAGAAAATGTTAATGAAGAGGTTTTACTTTTAAGACCAGCGCAGGATCAATTTTTACATTGAACCAGTTTATACGCCAATCTAAATGAGGCCCGGTTGCCCTACCACTTTTACCAACTGCAGCGACTACTTGACCTTGTTTAATAGTATCACCTTGTTTTACATAAGAATTACTTAAGTGTAAAAAGGTAGAACTTACGCCATGGCCGTGGTCAATAATCATGGTTCCACCTGAATAAAACATGTCAGGTACCCAAAGTAATACTGTGCCTGAAGCCGGAGCTTTAACTGGATCGCCAGTGTTACCCGCATAATCTAAACCAAAGTGTGGGTTTTTAGGTACGCCGTTATAAACACGTTGGCTACCGTAAACGCCTGTTATTGTGCCTTCAATAGGAGGAATAAAACCTTGGGCAAAATAGTTGAGTGAACTGGCAATTTTTCGAGCAGTTTTGACCTGCTTGCTGTCTTGTCTTGCTCTGGCTACCGATTTCGGGTTAGGTTGCATGATGCTTTTTTTAATACCTTCGATACGCTGAATATTATAACTGCGTTTTTCGGGCGTTAATGTTTTCTCTACCCGATCACCATTAACCGAGGTGATCACTAATTGATAGCTTTCTTTATCGTCACGGGAAAAGCCAAAGGTGTAATCACCAGACTTTGAAACGGTGATCGCTTTACCATTTAAGGTTACTGTATTTTCCGCTAACGTTTTACCAACCAGCAAACCGCCCTGCTTAACTTCACCGGTTAATGCTATCTGTTCTTGCGTTGGCAATACTTGAGAGCTGACACTAAAACTAGTGATAAGCGCTAAGGAAATTAAGGTTTTGTTTAATTTTTTTGCGAAGATATTGTTTGTCGGGTTAACCATGAACAATTGCTCCTTTAGCGACGCCTTCATAAGCAATAACTTTTACATCATTATTTGCCAGTTCGTTATGTTGTGCTTTTATTTGTCTTAAAATAAAGTCTGCTAATAATTCGACAGTCGAATCACAATCAACCACATCAAGTACTTTGCTATCAACGGCAATATCAAATCGACCTTGAGGTGCATGGTAACTAAAATATTGGTGATCGGGTGTTAAATTGTTTATTGCATGAGCAGATAGCTGAATATCGTTGACAGAAATTCTGTCGGCTTCACTGGCAATATAAATATCTTCCCAGCGCTGACACCAAGCAGCTTCTAATTTAGTGCTTCTTTCGCCATCCACTAGAATTTGTATTTTTGAACGGTGACCATGCGCAATACGCTGGCAATTTCCATCATGTAACTTTAAGCCATGAGTATAATGATAATAATCCGTTGGAATATTTTCAGGACGCAAGACGAGTGTTAAACCTTGTACGTTATCTGGCAAGTGCGCCAAAATAATAGCCGTTAAGTGGTTAGTCACTTCAGGTATGGTGATGGTTAAACAATCAATTGAGGCAAAAGCACAGGCTGGAGACTGTAAATAGTAACTTGCTGCATCACTGATAAAGTCGACCGTTTGATGACCCTCATTATACGGCGATTCTGCTAAGGTTAATGCTTGCTCTTGAATAGGCAATAACAGTTTATGATCAACAGCATCATCAATAATTGCTTTGATTTGTTTTTTTACCACAGCAAAATCTAGCACCATACTCATTTCATTTAACGACCCATCGAGAAGTACGTCAACAATCCAGCTCTCACCAACAATACCGCGCTGTTTACACAGGTATGAAAAATCAATAACGGTAAGATCGTCTACAAATAATTGCATTTTTTTCCTTAAATTAAACTCAGTTATACTTTTGCTTTCTACTTTATTTATACGGGGTATACTTAGTCCAAACTTTAGCTTTTATTTAGTCTTTACTATAATAAAAGCCTAAAGCTTAGTGGCAGTAATTATTAACCCTCTACTTGCCACAAAATCTCTTCATCGGCACGAACAGGCACAACAACATCATCGCCAAAGCTCATTGTTGCTGGTACTTTCCATGCTTTTTTAACTAGCGTTATTTTATCTGTGCTTATCGGTAATTGATAGAAGTTTGCACCATTAAGGCTGGCAAATGCTTCTAATTTGTCCAATGCATTCTCTTGTTCGAATACTTCAGCATATAACTCAATCGCTGCGTGGGCAGAATAAACACCAGCGCAACCACAAGCTGACTCTTTAGCATGTTGAGCATGTGGCGCAGAATCAGTACCTAAGAAGAATTTTTTGTCGCCGCTTGTTGCTGCTTCTATTAATGCTTGTTGATGAGTATTACGTTTTAAAATAGGTAAACAGAAGAAATGCGGACGAATACCGCCAACTAACATGTGGTTACGGTTAAACAATAAGTGGTGTACGGTAATAGTAGCGCCAACATTATCACCAGCAGTTTTAACAAAATCAACCGCATTTTTAGTGGTTATATGCTCTAAAACTACTTTAAGATCAGGAAAATTAGCGACCAATGGTTTTAAAATAGTATCAACAAAAACCTGCTCTCTATCAAAAATATCAATATCAGCAGCAGTTACTTCACCGTGAACTAATAATGGCATTTCAACCGATTGCATTGCTGCAAATACGTCAGTTAAATTGGCAACATCAGTTACACCCGATGAAGAGTTTGTTGTTGCACCGGCTGGATATAATTTTGCCGCATAAACTAAACCTGATTCTTTCGCTTCAATAATATCTTGTGCGCTGGTGTTATCTGTTAAATATAAAACCATTAATGGCTTAAAGTGAGCACTTGGGGCTGCTGCCATAATTCGCTGATAGTAACTTTCTGCTAAAGCTGCATCGGTTACTGGAGGCACTAAATTTGGCATAACAATAGCTCTACCAAAATAACGACTAATATCAGCCACCGTATTTTTTAAAACGGCGCCATCACGTAAATGTACGTGCCAATCATCAGGTCGAGCGATAGTTAAGGTGTTACTTAAGGTATCATTTGAGGTATTGCTTTCATTTGTCATGTTCGTAATTCCAATTTTGTATGATTACAGCAGAGTAAATATTTAATTAACCTACACTACTGTTTTATATGTATTTATTCTACTTTATAGGAGTTATCATAAAAGGTAACGCGATACCATAAGGTAACACGTTACTGTAAAAGTATGCTATTTATACCCGATTACTCTTCGTCTTTCTAATCAGTCTCAACTTTTTCACTATCAAGAAGCGCCATTAACTGCTCTTTTAAATTTGGTGGCACTTTATAGATGATGAGTGAGTCGTTATGTGGATTATAAACGACATCTTCACCAAAGTGGCTACGCTCAAAACTTAAACTTATGCCATTACCGTAACCTGAGTATTTAGTGATTTTGTTAACCACTGCTTGCTCATGCGGAAACGATTCTTCAATTGGGTATGATTGAGTTTGACAGAACTGATAGAAATCTTGTTCTGTTCCTGCGCTTTCAATTACTTTACCTACCTCTTGAAGTGATACATCTTGAGAACTCGCTTTTTGCTCTTTACAGTAACTGAGCAAATCTTTACGTGTTTTTTGCTTTTCTGCTGGGTCTAATTGATTAACTGAAACATAATCTTCAACCGCTTGTACTAATGTTTGTGTTTGCTCTTTCGAGTTTAAACCTTCTTCACAGCCTAAAAAGTCTAGAAAGAAGTCAGACACTTTACGACCTGCTCTGCCTTTAACAAAAGAGATATAACGGTTGCCTTGGCTATTGTCTTTATAATCGAATAAATCAATACGAGCAGCGAGTTGTAATTTATTTGTATCTAGGTGTTGCGCGGCTGAAATATTTAACTCGCCATCAACGCTGTAATGCTCTGACACTGGGATAACTGCAACAAATAAGTAACGACCACCCATGTATTCGTAATGGCATATAACAAAGTAACCTGTCTCTTCTATGTCATATTTTTCGATTTCATTTTTTAATACATTGCCCGCTTGCACACTAAAATCATAAAAATTTTGTTGTTCAGTTAAATAACTTTCCATTAAATCAACAAAACGCGCTGAATCACCTTCACTAGGCATAGATGAAAAACTGCCGTAAGCCTTACTGCCTTTTGCATTATAAATGGCATGTAAACCATCAACAAAGTTGGTTACTTTCGCATTTTCTTGTGCGAATTCAGCATTCTCTGGACCTAGGCGTAATACTACTTCACCTGTTTCTTCTTTTTTAGACAAAAAATGTAGTGCAATGTTATTAATTATTAAGCTCATATGATTCTTATGTTCAGTGACTGATGTTAGTTAAAGTTGCAACGACTTTTATTTTTATACTAGGTATATATTAAAGTGTGCAGGCATTTGATAAACTAGAGAAATTAAATTTATCATTAACGAAAACTATTATTATGCCTATTGTATCTAAATATTCGAACGAACGTGTAGAAAAAATTATCCAAGATTTGTTAGATGTTCTTGTGAAAGAAGAAGTAACTCCCGATTTAGCCCTAATGTGCTTAGGTAATGCTGTTACAAACATTATTGCCCAAGTACCTGAAAGCAAACGTGTTGCTGTTGTAGACAATTTTACTAAAGCCTTAAAACAATCGGTTTAAACCCTTTTATTTAATTTTACCTGCAACAAGAAGAATTATTATCAATGGTTTCATTTGATACAAAAAGCTACAGTAAAAAACTATTACATTTGATCAGTTGGAGCCATTGGTTCACATTTTTCAATATTTTAGCAGCAATTGCACTCTCCTCTTACTATTTATTTAGTGAATCTGCACCAACGACACTCTTTGGTCAGGCTTATTTAGTAACTACCTGGGTGAGTCATATTGCGTTTCTAACCTTTATGAGTTTTGTCTTAGTGTTATTTCCATTAACGCTGATTCTGCCACACACAAAGTTTATTAGAACCAGTGGCTCTATCATTTTTACCATTGGTTTATTGCTTCTAGTATTAGATGGCTTTATTTATAGTCGCTTGGGTTATCACTTAAATGCCTCTTCTAGTGCACAAATTATAAGCTTAATACAAGACTTAGCTAAAGAAAACAGTCTGTTGTATACCTTCATTGGTGCACTGGCTATCATTATCTTGAGTTTTGAATTCATTGTAAGTAATTACGCATGGAAACATTTGAAGCAATTACAAAAAACAATATTTGCCCGATTTGTTATTTTTGCTTTAGTTGTGTCATTTTTCTTTAGTCATGTAAGCCATATATGGGCTGATGCTAACCTTGATTATGATATTTTACGTCAAGACACAGTGTTACCTTTGTCTTATCCTGCAACAGCCAAAACCCTATTAACTAAATATGGTTTGTTTAACATTGAAGATTATATAGAGCGTAAAAATAGCCCACTATCATTTAGTCATGCTATTCCTACTTACCCTACGCTTGATTCAGGTCTTTGCCTCAATGAAAATGCTGATAAAGCCCCGACTAATTCGACCTTTTTGATCCTAACAGAGCAACAAGTATCAATTCCTCAGCTTAATCAATTTATTCGAAGAGCAAGTGCGACTACTTTACATTTAACCAATAATATTGATACCGGTCTTAATGATGATGCTTGGTTTAATCTGCTGTATTCCTTACCGAGTATTTATCAAGACGATATTTTAAAGCAAGGTATTAAGCCGCTTTTATTTCAGCGTCTAGATCAACAAGCTCTTACCACGAGCTTAACGGTTATCTCTGATGAGTTTTCAGCTACTGCTCTGCAAGATGACACTGTTGCGGATGTTGCTGTTAAAGAGCCTCGTTGGTTTGAAGCATTATTCAATGAAAAAACTGAATTAGAAAATGTCTCTAGCTTATTGTTCGCTGAAAAGTTAAATAATAAAGCCCCTGGCTTACATATTATCTATTTTAAAAATAGCCTTGCTATTGATGCTAAGAAAGCAGAAAAAAATAACAACCAATATCAATTTGAATTATTTGTTGATGCTTTACTATTGGCTCAAAAACAAAAAAGTCAAAAAGATATTATTTGGATCAGCTCTATAGGTAATCAAAGTAGTGAAACGCGTTTAAATACTAAACCTGCGCTATTTATTTACCCGCAGCCTGCTAATAAGGTAACTCATAAAGATGTTACGTTTAATACCAGTAATATGGACTTACAACCAACCTTGATGAGCCAATGGTTAG
This sequence comes from Colwellia psychrerythraea 34H, assembly GCF_000012325.1. Lineage (NCBI taxonomy): Bacteria > Pseudomonadati > Pseudomonadota > Gammaproteobacteria > Alteromonadales > Colwelliaceae > Colwellia > Colwellia psychrerythraea. The sequence continues at coordinate 2,712,457 of NC_003910.7, read as the reverse complement.
CTTGTAACGTTACCGGTAATAATAATGGTAGTGATTTACCAACATTGAATAAAGATAGAGTTATTGCCAATACCACCGATAAAGGCATTATTATCTTTGATAAAGATAAATCTGTTTTTGTTGATCAAAATGGCAACTTTCAAAGTTACTCGCGTCAATTTTCTTCGCCAATAACTGTGAATGCGGACTTTCCGTTAATGATTGACGGCGTACACTTTATTAAGTTATTTACCCAGCAAGAAAAGCTGTAAACGACTTAAAATAAATCATATAGAAGAATAGTTAGCCGTTTAGCTCATCTAGACTAACTATTCTCTTAATTGTCATTGCAATACGTTGATAAATCATTAATATACAAGCGGTAAACTTGTTAAACCCTAGAGTTTACATTGTCGGGGTATAGCGCAGCTTGGTAGCGCGCGCGCCTGGGGGGCGTGAGGTCGACAGTTCGAATCTGTCTACTCCGACCATATGAGTAAAACATAAAGCCACTTAGCAGTTGTCGTAATGACAATTTAAGTGGCTTTTTTGTGTCTGACTAACCAGAATATACTTATTTTTAAATTATCTTTTACTCAGGAATTTATGCGCAGGTTAGTTTGTTTATGTTAGAAATCCTAATCGCCTGTACAAATTTTCTACTACATCTACATTGCCCCGAAAAACCTTTTTCATAATAAAGTATTGTTTCTGCATATTGGCAGTATTCAGTGCTCAGGTCTAAAATATATAAAGGGAGAATGATATTTCCAATCAGGATGTATGAGTGGCTGTCTATGACAATATTTTCTCCTTTCGGGATCTTTATAAGAGGCCTTTCAAAACCGTTTACACGTCTCACGAGATCGATTGTAGCTGATATAATATATTTGCCAAACAGGAGAAGTTGTCATGTACAAGACTATTACAGCAACATATACAGATAAATTTGCCCTTGAAAATGTGGCTGATGAACTGGTGAATAAGGATATCCCAAGGGAAAACTTTTTCATCGACGAAAAAACGTCACAGGTCAAAGTAATGATGCCAGAGAGTGCAGAATCAGAAATAATAGATATTCTCAATCGTCATGGACCGACAGAGGTTCACTAATAAGCGGTTATGATTCTGTGCGAAGTAACAGAGTATAACGAGAAAAACGTCCATTGTTGTAATGTCTAAATAAGCATACTTTAACTTTTAGATATGTACTTCCTCTTCATGCCCTTGTAATAAAGATTTATTACAAGGGCATTTCTGTTGATTTCAACTGAAGAGCGATCAACTTGCTTAATAGAAGCAAAGAAATATGTAACGCGTTATGTTTAAGTATTTGTTTTACAGTGTTTATTTCATTTAAGTCGAGTCTGATTTTTTTTGAGTGTCTGACTAACCCATGATTAAGTTTATCGTGATACTACGCTATTCTGGCGATAAAAAGGGTAATACACCTTGTTGAAATGTGATGTTGTTAGGTTTATTAACATAGCTGATCACGGCCATTATTCTTCGCTTGATACAATGCATCATCGGCATACTTAAGCAGTCGAGCTGGCGCTACTTCGATTGATGGAACCATAGTTCCTAGGCCTATACTGACAGACACTATGCCTTTATCCGATGTAAGGTGAACTAAGGCTAATTCATCAAGCTTTTTCAGAATAAGTTTAGCAATATGCTTTGCACCCTCAGCATCGTTGTAGGTAATGACGACAAACTCTTCTCCACCATATCGACATAGATTATCTGTTGGACGATTTATGACTGATTGAATCTCTTTTGCTATTTTTTGCAAACACTCATCACCTTGTTGGTGTCCGTAATAATCGTTGTATTTTTTAAAGTAATCAATATCTATCATTAAAATAGATAAGGGTAAATTATTACGAGATTGTATTGCCCAATCACTTGAAAGTTGTTGATCAAGGAAACGACGATTTCGAATACCTGTGAGTGCGTCGGTAATTGATGACTGCTCCAAGGCTGTGTTGGCTTTTTGTAAATTTAGGGTGCGTTTTTGTACTAATTTTTCGAGCTTATTAGAATATTCCTGACTTGATTCAAGCTCTTTGGTACGCTCCTTAACCATAATGTCTAGCACTAGGTTTTGATTGTTTAATGCCTTTTCTCTCCATTTAATTGCAATAACGAACACTATAAATCCTATAGCGAGTAACAATCCTCTGAACCACGTTGTTTCCCAGTATGCTGCTGCAATAGTTATTCTTAAATCCGTGGTTTCCTCTCCCCAGCTCCGATTTCTGTTCGATGCTTTAACCTTGAGAATATAATCACCTTTGGACAAGTTGGTGAAGGTAGCTCTTCTGTGGTTATGATCCGTTTCTATCCAGTTATCACTGAATCCTTGCAATTGGTATCTATAAGAGATGTTATTTGCTTGGGAGTAACTTAATGCTGAAAATTCGAAGGTGATAACGTCATCATTGTGAGCGAAATTCAACGCATTAGTTGAGCTTATATGACTAGAAAATCTCTCTGACTCGCCAATTGCTATTGCATCGTTATAAAGTAATAAGTTGGTGAAGCTAACTGTTGGGATTGTTTTATCTTTTTTAATCTTATCAGGATGAAATAAAGTGAAGCCATTTATGCCACCAAAATACATTTCACCCGTTTTATTTTTGAAGAATGAACCCGTATTAAATTCGTTCTCCTGGATCCCCTCTTCTTTAGTATAATTTTCAAATGTTATGTTTTGAGGGTTGAATTTACTTAGCCCATTGTTAGTACTTAACCATAAATTGTTTTTTTGATCTTCTAATGCGCCATATACGACATTACTCGGTAATCCATCGGTAGTGGTGTAAGAGTGGAAACTGCCCTTGCTTTCATCATATTTAATAATGCCACCATTAGTCAGGACCCATATGTTACCTGACTTATCTTCGAAAATTGAGCGAATAAATTTGTTGCTCAGTATTGGTTCTTTTACAGAGTCCTTGTTAAAGTTAATAAAAGTCTGCGTATCAAAATCGAATCGGTTCAAGCCTTGGCCATAAGAGCCAGTCCACAATCTTCCTTTAGAGTCATAAAGTAAACATCGGATAAAGTTAGTACTGATGCTATTTGGATTGTCTGTATCGGGCATGAAATGGGTAAACTGACCACTAATAGGATCCAACTTATTCAAGCCTCCCCCTGCGGTACCAATCCATAAGTTACCCTCTTTATCTATAGCTAAGCCTCGTGCTCTATTGTTACTCAGGCTATTTCTATCGTCTGGATGATGTTTGTATTGAGTAATGTTGCCCGTATTTTTATTATATTTTAGCAGGCCATCAGAATTTGTACTTAACCATAATTCGGCTTCTGAAGCTTTGATAATATAGTTAACCTTATTTAAACCTAAACCAACGCTGGTTTCCGGTTCCGTGAAGTTGGAAAATTTCCCTGTGGTTTTATTTAACTTATTAAGTCCCCCACCAGAAGTCCCTACCCAAACGTATTCATCATCATCATAGATCGCATACACCATATTCGCATTTAGACTTTCTGGGTTATTTGGGTTTGACTTATAATGTTTAAAGACATTGGTACTTGGCCTAAATAGGTTGACTCCACCGCCTAATGTTCCTGCCCATAATGAACCATCTTTATCTTGAAATAATGAATAAATGACATCATGGCTTAAGCTGTGTCTGTCATTTACGGAATGTCTGAATCGCTGGAATATGAGTTTGCTTGAATCAAAAGCGTATAAACCATTGTTAGTGCCTAGCCAGAGCATGCCTGCACTGTCTTCAAGAATTGTTCGTATATAATTATTACCTAATGAATTTTTATTTTGTGTGTTTGTTCTATGGTGAACAAATTTACTTGTATCATTATCGTATCTATCAAGTCCGCCACCAAAAGTCCCAAACCATAAGTTATTTTGGGAGTCTTTATATATTTTCAATACAAAATTATTACTTAAACTATGCGGATTTTCAGGAGAGTGTTGATAATTAGTAAAGGTATTATTGCGTTTATTATATTTACTTACTCCAATAGTTGTTCCTATCCAAATATTCCCTATTGAATCTTCAGCAATAGATTTTATTTCACTATGAATTACGCTATTAGGCTTATTATCGTCAGGTAGATATAAAATATAAGTGTTTGTATCAATACTGTATCGATATAACCCCATGTTGGATGATAGCCAAAGCTCTCCATCAGAATCTTCGAATAGTGACTGTATGTAACCAACTTTTCCATCCGAGTCATTGAGTGATGGTGAATTATAATGAGTGAAATTGTCTGTTTTTGGTTCGTATTTGCTCAAACCACCATAACTACCTATCCATAAGTTGTGCTTTGAATCTTTAAAAATAGAATGTATATGATTATTGATAATACTATTAGGATCTGAAGGTTGATGTCTATATGTTGTTATTTGATAGCCATCGTATTTGTTCAAACCATCTTGAGTAGCAAACCAGATAAAGCCATTTACATCTTGGGCGATGCCATTAACACTGATTTGAGATAAACCGTCTTCAAGGCCTAATCTCTTGAAACGAAAAGAGGCCTCTTGAGCAGAGGTTGAAAAAGGAAGCAAAGAATAGAAGAGAAAGAACTTAAGCCATAGGCCGATGAGCTTAGTACATGTGTTTTTAGTAAATTTTACATCGAGTAGCATAATACTTATTTCTCTACTTTTTACGGATGACTTTTGAGGTTTTTGAAGAATTTTAGTGAGTAAATCAATAAGAACATCCATGTTAATATTTATATGTTTAGTAAATAATAATTGTAGTTTGTTTTAATATCAAAATGTTAGCAATAAATATTTATTAATTAGACTGTATAATCGTTATGTCCTAAATGCGGTAATAACGAGATGACTACAATAATAAAGCCACTCAGGCTAATTCTACAACTTAGCTATTAAACCTATCGTTACTTTTGGAATAAACGTTATTCCAAAGAGCTTTTTTAATTCTGGCATTATGTACGCACGTTTTTTGTCTGTATGCAGATCTAATGGATAGGTAGCAGCTGCTAAATCTAAACAATGAAAAAATTAATAACAACAGTATTACTAACAACAGTCCTTTCTTTCAATGTGTTAGCAAACGAAGAATGTGGTGATGAAGAGATTAAAATAATAGCAATGCAAGAAAAAAGTCTGTATTACGGAGGAGAGAAAACAAGTTACTTTTTGGCATACACCAGAGCAACTGTCGGCTCTGGTGGACTTATTTACGCGGCAGTTAATTCAACGCCAGGAATAGCTTTCTTTAGTTTTGTGGTGTTTTTGGGAGGCGCACTGGATATTTACATCAATAGTGAGAATGATGAAAAACTTGAACAATTAACTGAAAAGCTCTGTGATTGATGATTCTGGTTAATGTTTAAGTTCAAAATCATATAGGACTAACAATGGCGATTACCAGCGTGACTGTTTTACGATAGGCGCACACAGATCCATAAGCCACTGTACTTTTGGGGAGCATCTACTGGCAGCTTTGCAGATCATAGCTACATCTGTTGGAGTATTTTTCTTCTCCTTATCATTAGCAAGGCCATAGGTGTAGTGTTCATCCATTAACTGGCCTGACAGATATTGACTATCTATGATAATACCCGGCTTAATGTCGGCATCCAATAATTTGTACATTCCACTATATTCGTTGTAATTATCGAAAATAGTTTTGATAAACTCCCCTTGCCTATTGCCAATAAACTGGCCACTTACTGACATGATTTTCCTTTGGTATAGGCTCTGAGGCCTGTCTTTAAGGGCATGAAACGCTATATCAACCTGCTCTTCTAAAAGTAAAACTTCACTGTGTAAGTTCCACTCTCTGAGCTCAATAACTGCAGGGGTTTTCTGCCTTATCTTATTAATCAATATTTTACCTATTGGGATAATAAAAGGTGCTGCCAAATGAATAGTAACTTTATCAAGTGCTAAAGGATTAAAAGACTCGGGCTCAAGGGCACTGTGCATCTGCGCTAATGCTTCCTTAACCTTAGGCGCAATAATATTTGCATAGCTTGTCGGCTCTAATCCGGTTGCCGTTCGGACAAATAATGGGTCGCCAATATCTTCTCGTAACTTTGATAGCACTTTAGAAACATAAGATTGTGAGCGGTTCAGTTTTAAAGCAGCTTTTTGAGTTGAGCCTGCATGATACAGTGTAATAAATACTGAAAGAGAATTAAGGTCTAGTTGTTTCATAAATAAGTAGCTATCGAAATAGTCATTGATAAATGTCTTGTTCACTCTGTTTATATACCTGATTAAAAAGCTCAATCAAGTGTCAGTGAATTAGCATCCACCACAATATTAGTTATTATTCTTCCAAAGAAAATTAACAGCTTAATACTTTGAGTTGAGTGTCATTGGTTGCTCAAAGTAACTTCCGTATTGATGATGATTTTTTGCTATTACAATATAAATCACGGTAAATAACACACAGTTAAAAGTAACGCGTAATATACTATGTAATTGTTATTTATATTAATAATAATTTAATACCTAGTCGGTAGATTCCATTGCAGAATATTACTATTTTGTGCATTTTAAATATTCATTAATATAACCAAGTGAATTAAGCTCACCTATTAATAAAAATAGTAGGCTTTATTTGTTAGTTTATTTGTTAGTTTATTTGCCGATTTAATTGAAAAGTTATATAGCACTAATCATCATTAAGTAAGGTGATTTTATTCGAATATGTCTGCAAAAAATAATGAATACGATTAGAGCGCCTTTTCGATAACATCACTCTAATTTGCCCGGCAAGTAAAGCTTCACTTCGTTTAACTTTTACTAATGGCACAAAAGGTTTGTTATCAATGCTGATAGTGGTCATGTGATGACATATTGCTTTTATTCTTGCTTGTTCGATATCCAATGATCCAATCCTAATAGGAGTTATTTATGCGTATGATAACTATCGCATAACTTATAACTGCTTTAAGTTGTTCTGGAAATGTGTCTTTTTGTTTTTGCTTACAGAATTAATCACAATGATAACATCGAAATAACAAGCTATTTACACCACACTTTACCGCCGATCATTTTAAAGGCAGGTGTACCTCTAATTAAGCAATCTCGGGCAAATACCTTCTTACATTTTGGGCATGTACAAGGCGTTTCGGTAAAGTTTTGACTAATGCGTTCTTTAAAACATTTAAGTAAGGCGCCCTTTCCGCCTTTACGGTATTTAAACAGCAGGAAATTACAGCCCTTACAATATATATCAACTGTCTTGCTCGGGCCTTTTTTGTTGGGTTTTGACATTATTTAGTTATTGCTTAGCAATACCTAAAGCGGCCAAATTATAAGCCATATCTTGAGCAGCAGATTTTGGTGAAATATTATCATCAATTTTGACTATTTTACCTTCTTTAGAGATATAGAAAGTGACGCGACTGGCAACTTTGAACATATTAAGCACTTGATACGCTTTCGCCGCTGTTTTAGTAGGATCACTTAGCATGGGGAAGTCAGCACCCGTTTTCTCAGCAAAGTCTCTGTTATCATCAATAGGGTCGACACTAGCCATAACGTAACTAACATCAAACTCTCGAATTAGGTGTCCTTGTTCTGTCAGCGATTTACATTCAATAGTACAACCACGGGTATTTGCCATTGGATACCAAGCTAAAACCACTGCTTGTTTGCCTTTGTAATCACTTAATTGGTAATAATCACCAGTCGTTGCTTGTAGTTTAAAATTTGGTGCAATGTCGCCCACTTTTAAATCGGTTGCTAACGCGGAAAATCCAACGAGACTTACTAAGCTACAAATGACTAGGATAGATTTTTTCATACTGTTTATTTTCGTAAAATTGATGTTAACTTTCATGTTGATACTCTTTATTTAAAAAGGAAGATATAAGAATTAGCTATAGTGTATGGTGTTATTTCGTTGATTAAAAGTTATTAAGTGACATTCTTAAAATGGTCACGGTAGTAAAAACCTTGTACAAAATCACACTTAAGCTGTTGAGCTAGTTGCAAGTCTTCATACGTTTCTACCCCTTCTAAGATCACTTTTTTGTTCGCACTATGTGCGTAATCAATAATTGATTTAACTAGCAACATGAAGTTATGATTTTTTTGGTTTTGCACAACAAATTTATCTAGCTTTATATAGTTAACCAATTGAATTACTGAAGTAGAAATCATAGATTGAGGATTACACACATCATCTATAGCGGTGTGGATATTGCTTTTCGCTAAGTTATCAATCATGGCCAAGCTCATAATGGCGTCATTAATTTCTGAGTTCTCAATTAACTCAACGACGACATTAGACTTTTTAAACGCTTTAAATAATTTTAGAAAAGGGTTGCTTTGACCAATGACACCGCTTGAGAAATAAGAGTCTTGATCTAAATTAACAAAAATATCATGGTCATCAACAGCATGAGATAATTGTAACTTTTTCTGTTGATATTCAACCTGGAACAAACTCAGTGGGCTTGTATGGAGTGACTCATAAACAAGGTCTGGTCTAATAAGCGTATTATTAGCAGAATAGAATCTAGCCAAAGACTCATAGGCAAAAATCTCTTGGCTTTTGCAACTAACTATTGGCTGGTATTCAACACCAAAGCGTCTATTTTCGATTAGATCGATTAAACACTCTGGGTTGAGTAGCTTTTTATCTTTCATTCATTGCAGCCGATAATTTCTTATTCGGCCCTTCCTATAACAACTATTGAACAATAACTGTAAATAAGAATCATTATCGTGTAAAGAAGTGTTTTATTAATCGCGATTGATTGCCATTAATTTGCGCGTTATGGCCGGAATATCGGTCATTGATTCACCTTGATTGATGAAACTGAGTTCATCATCGATATATTCGGGTTCAGTTGACTCGAAATTTTGTACTAATTCACAAGTCTCTTTGTCAATAATAATAGTGTCTTTGATAGGCTCAGGTTTACTGGAACTTATGCCCGACCCTATAATTAATATTTCAATTTCCGAAGTCAAATTTGGGTCAAGAGTTACACCTGGTACAATCAAAACAGATCGATTTGTTACCCTTGTTCTGATGTGATCAATTAAACCATTGTAGGTTGATAATTTAGGTTCTGATTTACAAAACAATTGAAAAATAATACCTTTCGCTGTATCAATGTTTGCAATAGAAACCAGTGGATTATTAAGTGCCTGATCAAGTGCGTCGAATGCCTCTTCTTCTGAATTAGCTTTACCAACTCCTAGAATAGATTCCCCTTCAAAAGACAAAATGGTTGAAAAATCATTTTTGTCGACATTGACATAGCCAGTTTCATTCAGCATTTGCACTAAGGCAATTAAAAGGTTTTTAAGCACTTCATTACTTTGGTTAAAGGCAGAAAATAAGCCAACGGTTTCACCTAATCCTGCAAGTAACAGATCGTTTGAAAGCGTAATATACGCATGTATAGGCTCTTTTATGTCACCAATACCTTGTAGGGCATAATCCATTCGAATTTGCCCTTCTGATTCAAAGGGTAAAGTCACAATAGCTAAGCAGCTAATATTTAGCTCGCGTGCTATTTTGGCCACTAAAGGACTTGCCCCAGTGCCAGTGCCACCACCAAAACCTGCAGTAATAATAACAATGTCGCTATCCATTATCGCACTACGAAGCATCCCTTCACTCTCTTGGGCTGCTTGATAACCAATACTAGGATCTGAGCCTGCGCCGTAACCATTAGTTAAGTTCTCGCCTATTAGAATTTTGTTTTCAACGTTAATGCTATTTAATGCAGCAAGATCAGTATTAACAGCAACGAGGTTAACTTGGCTTGATAGATTATTTTCATGAAGCATATTTACTGTGTTGCAGCCGCAGCCACCAATGCCAACTACAGTAATCAATAATTCAGGATTACCCTTTAAAAGTTCTTTCATATTATTCCTCGCTCAATCAATAAAGCAATTACCTAATTCGCTTCCTAGCTTTTATCTAAGCCTAGGGAGAGCCAGTTTTTACCGGTTCATGTTAGGTCGTTTTTTGACAAATTAATCTCTCATTCATTTCATTATAGAGATCAAATTCTGCATGATCCACACTAAATAAATAACTCTGAGCACTCTTAATGAATTAGTCATTATCAAATATATTTATTCAAAATAATTTCATGGCTAAAAACCTTATTAGATTTATTTACAAAACGCTTATTATATAAATAAGAACCTATAGAAATAGTAAACAGTCACCTACACAAAGATTTAAGAGTTACCGGAGTTTCTTTTCTTATACGCATAGAGTTACCAGAGTTTTTCAAAAGAGGTTTTCTGGGGTTGTCAGGGTTGCCATAAAGTTGCCATATAGAGTCATTAGAGTTATGATAATTTATGGGCCGTTTTAGACGTGTTAGGAGTTAAAATGAAGTATGCAATTGTGTTTATATACGATGACAAAAAATCAGAATATCAGATATCAGTACCCGATCTTCCTGGGTGTGCAATTACAGAAAAAACTATTGATTTAGGCATGGAAGAAATTACAAAAGCGATTAAATCTCACCTTGCTATATTGGCCGAATACGGTGAAAAAGTGCCTAATGCAAAGGGATTAGAAAGCCATAGACAAAATTATATACTGGAAAATCCGCATACATTTTCACAAGCTTTTTGGGCAATAGTAAGTATTGATATAACCCCCTATCTTGGAAAGAGCCATAAAATAAACGTAACTCTACCGGAGTTACTCATTGCTCAAATAGATGACAAGGTAAGTAAATCTTCAGATTACAAAACGCGATCTGGATTTATTGCCAGTGCTTGTTTTACTGAATTAGAAAAATAGTGTCGGTTAGTTGTTAGAATTGATTTTGAAGTTAATCTTAGTTGGCAAATTATTTTCTAACATTAGAAATTAATTTGCAGTTCTAAAGTTTTTTAAGTTGTCAGACAAAGAAATTTAATTTTTTAAATTGGTTTCGCTTACCTAAATTTAAATTATTACTAGGCCGCGGCGAGTTGATGTAAACCAAGTAGGATTATATTTTTGATAAGTTGATTTAAGTTTAGTTAAATCAACTTGAGAATAGCAATACAAAAAATTACTAAACCAGCACAGACAAATTAATTTGGTTAGCCGCATGACTAATTTTTTCAAAGTAAGAAACGTCTTTACCCTCTTCATTCACATCAGCAATAAAGTCGAACTGTGCCATCTTAGGTATTGGTAGAATTTTTTCTAACTCGGTAATATTTTCTGATAAGTTGTTCATCGGATCACTAGTGGCACAGTTCGCAATCCAGGCAACGCAATTTAAGCCGTCCGCTTTAATAGTTTCATAGGTTAATAATGCATGATTTAAACAACCCAGCTTCATATTAACAATTAGAATAACCTCTAGATTAGTCTCTTTGACAAAGTCTGAGAGAAATTGGTAACTCGGTTTATTGTTATCACTACTTTTCTCAGCATTATCATTCGATAAAACTGTCATTTCACCAAGAGGTAAGCGCCATCCACCAGCACCTTCCACTAACGTAACATCAGCGTTAAGTGATTTAACTTGTTGGTAATGATGATTTATATCTGCAATCGTAATCTGTTTATTTTCTTTTTTTGCGGCAATATGTGGTGCGATGGGTTGTTCAAAAGCAATTGGATTAATATGGGCAATACTTTGACCACTGTTAGCAAACTCACTGAGTAATTTTGCATCTTCATTTATCAACTGCCCACCGACTAATTCACAACCTGCAGAAATGGGTTTAAACGCCGCAACTTTCATCAACTCATTTGTAGAAGATTTGTTGTGGTGGGTAAACGCATGAATTAAAGCGCAGCTGACAAATGTTTTACCTGCATCGGTATCTGTTGCGGTAACAAAAAATTGTTTCATATTTATTTCTTAAGTAAAGTTTCTTAAATGAGTTTATCAGTCGATTTTATTAAATTGATTGTTCCGCATACTACAATAATGAATTACATTAAAAAGCCTTAGAACTTTTTTACAAAGGCTAAGGCTTAGTATCTGGCGTGGTGATAGTTACCGTTATGTAATGATTTAACTAATTCAGTTAAGTTAGTTATTTAATTTAACCACTAAACCAGAAAACAAACGATAGGTTGCTGGATAAATACCACTAGGCTCTAGAAAATCTTGATAGTGTTCTGTCATTTTAAACCACTTATCTTTTCCAGACAGACCTCTGTTTTGTTTCTGCGCTAAATGATTAGCACCTAAGCCTTTTAACTCACGTGCTAAATGGATTACGTTTTGATATTCCAATACGATATCTTGGCACTTTTGTTCGACCAATTTACCATTTTCATTATTGAATAAAGTATTAAGCTCTGTAACCGTTTTAAAATCGATAACATGTTGGTCGTCGTCTACTTGTTTCCAAGAAGATTTCAGCTCGTGTAATGTACCGTCTACTAAAGTGGTGAAAATAAGCAATCCACCAGGCTTTAATATTCTTAACATTTCAGTAATGGCTTCATCGAGTGGATCAAACCATTGAATGACTAAATTGGAATAAATGAAATCTATGCTGTTATCTTGCAGCGGTAATTTATGGGCATCGGCTTCTAGCCATAATATTTTTTTATTACGGTGTTCTTTGGCAAAGTGCAGCATCTCATTTGAAATATCTAAACCAATAACTTGGTTATAAGTACTCGCTAATAAGTCGGTGAAAAAACCAGTGCCTGAGCCTAAATCTAAAACCGTTAGGTCGTTACGATTCGGTAACCAAGGCATTAGATGCTTACCGGAAAAACGTTGTAATCTTGCTGATACATCATAAGATTTACTGGCAGATCCGAAACTTTTCCCAATCTTTACTCTGTTCGTATTTTTATGTTCTGTTTGAACCATTAAGCTATTGCCTTATTAATGCATTCTGCTAAATACATGATATCTTTGATGTTGTGGTTTGCACATATGGTAACGCGTAACCTTGAGCTATTAACTGCAACCGTTGGCGGCCTTATAGCAGTTAACCAAATGCCCTGTTTTTTTAGCTTATCACTTAACGTCAGTGCTTTTTTCTCATCGCCAATGATTATGGCATGAATTGAAGATTCTGTGGATACTAACTCAATTTCTGGGGCCAGTAATTGAGTAAATAATGCACTCAACTCACTGATTTTTTCTCTGCGCCATTGCTCTTTTTGAATAAGCTCGATGCTTTTTTTAGTGGCCCAAGCTATAGCAGGTGATATGGCTGTTGAGTAAATGTAGTGACGAGAGAAATTAACCATATACTCGTGCAGATCGTCGCTACAGGTTAAAAATGCGCCACTGGTACCGATTGCTTTACCCATGGTCGCCATCGTAATATCTATATCCGCAAAGTAATTACTGCCCTGTCCTTCGTTACCGATTACACCAATACTGTGTGCATCATCTAAATAAAGCCAGGCTTGTTGTGATTTGGCAACTTGTGCGAGCTCTAATACTTTAGCTTGGCAACCATCCATACTAAAGACTCCTTCAGAGGCAATTAGTTTATTTTGATATTTGGTGGTTTTACTTAATAACGTTGTTAAATGTTCAATATTATTATGATTGAAACGTTTTACCTTTGCCTTACTATGGTAGGCACCATCAATCATAGATGCATGACTGAGTTTATCTAAATAAAAATGGCTTTCTTCATTTTTACCTAACGCTTGGAATAGCGCTAAATTAGCGGCAAAACCACTAGAAAATAATAGGCACTTAGGTTTATTTAACCACTGACAAATATCAGCTTCCAATGCTTGATGAGCATAGTGATAGCCAGTAACTAAACTTGAACTACTGGAACAAACGCCAAATCGGTCCGCCCCTTCTCGTAACGCTTTGTTTATTTCAGCATGATTATTTAAACCTAAATAATCATTAGACGAAAAGTTCAGATATGACTTTCCATTGATAATAATTTCATTGCTTTGACTTGTCGTACTATTACAAACCAATTGACGATATCGAGACTTAGTTTTTTGCTCAATGACATCATGTTGAATAAAATCAAAATTCATAATGAAATTCTACTTAAATGGATAAGCTTAACAAGGGGATAGCGAGTTTAATCGTTATCACTTTTAATGATAACGATTATACCTATGTTACCTGAAATTGCGAGTTTCAGAATGACTGTGCAATTCATGAGCGTTAGCTCTTTTTATTAAGGGTAGTTTCTTTATAAAAAGAGCATTATTTGCACTGACATCGCCATAGGGGTTATTTAGAAAGTACTTATGCTGATGCGTTGTAAAACAAGTCACTGTTTTGTTGATCAACAATCGCTGTTTTAACAATATTATCTGAACGCTCAGTATCGCCAGCCACTGTTTCAGTATTTATGCCTAGTTTTTCAAACAGAGCAATATCTTGATTCGTTTCAGGGTTTTCTGCAGTAAGCAATTTACAACCATAAAAGATTGAGTTAGCACCGGCAAGGAAACACATCGCTTGCATCTGCTCATTCATCGCCGTACGTCCTGCAGATAATCTCACATGGCTATGTGGCATCATGATGCGGGCCACGGCAATACAACGGATAAAGTCAAAACTCTCTAAATCATCAATATCAGCTAAAGGTGTACCTTCCACTTTTACCAACATGTTAATGGGTACACTTTCAGGTTGTGGGTTTAAATTTGCAAGTTGTATTAATAAAGATGAGCGATCAACCGCTTTTTCACCCAAACCAACAATACCACCACTACATACTTTCATACCGGCACTGCGAACATTACTCAAAGTATCAAGTCTATCTTGAAAGGTACGGGTAGTGATTATTTGATTATAATGCTCAGGAGAAGTATCAAGGTTATGGTTGTAATAATCTAAACCAGCGCCATTTAATTGATCAGCTTGATCGCCCGATAACATACCTAACGTCATGCATGTTTCCATACCAAGCGCTTTAACACTCTTAACCATATCGAGTACATAAGGCATATCGCGTTCTTTAGGGTTGCGCCAAGCAGCACCCATACAAAAACGGGTTGAACCCATTTCTTTGGCTCTTTGCGCTGCTTCTAATACTTTTTCAACGGCTAATAAACTTTCTTTTTCTAGGTCAGTTTTATTACGTGCACTTTGAGAACAGTATTTGCAATCTTCTGGGCAAGCACCAGTTTTAATCGATAATAAAGTACTGACTTGTACTTCATTAGGGTTAAAGTTTTCTCTATGAATCGTCTGTGCTTTAAACATGAGGTCGTTAAAAGGCATAGCAAATAATGCTTCTACTTCTTTTAAATTCCAATTGTGACGAAGGATAGAATTCAACGATTGTGCTTGTGTTGATAACGGTGGTGTTAGTACGGCTTCTGACATATATAAATCTGACATAGAACTCAATTGCATCTAATTAACTTAACGAGTAGTCTAGCCAGACTACTCGTGATGTCAACGACTAACAATACTTTTGGTTAACAAATGCACAATAAACATACAATGATGAGCCCGTCTGAACAAAATTCACTACTTCGTTTTGATAAAGAGAACGTTTGGCACCCTTATACTTCAATGTCAGAGCCACTACCAAGCTATTTAGTCGATAGCGCAGAAGGTGTAACAATCAATTTAGCCAGCGGAGAGCGACTCATTGATGGTATGTCATCGTGGTGGTCTGTTTTACATGGCTATAATCACCCTAAGTTAAATGCAGCCCTTGTGGAACAGGCGTCAAAAATGTCGCATGTTATGTTCGGTGGTTTAACGCATCAAAGTGCTATTACCTTATGTGAAAAATTGATTAATTTAACGCCTGAAGGTTTAGATAAAGTTTTTCTGTCTGATTCTGGTTCAGTTAGTGTTGAAGTTGCAATGAAAATGGCTCTTCAGTATCAACATGCAGTCGCTGAAAAAAAGAAGATTACGTTAACCAAAACTAAGCTGTTAACCGTTAAAAATGGCTATCACGGTGATACCTTTGCCGCAATGTCGGTATGCGATCCTATAACGGGTATGCATCAAATATTTGAACAAGTATTAATGCAGCACTTCTTTGCTCCGGCGCCTACGATAAAATTTGGTGAACAATGGTCAAGTGACGATGTTACTGAGCTAACTGCATTATTTGCAGAGCATCATAATGACATAGCCGCATTTATTATTGAGCCTATAGTGCAAGGTACCGGTGGTATGCGTTTTTATCACCCTGAATATTTGAAAGCCTGTCGCTTACTCTGTGATAAGTATGATGTTTTACTTATAGTCGATGAAATTGCAACAGGCTTTGGAAGAACCGGCAAACTGTTTGCCTGCGAATGGGCAGGTATTAATCCAGATATCATGTGTTTAGGTAAAACCCTAACAGGTGGTTATATTACCCTTGCCGCAACCTTGTGTACCACGCACATTGCACAAACCATCAGTGAAGGTGCTGCAGGTTGTTTCATGCATGGACCTACGTTTATGGGAAATGCCCTCGCCTGTGCTGTAGCGAATGCTAGCATTGATTTACTGTTAGAAAATGATTGGCAATCTCAAGTACAAGCGATTGAAAATACGCTTGTTAGCCACCTTAAACCGTTAGAAAAACATGCAAGAGTAAAAGATACGCGGGTTTTAGGGAGTATTGGCGCGATAGAGTGCAAACAAAATGTCAATGTAGCCCAGATACAAAAACGTTTCGTTGAATTAGGTGTTTGGATCAGACCTTTTGGTCAGCTGATCTATATCATCCCACCATTAATCATCACTACAGAACAACTAATTACGTTGGTTAATGCCATGGCAACGGTTCTAGATGAAGATGAATGCTTTAAATGTTAGTTGATTGTTTAAGTGATTAATTAGTTAAGTGTGCAGGGTTCTGTTCACACCAGGATTACTGTACCTTAACTAAGATATAGACTAACCAAGTCAGGTTAACAGCCAGTAAGAATATCAAATTACCAAGAGGCGCATCACTGCGACGGCGACTACGATATCTATCCGTCATTAGTGCTAAATAACTGCCTAAAGCACTCAGCCATAACAAAATGTAGAGATAACCCGTTAATGGCGTTAACCAAAATTGACGGATTTCAATGTCATAATAGCGTAACACCCCATAATCTTTATCTGGCGCAGCATAATAAGACATCACCAGTGCGACAATAAAAAGTAACCAACTGAGAATAACTAACGTTATTTGGGCGTAGCTCCAAAAGTCGGTTGCTGTTCTCCTGTCAATTTTTTGCTTTAGTTTGGTATATTCATCACTGTTTTGTTTCATCGCAGCTGCTTTCATCCGTTTATGCGCTTTATACTACTATAGCAAATGGATAATTAATTATTCCTATGGGTATTTGTTATTTTCATTGCAATTAAGCATTGCAATTAAGCCTTGTCACGGTAACATATCACCCCATTTTCAGCATAATGCCAATTAGTTAAGATTTATCCCTCACTTAGCGTGAATGGAACATAACGAAATTAACATGGTATACGCAATTTCAATCAATTACATAAGAATAAGAGGTCATTAGATGTCAGTTATATCTATTACTGATGTATTAGCAGGTAACTTCCCTGTTAATGAAAGCATTACCATCCACGGTTGGATCAGAACACGTCGTGATTCGAAAGCTGGTATTTCATTTTTAGCATTACATGACGGTTCATGTTTTGATGCTATTCAAGCCATTGTGCCTAATGAATTAGACAATTATGAAAGCGATGTTCTTAAACTAACCACTGGCTGTTCAGTAAAAGTAACTGGTATTTTGGTTGAATCTCCAGGTAAAGGACAAGCATTCGAAATTCAAGCAACTGAAGTCGAAGTTTTAGGTTTTGTAGAAGACCCAGATACTTACCCAATGGCTGCTAAGCGTCACAGTATTGAATTTTTACGAGAACAAGCCCATTTGCGTCCTCGTACTAATATTGGCGGCGCGGTAACTCGTGTACGTAATTGTTTAGCGCAAGCTGTTCATAGATTCTTACATAGCAAAGGTTACTTCTGGATTAGTACTCCTCTTATCACGGGTAGTGATTGTGAAGGCGCTGGCGAGATGTTCCGTGTAAGCACATTAGATATGGAAAACTTACCTCGCAACGATGAAGGTAAAGTTGACTACAACAAAGACTTCTTTGGTAAAGAGACCTTTTTAACAGTATCAGGCCAATTAAACGTAGAGACATATTGTAACGCGTTATCAAAAGTTTATACTTTTGGCCCTACTTTTAGAGCCGAAAACTCTAACACTACCCGTCACTTAGCTGAATTTTGGATGGTCGAACCTGAAATTGCTTTTGCTGATTTATCAGACGCGGCAGATTTAGCAGAAGAAATGCTAAAGTATGTATTTAAGGCGGTACTTGAAGAGCGTCCTGACGATATGGCGTTCTTTCAACAACGTGTAGATAAGACTGTTCTTGACCGTTTGAATTCAGTAATCAATACCGACTTTGTTCGCCTTGATTACACTGACGCTATCACTATATTAGAAAACTGCGGTAAGAAATTTGAAAATCAAGTATCTTGGGGCGTAGATTTAAACTCTGAGCATGAGCGTTATTTAGCTGAAGAGCACTTTAACGGTCCAGTAGTTTTACAAAACTACCCGAAAGATATTAAGTCATTCTACATGCGTTTGAACGATGACGGTAAAACGGTTGCTGCTATGGATATTTTAGCACCAGGTATTGGCGAAATCATTGGTGGTAGCCAACGAGAAGAACGTCTTGACGTATTAGATAGCCGTTTAGAAGAAATGGGCTTAGATATTGCTGATTACGGTTGGTATAGAGATTTACGTCGTTACGGCACTGTACCTCATTCTGGTTTTGGTTTAGGTTTTGAACGTTTAGTAGCTTATGCAACAGGCATGCAAAACGTACGTGACGTAATTCCATTCCCAAGAACGCCTAACAACGCAGCGTTCTAACTTTCTATAGTTAAGCTTTTTAGCATTAGCTAATGAGTTAGATACGAAAAAGGCGACATTATGTCGCCTTTTTTATTGTCTAATCAAATGGTTTTATAAACTAATATAAAGCTACTGCCAATAAGTCACTTTATCTTGATAACTTTTCGCTGGTTTCGTATTACATATTTTACTTGGGGTGCCGATATATAAAAATCCGGCAATATCATTACCTGCCTCTAACCCTAAACCTTGTTTAACCGTTTCATTGTATGCAAATCCTCCAGTACGCCACATAGCGCCATAACCTAGTGAGAATGCAGCCATTTGCATCGAATGTGCACAACAACCCGCGGTAATTAACTGCTCTTGCAGTGGTACTTTATTATGTTCAACGTATTGTGTTGATATAACAATAATCATCGGTGCTCTAAATGGCTTTTTTGCTACTTTCGCCATTTTCTCATTTAAGGCTTGTTCATCTATGTTTGCCCCTTCAATAAGTCCAGTTTGGCTAGCCATGTTGATTGTCGTTGCTTCTACATAGATATCACTTAATCGTTGTAAACCTTGTCCGGTAATAACATGGAAATGCCAAGGTTTTAATCCGCCATGATCCGGTACTCGCATACCGGCTGATAATAATGTGGCTAGATCTGCTTCAGTTGGTGCAGGCTCTGTTAACACAGGTGTTGACTGTCGTTGTAATAATAATTCAATAGCGTTCATAAAATGCTTCTAACAAGTGGTTATCGTAGAAGTTTATCGTTAAGTTTGTGCTTGTGCACGTTGTTATAATAAAAAATTAACATTAATTATCATTGAATGGTTTTTATCCTTGACTTAAATTTACCCAACCGCCACTATAAATCGTAACTAACCTGTAAATTACAACTCAAGATAAAATAAGATTACATAAAGAATGCAAAGCACCTTACTCGCCATGATAAATATTCGAAACCTTAAAGCGGCAGCTACTAACTGTCTGTTTGTGGTCAATCGACTGTGGTTAGTTAATCGTCAGTCAAATTGGCCTCCCCTCTGCGAAGCATTGAAAATTCATAATTAATCAAATTTAATTAGTTCACTTTTAAAGCCGCAGAAATTAACTCTTGCGGCTTTTTTGTTTTCTCAACTGTTCCTCATAAAAAACCGCAACTTTCTGCTTTATATCAAACGGATTAATAAATAGTCCGTCTGATATTTACTTTAAAAGCTAACGTTAACAACATAAATTTTAAACGTAAAAAAGGAGAGAAAAATGTCAGTGTCAATTGCCTATTTGGCGGTACTATTAATATGGTCTACCACTCCATTAGGTATAGTGTGGAGTAGCGAATCAATTAATCCAAGTTTAGCGGTATTACTTCGAATGCTGATTGCCTTAGTATTAGGCGCACTAGTGATTAAAATACGCAATATTCATATTCCTTGGCACAAACAGGCCGTAAAGTTATACAGCTTTTCGGCGTTAGGTATTTTTGGTGGCATGCTGTGCTCTTATCTATCTGCCGCTTATTTATCGTCTGGCATTATTTCTTTGGTCTTTGGCTTATCACCCGTTATTTCAGCTTTATTAGCAAAGAAAATATTATCCGAACCCAATATAAGTGGTATGCGTAAATTCTCTATGGCTATTTCATTAATTGGTTTAGCGGTAGTTTGCTCAGATAACTTTACCTTAGCGGATGATGGCATTTACGGAATAATTTTTATTTTAATGGCGGTATTTTTCTTCAGTTTAAGTGGTGTATTAGTTAAAAGTGTTTCATTGGCTATTCATCCGTTAGCAACTACGGTCGGGGCGCTATCGGTTGCAACACCACTGTTTTTAGTGAGCTGGTTATTACTTGATGGCACTCTACCGATTGAAACTTGGCAAGCAAAGTCTCTTTGGGCAACACTCTATTTAGGTGTCTTTGGTTCATTGATTGGTTTTTATGCCTACTTTACTGTGTTGCAGAAGTTATCAGCCAGTAACGTAACTTTGATTACCTTAATTACACCAGTGATTGCTTTGACTTTAGGCGCAGTATTAAATGGTGAGGTTATCAATGATAAGTTGATATTAGGTGCGTTTATGGTGTTATTAGGATTAAGTATTTACCACTTCGGGCATTTACTTCCCCGCCTTAAAAAGAAACGAGCTCGTAGTTAACTGAATTGCATAATAAAAAAAGCCGAACAACTATTAGAGTTGTTCGGCTTTATATCTATACTTATTAGCTTAATCTTGCTAACTAAATCTCTTTTCTTCAATCAAAAACCGCTTCGCAACAAAATGATCAACGCTGGTATAGCGCCCTGCTCCAATAAAGAATAATGACAACAGCATAATGAAATAGGTAGTAGAAAATTCGATACCGTTATTTAGTACAACAATATTACCATTTTCATAAAGCCAATCTGTATTGCCATTTTCTTCGATTAACTCTCGCATTTTTTCAAGACGGGTAGCCGTTTGTTCGCTGTTATCTAAACTAGCTTGTGCACTATCAATACCAAGCCAAACGGCCACTTTAGCTGGGCTAATATCACTATTCGTTGGCGTAATGGCAAACCAACCGTTATCTGCATGTACTGATGTGGCGGCCACTATCATGGTAAACATTAATGGAATGCTAATTAAGCGAGTTAATGCACCAAATAATAAGAACCAACCGCCAAAAAACTCTACCAGAATAACTAAATTAGCCAGTAAAGCCGGAAATGGTAAACCTAAACCCCAATCGCTATTACCAAACCAAGCAATAATATTAGGGTCTGCCATGATGGCACTAAAGCCTGTAACCTCTTCATTAAGCATTTGAGTTTTACTAAAACCTGCCATGATAAACACAGGAGCAAGGTATAGCCTCAATAATAAAGCAGGAATACCGTCAAAGTTTTTAAGTTGCGCTAAAAAGCACTGGTAGTAATGTTGTAATCTTTGCATAGTTGTTATCTTTTAATAAAATAATACGATTAATAGTAAGAACGTGTAAACCAGTAAAGTATTTCAAAACATCTTAAAAAAATGCGGAAAGTCTTATAAATAGTTGTAAAAAGGCAATTGCCATAAATAGTTACAATCTACCTTAGGTCATTTGTTAAGTTTTAGTAAACATTAAGGTAGTATAGCTCTGAGTTTTTAATTTAATCAATTTAAGATAAATATATATGAATAATAACCCAGGCATTATAAAACGGATCTTTTCTTCAATTTGGCGAGTATTAACGTTTACTCGCTCTGTTGTGCTAAACCTAGTATTTTTTATACTGTTATTTTCATTCATTGGCGTCATCCTATCAAGCGGTGAAGAGCAAGTAACAGTGCCAGAAAAAACGGCCTTAGTACTGAACCTTGTTGGTGATGTGGTAGAACAAAAGCGTGAAGTTGACCCTATGGAAGCTTTTTTAAGTGAAGCCATGGAACAACAAGATGATAAACCAGAAGTTCTACTTACTGATATCATTGATGTTATTAGTAAAGCCAAAAAAGATGATCGGGTAGAAATATTAGTTTTACAGCTACAAGGTTTAAATCGTGCTGGTTTAACTAAGTTGCAAGACATCGCAGCAGCGCTAGAAGACTTTAAAAGTAGCGGTAAACAAATTATTGCCCTTGGTGACCAATTTTCCCAAGACCAATATTACCTTGCCAGTACCGCCAATGACATTTGGTTAAATCCACAAGGTTTTATGTTACTTGATGGTTATGGCCGTTATAACATGTACTTTAAATCGGCATTAGAGAAATTAGCAATAAACCAACACATTTTCCGTGTTGGTACTTTTAAGTCAGCCGTTGAACCTTTTATTAGAGATGATATGTCAGATGCTGCCAAAAAAGCTAACAAACTTTGGTTAGCTGATTTGTGGATGCAGTACAAAGAAGATGTTGCTGCGCGACGTGGTTTTGGTGTTGACAATTTTGATGAGAACATTGATAACTTAGTTGCTAAATTTAGTGCGGCTGATAGTAGCTTTGCTCAATATGCACTTAAAAATAACTGGGTTGACCAATTGAAGTCTCGCCAGGAAATGCGCTCTGAGCTAATTGAGTTAGTCGGAGAAAACAAAAAAGGTGATAGTTACAACCATATTGGTTACAAAAATTATATTGCTGCTACGAGTTCATCGATAGAAGAAAGCGCTGAGCTTGCCGAAAAGAGTCACGATAAAGTTGCCATTATAGTTGCTAAAGGCACTATTTTAGATGGAACACAAAAGCCTGGCACCATTGGCGGTGACAGTACAGCGAAGTTACTGCGTAAAGCGAGAAATAATGATGATGTTAAAGCGGTAGTACTTCGTGTAGATAGCCCTGGTGGCAGTGCTTACGCTTCAGAAATTATTCGTCAAGAAGTTGAGTTATTGAAAAAAGCAGGTAAACCTGTTGTTGCTTCAATGGGTACTTATGCCGCTTCAGGTGGTTACTGGATTTCAGCACCAGCAGATAAAATATATGCAGCCCCTTCTACTATCACAGGTTCAATTGGTATTTTTGGCATGATGATGACGTTCGAAGATACATTAAGCAAAATGGGTATTTATACTGATGGAGTTGGTACCACTGATATTGCTGGTTTTAGTCCGACTCAAGCGTTGACTCCAGGTATGGCTAATTTATTCCAATTATCCATTAACCGAGGTTACCAAGAATTTATACAACTTGTTGCCACTAATCGTGATATGACTTTAGAAGAAGTTGATGCGATTGCTCAAGGACGTGTTTGGTCTGGTAAAAAAGCGAAAGAGCTTGGCTTAGTTGATGAACTTGGTAATCTAACTGATGCTGTTGTTGCTGCTGCAACACTAGCAAAACTTGAACAATACGACACTTTGTTAATTGAAAAAGAACAATCTTCACGTAACAAAATCATGCAACAGTTATTGGGTCAATCATCAACATTGGTAAGCTTATTCTCAGCAAATGAAGAGAAAATCGCTATTGATTTAGCGACTAATTCAGTGAATAGCAAACCATTATCACAGTTCATTACTATGATGAAAAACGAATTAGGTCTGATGAATCAGTTTAATGATCCCCAAGGTCGTTATACGTTATGTGTTGCTTGTGGTGCAAACTAAAGCAGTCATAATTCATAAAAAACCAGTTAACCATTACAGTGTGTAATGGTTAAATTAAAGAGGTAGTTAAGCATTTAACTACCTCTTTTTTTATGCCACATCTTCTTTGGTACTATGGCTCAATACTGTTTTCACTTTTTTGAGCAACAATCTTTCCTTGCTCAGTAAATTAACCCGTTTGCTGTCACTGCTATAGCAACCTTCCCGCTTGCTAAGATATAATATCGTCCTTGAATAAAACTAATACCAATTAAACTAATTAAGTGATCTTTTAAAATGGTCTAAATATCCAATAACATCGTTGCTTTCAATCCCAATAGCTAGCTATTGCTCAATCAAGCGTCTTGTTCTTGAAAATTTATTCTCATTAAAATTTGAACCATTAATAAATTTAATTGGTATAAAGACTGATCTCATTAATGTATATCAATATTAATGAATACTGATCACATTAAATTATCGAAATAAATAAGTAGTCAAAGTTATGATGAAAAAAAGAATTTACGTTGCATACACTGGCGGTACCATTGGCATGATGCAAAGCACACAAGGCTTTGTTCCCGCAAAAGGTCACCTTACTGAATCTATCAATGCCTTACCTGAATTTCATCGTAGTGAAATGCCTGAATTTACTATCAGTGAATATCAGCCTTTAATTGATTCATCAAACATGACCCCCAGTGATTGGCAGCGCATCGCTGATGATATTAAAGCCAATTATGATGACTATGATGGATTTGTTGTTCTACATGGCACAGATACCATGGCGTATACTAGTTCAGCCTTATCATTCATGTTCGAAAATTTAAGTAAGCCTGTCATTGTAACAGGCTCACAAATTCCGTTGAGTCAACTCCGCTCTGATGGGCAAGTTAATGTACTAAACGCTTTATACATTGCCGCTAACTACCCCATCAGTGAAGTAAGTTTGTTTTTTAATAACAAACTGTATCGCGGTAACCGTTGTATTAAGGCCTATGCTGATGGCTTCAACGCGTTTGACTCACCTAATATGCCGGTATTACTGGAAGCGGGTATCAATATTCAGTTGGTTGCTGGTACGCTTGCACATCCGGTAGACAAAGTTGAACCCTTACAACTTTCAACCATGACCCCACAGCCAGTTGGTGTTGTTCACCTATACCCAGGTATAAGTAGTGAAGTTATCGAGAATGTTATAAAACAACCGGTTAAAGCCCTCATACTTCGAAGCTACGGTGTTGGTAATGCACCACAAGATAAAGCCTTACTTGCTTGTTTAAGAAAAGCGAAAGAACAAGGTATTGTTGTGGTCAATTGTAGCCAATGTATTAAAGGTACAGTAAATATGTCGGGTTATGCGACAGGTAATGCGCTCAGTGAGACGGGAGTTATCAGTGGCCATGATATGACCTTAGAGGCAACATTAACCAAGTTACATTATTTGTTAAGTAAAAACTTAAGCTATGATGAAATGTGCCAACAAATGGATATAAGCCTACGTGGGGAACTTACTTAATACCATTTTCATTAAGTAAGTGATCTTGTTGTGCGCAGAAAAATAGAAACACGAATGTTAGCAACCGGACTATTTCATTAATCCGGTTGCTAACAAATTAAAGAGAAAACCTTAGTCAGCGGTTTGCTCATCATGCAATTCTATATTCAGTTCTAATACGTTTAAATCGCCATCTTTTTTATCAAGATTTATCGAAAAACTTTCATCAGATACTTTAATGTATTTACGGAGAACCTTAAGAATATCTTCAGTAAGCTGTGGTAAATAATCGGGCTGTTTATTACGACTATTACGTTCATGCGCAACAATGATTTGCAGGCGCTCTTTGGCTTTGGACGCCGTTGTTACCTGCTTTTCTTTTTTACGTAAAAAATAATCTAAAAGTGCCATGTTATCCTCCAAACATACGACTGAAAATGCCTTTTTTCTCGGCAACTAAAAACCTAAATTCAACTGTTTCACCTAATAGACGTTCTATAACATCCTGATAAGCTTTACCGGCATCACTTTCGGTATCTAAAATTACTGGTTCTCC